>NZ_JBWKKZ010000013.1:0-263346 GCF_056430705.1 Streptomyces sp. NPDC045956 | reverse complement strand
CCGCTCGGGGGTGCCCTCGGAGCGGGGGAAGAACTCGTACCAGGCGCCGTACAGGGCGCGTTCGCGTTCCACCAGCAGCGGCAGCGGGTCGGAGCCGGTGACCAGTTCCCGCAGGGGGTGCCGGGCCAGCACCGCGTCCACCTGCGGCGTCAACGCCGCCGCCAGCCGTGACGCGGCGGGCCGGGACTCGTCCCGCAGCGCGTCGACGGCGGCGAGCAGCTCGCGCCGCCCCTCGGCGCCCGGCACGCCGGCGGCCGCGCGCTCGTACAGCCGGGCGCCCTCCTCCAGGACCAGCTCCGTGTCGATGCCCGCCGGGACCTTGATCCGCGCGTGGTGCCGCCAGGTGGTGACCGGGTCGCTCCAGGCCTCCACGGTGTAGGTCCAGAGTCCGGGCTCACCGGCGGTGACGGTGGCTCCCCAGCGGTCGGTGCCGGGGGCCAGCTCCCGCATCGGCGTCCACGGGCCCGGGCGGCCCCGCGGATCTCTCAGGACCACGTCGGCCGCGACCGCGTCGTGCCCCTCGCGGAACACGGTGGCCGATATCTCGAAGGACTCGCCGGTGACGGCCTTGGCGGGCCTGCGCCCCTGGCGGACCACCGGGCGGACGTCCAGGACGGGTATCCGTCCGACGACGGTGGTGCCGTCCGCGGGCGGCGCCCCGGACGACTGCTCCGGTGGCTCCGCGGGGGGCACTGACGAGTGGTGCGTGGCGGGCATGACCGCTCCTGTCCGCGTCAACGTGGGTGGGCGGATGACTCTGGGGAGGTGGGTCCTGCGGAGGTGCGTGTGGGCTTACCGCAGGAGCCTTCCCCCACTCCTCGGGTGGGCAATCCGGCACTTTGTCAACTACTCACGCGTATGTCGGCACACGCGACGACCCTGACCGGACACCTTCCCCGCCGGAAGATCGTCACGCCGGTGGTTATTAGCCCGTCCGGAGACCGGGAACGACGCCGTTCAGGCCGAATCGGAGGACTGTGGGCGAAGCCCCCGGCGAGGGACACATCACCCCGGTAACGTCGTGGGGGTGAAGGCGATCCGTCGACTGACCGTCCGTCCCGTCCTCCCCGACCCCCTCCGGCCGCTCAGTGACCTGGCCCGCAACCTGCGCTGGTCCTGGCACCCGGAGACCCGCGACCTCTTCCAGTCCGTCGACCCCGAGTGCTGGGCCGCCTCCGGCCGCGACCCGGTACGGCTGCTCGGCACCGTTCCGCCCGGGCGCCTGGCGGAGCTGGCCGAGGACCGGCGCTTCCTGCGCCGGCTGACCGCGGTGGCCGACGACCTCGATCACTACATGTCCGGCGACCGCTGGTACCAGGCCCAGTCGGGCCGACTGCCCGCCGCCGTCGCCTACTTCTCGCCCGAGTTCGGCATCACCGCCGCGCTGCCCCAGTACTCCGGCGGCCTCGGCATCCTGGCCGGCGACCACCTCAAGGCGGCCAGCGACCTGGGCGTGCCGCTCATCGGCGTCGGCCTGCTCTACCGCCACGGCTACTTCCGCCAGTCCCTGTCCCGGGACGGCTGGCAGCAGGAGCACTACCCCGTCCTCGACCCGCACGAGCTGCCGCTCGCCCTGATGAAGGAGGCCGACGGCACCCCCGCGCACGTGGCCCTCGCCCTGCCCGGCGGCCGGGAGCTGCGGGCCCGGATCTGGCTGGCCCAGGTCGGCCGCGTCCCGCTGCTGCTGCTGGACTCGGACGTCGAGGAGAACGACCTCGGCGAACGCGGGGTCACCGACCGGCTCTACGGCGGCGGCAGCGAGCACCGGCTCCTCCAGGAGATGCTCCTGGGCATAGGAGGTGTCCGGGCGGTGCGCTCGTACTGCCGGCTCACCGGGCACGACGCGCCCGAGGTGTTCCACACCAACGAGGGCCACGCCGGCTTCCTCGGCCTGGAGCGCATCTCGGAACTGTGCGACGAGGGCCTGGAGTTCGGGTCGGCGCTGGAGGCGGTGCGGGCCGGCACCGTCTTCACCACCCACACCCCCGTGCCGGCCGGCATCGACCGCTTCGACCGCGAGCTGGTCGCCCGACACTTCGGCCCCGACGCGGAACTCCCGCGCATCGACGTGGAACGCGTCCTGCGGCTCGGCATGGAGACCTACCCCGGCGGCGAGCCGAACCTCTTCAACATGGCCGTGATGGGCCTGCGGCTGGCCCAGCGCGCCAACGGCGTCTCCCTGCTGCACGGCGGGGTCAGCCGGGAGATGTTCGCCGGACTGTGGCCCGGCTTCGACGCCGAGGAGGTGCCGATCACCTCGGTCACCAACGGAGTGCACGCCCCGACCTGGGTCGCGCCGGAGGTGCTCCGGCTCGGCGCCCGGCAGATCGGTGTCCAGCGGGCCGAGGACGCGCTGACCGTCGGCGGCTCGGAGCGCTGGGACTCGGTCGCCGACATCCCCGACCAGGACATCTGGGAGCTGCGCCGCACCCTGCGCGAGCAGCTCGTCGAGGAGGTGCGGGAGCGGCTGCGCGCCTCCTGGCGGCAGCGCGGGGCCGGGACCGCCGAGCTGGGCTGGATCGACGACGTCCTCGACCCGGACGTGCTCACCATCGGCTTCGCGCGGCGCGTCCCGTCGTACAAGCGCCTGACGCTGATGCTGCGCGACCGGAACCGGCTGACGGACCTGCTGCTGCACGCCGAGCGGCCGATCCAGATCGTCGTCGCGGGCAAGGCGCATCCGGCGGACGACGGCGGCAAGCGGCTGGTGCAGGAGCTGGTGCGGTTCGCGGACGATCCGCGGGTGCGGCACCGGATCGTGTTCCTGCCGGACTACGGCATGGCGATGGCGCAGAAGCTCTACCCGGGCTGCGACATCTGGCTGAACAACCCGCTGCGGCCCCTGGAGGCGTGCGGCACCTCGGGCATGAAGGCGGCGCTCAACGGCTGCCTCAACCTCTCGGTGCTGGACGGCTGGTGGGACGAGTGGTTCCAGCCGGACTTCGGCTGGGCGATCCCCACCGCCGACGGCGCGGGTACCGACCCGGACCGGCGCGACGCCATAGAGGCCTCCGCCCTCTACGACCTGCTGGAGCAGCGGATCACCCCGCGTTTCTACGAGCGGGGCGCGAGCGGGCTGCCCGACCGGTGGATCGAGATGGTCCGCCGCACCCTGAGCCTGCTCGGCCCGAAGGTGCTGGCCGGGCGCATGGTCCGGGAGTACGTGGAGCGGCTGTACGCCCCGGCGGCCGAGGCGCACCGCGCGATGGACCCGGACTCCGCCCGGTCCCTGGCCGAGTGGAAGGCCCGGGTGCGGGCGGCCTGGCCGGGGGTGAGCGTCGACCACGTGGAGACGTCCGCGGCCGGTGCCACGGCGGAGCTGGGCTCGACGCTCGGGCTGCGGGTGCGGGTGAACCTCGGCGACCTCGCCCCGGACGACGTCGAGGTGCAGGCGGTCTCCGGCCGGGTGGACTCCGAGGACCGGATCACGGACGCGGCCACCGTCCCGCTGAAGCCGGTGGGCGGTCCCGACCTGGAGGGCCGCTGGGCCTACGAGGGCCCGCTGGCCCTGGACCGCACCGGGCCCTTCGGCTACACCGTCCGCATCCTGCCCGCGCACCGGCTGCTGGCCTCCGGCGCGGAGGCGGGGCTGGTCGCGGTGCCGTCGGACGACGTGCTCCAGGCGGCCGGGCTGCTGATGAGGTGAGCGTCGCGGGCGGCGGTGGCGCGGGGGCCGTCAGTCCTCCTCGTCGCCGCCGCTCAGCCGTCGCAGCACCGTGCCGCAGCGGCGGGCGTAGGCGTGCTGGAAGGCGCGGGCGGCCGGTCCGCCGGCCTTGGCGTACCACTTGGCGGGGCGGCTGAAGGCGGTCACGGTCAGCCAGACCGTGCCGTCGCCCGTGCGGTCGACCACGAAGGCCTCCTCGCCGGACTCGGGGTGACCGGGCAGCGTGCCGTAGGCCCACCCGGCCCGGCGGTGCTCCTCCAGGGTCCACACCACCCGGCAGGGCGCCTTGATCATTCCGGCGAGGGTGACGACGACGTCGACGCCGGGCGCGGCGCGCTCCGCGCTCGCGTCGATGCCGACGCCCATCTCCCGGTGCATCTCCCAGGTGAGGACGGCCTCGGCCGCCCGCCGGAACACCGGTTCGCCCTCCCCGAGGCGCGTGCGTACGTGCATGGAGCGGAAGCCGGGCGGGCAGTGGCCCTGCTCGCGGGTGGCGCCGACGTCGTCGTACGTGAAGGACATGGGCACCAAGACTAGGGCGGCACCCGGAAAGCGCTGGTTCCGGGTGCCGCCCGCCGTGTTGCGCCGAGCCGCCCCGGGGCGTGGACCACCGGGGCGGACGGATCTACGGGAAGGTGAGCTTGAAGGAGTTGATGTAGCCGGTGTCCCGGGCCGCCACGTCCTGGACGCGCAGTTTCCAGGTGCCGTTGGCGGTCTCCGAGGAGGCGTTCACCGTGTACGTCTGGTTCACGTTGTCCGCCGAGTCCGACGAACTGCTGTTCTTCAGGCGGTACGCGGTCCCGTCCGGGGCCAGCAGGTCGATCACCAGGTCACCGCGCCAGGTGTGCACGACGTCCACCGCGGCCTGGAGGTTGGCGGGCGCGTTGCCGGCCCGTCCGGTCACCGTGACCGAGGAGGTGACCGCCGCTCCGTTGTCCGGGATCGCCACGTCGGCGGCGTTCTCGAAGGAGGTGCCGCCGCCACCGCCGCCGCCGGAGCGGGCGCCCACGTTGATGCCCGCCCACGCGTCCTGCACCCGCTTGTACTCGTCGCTGTCGGTGCCGTACAGCTCGCCGGCCGCCGCGAGGGTGCCGGTGCGGGCCGCCGCGTAGTTGGTGGTGGAGGTGAACTTGGTGGTGAGCGCGCGGAACCAGATCTTCGCGGCCTTGTCGCGGCCGATGCCGGTGACCGGGAGGCCGTCCGAGGTGGGCGAGTCGTAGGTGACACCGTTGATGGTCTTGGTGCCGCTGCCCTCGCTCAGCAGGTAGAAGAAGTGGTTGGCCGGGCCCGACGAGTAGTGCACGTCGATCCCGCCGATGCCCGAGTACCAGGCGTCCTTGGACGCGCCGTCCTTGCTGGGCTTGTCCATGTAGCGCAGCGGGGTGCCGTCGCCGTTGATGTCGATCTCCTCGCCGATGAGGTAGTCACCGACGTCGGAGGAGTTGTTGGCGTGGAACTCGACGGCCGCGCCGAAGATGTCGGAGGTCGCCTCGTTGAGGCCGCCGGACTCGCCGCTGTAGACCAGGCCCGCGGTGTTGGAGGTGACGCCGTGGGTCATCTCGTGCGCGGCCACGTCGATCGAGGTCAGCGGGTTGGCGTTGCCCGAGCCGTCGCCGTACGTCATGCAGAAGCAGCTGTCCGACCAGAAGGCGTTGACGTAGTTGTTGCCGTAGTGGACGCGGGAGTACGCGCCCACCCCGTCGCCGCGGATGCCGGATCGGCCCTGGACGTTCTTGTAGTAGTCCCAGGTCAGCGCGGCCCCGTAGTGGGCGTCGGCGCCGGCGGTCTCGGCGTTGGAGGCCTGGCCGTTGCCCCAGACGTCGTCGGGGCCGGAGAAGAGCGTGCCGGTGCCGGAGGTGCCCCGGTTGAGGTTGTACGTCCTGTGGTTGCCGCGCGTGGTGTCGGTCAGCGTGTACGACGACCCGGACTGCGCGGTGCCCAGCGGCACCGTGCCGCTGTACATCGTGTTGCCGGTGCCGTTGTGGATCGCCTGGTACTCGAAGAGCTTGGCGCCGGTGGCCGCGTCGGTGACCACGTGCAGCTCGTTCGGGGTGCCGTCCTCCTGGAGGCCGCCCACGACCGTCTCGTAGGCGAGGACCGGGGTGCCGTTCGCCGCCCAGACCACCTTGCGCGGGGCGCGGTCCGCCTCCGCCTGCTCGGCGCCGGCGGCCTTCGCGACGGACACGGCCTGCGCCTCTGCCTTGCCGGCGGAGATCTTCGGCGTCAGGGTGGCCGGAGCGATCGCCTTCGACGTGGCCTTGACGACCCGCTCGGTCTTCCCGCCGTCGACGGTGACGACCAGGTCGCCGCCGAGGACGGGCAGCCCGTCGTAGGTGCGCTCGTAGCGGGTGTGCACGGTGCCGTCGCGGTCCTTGAGGACGTCGCGGACGACCAGCTTCTCCTTCGCGCCCAGGCCGAGTTCGCCCGCGGTCCGCGCCTTGGCGGCGTCGGCGTCGCGGATCAGTTCGGCGCGCTGGGCCGGGGTGAGCTTGACGGACTCGGCGCCCGGGACGGGGGCCTGCCGGGGTGCCGCGGTGGCGGCACCGGACTGGACCGCCGTGGCGATCAGCGCGGCGACACCGGCCAGGGCAACGGCGGCGGCGCGGCGGTGGGTGGTGCGGCGGGACGTGGCGTGGGAGGTGCGTCTGTGGGGAGAACTGCTGCTCAACACTGACTCCTTCTGCGTGGCCGCGGGTCGCGCGGCCAGGGGAGACCGGTCGGCGGGTGGGCCGGCCGGGCGGTACTGGGCGGTACGCAGAAACCACGTGCTAGGAGCGGGCCACGGCACAGCGCACGGTGAGGAAGCTGTGGGGGCGCTGTGGAGCGGCCGTGGGAAGAGTGGCAGGAGAACGCGCCTTCTGTCAGGAGCGCGTCAGGAAGTTGGCCGGAAACGGTTCGTTGTCCGGGCGTTCATGTTCGATATACGGATCGGTTGCCGGAGGGCGGCACCGACCGGTCGTACTGACTGTTCGCTCAGTCGGCTGCGGGTGCGGACGGCCGGCCCCGCACGGGCTCGGGAGGCAGGCCCGCTCCTGGCCCCGAGGGCTCCCCGTGCCCGGGCCCGGGCCGGGGCGGCTCCCCGTGCCAGGACCCCCACAGCGCCGCGTACGCCCCGCCGGACGCCACCAGTTCGTCGTGCGTGCCCAGCTCGGTCAGCAGGCCGTCCTCCATCACGGCCACCCGGTCGGCGTCGTGCGCGGTGTGCAGGCGGTGCGCGACGGCGATGACCGTACGGCCCTCCAGCACGGCGGCCAGCGCGCGCTCGGTGTGCCGGGCCGTCGTCGGGTCCAGCAGGGCGGTGGCCTCGTCGAGGATCAGCGTGTGCGGGTCGGCCAGCACCACGCGGGCCAGCGCGAGCTGCTGGGCCTGCGCACCGTCCGCCCGTCGGCCGTCGGCGCCCAGCTCGGTGTCGAGGCCGTCCGGCAGCTCCCGTACCCACTCCTCGGCGCCCACCGAGGCGAGCGCGGCCCACAACCGCTCGTCCGGGGCCGCCGGTTCGGCGATGAGCAGGTTGTCGCGGACCGTGCCGAGGAACACGTGGTGCTCCTGGGTGACCAGCACGACCTGACGGCGCAGCCGCTCCGGCCCGAGGCCGACCACGGGCACCCCGCCCACCGTCACCGAGCCCTCGGTCGGCGCGTCGACGCCCGCCAGCAGCCGGCTCAGCGTGGTCTTGCCGGCCCCCGACGGACCGACGACCGCCAGCCGTTCGCCCGGCCGCACGGTCAGGTCCACCCCGCGCAGCACCTCGCCGCCCCGCTCGTAGGCGTACCGCACCCCGGACACCTCGATCCGGTCGTCCGCCGGGACCGGGGAGTCGCCCGCCACCGCCCGCGGGGCCCGCGCGAGCCCCTCCACCCGGGCGAAGGAGGCACCGCCCGCCTGGAGCTGCTCGATCCGCATCAGCACCTCGTCGAGCGGCCCGGCCAGCTGCTGGAGGTACACGGCGCCCGCCACCACCGCGCCCAGGCTCACCGAGCCGTGCGCGTGCAGGACCCCGCCGAGGAGCAGCACGCACGCCACCGGGACGACGTAGGAGACCTCCACCGCCGGAAAGAACACGCTGCGCAGATACAGGGTGTGGAGGCGGGTGCGCCGGGAGACCTCCAGCGTGTCCCGGTTGCTCCGCACACGCCGGTCGGCCAGCCGGAACGCCTCCACCGTGCGCGCCCCGGCCACCGTGGCGGCGAGGCTCTCGGCGACCTCCGAGGTGGCCGCGCCCTCGGCGAGGTAGGCGGCCCGCGCCCGGCGCAGGTACCAGCGCAGCGCGCCCCACACCGGCGTCAGGCCCAGCACGCCCACCACGCCGAGCAGCGGGTCGAGCACGAACACCGCACCGGCCAGGAACAGCGCCTGCACGGAGTTGATCAGCAGTTCCGGTCCGGCGTCCCGCAGCGTCGTGCCGACGGTGGTCACGTCGGCGGTGCCGCGCGTCGTCAGGTCCCCGGTGCCCGCCCGCTCCACCACGGACGCCGGGAGGGCCAGCGTGCGGTCCACGAACCGCTCCCGTACCCGGGCGAGCGTCCGCTCCCCGAACCGGTGGCCCACGTACCGCGCCCAGCGGGCCAGCAGCAACTGGGCCAGCGAGCACAGCAGGATGGCGAGCGCCATCCGGTCCACCGCGCCGACCCCGCCCCCCGCGCGGACCTCGTCGACGATCCGGCCGAGCAGCCACGGACCCGCGAGCCCGGCCAGGGCGGCCAGCGCGTTCAGGCCGAGGACGAGCGCGAAGGCCCGCCGGTCGGCGCCGACCAGTCCGGCCGCCGCCCGGCGGACGTCGCCGCGCCCGGCGACGGGGAGCTGCCCCGCGGACGACGACGCGGCCCCGGACGCCGGCGTGGATGCGGACGTGGACGTCATCGGTCCCCCTCGTCGTCCCGGGCGACCAGCGCCCGGTACCCCGGCTCGGCGGCGATCAGTTCGCGGTGCGTGCCGGTGGCGACGACCTTGCCGTCGACCAGGAGGTGCACGACGTCCGCCCGGTCGAGCAGCAGGGGAGAGGTGCAGGCCACCACGGTCGTACGGCCCTCGCGGGCGTCCCGCAGCCGGTCCGCCACCGCGGCCTCGGTGTGGGCGTCCAGCGCGGACGTCGGCTCCACGGCGAGCAGCACCTCGGGGTCGGCGAACAGTGCTCGGGCCAGCCGGACGCGTTGGCGCTGGCCACCGGAGAGACTGCGGCCCTGGGCCGAGACGGGGCCGTCCAGTCCCTCGGGGAGGGACTGGACCACGTCCTCGGCGGCGGCCGCGTGCAGGGACCGGGCCAGGTCACCCTCGTGGAGCGCCCCGGCACGCCGGCGCCCGTCGGCCGACGCCTCGCGGCCGGCCCCACTCCCGCGGCGCGCTGCCGCGCCCGTCCCACCCGCCCCGTCCGCGTCGTCCGCGCCCGTCACCGCCTCGCCGACCACCTCGCGCAGGGTGCCCGCGAAGAGGTCGGCCTCCGCGTCGGCGACCAGGATGCGGGCCCGGACCTGGGCGAGCGGCACGTCGGCCAACGGGACCTCGCCCCACCTGACCTCGGAGGGGGCGTACCGGCCGAGGCGGTCGACGACCTCGGCGGCGTCCGCGGGACGAGCCCCGGCCAGCGCGGTCAGGCGGCCGGGGAGGACCCGCACCCCGGAGGCGGGGTCGTACAGCGGCGAGGCCTCGGCCGGGGCGTCCCGGGTGCCGGGGTCCGGGTCGGGCTCCAGCCGCAGGAACGCGACGACCCGGCGGGCGGCCACCACACCCCGGCTGAGCTGGTGCGCCATCTCGATCAGGAACGCCACCGGCCAGCCCAGGGCCACCACGTAGCCGTACACCGCCACCAGTTCACCCACGCTGATCCGGCCCTGCGCGGCCAGCCGGGCGCCCATCCAGGTCACCAGGGCCAGGAACAGCATCGGCAGGCCGACGCCGAGGGCCTGGATCCAGCTGGTCACCGCGCCCACCCGGTAGCCCTGCTCGCGCAGCCGCCCCGAGTCCCGGCGGAACGCGTCCGCGACCAGGCCCTTGCCGCCCAGCCCGTTGAGCACCCGCAGCCCGCCCGCGAGGTCCCCGATCCGCGCGGTCAGCACCGACTGCCGCTCCCGGTACTCGGCCTCCCTGCCCTGCAACCGCCCCATGATCGGGCCCAGCAGCACGCCGAGCACCGGCACGCCGAGCAGCACCACCAGGGCGAGCCGGGTCGACACCGACAGCATGAGCGTCCCGACGGCCGCGTAGGCGACGACCGCTCCGACGCCCGGCCCCACGGCCGTCAGGGACGTGCTGATCGTCTGCACGTCACCCACGCCGATGGTGACGACCTCCCCGGTCCCGACCTGCCGGCGCAGCGCCGCACCGAGCCGTGCGGAGTGCCCGACGACCACCTTGACCGTCCGGAAGTTGGCGTCCATCCGCACCCGGGTCATCGTGCGGTGCCGCATGATGCCCAGCCAGGCGTTGAACGCCCCAACGGCGACCAGTGCCCCCGTCCACAGCGCCAGCGCGCCCAGGTCGCCGGGGACCAGGCCGTGGTCGACCGCCCGCGCCATCAGGTACGGCGTCGCCGCCAGCAGCACCATCCAGACACTGGCGAGCACGGCCCCCGCCAGGCAGCGCGGCCACTGCCGCCGGACCAGCCACCCCAGGTACCGCCAGCCGCCCCGGCGGTCCGGCGTGCCGGGGTCCTCGTACGCGTCGATCACCGGTGGCTCCCCCCACTGTCCGGCACACCGGGCCGGCGCGGTCCGTCCGGCGCACCGGGCCGGCGCGGTCCCGGCCTCACGCCAGACTGTCCCGCCACGCCCGGTGGAGGTCCGCGAACCTGCCGGTGCCGGCGATCAGTTCCGCCGGCGCGCCGTCCTCCACGATCCGGCCGTGCTCCATCACCAGCACCCGGTCGGCGATCTCCACGGTGGACAGCCGGTGCGCGATCACCACCGCCGTACGGCCCTTCAGCACCGTCGCCATCGCCCGCTGCACCGCGCGCTCACCGGGCACGTCCAGCGAGCTGGTCGCCTCGTCCAGGATCAGCACCGCCGGGTCCGCGAGCAGCGCCCGCGCGAACGCCACGAGCTGCCGCTGCCCGGCGGAGATCCGGCCGCCCCGCTTGCGCACGTCGGTGTCGTAGCCGTCGGGCAGGGCGGCGACGAAGTCGTGGGCGCCGATCGCCTTCGCGGCCCGCTCGATCTCCTCCCGGGTCGCCTCCGGGCGGCCGATGGCGATGTTCTCGGCGACCGTGCCGGAGAACAGGAACGCCTCCTGCGTCACCATCACCACCCCCCGCCGCAGTTCCGGCACGGCCAGGTCGCGCAGGTCGGTGCCGTCCAGCAGGACCCGCCCGTCGGAGGCGTCGTAGAACCGGGCGAGCAGCTTGGCCAGCGTCGACTTGCCCGCGCCGGTGGAGCCCACGACGGCGACGGTCTGGCCCGCCGGGATCGTCAGGTCGAAGCGGGGCAGCACCTCGCCGCCGGTGCGGTAGGCGAAGCGGACCCCGTCGAAGACCACCTCGCGGCCGGGGTGCTCCGACTCCCGCGCGGGCAGCTCCTTCGGCGCGCTCGGCTCGGGCACGGACGGCGTCTGCGCCAGCAGGCCGGCGATCTTCTCCAGGGAGGCCGCCGCCGACTGGTAGGAGTTCAGGAACATGCCGAGCCGGTCGATCGGGTCGTACAGCCGCCGCAGGTACAGCACGGCCGCCGCCAGGACACCCAGCGCCAGCGTGCGGTCCGCGACCCGGTGGGCGCCCCACAGCACGATGCCCGCGACGGCCGTGTTGGCGACCACCCGCGAGCCGACGACGTAACGGGCCATCTCCAGGAGCGCGTCGCCGTTGGTCCGCTCGTGGCGCCGGTTCAGGGCCGCGAACTCGGCGTCGTTGGCGGCCTCCCGGCGGAAGGCGCGCACCGGCCGGATGCCGTTCATCGTCTCCACGAACTTCACGATCACCGCCGCGATCGCCGTGGACCGCTGCCGGTACACCCGTCCCGCGCGCCGCTGGTACAGCCGCACCAGCGCGTACAGCGGCACGAACGAGGCCACCGCGACGCCGCCCAGCCCCAGGTCCAGCCAGAGCAGCAGCGCCGCGATGTAGACGAAGGAGAGGATGACCGTCACGAGTTCCTGGAGGCCCTCGTCGAGCAGTTCGCGCAGCGACTCCACGTCCGTGGTGGAGCGGGAGATGAGCCGGCCCGAGGTGTACCGCTCGTGGAAGTCGACGCTCAGCGCCTGCGCGTGCCGGAAGATCCGGCCCCTGAGGTCCAGGAGCACGTCCTGGCTGACCCGGGCCGCGGCGGCCACGAACGCGTACTGCAGTCCGCCCGCGGCCAGCGAGCACAGCAGGTACCCGGCGCCGACCGCGATCAGCGGGCCCTGGTCGTCGTGCCGCAGGGCCGGCACCGCCCGGTCGATGGCGTACGCCACCAGCAGCGGGCCCGCCTGCACGGCCGCCTGCTGGAGGAGCAGGAGGAAGGTGGTGAGGGCGACGCGTGCCTTCAGGGGGGCCAGCAGGGAGCGGAGCAGGGCGGCGGTGGCGCCCGGCGGGCTCGGCAGGACGTCCCGGTCGAAGAGGTCGTCGGCCGCGCGCGTCTCGGCCTCGGCGGCCTCGGCGGCCTCGTCCCCGTCTCGCGGTCGTCCCCGGTCCGTGGCCGTGGGTGCGGTCATCGGCCCTCTCCTTCCCGGTGTTCCCGGTGTTCCCGGTGTCCCCGGAGCGCCGGGCGGTCGTCGTGCCCGTCGAGCCCGGACATCAGGTGGGCGTACTCGGCGCTGGCGCGCAGCAGTTCCTGGTGGGTGCCGACGGCGGTGATGCGGCCGTCCGAGAGCAGGGCGACGCGGTCGGCGAGCAGCACCGTGGACGGGCGGTGCGCCACGATCAGGGCGGTGGTGTCCGCGAGGACCTGCCGCAGGGCGGCCTCCACGGCGGCCTCGGTGTGCACGTCCAGCGCGGAGAGCGGGTCGTCCAGGACGAGGAACCTCGGCCCGCCGACCACCGCCCGGGCGAGCGCGAGGCGTTGGCGCTGGCCGCCGGAGAGGCTCAGGCCCTGCTCCCCGACCTGGGTGCCGGTGCCCTGGGGGAGGTCGTGCGCGAAGCCGGCCTGCGCCACGTCCAGCGCCCGCCCCAGCTCCTTCTCGCCGGCGCCCTCCGCGGCCCCCATCAGCACGTTCTCCCCGACGGTCGCCGAGAAGAGGGTGGGCTCCTCGAAGGCCACGGCGACCAGGGAGCGCAGCTCCTCGCGGGGCAGGTCGGTGATGTCCTCGCCGTCCAGCGTGATCCGTCCGGCGGTCGCCTCGTGCAGCCGGGGGACGAGCGCGGTCAGCGTCGTCTTGCCGCTGCCGGTGGCCCCGACCAGGGCCATGGACTCACCGGACCGGATGTGCAGGTCGACGCGGTCGAGGACGGGCGGGGAGCCCGGGGGCGCGTCGGGGTAGCGGAAGCGGACGCCCTCGAAGCGCAGGCCGTCCCCCCGCGCGATGCCGCCCCGCGACGCCGGAGCGGACGGCGCCTTCCTCTCGACCCGCGCGGACGGACCGTCCTCCTCGACCGGCGCGTCCATCACCTCGAAGTACCGGTCCGTGGCCGTCGCCGCCTCCTGGCTCATCGCCAGCAGGAAGCCGATCGACTCGACGGGCCACCGCAGGGCCAGCGCCGTGGACAGGAACGCCACCAGCGTCCCCGCCGACAGCGAGCCGTCCGCCACCTGGACCGTCCCGACGACCAGCGCCGCCCCGATCGCCACCTCCGGCAGCGCGACGATGACCGCCCAGATCGCCGCCAGCAGCCGTGCCTTGCGCAGCTCCGTCCCCCGCAGCCGGTGCGACAGCTCGTGGAAGGCGCGGGCCTGGCTGCGGTGCCGTCCGAAGCCCTTGATGATGCGGATGCCGAGGACGCTCTCCTCGACCACGGTCGTCAGATCCCCGACCTGGTCCTGCGCCCGCCGCGCGACCTGCGAGTACTGCTTCTCGAAGATCCCGCACATGATCATCACGGGGATGGCCGGCCCGAGGATCACCAGGCCCAGCGTCCAGTCCTGGACCAGCATGATGCCCACGCCGACGAGGATCGTCACACCGTTGACCAGCAGGAACGTCAGCGGAAAGGCGAGGAACATGCGCAGCAGCATCAGGTCCGTCGTGCCGCGCGAGAGCAACTGGCCCGAAGCCCACCGGTCGTGGAAGGCCACCGGAAGCCGTTGCAGGTGCCGGTACAGGTCCGCCCGCATCCCCGCCTCGACCGAGGACAGCGGCCGGGCCACCAGCCACCGCCGCAGCCCGAACAGCAGGGCCTCCGCGAGCCCGAGCAGCAGCAGGTACAGCGCCCCGAGCCACACACCGGCCGGATCGCGGTCGGCGACCGGACCGTCCACCATCCACTTCAGGACGAGCGGGATCACCAGGCCCAGGCAGGAGGCGAGGATCGCCACCCCCGCGGCGGTCGCCAACCGCGCCCGCACGGGCCGCACGTAGGGCCACAGCCGCAGCAGCGCGCGAACGGTGGACCGGTCCTGGGCGGGGGGCTCGGCGGAGGCGGGTGTCGTGGACATCAGCAGCGAGCCTACGGTTCACCACTGACACTGCCCACCGAGTTTCCGCGGCACCCGGGGTCGTACGGGCGCACCGGCCGACCGGCCGGTGCGCCCGCCGGACACGACGGCCGCCCCCCCCGCCACGGGTCCCCGCGGGGCTCAGGCCGCGGGGTACGGCAGCAGACCGCCGTCCACCTTCTCCCAGGCCGCCCGCAGTTCGGCGAGCAGCCGGGGCCGTTCGGCGGCCAGGTCCGCCTGCTCGCGGGCGTCGGCACCCAGGTCGTACAGGTGGTCCCTGCCGTCCGCGTCCCGGTAGTACTTCCAGTCGCCCCGGCGCAGCGCCCGGTTTCCGCGCACCCGCCAGAACAGGTCGCGCTCGGGCAGCTCCTCGCCGCGCAGGAGGTAGCCGGCCAGGCTCCGGCCGTCCAGCGGGTACTCCGGGTCGGGCCGGGCGCCGCCCAGCTCCAGCAGGGTCGCCGTCCAGTCCGGCGAGTACACCGGCTGGTGGCTGACCTGCCGGCCGTCGACGCGGGCCGGCCAGCGCAGCACGGTAGGTATGCGGATGCCGCCCTCCAGCAGCTCGGACTTGCCGCCGCTGAGCGGCCACTGGTACGAGAAGCGCTCGCCACCGTTGTCGCTGGCGAAGACCACGACGGTGTTCTCCTCCTGGCCGGAGCGGCGCAGCGCGGCGAGCACCTTGCCGACCGAGGCGTCCAGGTTCTCGACCATCTCCTTGTACTTCTCCACCGAGCCGCCGTCGCGGTGCAGCAGCGCGCCCAGCACGTTCCCGGTGCGGATCTCGGCGGCGATCTCCGCGCCCTCGCGCTCGTCTTCCTCGGTGAGCCACGGCCAGTGCGGGGTGGTGTAGTTGAGGTTGAGCAGCCAGGGGCGGTCGTGGTCGCGGCCGACGTACTCGACGGCGCGCTCGGTGAGGACGGTCGTGTAGTAGCGCAGGTCCTGGTAGGTGGTGTCGCCCTCGTACAGGTCGTAGTCGCCCAGCTGCCCCAGCTTGGAGAAGTACTCCAGCGCCCCGCCGAAGTTGCCGAAGAACTCGTCCCAGCCGGACTTGGTGGGGCTGTGGTCCGGCAGCCAGCCGCAGTGCCACTTGCCGATCAGGGCGGTGGCGTACCCCGCCCCCTTCAGCAGCGACGCGAGCGTCGGGTGGTCCGGGTGCAGGCCCTGGGACCGGTCGCCGAGCGGCTCGGCCAGTCCGCCCTCCGTACGCCCCGGGAAGCGGCCGGTGTACAGGCTGAACCGGGTCGGGGAGCAGGTCGCCGACCCCGCGTAGGCCTGCGTGAACCGGACGCCCTGCGCCGCCAGCCGGTCCAGGTGGGGCGTGCGGATGTGCGGCGCGCCGTAGGAGGACAGGTCGGCCCAGCCGAGGTCGTCGCCGAGGATGAACAGGACGTTGGGGCGTCTGCGTGGTCCGGCGCCGGGGCGGGCCCGGAAGGGGCGTTCGGCGGGGGCGGGAGCGGCGGGGGCGGCGGACGCGGACGGACCGGCCACGGCCGTCACCGCACCACCGCCGAGCAGGCCGCCGAAGACACGACGGGACATCTCGGACATGCGTGATCCCAGGGAGGAGAAGGGAGGAGAAGAGGAAGGGGAGAGCGGGAAGAGGGGGAGGCGCCCGGGTCAGCGACAGACGGCGCCGGCGTGCCGGCACAGGTCGACGTGGCGTCGCGCCACGAGCGCGACGCCCACGCACCGGCGGGCAGCGGAAGACCTCATGGGCAGGGACGCTCCCAGCAGGCCGGTGCCCCGGTCAAGAAGATCACCGCATAGTTCACGGAGCCGAAACGACAGCTCAGCCGACGACCCGCAACAGCAGCACCGACCGCGCCGGGACCGGGACCTCCGCGCCCGCCGGGTGGGTCCCGCCCGGCGCCTCGGCCTGCTCCTCCCCGCTGGTGTCGACGACCACCTCGTACCGCTCCGCCCACGGCGCGGCCGGCAGGACGAAGGCCGCGGGGCGCTCCCCGGCGTGCAGCACCGCGAGGAAGCTGTCGTCCACGATGGCGTCCCCGCGCTCGTCGCGGCCCGGGATGTCCCGCCCGGACAGGTACATGCCGAGGGTGGCGGCGGGCGCGTACCAGTCCCGTTCCGTCATCTCCGTGCCCCGCGGGGTGAACCAGGCCAGGTCGCGCAGGCCGTCCGCGGAGTGCGCGCGGCCGGAGAAGAACGCCCGGCGGCGCAGCACCGGATGCCGGTGGCGCAGTGCGATCAGCCGGGAGGTCAGCTCGAACAGGGGCCGCCACTCGGGGTCGTCCAGCAGGCTCCAGTCGACCCAGCTGATCGCGTTGTCCTGGCAGTAGGCGTTGTTGCTGCCGCGCTGGGTGCGGCCCAGCTCGTCGCCCGCGACCAGCATCGGCACCCCGGTCGACAGCAGCAGCGTCGTCAGCAGGTTGCGCAGCTGGCGCCGCCGCAGCGCCCGTACCGCCTCGTCGTCCGTCTCCCCCTCCGTGCCGCAGTTCCAGGACCGGTTGTCGTCCGTGCCGTCCCGGTTGCCCTCGCCGTTGGCCTCGTTGTGCTTGCGCCCGTAGGAGACCAGGTCGCGCAGCGTGAAGCCGTCGTGCGCGGTGACGAAGTTGACCGACGCGTACGGCCGCCGCCCGCCCCACGCGTACAGGTCGCTGGAGCCCGACAGCCGGTAGCCCATCTCCCGCACGTCCGGCAGGGCGTGTCGCCAGAAGTCCCGCACGGTGTCGCGGTAGCGGTCGTTCCACTCCGTCCACAGGGGCGGGAAGGCACCCACCTGGTAGCCGCCCGAGCCGACGTCCCAGGGCTCGGCGATCAGCTTCACCCGCCGCAGCACCGGGTCCTGCGCGATCACCGCGAGGAACGGGGACAGCATGTCGACGTCGTGCATGGAGCGGGCCAGCGCCGCCGCCAGGTCGAAGCGGAAGCCGTCCACCCCCATCTCCGTCACCCAGTACCGCAGGGAGTCGGTGATCAGGCGCAGGACGTGCGGCTGCACGACGTGCAGGGTGTTGCCGCAGCCCGTGTAGTCGGCGTAGCGGCGGGCGTCCGGCTGGAGGCGGTAGTAGCCGCGGTTGTCGACGCCCTTCAGGGAGAGCGTCGGGCCCAGCTCGCCCGCCTCGGCCGTGTGGTTGTAGACCACGTCGAGGATGACCTCGATCCCGGCCGCGTGCAGGGCGCGCACCATCCGCTTGAACTCGCCGACCTGCTCACCCCGGGTGCCGGCGGCGGCGTAGGCCGCGTGCGGGGCGAAGTAGCCGATCGAGTTGTACCCCCAGTAGTTCTTCAGGCCGCGCTTCAGCAGATGGTCCTCGTGGGCGAACTGGTGCACCGGCAGCAGCTCCACCGCCGTCACGCCGAGGCGCACCAGGTGCTCGATCGCCGCCGGATGCGCCAGACCGGCGTACGTCCCGCGCAGCTCCTCGGGGATGCCGGGGTGCAGCTTCGTGAAGCCCCGCACGTGCAGCTCGTAGATCACCGAGTCGGCCCACGGCGTCTTCGGCCGCCGGTCGTCCGACCAGTCGTCGTCGTCATGGACGACCACGCCCTTCGGGACGTACGGCGCCGAGTCCCGGTCGTCGCGCACGGTGTCCGCCACGTGCTGCTCCGGCCAGTCCCGCACGTGCCCGTACACCTCGGGCGGCAGCGCGAAGTCGCCGTCCACCGCACGGGCGTACGGGTCGAGCAGCAGCTTCGCCGGGTTCCAGCGGGCGCCGGTCCACGGGTCCCAGCGGCCGTGCACCCGGAAGCCGTACCGCTGCCCGGGGCCCACGCCCGGCACGAAGCCGTGCCAGATCTCGTGCGTCAGCTCCGTCAGCCGCACCCGGCGCTCCCCGCCCCCGGGGCCCCGTTCGTCGAACAGGCACAGCTCCACCGCCTCCGCCCCACCCGCCCACAGCGCGAAGTTGGTGCCCGCCACCTGGTCCGGTCCGGTCCGGAACCGGGCGCCCAGCGGCACGGGTGTGCCCGGCCGGGCCGGCACGGCGGTGGGCGGCGCGGCACGCCGCGAGCCGTTCACCACGACGGCGGGGCGCCCGTCCTCGGCGGCCGGCTTCCCGGCCACCGCCTCCTGCTCGGCTGCGCTGGACACCTGTCAGCCTCCTGCGGCTCGTGGAACGACGTGCGGAGACGGGGAGAAGGGCGCGCGGTGTCCCGACCGCTGCTCCCCGTCGCGTCGTCCTCCCCACTGTTCTGCCCACCGCATGGCTCGCACTCACGTTTCCCCAGGGCGGACCGGTCGTTACGGGTGGATGTGAGGCACGTACATGGGCGCGCACGGCGCGCGGGGGCCGCTCTGGCCGCCGTACTGACATGGGCAGGACTGCTGGCCGGGGCCGCCGGATGCACCTCGGACGGGGGTGGGATCGGCGAGGTCTTCGGCAAGCCCCCCGCAGCCGAGGACGTCATCCGGGTGACCCCGGACGACGGCAGCAAGGCCGTCCGGCCGGACCGGAAGCTGTCGGTCCGGGTGCCCGGCGGGCGCCTGGAGTCGGTGAAGGTGGTCAGGTCGCAGGACGCACGGGAGACCCCGGTACCGGGCCGGATCTCCGAGGACGGCCTGAGCTGGCGGCCCGACGACGACCGGCTGGCACTCGCCGCGAAGTACACCGTCGACGTGGTGGCCCTGGACGGCCACGCGCGCCGCGCGGCCCGGCACACCACCTTCACCACCTACGTCCCCGAGGAACGCTTCATCGCGTACGCCGCTCCCGAGAACCGCTCGGTCGTCGGCACCGGCATGATCGTCTCGCTGTCCTTCAGCCGGGAGATCACCGACCGCGCCGCCGTCGAGCGCGCCGTCTCGGTCACCGCCAAGCCCGCCACCGAGATCCGCCCCCACTGGTTCGGCAAGGACCGCCTCGACTTCCGCCCCGAGGAGTACTGGAAACCCGGCACCGAGGTCACCGTCGACCTGCGGCTGCGGGACGTCGAGGGCGCGCCGGGGGTGTACGGGCTCCAGCGCAAGTCGTTCTCCTTCACCGTCGGCCGCAGCCAGGTCTCCCTCGTCGACGCGGCCGAGCGGACCATGCAGGTGCGCCGCGACGGCACCCTGCTGACCACCGTGCCGATCACCGCCGGAGCGCCGGCCACCCCCACCTACAACGGCAAGATGGTGATCACCGAGATGCTCGACGTCACCCGCATGAACAGCCGCACGGTCGGCTTCGGCGGCGAGTACGACATCCCCGACGTCCCGCACGCCATCCGCCTGACCAGCTCCGGCACCTTCCTGCACGGCAACTACTGGGCGCCCGCCGACACCTTCGGCCGGGCCAACGTCAGCCACGGCTGCGTGGGCCTGCGCGACGACAAGGGCGGCGGTGCCGACACCCCGGCCGGGTGGTTCTTCGACCGCAGTCTGATCGGCGACGTCGTCGAGGTGGTCCACAGCAAGGACAGGACCGTCGCCCCCGACAACGGGCTCGGTGGCTGGAACATGAACTGGAAGAAGTGGAAGGCGGGCACCGCGGTGAAGTGACCCTGACACGCGCCCCCGCAACTCGGTACGGAACAGTGACATTTGCACGGTCCCCGGCGCCCCTGGCCTGCGGTTACGATGCGCCGGTGCGCGCGGGCGCACTGGGGTGCGGGCCCCGGACCGGGCCCGGCGAGGGGAGACGAGTTGAACGTGCGTCCGATATCGGGGGCGTCGCCGGCGGGCATCCGGGGACGGGGCGGCAAGGGACGCGGCAGGGCACTGCCGGCGCTGGCACTGGGCGTACTGCTCACGGTCACCGCCTGCGGCGGGGGCGGATCGGGCTCGGGCGCCGGGTCCGGGGACGGCGGCAAGAACGCCAAGGACTCCACCGCGGCGCAGGGCAAGCAGTCCGAGGCCGTGGTCACAATCGCCCCGAAGGACGGGGCGAAGGCCGTGGACACCAGCGGTGACCTGAAGATAGGCGCCGCCAAGGGCAAGCTGACCGAGGTCGTCGTCAAGGACGCCGACGGCGGCAGGGTCGACGGGAAGATAGCCGGCGACGGCGCCACCTGGACGCCGTCCACCCACCTGGCCGCCTCCACCACCTACACCGTGCACGCGGTCGCCAAGGACTCCGAGGGCCGCACGGCCGCCGAGGACTCCCGCTTCACCACCCTGACACCGGAGAACACCTTCACCGGCACCTTCACACCGGAGGATGGCTCGAAGGTCGGCGTCGGCATGCCGTTCTCGATCCGCTTCTCCCGGGGCATCACCAACCCGGAGGACGTCGAGAAGGCGATCCGCATCAGGACCGAACCTGCCGTCGAGGTCGAGGGCCACTGGTTCGGCAACGACCGCCTCGACTTCCGCCCGGAGAAGTACTGGAAGCCCGGCACCGAGGTCACCGTCGACCTCGCCCTCGACGGCGTCGAGGGCCGCGACGGCGTCTACGGCGAACAGGCCAAGACCGTCTCCTTCACCGTCGGCCGCAGCCAGGTCTCCGTCGTCGACGCCAAGAAGCTCACCATGAAGGTCGTGCGCGACGGCAAGACCGTCAGGACCATCCCGGTCACCACCGGCGCGCCCGGCTACGAGACCTGGAACGGCCAGATGGTCATCACCGAGCGGCTCCCCGTGACCCGCATGAACGGCGAGACCGTCGGCTACGGCGGCGAGTACGACATCAAGGACGTCCCGCACGCCATGCGCCTGTCCACCTCCGGCACCTTCATCCACGGCAACTACTGGGGCGGCGACGCCTTCGGCAACCGCAACGCCAGCCACGGCTGCATCGGCCTGCGCGACGTCCGCGGCGGCTGGGACGAGAAGGCACCGGCCGCCTGGTTCTTCGAGAACTCGCTCATCGGCGACGTGGTCGTGGTGAAGAACTCCGACGACGCCACCATCGCCCCGGACAACGGCCTCAACGGCTGGAACATGTCCTGGGAGAAGTGGAAGGCCTGAGCCCGCACCGGCCCGCGGCCCCGGTACCGGCCTCCGTGTGAGGTACGGCACCGGGGCCGATGCCGTTAGTCCCCGTTAACCTGCTGGGCATGACCGTGAATCTCGAAGTCGCCGACGGCGTCGGCACGCTGCGCCTGGACCGCCCGCCCATGAACGCGCTGGACATCGCCACCCAGGACCGGCTCAAGGAGCTGGCCGAGGAGGCCACCCGCCGCGAGGACGTACGCGCCGTCGTGCTGTACGGCGGCGAGAAGGTGTTCGCCGCCGGCGCGGACATCAAGGAGATGCAGGTGATGGACCACGCGGCGATGATCGTGCGCGCCCGTGCCCTCCAGGACTCCTTCACGGCGGTCGCCCGCATCCCCAAGCCCGTGGTCGCGGCCGTCACCGGCTACGCCCTCGGCGGCGGCTGCGAACTCGCGCTCTGCGCCGACTTCCGCATCGCCGGCGAGAACGCCAAGCTCGGCCAGCCCGAGATCCTGCTCGGCCTGATCCCCGGCGCCGGCGGCACCCAGCGGCTGTCCCGGCTGATCGGCCCCTCCAAGGCCAAGGACCTCATCTTCACGGGCCGCCAGGTCAGGGCCGACGAGGCGCTCACCCTCGGCTTGGTGGACCGGGTGGTGCCGGCCGGCGAGGTGTACGAGCAGGCGCACGCCTGGGCCGCCCGGCTCGCCAAGGGGCCCGCGATCGCGCTGCGCGCGGCGAAGGAGTCGATCGACGCGGGCCTGGAGACGGACATCGAGACCGGTCTCGCCGTCGAGCGGAACTGGTTCGCCGGTCTGTTCGCCACCGAGGACCGCGAGCGCGGGATGCGCAGCTTCGTGGAGGAGGGCCCGGGGAAGGCGAAGTTCCTCTGAGGGACCCCCGGCCCCCGGCCCGCGAAGTCGCGCTTCACCCCCGGTAATTGACGCGGTGTCTGATCCGGGTCCCTCGATGGGGCGGTTTATGGCAGCCTTAACGCACCATTAAGCGCGTCGCATCGAGGGAGCCCGCAGCTTGTTACCGGTCCAGTCGTCCGCGCAGGTCAGTGGGGCCGTTTCGGTCCCCGAACTGCCTTTGGCATATGCCGGACGGACGCCGTCGGCCCCGGCCCCCGCGG
The DNA here is from genome assembly GCF_056430705.1 of Streptomyces sp. NPDC045956. Classification (NCBI taxonomy): domain Bacteria; kingdom Bacillati; phylum Actinomycetota; class Actinomycetes; order Kitasatosporales; family Streptomycetaceae; genus Streptomyces; species Streptomyces sp. NPDC045956. The sequence goes on along the minus strand of NZ_JBWKKZ010000013.1, from coordinate 241,240 downwards.
GTGCGTATTCGCCGGGAACGCCCCCGGTGGCCCCCGGGGGCGGCCATGATGGGGATATGGCGGGGCTGGAGGACACGGAACAGCCGCGGGGAGCCGGACGTGCGACCGCGGCGCGCTGGTCGCCGGCGGTGGAGGACGAACGCGCACTGAAGGCCCTCGAACTGTTCGGCAACCCCACGGAGTGCGAGGTTCCGCTGCTGTCCCGCCCGGAGTCCGCGGCCACCGCCCGCCGGCTGGCCCAGGTCGTCGCCCTGCGCCAGTGGAACCTCGGCCCCAAGATCACGGAGGACGCCGTCCTGCTCGTCTCCGAACTGGTGGGCAACGCCGTACGCCACACCGGCGCCCGGATCTTCGGCCTGCGCATGCGGCGCCGCCCCGGCTGGATCCGCGTCGAGGTCCGCGACCCCTCCCGCGGCCTGCCCTGTCTGATGCCGGTGCAGGAGACGGACATCAGCGGGCGCGGCCTCTTCCTCGTCGACAAGCTGTCCGACCGGTGGGGCGTCGACCTGCTGCCGCGCGGCAAGACCACCTGGTTCGAGATGCGGGTCCTGGACCGCTGACGACCCATCTGCCGCCGCGCGCAACCCCGTTCGCCCAACACGCCGCCCACGGGTGACGATCCGCACTCCGGCGCCGGGCAACCGGGATCGTACCCGCATGATCACGACTCGCCTGCGGCGCCGGGCCGCCGCCGCCGTCCTCTCCCTCTCCGCCGTCCTCGCCACTTCGGCCGCCACCGTGCCCGAGGCGGCCCCCACGACGGCGCCCGCGAAGGCCGCCCCCGCCTGCCCCCTGCTCGACGACCGCATCGAGGCCGCCACCGACCGCACGGTCGACGTCGACCGCATCACCCCCGAGCCGGTCTGGCGCACCTCCTGCGGCACCCTCTACCGCAGCGACAGCCGCGGCCCGCAGGTCGTCTTCGAAGAGGGCTTCCACGCCAAGGACGTCAAGAACGGCCAGTACGACATCGAGAAGTACGTCCTGGTCAACCAGCCCTCGCCGTACGTCTCCACCACCTACGACCACGACCTGTACAAGACCTGGTACAAGTCCGGCTACAACTACTACGTCGACGCTCCCGGCGGCATCGACGTCAACAAGACCATCGGCGACACGCACCGGTGGGCCGACCAGCTCGAGGTCGCCTTCCCCGGCGGCATCCAGCGGCAGTACATCATCGGCGTCTGCCCGGTCGACCGGCAGACCAAGACCGAGATCATGAGCGAGTGCGAGAGCAACCCGCACTACAAGCCCTGGCACTGATGCCCTGGCACTGACCCGCCCCGGCCCCCGCTCAGGGCCGCAGGAACAGCGCCTCCGACCCCACCGGCGCGTAGCCCGCCGCCTGGAACGCCCGCAGGCTGCGGGCGTTCCCCGCCGACACCTGCGCCCACACCGGCTCACCCGCCGCCAACTGCCGCGCCGCCGTCACCAGGCGCCGCCCCAGCCCCCGGTGCCGGGCCCCCTCCGCCACCTCCACGGCGACCTCCAGCCGCCCGGCGACCCCCCGGCCCAGCACCAGCACCCCGCCGTCCGCCGCCCACACCCGCACCTCGTCGCGCCGCCTGCGGGCGGACACCACCCGGGGATGCCCGGGATCGGCGACCTCCGTCAGCGCGGTGCCCGGCACGCCCGGCAGCGGAGCGCCGGTCAGCAGCACGTCGATCGTGTCCGTCGTCCGTCCCGTGCGCTCCGCGAAGGCGGTCAGGAACCGGGCGTTCATCGTCGCGGCGAGGGGATCGCAGCCGAGCCCGTCCAGCGTGTTGCGCACCCACCCCGGGTCCTCGTCCGTGAAGACCACCGAGTGCGCCGTGAAGGCGATCACGCCCGCGTCCCGGGCGCCGTGCTGGGGGACCACGGTGGTGGTGCCGTCGGCCGCCGGGAAGACGCCCCGCGCCGCCGCGCCCAGAATGCCGCGCAGGCTCCCCGTCACACCGTGCTCCTCGTGTCTCGCCCCCCCGCGGGGGTGGTCGCCGCGTGGCGGGCGTGCGGGGGCAGCTAATCTGACCTGCGTCAGACGCGTCCGCTGGGGTGACCAGCGTACGGGCGGAGCACGGAATGAGGGGCGGATCGGTGGCGGACATCGAGGAAGCACGCAAGCAGTTCGACCGGATCGACACGGACGGTGACGGCTTCATCACCGCGGCCGAGTTCAAGACCGCGCTCGCCCAGGGCGGCGACTGGAACGTCACCGAGTCGGTGGCCGAGGCCATCATCGCCGGCCGCGACCTCGACGGGGACAAGCTGCTGTCGTTCGACGAGTTCCGGGCCCACCTGAACAAGTGACGACGCCGTGCACAGGGGCGCCCTCCGGTCACCCGGAGGGCGCCCCTGCGGCATGTCCCGGCGTGCTTGACCGAGCGCATCGCTCGTCTGCACGATGGCGTTACGCATGTTCACCTCCCTCGTTGTTCCGATGAAAGACCAGTACGACTCGGGGCGTTGGGGGAATCGATGAAGCGATGTCGTGCCGGAGGGGATGGGTGGACCTGTCAGCGGTCCTCCGACCGGTACCCGTTGGTGCAAGGGCTGTGCAGGACGCACTACGCGCAATTCCGAAGGCGCGGCTGTCTCGCACCCATCAACCCTGCCCGAGCGTCGGCGGAAGGCCGCAGTTGTGCGTTTCGCGAGTGCGGCAGAGCGGTGTCGGCCAGGGGACTGTGTACAGGGCACTACCAACAGCAGCAGCAAGGGCAGCAGCTTGCGCCACTGAAGAAGAAGAGGTACAACGGCGCCGTTCGTGACATGGTCCAACTCGGCGCCATCGAGTGTCTCCAATGCCATGAGCACAAACCGGTGTCGGCGTACTCGACACTCAACGCCTCGGGCGTTCCGAGACCGTATTGCAAGCCGTGCAATGCGGAGCGGGTCCGCCTGGGGCATTACAACGTCACCGAGGAGTTCCTCGGCCACCTGCTTCAGCACCAACGAGGCATGTGCGCAATCTGCGGGGCGGCAGAGTCGAATCAGCCAGCCATGCATATCGACCACGACCACGCGTGCTGTCCGGGAAGACGAAGCTGCGGGTCCTGCGTACGCGGTTTGCTGTGCACTCGCTGCAACCTGTACGGCTTGGGCTGGTATGAAGCCCTGCCCGCGGATCTCAGGACCTTCGAGCTGCTGAACAGGTATCTGTCGAATCCCCCGGCGCACCAGATGCGGGCGGAACATGCTCCGCCCTTAGTGGCGTAGTCGATCAAGCGTCGTCAGCCCACTTCCTCAGCGCCGCCTTGCTCGCGAAGTCCGCCACGTTCGTGTCGACCGGGTCGTCGGTGTACTGGTGGAAGCGCCAGGTGGCCTGGATGCGGGGCTTGCCGGCCGCCACGTAGTCGGCGATCCAGAGACCGTCGCCGGCGTACGAGGTGGTGTCGACGTTGAGCCAGAAGTGCCTGTTTGCATACAAGATCACCCGGTTGTCCGGCCGCAGCGCCTTCACCTTGCGGATGAAGCTGTCCTTCTCCGCGTTGCTCGCGTGGGTGCCGTCGCCCGTCGTCTCCCAGTCGACGGCGAGGATGTCGCCGGGCCGGTCGGGGGCCTTGGAGACGAAGTACTCGGCCTGTGCGGTGAGGTTGCCCGGCCACAGGAAGTGGTAGAAGCCGACGACGAGTCCGGCGTCGCGGGCCCGTTCCGTCTGGGCGGCGAGCTTGGGGTTGACGTACGAACGGCCCTCCGTCGCCTTGACGAAGACGAAGGAGAGGCCGTCCGTGCCGTAGGTGGAGGACTGGTACGCGCTCACGTCGATGCCGCGCAGCATGAGAACTCCCTCGTAGCCTGTGAGGCTGAAGTGCCTTGTGGACGGAGGTTGTTGTTATGCCCGGGATCGGCGGCCGTACGCCGGGCGTGAGGACGCTCGGCGTACGGGAGGGGTGAACGCCGGTCGTATCAGGGGGCGGAGGAGGCGACCGCGGCCCGGTCGGCGTCGGCGGGGGCCGCCTCGCCGTCGTCCAGGGAGACGTCCTTGGTCTCCTTGGAGAGGAGCAGCGCGACCAGCGTCAGCACCGCCATCGCCGAGAGGTAGACACCGACGAGCCACGGCGAGCCGTCACCGGCCTCCCACAGCGCCACCGCGATGAACGGGGCGACGGCCGCCCCGAGGATCGAGCTGACGTTGTACGAGATGCCGGAGCCGGTGTAGCGCACGCTGGTGGGGAACAGCTCGGGCAGCAGCGCGCCCATCGGGCCGAAGGTCATGCCCATCAGCGTGAAGCCGAGCACCAGCCAGAGCACCACGCCGAGCGTGCCCAGGCCGATCAGCGGCACCCAGACCAGCCCGAAGACCACGATCGCCGCGGTGATCCAGATCAGGGTGGAACGGCGGCCGTACTTGTCGGCCAGCGGGCCGGAGACGAGCGTGAACGCGGCGAAGAACAGCACCCCGAAGATCATCATCAGGACGAAGGTCGTGTAGCCGTACCCCAGACCGGGCACGGCGGCGTCCTCGGCGGCCCGCCCGTAGCTCAGCGAGAACGTGGTCATCAGGTAGAAGAGCACGTACGTCGCCAGCATGATGAAGGTGCCCAGGACCAGCTGCTTCCAGTGGCCCTGCACCACGGTGGCCAGCGGCAGCTTGCGCACCCGGCCGGCCTCCTGGGTCTTGGCGAAGACCGCCGACTCGACCAGGCGCGAGCGCACCCACAGGCCGATCGCGACCATCACGGCCGAGAACAGGAACGGGATGCGCCAGCCCCACTCGACGAAGGCGTCGGAGGGCTGGGTGGGGTCGGCGCCGGCCGTGGAGGGCAGCAGCGCCCCGATGATCAGGAACAGGCCGTTGCCGATGATGAAGCCGAGCGGGGCGCCCAGCTGCGGGAAGGTCCCGTACAGGGCGCGCTTGCCGCGGGGGGCGTTCTCGGTGGCGACCAGGGCCGCGCCGCTCCACTCACCGCCGAGCGCGAAGCCCTGCGCGATCCGCATCAGCACCAGCAGCGCGGTGGCGACCCAGCCGGCCTGGGCGTAGGTGGGCAGGACGCCGATCAGGAACGTGGCGATGCCCATGGTGAGGAGCGAGACCACCAGCGTCTTCTTGCGGCCGAGCCGGTCGCCGAGGTGGCCGAAGACGACGGCCCCGATCGGGCGGGCCACCATCGCGGCGCCGAAGACCGCGAAGGAGGAGAGCAGGGCGGTGGTCGGGTCGCTGCTCGGGAAGAAGAGCTTCGGGAAGACCAGTACGGCCGCGGTCGCGTAGATGTAGAAGTCGTAGAACTCGATCGTCGTGCCCATGAGGCTGGCGACGAGGACGCGGGAGCGCGGATTGACGGGCGCCGGGGACGGTCCTGAGGCTGGTGCGGGCATGTCTCGGTCTTTCACGTGCGAAAGGTGCTGGCCCCGCCACGATCTCAGGCGTCTCATTTTTCAGTTGTCCCATGTCACGATGTGAGACGCGCGAGTGTGCCCCTCCGCGTGCCCGGCGCCGCTCAGCACTCGATGATGTTGACCGCCAGCCCGCCCCGCGCCGTCTCCTTGTACTTCACCGACATGTCGGCGCCGGTGTCCTTCATGGTCTTGATGACCTTGTCGAGGGACACCTTGTGGGAGCCGTCGCCGCGCATCGCCATCCGCGCGGCCGTGACGGCCTTCACCGCGGCCATGCCGTTGCGCTCGATGCACGGGATCTGGACCAGGCCGCCGACCGGGTCGCAGGTGAGACCGAGGTTGTGCTCCATGCCGATCTCCGCCGCGTTCTCCACCTGCTCGGGGCTGCCGCCCAGCACCTCGGCGAGCGCGCCGGCCGCCATGGAGCAGGCGGAGCCGACCTCGCCCTGGCAGCCGACCTCGGCGCCGGAGATGGAGGCGTTCTCCTTGAAGAGCATGCCGATCGCGCCGGCCGCGAGGAGGAAGCGGACCACGCCGTCCTCGTCGGCGCCGGGGACGAAGTTCATGTAGTAGTGCAGGACCGCCGGGATGATGCCGGCCGCGCCGTTGGTGGGGGCGGTGACGACCCGGCCGCCGGCCGCGTTCTCCTCGTTCACGGCCATGGCGTAGAGCGTGATCCACTCCATCGACAGGGCCAGCGGGTCGCCCTCGGAGCGGAGCTTGCGCGCGGTGTTGGCGGCGCGGCGGCGGACCTTGAGGCCGCCGGGGAGTATGCCCTCGCGGGACATGCCGCGCTCCACGCAGGCCTGCATGACGCGCCAGATCTCCAGCAGGCCCTCGCGGATCTCGTCCTCGTCGCGCCAGGCCCGCTCGTTCTCCAGCATCAGGGCGGAGATGGACAGGCCCGTCTCACGGGCCAGCCGCAGCAGCTCGTCGCCGGTGCGGAAGGGGTACTTCAGCACGGTGTCGTCGAGCACGATGCGGTCGGCGCCCACCGCGTCCTCGTCGACGACGAAGCCGCCGCCGACCGAGTAGTAGGTCTTGGTCAGCACCTCGGCGCCCTGCGCGTCGTACGCCCACAGCGTCATGCCGTTGGCGTGGTAGGGGAGCGCCTTGCGGCGGTGCAGGACCATGTCGTCGTCGTAGGAGAAGGCGATCTCGTGCTCGCCCAGGAGGCTCAGGCGGCCCGAGGACCTGATCGTCTCCACGCGGTCGTCGGCCGTCTCGACGTCCACCGTGCGCGGGGATTCGCCCTCCAGGCCGAGCAGCACGGCCTTGGGGGTGCCGTGGCCGTGGCCGGTGGCGCCGAGCGAGCCGTACAGCTCGGCGCGGACCGAGGCGACGGAGCCCAGCAGCTCCTCGCCGCGCAGTCGGCGGGCGAACATGCGGGCCGCGCGCATCGGGCCGACCGTGTGCGAGCTCGACGGACCGATGCCGATCGAGAACAGGTCGAAGACCGAGATGGCCACGGGGACTCCTCAGAACGGGGGTGGTGCAGAGGGCGGTGCGGGGTGGGGCGCCGGGCCTGCTTGTGGCGGGCCCGGCGCCCCGGATGCGCGGTGTCTACTTGTTCAGACCGGGGTACAGCGGGTGCTTGTCGGCCAGGGTCTTCACCCGGGCCTTGAGGGCTTCGGCGTCGGCGGCCCCGAAGGGAGAGGGTGCCTTCAGCGCCTCGGCGATCACGTCCGCGACCTCGGCGAAGTCCTCGGCGGTGAAGCCGCGGGTCGCCAGGGCCGGCGTACCGATGCGCAGACCGGAGGTCACCATCGGGGGACGCGGGTCGTTCGGGACGGCGTTGCGGTTGACCGTGATGCCGACCTCGTGGAGGCGGTCCTCGGCCTGCTGCCCGTCCAGCTCGGAGTCGCGCAGGTCGACGAGGACCAGGTGGACGTCCGTGCCGCCGGTCAGGACCGACACGCCCGCCGCCTTCGCGTCGTCCTTCACCAGGCGCTCGGCCAGGATGCGGGCGCCTTCCAGCGTACGACGCTGGCGCTCCTTGAAGTCCTCGCTCGCGGCGACCTTGAAGGCGACGGCCTTGGCGGCCACCACGTGCTCCAGCGGGCCACCCTGCTGACCGGGGAAGACGGCGGAGTTGATCTTCTTGGCCAGTTCGGCCGTGGAGAGGATCACACCGCCGCGCGGGCCGCCCAGCGTCTTGTGGGTGGTGGTGGTCACGACGTGGGCGTGCGGGACCGGGTTCGGGTGCAGGCCCGCCGCGACCAGACCGGCGAAGTGCGCCATGTCGACCATCAGGTACGCGCCGACCTCGTCCGCGACCTTGCGGAACGCGGCGAAGTCCAGCTGCCGGGGGTAGGCCGACCAGCCGGCCACGATCAGCTTCGGCTGGTGCTCCTTGGCGAGGCGCTCCACCTCGGCCATGTCGACCTGGCCGTCGTCGCCGACGTGGTAGGGCACGACGTCGTAGAGCTTGCCGGAGAAGTTGATCTTCATGCCGTGGGTCAGGTGCCCGCCGTGGGCGAGGTTGAGACCCATGATCGTGTCGCCGGGCTTGAGCAGCGCGAACATCGCGGCCGCGTTGGCCTGGGCGCCCGAGTGCGGCTGCACGTTGGCGTGCTCCGCGCCGAAGAGCGCCTTGACCCGGTCGATCGCGATCTGCTCGACGACATCGACGTGCTCGCAGCCGCCGTAGTAGCGGCGGCCGGGGTAGCCCTCGGCGTACTTGTTGGTGAGGACCGAGCCCTGGGCCTCCATGACCGCGACCGGAGCGAAGTTCTCCGAGGCGATCATCTCCAGGGTGGACTGCTGGCGTTCCAGCTCGGCGTCGACGGCGGCGGCGACGTCCGGGTCGAGCTCGTGCAGGGGTGTGTTCAGAAGCGACATGCGGTCCGTGACTCCTCAGCCGGCGGTGAAGGCGGTGTACTCGTCGGCGGAGAGCAGGTCGACCGGCTCGTCCGTGATCCGCACCTTGAAGAGCCAGCCGCCCTCGAAGGGGGCCGAGTTCACCAGGGACGGGTCGTTGACGACGTCCTCGTTGACCTCGGTGACCTCACCGGAGACGGGGGAGTACAGGTCGGAGACCGACTTGGTGGACTCCAGTTCGCCGCAGGTCTCGCCCGCGGTGACGGAGTCGCCGACCTCGGGGAGCTGGACGAAGACCACGTCACCGAGCGCGTTGGCCGCGTGCTCCGTGATGCCGACCGTCGAGGCGCCGTCCTCGGCGCCCGACAGCCACTCGTGCTCCTTGCTGTAGCGCAGCTGCTGGGGGTTGCTCATGGCCTGAATTCTCCTGTACGCGGGGGAGTGCTGCTGAAGGGGGTGATGCGAGGGGGGATGCTGAAACCGCTGGTGGGCGTCGAGAGCGGGCAGCGGGCGCGTGCGGAGCCCCGGGCCCCGCCGCCCAGTGTCTACTTCTGCCGCTTGTAGAACGGCAGCGCCACGACCTCGTACGGCTCGTGGCTGCCCCGGATGTCCACGCCGACACCCGGCGTCCCCGGAGCCGCGTGCGCCGGGTCGACGTACGCCATGGCGATCGGCTTGCCCAGCGTCGGCGAGGGGGCGCCGGAGGTGACCTCGCCGACCACCTCGCCGCCGGCGACGACCCGGTACCCGGCGCGCGGGACGCGGCGGCCCTCGGCGACCAGGCCGACCAGGACGCGGGGCGGCTTCCGCTCCGCCAGGGCAGCGGCCTCGGTGAGCGCCGCGCGGCCCACGAAGTCGCCCTCCTTCTCGAACTTCACCACCCGGCCGAGCCCGGCGTCGAAGGGCGTCAGCGCCGTCGTCAGCTCGTGCCCGTACAGCGGCATGCCGGCCTCCAGGCGGAGCGTGTCCCGGCACGACAGGCCGCAGGGGGCCAGTCCGGCGCCCGCGCCCGCCTCGGTCAGCGCCTGCCACAGCCCGGGGGCGTGCTCCGGCTTCACGAACAGCTCGAAGCCGTCCTCGCCGGTGTAGCCGGTGCGCGCGATGAGGGCCGGGACGCCGGCCACGGTGCCGGGCAGGCCGGCGTAGTACTTCAGGCCGTCCAGGTCGGCGTCGGTGAGGCTCTTCAGGATGGCCGGGGACTCGGGGCCCTGGACGGCGAGCAGCGCGTACGCGTCACGGTCGTCGCGGACCTCGGCGTCGAAGCCGGCCGCCCGCTCGGTCAGCGCGTCGAGCACGACCTGGGCGTTGGAGGCGTTGGCGACCACCATGTAGTGCGAGGAAGCGGCCTCGGCGTCGCCCAGCCGGTAGACGATCAGGTCGTCCAGGATGCCGCCGTCCTCGCGGCAGATCATGGTGTAGCGGGCGCGGCCCGGCTTCACGCTGCCGATGTTGCCGACCAGCGCGAAGTCCAGCAGGTCGGCGGCGGCCGGCCCGGTGACCGTGATCTCGCCCATGTGCGAGAGGTCGAAGAGGCCCGCGCGGGTGCGCACCGCGAGGTGCTCGTCGCGCTCGGAGCCGTAGCGCAGGGGCATGTCCCAGCCGGCGAAGTCGGTCATCGTCGCGCCCAGCGCCCGGTGCGTGGCGTCGAGCGCGGTACGGCGGAGTTCGGTGCTGCTCATCGGTCGGTCGTCTCCCAGGACAGGACGGGGCGAGGTCGATCCTCCCCATCTGTCATCGGAACCTGAGAGGTTCGCCATGACCACCGGAGCGCGGCGGTCAGGACTTGCACCTTGGGTGGGGCAGCCGGCGCGCGGCGGCCCGCTTTTCAGATGTGCCTCGCCCGCGCGGTAACGGTGCCTGAGAGATTCAAGGGAGGGACTTGCTCCTTCGGCGCCCCGGCGACGGCCGGGGACTCTCCCGCGCGGATTCAAACGGCCGGTATGCAGTTGGCGCCGCCATCATTGCACGCCCGGCCGATCCGTGGCAGACCGTGATCTGTAACCGGCTTGTGGCAGTAAGCGAACGAAAACGCGAGACCTGCGCATTACCTTCTCTTTACACTCGACGGGGAGGGGACTTCGTGAACCGCCCCAGGGGAGGACGATCACGGTGAACAGGACCACGGCGTACGCCACCACCACGGGTCTGGCGCTGCCCGAGCAGCCCGCCGCCCCGGCCCCGGAGAAGTGCGCCGAACTGCCCGCACCCGTCGTCCGCGACCTGCGGGACCGCGGCGGCCACAGCCCGCACGCCCTGCTCTTCGGACCCCGGGACCTGGTGGTGATCACCGGCCTGCCCGGCAGCGGGAAGTCCACGCTGATGCAGCGCACCGTGCGCGGCCCGCGCATCGACTCCCAGGACACCCGCGACCGCTGGGACCGCCGCATGCCCCGTTTCCTGCCGTACGCGCTCTACCGCCCCCTCGTCCGCCTCTCCCACTACGCCGGACTGCGCCGCGCCCTGCGCTCCGGCGAGGGCGTGGTCGTGCACGACTGCGGCACCCAGGCCTGGGTGCGCGCCTGGCTGGCCCGCGAGGCGCGGCGCCGCGAGGGCACCCTGCACCTACTGCTGATCGACGTCGGCGCCGACGAGGCGCTGGCCGGCCAGCGCGAGCGCGGCCGGGGCGTCTCGCGGTACGCGTTCCTGCGGCACCGCGCGGCCAACGCCCGGCTGCTGCGCGCGGTCACCGAGGGCACCCTGCCCGTCGGCTGCACCTCGGCGATCCTCCTGGACCGGGAGGCCGCGGGCGCGCTCCGCCGGATCGCCTTCACGGGGTGACACCCCGTAGGCCCTCCGTACCGAACGGGTTAGCCTTTTCAGCCACAGCAGCGGTACCAGGCAGGCGGTAGGCAGATGGACATCCCAGGGGGCCTCCCGGCGGACTTCTCCGCCGGCTTCCCGGCCCAGGCGCACCCCCACCCGCACGGCGGGTGGCCCGGCAACGAGCTGGAGGAGGTGCTGTCCGCCTCCCTCGGCGTGCCGGGCGCCGGCGGCCGGATCGTGGAGGTCCTCGGCCGCAGCTTCCTGTGGATACCCCTGCCGAACGGAGGCGGACCGGACAGTGGCCCCCTCGACCTGCCCTCGCTGGAGATCGAGGGCCAGGCCTACGTGCCGGTCTTCAGCTCCGAGGAGCAACTGCGCCAGGTGGCCGGCGCGCAGATGGCGTACACCGTCGCCCCCGCCGCGGAGTTCGCCCGCGGCCTGCCTCCGCAGATCGGCATCGCCGTGAACCCGGACGGTGTGGTCGGCATCCCGCTGCCGCCCCAGGCCGTGGCCGAGCTGTGCCGGGCCGGCCGCACCCCGCTCGACGGGCCCGCGTCCGGCGGCCGGGTCCGCCTCTTCGAGCCGGACTGGCAGGACGACCCGGTGGACTTCCTCGCGGCGGCCTCCGCGGAGTTCGCCGCCATCGGCGTCGTGCGCACCGCCCGCCGCTGCCTGGCCGCCGTCGAGACCGCCGACCCGGTCATGTTCGTCGGCGTCGAGCTGACCCACTGGGAGGGCGACGCCCGCGCCCTGCCCCTGGACGCCCTGGGCCGCGCCCTCGCCACGGCCCCCCTGAAGACGCAGGTCAACCTGGTCCTCCTGGAGGCGGTCCAGGACCCGGTCTGCGACTGGATGCGCGCGCACGTCCGCCCGTTCTACGACCGGGACCTGTAGGGAGCGGCCCGCGACGAGGAGCCCGCCCCGGGAACGGGCACAGCACCCCGAGCGCAGGGGACCCCTGCCCGGCGGAGCCTTAAGCTGGTGCCACAACCGGGGAACTTCTCGAAGGGGCGATACGCGTGAGCGCCAGCGGCACCACGACCGGACAGGTCGAGCACATGCTGCGCCAGGTGACGCCCGGGCGCTACGACGCCTACGAGGCCCTGCTGCGCGCGCTCGCCACTCCCACCTCCGGCCAGGTGTGGATGCTCCTCTGGCACGGCCAGGCCGGCTCCCCGGACGCGCAGTACGGGAACATGGAGGTCGAGGGCTTCGGCTACGCGCCCTGTGTCACCTCCGCCCAGGAGCTGTCGGCCAGCGGCTGGAACCGGTCGTACGAGGTGGTCGACGGGCTCGAAGTGGCCCGCGCCCTCTATCCGGACCACTACGGCCTCTGGCTGAACCCGCACGCCCGGGGCGGCGGCGTCGGCATCCCGTGGCTCGACCTGCGCCGCATCGCCTCCGGCCTGGACCGCCAGCCCGCCGGGCCGCTGCGCCTGTCCGAACCGGCCATCGAGGTTCCGCAGTTCTACGCGCTGCTCGCGCAGAACGCCCACCGCACCCCGGCGGTCCGCGCCCTGCGCCGCGCCTGGGTGCAGCCGGCCCTCGGGGCGCCGTACCTCGCGATCGGCCTCGACGTGTACGACACCTCGCCGCCCGCCGTGGACGCGGTGCGCGCCATGATGCAGCAGTCCGTCGGCGCGGTGCCGGAGGGGCTGCCGGTGTCGACGGTGGCGATGACCGACCTCCACGACCCGGTCGCTATGTGGCTGCGTGCCAACGCCCGCCCCTTCTACGACCGCGAAGCCCACGCGGCGGCCCCCGCCCAGGCTCCGGCGGGGGGCTACGGGTACCCTCCGGCCGGGGGCGGGTACTGACCGTCGCGGGGGCCGCCGTCCCGGCGGTGGGCGGACATCTTCGCGCGTAGACGAGGGCGTAAGAAACCCCCGTGTCCCGGATGTCCCAACTCGTCCGCGTCCGGACCCCGTTACCCAGTGTCCGGATAACGGAACACCTCAAACAGCATCACGGTTACGCATCCATTCCCCGCCAAGTCTGGCTACAGATCGCCAAAGCGTTGAAGACTCCCGCAACAGGGGGTGATTGTTCGCCCCTGTGTACGACGGACTGATCACGCCGCTACAGCGGCAAGTGCGGGCCGGCTACCGCCGGTTGAGAGGGGTCCCTGCCAGATGACGGCACCATTGCACGAGCCGACCGCGGAAGCGGCCCCGAGTGCTGCCGAGGAAGCGGCGGTTGCCGGCGCCGAAGCCAAGGCGGTACAGGGACGTTCCCTGGGCAGGATCGCCTGGGAGCGCCTGAAACGGGACAAGCTGGCCCTCGGGGGCGGCGTGGTGGTGCTCGTCCTCATCCTGATCGCGGTGCTCGCCCCCGTGATCACCTCCCTCTACGGGCAGGACCCCAACGCCTTCAACGAGGACCGGATCGACCCGCTCTTCGGCACCCCGGTGGGGTCCCTGGGCGGCATCAGCGGCGAGCACTGGCTGGGCGTCGAGCCGGTCAACGGCCGCGACATCTTCGCCCGTATCGTGCACGGCGCCCAGATCTCGCTGCTGGTCGGCTTCCTCTCCGCGCTCGTCGCGGTCGTCCTCGGCACCGTCCTGGGCATCCTGGCCGGCTTCTTCGGCGGCTGGGTCGACGCCCTCATCAGCCGGGTCATGGACGGTCTGCTCGCCTTCCCGCAGCTGCTGTTCATCATCGCGCTGGTCTCCGTCATGCCCGACAACATGCTGGGACTGAGCGGCACGGGCGTCCGTCTGCTCATGATGATCCTGGTCATCGGCTTCTTCGGCTGGCCCTACATCGGCCGCGTGGTCCGCGGTCAGACACTCTCCATGCGTGAGCGGGAGTACGTCGAGGCGGCCCGGTCCCTGGGAGCCGGACGGTTCTACATCCTGTTCAAGGAACTGCTGCCCAACCTGGTGGCGCCGATCATCGTCTACACGACGATGATGATCCCCACCAACATCCTCACCGAGGCGGCGCTCAGCTTCCTGGGCGTGGGCGTCAAGCCGCCCACCTCGTCGTGGGGGCAGATGCTCTCGAGCGCGATCGACTACTACAAGTCGGACCCCATGTACATGGTGGTCCCCGGTGTGGCGATCTTCATCACCGTTCTTGCCTTCAACCTCTTCGGCGACGGCGTACGCGATGCGCTGGACCCGAAGGGCTCCCGCTGACCTGCCGTACCGGCAAGCGACCCGTGGTACCTGCACGGGGTCTCTCATCTAATCCGGAGGATCCGAGATCGTGACTACCCAACGCACCTCAGGGCGGCGCAAGCAGGCTTTGGCCGCTGCCGCAGTGGTCGCCGCGCTGCTGACCACAGCGGCGTGCGGCGGCGGCGGAGACGACAGCAGCGGCGGTTCGAAGAACGGCGCGCCCCAGTTCGACGCGGCCAACAACAAGGTCCTTCAGGCCGCCGAGGCCAAGAAGGGCGGCGAGCTGAAGTTCGCCAGCGCGCAGGACGCCGACTCGTGGGACACCACCCGCGGTTACTACGGCTTCATGTGGAACTTCTCGCGCTACTACAGCCGCCAGCTCGTCACGAACAAGACCGAGCCGGGCAAGGCGGGCGCGGAGGTCACCCCCGACCTCGCCACCGACGTCGCCAAGGTCTCCGACGACGGCAAGACGTACACGTACACCCTGCGTGACGGCGTCACCTGGGAGGACGGCAAGCCGATCACCTCCAAGGACGTCAAGTACGGCATCGAGCGCGTCTGGGCGCAGGACGTGCTGTCCGGCGGTCCGACGTACCTCAAGGAGGTGCTCGACCCGAAGGACGAGTACAAGGGCCCGTACAAGGACAAGTCCGCGGACAAGCTCGGCCTGAAGTCGATCGAGACGCCGGACGACAAGACCATCGTCTTCAAGCTCCCGCAGGCCAACTCGGACTTCGAGGAGATGCTCGCGCTGACCTCGGCGTCCCCGGTCCGCCAGGACAAGGACACCAAGGCGAAGTACGGCCTGCGTCCGTTCTCCTCGGGTCCGTACAAGTTCGAGTCCTACAGCCCGGGCAAGGACCTCAAGCTGGTCCGCAACACCGAGTGGAAGCAGGAGTCGGACCCGGTCCGCAAGGCGTACCCGGACAAGATCTCCATCAAGTTCTTCTCCAACGCCAACGACCTGGACGCCCGCCTGCTGGCCGGTGACTACGACATCGACCTGGCCCAGACCGGTCTGTCCCCGCAGGGCCGCACCACCGCCCTGCAGGAGCACAAGGGCAACCTGGACAACCCGGTCTCGGGTTACATCCGGTACGCGTCCTTCCCGCAGAACGTGAAGCCCTTCGACAACATCCACTGCCGCAAGGCCGTGCTCTACGGGGCCGACCACGTCTCCCTGCAGACCGCGCGCGGCGGCCCGGTCGCCGGTGGCGACATCGGCACCAACATGCTGCCGCCGTCCGTCCCGGGCTCCGAGGGCCAGAAGTACGACCCGTACGGCATGGCCGGTGAGAACAAGAAGGGCAACGTCGCCAAGGCCAAGGAAGAGCTGAAGGCCTGCGGCAAGCCGAACGGCTTCAAGACCACCGTCGCGGTCCGCAACAACAAGCCGGTCGAGGTCGCCACGGCCGAGTCGCTCCAGGCGTCGCTGAAGAAGGTCGGCATCGACCTCGAGATCTACCAGTACGACGGTGCCCAGTACGCCAGCGTCATCGGCAGCCCGACCAACGTGGCCAAGAAGGGCTACGGCATCATCATCATGGGCTGGGGCCCGGACTTCCCGTCCGTGCAGGGCTACGGCCTGCCGCTGTGGCACAGCGACTACATCCTCGACAGCGCGAACAACAACTTCGCGATGATCAAGGACAAGGCGATCGACGGTCTGTTCGCCGACTACCTGACCGAGCTGGACGACTCCGGCAAGGCGAAGATCGCCACCGAGATCAACCACAAGGTCATGGAGGGCGCGTACTACCTGCCCTTCGTCTTCGAGAAGTTCATCAACTGGCGCTCCAGCCGACTGGCGAACGTGTACACCACCGACGGCTACAGCGGTATGTACGACTTCGTCAACATCGGCCTGAAGAAGTAACCGGTACACCCGCCGTACGGCACGAAAGGCAGGTGAAGGCCGGCGCGGCGTGACCGTGGGCCGCCGGATGATCTCCGGCGGCCCGTGGTCCGCAGCGGGCCGCAACCCGTGCTCGCTTATCTCATCAGGCGGCTGTTCGCCGCCGCAGTGATGCTGGTGGTCATCATTCTGGTGGTCTTCGGCATCTTCTTCCTCGTCCCCAAGTGGGCGGGCGTCGACGTCGCCCTGAGCTTCGTGGGCAAGCAGGCGGACCCCGCCGCCGTCGAGGGTGTGCGACAGAAGCTGGGTCTGTCCGACCCGGTCTTCGTCCAGGCCTGGGAGTTCTTCAAGGGCATCTTCGTGGGCCGCACCTACGCGGCCGGCGGTGACGTCACCCAGTGCTCCGCGCCGTGCTTCGGGTACTCCTTCCGTACCGAGCAGTCCGTCTGGCCCGTCCTGACCGAGCGTTTCCCGGTGACCCTGGCTCTCGCGCTCGGTGCGGCCGTGCTGTGGCTGATCTTCGGACTCGCCGCGGGCGTGCTCTCCGCGCTCAAGCGGGGCACCCTGTGGGACCGCGGCGCGATGGTCGTCGCGCTCGCGGGCGTCTCCCTCCCCATCTACTTCACCGGCCTGGTCAGCCTGGCCGTCTTCTCCTACGGACTGGGCTGGATCGACGGTCAGTTCGTGCCCCTGGAGGAGAGCTTCACCGGCTGGCTCGGCGGCATGATCCTGCCGTGGGTCACCCTGGCCTTCCTGTACGCCGCGATGTACGCCCGGATCACCCGGGCGACCATGATGGAGATCCTCGGCGAGGACTACATCCGCACCGCGCGCGCCAAGGGCCTCAAGGAGCAGGTCGTCATCCGCAAGCACGCCATGCGGTCGACCCTGACCCCGCTGCTCACCATGCTCGGCATGGACCTCGGCGCCCTCATGGGCGGCGCGATCCTGACCGAGACCACGTTCAGCCTCCCCGGCCTCGGCCAGAAGGTGCTGGACGCGATCCAGACCCAGGACCTGCCCTTCATCCTGGGCGTCGTCCTGATCACTTCCCTCGCGGTGCTGATCGCCAACCTCGTGGTGGACATCCTGTACGCCGTGATCGACCCCCGAGTGAGGCTCACATGACCGACCTGAGCAAGAGCGGAGCAGCCGTGGGCGAGCCCACCGGCACCTCGCCCGCGCCGAAGGCCTTCCTGGAGGTGCGCGACCTCAAGGTGCACTTCCCGACCGACGACGGCCTGGTCAAGTCCGTCGACGGACTCAGCTTCCAGCTGGAGAAGGGCAAGACCCTCGGCATCGTCGGCGAGTCCGGTTCCGGCAAGTCGGTCACCTCGCTCGGCATCATGGGCCTGCACACCGCCGGCCAGTACGGCAAGCGCAAGGCGCAGATCACGGGCGAGATCTGGCTGGACGGCACCGAGCTGCTCGGCGCCGACCCGGACCACGTGCGCAAGCTGCGCGGCCGGCAGATGGCGATGATCTTCCAGGACCCGCTGTCCGCGCTGCACCCGTACTACACGATCGGGCAGCAGATCGTGGAGGCGTACCGCATCCACCACGACGTGGACAAGAAGACCGCCAAGCGCCGTGCCGTGGAGATGCTCGACCGCGTCGGCATCCCGCAGCCGGACAAGCGCGTGGACAGCTACCCGCACGAGTTCTCCGGCGGTATGCGCCAGCGCGCGATGATCGCGATGTCGCTGGTCAACAACCCCGAGCTGCTCATCGCGGACGAGCCGACCACCGCGCTGGACGTGACCGTCCAGGCGCAGATCCTCGACCTCATCCGCGACCTTCAGAAGGAGTTCGGCTCCGCGGTCATCGTCATCACCCACGACCTGGGCGTCGTCGCCGAGCTGGCCGACGACCTCCTGGTGATGTACGGCGGCCGGTGCGTCGAGCGCGGCCCGGCGGAGAAGGTGTTCTACGAGCCCCGGCACCCCTACACCTGGGGCCTGCTCGGCTCGATGCCGCGGCTCGACCGCGACCAGCAGGAGCGCCTCATCCCGGTCAAGGGCTCCCCGCCCTCCCTGATCAACCTCCCGTCCGGCTGCGCCTTCAACCCGCGCTGCCCGTACGCCGACGTGCCCAAGGACGACGTCACCCGCACGGTCCGCCCCGAGCTGACCGAGGTCGGCAGCAAGCACTGGGCCGCCTGCCACATGTCGCAGGAGCAGCGGGAGCGTATCTGGACCGAAGAGATTGCGCCGAAGCTGTGAGCGACAAGGCAGAGGACAAAGCGGTGACGATCCCCGCACAGACCGGCAGCGCAGAGGGCGCCGCCACCCTCACCAAGGACCCCGCCCCCGGCGAGACCCTGCTGAAGGTGACCGGGCTGCAGAAGCACTTCCCGATCAAGAAGGGCCTGCTGCAGCGCCAGGTCGGCGCCGTCCGCGCCGTCGACGGCATCGACTTCGAGGTCAGGTCCGGCGAGACCCTCGGCGTCGTGGGCGAGTCGGGCTGCGGCAAGTCGACCATGGGCCGGCTGATCACCCGGCTCCTCGAACCGACCGCAGGCAAGGTCGAGTTCGAGGGCAAGGACATCACCCACCTCGGGGTCGGCGGGATGCGTCCGCTGCGCCGCGACGTGCAGATGATCTTCCAGGACCCGTACTCCTCGCTGAACCCGCGCCACACCATCGGCACGATCATCAGCGCCCCCTTCAAGCTCCAGGGCGTCGAGCCCGAGGGCGGGGTCAAGAAGGAGGTGCAGCGGCTGCTGTCGGTGGTCGGTCTCAACCCCGAGCACTACAACCGCTACCCGCACGAGTTCTCCGGCGGCCAGCGCCAGCGCATCGGCATCGCCCGCGCGCTCGCGCTCAACCCGAAGCTGGTCGTGGCCGACGAGCCGGTCTCCGCGCTCGACGTCTCGATCCAGGCCCAGGTCGTCAACCTCCTCGACGACCTCCAGCAGGAGCTGGGCCTGACGTACGTGATCATCGCGCACGACCTGTCCGTCGTCCGGCACGTCTCGGACCGGATCGCGGTGATGTACCTCGGCAAGATCATGGAGCTGGCCGACCGCGACCAGCTCTACAAGTCGCCGATGCACCCGTACACCAAGGCCCTGCTGTCGGCGGTGCCGATCCCGGACCCGTCCCGCAAGTCGGCCAAGAGCGAGCGCATCCTGCTCAAGGGTGACGTGCCCTCGCCGATCTCGCCGCCGAGCGGATGCCGCTTCCACACCCGGTGCTGGAAGGCGACGCAGATCTGCACGACCACCGAGCCGCCGCTGAAGGAACTGCGGCCGGGCCAGCAGGTGGCCTGCCACCACCCGGAGAACTTCGAGGACCAGGCCCCGCAGGATGTCGTCCTGCTGACCGCGGCCAAGGAGGCGGCGGAGCTGGTGTCGGAGGAGGCCCTGGCCGAGTCCGCGGCGACCTCGGCGGCGGTGGCCGCGGAGGTCGAGGCCATCGCCGAGCACGCCGGGAAGGCGCCGGAGGCGGAGGCTGCGGAGCCGGTGGCGGAGGCTGCCGAGCCGGTCGCGAAGTCTGCGGAGCCGGTGGCGGAGGCTGCCGAGCCGGTCGCGGAGACCGCGGAACCCGTCGCAGAGGCCGCGGAGCCGGCCGGCGAGAGCGCCGAGGCCGCCGAGCCCGTCGCGAAGGGTGCCGAGCCCGCGAAGGGCGACGACGAGGAGTCTCCCGCCAAGGAGAAGTGATTCCGCCTCGTCGCCGAGCCCCCGCCTTCGTTCGGAAGGCGGGGGCTCGGTGTCAGGTGAGAATGGCGGGGTGTACGAGCAACTCTTCACCCCCACCGTCCAGCACACGCTCGACCTGGTCGGCATCTTCGTCTTCGCCATCTCCGGCGCGCTGCTGGCCGTACGCAAGAACTTCGACGTCTTCGGCATCGCCGTCCTCGCCGAGGTCACCGCGCTGGGCGGCGGGCTGTTCCGGGACCTGGTCATCGGGGCCGTACCGCCCGCGGCCTTCACCGACCTCGGGTACTTCGTCACGCCGCTGCTCGCCACCGTGCTGGTCTTCTTCCTCCACCCGCACGTGGAGCGCCTCCAGACCGGCGTGAACGTCTTCGACGCGGCCGGCCTCGGCCTGTTCTGCGTCGCCGGTACCACCAAGGCGTACGACTACGGCCTCGGCCTCACCGCCTCCGCCTGTCTGGGCCTGGCCACCGCGGTGGGCGGCGGCGTGCTCCGGGACGTCCTCGCCAACGAGGTGCCCTCGCTGCTGCGCTGGGACCGCGACCTGTACGCCGTCCCGGCCATCGTCGGCGCCACCATGGTCGCCCTGTGCATCCGCTACGAGGCCCTCACCCCGTTCACCAGTGGTCTCGCGGTGGTCACCGCCTTCGTCCTGCGCCTGCTCGCCCTGCGTTTCCACTGGCGGGCACCGCGCGCCTGGAACCGGCGGTCGACGGTGGTGGAAGGAGACTGAGGGCCCGGCAGCGCACCTCCCCGGCGCTCTCCCCGGGCGTTCCCCTCAGCCGTTCCGCGTGACGTCCTTGACGAACACGATCCCGTCGACGGCCGCCAGATGGTCCGGGTCGAGCGGGGCGTAGCCGAACCAGGGGGAGACGCGGGGCGCGGGCCGCGGTGCGCCCAGGGCGTCGGCCAGCCGGCGGGGGTCGACGAGGCGGCGGTCCTCCGGGAGCGCGTACAGCAGCCCTTCGAGGGTGTCCGGCGGCGGCGCGTCCACGCCCCGGTGCCGGAGCGTGCCGAGGGCGGTGGCCAGGAAGGCGTACTCCTCGCCGAGCCGGGCGCTCACCAGCGCACCGGCGCTCCACCACTCCACCGGTCCCTGCCACATCCGCATCGAGCTCTTCTCCCGCTGGAGGTGGGAGTTGTGGGCGTGGACGAGCACCGGGCCGCGGGCGGCGAGCGCGAGGAGGTTGCCGGCCATCATGTGGTCCCGCACGCTCAGCAGCCTGTTCATGCGGGCGGGCGAGGCGTCGGCCATCCAGTGGTGGTAGCGGAGCAGGCCGGTCGCCGTGCGCCCGTGCAGGCGGGCCCGCTCCCAGTCGTCCCGCGGACCGGGCGCGAGCAGCCGCGGTGCCTGCTCTTCGAGCAGCGACACCAGGTCATCGGCGAGCAGCCGCAGCTCCGCGGCCTCGGCGGACCGCCCGAAGGACCGGGCCGGGTCCGTCATCGCGGCGGGCTCGGTCCACCGCTCGTCGGGGCCCAGCAGGCGGTCCAGCGTCTCCGCGGTGCAGGGCAGCAGGTGTGCGTCGACCCGGGCCGCGAGGCAGCCGTGGAGCGCGGTGAGGGCCCGCCGCGGGCTCTCGGCGCCGGTGATCTCCAGCGGACCGTCGATCCCGGCGAAGCGGAGCCGGTCGGCGGCCGGCCGGCCGTCGTTGTACGCGCGCATCCACCGCACCAGTTCACGGTTGCCGGGGTACGCGCCCCACTCGTGGCTGAAGCCGCGTTCCATGACCTCGTCGAGGGTGCCCGTGCCCGACGTGACGTGGGCGTCCACCACCAGGCCCCTGAGGCAGTCGCTCTCGACGGCGATCGTCCGGTAGCCCTCCTCCTCGACGAGCCGCCGGAACAGGTCGTTGCGCAGGGCGAGCAGATCGTCCTCGCCGTGGGTGGGCTCACCCAGGGCGAGGACGCGGGGCCGCGCCGGGAGCAGTCCCACGACGGCGGAGGCCTCGACGGCCTGGGTGCCGTCCATGAAGTCGGTAGCCATGCCTTCAAAGGTATCGTTGAAGTTTCGGTGGAGACTTTCGCCGAATGCCATGGGGCTGATGGCCCCGAACCTTCAAAGCGAGGTCCCTATGCGGCCGATCGACCTGGCGCGTCGGCACGGACTGTCCACCCAGGCCGTCAGGAACTACGAGGAGGACGGCATCCTCCCCGCCGCCGGCCGCACGGCCCACGGCTACCGGACCTACACCCCGGTGCACGCGCGGGCGCTGGCGGCGTTCCTCGCCCTGGTGCCCGGACACGGCCACCGGTCCGCGGCGTCGATCATGCGGGCCGTGAACCGGGGCGCCACGGACGAGGCGCTCCGGCTCGTCGACGAGAGCCACGCCCGGCTCCTGGACGACCGGCGGACCCTGCGGGCCGTGGCGGACGCGCTGCACGACCTGGCGTCCGCCGTGGAGCCCGGCGCGGCACCCGCGCCGGCCCCCGGCACCGGGGCGGGCCACACCTTCGTCGGGGCGCTGGCGGCCGAGCTGGGCATCCGGCCCGCGACGCTGCGTACCTGGGAACGCGCCGGACTGGTGCGCCCGCGCCGGGACCCGCTGACCGGATACCGCGTCTACGCCGAGGCCGACGTGCGGGACGCCCGCCTGGTCCACCTGCTCAGACGGGGCGGGTACCTGCTGGACCGGATCGCGCCCGTACTCGACCGGGTGCGGACGGCCGGCGGCCCCGAGGCCCTGGAGGCCACCCTGGGCGACTGGCACGGCCGGGTCTCCGCCCGCGGGCGGGCGATGCTGGCCGGGGCGGCCGAACTGGCGGCGTACCTCCGCGAGCGTGAGGAAGACGACGTCCCGTCGCCGGAGTCGCCAAAAGCTACCGCTTAGTAGCCTCTCTGTTGTACCGTGCAGCCATGCCAGAAGCAGCCTCCGCAACGGCCACGCGTGCCACCATCGGCGACAGCGAGTTCGACCGGGACACCGCCCTCTCCCGGCGCGCCCCGGGCGTCTACGACATCGACCTGTCCGCCGGCTGGACGATCATCAGCGCCGTCAACGGCGGCTATCTGCTGGCCGTGCTGGGCCGCGCCCTCGCGGACGCGCTTCCGCACCCCGACCCCTTCACCGTCTCGGCGCACTACCTCACCGCCTCGCAGCCGGGCCCGGCTGTCGTGCGCACCGAGACCGTCCGCGCGGGACGCACCCTCTCGACGGGGCAGGCCTCGCTGTTCCAGTACGACGACGAGGGCAACGAGGTCGAGCGCATCCGCGTCCTCGCCTCCTACGGCGACCTCGGCGCGCTGCCCGACGACGTCCGCACCTCGGCGAAGCCGCCCGCGATCCCGCCGCCCGACCAGTGCTTCGGTCCGGAGGACGGCCCCGCCCCCGTCGACGGCAGCTCCGCCATCACCGACCGGCTGATGCTCAAGCTGGACCCCGCCACGCTGGGCTGGGCGCTCGGGCAGCCCTCGGGCAGGGGCGAGATGCGGTCCTGGTTCGGGCTCGCCGACGGCCGCGACGCCGACCCGTTGTCACTGCTCCTCGCGGTGGACGCGCTGCCCCCGACCGCCTTCGAGCTGGGGCTCAAGGGCTGGGTGCCGACGGTCGAGCTGACCGTGCACGTGCGGTGCCGTCCGGCGCCGGGCCCGCTGCGCGTCGCCATCACCACGCGCAACCTCGCCGGCGGCTTCCTGGAGGAGGACGCCGAGGTCTGGGACAGCGCCGACCGCCTGGTGGCCCAGTCCCGCCAGCTGGCCCGCGTCCGGCTCGGCTGACCCGCCGTCGCCGCGCCGTCCCGCGTCGCGGCGGCGTGCGCCTGCCGCCCCCGGTCGCCGGGGGCCGCGTCAGTCGAGCCAGTGCCGCCGGCCCGCGCTGATGAGCCGCATCTGGCGGGTCGCCGTGTCGGTGGCGCGCCGGCGTTCCTCCTCCGGATCCTCCGGTGCCTCCAGCGCCTCCAGGAACAGCGACGCCGTGATCAGCATCTGGTCGACGTACAGGCCGGCCAGCATCCGCAGGTCGGCGTCGCTCCACCGGGCCGAGGCGGGGTCCTTGGCCAGCTCCGCCCGCACCTCCTCGGCGAACCGCGCCAGCTGCCCCCGTATGGCCTCCCGTACCGGCTGCACCCCGCCGTGCCGCTCGCGGGCGATGAAGCGGACGTGGGCCGGGTGCGCCGCCACATGGCCGGCGATCAGCCCGATCGCGCGGGCGATGCGCTCGTCGCTGTCCTCGGCCGGTGACACCGTCGTCCGGATCATCGGGTGCAGGCTGCCCAGCGCCTCCTCGACCAGCGCCACACCGAGGTCGGCCGTGGAACGGAAGTGCCGGTAGAAGGCGGTCGGGGCGACGCCCACGGCACGGGTGACCTCCCGCAGACCGAGACTGCTCAGGCTCTGCTCCTCCAGCAGTCCGAGAGCCGCGTCCAGGAGCGCCTGCCGGGTCTTCTGCTTCTGGGCCTGCCGGACGCCGGAGATGTGACTCATGCCATGCAGTTAACAACTGTTCTCTGTCAAGGGGAAGTCGTGGCACGCGTTAGACTGGGTAGTCAGTGAACAACTGTAACTACAACCGTTCACCGAAGGTTGGGGGATCCGCTCCATGCTGTTTCTCGTCGCCACCCTCCTGCTCCTCGGAGTGATGCTGGGCACCGTCGTTCACGCGCCGCTCACCTTCTCCGTCGCCGTCGGCGCGGTCATCGCCGTCTGGCTCGGCATCTTCGCGCTCCGTGAGCGGCACGGCCGCCGGCGGAGCACCTCCGCCCCCTGACGCACGGACCCGCAGCACAGTGACGCACGGACCCGCAGCACAGTAGGGAGATCACCATGCAGCTCACCGCACCGGCCACCCGCCGGACCGGAATCCGGGACACGGACGGCATGGCCGTCGCCGCCTTCGTCCTCGGTCTGCTCGGCCTGCTCGTCCTCAACGTCTTCCTCGGCCCGATCGCCATCGCCCTGGCGAGCGTCGCCCTGTGGCGCGGCACCGCCCGCCGCGGCCGGGCCCTCCTCGGCCTCGGCCTGGGCGTCGCCGACCTCCTGGTCCTGGTGGCCTTCATGGCCGCGGACGGCACGATGTCCTGGAGCCTGTGAGGCGAGGGGTCGGACCGGCTCTGGTCCGAGGCCGGATGGGGCCGCCCCGTAGAATCGGCGTCACCATGGCTTACCTCGACCACGCCGCGACCACCCCGATGCTTCCCGAGGCAGTCGAGGCACTCACCGCGCACCTGAGCGTCACCGGCAACGCCTCCTCCCTGCACGCGTCCGGCCGCCGCGCACGGCGCACCGTCGAGGAGGCCCGCGAGACCCTCGCCGAGGCCCTCGGTGCCCGGCCCAGCGAGGTGGTGTTCACCT
The DNA here is from genome assembly GCF_056430705.1 of Streptomyces sp. NPDC045956. Classification (NCBI taxonomy): domain Bacteria; kingdom Bacillati; phylum Actinomycetota; class Actinomycetes; order Kitasatosporales; family Streptomycetaceae; genus Streptomyces; species Streptomyces sp. NPDC045956. The sequence continues at coordinate 216,416 of NZ_JBWKKZ010000013.1, read as the reverse complement.
CCGGCGGCACCGAGGCCGACAACCTCGCCGTCAAGGGCCTGTACTGGGCCCGCCGTGACGCCGACCCGGCCCGCACCCGGGTCCTGGCCGGCCCCGTCGAGCACCACGCGGTCCTCGACGCGGTCCACTGGCTCGGCGAGCACGAGGGCGCGACGGTCGAGTACCTGCCGGTGGACGCCCACGGCCGCGTCCACCCCGAGGCGCTGCGCGAGGCCATCGCCCGCGACCCCGCCGACGTGGCCCTCGCCACCGTCATGTGGGCCAACAACGAGATCGGCACGATCATGCCGATCCGTGAACTCGCCGACGTCGCCGCCGAGTTCGACGTCCCGTTGCACTCCGACGCGGTCCAGGCCGTCGGCCAGCTGCCGGTCGACTTCGCCGCCTCCGGGCTCGCCGCCATGACGGTCTCCGGACACAAGATCGGCGGCCCCTACGGCATCGGCGCGCTGCTCCTCGGCCGCGAGTACAGCCCCGTACCGGTCCTGCACGGCGGCGGCCAGGAACGCCACGTGCGCTCCGGCACCCTCGACGTGCCCGCCGTGGCCTCCTTCGCGGTCGCCGGACGCCTCGCCGCCGAGCAGCGCGAGTGGTTCGCCCGCGAGATCGGCGCCCTGCGCGACGACCTCGTCGAAGCGGTCCGCGCGGCGGTCCCGGACGCGATCCTCGGCGGCGATCCCGCACCGGAGGGCCGCCTCCCGGCCAACGCCCACTTCACCTTCCCCGGCTGCGAGGGCGACTCCCTGCTGCTCCTCCTCGACGCCCAGGGCATCGAGTGCTCCACCGGCTCCGCCTGCACCGCGGGCGTCGCCCAGCCCAGCCACGTCCTCCTGGCCACCGGCACCGACCCGGACCTGGCCCGCGGCACCCTGCGCTTCTCCCTCGGCCACACCTCCACGCAGGCCGACGTCGAGGCGCTGGCCGAGGCCATCGGCCCGGCGGTGGAACGGGCACGGGCGGCCGGGCTGACGTAGGGCCGCCCCGGCGGGAGCCGGACGGTCAGGCGCTCTTCGAGGCGCCGGGGGAGGGGGTGCTCGTCGCCGCCCGCCGGACCAGCTTCATGTACCGGTCCCAGTCCCAGTGCGGCCCCGGATCGGTGTGGTCGGTGCCCGGCACCTCGACATGGCCGAGGATGTGCTCGCGGTCCAGGGGTATGTCGTACCGCGCGCAGATCCCGGCCGTGAGCCGCGCGGAGGCCGCGTACATCGCGTCGGTGAAGTCCTGCGGGCGGTCCACGAAGCCCTCGTGCTCGATGCCGACACTGCGTTCGTTGTAGTCGCGGTTGCCCGCGTGGTAGGCGACGTCCAGCTCGCGGATCATCTGGGTGACGCGGCCGTCCTGCCCGACGATGTAATGCGTGGCCGCCTGGTGGTCCGGGTCCTGGAACGCCTTCACCGCGCTGGCGAAACTGCCCTGCGTGACGTGGACGATCACCATGTCGACGCCGAAGTCGTCGGGCCGGTCGGCACGCCGCCAGTTCGCGTCCGACGCCGCCACCCAGCGGGCCGCCGCGTAGTCGACCGCGCCCTCCTCGCGGGGCTTCTCCACCCCAGGAGCGCGCCACCACAGGCGGGCCAGCTCGTCGCGCGCCAGCACGGCGGTGCCCACGGCCGCCGCCGTGCCGCCGACGAGCAGCGCCCGCCGGCCGATGCGCCGGTCGGCGTCCTTGGACGCGCCGGCGGGTCCACGGGTGGGTCCACCCGCGGACGGGCTACTGGATTCGTGCTTGGCCCCCATACGATCTTCAACGCATACTCGCGGGCTCCGGTTCCCGCCTCCCCGTACTCTGGAGGGGTTATGACTCACACCCCGCAGCGCACCCGTCCCCTCCGCGTCCTCGCCGCCATGTCGGGCGGAGTCGACTCCGCCGTCGCCGCCGCCCGTGCGGCCGAGGCGGGGCACGACGTGACCGGCGTCCATCTCGCGCTCTCCGCGAACCCGCAGTCCTTCCGCACGGGCGCCCGGGGCTGTTGCACCATCGAGGACTCGCGGGACGCCCGCCGCGCGGCCGACGTCATCGGCATCCCGTTCTACGTGTGGGACCTCGCCGACCGCTTCCGGGAGGACGTGGTCGAGGACTTCGTCGCCGAGTACGAGGCCGGCCGCACCCCCAACCCCTGCCTGCGCTGCAACGAGAAGATCAAGTTCGCCGCGCTGCTCGACAAGGCCCTGGCGCTCGGCTTCGACGCCGTGTGCACCGGCCACTACGCCAAGGTGATCCTGCGCGAGGACGGCACCCGCGAGCTGCACCGCGCCTCCGACATGGCCAAGGACCAGAGCTACGTCCTCGGTGTGCTCGACGACCGGCAGCTCGCCCACGCCCTGTTCCCGCTCGGCGACACCCTCACCACCAAGGACGAGATCCGCGCGGAGGCCGAGCGCAGGGGACTCGCGGTGGCCAAGAAGCCCGACTCGCACGACATCTGCTTCATCGCCGACGGCGACACCCAGGGCTTCCTCGCCGACCGGCTCGGAAAGGCCGAGGGCGACATCGTCGACGAGGCGGGCAACCGGCTCGGCACCCACGAGGGCGCCTACGGCTACACCATCGGCCAGCGCAAGGGGCTCAGGATCGGCACCCCGGCCCCCGACGGCAAGCCGCGCTACGTCCTGGACATCTCGCCGGTGACCAACACGGTGACGGTGGGCCCGGCCGACGCCCTGGACGTCAGCGGACTGCGGGCGATCAAGCCCCGCTGGTGCGGCGCCGCCCCGACCGGCCCCGGCACCTACACGGCCCAGCTCCGCGCCCACGGCGGCGAGACCGAGGTGCGGGCGGAACTGGTGGGCGGGACCCTGGAGGTGACGTTCGCGGAGCCGGTGCGCGGCGTCGCCCCCGGCCAGGCGATCGTGCTCTACGACGGCACGCGCGTGGTGGGGTCGGCGACGATCGCGTCCACCACGCGCGCGACGGCCGGCGTGGCCTGAGCCGGAGCGGCGCCCCCGCCCCGCTCACCCCGCGAAGAACTCCGCGAGGACCGGCGCCAGCACGCCCGGCTCCACCATGTGGGACTGGCCCTCCAGCGTGCGGCACGTGCCCCGCTCGGCCGCCTCGGCGACCGTCCTCGCGGCCTCGCGCATCCACTCCGCGCTCGCGCCGCCCGCCAGCGACAGCACGGGCGCGGTGACCGACGCGAGCACGGACCGGGGGGCCCGGTGGTCGCCCATCACCGCGTCGTCGTACGCCAGACTCGGCGCGACCGACTCCATGCCGGCCCACATGGGGGACTGGCGGGCGCTGCGGATCATCTCCTCGCCGAGGCCCGTGAGGCGCAGGAACAGCTCCACCGCCTCCCCGCGCCGCCCCCGCCCCAGCGCCTCGGTCAGCCGCTCGGTGTACTCGGCCCCGGCCCGCGCGGCCTCGTCGTCCATGGCGTACGGCACCTCGTACACGGCGACCCGGCGCACCGGCAGGCCGCTCGCCGCCGCGCGGAGCACCAGCGCGCCGCCCGACGAGACGCCGTACAGCGAGGCCTCGCCGCCCACCGCCTCGATCAACGCCGCCAGATCCTCGACCTCGCGCTCCACCGCATAGGGCCGCGTGTCGCCGCTCTCCCCGCGACCCCGGCGGTCGTACACGGTGACGTCGAAGCGGTCCGCCAGCTCGGCGGCCAGCGGCGCGACCGTGGCTCCCGTGGACATCGCGCCGCTGACCAGGACGACCGCGGGCCCCTGCCCGGTGCGCGCGTACGCGATGCGCGTGCCGTCGCGCGAAGAAGTGTGCTCCATGCCTGAGCAGACTGCCCTACGGGACGCGGTTCACCGCTCAGGACACGAGGCGGTCAGGACACCTCGACGTCGTAGAAGCAGAGGTGGTCCTTGATCTCCGCCACGTCCTGCTTCGGGTCCGGGTACGCCCAGACCAGATCCGCCGCGTCCGGCAGCGACCAGTAGGTCGCGTCGCCCTTGAACGGGCAGTGGGTGCGGGTGGCGGACGGCGTCAGCAGGTCGAACCGTACGTCGTCGGCCGGGATGTAGTAGCGGTCGGGACAGCCCGTCTCGCGCAGGACCAGCGCCCCGTCGCTCTCCGCCAGGACCTGGTCGCCGTGGACGGCGCGTACATGTCGGTCGCTCGGCTCGACGGTGATGCGGTGTCCCTTGGTCACGACGTCCTCCTCGGTCGGCGGTGGCCCCCGGTCGCTACAGCGCGCCCGGAAGCCGGGTTCTTCCCGGCGGAGCGCCGAACGTACCGTGGCCCCATGAACATCTGCGTCTTCCTCTCCGCCGCCGACCTCGACGAGCGCTACACGCGCCCCGCGAGGGAGTTCGCCGAACTGCTCGGGAAGGGCGGCCACACCCTGGTCTGGGGCGGCTCCGACGTCGGGCTGATGAAGGTGGTCGCCGACGGCGTGCAGGAGGCCGGAGGGCGGCTGCTCGGCGTCTCGGTCGACTTCCTGGCGGCCACGGCGCGTCAGGGCGCCGACGAGATGGTGATCGCCAAGGACCTCGCCGAGCGCAAGCGGCTGCTGCTGGAGAAGGCGGACGCCGTGGTGATCATGGTGGGCGGCACCGGCACCCTGGACGAGGCGACGGAGATCCTGGAGCTGAAGAAGCACGGCCACACCGACAAGCCGGTCGTCCTGCTCAACACGGCGGGCTTCTACGACGGACTCAGGGAGCAGTTCCGCCGCATGGAGGACGAGGGTTTCCTGCCGCGCCCCCTCACCGAGCTGGTGTTCTTCGCCGAGGAGCCGGTCGGGGCGCTGGCCTACCTGGAGGAGAGCCAGGGCATCGAGTGAGCCCGCGGTGATGCGAGCATGGCGGACATGGCTACACATGTGATCACCGGAGCGGGCTCCGGCATCGGCGCGGCCGTCACCCGCCGCCTCCACGAGCGCGGCGACGAGGTCGTGCTCCACGCGCGCGACGCGGGCCGCGCCAAGGAGCTGGCCGCCGCGTTCCCCGGTGCGAAGACGCTGGTCGGCGACCTCGCGGACCCCGACAAGCTCTCCTGGGCCTTCTCGCACCAGACGCTGCCCGAGCGGGTGGACTCGCTGCTGCACATCGCCGGGGTCGTCGACCTCGGTCCGGTCGGCGACCTCACCCCCAAGACGTGGCGCCACCAGCTCAACGTCAACCTGGTCGCCCCCGCCGAGCTGACCCGCCTCTTCCTGCCGCAACTGCGCGTCGCCCAGGGCCGGGTGCTCTTCGTCAACTCCGGTTCCGGCCTCAACGCGCACGCCGGCTGGTCCGCCTACGCCGCCTCCAAGCACGGCCTGAAGGCGCTGGCCGACTCCCTGCGCCAGGAGGAGCACGCGAACGGTGTGCGCGTCACCTCGGTCTACCCCGGCCGCACCGCCAGCCCCATGCAGGCCAAGGTGCACCAGCAGGAGGGCAAGGAGTACGACCCCTCGAAGTGGATCGACCCCGAGTCCGTGGCCACGACCATCCTCATGGCCCTGGACCTGCCCCGGGACGCGGAGGTCAACGACCTGACGGTGCGGCCGGGGCGGTGACGGTGCCGGGCCGTTCGGCAGGCTGCCGCGGTGACTCCGTAGGCTGCTGCGGTGAGTGAAAACAGCCAGCCCGCCTTCGGCCCCGCCACCGGCATCGGCTCCCTGCCGGGTCAGGACGCCCGCGAGGCCGTGAAGACCGCCACCGGCACCTTCGAGGACTTCCCGTTCCTCCCCGAACTGCCCGCCCGCGGCCCCGGCGCCGACATGATCGGCCGCACCGCCGGAATGCTCGTCGAGCTGTACGCGCGCGTGGAGCCCAGCGGCTGGCGGCTCGGCGACCGGCCGGGCCGGGACACCAAACGGGCCCGTGCCTGGCTCGGGGAGGACCTCGACGCCCTGGAGGAGTTCACCCAGGGCTACGAGGGGCCGGTCAAGGTCCAGGCGGTGGGCCCCTGGACGCTCGCCGCCGCACTGGAACTCAGGAACGGCGAGGCCGTCCTCTCCGACCCCGGTGCCTGCCGCGACCTCGCCGCCTCGCTCGCCGAGGGACTGCGCCAGCACCTCGCCGAGGTCCGCCGCCGCATCCCGGGCGCCCGGCCCGTGCTCCAGCTCGACGAGCCGTCCCTCACCGCCGTCCTGAGCGGCCGGGTGCGCAGCGCCAGCGGCTACCGCACCCACCGGGCCGTCGACCGGCAGGTCGTCGAGGCCGCCCTGCGCGACACCGCCGCCGTGCACGGCGACGGCCCCGTCGTGATCCACTCCTGCGCACCGGACGTGCCGTTCGCCCTGCTGCGCCGGGCGGGCGTCGCGGGCGTCTCCTTCGACTTCTCGCTCCTCACCGAGCGTGACGACGAGGCGATCGGCGAGGCGGTCGAAGGAGGCACCCGACTGTTCGCCGGTGTCGTGCCCGGCACGGACACCGCATTGTCAGACCCTGCCGGTAGCGTCATGGGTGTCAGGACGCTGTGGCGCAGGCTGGGGCTGCATCCGGGGCTGCTCGCGGAGGCGGTGACGGTCACCTCGTCGTGCGGACTCGCGGGTGCGTCCCCCGAGTACGCCCGCCGGGCGCTCGCCCACTGCGTCCGGGCGGCGAGATCCCTCGCGGACAACCCAGAGTAACGGGAGGACCACACGGTGGCCGGCGACAAGCAAGCGGAGACGACGAGCGTGCCCGCCGAGGCGCGCGAGAAGCACGTGCAGCTCGCTGAGCAGATCGAGGAGCACCGCTTCCGGTACTACGTGAAGGACGCCCCCGTCGTCAGCGACGCGGACTTCGACCGGCTGCTGCGCTCCCTGGAGGAGCTGGAGGAGGAGTACCCGGAGCTGCGCACCCCGGACTCCCCGACCCAGAAGGTCGCCGGGTCCTACGCGACCGAGTTCACGGCAGTGGAGCACCGCTCCCGCATGCTCTCCCTCGACAACACCTTCAACGACGAGGAGCTCGCCGCCTGGACCGAGCGCATCGCCAAGGAGCTGGGCGAGCAGGAGTACCACTTCCTGTGCGAGCTGAAGGTCGACGGACTCGCCGTCAACCTCACCTACGAGCGCGGCCGCCTGGTGCGCGCGGCCACCCGCGGCGACGGCCGCACCGGCGAGGACATCACGCCCAACGTCCGGACCATCGCCGGCATCCCCGAGCGCCTGCGGGGCGACGAGGTCCCCGACCTGGTGGAGGTCCGCGGCGAGGTCTACTTCCCGATGGAGAAGTTCCAGGAACTCAACGCCCGGTTGAACGAGGCGGGGGACAAGCCCTTCGCCAACCCGCGCAACGCGGCGGCCGGTTCGCTGCGCCAGAAGGACCCGCGCGTCACCGCCACCCGCCCGCTGCACATGGTGGTCCACGGCATCGGCGTCCTGGAGGGCTACCGGGGCATGACCCGCCTCTCCCAGGGCTACGACCTGCTCAAGACCTGGGGCCTGCCCACCTCCCCGCACAACCGGGTGGTCGACGGCCTCGACGGCGTACGCGAGTTCATCGCGTACTACGGCGAGAACCGCCACTCCGTGGCGCACGAGATCGACGGCGTCGTCGTCAAACTCGACGAGATCCGCCTCCAGGGGCGGCTCGGCTCGACCGCGCGCGCACCGCGCTGGGCCATCGCCTACAAGTACGCGCCGGAGGAGGTCAACACCAAGCTCGTCGACATCAAGGTGGGCGTCGGCCGCACCGGCCGCGTCACGCCGTACGCGCAGGTCGAGCCGGTCACCGTGGCCGGCAGCGAGGTGGAGTTCGCCACGCTGCACAACCAGGAGGTCGTCAAGGCCAAGGGCGTGCTCATCGGCGACACCGTCGTGCTGCGCAAGGCCGGTGACGTGATCCCGGAGATCCTCGGACCGGTCGCCGACCTGAGGGACGGCAGCGAGCGGGAGTTCGTGATGCCGGCCGAGTGCCCCGAGTGCGGGACGCCGCTGAAGGCCATGAAGGAGGGCGACATCGACCTCCGCTGCCCCAACGCCCAGAAGTGCCCGGCCCAGTTGCGCGGCCGCCTCTCCTACCTCGCCGGTCGCGAGTGCCTGGACATCGAGCACTTCGGCGACGTGGTGGCCGCCGCGCTGACCGCGCCGCTGGAGCCGGCCGACCCGCCGCTGGTGGACGAGGGCGACGTCTTCGACCTCACCGTCGAGAAGCTGCTGCCCATCAGAGCCTACGTCCTCGACCCGGACAGCGGGCTGCCCAAGCGCGACCCGAAGACGGGCGAGGAGAAGATCGCCACGGTCTTCGCCAACAAGGAGGGCGAGCCCAAGAAGAACACCCTCGCCCTGCTGAAGCACATCGAGGAAGCCAGGACCCGCCCCCTCGCGCGCTTCATCAACGGCCTGTCCATCCGGTACGTGGGCCCTGTCGCCGCGCAGGCGCTGGCCCGGGAGTTCCGGTCCATGGACCGCATCGAGCAGGCGACGGAAGCGGAGCTGGCGGCCACGGACGGGGTGGGCGGCACCATCGCCACCGCCGTCAAGGAGTGGTTCGCCGAGGAGTGGCACCGCGAGATCGTCCGCAAGTGGAAGGCGGCCGGAGTCCCGCTGGAGGACCGGTCCACCGGCGAGGACGAGGGCCCGCGCCCGCTCGAAGGGCTCACCGTCGTCGTCACCGGCACCCTGGAGAACTTCACCCGGGACGGAGCCAAGGACGCCCTGCAGAGCAGGGGCGCCAAGGTGACCGGATCGGTCTCCAAGAAGACCTCGTTCGTCGTGGTCGGCGACAGCCCCGGGTCGAAGTACGACAAGGCGATGCAACTGAAGGTGCCGGTCCTGGACGAGGACGGTTTCACCGTCCTGCTCGAACAGGGGCCCGACGCCGCGGCGGGAGCGGCGCTTTCGGCCGAGGAATAGCGGTTGAAGGCCACCCGTTCGGCGCATACCAGATGCATACGGGTGGCCGGGTCGCATTCGGGCAACCGTCGGCGACCGGTGCCCCAGGAAGCCCTCCGCGGCCTACTGTTGAGATGTGCGCCTGCCGTGCCCAGCTGCGGTCGGGGCATTCACCTGCCCCGCAGGGACAGGGGGAAGGGTTGTCCGACACGGAGCCGTTGATGGTGGTCGAGGCGGGGGCCGCGTGGCGTGGGCACCGCCGGCTGTGAGAGGGACGGGAATGGAACCGACCGAGAGCGCCGCCGCGGCCTCACGGCCGCGCGTGCGCCACAGGGTGGGCGCGTGGCGCGTGAGCCGGTGGCTCGGGCAGCACGGTGGTGGCGCACCGCATCCCGCGGCGGACGCCCGCACCTCCGCGCCGCCCGCCGCCCACCACCCCTCCGCCCTGTCCGACACCGCCGCCGACCCCCACGGCGAACGGCACCTGGCCTGGCCCGCGTTGCCCTCGGTGGTCGTCGCGGCCGCCGCCTTCGTGCTGGGCGCCGGCTTCTACCGGGCCTTCACCGACGGCCAGGCCCTCTTCCCGTCCGGCGTCGCCGGCTGGTCGCTGGCCGTGCTGACCGGCATCGTCGTGGGCCACCTGGTCATGCTCGGCCGCTCCCGCTGGTGGGGCGGCACCGGCTCGGGCGCCGCCCTCACCCTCTCCGTGCTGCTGCTCTACGGGTGGGTCCCGGCCGGCATGGTCAGCCTCACGGTCGTGGTCCTGGTCGGTGTGGCCCGCCGGGGCCGCTGGCGGCAGGGCGTCCTGCACGGCGCGGTGGACATCCTCGGCATCGCCGCCGGAGCCCTGCTGCTGGGTGTGTGCGGCTCCGTGCCGTCCGTGGAGCACCCCTGGGACCCGAACACCTGGGGGGTGTACGCGGTGCCCAAGGTGGTGCTCGTGGCGGTCGCCTACCTCGCCGTCACCCGCGCCCTGCTGTGGTACTTGCAGACGCCGCGCGCCGGCCTGCCCACCGTCGCCCGCAGCGCCCTGGTCAGACACGGACTGGTCGCCGTCGCGCTGCTCGGCATCGCCCCGCTGATCTGCGTGGTCGCCGTCGCCAAGCCGCTGCTGCTGCCGCTGTTCTCCATCCCGCTGATCGCCCTGGACTCCACGCTGTGGATCGCCCGCGCCCGGGCCGAGGAGCAGCTGCGCGACCCGCTCACCGGGCTGCCCAACCGGCAGTGGCTGCTGGAGCGGACGTGGGCCGCGCTGGACGACGCCGAGCGCATCGGCGCCCGCTCCGCCCTGCTGCTGATCGACCTCGACCGGTTCCGGTCGGTCAACGACACGCTCGGGCATCTGGCCGGCGACCGGCTGCTGCTCCAGACCGCCGACCGGCTGCGGCAGGCGCTGCCGCGCGGGGCGGAGGCCGCGCGGCTCGGCGGCGACGAGTTCGCCGTCTTACTTCCCGTCGCCGACTCCACCACGTCGGCGACCCGGATCACCCGGGGCCTGGTGGCCGCGCTCAGCTCCCCGCTGGACCTGGACGGACTCACCCTCGTCCTGGAGGCCAGCGCCGGGGTCGCCGTCTTCCCCGACCACGCGCTGGACGCGGAGGGGCTGCTGCGCCGCGCGGACGTGGCGATGTACCAGGCGAAGCGGGACCGTACGGGCGTCGAGGTCTACGAGTCCAAGCGGGACTCCAACACCCCGGACCGGCTCGGGCTCCTGGGCGACCTGCGCCGGGCGCTGGACGCGCACGAGGTCCAGCTGCACTACCAGCCCAAGGTCCGCTTCGACGGGCAGGTCGCGGGCCTGGAGGCGCTGGTCCGCTGGGTGCACCCCGAGCGCGGCAAGGTGCCGCCGGACGAGTTCATAGCCATCGCCGAGTCCTCCGGGCTCATGCCCCACCTCACCGAGTACGTCCTGGAGACGGCGCTGGCCCAGGTCGCCCGCTGGCGCTCCCAGGGCCTGTTCGTGCCGGTCGCGGTGAACGTCTCCCCGCGCGACGTGCACACCCCCGGCTTCGCGGGCGCGGTGGCCGCCCGGCTGGCCCGGCACGGGGTCCCGGCGGGAGCGCTCCAGCTCGAGATCACGGAGCACGTCCTTCTGGAGGACCCGCAGCGCGCCGCCGACACCCTGAACGCGCTGACCGGGCACGGCGTGAAGATGTCCCTGGACGACTTCGGGACCGGCTACTCCTCCCTCGTCCACCTGCGCAGGCTCCCGGTCAGCGAGCTGAAGATCGACCGCTCGTTCGTGGCCCGGCTGGCCATCGACACCGAGGACGCCGAGATCGTGCGCTGCACCGTCGACCTCGCCCACTCCCTCGGCCTGCTCGTCGTCGCCGAGGGCGTGGAGGACGACGAGACCTGGGAACGCCTGCGCGACCTGGGCTGCGACGCCGTACAGGGCTGGCTGGTCGCGGCCGCGATGCCGCCGGAGGAGACGACGGCATGGCTGCGCGCGCGGGGCTCACGCGGCTGGGTGCGGCCGGCCGCCGCGCTGCCCGTGGCGGCGACCGACGAGTGACCGGCCGCCCGCCGGGAGGGGCCGCCCCCCCGGCGAGGCGCCGTCGCGCCGTCGCGCCTGGTGGCGGACCCCGGGCCGCGACAGGGCCCGGGCCGCGACTTCCGTCCGGCTCCGGCGCCAGCCCGCCCGAGGGCCCGCCCGGCCCGGGGCGCGTCGTCCCGGAAGGCACCCCGGCGAAACCGTTTAACGGCCACGGCACCGCGCCCCATAGGATTGGGCACGAGCCGATTGGCCCGAACCGCACACACTCACCCCAGAGGAACGCTGCATGCCTGGCATCACGCGCGAGGAGGTCGCCCACCTCGCCCGGCTGGCGCGTCTGGAGCTGAAGCCCGAAGAGCTCGAGCACTTCGCGGGACAGCTGGACGACATCATCGGCGCGGTCGCCCGCGTCAGCGAGGTCGCCGACCAAGACGTACCGCCGACCTCGCACCCGCTCCCGCTGACGAACGTCATGCGGCCGGACGAGGTCCGTCCGTCGCTCACGCCCGAGCAGGCGCTCTCCGGCGCCCCGGCCCAGGAGCAGCAGCGTTTCAAGGTGCCGCAGATCCTGGGGGAGGAGTAACCGCCATGAGCGACATCATCAAGCTCACCGCGGCCGAGATCGCCGCGAAGATCGCCTCCGGCGAGCTGACCGCCGTCGAGGTCACCGAGGCCCACCTGGCCCGCATCGAGGCCGTCGACGAGAAGGTGCACGCCTTCCTGCACGTCGACCGGGAGGGCGCGCTCGCCCAGGCCCGTGCCGTGGACGCCAAGCGCGAGCGCGGCGAGAAGCTCGGCCCGCTGGCCGGCGTGCCGCTCGCGCTGAAGGACATCTTCACCACCGAGGGCGTCCCGACGACCGTCGGCTCGAAGATCCTCGAGGGCTGGATCCCGCCGTACGACGCGACCGTCACCCGGCGCCTCAAGGCCGCCGACGTCGTCATCCTCGGCAAGACCAACATGGACGAGTTCGCCATGGGGTCGAGCACCGAGAACAGCGCGTACGGCCCGACCGGCAACCCCTGGGACCTCACCAGGATCCCCGGCGGCTCCGGCGGCGGCTCCTCCGCGGCCCTGGCCGCCTTCCAGGCGCCGCTCGCCATCGGCACCGACACCGGCGGCTCCATCCGCCAGCCCGCGGCCGTCACCGGCACCGTCGGCGTCAAGCCGACGTACGGCGGCGTCTCCCGCTACGGCATGGTGGCCTTCTCCTCCTCCCTCGACCAGGGCGGCCCCTGCGCCCGCACGGTCCTGGACGCGGCCCTGCTGCACGAGGTGATCGCCGGACACGACCCGATGGACTCCACCTCCATCGACGCCCCGGTCCCCGCCGTCGTCGAGGCCGCCCGCAACGGCAGCGTCGCCGGGATGCGCGTGGGCGTCGTCAAGCAGTTCCGCGGCGAGGGCTACCAGGCCGGCGTCATCCAGCGCTTCGACGAGTCCGTCGCGCTGCTGAAGGAGCTGGGCGCCGAGATCGTCGAGCTGGACTGCCCGTCCTTCGACCTCGCGCTCTCCGCGTACTACCTGATCGCCCCCTCGGAGTGCTCCTCCAACCTCGCCCGCTTCGACGGCCTGCGCTACGGCGCGCGCGTCGGCGACGACGGCACGCACTCCGCGGAGGAGGTCACCTCCCTGACCCGCGAGGCCGGCTTCGGCCCCGAGGTCAAGCGGCGCATCATGCTCGGCACGTACGCCCTGTCGAGCGGCTACTACGACGCGTACTACGGCAGCGCCCAGAAGGTCCGCACCCTCATCAAGCAGGAGTTCGAGCGGTCCTTCGAGCAGGTCGACGTGATCGTCTCCCCGACGACCCCGACCACCGCCTTCGCGATCGGCGAGCGCGCCGACGACCCGATGGCGATGTACCTGGCCGACCTGTGCACCATCCCCACCAACCTGGCGGGCAACGCGGCCATGTCGCTGCCCTGCGGCCTCGCCCCCGAGGACAACCTGCCGGTGGGTCTGCAGATCATCGCCCCCGCCATGAAGGACGACCGGCTGTACAAGGTCGGCGCCGCCGTCGAGGCCGCCTTCGTGGAAAAGTGGGGTCACCCGCTGATCGAGGAGGCACCGTCGCTGTGAGCAAGGCAATGTCGAAGGCCAAGGGCTTCAAGAAGTCCAAGAACGGCCTGTACCTGTCCATGGCCACCACCGCGTTCGGCGCGTTCAGCGTCGCCAAGCAGGCGAAGCTGGCCCGCACCGAGAGCGACACGCTCCGTCTGGTCGACGCCGCCGTGTCCGCCGCCGCCATCGCCACCGGCCTCGCCATCCTCTACCGCGAGCTGAAGCGGCTGGGCGACGACGACGTCCTGCTGGGCTGAGAGGGAAGTTTCACCGTGACCACCACGACCGACCTGGTGTCGTACGAGGACGCTCTGGCGTCGTACGACCCCGTCATGGGCCTCGAGGTCCATGTCGAACTCGGCACCAAGACCAAGATGTTCTGCGGCTGCTCGACCGCGCTGGGCGCCGACCCGAACACGCAGACCTGCCCGGTCTGCCTCGGCATGCCCGGCGCGCTGCCGGTCGTCAACGCGACCGGCGTCGAGTCCGCGATCCGGATCGGCCTCGCGCTGAACTGCGAGATCGCCGAATGGTGCCGCTTCGCCCGGAAGAACTACTTCTATCCGGACATGCCGAAGAACTTCCAGACCTCCCAGTACGACGAGCCGATCGCCTTCGACGGCTACCTCGACGTGCAGCTGGAGGACGGGGAGACCTTCCGGGTGCAGATCGAGCGCGCCCACATGGAGGAGGACACCGGCAAGTCGACGCACGTCGGTGGCGCGACGGGCCGTATCCACGGCGCCTCGCACTCCCTCCTCGACTACAACCGCGCCGGCATCCCGCTCATCGAGATCGTCACCAAGCCGATCGAGGGCGCGGGCGAGCGCGCCCCCGAGGTCGCGCGGGCCTACGTCCGCGAGCTGCGCGAACTCATCCGTGCCCTCGGTGTGTCCGAGGCCCGCATGGAGATGGGCCAGATGCGCTGCGACGTGAACCTGTCGCTGCGCCCGCACGGCCGGGACAAGTTCGGCACCCGCTCCGAGACGAAGAACGTGAACTCGCTGCGGTCCGTCGAGCGCGCGGCCCGCTTCGAGATCCAGCGGCACGCCGCCGTGCTGAACGACGGCGGCACGATCATCCAGGAGACCCGCCACTTCCACGAGGACACCGGGTCCACGACCTCGGGCCGCGTGAAGGAGGAGGCCGAGGACTACCGGTACTTCCCGGAGCCCGACCTGGTGCCGGTGGCCCCCGCGCGCGAGTGGGTCGAGGAGATCCGCTCCGCCCTGCCCGAGCTGCCGCTGGTGCGCCGCAACCGGCTCCGCGAGGAGTGGGGGATCTCCGGCACCGACATGCAGTCGATCCTCAACGCCGGCGCGCTGGACCCGATCGTCGCCACGATCGACGCCGGCGCGGACGCGGCGTCCGCCCGCAAGTGGTGGATGGGCGAGCTGGCCCGCAGCGCCAACGAGTCCCAGAAGTCCCTGGACGAGCTGGCGATCACGCCGGAGCAGGTGGCCCGGGTCGCCGAGCTGGTGAACAAGGGCGACCTGAACGACAAGCTCGCCCGCCAGGTCATCCTGGGCGTCCTCGCCGGTGAGGGCACGCCGGACGAGGTCGTCGACAAGCGCGGCCTCAAGGTCGTCTCCGACGAGGGCGCGCTGACCACCGCCGTGGACGAGGCCATCGCCGGCAACCCGGGCGTCGCGGACAAGATCCGCGGCGGCAAGGTGGCCGCGGCCGGCGCCCTGGTCGGCGCGGTCATGAAGGCGACCCGGGGTCAGGCCGACGCGGCCCGCGTCAAGGAACTGATCCTGCAGAAGCTGGGCGTCGAGGGCTGACACCCGCAAGCCGAGGCGCACCGAAGGGGGATGCATCGTCGCCGATGCATCCCCCTTCGGCATGCCCGCCATGTGAATAAGCCCACGAACTCCGCAAACGATCACTTCTGCCTGAAAGAGTGACATCGCATTGCTCATGCGTTCTTTGCGGGCCGTTCCTCCATGAACGACTGTTCCCGGTCAAAGATCCACCATCAGAACACCTGGGAGCACGTTCGTGGCAGCCCTTGCACGCTGGTGTGTCCGACGCCGCCTCGTCGCCGTCCTGCTCTGGCTCGTCGCCTTCCTCGGGACCGCCACGGCCGCCGTGCTCACGGGTTCCGCGTACTCCAACGACTACTCGGTCCCCGGCACCGACTCCGACCGCGCCTCCCGGCTGCTCGCCTCCGGCTTCCCCGGCCTCGACGGCGAGCGGGACACGATCGTCTGGCACACGACGACCGGCACCGTGCGCGCCGCCGACGTCGAACAGACCATGACCCGCACCCTGGACCGCATAGCGGACCTCCCCTCGGTGGCCTCGGTCACCAACCCGTACGACGACCCCGACTCGCCCCTGATCAGCGAGGACGACGACACCGCGTACGCCTCCGTCACCTTCGCCGACGCCTCCCGGGACGTCGACGCGGCCGAGGCCCGGGCCGTGGTCGACGCCGCGCGGGCAGCGGGGACCGACGGCCTCCAGGTCGAGGTCGGCGGCGGCGCCGTCGCGCTCACCGAGGCGCCGCGGGGCCACCTCGCCGAGGCCGTAGGAGTGGCCGTCGCGGCGGTCGTCCTCTTCCTCGCCTTCGGCTCCCTGGCCGCGTCCGTACTGCCCATCGCGACCGCGTTGATCTCCGTCGGCACCGCCTACGCGGGGATCACCCTGCTCGGGCACGTCATGACCGTCGCCGACTTCGCACCCATGCTGGGCACCCTCATCGGACTCGGCGTCGGCATCGACTACGCGCTCTTCATCGTCACCAGGCACCGGCGCGGGCTGAAGCGGGGCCTGTCGGTGGCCGAGGCCGCCGAGAACGCCGTCGCTACCACGGGACGCGCGGTCGTCTTCGCGGGTGCCACCGTTTGCATCGCCCTGCTGGGCATGCTGATCCTGCGGCTCAGCTTCCTCAACGGCGTGGCCGTCGCCGCCTCGCTGACCGTCCTCCTCACCGTCGCGGCCTCCGTCACCCTGCTCCCGGCGCTGCTGTCGTACATCGGCCCGCGCGCCCTCAACCGGCGCGAGCGACGGCGCCTCGCCGAGCACGGGCCGCAGCCCGAGCCACCGACCGGTTTCGCCGCGCGCTGGTCGGCGCTGGTCGAACGCCGGCCCAAGCTGCTCGGCGCCGTCGCCCTGGTCGTCATCACCGTCCTCGCACTGCCCACCCTCGACCTGCGCCTGGGCACCTCCGACCAGGGCAACGACCCCAAGGGCACCACCACCCGACAGGCCTACGACCTCCTCGCCGAGGGCTTCGGGCCCGGTGTGAACGGCCCCCTCACACTGGTCACCGAGGTCGGCGGAGCCGAGGACCGGCTCGCCCTGGACAACCTCGACGCCTCGCTGCGCACCACCGAGGGCGTCTCCTCGGTGACACCCGTGGCGTACGACTCGGCCGGTGACACCGCGTTCCTCACCCTCGTACCCGAGTCGGCACCGCAGTCCCAGCGGACCAGCGACCTCGTCGAGCGGCTGCGCGACGAGGTGCTGCCGCGGGCCGAGGCCGGCACCGCCCTCGACGTGCACGTCGGCGGGGTGACGGCCGGCTACGACGACTTCGCCGGCATCATCGTGGGCAAGCTTCCCCTCTTCGTCGGCGTCGTCGTGGGCCTCGGCTGCCTGCTGCTCCTGCTGGCCTTCCGCTCCGTGGGCATCCCGGTCAAGGCCGCCGTTATGAACGTCGCCGCCGTCGCCGCCTCCTTCGGCGTCGTCGTCGCGATCTTCCAGTGGGGCTGGGGGAGCGAGCTGCTGGGCCTCGGCAGCGCCGGCCCGATCGAACCCTTCCTGCCCGTCATCATGGTGTCGGTGCTGTTCGGGCTCTCGATGGACTACCAGGTCTTCCTGGTCAGCCGGATGTACGAGGAGTGGCTGGAGACCGGCGACAACCGCCGGGCCGTCCGGGTCGGCCTCGCCGAGACCGGCCGGGTGATCAACTCGGCCGCGGTCATCATGATCTCGGTGTTCCTCGCCTTCGTGCTCAGCGGCGACCGGGTGATCGCCATGTTCGGCATCGCGCTCGCCGCCGCCGTCGCCCTGGACGCCTTCGTCCTGCGCACGCTCCTGGTGCCCGCCCTGATGCACCTGCTGGGCAGCGCCAACTGGTGGCTGCCGCGCCGGGTGGACCGCTTCCTGCCGCGGATCAGCATCGAGCCGCCCGAGGCCCGCACCGCCCATGAGAGGCTGGCCGCGGCGACGGACGCCGAAGTGGCGGTCGTCCTTGCGGAGGAGGAACGGCAGCGGGATGTACGCGATACCACTGGGTGACGACGGAGCCGAGCTGCGCCCCCTGGAGACCTGGCACGCCGAGGAGTTCCTGGCCCACCTGGAGCGGGGTCGTGAGTTCATCACGGAGCACATCCCCTTCGGGGCGAAGGCCACCGACGTCGACTCCGCCCGGGAGATCCTCCAGTCCTACGCCGACCGGCACGCCGCCGACAGCGGCTTCCTGCACGGTCTGTGGCTGGACGGCAAGCTCGTCGGAGGGCTGCTCTACCGCGTCTTCGACGCCGCCACCGGCGTCTGCGAGATCGGCTGCTGGCTGGAGCCCGCCGGAACGGGCCGGGGCCTGGTGACCCGCGGGGCCCGGGTCCTGATCGACTGGGCCTTCGACGAGCGCGGCATGCACCGCGTCGAGTGGCACGCGTCCTCGGCCAACACCCCGAGTGTCAACGCCGCCCGGCGACTCGGCATGATGCGGGAGGGCGTGTTGCGCGAGAGCTTCCCCTACCGGGGTGCCCGCCAGGACATGGAGGTGTGGGCGGTGCTCGCACCCGAGTGGCGTGCGGCACGTGAGGCACGCGCGCGTGCCGCTCACAAGGATCATTAAGGGACCTCTCAGACAGCGTCCGTACGGTGCGAGGCATGGGAACGAAGACAGTGGACGAGACCGGCGTGAAGACCGACAAGGACAAGACGGGCGAGGCCACGGAGTCTCCCGAGACCACCGGGCCCGAGACCGCGGCCGACGGCGCCGCCGCCCGGAACGACACCGCGGACGCCGCGGACGCTGACGGCTCCGAGGGCACCGCTGAGGGCACCGACGACGCGGACCTCGACGCCGCGGACGCCGCCGCCCCCGGTGCGGCGGTCGACCAGGGCGCCACCGGCGTCGGCCAGGGCGCGGGAGCCGTGGTCTCCGCGGGCCTCGGCATCGTGTCGCTGACCGGCAGCTGGGTCGGCACCGTCGCCTCCGCCCGCGAGTCGGTCTTCGGGCAGCTGGAGACGACCTCGTCCTCGAACGTCCAGACCATGCTGGAGAAGGGCTACGGCGAGGCCTGGCAGGCCACCGCGCTCTGGGGCGGCGTGTTCGCGCTGATCGCGCTGATCGTCGGCGTCGTGGTGCTGGTCCGGCCCGCGTTCGGCGTGCCCGGCAGGCCGCAGGCCGCGTGGATCAAGTCGGTCTCCTGGGCCGGCGTCGCGCTGGGCGTGATCGGCCTGATCCTGGCCGTGCTCAAGTACACCGACGTCATGCTGAGCGTGCCGTCCGTGGGCTGACCCCCCGCGGGCCCCGAGGGGTCTTAGGGCACCGGCGTGCGCGCACGCCGGTGCCCTAAGACCCCTCACGCACGTCTAAGGCCCCGCCCCCCGCCCGAAGATGCGGAACTTGCCCGATGCGGCGGGCCCCCCTTGGAGACGAAGGTTGAGCCATCGCAGCAAGCGATGCGGACACCGAAACGACCGAGGGGCACACCATGTTCGAGTACGAGATCCAGCAGGCCCGTTCCGCCGAACTGATCCGCCGCGCCGACGAGGCCCGGCTGGTCCGCGAGGCCGTCCGCGCCCGCCGCGCCGCCCGCCGGGCAGCCCGCCGCGACGCCGCGCCGGTGGAGAGCCATACGCCGCGGCTGCGCCGGCCCGGGTTCACCCGGGCCGCGTGAACGGGGGGACCGGGGAGGGCGGCCGCACGGCCGCCCTCCCCGCCGTCGTTCCGTCCGTCGCCCCCCTCCCGGAAAAGCCCGCCGCGCTGTCGTACCCGCGTGCGATGCTCGGGTCCGTGGAGACCAGGTCCGTCAGTCCCGTGTTCGTCGGCCGCGCCGGCGAACTGGACACGTTGAACGACGCGCTCACCCGCGCCCGCGGCGGGGCCGACGCCGGGGGAGAGCCGCAGGCGCTGCTGCTCGGCGGTGAGGCGGGGGTGGGCAAGACCCGCCTCGTCGAGGAGTTCGCCGCCGCCGCCCGCCGGCAGGACGCCGTGGTCGCGCTGGGCGGTTGCGTCGAGATAGGAGCGGACGGACTCCCCTTCGCGCCCTTCTCCACCGCGCTGCGCGCCCTGCGCCGCGCCCTGCCCGCGGAGCTGGCCGCGGCGGCGGCCGGGCAGGAGGAGGAGCTGGCCCGGCTGCTGCCCGAACTGGGCGAGAGCGCCCCGAACACCGGTGGCGGCCGGCACGACGAGGAGAGCACGGCCCGCCTCTTCGAGCTCACCGCGCGCCTGCTGGAGCGCGTCGCCGCCCGGCACACCGTCGTCCTCGTCCTGGAGGACCTGCACTGGGCCGACGCCTCCACCCGCCACCTGATCGCCTACCTCGTCCGCACCCTGCGGACCGGCCGCCTCGTCGTCCTGGCCACCTACCGCTCCGACGACATCCACCGCCGGCACCCCCTGCGTCCCCTGCTCGCCGAACTCGACCGGCTGCGCACCGTCCGCCGCGTCGAACTCGGCCGCTTCACACGGGAGGAGGTGGGCCGCCAGGTCGCCGGCATCCTCGACCGGGAACCCGATCCGCTCCAGGTCGACGAGATCTTCGACCGCTCCGACGGCAACGCCTTCTTCGTCGAGGAACTCGCCGTCGCGGCCCACGAGGGCTGCTGCGCCGGCCTCACCGACTCCCTGCGCGACCTGCTCCTGGTGCGGGTCGAAGCGCTCCCCGAGAGCGCCCAGCGGGTCGCCCGGATCGTCGCCGAGGGCGGCTCCACCGTGGAGTACCGGCTGCTCGCCGCCGTCGCCCGGCTCGCCGAGGACGACCTCATCGAGGCACTGCGCGCCGCCGTCAACGCACACCTGCTGCTCCCGGCCCCCGACGGCGACGGCTACCGCTTCCGCCACTCCCTGGTCCGCGAGGCCGTCGCCGACGACCTGCTCCCCGGCGAACGCTCCCGCCTCAACCGCCGCTACGCCGAGGCCCTCGACGCCGACCCCACCCTGGTCCCCGCCGCCGAACGCGTGATGCGCCTGGCGAGCTACTGGTACCACGCCCACGACCCCGCCAAGGCCCTGCCCGCCGTACTGGACGCCTCCGTCGAGGCCCGCCGCCGGCACGCCTACGCCGAACAACTGCGGCTGCTGGAGCGGGCGATGGAGCTGTGGGACTCCGCCCCCGACGCCGTACGCGCCACACTGCGCCCCGTCGACTACACCGAGGTCTACCCTCCCTGCGGCTGCGACCCGGCCACCAAGCCGCTGCGCTACCTGGACCTGATGGCCGAGGCCGCGGTCGCCGGACGGCTGTGCGGGGAGCGCGAACGCGCCATGAAGATCGCCAAGCGGGCCCTGCGTCTGCTGGAGGACGAGCAGGACACGGGCGCCGGGGCGAGCACGCGCGATCCCCAGCGCGCCGCCTGGTTCTGGACGCAGCGTTCCCTGCTGGTCCAGGCGCAGGGCCGCGGCGACGGATGGCGGGAGCTGGGCATCGCCCAGGATCTGGTCCGGGGCCTGCCGCCGTCCAAGGTGCACGCCGAGGTGCTGTCCATGGCCGCCAGCTGGTCGATGCTCCACGCCCCCGGCCCCGACGCCGTGACCGCCGCGGAGCGGGCCGTCGAGTACGCGCGCATGGTGGGTGCCGACGACATCGAGCTGAACGCCCGGCTCACGCTCGGCGGCCTGATGGTCGACGCGGGGCACGTCGACGCGGGCCTCGCTGAGATGTACCAGGTGAGAGACCTGGTCGTGGCGCAGGGCCGGGCCGCCGTGGTGGCCCGCAGCCACATCAACCTGCCCTCCGTCCTGGAGAGCATCGGCCGCTCCGGGGAGGCGCTCGGCATCCTGCGCGAGGGCATCGAACTGACCCGCCGGATGGGCCTGCTGGAGTCCGAGGCCTACGTGTGGGGCAATCTCGCCGAGACGCTCATCTCCCTGGGCCGCTGGGACGAGGCGGTCGAGGCCGCCGTGATCTCCGGGGCCCCGGGCCGCGGCGCCGCACCGCGCGCCGGTGCCGCCCTCCGCCGGGCCGCCGTCGCGCTCGCCCGGGGCGAGACGGCCGAGACCGCCCGGCAGCTCGCCGAGGCCCGCGCCGCGTACGGCACCCACGACACCATGCCGCAGTACCGTCTGCCGCTGGCCACCCTCACGCTCGGCCTCGCCGCCGCCGAGGGCCGCGTCCTCGACGCCCGGACGGAGCTGGACCCGGGGCTGGGCGCCGGCTTCCCGCCCGGCACCCAGCGCTACGGCTGGCCCCTGCTGCTGTCCGCCGCCGAGGCCGAGGCCGACGCCCGCGCACTGCCGGCCGCCCGGGAGGGGCGCGGCGAGGTCCTCGACCGCATCGCCCGGGCCGCCACGTCACTCACCACCGGCGCCCCCACCTGGCTCGCCCACGACAAGTGGGTCCGCGCCGAACTCCGCCGTGCCGAGGGCCGGGACACCCCCGACACGTGGGCGGAGGCGGTCACCGCCTTCGAACGACTGGAGCGGCCCTACGAGCTCGCCCGCGTCCGGCACCGGCTGGCCGCCGCCCTGCTGGACTCCGGCGGCGAGGACGAGCGCTCCCGCGCCGTGGAACTGCTCCGCCTGGCCCGCGCCGTCGCCGAACACCTCGGGGCCCGTCCCCTCGCCGACGCGGTCGGCCTGCTCGCCCAGCGCGCCCGCCTCACCCTCGGCCGCGCGACCGGCCCCGCCGCCCCCGCCGACCCGGCCGAGGCCCTCGGACTCACCGGCCGGGAGCGCGACGTCCTGCGCCTGGTCTCCGAGGGGCGCACCAACCGCCAGATAGCGGAGGAACTCTTCATCTCCCCGAAGACGGCCAGCGTCCACGTCTCCAACATCCTGGCCAAGCTCGGCGTCTCCGGGCGCGGCGAGGCGGCGGCCGTGGCCCACCGGCTGGCGCTCTTCCCCGCGCGGCGGCTCACGTCCCCTTCCGCGCCGTGAGGTCTACGCTGGAGGGACGCCGACCGACGGAGGCTTGGTGTTCAACGCATTCGAGGAACTGTTCTCCCCGGGCCGCAAGCACACCCGCGACGAGCAGAACCGGCTCGAACTGACCCGCGAGGACGTCGGCGACGGCGACCCCGGCCACGGCCCGATAGACCTCACCTCGGGCAAGGTCGTCGTCCACCCGCCGCGGCCCGCGGACACCGCAGGCCACACCGAGGGCGACGAGCACTGAGCGGCGCGGTCACCGCACCTCCAGCTCCAGGATCCGGTCGTCGTCGCCCTTGGCGTCGCCCCGGCCGTCCGTGTTGCTGGTCACCAGCCACAACCTGCCACCACCCGCGGGCGCCACCGTGCGCAGCCGGCCGTACTCGCCGTCGAGGAAGGCCTGCGGGTCGGCCGCGGCCTCCGTGCCCTTCAGCGGCACGCGCCACAGCCGCTCACCGCGCAGCCCGGCCATCCAGGCGGACCCCTCGGCGTACGCGACACCGCTGGGCGAGGCCTCGTCGGTGCTCCACTGGGCGAGCGGGTCGCGGAAGCCGGAGCCGCCGCCCTCGCCCTCGGCCTCGGGCCAGCCGTAGTTGGCGCCCGGACTGATCGCGTTCAGCTCGTCCCAGGTGTCCTGGCCGAACTCGGCGGCGAAGAGCCGCTGCTTGTCGTCCCAGGCCAGCCCCTGCACGTTCCGGTGCCCGTACGAGTACACCGTGGAGTCGGGGAAGGGGTTGCCGGGCGCCGGTTCGCCGTCCGGCGTCATCCGGAGGATCTTGCCGCCCAGCGACTCCTTGTCCTGGGACAGGCCGGTGTCGCCGCTCTCGCCCGTGCCCGCGTAGAGCATCTTGTCGGGGCCGAAGGCGATCCGGCCGCCGTTGTGGATGACGCCCTTGGGGATGCCCCGGAAGACCGTGTCCGGCGCGCTCAGCTGCTCACCGGCCGGTTTCTTCTCGTCGTACCGCATGCGCACGATGCGGTTGTCCGAGGCCGAGGTGAAGTACGCGTAGACCATCCGGTCCGAGGCGTAGTCGGGGGAGAGGGCGATGCCGAGGAGGCCGCCCTCGCCGGACGCGGAGACCCCGGGCACCTCGCCCAGCTCGGTCTTCTCGCCCGTCTTCTCGTCCACCCGCGTGAGTGTGGCGTCGTCGCGGGAGGAGACCAGCAGTCCACCGCCCGGCAGCGGAGCCAGACCCCAGGGGCTGCGCAGCCCCGTGGCGACCGTGCGGGTCACCTTCACAGAGCCCTTCGCGGGTGGGGTCTCCTCGGTGGCCGAGCCCGAGGGCGAGGACTGCGCCGTCGTACTGCTGGGCGAGGAAGCGCCCTCGGTGCCCGACGCCTCCCCGTCGTCGGAGGAGCAACCGGCCGCCAACAGCAGGGCGGCGGTGGCCAGTGCGGTCGGCAAGGCTCGACGTGGCACGATCTTGTTCCCTTCGACGGGGCGGGTTCTCCCTGTCATACCCCCGACGCGCCCGTCGAGTTCCCGATCGGCGAAGTCCGAACCCGCCGGCCCGGCACCGCACGACCGTGCGCCTCACTCCCACGACCCCTGGGCCGCGGGCAGCCGGCCCACCTCGGCGAGATCCTGCTCGGTCAGCAGCAGCTCCGCGGCCCCCGCGTTCTCGGTCACCCAGTGATCACGCTTGGTCCCCGGCACCGGCACCACGTGCCGCCCCTGCGCCAGCACCCAGGCCAGCGCCACCTGGGCCGGCGTCACCCCGTCGCCGTGCCGGGCGGCGATCCGGCGCAGTCCGGCCACGATCGGCTGGTTGGCGGCCATCATCTCGGCGGTGAAACGGGGGTGCCGGGCCCGCAGGTCCTCCGGCTCGAAGCCCTGACCGGGAGTGAGCGTGCCGGTCAGGAAGCCGTTGCCCAGCGGCATCGCGGCGAGGAAGCCGACACCGCGCGAGACGCACCACGGCAGCAGCGTCCGCAGCGCCTCCGGCGACCACACCGACAGCTCGGCCTCGACCGCGCTCACCGGGAAGACCTGCTGCACCCGCTCCAACTGCCGGACCGTCGCGTCGTGCAGCCGCGCCCCCGGGCGCCGGGCCGACCGCGCGCCGACCGCGCAGAGCCCGAGCGCCCGCACCTTGCCGGCCCGCACCAGCTCCGCCATGGCGCCCCAGGTCTCCTCGACGGGTATCTCGGGGTCGGCGCGGTGCAGTTGGTAGAGGTCGATGACGTCCGTCTGCAACCGGCGCAGCGAGGCGTCGCAGGCGCGCCGCACATACCCCGGGCGGCCGTTGGCCACGATGTGCTGGTCGCCCACGAGCAGACCGACCTTGGTCGACACGAAGGCGTCGGACCGCCGCTCCTTCAGCACCCGCCCCAGCAGCAGCTCGTTGGTGAACGGGCCGTACATGTCCGCGGTGTCCAGCAGGGAGACGCCCAGGTCCAGGGCCCGGTGCACCGCCCTGATCGACTGGTCCCCCCGCTGCCGCGACGCGCTGTAGGCCCAGCTCATCGGCATGCATCCCAGTCCGACGGCCCCCACCGCGAGCGCCGTCGCGCCGATCGTCCTGCGCTCCACCTGGTCGTGACCCTCCCTCGTCAGGCCACCCAACCTAACCTCTGGCCTTTCGCGCCCCTGACATAGCCTCCTGACCATGACTGCTGACGTGTGGCTGCCCATCCCGCCGGACGAGATCGAGGGCCTCCCCGAGGGCCCCGCCTACCGCTTCGCCTACCGCTTCTGGAACGGCGAGGAGGCCTTCCCCGCGGACCCGGCCGACTGCGCGTACTACGTCGTCCCCTACATGAAGCCCAGCGGGGTCGGCGTGCGTCCGCTGCCCGGGATGCGCTCCGTCCAGGTCGTCCAGACCCTCTCCGCCGGGATCGACCACGTGGAGCCCGGCCTGAAGCACCTGCCCGCGGGCGTACGGCTGTGCAACGCGCGCGGAGTGCACGAGGCCAGCACCGCGGAACTCACCCTGACCCTGATACTGGCATCGCTGCGGGGCGTGCCCGACTTCGTCCGGGCCCAGGACCGGGGCGAGTGGCTCGGCGGCTTCCGGCCCGCACTCGCCGACCGGAAGGTGCTCATCGTCGGCTACGGGTCGATCGGCGCCGCGATCGAGGACCGGCTCGTGCCGTTCGAGGTCGCGCCGGTGGTGCGCGTCGCGCGCTCCGCCCGCACCACGGCGCGCGGCCCGGTGCACCCGCTCACCGACCTCCCGGCCCTCCTCCCGGACGCGGACGTCGTGATCCTCTCCACGCCGCTCACCGAGGCCACCCGGGGTCTGGCCGACGCGGAGTTCCTGGCCCGGATGAAGGACGGAGCCCTGCTCGTCAACGTCGCCCGGGGCCCCGTCGTCGACACGAAGGCGTTGCTCGCCGAACTGGAGAGCGGGCGGCTGACCGCCGCTCTCGACGTGACCGACCCCGAACCGCTGCCGCCGGGCCATCCCCTGTGGCAGGCTCCCGGCGTACTCGTCAGCCCGCACGCCGGAGGGCCGACCTCCGCGTTCCTGCCGCGCGCGAAGCGGTTGCTGGTGGACCAGTTGACCCGGTTCGTGAACCAGGAGCCGCTGCGCAACGTGATCCTGACGACAGGCGCCTGATCCGGTCCCGGTACCCTCCGCAACCTTTCGAGCGCGGTGGGTACCCGCATATTCCCTGGTCGTCACGGAGCGTAGAGAACCTATGTCCCTGAGTGACGATCCTGGTGTATCGTCCGACAGGGGACGCGCCGGGACAGTTCGGCGCCGGGGACGAACATCTCAACTGTGAGGGGGGCGACGGGCGATGCACGGCCTATGGACGAACGACCCGACGCGGCGGAGCCGCCGCCGACGACCCTGGCGCACGACCACGACGGCGCGCAGACGCGGCCGCCCCGGCCACCACGGCGGCCCCGACGGTCCACGCGACCCTCACCCGCATCGGCCGGGCCGCGGGAGCCGGACCCGGCCGGTCCACAGCCCGCGCACCACGGAAGCGGCGCGGACCGGGGGGCCGACGTGAGCCCGCCGCCGTCCCCCATGCCCACGCTGGACGGACGGCTGCGGACGCAGCCCCCGCCCGGCCTGCTGCCGCCCCGGCCGTCCGCCACCGTCGGCCGGCCGGCCCTCGTCCGCCAGCTCGTGCTGGCCCTGGTCTGCGCGGCCTACGCCGTCGGGTCCGCGCTCGGCTGGGGCTCGGACCACGTCGCCAAGATCATGGGCGACTTCGGGCTGAGCGCCGCGGCGGGCGCCGCCGCCGTCTCCTGCTTCCTCTACGCGCGCGGGCGCCGCGTCCGCTTCCGGCCCGCGTGGCTGCTGTTCGCCCTCTCCTCGGCGATGGCGTCCCTGGGCAACCTGGTGTGGGGGTGGTACGAGGTCGTCCTGCGGCAGCCCGTCCCCAGCCCCAGCTACGCCGACCTGTTCTTCCTCTGCTTCGCGCCGCCCGCCATCGTGGGGCTGCTGGTGTTGGCCAAGCGGCCGGTGACCAAGGCCGGCTGGATCTGCCTGGGACTGGACGCCTGGCTGATCGGCGGCTCCCTGCTGACGCTGGCGTGGAGCCTGGCGCTCGCCCAGGCGGCGAAGGCCGGGGGCGATTCCAGCGTGGCGCACGGCGCGCTCTCGGTGGCGTACCCCCTGCTCGACATCGCCCTCGTCAGCATGGTGCTCGCCCTGCACTTCAGGCGTTCGCCGGTCGGCAGGTCGGCCATCAACACCGCCATCGGCGCGCTCGCGCTCACCGTGATGTGCGACGCCCTGTTCACCTCGCCGCTGATGCAGAGCAGCTACCGGTCCGGCCAGTTGCTCGACGCGGGCTGGTTCGCGGGGTCCCTGCTGCTCGCGTACGCCCCCTGGGCCGCGTCCCGGCGCGGACGGACCACGGGCGACGAGGGGTCCGGCGGCCACACCCGCGTGGTGCGCGAGCACGTGCCCGGCCAGCGTGACACCGGGCACCACCCCCGCTCCGCCGCGCACCAGCCGCCCGCGCCCCTGCCCGGGGCGACGTCCCTGCCCTCGCCGTCCGCGGGGGAGCGCGGCCGCTATCCGACGGCCCGGCCCATCGCGGGCTCCCTCGCCGCGCTCACGCCGTACCTCGCCGCCGCGGTCTGCACCCTGGGCATCCTCTACAACGTGCTCAACGGGCGCAGCGTCGACCGCGTGGTGCTGCTGACCGGCGGCACCGTGGTGCTCGCGCTCGTCGTGCGCCAGGGCATCATGCTGCTCGACAACATCACCCTCACCCAGGAACTGGCCCAGAAGGAGAACCACTTCCGCTCCCTGGTGCAGGGCTCCAGCGACGTCATCATGATCGCCGCACCCAACGGCATCCTCCGCTACGTCTCGCCGGCCGCCGCCGGGGTCTACGGACGCCCCGCGGAAGAGCTGGTGGGCGGCGAACTGGCCGGGCTCATCCACCCGGAGGACCTCGGCTGCGTGGTGCACGAGGTACGCCGCTTCCTGGCCGCCAACCCGGTCGAGGAACCCACCACGCGCATCGAGTGCTGCTTCCGCTCCGGCGACGGCGGCTGGCTCAACGTCGAGTCCACCGTCAACCGCCACCACGGCGGCCTCATCTTCAACAGCCGGGACGTCACGGAGAGGGTGCGCCTCCAGGCGCAGCTCCAGCACAACGCCGAGCACGACCCGCTGACCGACCTGCCCAACCGCGCCCTGTTCACCCGGCGCGTCCAGCAGGCCCTGTCCGGCCGCCGCGCCTCGGACCGGGGTGCCGCCCTGCGCGGTACGGCGGTCCTCTTCATCGACCTCGACGGCTTCAAGGCCGTCAACGACACCATCGGGCACCAGGCCGGGGACGAGCTGCTCGTCCAGGCGGCCCGCAGACTCCACGAGGCCGTCCGCAAGGGGGACACCGCCTCCCGGCTCGGCGGCGACGAGTTCGCGGCCCTGATCGTCGGTGACGGCGCCCGGGACCGCACCGCACGCGAGGGTCACATCATGGAACTAGCCGACCGGCTGCGGCTCACCCTCTCGCAGCCCTATCTCATCGACGGCAACGATGTCCGTGTCAACGCCTCCATCGGTGTCGCCTTCGCCGAGCCGGGCCTCGGCGCGGGGGAGCTGCTGCGCAACGCCGACCTCGCGATGTACCGCGCCAAGGCGGGCGGCAAGGGACGCGTCGAGCTGTACCGGCCGCAGATGCAGCAGGACGTCGTGCGCAAGGCCGAGCTGGCCACCCGCCTGCGGGCCGCGCTGCACGACGGCGAGTTCGCGCTGCTGCACCAGCCGGTGGTCTCCCTGACGGACGGCCGGATCTCCTCGGTCTGCGCCCAGGCGCGCTGGCGCTCCTCGCAGGGGGTGCTGTTCACCCCCGCCGAGTTCCTGCGGGTGGCCGACGAGGGCGACAAGACGGCCGAACTGGACCGCTGGGTGCTCCAGGAGGCGGTGGAGCAGGCCGCCGACCGCGCGGCCGCCGGCCTCCCGGTGGCGGTGGCCATACGCATCGGTGCCCGCCGGCTGCTGGACCGCTCCCTGCCGCTCGGCTCCGTGGAAGCCCTGCTGACCCGGCACGGGCTGCCTCCGGGCTCTCTTGTGATCGAGCTGTCGGACATTGATCCACGGGTCGGCATGGACGAGCTGGACCGCAGGCTGAACGCCCTGCGGCGGGTGGGGGTGCGCATCGCCCTGGACGGCTTCGGCAGCGGGTACGCGGCGATCACCGCGCTCCGGCGCCTCCCCGTGGACGTCCTCAAGCTCGACCGGGGCCTGGTCGAGGGCGTGGTCGAGTCGGCCCGGCTGCACAAGATCACCAGTGGTCTGCTGCGCATCGCCACCGACCTCGGACTGAAGTCCGTGGCCGACGGGGTGGACCTGCCCGAGCAGATCGTCGCCCTGCGCGCGATGGGCTGCACCCACGGGCAGGGCATGGCGTTCTCCGGGCCACTGGACGAGTACCGGCTGCGCAGGGCGCTCGGCACCGGCCACTACTCGGTACCGCACGGGCCGGCCGAGCCGGCCTTCGCGGGCGGGGTCACGGCGGGCCTGCCGGCCGTTCTGGGTGGTGGCACGACCCTCCGTTCACATGATGAGACTCCCGTCCCACCCACTTGACAGTGGGTGCGTGCCGGGGGGAGGGTCTGTGCCATGCGCACCCGAATTCTCGTACTTGGAAAGCGCGTCGGCTGAGCTGGTGATGTCCGGACCGACCCGGACTCCCAGCGACCCACACCCGGCGCGCTCCCCTCGCTTGCCTTATGGCACGAGGGGTTTTTTGTTGCACCAGTGCCGCCGGGCGGCAGTCACGCACCGCCCGAAACACCGCAGAACCCCAGCATCACCACCCTCAGCATCGAGAAGAGAATGCCGATGACCGAGCAGGCCACCGGGGCCCCTCACCCGCAGCCGCGGCCCCGTTCCGGAGGACAGTCCGCCCCCGAGCACGTCACGGGTGCGCAGTCCCTCATCCGCTCGCTCGAGGAGGTGGGCGCCGACACGGTATTCGGCATTCCCGGCGGTTGCATCCTCCCGGCGTACGACCCGCTGATGGACTCCACCAAGGTCCGCCACGTCCTGGTCCGGCACGAGCAGGGCGCCGGCCACGCGGCCGAGGGGTACGCCCAGGCCACCGGAAAGGTCGGCGTCTGCATGGCGACCTCCGGCCCCGGCGCCACCAACCTGGTCACCCCGCTCGCCGACGCCCACATGGACTCGGTGCCGATGGTCGCCATCACCGGTCAGGTGGCGTCCTCGGCCATCGGCACGGACGCCTTCCAGGAGGCGGACATCGTCGGCATCAGCATGCCGATCACCAAGCACAACTTCCTGGTCACCAAGGCCGACGACATCCCCCGGGTCATCGCGCAGGCGTTCCACATCGCCTCCACCGGCCGCCCCGGCCCGGTCCTCGTCGACATCGCCAAGGACGCCCTCCAGGCGAAGACGACGTTCTCCTGGCCGCCGGTCATGGACCTGCCCGGCTACCGCCCGGTGACCAAGCCGCACGCCAAGCAGATCCGCGAGGCCGCCAAGCTGATCACCGCCGCCAAGCGGCCGGTCCTCTACGTCGGCGGCGGCGTCCTCAAGGCCCGGGCCACCACCGAGCTGAAGGTCCTCGCCGAACTCACCGGCGCGCCCGTCACCACCACCCTGATGGCGCTCGGCGCGTTCCCCGACAGCCACCCGCTGCACGTGGGGATGCCGGGCATGCACGGTGCGGTCACCGCCGTCACCGCGTTGCAGAAGGCCGACCTGATCGTCGCCCTCGGCGCCCGCTTCGACGACCGCGTCACCGGCAAGCTGGACAGCTTCGCCCCGCACGCCAAGATCGTCCACGCCGACATCGACCCGGCCGAGATCGGCAAGAACCGCGCCGCCGACGTGCCGATCGTGGGCGACGCCCGCGAGGTCATCGCCGACCTGATCCAGGCCGTGCAGAAGGAGCACGCCGAGGGCGTCCGGGGCGACTACAGCGCCTGGTGGAAGGACCTCAGCCGCTGGCGCGACACCTACCCCCTCGGCTACGAGCAGCCCGAGGACGGTTCGCTCTCCCCGCAGCAGGTCATCGAGCGGATCGGGCAGCTGGCCCCCGAGAACACCGTCTTCACCGCGGGCGTCGGCCAGCACCAGATGTGGGCCGCGCACTTCATCCAGTACGACAAGCCCGCCACCTGGCTCAACTCCGGCGGCGCCGGGACCATGGGCTACGCCGTCCCCGCCGCCATGGGCGCCAAGGCCGGCGCACCCGGGCAGACCGTCTGGGCGATCGACGGTGACGGCTGCTTCCAGATGACCAATCAGGAACTGGCCACCTGCGCCCTGAACAACATCCCGATCAAGGTCGCCATCATCAACAACGGCGCCCTCGGGATGGTCCGCCAGTGGCAGACCCTGTTCTACAACCAGCGCTACTCCAACACGGTCCTGCACTCCGGCCCCGCGGACGTCGACCCGGCGGCGCGCGGCACCCGCATCCCCGACTTCGTGAAGCTGTCGGAGGCCATGGGCTGCTACGCCATCCGCTGCGAGGACCCCGCCGACCTCGACAAGGTCATCGAGGAGGCGAACTCCGTCAACGACCGTCCCGTCGTCGTCGACTTCATCGTCCACGAGGACGCGATGGTCTGGCCGATGGTCGCCGCCGGCACCTCCAACGACGAGATCCTGGCCGCCCGGGACGTCCGCCCCGACTTCGGCGACAACGAAGACGACTGAGAGCCGTAAAGGAAGCAGCCCATGTCCAAGCACACGCTCTCCGTCCTGGTGGAGAACAAGCCGGGCATCCTCGCCCGGATCGCCGCCCTCTTCTCCCGCCGCGGCTTCAACATCGACTCGCTCGCGGTGGGCGTCACCGAGCACCCCGACATCTCCCGCATCACCATCGTCGTGGGCGTGGAGGAGCTGCCGCTGGAGCAGGTCACCAAGCAGCTCAACAAGCTGGTCGAGGTGTTGAAGATCGTCGAGCTGGAGCCGGCCCACGCCGTCCAGCGTGAACTCGTCCTGGTGAAGGTGCGCTCCGACAACGAGACGCGCTCCCAGATCGTCGAGATCGTGCAGCTCTTCCGCGCCAAGACCGTCGACGTCTCCCCGGAGGCCGTCACCATCGAGGCCACCGGCAGCAGCGACAAGCTGTCCGCGATGCTCAGGATGCTGGAACCGTACGGCATCAAGGAGCTCGTCCAGTCCGGCACGATCGCCATCGGCCGCGGCGCCCGTTCGATCACGGACCGCTCGCTGCGCGCACTCGACCGGTCCGCATAACGACGGAAACGGGCGGCCACGGACACCACCGGCCGCCCGCATGCCGAGACCCCGAAACTTCCCTTCCCCCCACCGGCATACGGTGGGACGCAACACCCGCACACAAGGAGTGAACCCAGTGGCCGAGCTGTTCTACGACGCCGACGCCGACCTGTCCATCATCCAGGGCCGCAAGGTCGCGGTCATCGGCTACGGCAGCCAGGGCCACGCCCACGCCCTGTCGCTGCGCGACTCCGGCGTCGACGTGCGCGTCGGTCTGCACGAGGGCTCCAAGTCCAAGGCCAAGGCCGAGGAGCAGGGCCTGCGCGTGGTGAGCCCGTCCGAGGCCGCCGCCGAGGCCGACGTCATCATGATCCTCGTCCCGGACCCGATCCAGGCCCAGGTCTACGAGGAGCACATCAAGGACAACCTGAAGGACGGCGACGCGCTGTTCTTCGGCCACGGCCTGAACATCCGCTTCGGCTTCATCAAGCCCCCGGCCGGCGTGGACGTCTGCATGGTCGCCCCCAAGGGCCCGGGCCACCTGGTGCGCCGGCAGTACGAGGAGGGCCGCGGCGTTCCCTGTATCGCCGCCGTCGAGCAGGACGCCTCGGGCAACGCCTTCGCGCTGGCCCTGTCGTACGCGAAGGGCATCGGCGGCACCCGCGCCGGCGTCATCAAGACGACCTTCACCGAGGAGACCGAGACCGACCTCTTCGGCGAGCAGGCCGTGCTGTGCGGCGGCACCGCCGCGCTGGTGAAGGCGGGCTTCGAGACGCTCACCGAGGCCGGTTACCAGCCGGAGATCGCCTACTTCGAGTGCCTGCACGAGCTGAAGCTCATCGTGGACCTCATGTACGAGGGCGGCCTGGAGAAGATGCGCTGGTCGATCTCCGAGACCGCCGAGTGGGGCGACTACGTCACCGGCCCGCGGATCATCACCGACGCCACCAAGGCCGAGATGAAGAAGGTCCTCGCCGAGATCCAGGACGGCACCTTCGCCCAGCAGTGGATGGACGAGTACCACGGCGGCCTGAAGAAGTACAACGAGTACAAGCAGCAGGACTCCGAGCACCTGCTGGAGACCACCGGCAAGCAGCTGCGCAAGCTGATGAGCTGGGTCGACGAGGAGGCGTAAGCCGCCCGCCCGAAGGGGCCGGAGCATCCCGCTCCGGCCCCTTCGGCGAACCCGGGGTAACGTCGTCCACGACGGCGTTGTCCAACCCGTCCAGCCACGGACGGGTGATCCTTCCGAAGAGGCGCAGGACGACCCCCGTCACGCCACTAGACTGCTGCCCAACATACGCGTCAGGCCCACAGCGTCGTGCGTCTTCCACGCGGTAGCCAACCTCCACCGCCTGCGGCCGTCGGGACGGCCGTCCGCATTGGACTTGTGAGGACTCACGTGAGCTCGAAACCCGTCGTACTCATCGCTGAAGAGCTGTCGCCCGCGACCGTGGACGCGCTTGGCCCCGACTTCGAGATCCGCCAGTGCAACGGCGCGGACCGGGCCGAACTGCTCCCCGCCATCGCCGACGTGGACGCGATCCTGGTCCGCTCCGCGACCAAGGTCGACGCCGAGGCCATCGCCGCCGCCAAGAAGCTCAAGGTCGTCGCCCGCGCCGGGGTCGGTCTGGACAACGTGGACGTCTCCGCCGCCACCAAGGCCGGCGTGATGGTGGTCAACGCCCCGACCTCCAACATCGTGACCGCCGCCGAGCTGGCCTGCGGCCTCCTCGTCGCCACCGCCCGCAACATCCCGCAGGCCAACGCCGCGCTGAAGAACGGCGAGTGGAAGCGCAGCAAGTACACGGGTGTCGAGCTGGCCGAGAAGACCCTC
The DNA here is from genome assembly GCF_056430705.1 of Streptomyces sp. NPDC045956. Classification (NCBI taxonomy): domain Bacteria; kingdom Bacillati; phylum Actinomycetota; class Actinomycetes; order Kitasatosporales; family Streptomycetaceae; genus Streptomyces; species Streptomyces sp. NPDC045956. The sequence goes on along the minus strand of NZ_JBWKKZ010000013.1, from coordinate 182,623 downwards.
GGTGTCGTGGGCCTGGGCCGCATCGGCGCCCTGGTCGCGCAGCGCATGTCGGCCTTCGGCATGAAGGTCGTCGCCTACGACCCCTACGTGCAGCCCGCGCGGGCCGCGCAGATGGGCGTGAAGGTCCTGACGCTGGACGAGCTGCTCGAGGTCTCCGACTTCATCACCGTCCACCTCCCGAAGACCCCCGAGACCCTCGGCCTGATCGGCGACGAGGCGCTGCGCAAGGTCAAGCCGAGCGTCCGCATCGTCAACGCCGCGCGCGGCGGCATCGTCGACGAGGAGGCGCTGTACGCGGCGCTCAAGGAGGGCCGCGTCGCCGGCGCCGGCCTCGACGTGTACGCCAAGGAGCCCTGCACCGACTCGCCGCTCTTCGAGTTCGACCAGGTCGTCGCCACCCCGCACCTCGGCGCCTCCACCGACGAGGCCCAGGAGAAGGCCGGCATCGCCGTCGCCAAGTCGGTCCGCCTCGCCCTCGCCGGCGAGCTGGTCCCCGACGCGGTGAACGTGCAGGGCGGGGTCATCGCCGAGGACGTCAAGCCCGGCCTGCCGCTCGCCGAGCGCCTCGGCCGCATCTTCACCGCGCTCGCCGGCGAGGTCGCCGTCCGCCTCGACGTCGAGGTCTACGGCGAGATCACCCAGCACGACGTCAAGGTGCTGGAGCTCTCCGCCCTCAAGGGTGTCTTCGAGGATGTCGTCGACGAGACCGTCTCCTACGTCAACGCCCCGCTCTTCGCCCAGGAGCGCGGTGTCGAGGTCCGGCTGACCACCAGCTCGGAGTCCCCGGAGCACCGCAACGTCGTCACGGTCCGCGGCACCCTCTCGGACGGCGAGGAGGTGTCGGTCTCCGGCACGCTGGCCGGCCCGAAGCACCTCCAGAAGATCGTCGCCGTCGGCGAGTACGACGTGGACCTCGCCCTCGCCGACCACATGCTGGTCCTGCGCTACGAGGACCGTCCCGGCGTCGTCGGCACCGTCGGCCGCGTGATCGGCGAGGCCGGCATCAACATCGCCGGCATGCAGGTCGCCCGCGCCACGGTGGGCGGCGAGGCGCTGGCCGTCCTGACCGTCGACGACACGGTGCCCACCGGGGTGCTGGCCGAGGTCGCGGCGGAGATCGGCGCGACGTCCGCCCGGTCGGTGAACCTGGTCTGAGGGACCGCGCCCGGGGGCTGACGCCGCCGGAGCCCCGTTCGCCCCGAACGGACTCGTCCTCACACGCCGGACGGGCTGAGCGACTCAGCCCGTCCGGCGTTCTCCGTTGCCGCTTCCGGGCGCACCCGGATGTGCCGCAGGCCCCGCGCGGCCAGCCCCGCCGCCGCCAGGAGCAGCAGCCCCGCCGCGAGCGCGGCGCCGCGCATCCCGTCGGTGAACGCCTCGCGCGCCGCCGTGGCCAGGGCGTCTCCCGCGCGCCCCGGCGTCTCGGCCGCGACGGCCAGGGCGCCGCCCAGGGTCTCCCGCGCCGGAGCCGGTGCGTCGGCCGGCATGCCGTGGCGGTACAGGGCCGTACCGATGGAACCGAGGGCCGCCATGCCCAGGGCGCCGCCGAACTCGGTGCCGGTCTCCAGCAGCGAGGACGCGGACCCGGCCCTCTCGACCGGGGCCGAACTCAGGGCCAGGTCGGTGAGCTGGGACATCACGATGACGATGCCCGCCGCCAGGACACCGCACGCCGCCAGCACCAGCCACAGCGAGTCCGTGCCGGCCAGGGCCAGCAGTCCGTAACCGGTCGCCGCGACCAGGAAGCCGGACGTCACCACGTACGCGCGCTCGACGCCCCGCTGGACCAGGTGCGCGGCTACCGGCGCGGCGGCGCCGATGAGGACCGACGGCAGCAGGCTCCACAGCGCGGACTCCAGCGGACTCTTGCCGAGGACCGACTGGAGGTACTGGGTGGTGAAGAACGCCGAGCCCATCATGCCGAGGGCCGACACGGTGTTGAGGACGAGCGCCGGGGTGAAGCCGTGCCCGCGGAAGAGGGCCGGGGAGATCATCGGCGAGGCCGAGGTGCGCTGCCGCCGCACGAAGAGCGCCGCGAACAGCAGGCCCACGGTGAGCGAGGCGACGTAGCGGACGTTCCAGCCCTCGGCGGCCAGTTCCTTGAGGCCGTAGATCACGGGCAGGACCGCGGCCAGCGACAGGGGGACGCTCAGCAGGTCGAAGCGGCCGGGGGAGGGGTTCCTCGACTCGGGGAGCAGCATCGGGCCGAGGACCAGGAGCAGGGCCATCGCGGGCAGGTTGACCAGGAAGACCGAGCCCCACCAGAAGTGCTCGACGAGCACGCCGCTCATCACCGAGCCGAGGGCGATCCCCGCCGTCATCACCCCGGACCACAGGCCGATCGCCCTGGCCCGCTGGGCGGGGTCGGTGAACATCGTGCGTACCAGCGCCATCGTGGTCGGCATCAGCGTGGCGCCGCCGATGCCGAGGACCGCGCGGGCCGCGATCAGGGTCTCGGCGGTGTGCGCGTAGGCCGCCAGGAGCGAGGCGGCGCCGAAGGCCGCCGCGCCGACGAGCAGCAGCCTGCGGCGGCCGACGCGGTCGCCCAGGGCGCCCATCGTCATCAGCAGGCCGGCCAGGACGAAGCCGTAGATGTCGAAGATCCACAGCTGTTGGGTGCCGCTCGGCTCCAGGTCGGCGCTGATCTGCGGGATCGCGAAGTAGAGGACGGAGACGTCCATCGAGACCAGGAGGAGCGGAAGCATCAGGACGGTCAGCGCGGTCCATTCGCGGCGGCCGGCGCGGGGCGGGGTCGTTGTCATGCCAGCGACTGTACGGACGTCTTATACGCGTGTCTAGTACGTTTGTATGGGACGTCTGTATGGGACGCTCGTATGGATCGGCGGGTAGGGTGGCGCCATGGGACACCGCGAGGATCTGCTGGAAGGCGCCAAGCGCTGCCTGCTGGAGAAGGGCTTCGCGCGCACGACCGCGCGGGACGTCGTCAAGGAGTCGGGGACCAACCTGGCGTCCATCGGCTACCACTACGGCTCGAAGGACGCGCTGCTCGCCCAGGCCTACGTCTCGCTGGTCGAGGGGATGGGCGACGCCTTCGAGGGCGACCGGGCCGCCCTGGACCGGACCGCGCCCGGCTCGACGGAGCGGTTCCAGATGGTGTGGACCAACATCATCCGGACCATGCGGGACCCGGGGTCGATCTGGCACCTCAGCATGGAGATCCTGGTCATGGGTGACCGGATGCCCGAGGTGCGCGACCATCTGGCGCGGGCCCAGCGGGAGGCCGGGCGCGGGCTCGTCCCCTCGCTCATGGGGGGACGGGAGGAGGACGTCTCGGACGAGGTGGCGGACACCCTCGGGGCGTTCTACGTGACCCTGATGACGGGGCTCATCGCGCAGTGGACCTTCGATCCGCGGTCCGCCCCCGAGGCGGAGCAGCTCACCGAGGGCCTGCGCCGGGTGATCGAGGCCGCTACAGGCGGTATGCCTTGAGCGCCATGTGCAGCAGCAGCCGGTCCTCCCCGTCGTCCAGGTCCAGGCCCGTGAGCTGCTCCACGCGGGACAGGCGGTAGTACAGGGTCTGGCGGTGGATGCCCAGCTCGGCGGCGGTGCGGCCGGCCTGCCCCGCGCAGTCGAGGTAGACCTCGGCGGTGCGGGCCAGTTCGCCGTGGGCGGGGGCCAGCAGCACCCGTACGGCGGGGTCCTGCGCCGCGTGCTCGGGCAGCGCGGTCAGCAGGCGGAACGCGCCGATGGAGGTCCACTCGGCGACCGGCCCGAACCGGCCCTCGGCGCGTGCCGCCCGCGCCGCGGCCGACGCCTCGCGCCAGGCGGCGCCCAGTTCGGCCAGCCCGGTGCGCGGCGCGGAGACCCCCGCGGCAGCCTTCGCGGCGCCGGTCGCACCCGCGCCCCGCGCCCGCTCCAGCAGGCGGCCCGCAGCCGAGGTCGCCGGGGTCGGCACGTCCACCGAGCGCAGCCGCACCAGCAGCGCCAGTGACTGGCCCGACGCCCCCCACGGCACCGTGCACAGCGCCGTCGCCCCCGGCACCGTGCGGACCGAGGGCGCGTCGTCGGGATCGGCCGAGGGCCAGGGGGCCACGCACACCACCGCGTGCGGAGGGTGCGCGCGGTCACCCAGAGCGGTGCGCAGCTCGGCCACGGCCATGTCCCGCTGCCAGTCGCGCTCGGCGGTCAGCACCGCCCGCAGCTCCCGGCTCAGGTCCGCGCCGTGCTGCGCCTCGTCGGCGAGCAGCGCGCCGATCCGGGTGGTGACCGCCATGGCGGCCGCCAGCTGCGTCGCGGTCGGGCCCGGTTCGGTGTCCAGGAGCCAGACGTAGCCGAGGACGACGCCCCGATGGCGTACCGGGAGGCAGGTGCGCCCCCGGTTGACCCCCGCCTCCGGTGTCGGCGGGATGTGGACCGGCCCGGTCGCGCGGGTGATGCCGAAGCCCTCGAACCAGGCCCGGACGGCCGCGGTGGAGCGCCTGGTCAGGATCGAGCGGGTGCGCACCGGGTCCAGGGCGGACGGATCGAGGTCGCCCTCGCTGTCGTACGCGCCGAAGGCGATCAGTTCGAAGTCGCGGTTCTCCAGGGTCGCCGGCGCGCCCAGCAGCTCGGAGATCTCGTCGACCAGCTCCTGGTAGTCACCACTGGTACCTCCCGAACCTCTGGAATCCGACGTCACCCGGGCATTCTGCCGCATTTGCGCGCGCCCTTCATACATCTGTCTGAGATCCGTGGCACGGATGCGTGACAGCTGTCGATGGCCGACGATCGGGGGGATCCTTAGATTTCACGGTGGTTCTCCGTGCCGTCCCCCGTTCGTCGGGCAGCGGCCTCGTGTTGGTTGGTAAGTGGAGGTGCCCCGTGCTGGGTCCCGTGATTCTCGCCGCGTCGCGCAGCGACCGGATGCGTCGTCTGGTCTCGGCCGCGCCGGTGACCAAGCCGGTCGTCGACCGGTTCATCCCCGGCGAGACGGTCGACGAGATCGTGCCGATCGTCCGGGACCTCACCGACCAGGGCCTGGAACTGACGATGGACGTCGTCGGCGAGGACATCACCACTCCCGCACAGGCCGAGGCCGCCCGTGACGCCTACCTGGAGCTGATCGACCGGCTGAAGCCGCTGGAGCTGGGCACCCGCGCCGAGATGTCGGTGAAGCTGTCGATGTTCGGCCAAGCGCTGGACGGCGGCCACGAGCTGGCGCTGAAGAACGTCCGACCGGTCGTCGAGGCCGCCGCCGAGATCGGCACCACGGTCACCCTCGACGCCGAGGACCACACCACCCTCGACTCGATGTTCGCGATCCACGACGAGCTGCGGAAGGACTTCCCGCAGACCGGCTGCGTCATCCAGGCCTACCTCTTCCGCACCGAGGCCGACGCGCGCCGGCTCGCCGACAGCGGCTCTCGCGTACGGTTGGTGAAGGGCGCCTACAAGGAGCCCGCCGAAGTCGCCTACCAGCAGCGTCACGAGATCGACAAGGCGTACGTGCGCATCCTGCGGACCCTGATGGAGGGCGCGGGCTACCCGATGATCGGGTCCCACGACCCGCGCCTGATCTCCATCGCCCAGGAGCTGGCCCGTACCGCCGGGCGAAAGCTCGACGAGTACGAGTTCCAGATGCTCTACGGCATCCGCGGTGACGAGCACCTGCGGCTCGCCGCCGAGGGCCACCGCATGCGCGTGTACACCGCCTACGGCACCGACTGGTACGGCTACTTCATGCGCCGTCTCGCGGAGAAGCCGGCCAACCTCCGGTTCTTCGCCCGCTCGATGGTCACCAAGGGCTGAGCCCGCACCCGCTCGCACAACCCGCTGAAGTCAAGGAGTTACGGAACCCATGGACGCTGTGACCCAGGTCCCCACGCCCGTCAACGAGCCGGTGCACGGCTACGCCCCCGGTTCGCCCGAGCGCGCCCGTCTGGAGGCCAAGCTCCGCGAGCTGGCCGACAACCCGATCGACCTGCCCTGCACCATCGGCGGCGAGAAGCGGATGGGCGGCGGCGACCGCTTCGACGTCGTGCAGCCGCACAACCACAAGGCCCGCCTGGGCACCTACGCGAACGCCACCCAGCAGGACGCCCAGGACGCGATCGACGCCGCCCTGGCCGCCGCCCCGGCGTGGCGCGCGATGTCCTTCGACGACCGCGCGGCGATCATCCTGCGCGCCGCCGAGCTGCTGTCCGGCCCGTGGCGCGAGACCATCGCCGCCTCCACCATGCTCGGCCAGTCCAAGACGGCCCAGCAGGCCGAGATCGACAGCCCCTGCGAGCTGGTCGACTTCTGGCGCTTCAACGTGCACTACGCCCGGAACATCCTGGCCGAGCAGCCCCCGGCCAACTCCCCGGGCGTGTGGAACCGCATGGACCACCGTCCGCTGGAGGGCTTCGTCTACGCGATCACGCCCTTCAACTTCAGCGCCATCGCGGCCAACCTGCCCACCGCCCCCGCCCTCATGGGCAACGTGGTGGTCTGGAAGCCGTCCCCGACGCAGACCCACGCCGCCGTGCTGCTGATGCAGCTGCTGGAGGAGGCCGGGCTGCCCAAGGGCGTCATCAACCTCGTCACCGGCGACGGCATCGCGGTCTCCGAGGTCGCCCTGGAGCACCGCGATCTCGCGGGCATCCACTTCACCGGCTCGACCCCCACCTTCCAGCACCTGTGGAAGACGGTCGGCAACAACATCGCGAAGTACCGCACCTACCCGCGCCTGGTCGGCGAGACCGGCGGCAAGGACTTCCTGGTCGCCCACCCCTCGGCCGACCGCGCCGTCCTCAAGACCGCCCTGACCCGCGGCGCCTTCGAGTACCAGGGCCAGAAGTGCAGCGCCACCTCCCGCGCCTACATCCCGGCGTCCATCTGGAACGACGGCTTCAAGGAGGAGTTCGCCGCCGAGGTCGACTACCTCACCATGGGTGACGTCACCGACCTGTCGAACTTCATGGGCGCCGTCATCGACGAGCGGTCCTTCGCCAAGAACAAGGCCGCCATCGACCGCGCCAAGGCCGACGACACCTGCACGATCGTCGCGGGCGGCTCCTACGACGACTCGGTCGGCTACTTCGTCCGCCCGACCGTCGTCGAGTGCACCGACCCGGAGAACGAGGTCTTCCGCACCGAGTACTTCGGCCCGTTCCTCGCCGTCCACGTGTACGACGACAGCACCGACGACGCGTACGACGAGATGCTGACCCAGATGGAGGCGGTCTCGGACTACGCCCTCACCGGTTCGGTCATCTCGAACGACCGCGCGGCGGCGGCGTACACGATGGAGAAGCTGCGCTACGCGGCCGGCAACTTCTACATCAACGACAAGTCGACCGGTGCCGTGGTCGGCCAGCAGCCCTTCGGCGGCGGTCGCGCCTCCGGCACCAACGACAAGGCCGGCGCCCCGCAGAACCTGATGCGCTGGACCCTGACCCGCGCCATCAAGGAGACGCTGGTCGCCCCGACCGACTACGCGTACCCGCACATGGGCTGACGCCCGCCCCGCGCCGCACGGGCCAGGTCCTCCCCGGACCTGGCCCGTCCGCGTGTCCGGCCGCCGGAGACTGGGCCCATGACCGCTCCCGGCCCCCTCCTGCGCAGCGCCCACACCGCCGACCTCACGCCCGGGGAACTGCGCGCCGCCCGCGCCCTCCTGGACCTCGCCTTCGACGGCGACTTCGCGGACGAGGACTGGGAGCACGCCCTCGGCGGCATGCACGCGCTCGTCCTCGACGGCGCCGGGCTCGCCGCGCACGGGGCGGTCGTCATGCGCCGGGTGCGGCACCGCCACCGCTGGCTGCGCGTCGGCTACGTGGAGGCCGTCGCCGTGCGCCCCGACGTCCGCCGCACCGGGCTCGGCGGGCGGGTGACGGCCGAGCTGGAGCGCATCGTCGAGGGGGCGTACGACGCCGGAATGCTCTCCGCGAGTGACGAAGGGGTCCGCCTCCACACCGGCCGGGGCCGGCGGCAGTGGACCGGCCGGGTCTCGGCCCTCGGCCCGGAGGGTGCCGTGCACCTGCCGGAGGAGGAGGGCGGCATCTACGTCCGGCCTGCCCTCGCCGGCCCCCTCGACCCCGCGCACGGACTGCTCTTCGACTGGCGGGACGGAGCGGTGCTGTAGACATCACCGCAGGTGGGGGGGGTGTGATCCACTCCACCGTCTCAGATAGTAGGAAGTCCGAGTAATTGTGGAGACAGACGCTCAGCGCTCCCTTAGCTTGGTAGGAGCCGAACGTCCCGCTCGATCGAGCGGATGGCGGTCGTGAGCCGGGCCCCGTGCAGGCAACCCCTGCGGACCGTGCTCCCCGCCCCTTCCGGCCTCTCGCGATCCCCCCTCTCTCCGCACCCGTGTGTGCTGTGCCGAAGGAGTCGATTCCCATGGCCGAGACCACCGTCCGCCGCCGAGTCCGCCACCTCTCCCGTACCGCCGACTCCGACCGCAAGAACGCAGCGGCCGCCCTCCAGCGCGCCCTCGACCGCCGGGACAACGGCGGCTCCACCGGCCACTGAGCGGGCGCGGCGGGAGCCCGACGGGCCCGACGGCAGGGGGTGTCCGCATGCCGGACGCCGCATGTCATCCCGTGGGACGGGGAGTAGGGTGCTGCGCATGTCGGCTAGCTCTCGCATCCTCAATCTCGCAGTGATTCCCGGTGACGGCATCGGCCAGGAGGTCGTGGCCGAGGGTCTCAAGGTCCTCTCCGCCGTCCTCCCGCAGGATGTGAAGCTGGAGACCAAGGAGTTCGACTTCGGCGCCCGGCGCTACCACGCCACCGGTGAGACCCTCACCGACGCCGACCTCGACGCCCTCAAGGGCCACGACGCGATCCTCCTCGGCGCGATCGGCGACCCCTCGGTGCCGTCGGGCGTGCTGGAGCGCGGTTTCCTGCTCAAGCTCCGCTTCGCCTTCGACCACCACGTCAACCTGCGGCCCTCCAAGCTGCTGCCGGGTGTCGCCACCCCGCTCGCCGGCCAGCCGGAGATCGACTTCGTCGTCGTCCGCGAGGGCACCGAAGGCCCGTACACGGGCAACGGCGGCACCATCCGCAAGGGCACCGAGCACGAGGTCGCCACCGAGGTCTCCGTCAACACCGCCTTCGGTGTCGAGCGCGTCGTCCGCGACGCCTTCGCCCGCGCCCAGGCCCGCCCCCGCAAGAAGCTCACGCTGGTCCACAAGAACAACGTGCTGACCTTCGCCGGCCACCTGTGGACGAACGTCTTCAACAAGGTGGCCGAGGAGTACCCCCAGGTCACCACCGACTACATCCACGTCGACGCCGCGACGATCTACCTCGTCACCGACCCCGGCCGCTTCGACGTCATCGTCACCGACAACCTGTTCGGTGACATCATCACCGACCTCGCCGCGGCCGTCTCCGGCGGCATCGGCGTCGCCGCGAGCGGGAACATCAACCCCTCGGGCGACTTCCCCTCGATGTTCGAGCCGGTCCACGGCTCCGCGCCCGACATCGCCGGCCAGGGCAAGGCCGACCCCACCGCCACGGTCCTGTCCGTCGCCCTGCTGCTGCGCCACCTCGGCCACGAGGCCGAGGCGACCCGCATCGAGGAGGCGGTCTCCGCCGACCTCGGCGAGCGCGCCGGCAAGCCCGCCCGCTCCACCTCGGAGATCGGCGACGCGCTCGCCGTACGAGTAGCCGGCTGACCCGCCGCGCCACTCGATCGAAACCCTTTCGAAGCCGCCGGGTCCAGAAACAAGGCACCCGGCGGCTTTCTCCTGCGTCCGCCAGGTGCGACCATCGAGCCCTGGGCCGCATTCACCCCGTTTCACCCGTCGCCGCTCGCGCGCGATAATCGAACGCGAAGCCGCGACCTGAGGGAATGCTCGGACGTCCTAGCACCGGCCACCGGCCGTACGGGCGTGACAGCGGCCCGTCACAATCAAACCGGTGAAGGACATCAACCCATGACGACGCCCACGATCGAGCTCAAGCCCTCCGCCACCCCGCTCTCCGACGCCGAGCGCGCGGCGATCCTGACCGCCCCCGGGTTCGGCCGCCACTTCACCGACCACATGGTGACGATCAAGTGGACCGAGGGCCGCGGCTGGCACGACGGGCAGCTCGTCCCGTACGGCCCGCTCGCCCTCGACCCGGCCACCATGGTCCTGCACTACGCGCAGGAGATCTTCGAGGGACTGAAGGCCTACCGCCGCCCCGACGGTTCCGTCGCCACCTTCCGGCCGGAGAAGAACGCGCAGCGCTTCCAGGCCTCCTCGCGCCGCCTGGGCATGCCGGAGCTGCCGGTGGAGACCTTCATCGAGGCGTGCGACGCGCTGGTGCGGCAGGACGAGAAGTGGGTGCCGGCGCACGGCGGCGAGGAGTCCCTCTACCTGCGCCCCTTCATGATCGCGACCGAGGTCGGCCTGGGCGTGAAGCCGGCCAACGAGTACCTGTTCCTGGTCATCGCCTCCCCGGCCGGCGCGTACTTCCCGGGCGGCGTCAAGCCCGTCTCCATCTGGGTGTCCGAGGACCGCGTCCGCGCCGTCCCCGGCGGCATGGGCGACGCCAAGACCGGCGGCAACTACGCCGCGTCCCTGCTCGCCCAGGCCGAGGCCGCCACCAAGGGCTGCGACCAGGTCTGCTACCTGGACGCGGTCGAGCACCAGTGGGTCGAGGAGCTCGGCGGCATGAACCTGTACTTCGTGTACGGGGACAGGATCGTCACCCCGTCCCTCACCGGCTCCATCCTGGAGGGCGTCACCCGCGACTCCCTGCTCACCGTCGCCCGCGACCTGGGGTACGAGGCCGAGGAGGGCCGCGTCTCGGTCGAGCAGTGGCAGCGCGACTCGGAGAACGGCTCCCTCACCGAGGTCTTCGCCTGCGGTACGGCGGCCGTGATCACGCCGGTCGGCACGGTCAAGCGCGCCGGTGCGCAGTGGCAGCAGAGCGGGGGCGAGACCGGTGCGGTCACGCAGCGGCTGCGGGACGCCCTGCTGGACATCCAGCGGGGTACCGCGGAGGACAAGCACGGCTGGATGCACCGCCTGGCCTGACGCCGGTGCCGGCACCGTAAGAGGTGACGAAGGCGGGACGCGCCGGCTCGTAGGGGCGCCCCCGCCCCCGGGGCGCCAGGGCCTGTCCGACGATGCCCGCCTGCCTCGCGACGCCATGCACGCACTCTCGCCGCACCGGGCGCAGAGCCAAGTACATCCAGTACGAGGCTCGGCGCCCGGCACTCCCCCAGCTTCCGGCCGGGGGGACCCCCAGAGCACGCACCTGACGCCGCGAGGCCGCCCTCCGGGCGACGACGGGAACTGCCGGACAGGCCCTAGGCGGGCCCGCCTCCCGGACCGGCCGCCGGTCCTGTGGCCGCGGCCCCCGCGCCCTCGGCCACCGGTACCGACGCCACGCCGGCGCCCGGGGTGGCGAGCAGGTACACCACCCCGCCCACCAGCCCCGACAGCAGGAAGCTGCAATCCACCCCGCCGGTCAGCGACAGCAGCGGGCCCTCGTACGACGGCAGCGACACCGCCAGCACACCGACGACCGCGCCCGCCGCCCAGGCCGCCGCGGCCGGGACGTTCCAGCCCGCGCGGTACCAGTAGGCGCCGCCCCGGGCCCGGCGGTTGAAGACCTGGAGCGCGTCGGCGTCGTACCGCCCGCCGCAGCGGACGAAGCCGATCATCGTGATCACCGCCCACGGGGTGCCGATCGCCGTCAGCAGCAGCACGAACGACGTCATCGCCGACTGCGCGTCCCAGGCGTAGTGCCCGGCGAAGACACACGCCGTGGCGACGACGGCGACGGCGCAGGTCGCCCGGGCGCGGGAGGCGCGCGGCAGGATGGCGTCCAGGTCGAGGCCCATGGAGTACAGCATCAGGCCCGCGTTGCCGACCGAGCCGGCGGAGGCGGCCAGCAGCAGCGGGACCAGGTACCAGGTGGGCGCGGCGTCGACCAGCGGCCCGGCGTAGTCCAGCGCCGCGCGGGCCGCGTACGAGGTGAAGGTGCCGAAGAGCTGCGGCACCAGCAGCCCCAGCATCAGCCCGAGCCAGGTCGCGTGCAGCACGCGGCGGGAGGTGAAGCGGGCCGGCGAGATGTAGCGGGTGTAGTCGCCGAGCAGCGTGATGAAGGCGATCGGCCCGGACAGCCCGGCGGCCACGACCGCGAGCAGCCACGTCGGCCAGAACCCGCCCAGCAGGTAGCCGCCCGCCTCCGGCAGCGCGGCGGTGGTGAAGCCGGGGGCGTAGGCGATCACGCCCAGCACCAGCAGGGCGGTCATGCCGTACGCCAGCACCTTGGACATCGCGAGCAGCACCCGGTAGCCGTAGACCGCGCCCGCCACCGTGGCCGCGGCGAGCAGCCCGTACACGACGGCGTACGCGGCCCCGCCCTGCGGCAGGCCGAAGAGCCGGCCGAGGACGCCCGTCATCACGTCCCCGCCGATCCACACGGTCAGCGCCGTGTAGCCGAGGGCGAGGAGCAGGCCGACCACCGAGCCGACCAGGCGCCCGCGCACCCCGAACTGGGCGCCCGACGACGTCGACAGGTTGGTGCCGGTCCGCAGGGAGACCAGGGCCAGCGGGGCGGTGAACACGGTGCCGACGACCGTGCCCGCCAGCACGGCACCGACCGACGCCCACCAGCCCAGGCCGAAGGAGGGCGGGAGCCAGCCGAAGACGATCACGCCGAGGCAGAGGTTGGAGCCGAGCAGGATCGAGACGAGGTCCCGCGGCCCGCTGGTGCGTTCCTCCTCGGGGATGGTGTCGACTCCGTGCTGTTCCATCGGCATGGCTGGTCTCCTTCGACGGCTGCCCGGGGCGGTTAGAGCGACGTTCAATGTGACGCCTGGCTCCCGTGCTCGTCAACGGTTCCGTTGCACGTTTTCGACCTTTAGAGTGTTGCTCTAATCTGCGGAAGGCAAGGAGGTGCCGCGTCGTGAGACTGACTCCCACGGAACGTGACCGGCTGCTGCTCTTCGGGGCGGCCGAGCTGGCCCGGGCCCGCCGGGCCCGGGGGCTCAGGCTGAACGTGCCGGAGGCGACGGCGCTGATCGCGGACACGGTGTGCGAGGCCGCGCGGGACGGTGCGCGCCTCGCCGAGGCCGTCGAGCGCGCCCGGTCCGTGCTCGGCGCCGACGACGTGCTGCCCGGGGTCGCGGACGTGGTCACCGAGGTGCACGTGGAGGCCGTCTTCGACGACGGGTCCCGGCTCGCGGTGGTCTCCGACCCGATCGGGGGCGGCGCGCTCGGCCCCGAGGGCCCGGGCGCCCTGCTGCCGGGCCCGGACCACACGGAGCCCGAGGCGGCGCTGCGCCTGTCGGTCACCAACACGGCGAGCGTGCCCGTCTCCGTCACCTCCCACTTCCACTTCTTCGAGGCCAACCCCCGCCTGGACTTCGACCGTGAGCGGGCCTACGGCATGCGCCTGGCCGTCCCCGCCGGCTCGTCGGTGCGGTTCGGGCCCGGGGAGAGCGCCGAGGTCGGTCTCGTGCCCATCGGCGGGCGGCGCGTCGCGATCGGCTTCGCCGGACTGGTCGACGGGCCGCTGGACGCGCCGGGGGCCAAGACGGAGGCCCTGCGCCGGGCGGCGGCCTGCGGATATCTGGGAATCACCCGGGGGGCACCGGAAGGAGACGGGCGATGAGCCGCTCGAAGGGGCGCGAGGTCAGCGAGTCGATCCACATCGACCCCCACGCCTACGCCGCAACCCACGGCCCCCGGGCGGGCGACCGCCTCCGCCTCGGCGACTCGGGCCTGGTGATCCGCGTCGAGTCCGACGCCCAGCGCCACGGCGACGAGTTCCTCGCCGGCTTCGGCAAGACCGCCCGCGACGGACTGCACCTCAAGGCCGCCGCCGTCCGGGACACCTGTGACGTCGTGATCAGCAACGTCGTGGTGATCGACGCGGCCCAGGGCATCCGGAAGGTGTCGATCGGCATCCGAGAGGGGCGCATCCACGCCATCGGACGGGCCGGCAACCCGGACACCCTGGACGGGGTCGACGTCGTCGTCGGCACGGGCACGTCCATCGTGTCCGGCGAGGGCCTGATCGCCACCGCCGGTGCCGTCGACACCCATGTGCACCTGCTCTCCCCGCGCATCATGGAGGCCTCGCTCGCGTCCGGCGTGACGACGATCATCGGGCAGGAGTTCGGCCCGGTCTGGGGCGTCGGCGTCAACTCGCCCTGGGCGCTGAAGCACGCCTTCGGGGCCTTCGACGCCTGGCCGGTCAACATCGGCTTCCTGGGCCGCGGCTCCTCCTCGCACGAGGCGCCGCTGATCGAGGCGCTGGCCGAGGGCGGCGCGAGCGGCTTCAAGGTGCACGAGGACATGGGCGCCCACACCCGCGCCCTGGACACCGCGCTGCGCGTCGCCGAGGAGCACGACGTCCAGGTCGCCCTGCACAGCGACGGGCTGAACGAGTGCCTCTCCGTGGAGGACACCCTCCGCGTCCTGGAGGGCCGCACCATCCACGCCTTCCACATCGAGGGCTGCGGCGGCGGACACGTCCCCAACGTGCTGAAGATGGCCGGCGTCCCGAACGTCATCGGCTCCTCCACCAACCCCACCCTGCCCTTCGGCCGGGACGCGGTCGCGGAGCACTACGGCATGATCGTCTCCGTCCACGACCTCAAGACCGAGCTGCCGGGCGACGCCGCCATGGCCCGCGACCGCATCCGCGCCGGGACCATGGGCGCCGAGGACGTGCTGCACGACCTGGGGGCCATCGGCATCACCTCCTCCGACGCGCAGGGCATGGGCCGGGCCGGCGAGACGGTCCGCCGCACCTTCGCCATGGCCGGCAAGATGAAGGCCGAGTTCGGCGCCCCCGACGCCGACCACGACAACGAGCGCGTCCTGCGCTACATCGCCAAGCTCACCCTGAACCCGGCCATCGCCCACGGCCTGGCCCACGAGGTCGGCTCCCTGGAGGTCGGCAAGCTCGCCGACATCGTCCTGTGGCGTCCCGAGTACTTCGGCGCCAAGCCGCAGCTCGTCCTCAAGTCGGGCTTCCCCGCCTACGGCGTGGTCGGCGACCCGAACGCGGCCACCGACACCTGCGAACCGCTGGTCCTCGGCCCCCAGTTCGGCGCGCACGGCGCCACCCCGGCCGAGATCTCCGTCGCCTTCGTCGCCCAGGCCGCCGTGGACCGGGGGCACGACACGATGCCCACCCGGCGCCGCCGGGTCGCCGTGCGCGGCACCCGCGGCATCGGACCGGCCGACCTGCGTCTCAACTCGCGTACCGGACAGGTCGACGTCGACCAGCGCACCGGCCTGGTCACCCTGGACGGCGACCCGCTGCGCTCCGAACCGGCCGAGTCGGTCTCCCTGAACCGCCTGTACTTCCTCTGACCCCAGGACACCTCCATGACCTTCCGCATGCCCCCCGAGTGGGCCCCGCACGAACGCACCTGGATGGCCTGGCCCGGCCCCAACCCGACGTTCACGAACGACGAGGAGCTGGCCGAGGCCCGGTCGGCCTGGGCGTCCGTCGCCCGTGCGGTGCGCCGCTTCGAGCCGGTGACCGTGGTGCACGGGCCCGGCCAGGGCGCCGCCGCGCGCGAACTGCTCGGACCGGACGTCGACCTGGTCGAGCGCGAACTGGACGACGCCTGGATGCGGGACATCGGCCCGACCTTCGTGACGGACGGGCAGGGCGGGCTGGCCGCCGTGGACTGGGTGTTCAACGGCTGGGGCGCCCAGGACTGGGCCCGCTGGGAGCACGACTCCAAGATCGCCCGCCATGTCGCCGACCTCGCCGGCGCCCCGGTCCTGAGCAGCACCCTGGTCAACGAGGGCGGCGCGATCCACGTCGACGGCGAGGGGACGGTCCTGCTGACCGACACCGTCCAGCTCGGCTCCGGCCGCAACCCCGGCTGGACCCGCGAGGAGGTCGAGGCGGAGATCCACGCCAGGCTCGGCACCACCAAGGCGATCTGGCTCCCGCACGGCCTGGCCGGCGACTACGGCCGGTACGGCACCCAGGGCCACGTCGACATCGTCGCGGCCTTCGCGCGGCCGGGCACCGTCGTCGTGCACAGCCAGCGCGACCCCGCCCACCCCGACCACGCCCGCTCCCGGACGTACGTGGACCTCCTGCGGGGGCAGACCGACGCCAGGGGCCGTCGGCTGGAGGTCGTCGAGATCCCCGCCCCGACGGTCCTGAGGGACGAGGAGGGCGACTGGGTCGACTACTCGTACATCAACCACTACCTGTGCAACGACGGCGTCGTCCTGTGCGGCTTCGACGACCCGAACGACGAACTCGCGGCGGGCATCTTCCGCCGTCTGTTCCCCGGGCGCACGGTGACCCTGGTGGACGCCCGTACGATCTTCGCGGGCGGTGGCGGCATCCACTGCATCACGCAACAGCAGCCGAGGATCTAGAAGGAGTCAGCCATGGCCGGTGCGGCGCGTGCGCGGAAGAACGCCCCGCCGCGCGAGGACGTCCTCGCCGCCGCCATGGAGATGATCGCCGAGCGCGGCCTGGAGAAGCTCACCATGGCGGCGCTCGGCCGCGAGGTCGGCATGAGCAGCGGGCACCTCCTCTACTACTTCCACTCCAAGGACGAACTGCTGCTGCGCACCCTGGAGTGGAGCGAGGGCCGCCTCGGCGTCGCCCGCGGCCGGCTGCTCACCCGGCCCGGGACGGCCCGCGAACGCCTCGACGCCTACGTCGACCTGTACGTCCCCGCAGGCCACCGCGACCCGCACTGGACGCTGTGGCTGGAGGTGTGGAACCGCTCGCAGAACGCGGACGACGACGCCCGCGACCGGCAGGCCGCCATCGAGGGAGCCTGGCACCGCGACCTGGTCGCGCTGCTGGCCGAGGGCGTCTCACGCGGCGAGTTCCGCCCCGTCGACGCCGACCGCTTCGCGTCCCGGCTGCGCGCCCTCCTCGACGGTCTCGCCATCCACGTGGCGATCGGGCTGCGGGGGACGGACCGGACGCAGGTCCTCCGTCACGTGCGGGAGTTCCTGGCGGACGGCCTCCTCGCGGACGCCTGAATCCGGGTCCGGCCCGTTCCCCGGACGGATGCCGCCCGCATCCTGAGACGGGCGGTGAACCGCGGGACGGACTGTGCCAGACTCCCCCCGTGCTCTCGTTCGCCATGATTATTGGCAGCAGGCGCGCCGGTCCGCAGTGACCACCGCGTACGACCAGGTACGGGTGGACACCGTCGTCCTCGACCCGCGCGCAGACCTCTCGCACCCGCGAGAGGTTTTTCGTTTTCCTGGCCCACCTCCAGCCGGGAAGAGAGCGCGAGGGATCATAGACGGACGGTGGAACCGGTCATTCCGGTAGACCGAGATCCCCAACAGGAGTCTTCAGATCATGACCGCAACCAGCGAACTCGACGATTCGTTCCACGTCTTCGACACCACCCTGCGCGACGGCGCGCAGCGCGAGGGCATCAACCTCACGGTCGCGGACAAGCTGGCCATCGCACGGCACCTGGACGACTTCGGCGTGGGCTTCATCGAGGGCGGCTGGCCCGGCGCCAACCCCCGGGACACCGAGTTCTTCGCCCGGGCCCAGCAGGAGATCGACTTCAAGCACGCCCAGCTGGTGGCCTTCGGCGCCACCCGTCGCGCCGGTGCGACCGCCGCCCAGGACCACCAGGTCAAGGCGCTCCTGGAGTCGGGTGCCCAGGTGATCACCCTGGTCGCCAAGTCCCACGACCGGCACGTCGAGCTGGCGCTGCGCACCACGCTCGACGAGAACCTGGCGATGGTCTCCGACACCGTCTCCCACCTGAAGGAGCAGGGCCGGCGCGTCTTCGTGGACTGCGAGCACTTCTTCGACGGCTACCGCGCCAACCCCGAGTACGCCAAGGCCGTCGTCCGCGCCGCCGCCGGGGCGGGCGCCGACGTCGTCATCCTGTGCGACACCAACGGCGGCATGCTCCCGGCGCAGATCCAGGCCGTGGTCGCGACGGTGCTGGCCGACACCGGAGCCCGGCTCGGCATCCACGCCCAGGACGACACCGGCTGCGCCGTCGCCAACACCCTCGCCGCGGTCGACGCGGGCGCCACCCACGTCCAGTGCACGGCCAACGGCTACGGCGAGCGCGTCGGCAACGCCAACCTCTTCCCGGTCGTGGCCGCCCTGGAGCTGAAGTACGGCAAGAAGGTGCTGCCCGAGGGCCGGCTGCGCGAGATGACGAGGATCTCGCACGCCATCGCCGAGGTCGTCAACCTCACCCCCTCCACGCACCAGCCCTACGTCGGGGTGTCCGCCTTCGCGCACAAGGCGGGCCTGCACGCCTCCGCGATCAAGGTCGACCCGGACCTGTACCAGCACATCGACCCCGAGCTGGTCGGCAACACCATGCGGATGCTGGTCTCCGACATGGCCGGCCGCGCCTCCATCGAGCTGAAGGGCAAGGAACTCGGCATCGACCTCGGCGGGGACCGCGAACTGGTCGGCCGGGTCGTCGAGCGGGTCAAGGAGCGCGAGCTGGCCGGCTACACGTACGAGGCGGCGGACGCGAGCTTCGAGCTGCTGCTGCGCGCGGAGGTCGAGGGCGGCCCGCTCAAGTACTTCGCAGTCGAGTCCTGGCGCGCGATCACCGAGGACCGCCCCGACGGCACCCACGCCAACGAGGCCACGGTGAAGCTCTGGTCCAAGGGCGAGCGGATCGTCGCCACGGCGGAGGGCAACGGACCGGTCAACGCGCTGGACCGCGCCCTGCGCGTCGCCCTGGAGCGGATCTACCCGGAGCTGGCCAAGCTCGACCTGGTGGACTACAAGGTCCGCATCCTGGAGGGCGTGCACGGCACCCAGTCCACGACCAGGGTCCTCATCTCCACGGGCGACGGGACGGGGGAGTGGTCCACGGTGGGCGTCGCGGAGAACGTCATCGCCGCCTCCTGGCAGGCGCTGGAGGACGCGTACACCTACGGGCTGCTGCGGGCGGGGGTCACGCCCGCCGAGTGAGGACGGCATCTCTCACCCGTACTGATGTCTTATTGAGGTCGTTTCGGGTACTTTCGAACGTATGAAGGGCCTCCGCATTCGTGTCCTCATACGCCTCCTGGTCGCGCCGGTCATCGCCGCGCTGGCGGTGCTGCTGGCCGGTGCGCCCGGCGCCCAGGCGGCCACCGACGTCTCCGAGATCGGCGCGGCCCTGCGCGAGAGTCCCGTCTACGTGGACCCGGCCGCGTCCGACCTGCTGTCCCGGTCGGACGCGGAGGCGCTCGCCGACAAGATCGAGGACGCGGACGAACCCGTCTTCGTCGCGGTCCTCCCGGCCGACTACCCGACCGCGAACCTCTTCCAGAACCTCCGCACCGAGACGGGCATCACCGGGCTGTACGGCGTCCGGCTCGGCGAGGAGTTCGACGCGCGCGCCGACAGCAGCGTGCTGAGCCGCCAGGGCGTGAACAACCTCGTCACGGCCGCGCAGGGCGCGGGCGACACCAAGGCCCAGCTGAACGACTTCGTCGACGACGCGCTGCGCAGCGTGCGCGGCTCGGCCCCGGCGTCCTGGGACTCCGGCGGCGGGGCCGCCCCGACCGGGGCCCTGATCACCGCGGGCGCGGTCGTGGCGGCCGGCGGCGCGGGCGCCTACGCGATCGCCCGGCGCAACCGGCGCCGCCGCGAGGAGGAGCAGCGCGAGGCCCTGGAGCGGCTGCGGGTCGTGGTGGACGAGGACATCACCGCCTTCGGTGAGGAACTCGACCGCCTGGACTTCCACCCCGGCGAGCCGGGCGCCGACGACGCGATGCGCGCCGACTACGAACAGAGCCTGGACGCCTACGAGAAGGCCAAGGCCTTCATGGCGGACGCCCGGCGGCCGGAGGACGTGCGCGGGGTCACCCAGACCCTGGAGGACGGGCGCTTCTCCCTCGCCCGGCTCGCCGCCCGCCGGGAGGGGAAGCCGCTGCCCGAGCGCCGCCCGCCGTGCTTCTTCGACCCGCGCCACGGCCCCTCGGTCACCGACGTCACCTGGACCCCGCCGGGCGGCGCCACCCGCGAGGTGCCGGTCTGCGCGGCCGACCGGGCCCGGCTGTCCGACGGCCGGGACCCGATGATCCGCGAGGTGGACACCGAGTACGGCCGCCGGCCCTACTGGGACGCCGGTCCGGCCTACGGCCCCTGGGCGGGCGGCTACTTCGGCGCCGGCGTCCTGCCCGGCCTGCTGGTCGGCACCATGCTGGGCGGCCTGATGGCGGGCCCCGCCTACGGAGCCGGTTACGGCGGCGGCTACGGCGACTTCGGCGGGGGCGGCGGCTTCGGCGGAGGGGACTTCGGCGGCGGCTTCTGAGCGGCGGGCGGCGCGGTCACCGCCCGCCCGGGGTCAGCCCCGCACCGTCCGCCACGCGCGGGCGGCCGGGGCGACCGACACCGCGAGGGCGAGGACGAGGGCGCCGGTGACCAGCCCCGCGCTGACCCACACCGGCGACCGGTACCCGAACCCCGCGCCGATCGCCGCGCCCCCGACCCAGGGACCCAGCGCCGCGCCCACGTTGAACGCGGCCGTCGCGAAGCCCCCGGCCAGCGTGGGGGCGTCCGGCGCCGCGTACAGCGCCTGGGAGATCAGCGTGGAACCGACCCCGAAGGACAGGGCGCCCAGCAGGAACACGAGCCCGAGCGCCAGAGCGGGGCTCCCCGCGCCGAGCGCGAGCGCGCACCACCCGGCGCACAGTGCGGCGCCGCCCGCCGTCAGGACCCGCACCGGATGCCGGTCGGCGAACCGTCCGCCGACGGTCACCCCCACGAAGGACCCCGCGCCGAACAGCGCCAGCACCCCCGGCACCCACCCGCCGTCCAGCCCGCCGACCTCGGTGGCCAGCGGCGCGAGGTAGGTGAACGTGCAGAAGGTCGCCCCGTTGACCAGCGCGGCCAGCAGCAGCGTGAGCCGGAGCCGGGGCGCCCGCAGCGCCCTCAGCTCGCCCCGCAGCGGGGGAGGCGTGGCCTCGGCGGCGCCGCCCGGCACCGAACGGGCCACCGCCACCACCGCGGGCACCGCCAGCAGCGCCACCGCCCAGAACGCGGAGCGCCAGCCCCACACCTGGCCGAGCAGCGCCCCGGCGGGCACCCCGATCACGCAGGCCAGGGTGACCCCGCCCAGCAGCGTGGACGTGGCCCGGCCCTTGGCCCCGGGCTCGGCCAGGTCGGCGGCGGTCACCAGGGCGACGGCCAGGAACCCGGCATTGGCCAGGGCTCCGACCACCCGGGTGGCGAGCAGCACCTCGAAGCTGCCGGTGAGGGCACCGACGACATGGACGGCGAGGAAGACGCAGAGGAAGCCCAGCAGGGCGCCCCGCCGCGACCACCGGCTGCCGAGGGCCGCCATCAGCGGCGCCCCGACGACCATCCCCACCGCGAAGGCCGAGGTCAGCGCCCCGGCCGCAGGCACGGTGACCTGAAGATCCCTTGCGATGTCCGGCACCAGCCCGGACAGCATGAACTCGGACGTTCCCTGGGCGAACACGGCAAGGCCCAGCAGAAGAAGAGCGAACGGCATGAGGAAACTCCGCACCCGGAAGTAGTCGACATCGATCACGACACGGCGGACGGCCGTCCGGTGGCGGTGCGACGAAGAGGACCCGGGTACGCGCGCGGCGCGTCCCTCAGTCCGGCATCACGAGCGGCCACCGGAGGACCGGTGGCCGGAGTCTGTCGGCTTCGGGGCTGTTCACACCGGGCAGGTTAGCGCTTCCCGGCGCGGGCCACGACCGGATTATCGGCCGCGGACGGGGTGGCCCGGGTCCCGGACGGGGTAGCCCGGGTCCCGGACCGGGTGGCCCGGGTCTCGGACGGGGTGGCCCGGGTCCCGGACGGGGCGCGCCCGCGGCGCACGACGACGACCGCCGCGAGGCCGGCGGCCAGGCCCAGGGCGGTCTGCACGCCGAAGGGCTCGCCGAACATCAGGGCACCCCACACGGCCGTGACCGGAGCCATGAGGAACATGAGGGTGTTGACCTCGGTGATGCCGGACCGGCGCAGGATCAGCCAGTACAGCCCGTAGCCGCCGAAGGTGGGCAGCACCACGAGCCAGGCGGTCGCGACCCAGAACGAGGAGTCGGCGGGCGGGGCGGCCGCACCCAGGCCGGCCGCCAGGCCGGAGAAGAGGACGGCGCTGGTCACGCAGTGGATCGTCAGCGCCACCCGGGGCTCGGCCGGCGCGGGGGAGCGGCCCTCCAGGAAGGTGGCCGCCACCAGGGACAGCATGCCGAGGAAGGGCACGCCGTACGCCCACCAGGCCACGTCCGCGCCCGCCGCCGCGGCGTCGGCCACCGTCACCGTGGCGACCCCGGCCAGCCCCAGCCACAGCCCGAGCCACTGCCGGCGCGAGACGTACTGCCGCAGCAGGGGACCGGCGAGCGCACCGGCGACGAGCGGCTGGACCCCGTCGATCAGGGCGGTGGTGCCGCTGGAGACGCCGAGCTGGATGGCGTAGTAGACGCTGAGGAGGTAGCCGCTCTGCGACAGCGCGCCGATGACGACCTGCCGGCCGGCCTCCCTGCGGGTCAGCCCGCGCCACGCTCCTCGCGACAGGGCCGCGACGGCCACGAGGACCAGGGCCAGCGGGACGAAGCGCCACATCAGAAGCGTGGACGCGTCCGCCGTCCCCGCGCCGAGCTTGGCGCCGATGAAACCCGAGCTCCAGCACAGTACGAAGGCGAGCGAGAGCAGGACGTTCACGTCGACCACATCCCGTAGTAGACAGATCGGTTTACTGGCCTCGGGTGCCCACTATACAGATCGGTATACTCGGGAGCATGGAGCCCTTGGAGAAGCCGCACCGCATCCGGATGACGCCCGGCGCGCGCCGAGTCCTCGAAGCCGCCGAGCGGCTGTTCTACGAGCGCGGCATCCACGCCGTGGGCGTGGATCTCATCGCCGCCGAGGCGGGGGTCACCAAGAAGACGCTGTACGACCGGTTCGGCTCCAAGGAGCAGCTCGTCGTGGAGTACCTGGCCGGGCGGGACGAGCGCTGGCGCGGGCTCCTCGCCGGGCGCCTGGAGGCGGCGGGAGAGGAGCCGGCCGCCCGGGTCCTGGCCGTCTTCGACGCCTCCCGCGCCTGGGC
This sequence comes from Streptomyces sp. NPDC045956, assembly GCF_056430705.1. Lineage (NCBI taxonomy): Bacteria > Bacillati > Actinomycetota > Actinomycetes > Kitasatosporales > Streptomycetaceae > Streptomyces > Streptomyces sp. NPDC045956. The sequence goes on along the minus strand of NZ_JBWKKZ010000013.1, from coordinate 159,679 downwards.
GGACCAGTACGGGAAGAGGGGGTGCAGCATGATCAACGCCCAGGCGGAGATCAGCGACCCCGCCCATCCGGCGAACCTGGTCATCGCCGGTCAGAAGAGGTGGATGCTGGACCTGTTCACCCGTCTCGTCCGGGACGCCGACGCCGCCGCGGCCGACGCCGCCGACGGGGCGGTCGCCGACGCGGCCGGAGCCGACCGGCTGGCGCGCACGTTGATGCTGCTGCACGAGGGCGCCCTGGTCGTACACGGGCTGGGGGTCTTCTCCGACCCCTTCGGGCACGCCCGCGACCGGGCAAGGGAACTGCTGGGGAATCGGGGGGCGGCGGGGCGGAGCGCGCCGCTACGGTGAGCCCATGCCTTCGCGCCGCGCCCTCGTGGTCATCGACATGCAGCACGCCATGGTCGCCCTGGCGCACCGCGGCGCCGAGACGGTCGCCGCGATCGCGGGACTGAGCGAGCGGGCCCGGGCCGCGGGGGTGCCGGTGGTCACCGTCCTGCACCGCGGCGCGGAGCTGGTGCCCGGCACCGAGCCGTGGCGGATCGTGCCCGAGCTGGCGCCGCGGGAGGGGGAGCCGGTCGTGGACAAGACGACTCCGGACGGCTTCCTGGACACCGGTCTCGACGAGACCCTGCGCGCGCTGGGCGTCACCGAGGTGATCGTGACCGGGTTCGCCACGGAGGTCTGCGTGGACACCACGGCGCGACAGGCGCTGAGCCGGGGCTACGACCTGGTCCTCGTGGCCGACGGGCACACCACCTCGCGCCGGGGCGCGGCGGACGACCCCGACCTGGTGCCGGCCGACCGGTCGATCGCCCAGTGCAACGCCGTCTACCGGGCGATGGGCTGGCCCGGCCGGCGTGTCCGGGTCCGGGCCGCCGTCGACGTGGAGCTCACGCCTGCTTGATCGCCGAGATGTCGAAGGTCAGCTTGATCTTGTCGGAGACCAGGACGCCGCCCGTCTCCAGCGCCGCGTTCCAGGTCAGGCCCCACTCGGAGCGCTTGATCTCCGCCTTGCCCTCGAAGCCGACGCGCTCGTTGCCGAACGGGTCCTTCGCGGCGCCGTTGAACTCCAGGTCGATGGTGAGGGGCCTGGTGGTGCCGAGGATCGTGAGGTCGCCGGTGATCCGGTAGTCGTCGCCGCCGAGGGCCTGGGCCGCGGTGGAGCGGAAGGTCATCTTCGGGAACTCGTCGGTCTTGAAGAAGTCCGCGCTCCTGAGGTGGCCGTCGCGGTCGGGGGACCCGGTGTCGATGCTGTCCATCGTGATGTCGAGGGACGCCGTGGACCGGGACGGGTCGGAACCGTCGAGGTGCAGCGTGCCGCTGAAGTCCAGGAACTTGCCCTTGACGTTGGTGACCATGGCGTGGCGCGCCGTGAAGCCGATCGTCGTGTGGGCGGGGTCGATCGTGTACTCGCCGGTCAGGGTCGCGAGGTCCGGGGTCGTGGTCATGGTGTCCTCCTGGGAACGGCCGGTCGGGGGGACCGACTCTGTATGTTGAATGTTCAACCACTCCAACGGTGTCGACTCTAGACCTATTCCGCCCGGCCATCAACGGTTACGCGCGGACGGCACCCGAACGGCCGCCTGGAGGTCGCCTGACGCACCCTGCCGTGGGGAAAGGTCATGAGCATGACCTCCCTCTGGCCGCACGCCCACCGCACCGGCGCCGCCGGACCGTCCCGCCGCACCTTCCTGCTCGCGACCGCCGCGGCCGCCGCCCTCACCCCGGCGCTCGGTGCTCCCGCGCTCGGCGCCCCCGCCCCCACTGCCGCCGACCCCTATGAGGCCCTCCGCCTGCGCTGGCTCGGCATCGCCCTCGGCACCGGCTACGACCCGGGCGCCGCACCGTACGCCTCCCGGCTGGCCGGGACGGGCGCACACGCCCGCGCCCACCGTGCCGCCATGGCACCCACCCCCACCTCCCTGTGGCCCGGCCACCCCTTCGACCCGCCCGCCGGGATCACCTTCGCCTACGGCCGCCTGTGGACCATGGCCCAGGCGTACCTCCAGCCGGGCACCGGCTCCACCGGTGACGCGGGCCTCCTCGCCGACGTCCTGCGCGGACTCGACCACCTCTCCAGCACCGTCTACCACCCGGGCACCACCCGCTACGGCAACTGGTGGGAGTGGCAGATCGGCAGTCCCCGTCTCCTGATGGACATCACGGCCGCCCTCCACGACCACCTCGGCACCGACCGCGTCGAAGCCGCCTGCGCCGCCGTCGACCACTTCGTCCCCGACGCGATGCTCGGCGACTACTCCGGCACCTCCACCGGCGCCAACCGGGTCGACCTCTGCCGCTCCGTCGCCCTGCGCGGCATCCTGGGCCGGGCCCCCGCGAAGATCGCCCTGGCCCGCGACGCCCTCTCGCCGGTCTTCCCCCACGTGACCGAGGGCGACGGCCTCTACGCCGACGGGTCGTTCGTCCAGCACACCTGGGTCGCCTACTCGGGGACGTACGGCCAGGTCATGCTGGACGGACTCGGCCGGCTGTTCACCCTGCTCGCCGGGTCGCAATGGGAGGTGACGGACCCCGGCAGGCAGATCATCCTCGACAGCGTCGAACGCGCCTACGCCCCCCTGATCCACGACGGGCTGGTCATGGACAGCGTCAACGGACGTGCGATCAGCCGGGGTCACCTCCAGAGCGACGACCTGCACGTCCTGCGCAGCGACCACTTCCACGGCCAGCAGCTCATCGCGGCCGTGGCCCTGCTCGCGGGCGGCGCGAGCGAGGCCGAACGCGAGCGCTGGCACGCGCGGATCAAGGGCTGGATCGCACGGGACACCGTCACCCCCGTCCTCACGGCGCCCCAGTTCCCCGTGGCCGACCTGGCCCGCCTGCACGCGATCGCCGACGCGCCCGTCGAGGCCGCGCCCGAGCCCACCGGGCACCACCTCTTCGCGGCGATGGACCGCGCCGTCCACCGCAGCCCCGGCTTCACCGCGAGCCTCGCCATGGCGAGCGACCGCATCGCCCACTACGAATGCGGCAACGGCGAGAACCCCCGCGGCTGGCACACCGGCGCGGGCCAGCTCACCTGGTGGGCGAACGGCACCCGGTCGGACCAGTACACGGACTGGTTCTGGCCGACCGTCGACTGGTACCGCCTGCCCGGGACCACCGTCTCCACCCGGCGGCTGCCCGACCGCGCGGGTGGCGAATGGGGCGCGCCCAAGCCCGACGTGCGCTGGGTGGGCGGCACCACCGACGGCACGTACGCGGCCGTCGGCCAGCACCTCAAGGGCCTCGGCTCGACCCTCGAAGCGCGCAAGTCCTGGTTCTTCCTCGACGACGAGGTGGTCTGCCTCGGCGCCGGCATCACCTGCGCGGACGGCGTCCCGGTCGAGACGATCGTCGACAACCGCAACCTGGGGGAGGGCGGTACGCAGGCCCTCGTCCGCGGCCGGCACTGGGCGCACCTGGAGGGCCACGGCGGCTGGATCGTGCCCGAGGGCGAGCTACGGACCCTGCGCGAGGACCGCACCGGGGCCTGGTCCGACATCAACAGCACCAGCACCACCGAGCGCCGCACCCGCCGCTGGCAGACCCTCTGGCTGGACCACGGCACCGACCCGGCCGACGCCGGCTACGTCTACGTCGTCATGCCGGGCGCCTCCCGCCGGACCGTCGCCCGGCGGGCCGCCGACCGCCACCGGCTCCGGGTCCTCGCCAACGACGGGCGCCGCCAGGCGGTCGCCGTTCCCCCGCTCGGCCTGACGGCCGCCATCTTCTGGGAGGCCGGCACGGCCGGCCCGCTCACCGCGACGGCGGGCGCGAGCGTCCTCGTCCGGCGCCGGGGCCGCACCGCCACCCTCTGCGTGAGCGAACCGCCGCGCACCGGCCAGCCCCTGGAGATCGTGTGGGACCATCCGGCGGGAGCGGTGGTACGGGCGGACAGTACGGTCGAGATCCTGGCGACCGGCCGCCGACTGCACCTCCGCGTCACTCCAGGGGTGGTATGCGACACCCATGAATGTGAGGTGACTCTCAGCTGACGGCTTTGTGCGACCCCTACAAGCCCGAACCCCTCTGAGCAGTCGAAACGGCTGCACGCCATAGGGGTTCTGTTCGGTGCTACCAGGAAAACGCGTCGGAGACTGTACGGAGTCGACGGCTGGCATTCCTTGGTCGGCTTCGTAGAGTCGCTACATGACCGTTTTGGATGAGGCGCCGGGTGAGTCGACGCGCGTGCCGGCGGACGAGCCGACGGACGCGCGCGGGCGAGTGGCCGAACTGCACGAGATCCGGGCGCGGGCCCTGGCCGGACCGAGCGAGAAGGCGACGGCGGCGCAGCACGCCAAGGGCAAGCTGACCGCGCGGGAGCGGATCGAGCTCCTCCTGGACGCGGGCTCCTTCCGGGAGGTCGAGCAGCTGCGCCGGCACCGGGCGACCGGGTTCGGGCTGGAGGCGAAGAAGCCGTACACCGACGGTGTGATCACCGGCTGGGGCACGGTGGAGGGCCGCACGGTCTTCGTCTACGCGCACGACTTCCGGATCTTCGGCGGCGCGCTGGGCGAGGCCCACGCCACGAAGATCCACAAGATCATGGACATGGCCATCGCGGCCGGTGCACCGCTGGTCTCCCTCAACGACGGCGCGGGCGCACGCATCCAGGAGGGCGTCTCGGCGCTGGCCGGCTACGGCGGCATCTTCCAGCGCAACACCAGGGCCTCGGGTGTCATCCCGCAGATCAGCGTGATGCTGGGCCCGTGCGCGGGCGGCGCCGCCTACAGCCCGGCGCTGACGGACTTCGTGTTCATGGTCCGCGAGACCTCGCAGATGTTCATCACCGGCCCCGACGTGGTCAAGGCCGTCACCGGCGAGGAGATCACGCAGAACGGCCTGGGCGGCGCCGACGTGCACGCCGAGACCAGCGGCGTGGCGCACTTCGCCTACGACGACGAGGAGACCTGCCTCGCCGAGGTCCGCTACCTCCTGTCGCTGCTCCCGCAGAACAACCGGGAGAACCCGCCCCGCAACGAGGCCTCCGACCCCGCCGACCGTCGCGGCGACACCCTCCTCGACCTGGTCCCCGCGGACGGCAACCGCCCGTACGACATGGCCAAGGTCATCGAGGAGATCGTCGACGACGGCGAGTACCTGGAGGTCCACGAGCGCTGGGCCCGCAACATCATCTGCGCCCTGGCCCGCCTCGACGGGCAGGTCGTCGGAATCGTCGCCAACCAGCCGCAGGCCCTGGCGGGCGTCCTGGACATCGAGGCGTCCGAGAAGGCCGCCCGCTTCGTGCAGATGTGCGACGCCTTCAACATCCCGATCGTCACCCTTCTGGACGTACCCGGCTTCCTGCCCGGCGTCGACCAGGAGCACGGCGGCATCATCCGCCACGGCGCCAAGCTGCTGTACGCGTACTGCAACGCCACCGTGCCCCGCATCTCCCTCATCCTGCGCAAGGCGTACGGGGGTGCTTACATCGTCATGGACAGCCAGTCGATCGGCGCCGACCTGACCTTCGCCTGGCCGACCAACGAGATCGCGGTGATGGGTGCCGAGGGCGCGGCCAACGTCATCTTCCGCCGCCAGATCGCCGAGGCCGAGGACCCCGAGGCCATGCGGGCCCGCATGGTCAAGGAGTACAAGGCCGAGCTGATGCACCCCTACTACGCGGCCGAACGCGGCCTGGTCGACGACGTCATCGACCCCGCCGAGACCCGCGAGGTGCTCATCAGGTCCCTGGCGATGCTCCAGACCAAGCACGCCGACCTGCCTTCCCGCAAGCACGGCAACCCGCCGCAGTGACCCGAGGAGCCACGTCCATGTCCCCTGCCGACATCCGCGTCGAGAAGGGCCACGCCGAGCCCGAGGAAGTCGCCGCCATCACGGCCCTCCTCCTGGCCCGCGCCGCCGCCCGCCCCGTCGAGATCGCCCCGGCCCACGGCGGCGGCCGCGTCCGCGCCGGCTGGCGCCGCCTGGAACGCGAGCCGGGCTTCCGCGCCCCGCACAGCTGGCGCTGAACCCGAGACACACACAGAGGCCCCCTCCACTCAGGAGGGGGCCTCTGCATGTGAACCGAGGGCCGGGCAGCGCACCCAGGGGCGCGAGGAACTACGCGACCAAGCCGCGAACCACCCGCACCCGGCAACGGAACAGCCCCCGGCAGCCCAGTGGCCGCAGGGGGCGTGTCGCCACCCGGCGCTAGCGCAGCCGCGCCATCAGCGCGTGCTCGACCAGCGTGATCAGCGCGCTCTTCGCGTCCGCCCGGTGCCGCGCGTCCGTCGTGATGATCGGGGTGTCCGGCCCGATCTGGAGCGCCTCGCGGACCTCGTCCGGGTTGTACGGCTGCTGGCCGTCGAAGCCGTTGAGGGCGATGACGAACGGCAGACCGGAGTTCTCGAAGTAGTCGACGGCGGGGAAGCAGTCGGCGAGCCGCCTCGTGTCGACCAGCACGATCGCACCGATGGCGCCGCGCACCAGGTCGTCCCACATGAACCAGAAACGGTCCTGGCCGGGTGTACCGAAGAGGTACAGGATCAGGTCCTGGTCGAGCGTGATGCGGCCGAAGTCCATGGCGACCGTCGTGGTCGTCTTGTCCCCCGTGTGGGTGAGGTCGTCGATGCCCGCGGACGCGGATGTCATCACGGCCTCGGTGCGCAGCGGGTTGATCTCCGAGACAGCGCCGACGAACGTGGTCTTGCCCACGCCGAAGCCGCCCGCCACCACGATCTTCGCGGATGTGGTGGAGCGGGAAGGACCGCCGCTAGAGCTTGCGAAGTCCACTGAGCACCCTTTCGAGCAGTGTCACGTCTGGCTGGCCGCCGGCGCTCTCGTCGCCGCCGGGCTGATGGATGGCGACCAGTCCCGCCTCCGCCAAGTCGGCGACGAGGATCCTGGCCACGCCGAGAGGGATCGTCAGGAGGGCCGAGACCTCGGCCACCGACTTGATCTCCCGGCAGAGGTTGCAGATCCGCTGATGCTCGGGCAGTTGGCCCTGCATCTGGTGCGGCTGCGCGGTGGTGTGCACCAGCGCCTCGATGGCGAGCTGGTACCGGGGCCTGGTGCGGCCGCCCGTCATGGCGTACGGGCGCACCAGGGGGTTGTTCGACGCCCCGGCGGGCGCCGGCTCAGGGGTGCGGCGCTGGGGCTGCACGGGCTGGATGCGCGGAGCGTGCGGCTGGTCGTACGGCGAAGGGCCGGGGCCCTGCGGTGCGTACGGCTGCCGGTGGCTCGGCACGGAGGGGTAGCCGTATCCGTTCGCCGAGCCGTCGTTCTGGCCCTGGCCAGGGCCGTACGACCAGTTGCCCGAAGACGGACCGCCTGGGGGTGTTGCCACTTTTTCCTCCTCCGACTGTGCCTGGCATCCATCACTGTGGAGCCGCGTCCCGAAACTTTACGGCCACGGGACGCCAAAACGCACCGTCTGTCCTTTAGTTGAGAAGGCTCCCTTGGAGCTCCGCCCGGAGATCGGGCGTCAGAACCGTGCCGGCACGGTCCACCAGAAGGGCCATCTCGTACCCAATGAGACCGATGTCCGCCTCCGGGTGTGCGAGAACCGCAAGGGACGAACCGTCGGAGATGGACATGATGAACAGGAATCCCCGCTCCATCTCCACAACCGTCTGGTTCACGCTGCCGCCCTCGAAGATGCGCGAGGCACCGGCGGTCAGCGAGGTCAGACCGGAGGCGACGGCCGCGAGCTGGTCGGCGCGATCGCGCGGGAATCCCTCGGACATCGCCAGAAGGAGTCCGTCGGCGGAGACCACCACCGTGTGGGACACCCCCGGGGTGTTGTCCACGAAGTTGGTGATCAACCAGTTCAGGTTCTGTGCCGCCTGGCTCATCGGGCTCACACTAACGCTCCTGGTTGTAGGTGCTGTCAGGACCACGGTGTTCATTCCTTGTGTCCTGGCCGTTCGTTTCACTGCCTGCGCTGCGGCCCCGTTCGACGCCGCGCCGCAGGTTGCTCAGCCTGCCCCGGACGTCCTCCGGGGCTCGGGAGACCTGCGGGCCTCCCTGGGGAGTGGTTTCGGCGGCGCCCTCGACCAGGTTGGCCTTGGGTACCCGCCGTGGCAGACCCGAGGAGGTCACCCCGCCCGCCTTGGGCCTGCGCAGCGCCGAGGCCTGCTGCCAGCGGTCGTCGTTGGCCGACCGCCAGGAGTCGTCGCCGCCGGCCTGCGGCGCGGTGGCCGGCGCCTCGTGGTCCACGTGCCCCGCCTTGCCCGCGCCGCTCGCGGTGGATCCGCGGCGGGGGAGACCGGCGTCGGTCATGTCGTGAGCGGCCGAGGGAGCCGGGCCCGGACGGTCGAAGCCTACGCGGTCCGCCTCGTTCACGTCAGCGGCCTGCGCGGATTCCGCCTCCGGGGCACCCGTGGGGTACTGGTCCGGATACCCGTTCCGGTAACCGTCCTGCTGGGGCCAGTCGTCGCTGTGACGCCGCTGTTCGAAGGCCGAGTAGGTCTCCGGGGCGCCGGGGCCGGCCGGCTGCCCGCCGCCCGGGACCGGCTCCGCGTAGGAGGCGCCGGTGTAGCCGCCGTCGGACGGGTAGCCCTCGCCCTGCGGCGCCTGGCCGTTCGGCGCGTAGTACTGCTCGTCGTACGCCTGCTGCTGCGGCTCCTGGTACGCCGCCTGCTGCGGGTCGGCGTAGCCGGACGGCTGCTCGTACGCGCCGGTCTGCTGCTCCCGGTACTCGCCCTGGCCGTAGCCGGGCTGCTGACCGGTGAACTGGTCCTGGTAGCCGCCGGTCCCGTTCCCGTCGCGGCCGCCATGGTCCGCCGGACCGGGCAGCTCGGGGTGCGACTGGGCCTCCAGGGCCGCGCGGCGCTCCTCGCGCATCAGGGAGCGGCCGACCGGGTCCAGCTCGCGGATGTCGTCGGGGACCTCGGTGTACCGGCTGTCGTCGAAGCCCAGCTCGGCGGCGGTCCGCATGGGCTGACCGACCTGGCCGAAGTTCTCGCCCTGGAAGTTCTGCTCCGGGATGATCTGGGAGACGGTGAACTCGTCACGCGGCTGCGTCTCGCCACCGCCACCGTGGGTGATGGCGTCCGGGAGCATGACCAGCGAGGTGGTGCCCGCCTGCTCCCCGGAGGGGCGCAGCTGGACGCGGATGCCGTGCCGGTCGGACAGCCGGCCGACCACGAACAGGCCCATGCGCTGCGAGATCGCGGCGTCCACGGTCGGCGGGTTGGCCAGCTTGTGGTTGATGTCCGCGAAGTCCTCGGCGGTCAGGCCGATGCCCTTGTCGTGGATCTCGACCATCACGCGGCCGTCGGGCAGCCGGGTCGCGGTGACGCGGACCTTGGTCTGCGGGGAGGAGAACGTGGTGGCGTTCTCCAGCAGCTCGGCGAGCAGGTGCACGAGGTCGGTCACCGCGCGGCCGTGGATCTCGGCCTCGGGGACGCCGGACAGCTCGATGCGCTCGTACTGCTCCACCTCGGAGGAGGCGGCACGCAACACGTCGACCAGCGGGACCGGCTGGTCCCAGCGGCGGCCGGGCTCCTCGCCGGCGAGGACCAGGAGGTTCTCGCCGTTGCGGCGCATGCGGGTGGCGAGGTGGTCCAGCCGGAAGAGGTTCTCCAGCTGGTCGGGGTCGGCCTCGTTGTTCTCCAGGTCGGTGATCAGGGTCAGCTGGCCCTCGATCAGCGACTGGTTGCGGCGCGAGAGGTTGGTGAAGATCGCGTTGATGTTGCCCCGCAGCAGGGCCTGCTCGGAGGCGAGCCGGACGGCCTCGCGGTGCACCTGGTCGAAGGCCCGGGCCACTTCGCCGATCTCGTCGGTGGAGGTGATCGGGATCGGCGCCACCCGGGTGTCCACCCGGCCGGGGTCGGTGCGGGAGAGCTGGTCGACCAGCATCGGCAGGCGCTGCTCGGCGATGCCGAAGGCGGCGTTGCGCAGCTGGCGCATGGAGCGGCTCATCTGGCGGGCCACCATGCCGGCCAGGATGAAGGCGGCGAGCAGCGCGACGACGACGGCGGCACCCGTGATGTAGGCGTCCTGCTCGGCGTCGTCGGCGATGGCGGAGGCCTCGGACACCGCCTTGTCGGCGAGGTCGGACTCGATCTTGCCGTAGGCGTCGAACTTGAGGGTGTTGACCGCCCACCAGTTTTCCGGCGTGATGCCCTGCTGGGCCAGCTCGGCCCGCGCGCCGGTGTCCGTGGTGTCGAGCTGGGCCACTTCCGAGATCATCGTCGTCGGATTGGTCGGCGGCGGCACGTAGTCCGGGTCCTTGGCCTTGGCCTCCTTGGCCAGGGCCGCCCCGTCCTCCTTCAGCTGCGCCTCGGCGTCCTCGAGCTTCTGCGCGTCCGCCTCGGTACCGCCGCCGATGTACTCCTCGATGGCGATGCGCTCGAGGTAGGCGTACGAGGAGAGGGCGACGCGCTGGCTGGCGAGGTGGCTCGGGTCCGGACCCGGCTTGACCAGCATGTGCATGCCGATGGAGCGCTGCAGCGAGAGCGCGGCCTTGGTCAGGGAGATCGCGTAGACGGTACGGCCGTAGGAGGTGATGTTGCCGGTGCCCAGACCGAGTTCGTTGGCGAACTCCATCAGGGGGTGGGCGATCCCGGTGTAGCCCTCCTCGGTCTCCACGCCCTTGAGCTTGGAGGTGTAGGCGGCCACGCGGAGCGTCTGGAGCTTGGGCTCCTGCTCGCGGAACACCTTCAGCCGGCGCTCCAGACCCGCCTTGCCGGGCATGGCCTGGGCGGCCTCGTCGAAGGCGTCGGCCGCCTGGTCGGTCGCGCGGCGGGCCTGGGTGACACCGGCGTCCTTCTCGCCCTTGCCCTGGAGCAGGGGGGCCGCGGTCAGGTCACGCTCGTTGTAGAGGGCGTTGGCATAGCTCAGCGAGGCCCGGACCAGGCGCGCGGTGCTCTCGGCGTCCTCGGCGTCCGACCAGGTGTCGATCGAGCTCTTCACCTGGAAGCCGCCCATGACGAGGCCGACCAGCACGGGTATGAGCAGGATCGCGTTCAGCCGGGTGGTCACACGCCAGTTGCGCGGCGAGAAACGGCCACCGCTCGGGGCGGGCTCGGCCTTGGCTTCCGCAGCGGGCACGGGGGCGGACGCCGCTGCGCGCGACGGCGGGGTGAAGTTGCCCCGGGCCGATGGCTCGGGACTGTTCTTGCTTCGCCTCACTCGACCAACAACCTCTCGGCGGTCGGCACCTACGTCGTGCCGCTGTGTCTCAGAGCCCAGTCCGTCATCGAGTACGCACTACTGCTGAGTACGTCTTTGACCATTGGGCAGTTCTGGCATTCCAGCACGCGGACCTGCGCTCTTCCAAACACTGGAACGCGGGGGTTACACGTGATGTAAGCCCCAGATAAAACGGTCAAAAAGAGCGAGCGACGTCAAAAGGCGGGGCGTTCGTGAGCACAGCGAGACGGGATGTGCGCTACGCGTGGCCGTACCACCCGATTCCTCTGCCGAAACGTTATGAACGCCGGAGCCGACCGTGTCAAAGGACACAGTCGGCTCCGGACCGCCTACGACAACTGCCGTAGATCATTGCCGACTTGGTTGCGACCGTCGCCGGGCCTACCGCAGTCGTGCCATGAGCGCGTGCTCGACCAGCGTGATCAGCGCGCTCTTCGCGTCCGCCCGGTGCCGCGCGTCCGTCGTGATGATCGGGGTGTCCGGCCCGATCTGGAGCGCCTCGCGGACCTCGTCCGGGGAGTACGGCTGCTGGCCGTCGAAGCCGTTGAGGGCGACGACGAACGGCAGACCGGAGTTCTCGAAGTAGTCCACCGCCGGGAAGCAGTCGGCGAGCCGGCGGGTGTCGCACAGCACGACCGCGCCGATGGCGCCGCGCACCAGGTCGTCCCACATGAACCAGAAACGGTCCTGGCCGGGCGTGCCGAACAGGTACAGGATCAGGTCCTGGTCGAGCGTGATGCGGCCGAAGTCCATGGCGACCGTCGTGGTCGTCTTGTCCCCGGCGTGCGTGAGGTCGTCGATCCCCGCGCTGGCCGAGGTCATCACGGCCTCGGTGCGCAGCGGGTTGATCTCGGAGACGGCGCCCACGAACGTGGTCTTGCCGACACCGAAGCCGCCGGCCACCACGATCTTCGCGGAGGTGGTCGCCCGACCTCCGTCAGAGCTTTCGAAGTCCACTGAGCACCCTTTCGAGCAGTGTCACGTCCGGTGCACCGCCGTTGTTCTCGTCGCCGCCCGGCTGGTGGATGGCGACGAGCCCTGCCTCCGCGAGGTCCGCGACCAGGATCCGGGCCACGCCCAGCGGCATCGCCAGCAGGGCCGACACCTCCGCCACCGACTTCACCTCGCGGCACAGGTGGCAGATGCGCTGGTGCTCGGGAAGGAGCCCCATGAGCGCTGCCGGGTCGGCCGTGGTGCTGATCAGCGCCTCGATGGCGAGCTGATAGCGCGGCCGTGTCCGGCCACCGGTCATCGCGTACGGACGTACCAGCGGCTGGTCGCCCTCGTCCTCGTACGGCTCCGCGTACGGATCATGAGAGGCGGTGGGCGGGGTCATGAATCCTCCGGGCGGGACAGCAGGTCGGTCAGTCGTGCCGTCTGAAGAGGCCGGTGGGGGGATTGTGGCGGCCGGACGGTGATTTGGTAACACGGGTGGTGCCGGGGCCGATCAGTGGAGCAGACTGCCTTGTAGTTCAGCGCGCAGATCGGGCGTGAGCACCGCCCCCGCGCGGTCGACCAGGAGCGCCATCTCGTAGCCGACGAGGCCGATGTCGCACTCCGGGTGAGCGAGAACGGCCAGGGACGAGCCGTCCGAGACGGACATGAGGAAGAGGAACCCTCGTTCCATCTCCACGACCGTCTGTGCCACGTTGCCGCCCTCGAAGATCCGGGACGCCCCGGCGGTCAGCGAGGTCAGCCCGGAGGCGACGGCCGCGAGCTGGTCGGCGCGGTCGCGCGGGAAGCCCTCCGACATCGCCAGGAGGAGTCCGTCGGCGGACACGACGACGGTGTGGGACACCCCCGGGGTGTTGTCCACGAAATTCGTGATCAACCAGTTGAGGTTCTGTGCCGCCTGGCTCATCGGGCTCAACTAACGCTCCTGCTGGTGAGTGGGCCGCGGGTAGCTGCCGGTCTGGTTGGTACCGGCCTGACGGCCCTGTGCGATTCCCCGACGGAGATTGGTCAGCCGGCCGCGCACCTCGTCGGGCGCACGCGATACCTGCGGACCGTTCTGGTGCGACTGCTGCTGAGCCGTGCCCGGGACCAGGTTGGCCCGGGGCACCCGGCGCGGCAGGCCGGAGGTGGTGATACCGCCCGCGGCGGGCTGCCGCACGCGCTCGGCCTGCCGGACGAGGTCGTCGTTCGGCGAGCTGCGCCAGGCGGAGGTGGCGGGCCGCTGGGGGGCCGCCGGGGTCTGGGGCTGGGCCGCCTGCGGCTCCGGGGCCGCGGCCGGGGCACTCTGCTGCGCCCTCGCCTCGCGGTCCCCGTGGAACCAGTTGGTCTCCAGCGTGTCGTACAGCGGGGTACGGCCGTCGCCGGGACCGGAGGCCGGGGGCAGGGCCCAACCGTCACCGGGCCGCTGGGCGGCACTCCCGTTGGCGTTGCCGCCCGCGGGCTCCTGGTGGGCGGGGCGCTGCGGGGCCGGCGGACGCGGGGCGCCGAAGTCGTTGCCGCCGCGCGCGCCGTTGACCTGCGGGCGGTCGAACTGGCCGGTGGGGGCCGGGTTCTGCCGCTCCGGCAGCCGGTGCTGCCCGGTCGAGCCGTCGATCCCGTCGTTCGGGTTCGGGTTCTGGGCGCCGGGGAACCGGCCGGTCGAGGCCGGATCGTTCGGACCCGCCTGACCGGACTGGGTGCCGAAGACGTCCGAGCGGACGAACGCCCCGCCGTTGTGCTGCGGAGCGGCCGGCTCGGGCCGCGCGAACTGGTCGTCGCGGGAGGCGTTCCCGCCGCCCTGCCCGTACTGGTCCCCGCCGTACTGCTCCTGCGGGTACTGGCCGTACTGCTCCTGGCCGTACTGGCCCTGACCGTGCTGGCCCTGTGCGGGCCGCGAGAACAGGCTGTTGTCGTGCTGCTGCTGCTGCTGCTGCTGCGGCGGCTCGGCCCGGCGCGGGGCCGGGGCGTCGAAGTCCGGGCGGGCGAACTCGGCCGTGGCCGCGGGGCCCTGCGCCTCGCCGAGCGCGGGGACCGCGGGCATCTCGGTGGTGGCGCCGGGACCCTGACGGTCGTCGAAGCGCGGAGTCCGGTCCGTACGGGAGCTGTCCGGCTCCTCGTGGCCGCGCGGGGCGTCCAGCGAGGCACGGGGCACGGACGGCTGCGCGTTCTCGTCGCTCCAGCTCGGCGTGCGGGGCTGCGGAGTGCCGCCGGGCAGCTCGGCCCGCGGACCGCCGCGCGGCGGCAGCTGCGGACGGCGGCCCTGCTCGGCGTCGCCCTTCCCGTTGCCGCGGCGCTTGCCGCGCTGCGCGGGCGCCGACGGACCGCGTCCGCCGCCGAAGGCGTCCTGGCCCTGCGCGTTGCCCTGCGGAGCGGAGCCCTGCGGCGCGTTGGTGCCGGCGGCCTGCAAACCCTGCGGCGCACCGGGCGCCTGTCCGGCGCCGGCCGGAGCCGGGCGGTTCTGCTGGTGGGGGCCCGCCGGGGCCTGCGGCCCGCGCGACTGGGAGCCCGCGTCGCGTCCGGGCAGCGCGGCCCGCGGTCCCTGTGCGGCACCGAGCCGGCCGCCGCCCGGCGCACCGGCACCGAGGGCACCGCCGCCACCGAAGGCACCGCCCCCGAGGGCGCCACCGCCCTGACCGCCACCGCCCTGGCCACCACCGCGCCGGGCCGCCGCGACACCGGCCGCCGCCTGGGCCGCGGCCGGGCCGCCGCCCGAGGGGCCCTGACCGGGCTTGGGCTGCGGCTTGCGGCCGCCCTGGGCGACGTCGACGGGCAGCATGACCAGCGCGGTCGTGCCACCGGAGTCGGACGGACGCAGCTGGATGCGGATGCCGTGGCGCTGCGAGAGCCGGCCGACCACGAACAGACCCATGCGCCGGGAGACCGAGACGTCCACGGTCGGCGGCGAGGCCAGCCGCTCGTTGATCGCGGCGAGATCCTCGGGGGAGAGGCCGATGCCGGTGTCGTGGATCTCGATCAGCACCCGGCCGTCGGGCAGCGCGTGACCGGTGACCTTGACCTTGGTCTGCGGGGAGGAGAACGAGGTCGCGTTCTCCAGCAGCTCGGCGAGCAGGTGCACGAGGTCGTTGACCACGCGGCCGGCGACCTCGGTGGTCGGCACGGAGGCCAGTTCGATGCGCTCGTACTGCTCCACCTCGGAGGCGGCGGCACGGAGCACGTCGACCAGCGGCACCGGCCGGGTCCAGCGCCGGCCGGGCTCCTCACCGGCGAGGACGAGGAGGTTCTCACCGTTACGGCGCATGCGCGTCGCGAGGTGGTCGAGCTTGAACAGCGAGGACAGCTGGTCCGGGTCGGCCTCGCGGGACTCCAGTTCGGAGATGAGCGAGAGCTGACGCTGGATGAGGCCCTGGGAGCGGCGCGAGAGGTTGGTGAACATCGCGTTGACGTTGCCCCGCAGCAGGGCCTGCTCGGCGGCGAGGCGGACCGCCTCGCGGTGCACGTCGTCGAAGGCCGCGGCCACCCGGCCGATCTCGTCCCGGGAGTGCACGCCGACCGACTCCACCGAGGTGTCGACGTCCTGCGGGTCGGTCTCGGAGAGCTGCTTGACCAGCTCGGGCAGGCGGTCCTGGGCGACCCTCGTCGCGGTGTCCTCCAGGCGGCGCAGCGAGCGGATCATGGACCGCGCCACGACGAAGGCGCCGACCAGCGAGACGCCGAGCACCAGCAGGATGATCACACCGGAGATGATGGCTTCGCGCTCGGACTCGCTGCGCAGCTCGCGAGCCTGCTGCTCCATGTCCTCCAGCAGCTTGAGCTCGATGTTCTTCATCTGCTGGATCTTGGTGGAGCTGTCGTCCAGCCAGTCCTGGTACGAGCGGACCTTCAGGTCGTCCAGACCGTTGGCCTGGCCGAGCGCGCGGCCGGCGTACTGGTCGGAGGACTCGATCACCGGGTTGCCCTCGGAGATCGGCTTGAGGAGTTCCTCGGCGCCGTCGCCGTAGATGCTGGTGAAGCTGCGGACCTCGGAGGTCTGGCTCTGGAGGGCCGACTGGGCGTAGAGCCGGTCGTTCTCGGTGAGCTTGCCCTTGCTCGTGTTGTTCGCCGGGAGCGCGGCCGCGAGGACGGCGCGCTGGATCGAGGCGTACTCCTTGGCCGAGGAGAAGGCCGACAGGGCGCGCGTGCGCTGGATCATGTCGGGGTTGCTGGTCGCCTCCGCCATGTCCTGCGAGAGGTCGAGCAGGTGGGTGATCAGGCGGTGGTAGGCCTCGACGGTCTGGGTCGAGTTGTCCTTCGCCTGATAGGCGGTGCTCCGGATCTTGTTCAGGCCGTTGAGGTCGCTCGCGAGGCCGACGAGGCTGTCGCGGACACCGACGAGGTTGCCGTCCTTGCTGGCGGCGTCGATCTCCTCGGAGTTGTCGAGGAAGTTCTTCAGGGCCCGGTCGGTCTTCTCCCGGTCGCCCTTGACGGCGATCGCGCTGGAGGTCGAGCCGTGCGCCAGCGGACCGGCGGACTGGTCGCGCTCCTCCTGGAGAGCGGCGGCCAGCTCGGTGGCCTGCTTGGTCATCTCCGTCAGCAGCTTCATGTTGTCGAGCTGCTGGATGTCGTCCATCGACTGGCTGATACGCATCGCGCCCAGCGAGGTGGCCGCGACCACCGGGAGCGCGAGCAGCGACACCAGACGGGTCGAGATCCGCCAGTTGCGCAGGGCTATTCGCGGGCCGGGGCCGGTCGATGCCTTGGCCGGCTTCGCGGACGCCTGCTGACCGGACGCGGACGAGGCCGGCCGGCCGGGGCGTCCGGTGCCGTCCCCGCCGTCGCCGGACGGGGCCTGGCCCGGGCTCTGGGCGTGCTGGGGCGAGGAGCTGACGGCCTTGGGGCCAGTCCCGCCGTGCGGCTCCGGCTCCGCCGAAGCGCTGCCATCCCTCTTGAAACGTCCCTGCACTAGCGTCGCAACCTCTGGACCAGGCGCCCGGCCGCGTGAACGGCTGGGCACGGTGTCGGCGTCATAGGGGCGCCCTGAATTACGCCCCCGTGGTGGTCGTGAGTGACCGGCGCTGGTTCCCCCTTCTCGCCGCCGCTCGGCGCTGGTGTGCGCCCCCTGTGCACCGGCTCGATCCCGCAGCGGTCCGTGGAATTCCAGCACAGTGCCGGATCTCCAACAAGGCCCGTGAGCCAGGCCGTGACCTAGGTGACAGCACGTGAGGGACGGGTCACCGGTCGTAGAAAATGATCACCCGCAAAAGGGGCGTATGCCCGCGAGTCGTCGAGGGCCGAAAGGTGTCCCAGTCGACATGATCAGGAGCGGAATGATGGGTTCAGGTGGGCAATGTCTGTTTCGTCGGGGTGTTACGCAAGCCGGAATTGACCGGTTTGACCCTTGATAAGTGAGCAAACTCACACGCAGATCACGCACCCTGCTCGGGTCGGCGGGGAATCGCATGTTTAGCCTGACGCTTTACAGAGAAGGCAAAACCGACAACCCGCGCCTTCGGAGGGCTTCTTGCGGCCCCCGGGGCGCCCGGACACGACAGGGTCTCGTTCAACCGTGAAGACGACGATGATGTTCCACAAGATCGCCAACCCGCGACGCACGACGCTGGCGCACCTCGCCGGCGCCGACGAGCTGCAGACGCCCCAGCAGCCGGAGCACGCCGTCGAGCTCCCCACCCAGACCGCCAACCCCCGGCGCACGGTCCTGATGGAGATCCCCGTCGCGGCCTCCGCCGCACAGTAGTACGCCGGCCGTCCGGCCTTCGGCCGGCCCCACGAGCACCCGGGCGCCCGCGCGCCGGACCGCCACACCCCGTAGGGCCACGGCAGGCGATGCGCGAGGCGCCCGCCCTGTGCCGCGTTAGCCTGGAGCGTCAGACTCCAGCCAGCTCAGCAAGGGGCCAAGCAACCCGTGCGCATCGCCAGGTTCTCCATCGACGGGAACGTCGCCTTCGGCGCGGTCGAGGGCGACCAGCCGGACCAGCTCGTCCTCGACATCATCAAGGGCATCCCGTTCGCGGACTTCGAGCTCTCCGGCACCAAGGTGCCCCTGAGCAAGGTGCGGCTCCTGCCGCCCGTCCTCCCCAACAAGGTCGTCGCCTTCGGCCGCAACTACGCCGAGCACGCCCGCGAACTCGGCAACGAGGTGCCCGACGCCCCGTTCGCCTTCTTCAAGCCGTCCACCTCGGTCATCGGGCACGGCGACGCCATCCAGTACCCCTCCTTCTCCGAGGAGCTGCACCACGAGGCCGAGCTCGCCGTCGTCATCGGCCGCATGTGCCGCGAGGTCCCGCGCGACCGCGTCAAGGACGTGGTCTTCGGCTACACCTGCGCCAACGACGTCACCGCCCGCGACGTGCAGCGGCGCGAGAAGCAGTGGGCCAGGGCCAAGGGCTTCGACTCCTCCTGCCCGCTGGGCCCCTGGGTGGAGACGGACCTCGACCTCGCCGCCGCGGCCGACCTGACCATCCAGCTCACGGTCAACGGCACCCAGCGCCAGCTCGGCCGCACCAGCGAGATGATCCACTCCATCGAGGACCTGATCGTCAACATCTCCGAGGCCATGACGCTGCTGCCCGGCGACGTGATCCTCACGGGCACCCCGGCCGGAGTCGGACCCCTGCACGTCGGCGACGAGGTCGCCGTCACCATCGAAGGCATCGGCACTCTCACCAACAAGGTTGTCAAGCGTGGCTAGCGCACCCACCCCAGCAGTCCGTGTCCGTTTCTGCCCCTCGCCCACCGGCAACCCCCACGTGGGCCTGGTCCGCACCGCCCTGTTCAACTGGGCCTTCGCGCGGCACCACCAGGGCACCCTGGTCTTCCGCATCGAGGACACCGACGCGGCCCGCGACTCCGAGGAGTCGTACCAGCAGCTCCTGGACTCGATGCGCTGGCTGGGCTTCGACTGGGACGAGGGCCCCGAGGTCGGCGGCCCGCACGCGCCGTACCGCCAGTCGCAGCGCATGGACATCTACCAGGACGTCGCCGCCAAGCTGCTCGACGCCGGCCACGCCTACCGCTGCTACTGCTCCCAGGAGGAGCTGGACACCCGCCGCGAGGCCGCCCGTGCCGCGGGCAGGCCCTCCGGCTACGACGGCCACTGCCGCGACCTGAGCGACGCCCAGGTCGAGGAGTACACGGCACAGGGCCGCGAGCCGATCGTCCGCTTCCGGATGCCCGACGAGACCATCACCTTCACGGACCTCGTCCGCGGCGAACTGACCTTCACCCCGGAGAACGTCCCGGACTACGGCATCGTCCGCGCCAACGGCGCCCCCCTCTACACGCTCGTCAACCCGGTCGACGACGCGCTGATGGAGATCACCCACGTCCTGCGCGGCGAGGACCTGCTCTCCTCCACCCCGCGCCAGATCGCCCTGTACAAGGCGCTGACCGAGCTGGGGATCGCCAAGGAGACCCCCGCCTTCGGGCACCTGCCGTACGTCATGGGCGAGGGCAACAAGAAGCTGTCCAAGCGTGACCCGCAGTCGAGCCTGAACCTCTACCGGGAGCGCGGCTTCCTCCCCGAGGGCCTGCTCAACTACCTCTCCCTGCTCGGCTGGTCGCTCTCCGCCGACCAGGACATCTTCTCGATCGAGGAGATGGTCGCGGCCTTCGACGTCAGCGACGTCAACCCCAACCCGGCCCGCTTCGACCTCAAGAAGTGCGAGGCGATCAACGCCGACCACATCCGCATGCTCGAGGTGAAGGACTTCACCGAGCGCTGCCGCCCGTGGCTGAAGGCCCCGGTGGCCCCCTGGGCGCCGGAGGACTTCGACGAGGCCAAGTGGCAGGCGGTCGCCCCGCACGCGCAGACCCGCCTGAAGGTCCTCTCCGAGATCACGGACAACGTCGACTTCCTCTTCCTGCCGGAGCCGGTCACCGACGAGGCGAGCTGGGCGAAGGCCATGAAGGAGGGCTCGGACACCCTGCTGCGCACCGCCCGCGAGAAGCTCGACGCCGCCGACTGGACGTCCCCCGAGTCCCTCAAGGAGGCCGTCCTGGCCGCCGGCGAGGCCCACGGCCTCAAGCTCGGCAAGGCCCAGGCCCCCGTCCGCGTCGCCGTCACCGGCCGCACCGTCGGCCTGCCGCTCTTCGAGTCCCTGGAGGTCCTGGGCAAGGAGAAGACGCTGACGCGGATCGACGCGGCGCTCGCCAAGCTGGCGGCCTGACACCCGCACGCCCCCGAGGGGCGGCACCCGGAGTCCCGGGTGCCGCCCCTTCGGCGTACGACCGGACAGGCACCCGGCCCGCGCGTTACCGTCGGATCATGAGCATCCGCGCCGTGGTCTGGGACGTCGACGACACCCTCTTCGACTACACCACCGCCGACCGCGAGGGCATGCGCGCCCACCTGGTGGCGGAGGGACTGCTCGCCGGGTACGGCGGAGCCGAGGAGGCCCTCGTGCGCTGGCGGGAGATCACCGAGCAGCAGTGGGGCCGGTTCGCGGCCGGAGAGGTCGACTTCGTCACACAGCGGCGCAACCGCACCCGTGTCTTCCTGGGCCGGCCGGAGCTGACGGACGCCGAGGCCGACCACTGGTTCGAGCGCTACGTCACGCACTACGAGGCCGCCTGGTCCCTCTTCCCGGACGTCCTGCCCGTCCTGGACGCCCTCGCCGAGAGCCACCGGCACGCCGTGCTCTCCAATTCCAGCCTCGTCGTGCAGGACCGCAAGCTGCGCGTGCTCGGCGTCCACGACCGGTTCGAGGCCATCCTGTGCGCCGCTGAGCTGGGCGTCTCCAAGCCCGAGCCCGACGCCTTCCTGGCGGCGTGCGACGCCCTCGGCCTCCCGCCGCACGAGGTGGCCTACGTCGGAGACCACCCGGAGATCGACGGACGCGGCGCCGCGGACGCCGGGCTGCTCTCGGTGTGGATCGACCGCGGCGGCGTGTACGCGACCGTCGACCCGCCGACCGGCCCGCGCCGCATCGCCTCCCTCTCCGAACTCCCCGCCCTCCTCGGTGCCGATACTCGTTTTGGAGCCCCGTCCACCTTCGGGTAATGTTCTTCCTGCGCCGCCGGAGAGCGGGCCGAAAGGCCGGTCACCGGAAGCGCAAAGCTAGAACAGAGCCCCGCAAGGGCTTGCGTTCCAGTGGCCTATGGTGTAATTGGCAGCACGACTGATTCTGGTTCAGTTAGTCTTGGTTCGAGTCCAGGTAGGCCAGCTCGCAGAGCTCATCTGCGCCGCGGAGATCATCCGCAAAGCCCCCGTTGTGTAGCGGCCTAGCACGCTGCCCTCTCAAGGCAGTAGCGCCGGTTCGAATCCGGTCGGGGGTACAGATCCTTCCCGCGGGGACGGTCAGGGTAGCTCCCGCCGACCTCAATGCAGGATCGCTAGGGCCCCCGTTGTGTAGCGGCCTAGCACGCCGCCCTCTCAAGGCGGTAGCGCCGGTTCGAATCCGGTCGGGGGTACAAACTGGTCTAAGCCACATTGGTCTATGGTGTAATTGGCAGCACGACTGATTCTGGTTCAGTTAGTCTAGGTTCGAGTCCTGGTAGACCAGCTCGGATCTGCGGCGCGCGGCATGCGGCGCCTGCAAGATCCTCGCCCCCGTTGTGTAGCGGCCTAGCACGCCGCCCTCTCAAGGCGGTAGCGCCGGTTCGAATCCGGTCGGGGGTACGAGTCCCGAGGGGGCTCCCGTTCACACGGGAGCCCCCTCCGGCGTTCCCGGACCTGCGCCGTACGTCGACGGGCCCCGTGGCGACGGGGGCTTCGGTATGCGCGGAGCGGGTCGGCCGCGGCGTTGGGGCGGGCCCGCTCCGGTCGCGTACGGGAAGAGGTCAGCCGGTGCGGCGCAGGGCCTCGGAGAGCCGGCCGGCGGCGTCGATGATCGCCTGGGCGTGCATCCGGCCCGGGTGGCGCGTGAGGCGCTCGATGGGACCGGAGACGGACACGGCGGCCACCACGCGGTTGGAGGGGCCGCGCACGGGTGCGGAGACGGACGCGACGCCCGGCTCCCGCTCGCCGATGGACTGGGCCCAGCCGCGCCGCCGCACCCCGGAGAGCGCCGTCGCCGTGAAGCGGGCGCCCTGCAACCCGCGGTGGAGGCGCTCGGGCTCCTCCCAGGCCATCAGGATCTGCGCCGAGGAGCCGGCCTTCATGGTGAGCGTGGAGCCGACCGGGACCGTGTCCCTGAGGCCCGACAGACGCTCGGCCGCGGCCACGCAGATGCGCATGTCGCCCTGGCGGCGGTAGAGCTGGGCGCTCTCGCCCGTGACGTCCCGGAGGTGGGTGAGCACCGGGCCCGCGGTGGCGAGCAGACGGTCCTCGCCGGCCGCCGCGGCCAGTTCGGCCAGGCGCGGGCCGAGGATGAACCGGCCCTGCATGTCGCGCGCCACCATACGGTGGTGTTCCAGCGCCACGGCCAGGCGGTGGGCCGTGGGTCGTGCCAGTCCGGTCGCCGCGACCAACCCCGCGAGGGTGGCCGGACCGGACTCCAGAGCGCTCAGGACGAGGGCCGCCTTGTCCAGAACGCCGACGCCGCTACTGTTGTCCATGCAACGATACTCCCGTCTCACTCTGTGAAACGCAAGTTCAATTTTCCGTGGAACCCGCCACTCTTGATGGCAAGAAGTCACAACGGCCCGTGACGAAAGGGCCTGGCGGCGGTTGCCCGGTTACAGGGGTGCGGGCGCCGTCTCCTCAAGATCTCTAGTTGGGTCGGCGCCTTGTCGCCGGCCGGAGGGAAAGCGATGGGTAGGACACTCGCGGAGAAGGTCTGGGACGACCACGTCGTCCGGCGCGCCGAGGGCGAGCCCGACCTCCTCTTCATCGATCTGCACCTGCTGCACGAGGTGACCAGCCCGCAGGCCTTCGACGGCCTCCGCAAGAGCGGTCGCCCGGTGCGCCGGCTCGACCTGACCATCGCCACCGAGGACCACAACACCCCGACGCTCGACATCGACAAGCCCATCGCGGACCCGGTCTCCCGGGTCCAGCTGGAGACGCTGCGCAAGAACTGCGCCGACTTCGGCGTCCGGCTGCACCCGCTGGGCGACGTCGAGCAGGGTGTCGTGCACGTCGTGGGCCCGCAGCTGGGTCTGACCCAGCCCGGCACCACCGTGGTCTGCGGTGACTCGCACACCTCCACGCACGGCGCGTTCGGCGCGCTGGCCTTCGGCATCGGCACCTCCCAGGTCGAGCACGTGCTGGCCACCCAGACGCTGCCCATGGTCCGCCCGAAGACCATGGCGATCACCGTCAACGGCGCGCTGCCGGACGGGGTCACGGCGAAGGACCTCATCCTGGCGATCATCGCGAGGATCGGCACGGGCGGCGGCCAGGGCTACGTCCTGGAGTACCGCGGCGAGGCCATCGAGAAGCTCTCGATGGAGGCCCGCATGACCATCTGCAACATGTCGATCGAGGCCGGCGCCCGCGCGGGCATGATCGCCCCCGACGAGACCACCTTCGCCTACCTCCAGGGCCGCCCGCACGCCCCCGAGGGCGCCGACTGGGACGCGGCCGTCGCCTACTGGCGGACGCTGCGCACGGACGACGACGCCGAGTTCGACGCCGAGGTCGTCATCGAGGCCGCCGAGCTGTCGCCGTTCGTCACCTGGGGCACCAACCCGGGGCAGGGCGCACCGCTTTCCGCCGCCGTCCCCGACCCGGCCTCGTACGACGACGCCTCGGAGCGCTTCGCCGCCGAAAAGGCGCTGGAGTACATGGGGTTGGAGGCCGGACAGCCGCTGCGGTCCATCAAGGTGGACACCGTCTTCGTAGGTTCCTGCACCAACGGCCGCATCGAGGACCTGCGGGCCGCCGCCGAGATCGTGCGGGACCGCAAAGTCGCCGACGGCGTACGGATGCTGGTCGTCCCCGGCTCCGCGCGGGTGGGCCTGCAGGCCGTCTCGGAGGGGCTGGACGTGGTCTTCAAGGAGGCCGGGGCCGAATGGCGGCACGCGGGCTGCTCGATGTGCCTGGGCATGAACCCGGACCAGCTCGCCCCCGGTGAGCGCTCGGCATCCACCTCCAACCGCAACTTCGAGGGACGGCAGGGCAAGGGCGGCCGCACCCACCTGGTGTCGCCGCAGGTCGCGGCCGCGACGGCGGTCCTGGGCCACCTGGCCTCCCCGGCCGACCTGTCCGCCGCCGACGTCCCCACGCCCGCTGGAGTCTGAGAGTCATGGAAGCATTCACCAAGCACACCGGCCGGGCCGTCCCGCTGCGCCGCAGCAACGTCGACACCGACCAGATCATCCCCGCCCACTGGCTCAAGAAGGTGACGCGGGACGGATTCGAGGACGGGCTGTTCGAGGCCTGGCGCAAGGACGCGTCCTTCGTCCTCAACCAGCCCGAGCGGCAGGGTGCGACCGTGCTGGTCGCCGGCCCCGACTTCGGCACCGGCTCCTCCCGTGAGCACGCCGTCTGGGCGCTGCAGAACTACGGTTTCAAGACCGTGATCTCCTCCCGCTTCGCCGACATCTTCCGTGGCAACTCGCTGAAGAACGGCCTGCTCACGGTGGTCCTCGACCAGAAGACCGTCGACGCGCTGTGGGAGCTGACCGAGCGGGACCCGCAGGCCGAGATCACCGTCGACCTCGAGTCCCGCGAGGTGCGCGCGGAGGGCGTCACCGCCTCCTTCGAGCTGGACGAGAACTCCCGCTGGCGGCTGCTTAACGGGCTGGACGACATCTCGATCACCCTCCAGAACGAGCCGGAGATCGCCGCGTACGAGGCCAAGCGGCCGTCGTTCAAACCGCAGACGCTCCAGGTGTGAGCCCGAGGCCTCCACGGAGGCCCCGCAAGGTCGAGTTTCGGCCACCCGACACCCCCGCCGTACCCCCGATCGGACCGATCGGGGGTACGGCTGTTTTCGGCGCCCGTCTCGGTCGGGTGAGGCGGCCAGGTCCGTCAACGTCCCACGTTAGAGGCGTGGTTGCAGGGGTAGGCAGGTAATGGAGGCGCGGCTTCCGCGGGCGCGCGAGAGGCCGTTCGAGGCGGCAGTTGCCCCCTGCGCAGGCGACAACTCGCCCCAGATGGCACAATCTGTGCATGGACCACGACGGCCAACTCGAGCTCTATGCGGCGGTCGCGGTCCGGCTCAAGGAAGCGCACACAAGAGTGCGCGCACTGCAAGTCCCGGAGGGCGTACGGATGGCGCTGACCCGGAAGCTGCTGGTCATTACGGCCGCGGCCAAACACGATCTCGCCGGTGCGGCAGGGCGCCTGGACCGGTTCATCGCGGACCTCGACGAGGGGCGATTCCCCGAAGAGGAAGGCTGAACGAGCCGGGACCGCCCGAGTCCGTTGCGGCACAAGGGTGATTAGCCCGTTTCGTGTTTGATTTGCGGTATATATCTGCCTAACGTGCGAAAAAGCTTGAACACATTCGTTCTGGCGATGTCTCCGAAGGGGAAGACGTGAACAAGGCGCAGCTCGTAGAAGCGATTGCCGACAAGCTGGGCGGCCGGCAGCAGGCCGCCGACGCTGTCGACGCGGTCCTGGACGCCCTCGTCCGTGCAGTGGTCGCGGGTGACCGGGTCTCGGTCACCGGCTTCGGTTCCTTCGAGAAGGTCGACCGTCCGGCCCGCTACGCCCGCAACCCGCAGACGGGCGAGCGGGTTCGGGTCAAGAAGACCTCCGTACCCCGCTTCCGTGCTGGTCAGGGCTTCAAGGACCTGGTGAGCGGCTCGAAGAAGCTCCCGAAGAACGACATCGCGGTCAAGAAGGCTCCCAAGGGCAGCCTGTCCGGCCCGCCGCCCACCATCTCCAAGGCCGCGGGCAAGAAGGCCGCCGCCAAGAAGGCCACGGGCGCCGCGAAGAAGGCCACGGGCGCGGTCAAGAAGACCACCGCGGCGGCGAAGAAGACCACCGCGAAGAAGACCACGGGCGCGGCGAAGACGGCGACGGCGAAGAAGGCTCCCGCCAAGAAGTCCCCCGCAAAGACCACCACCGCGGCGGCCAAGAAGACCACGGCGAAGAAGGCCCCCGCGAAGAAGGCGACGGCCACGAAGGCTCCCGCCAAGAAGTCGACCGCGCGCAAGACCACCGCCAAGAAGGCCACCGCCCGCAAGAAGTAGCGGCACGCGGCCGGCGGCGTCCGGCAGGCGAACGGGCACAGGGCACATACGCGCCGGGCCGGACTCCTCACGGAGTCCGGCCCGCGGCGTGTTCGGGATCGGCCGCGGCGGGCGGGGGAGCGGACCCGCGGTACCGCGCCCCGGCGCGGCCGGGCGGTCAGAAGGTCTGGAGCGTCACCAGGGTGATCCGGCGGTCGGCGCCCGCGCCCTCGCTCTCGACGCGGACCCGCTGACCGGGTCGCAGCAGCCTCAGGCCCCCCGCGTCGAACGCCGCCGCGTCGAAGGGCACCGGCGTGCCGTCGTCCAGCAGCACCTGCCCGCTGCGGCTCTCGGGGTCGTACGTGTACGCGGTCGCCTGCATGCCCGCAGCCTACTGCCCGGCGATCAGCAGCCGCGCCGCCACCGCGGCCGTCCGGGGCCCCACGCCCAGCACCAGCGCGGTGCGCAGATCGTCGCCGGTGTCGACGTCCTGCCGCACGGAGTCCACCGAGTCGAGGCGCAGTTCCGCGGCGCCGGACGCGCGGTGGCGGGCCCGGGAATCCGTACCGAAAGCGGGGGCCAATTCACGGCCCGGCGCGGCGGCCAGCAAGGTGGTGCCGATTCCCGCCGCGTCCGGGAGAAAAGCGCGCGGGAATTGCGCGGCGGCCGCCAGAACCCGCGTCAATTCCGCCGGGCGAAGTGCGGGGAGATCGGCGTTGAGCGCGGCCACCGGGCTTGTGGGGTGTGCGGACCGGACGAACGCCGCCCCGTGCGCCAGCGCGGCGTTGAGACCGCCGCCCGGCTCGTCCGGAACGACCCCGGCGCCCAGTTTCGCCAGGGCCCGCCCCGCCCGCGCGTCGTCCGTGACTACTGCCACATCCGCCACCGCCGGGCAGGCCAGCGCGGCCGCCACCGTGTCCTGTGCGAAGGCGAGCGCGAGGCCGGGCCGAACCCCGTCGTGCGCGGTGTCGGACAGCCTGCTCTTGGCCCGGGCGAGGGGCTTCACGGGTACGACCAAGGTCCACTGCACGAGCGTTCCGTCCTTCTCTCGTCGCCGCCATTGTCACCCGGGAGACCTGGCGGTTCACTCGCCGGGGCGTACGGTGTTCTCGACAGACGGGCGGCCCGGGGCGACACTTGTCCGGCCCCAGGCCCTGGAGGAGAGGTGTCAGCGTGCCCCGCCGCAGAATCGGCTTCTGGTACCGCTTCGCCGCGGTGATCTGCAAACCTCCGCTGGTGGTTCTGATCAAGCGGGACTGGCGGGGAATGGAGAACATTCCGGCCGACGGTGGATTTATCACCGCCGTGAACCACAATTCGCACGTCGACCCCTTCGCGTACGCGCACTACCAGTACAACACCGGTCGCGTCCCGCGATTCCTGGCGAAGAGCGGGCTCTTCCGGAAGGGCTTCGTCGGCGCCGCGATGCGGGGCACCGGACAGATCCCCGTCTACCGCGAGAGCACGGACGCGCTCAGCGCCTTCCGGGCCGCGATCGACGCGGTGGAGCGCGGCGAGTGCGTCGCCTTCTACCCCGAGGGCACGCTGACCCGCGACCCGGACGGCTGGCCGATGACCGCCAAGACCGGTGCCGCGCGCGTCGCCCTCCAGACCAAGTGCCCCGTGATCCCGGTCGCCCAGTGGGGCTGCAACGAACTGCTGCCGCCGTACGCCAGGAAGCCGAACCTCCTCCCGCGCAAGACCCACCGCGTGCTCGCGGGCCCGCCGGTCGACCTGTCGCGGTTCTACGACCAGGAGATGACCGCGGACGTGCTGAAGGAGGCCACCGAGGTCATCATGGCCGCCGTGACCCGCCAGCTGGAGGAGATCCGCGGCGAGAAGGCGCCCGACACGCCCTACGACCCGCGCCGCGAACGGATCGAGCAGCGCCGCCGCACGCAGGCGCAGTCGGGGACGGCCGAGATGGGGGCCGCCCCGGCGGCCCGGACGCGGGCGGCACAGGCACCGACGCACGGGCAGCAGGCAGAAGGGCAGAGCACGTGAGCAACCCCGTCAAGGCGGCCGTCTTCGGCACCGGATCGTGGGGCACGGCCTTCGGCATGGTGCTCGCCGACGCGGGATGCGACGTCACCCTGTGGGGTCGCCGCGCCGAACTCGCCGAGGCCGTCAACTCCACCCGGACCAACCCGGACTACCTGCCCGGGGTGGAACTCCCCGCCAACCTGCGGGCCACCACCGACGCCGCCGAGGCCGCGCGGAACGCCGACTTCACGGTCCTGGCGGTCCCGTCCCAGACCCTGCGCGCCAACCTCGCCGACTGGACGCCCCTGCTGGCGCCCGGCACCGTCCTGGTGTCCCTCATGAAGGGCGTCGAACTCGGCTCAGCGATGCGGATGAGCGAGGTGATCGACGACGTCGCGAAGGTCGGCGCCGAGCGTATCGCCGTGGTCACCGGACCCAACCTGGCGCGGGAGATCGCCGCCCGGATGCCGGCCGCCGCCGTGGTCGCCTGCCCCGACGACTCCGTCGCCCGGCGCCTCCAGGCCGCCTGCCACACCCCGTACTTCCGCCCGTACACCAACACCGACGTCGTCGGCTGCGAGCTGGGCGGCGCCGTGAAGAACGTGATCGGGCTGGCCGTCGGCATCGCGGACGGCATGGGCCTCGGCGACAACGCGAAGGGTTCGCTCATCACGCGCGGTCTCGCCGAGACCACCCGCCTCGGGGTCGCCCTCGGCGCCGACCCGCTGACCTTCTCCGGACTGGCCGGGCTCGGCGACCTGGTGGCGACCTGCTCCTCGCCGCTGTCCCGCAACCACACCTTCGGCACCAACCTCGGCAAGGGCATGACCCTCCAGGAGACCATCGCGGTCACCCGGCAGACCGCGGAGGGCGTCAAGTCCTGCCAGTCGGTGCTGGATCTGGCCCGCGGGTACGGCGTCGACATGCCCATCACCGAGACGGTCGTGGCGATCGTCCACGAGGGGAAGGCCCCGGTCGTGGCGGTCAAGGAGCTGATGTCGCGCAGCGCCAAGCCGGAGCGGCGCTGAGCGGTGCCGGAAGGCGGCGACCCCGGGCCCCGGCGACGCTGAGCGATTCCGGAACGACGCTGAGCGACCCCGCCGGGGCACCCGGGCGACGCCCGCGCCACGCGGCCCCGCCGACGCTGTCTCGCGGCACCGCGGGCGGGTACTCTCAACGCGATATGAGCACCGAGAACCTCCCCCAGAGCCCCGAGCAGAGCCCGGAGCAGCCGCCTCGCAAGCCGCGTGTGGCCGTCGTGTTCGGCGGGCGCAGCTCCGAACACGGGATCTCCGTGGTCACCGCCGGCGCCGTCCTCGCGGCCATCGACCGCACGAAGTACGACGTCCTGCCGATCGGCATCACCCGCGACGGGCGGTGGGCCCTGACCGCCGACGAACCGGAGCGCATGGCGATCACCGACCGCCGCACGCCGGACGTCGAGGAGCTGGCCGAGTCGACCGAGGGCGGCGTGCTGCTGCCCGTCGACCCCGCGAACCGCGAGGTCGTCTACAGCGAACCCGGCTCGGTGCCCAAGGCGCTGGGCGAGGTCGACGTCGTCTTCCCGGTGCTGCACGGCCCGTACGGCGAGGACGGCACCCTCCAGGGACTGCTGGAGCTGTCCGGTGTGCCCTACGTCGGCTCGGGTGTGCTCGCCTCGGCCGTCGGCCAGGACAAGGAGTACATGAAGGCGGTGTTCGCCGCCTACGGGCTGAAGGTCGGCCCGTACGTGGTGATCCGGCCGCGGGAGTGGGAGCAGGACCGTTCCGCCGCCCGCCGCAAGCTCGTGGACTTCGCCGGACAGCACGGCTGGCCGCTCTTCGTGAAGCCCGCGCGGGCCGGTTCCTCCATCGGCATCACCAAGGTCGAGGACCCCTCCGGACTCGACGAGGCGATCGAGGAGGCCCGGCGCCACGACCCGAAGATCCTGGTCGAGGCGACGCTGCGCGGCCGCGAGATCGAGTGCGGGGTGCTGGAGTTCGAGGACGGCCCCCGGGCGTCCGCCCCCGCGGAGATCCCGCCGCCCTCGGAGCACGCGTACTACGACTTCGAGGCCAAGTACATCGACTCCACGCCCGGCGTCGTGCCCGCGCCGCTCACGCCCGAGGAGACCGCCGAGGTCCAGCGGCTCGCCGTGGTGGCGTTCGACGCGGCCTCCTGCGAGGGTCTGGTGCGCGCGGACTTCTTCCTCACGGAGGACGACGAGTTCGTGATCAACGAGATCAACACGATGCCCGGCTTCACGCCGATCTCCATGTACCCGCAGATGTGGCAGGCGAGCGGCGTGAGCTACCCGGAGCTGGTGGACCGGCTGGTCCAGGCGGCGCTGCGGCGGCCCACGGGCCTGCGCTGACCGCTTCCGCGCCGTGCACGACGAAGAAGGCGACCCCCTCGGGGGTCGCCTTCTCGCAGTATGATCAGCGGGTTTCCCCAGCCGGCCGCCCGCTGTCCGCAGGTGGCGGTGGCTTGTCCGCGTTCCGCCACAGCTGGTGACCGACGCACCCTGGACGGGAACCGCCGCCGACTCGCTGTCGTCTGCTGAGGAGCAGCCGACGGCGGCGATCAGCGGTGCGGGAGCGAGCGGGCGGAAGGGGGCTAGAGATGAACGACCGGACAGGTCAGCGTACGCGTGATGCCGTCCACCTGCTGGACCTTGGCGACCACCATGCGACCCAGGTCGTCGACGGTGTCGGACTGCGCGCGCACGATGACGTCGTAGGGTCCTGTCACGTCCTCGGCCTGGATCACTCCAGGGATCTTGCTGATCGTCTCGGCGACGGTCGACGCCTTGCCGACCTCCGTCTGGATCAGGATGTACGCCTGTACCACGGAACCTCCAGAGCGGCCACGAGGATCATGTGGGGAAAAGGAACGCCACGGTATCGCGTCGCCGCTCTCCGCGGGGAGACCCGCGGGGTGGCGGCCTCACGAGCCGTGCTGCCGCAACGACACGAGTGGACGATCACCCCGACCGCGGAGCCGGTCATTTCGACCGTAACGAGGACAGAGATGACGCGCGACCGGGCACGGACAGGGACAGAAGGGGAGCCAAGGCAATGAAGGGCACTGTTGGTGAGCTCGGGGAGTTCGGGCTCATCAGGGAGCTCACCTCCCGTCTCACCACCACGCCGGCGGTCCGGGTGGGCCCCGGCGACGACGCCGCGGTGGTGGCCGCGCCCGACCGCAGGGTGGTGGCCAGTACCGACATCCTCGTCGAGGGGCGGCACTTCCGCCGGGACTGGTCCACCGCCTACGACGTGGGCCGCAAGGCGGCGGCGCAGAACCTCGCCGACATCGCCGCCATGGGTGCCGTGCCGACCGCGCTGCTGCTCGGCCTGGTCGTGCCCGCCGAACTGCCGGTGACCTGGCCGACCGAGCTGATGGACGGACTGCGCGACGAGTGCCAGGTCGCGGGCGCCTCCGTGGTCGGCGGCGACGTGGTGCGCGGCGACACGATCACCGTCTCCATCACCGCCCTCGGCGACCTGCGCAACCAGGAACCCGTCACCCGGGGCGGCGCCCAGCCCGGCGACCTCGTCGCGGTGACCGGCTGGCTCGGCTGGTCCGCGGCCGGGTTCGCGGTGCTGTCCCGCGGCTTCCGCTCGCCGCGCGCCTTCGTCGAGGCCCACCGGCGTCCCGAGCCGCCGTACCACGCGGGCCCGGCCGCCGCGGGGCTCGGCGCCACCGCGATGTGCGACGTGAGCGACGGACTGATCGCCGACCTGGGTCACATCGCGGAGGCCAGCAAGGTCAGGATCGACGTCCGCTCCGGCCAGATCGACATCCCGTCCCAGATGAACGACATCGGCCAGGCCGTCGGCGTCGACCCGATGCAGTGGGTGCTCACCGGGGGAGAGGACCACGCGATCGTGGCCACCTTCCCGCCGGACGTGAAGCTGCCCGCCCGCTGGAAGGTCATCGGTGAGGTCCTCAACCCCTCCGCGCTGCCCCAGGTGACCGTCGACGGGGCGCCCTGGACCAGCAAGGGCGGCTGGGACCATTTCGGGGACGAGGTCGAG
The DNA here is from genome assembly GCF_056430705.1 of Streptomyces sp. NPDC045956. Classification (NCBI taxonomy): domain Bacteria; kingdom Bacillati; phylum Actinomycetota; class Actinomycetes; order Kitasatosporales; family Streptomycetaceae; genus Streptomyces; species Streptomyces sp. NPDC045956. The sequence continues at coordinate 127,681 of NZ_JBWKKZ010000013.1, read as the reverse complement.
GCATGAGGCCGCCCCTGGTCCTGACCGTGGCCGGCTCCGACTCGGGCGGCGGCGCCGGCATCCAGGCCGACCTCAAGACGATGCTCGCCCTCGGCACCCACGGCATGAGCGTGCTCACCGCGGTGACCGCGCAGAACTCGCTCGGTGTGCAGGGCGCCTGGGAGCTGTCCGTGGCGGCCGTGCGGGCCCAGTACCGCAGCGTCGTGGACGACATCGGCGTCCAGGCGGTCAAGACCGGCATGCTCTCCTCCGCGGAACTGGTCGAGACGGTCGCCGAATTGATCGGCGGCACGGACGCCCCGGCGGTCGTCGACCCGGTCGGCGTCTCCAAGCACGGGGACGCGCTGCTCGCCGCCTCCGCCCTGGACTCCGTACGCACCAAGCTGCTGCCGGTCGCCACCGTCGCCACGCCCAACCTCGACGAGGTCGCCCAACTCACCGGCGTGCGCGTCGAGTCGGACACCGACCTGCGCCGGGCCGCGGCGGCCGTCCTGGAGTACGGGCCGCGCTGGGTGCTGATCAAGGGCGGCCACCTGCGCGGGGACGCCGTGGACCTGCTCACCGACGGTTCCGAGGAGTACTGGCTGCGCGCCTCGCGCCTGGACAACCGGCACACGCACGGCACCGGCTGCACCCTCGCGTCGGCCGTCGCCTGCGGGCTGGCCAAGGGGCAGCCGGTACCGGAGGCGGTCGAGGCGGCGAAGACCTACGTCACCGGGGCCATCGGAGCGGGCTTCGCACTCGGCGGCGGCATCGGACCGGTCGACCACGGGTGGGCACTCGGGCGGGACGCCTCCTCGGCCTGACGCCCCGGGCGGCCTCCTCCACGACCCGACCGGGGAGGCCGCCGCCGGTCGACCGCCACGGGCCCGCGGCTCAGCCGCTCCGGCAGGTCCCGGCCCGTGCGGGGACGGCAAAAAGCCGGCCCACACGAGGTGGACCGGCTTTGTGCAGCGGACCAGGCAGTGGCCGCGCGCTCAGCTGAGACGCGTCAGCGCGAGACCTTGCCGGCCTTGATGCACGAGGTGCAAGCGTTCACGCGCTTCGGCGTCCCGCCGACCACGGTACGCACACGCTGGATGTTCGGGTTCCAGCGACGGGACGTACGGCGGTGCGAGTGCGAGATGTTGTTGCCGAAGCCCGGCCCCTTGCCACAGACGTCGCAGTTGGCAGCCACGGGTCACTCCAAAGACTTCAGATGCACTTACGGTTGATCCCGGCATGCCGGGAACAAGAACTCGGAGTCGCGAACGATCCGGGAGCTGAGTGGCGGTGCCAGGGGGATGGCCCGATCGGGATCGGGCAACCGGAGCAGCATACAACGGCTGCTCCCGTACAACGAAACTACCACGGCAGCTCAGGGGCCGGTCCCGGCCCTCCACCGGCCGGACCCCCGCGAAGGTCTACGCTGCCGACCACGTCCAGCAGCTCAGGGAGGCGCAGGTGGCGCAGGTGCCGCAGAGGTTCTTCGACGCTCTGGCGGTACGCACCTGGTGCGGTCTCTCGCTGGAGGCACTCGGGCGGGCGCGCGAGGAGATCGACGCGATCAACGTCTACCCGGTCGCCGACGGGGACACCGGCACCAACCTGTACCTGACCCTGGAGTCGGCCGTGGCCGCCGTGGAGGCGGTCTTCGCCGCGCACGCGGTGGACGCCGGGGCGCGGGAGGCGGGCGACGGGCCCTCGTTGCCGGAGACCGTGGGTGCGATGGCGCACGGCGCGCTCATCGGCGCCCGGGGCAACTCCGGGACGATCCTCGCGCAGCTGCTGCGCGGCATGGCCCAGGTGCTCACCGCCCGGGGTGAGGCCGCTCACACCGACGGCCAGGGCCTGCGCCTGGCCCTGCGGCACGCGGCCGAATCCGCCCGGCAGGCCGTGGCCCACCCGGTCGAGGGCACCGTCCTGACCGTCGCCTCGGCCGCCGCCGACGCGGCCGACGGGGCGAAGGGCGACTGCGCGGAGGTGGCCCGCGCCGCCTACGAGGGCGCCGGCCGGGCGCTCGCCGAGACCCCGGGCCGGCTGCCCGTCCTGCGGCGGGCCGGAGTCGTCGACGCCGGCGGGCGCGGCCTCGTGACGCTCCTCGCGGCCCTGGTGGAGACGTTCACGGGCAGCGCTCCCGAGCCCAGGGCGGCCGTCGCCCCGCGCCGCACTCCCGAGCCCGGAGCGGCCGTCGCCCCGCTCGCGCGCGTGACGCACGACGCCGGGGCCCCCGCGGTCGGGCGCGCCGGGGAAGCGCCCGCGAGCGAGCACACCGCGGGAACGACCGGGGGCGAGTGCGCCGCCGAGGAGGACGCCGGGGACGGGCCCGCCTTCGAGGTGATCTACCTGCTGGAGGCGGAGGACGCGGCCGTGGCGCGGCTGCGGCAGCGGCTCGACGCCCTCGGGGACTCCCTCGTCGTCGTCGGCGGCGACGGCCTGTGGAACGTCCACGTGCACGTCGACGACGCGGGCGCCGCCGTGGAGGCGGGCGTGGAGGCCGGGCGGCCGTACCGCATCCGGATCACCCACTTCGGGCTCGGGGACGTGCACACCACCGGGGGCGGGCGTCCGCCGCAGGAGCGCACCCAGCGCGCGGTGGTGGCCGTCGTGCCGGGGGAGGGGCTCGCCGGGCTGTACGCCGAGGCCGGCGCGACCACCGTGCTCGCGCGCCCGGGGGAGCCGCCCGCCAGCGGGGAGCTGGTCCAGGCCGTACGGCGGGCGCACGCGCGCGAGGTCGTGCTGCTCCCCAACGACGTCGAGCTGCGCCACACCGCCGCCGCGGCGGCCGAACAGGCCCGCACCGAGGGCGTCCGGGTGGCCCTGATCCCGACCCGCTCCGCCGTCCAGGGCATCGCCGCGCTCGCCGTGCACGAGCCCGGGCGACGCTTCGACGAGGACGTGGTGGCGATGACCTCGGCGGCCGGCGCCACCCGCTACGCCGAGGTCGCCGTCGCCGAACGGCAGTCCTGGACCACGGCCGGCATCTGCCAGGCCGGTGACGTGCTCGGCCTCGTCGACGGCGACGTGGCCGTGATCGGCGCGGACGTCACGGCGGTCGCCGCGACCGTCCTGGACCGCATGCTCGCGGCCGGCGGCGAGCTGGTCACCCTCGTCCTCGGCGACGAGGCCCCCGAGACCGTCGCCGCCCACCTGGAGGCCCGCGTCCGCGAGGCGTACCTCGCCGTCGACACCGTGGTCTACCGGGGCGGCCGGCAGGGCGCGCCGCTGCTCATCGGCGTGGAGTAGCACGCCCGTCCCCGGCGTTCGCGGGGAGGTGCGAGGTCATTGTCAGTGGCGTGGTGTGCAATGGATCTCGTGCCCGCACTGCGAGAACCCCTGAAGAAGGTGCTCGGCCCCGCCACCGCGAAGGTGATGGCCGAGCACCTCGGCCTGCACACCGTCGGCGACCTCCTCCACCACTACCCCCGCAGATACGAGGAGCGCGGCCAGCTCACCCACCTCGCCGACCTGCCGATGGACGAGCACGTCACGGTCGTCGCCCAGGTCGCCGACGCCCGCCTGCACACCTTCGCCTCGTCGAAGGCCCCGCGAGGCAAGGGACAGCGCCTGGAAGTGACCATCACGGACGGCCACGGCCGCCTCCAGTTGGTCTTCTTCGGCAACGGCGTGCACAAGCCGCACAAGGAGCTCCTGCCGGGCACCCGGGCGATGTTCGCGGGCAAGGTCTCCGTCTTCAACCGCAAACTCCAACTGGCCCACCCGGCATACGAGTTGCTGCGCGGCGGTGACGACGACGACCCGGCCGAGAGCGTCGAGTCCTGGGCGGGCGCCCTCATCCCCCTCTACCCGGCCACCGCCAAGCTGGAGTCCTGGAAGATCGGCAAGGCGGTCCAGACGGTGCTGCCCAGCGCGCAGGAGGCCCTCGACCCCCTCCCCGACTCCCTGCGCGAGGGCCGGGCGCTGGTCTCCCTCCCCGAGGCGCTCCTGAAGATCCACCGCCCGCACACCAAGGCGGACATCGACGACGCCCGCGCCCGCCTGAAGTGGGACGAGGCCTTCGTCCTCCAGGTCGCCCTCGCCCGCCGCCGCCACGCCGAGACCCAGCTCCCCGCCGTCCCCCGCAGACCCCGTCCGGACGGCCTGCTCACCGCCTTCGACGACCGCCTCCCCTTCACCCTGACCGACGGCCAGCAGAAGGTCTCCCGGGAGATCTTCGACGACCTGGCCACCGACCACCCGATGCACCGGCTGCTCCAGGGAGAGGTCGGCTCCGGGAAGACGATGGTGGCCCTGCGCGCCATGCTCGCCGTCGTCGACGCGGGCGGACAGGCCGTGATGCTGGCGCCCACCGAGGTGCTCGCCCAGCAGCACCACCGGTCGGTCGTCGAGATGATGGGCGAGCTGGCCGAGGGAGGCATGCTCGGCGGCGCGGAGCACGCCACCAAGGTGGTGCTGCTCACCGGCTCGATGGGCGCCGCCGCCCGCCGCCACGCCCTGCTCGACCTGGCCACCGGCGAGGCCGGCATCGTCATCGGCACGCACGCGCTGATCGAGGACAAGGTGCAGTTCCACGACCTGGGGCTGGTCGTCGTCGACGAGCAGCACCGCTTCGGGGTGGAGCAGCGCGACGCCCTGCGCGGCAAGGGCAAGCAGCCCCCGCACCTGCTCGTCATGACCGCCACGCCGATCCCGCGCACCGTCGCGATGACGGTCTTCGGCGACCTGGAGACCTCCGTCCTGGACCAGCTCCCGGCCGGACGCTCGCCGATCGCCAGCCACGTCGTCCCGGCCGCCGACAAGCCGCACTTCCTGGCCCGCGCCTGGGAACGCGTCCGCGAGGAGGTCTCGGGCGGCCACCAGGGGTACGTCGTCTGCCCCCGTATCGGAGACGAGGACGAGGCGCCGAAGAAGGGCTCCGAGCGGCCCGCCGACGGCGACGCGGAGAAGCGGCCCCCGCTGGCCGTCCTCGACGTCGCCGAGCACCTGGCGAAGGGACCGCTCCAGGGCCTGCGCGTCGAGGTCCTGCACGGCCGCATGCAGCCCGACGACAAGGACGCGGTCATGCGCCGCTTCAGCGCCGGGGAGACCGACGTCCTGGTCGCCACCACCGTGATCGAGGTCGGCGTCAACGTCCCCAACGCCACCGCGATGGTGATCATGGACGCCGACCGCTTCGGCGTCTCCCAGCTGCACCAGTTGCGCGGCCGCGTCGGCCGGGGCTCGGCCCCCGGGCTGTGTCTGCTGGTCACCGAGATGCCCGAGGCGAGCCCGGCACGCCAGCGCCTGGCCGCCGTTGCCGGCACCCTCGACGGCTTCGAGCTCTCCCGCATCGACCTCGAACAGCGCCGCGAGGGCGACGTCCTCGGCCAGGCCCAGTCCGGCGCCCGCACCTCGCTGCGGGTCCTCGCCGTCATCGAGGACGAGGAGATCATCGCCGAGGCGAGGGAGGAGGCGGCGGCGGTGGTGGCCGCCGACCCGGAGCTGACCGGCCTGCCCGCCCTCCGGACGGCTCTGGACGCCCTGCTGGACGAGGAGCGGGAGCAGTACCTGGAAAAGGGCTGACGGCACCCGCCCCGAGAGGGCGCGGGCACCCCACGACCGGCCGCGGCGGACCCCTGCCCGCCGCGCAGCACGAGCCACCCACCCCCCTCGCCTGCCAGACTGAACGGAACACACCAGGAATCCCCACCCAGGAACCCCCACCCGGGAACACCCACCCCACGACCAAGGACCCAAGATGACCCGCGTGATCGCCGGCACGGCCGGCGGACGTCGCCTGGCCGTCCCGCCGGGGACCGGCACCCGGCCCACCTCCGACCGCGCGCGCGAGGGCCTCTTCTCCACCTGGCAGTCCCTGCTCGGCGGCCCGCTGGACGGCGAGCGGGTCATCGACCTGTACGCCGGGTCCGGCGCCGTCGGCCTGGAGGCGCTCTCCCGGGGCGCGGGGCACGTCCTGCTCGTCGAGGCCGACGCCCGCGCCGCCCGCACCGTCCGGGAGAACGTGCAGGCGATCGGCCTGCCCGGCGCCGAGGTCAGGGCGGGCAGAGCGGAGCAGATCATCCGCACCCCGGCCCCCGCCGAGCCGTACGACATCGTCTTCCTGGACCCGCCGTACGCCGTCTCCGACGACGATCTTCGGGAGATCCTCCTCACACTCCGTACCGAGGGGTGGCTCACCGGGGACGCGCTCGTCACCGTGGAGCGCAGCACCAGGGGCGGCGATTTCCGGTGGCCGGACGGCTTCGAAGCGATCCGGGCCCGTCGCTACGGCGAGGGAACGTTTTGGTACGGTCGCGCCGCCTCTACGTGCGAAGACGCACGATGACACCGGAGAGCGAGGGAACTCAAGTGCGCCGCGCCGTCTGTCCCGGGTCGTTCGACCCGATCACCAACGGACATCTCGACATCATCGCCCGTGCCTCCAGCCTCTACGACGAGGTCTACGTCGCGGTGATGATCAACCAGGCCAAGAAGGGCCTGTTCGAGATCGAGGAGCGGATCGACCTCATCCGCCAGGTCACCGCCGAGTACGGGAACGTGCGCGTGGAGTCCTTCCACGGCCTCCTCGTCGACTTCTGCAAGCAGCGCGAGATCCCCGCCATCGTCAAGGGCCTGCGCGCGGTCAGCGACTTCGACTACGAGTTGCAGATGGCCCAGATGAACAACGGCCTCTCGGGCGTGGAGACCCTCTTCATACCGACCAACCCCACCTACAGCTTCCTGTCGTCCTCCCTGGTCAAGGAGGTCGCCACCTGGGGCGGCGACGTCTCCCACCTGGTCCCGCCGCTGGTCCTCGACGTCCTCACCGAGCGCCTGAAGAAGGACTGACAGAGCCCCGCACGGAACCCGGGCGCACCTCTCGCGGGACCCCGGGGGCTGACAACCCGTCACCCGGTGTCCCCCGGACACCCCAGGGTCGTACAGTCGTCCCGTCCGTCTCCAACACAGCTGTAGAGAGTGGCGAGCACACGGTGGACGTGCAGAAGAAGCTCGACGAGATCACCGCGATGGTCTCCGGCGCCCGCGCCATGCCCATGTCGGCCTCGTGCGTGGTCAACCGCGCCGAACTGCTCTCCCTGCTGGAGGACCTGCGCGCCGAGCTGCCCGGCTCCCTCGCCCAGGCCCAGGAGCTGATCGGCGACCGCGAGCACATGGTCGCCCAGGCCCGCCAGGAGGCCGACCGGATCATCGAGAGCGCGCACGCCGAGCGCGGTTCGCTGATCTCCGACACCGAGGTCGCCCGCCGCTCCCAGGCCGAGGCCGACCGGATCCTCACCGAGGCCCGCCAGGAGGCCGAGGAGGTCCGCGCCGAGGCCGACGACTACGTCGACTCCAAGCTCGCCAACTTCGAGGTCGTCCTCACCAAGACCCTCGGCTCCGTCGGCCGGGGCCGCGAGAAGCTGCTCGGCACCGGACCCGGCCTCGACGAGAACGGCTACGAGGACGAGGACGCCCCCGAGCGCAGCCACGACCCGGAGACCCTGCGCCGCGACGCCGACACCTACGTGGACACCAAGCTCGGCGCCTTCGAGGCGGTGCTGGCCAAGACCCTGGACGCCGTCGGCCGCGGCCGCCAGAAACTGCACGGCCGGATCGCGAGCGACGACCTCGGGGCCCTCGCCGACGACGCCACCACCGTCCAGCACTCCAGCGACGCCGACTACCTCGCCGGCCTCGCGGCCCTCTCGGACGCCCCCGCCGAGCAGCCCCGGCAGCGCGAGTACGGCGAGCAGCAGCAGGCGGCGGCCCAGGTGCCGGCCCAGGCCGTGCCGGAGATGCCGGCGCAGCAGCCCGCGTACGGTTACGCGCAGCAGCAGCCCGACCCGTACGCGGACTACCAGCAGGCCTACGGCGGCCAGCAGGACCCGTACGGCTACCAGCAGCAGACCGACGCCTATGCCCCCGCCTCCGGCTACGCCGCGGCGGGAGCCGACCCCTTCCAGGGTTACGACGCCCACCAGCAGGCGTACGACGGACAGCAGGGCTACGCGCAGCCCCCGCAGCCGCAGCAGCCGCAGCAGCCCCCGCAGGCTCAGCCGCAGGCCCTCGACGAGACCAGCCTCTTCGACACCAGCATGATCAGCGCCGAGCAGCTGCGGGCCTACGAGCAAGGACGCGGTCTCTAGGGCCGTCGGCCGCGGGGGTCCGGATTGGGCCGACAGCGCATGGTCCAGTATCCTGGCTCTTCGGTCGCGTGTACGTCCGCGATCGACGCTGCCCGGGAACACCTCAGGGCGACACCCCCCAGCAAGGAAAGACCGAAAGCAGGAATGGTTCTGAACGCGCGCCTCGACCACCGCGACCCCCTCGTGTTCGACACGCACGAGCTGGGACGGCGGCCCGGTGCGCTGCAGCGCCTGACCCGCACGGTCGACGCTCCCCGGGACCTCGGCCTCCAGGGAGTCATCGGAGTGCCGGAAGGCGCTCCGGTGGAACTCGATCTCCGGCTCGAGTCGGTCATGGAAGGGGTGCTCGTCACAGGCACCGCCCGTGCCAAGGCCGAGGGGGAGTGCGTAAGGTGTCTGGAGCCGCTGGAGCAGCAGCTCGAAGCGGACTTCCAGGAGCTGTTCTCGTACCCTGACGCCGACGACCGGGGCCGCCCTGCGGCGGAACCGGGCGACGACGCCGAGGACGACGAGGACCGGCTCTTCATCGAGGACGGACTGATCGGCCTCGAACCCGTGCTGCGTGACGCGGTGGTGCTCGCACTGCCGATGCAGCCGGTGTGCCAGGAAGACTGCCAGGGTCTGTGCTCCGAGTGCGGAGTACGCCTGTCGGACGACCCGGACCACCACCATGACGCCGTCGACATCCGTTGGGCGGCATTGCAGGGACTCGCCGGTTCACTCGAAGACGGCGAGAAGGACGAGATGAGCGGCGACGGGTCGGATTCCGCGGACGCCGCCGAGAAGCAGGAGAAGTAGCCGTGGCTGTTCCGAAGCGGAAGATGTCGCGCAGCAACACGCGCCACCGCCGGTCGCAGTGGAAGGCTGCGGTCCCCACCCTGGTTGCGTGCGAGCGCTGCCACGAGCCCAAGCAGCAGCACATCGCGTGCCCGTCTTGCGGCACTTACAACAAGCGCCAGGTCCTCGAGGTCTGAGCGGCTGGTGAGAGGCACTGTGTCAGTCCCCAAGAAGGCGGAAGACGCCAAGGCGGACCCACCCGCCAAGAAGAAGGCGGACACCCAGGCCTCGTCCCACACGCTTCTGGAAGGGCGGCTCGGCTACCAGCTCGAGTCCGCCCTTCTGGTGCGTGCGCTGACCCACCGTTCCTACGCGTACGAGAACGGCGGTCTGCCGACGAACGAGCGGCTGGAGTTCCTCGGTGACTCCGTCCTCGGTCTCGTCGTCACGGACACGCTGTACCGCACCCACCCCGACCTGCCCGAAGGCCAGCTGGCCAAGTTGCGGGCCGCGGTGGTCAACTCGCGTGCGCTGGCGGAGGTGGGCCGCGGGCTCGACCTGGGCTCCTTCATCCGGCTCGGCCGGGGTGAAGAGGGCACGGGCGGCCGGGACAAGGCATCGATCCTCGCCGACACCCTCGAAGCCGTGATCGGCGCGGTCTATCTCGATCAGGGCCTCGACGCGGCCTCCGAACTGGTGCACCGCCTGTTCGACCCGCTGATCGAGAAGTCCTCGAACCTCGGCGCCGGCCTGGACTGGAAGACCAGCCTCCAGGAACTCACCGCGACCGAAGGGCTCGGTGTCCCCGAGTACCTGGTCACGGAGACCGGCCCGGACCACGAGAAGACCTTCACTGCTGCCGCCCGCGTCGGAGGCGTCTCGTACGGCACCGGCACCGGCCGCAGCAAGAAGGAGGCGGAGCAGCAGGCCGCGGAATCCGCATGGCGGGCCATCCGGGCCGCTGCGGACGAGCGCGCCAAGGCGACGGCGGCCCAGTCGGTCGCCGAAGCGACGGACCTGCCCAGCGCAGACGCCCCGTCCGCCTCCGCCTGACCCGTCAGTTCCACCTGTCGCACGGCACGTCCCGAACGCCCGCCCCTCACCCGGGGCGGGCGTTCGGCTCGTCCGCCGGACCGTCCGAGGGGATGCCATGCCCGAGTTGCCCGAGGTCGAGGTCGTACGGCGCGGCCTGGAGCGCTGGATCGCCCACCGCACCGTCGCCGACGCCGAGGTACTGCACCCGCGCGCGGTACGCCGGCACATCGCCGGCCCCGCCGACTTCGCCCACCGCCTGGAGGGCCACCGCATCGGCACGCCGAGCCGCCGCGGCAAGTACCTGTGGCTGCCCTTGGAGGACACCGGTCAGGCGGTCCTCGCACACCTCGGGATGAGCGGCCAGTTGCTGGTCCAGCCGCACGAGACCCCCGCCGAGAAGCACCTGCGCGTCCGCGTCCGCTTCACCGACACCCTCGGCACCGAACTCCGCTTCGTCGACCAGCGCACCTTCGGCGGCCTCTCCCTGCACGACACCACGCCCGACGGACTGCCCGACGTCATCGCGCACATCGCCCGCGACCCCCTCGACCCGCTCTTCGACGACGAGGCCTTCCACCTGGCGCTGCGCCGCAAGCGGACCACCATCAAACGGGCTCTGCTCGACCAGTCGCTGATCAGCGGCGTCGGCAACATCTACGCGGACGAGGCCCTGTGGCGCTCCCGCCTGCACTACGAACGCCCCACGGCGACCTTCACCCGCCCCCGCACCACCGAACTCCTCGGCCACGTGCGGGACGTGATGAACGCGGCGCTCGCCGTCGGCGGCACCAGCTTCGACAGCCTCTACGTCAACGTGAACGGCGAGTCCGGCTACTTCGACCGGTCGCTCGACGCGTACGGCCGGGAGGGGCTGCCGTGCCGCCGCTGCGCGACACCGATGCGCCGCCGGCCGTGGATGAACCGCTCCAGCTACTTCTGCCCGAAGTGCCAGCGCCCGCCGAGGATCATCCTGTAGGGGCTCGCCGGGCGTCGTACCGCTCCCGCGAGGCCAGCACCTCGTCCATCCGCCCCTCCAGGCACTGGATGAGCGCGATCAGCCGCTCGGCCACCGCACGCCCCAGGTCCGTCAGCTCGTAGTCCACGCGGGGCGGGTTGGTCGGCTGGGCCTCGCGGTGCACCAGGCCGTCGCGCTCCAGGGCGTGCAGCGTCTGGGCCAGCATCTTCTCGCTGACGCCGTCGACGCGGCGCCGCAACTCGTTGAAACGCAGGGTGCCCTCGAACAGGGCGCCGAGCGTCAACGCGCCCCAGCGCCCCGTGACGTGCTCCAGGGTGCCGCGCGAGGGACAGGCCCTGGAGAACACGTCGAACGGCAGATCCTGCTCCTCCGTGCGCTCCTGCGTGGTCGACATACGACAAAGCGTACGTGAGCGCAGCGCTGTGCCGCAGGTTGCGCTGAGCGGGGACAGGGTGCCCCGACGCACGGTCGCCGCTCGGAATGCCGGTGGGGTGCGGTCGTGCCACGCTGGGAGAGGCCGCCCGCTGCGAGCGTTCAGCCGGCCGGACCGCCCCGCCACCCGAGGAGTCCGCCATGTCCCGTGACGCCGCCCCACCCCGAACGGCCGGAGCCGGCCCACGGCCGGGGCACGCCCCCGTGTCGGGCACGACCGTCCTCGCGGCAGCATTGATGATCTTCGGTGGCGCGATGGCGATCTTCGAAGGCATCGCCGCCGTCGCGGAGGACGACCTGTTCGTCGCGACGCGCCACTACGTGTTCGAGTTCAGTCTCGCGGGCTGGGGCTGGGTGCACCTGATCCTCGGCATCGTCCTCGTCGTCGCCGGGTGCGCCGTGCTCGGGGGCGCGCTGTGGGCCCGCTTCTTCGGCGTGTTCGTCGCGGGACTCGGCGCGATCGCCAACTTCCTCTGGGTCCCGTACTACCCGCTCTGGGCCCTGACCCTGGTCGCCGTCAACCTCTTCGTCGTCTGGGCCCTGTGCACGGGCATGCACAGGGAGGCCCACGGCGAACGACGGGCATGACGGGCCCGGAAGCCGCCCGGCCCCGGACGTCCGACCCGCGGTTGTCTCAGTAGCCGAAGTTCTGCGTCCACCACGGGCCGCCGGAGCCGAAGTGGACTCCGACGCCCAGGGTGCGGAAGTCGCAGTTGAGGATGTTGGCCTTGTGGCCGGGGCTGTCCATCCAGGCGTCCATCACGGCCTGGGCGTCGGCCTGGCCGCGGGCTATGTTCTCGCCGCCGAGGTCGGTTATCCCGGCCGCCTCGGCGCGGTCCCAGGGGGTCGCTCCGCTGGGGTCGGTGTGGTCGAAGAAGCCCTCGGCGGCCATGGCCGCGCTGAAGTCCTCGGCCAGTTCGCGCAGCGCGCTGTTCGCGGCCACCGGGGAGCAGCCCACCTTGGCCCGCTCGTCGTTGACGAGCTTGAGCACCTGGGCCTGGGCGACGGCCTCGTCCGACGCGGTGGCCGGCGTGCTGGGCCGCGCCGGCTTCACCCCCGCCGGGCGCGACGGCGTGGGCTTCGCCCCGGTGTCCGGCGTGGACCGCTGCCTCTCCGTCTTCGACGGTGGGGCGGTCGGAGCGGCGGGCTCGGTCGCCGACGCGGAGGGGGAGGACGGCGAGGACGAGGACCCGGACGGCGCGGAGGGGGACGCCGAGCCCGAGGGCGAGGAGGCGGGCGCCGAGGAGCGGTCGGTGCCCCGGCTCGCGGCGTCCCCGCCCCGGCCCGCCTCGGCGCTGCCGGAGGTGCCGCCCTGCCCGGACGGGGTGTTGGTCGGCGCGTCCTGGGCTTCCACCCGGCCCCCGCCGTCGCTGCTCGTCCCGCCGCCGATCCGGTAGTTGTCGAGGCCGGGAACCGCGCCGGTGGCCACCGCCACCGTGCCGAGGGCGACCGCGGCGGAGACGCCGAGCAGGCCCGTGCGGACCGGGGTGACGCCCTTCCTCTTGCGGCGGCGGTGGTTCCCCGCGCGCTGCGGTCCCTCGTCGGGGGCGAAGCCGTCGCTCGGGAAGGGGACGGTGCGGCCGGCCTGCGGGGAGCCGTCGCCTCCGTCGCCGTCCGGGCCCCCGGACGCGTACAGGTAGGCGTCACTGCGCGCCCGGACCTCGGCGTACGCCTCCGGGTTCAGGTAGGGCGCGATCCCCATCGTGGGGCGGTCGCCCGGGGCCGGCTCGGTGCCGGCCCTCCCCGTGATGCCGTCCGTGCGGTGGTCCTCCGCGGCACGGCCCGTGGCGGCGCGGCCGGCGGCGGAGCGTCGGTGGCGTCCCATGTTCTGGCCTTCCTCGTCCTCGCGCTGGACGTGTCTCGCGCCGGACGTCGCTCGCGGTCGACTCCTCGCGGCCGACGTGTCCGCACGATCAACACGCAACTCACACGTTCGAGTGAGTTTCAGGTGCGATTCATTGGGTGGGGACGGTACCGCATGGCGCAAGGGGGTGAAGTGTCCAGCGCGACATTGACTGGTTAGCTTGCCCCCATGAGCGAGGATGTACGACTGGTCGCGTGGGTGCGCGGACAGGTCCAGGGCGTGGGTTTCCGCTGGTTCACCCGGGCCAGGGCGTTGGAACTCGGCGGGATGAGTGGTTTTGCTCTCAATCTGGCCGACGGGCGCGTCCAGGTCGTGGCGGAGGGTCCGCGTGAGCGGTGTGAGGGCCTGCTCGACTGGCTCCGCGGCGACGACACGCCCGGGCGCGTGGACGGCGTCACCGAGATCTGGGACACACCCCGCGGCGGCTACGAGGGCTTCGCCATCCGCTGACGCGGTGGCGCGTGCGGACCTCGGAGCGTCTCCCGGCGGCTGCTCTTCAGGGGTGCCCGAGGCGAAAAGGAGCAGGTGGTTGCCAAGAACGGCGTCTCATGGCAGGCTCCGCACGCAGAATGATCGCCACGCCCCCAGGGGCCCGCAGGAGTCGCCGCGTCGCCGTTCCCAGGCCGTGTGCCCCCGGGCGTCCGTCAATACGGGGCGTGATCGTGTTGACCGTCAAACTTTTTGGTGAGACGCTGAAAGCCCCGCGCACCTTAGCTGTTTGGCATGGTTGAACGGCAGGAAAAACTCCAAAGTGCCAAGCACCGCGGGTGCGATTCCCTCACGACCCAACCGCTTCGGTCGGTCACTCATTGTGGAGGACCATCCATCATGGCAAAGGCGCTTCTCGGTTACGTCGGCGGCTCCGACCCGCGACTCCTCGCCGAGATGCGACGGCTCCAGCAGCGCGTCCAGGACCTGGAATCCGAGCTCGGACGGATCCAGGCGGAGAACGACGCGTTGGCGGCTGCCGCTTCTCACGACAGGATCATGGAGAGCATGGAGAGCGTTGACGCACACCAGGCGGAGCCTGCGCTCACCTGATCACTGCATCGCTCCAACGCGGCACAGCAGTGGTCGGGCCCGCCCGTACAACCGCTCAGGTGTCAGAGTCTGCAAGGGACGCTTCGGCGTCCCTTCTTTCTTTGCTTCCTGCCCCCGTCCCCGCCGTCCGGCCCGCCCTTTTCTCCCCCGCGCATCCTTTCACCCTCTTCAACGTCTGATGTGCCCTGCACGTTCACTCGTGAAACCGCGGCGGTTCACCGGTTCATGGAGTGAGACACCCGCGAGAGGTAGAGTCCGGCGGCGTGCACCTGAAGGCCCTGACCCTCCGCGGATTCAAGTCGTTCGCCTCGGCGACCACACTCCGGTTCGAGCCCGGCATCACCTGCGTCGTCGGTCCGAACGGCTCGGGCAAGTCCAACGTCGTGGACGCGCTCAGCTGGGTCATGGGAGAGCAGGGCGCCAAGTCGCTGCGCGGCGGCAAGATGGAGGACGTGATCTTCGCCGGCACCACCGGCCGCCCGCCGCTCGGCCGGGCCGAGGTGTCGCTGACCATCGACAACTCCGACGGGGCGCTGCCCATCGAGTACGCCGAGGTCACCATCACGCGGATCATGTTCCGCAACGGCGGCAGCGAGTACCAGATCAACGGTGACACGTGCCGCCTCCTGGACATCCAGGAACTGCTCTCCGACTCCGGCATCGGCCGCGAGATGCACGTCATCGTCGGCCAGGGCCGGCTCGACTCCGTCCTGCACGCCGACCCCATGGGGCGCCGGGCCTTCATCGAGGAGGCCGCCGGCGTCCTCAAGCACCGCAAGCGCAAGGAGAAGGCGCTCCGCAAGCTGGACGCGATGCAGGCCAACCTCGCCCGCGTGCAGGACCTCACCGACGAACTCCGGCGCCAGCTCAAGCCGCTCGGCCGGCAGGCGGCGGTGGCCCGACGCGCCGCCGTCATCCAGGCCGACCTGAGGGACGCGCGGCTCAGGCTCCTCGCCGACGACCTCGTACGGCTGCGCGACGCGCTCCAGGCCGAGATCGCCGACGAGGCCGCCCTGAAGGAACGCAAGGAGGCCGCCGAACAGGAGCTGGGCAGGGCGCTGCGCCGCGAGGCGGACCTGGAGGACGAGGTGCGCCGGCTCACCCCGCGCCTCCAGCGCGCCCAGCAGACCTGGTACGAGCTCTCCCAGCTCGCCGAACGGGTCCGCGGCACGGTGTCGCTCGCCGAGGCGCGCGTGAAGAGCGCCACCTCCGCTCCTCCCGAGGAGCGGCGCGGCCGGGACCCGGAGGAACTGGAGCGCGAGGCCGCCCGCGTCCGCGACCAGGAGGCCGAACTCGAGGCGGCCCTGGAGGCCGCGGAGCACGCCCTGGAGGACACGGTCGCCCACCGCGCCGACCTCGAACGCGAGCTGGCCCTGGAGGAACGCCGCCTCAAGGACGCCGCCCGGGCCATCGCCGACCGCCGGGAAGGACTGGCCCGGCTCAGCGGCCAGGTCGGCGCGGCCCGTTCGCGCGCCGCCTCTGCCCAGGCCGAGATCGAGCGGCTGGCACAGGCCCGGGACGAGTCCCGGGAGAGGGCCGCCGCGGCCCAGGAGGAGTACGAGGCGCTCCAGGCCGAGGTCGACGGTCTGGACGCCGACGACCAGGAACTCGCCGAGCGGTACGACGCCGCCAGGCGGGGACTGGCCGAGGCGGAGGCGGCTCTGGGCGCCACCAGGGAGGCGGCCACCGCGGCGGAACGGCAGCGCGCGGCGACACGGGCCCGCCATGAGGCGCTCGCGCTGGGACTGCGCCGCAAGGACGGCACCGGGTCGCTGCTCGCCGCCCAGGACCGGCTCACCGGTCTGCTCGGCCCGGCCGCCGGACTCCTCACCGTGACCCCGGGCCACGAGGTCGCCCTGGCCGCGGCGTTCGGCGCCGCCGCAGACGCCCTCGCGGTCACCTCCCCGACGGCCGCCGCGGACGCCATCCGCCTGCTGCGCAAGCAGGACGCCGGGCGGGCCGCCCTGCTCCTCGCCGGCGCCCCCGACGACGTACCGGAGGAACCGCGCGCCGTCGGGGCGCCGTACGCCGCCGATCTGGTGCGCGGGCCCTCCGAGCTGATGCCCGCCGTGCGGCGGCTGCTGCGCGGGGTCGTCGTGGTCGCCACCCTGGAGGACGCCGAGGACCTCGTCTACGCCCGGCCCGGGCTGACCGCCGTCACCGCCGAGGGCGACCTGCTGGGCGCGCACTTCGCGCAGGGCGGCTCCGCCGGGGCGCCCAGCCTCCTGGAGGTCCAGGCCTCCGTGGACCAGGCCGCCGCGGAGCTGGAGGAGCTGGGCGTGCGGTGCGGGGAACTGGCCGAGGCGCAGGACGCGGCCGACGGACGGCGCCGGGAGTGTGCCGCGCTGGTCGAGGAGCTGGGGGAACGGCGCCGGGCCGCCGACCGGGAGAAGTCGTCCGTAGCCCAGCAGCTCGGCCGGCTGGCGGGGCAGGCGCGGGGGGCGGCCGGGGAGGCCGAGCGGTCCGCCGCTGCCGTCGCCCGGGCGCAGGAGGCGCTGGACAAGGCGCTGACGGACGTCGAGGAACTGGCCGAGCGGCTCGCCGTCGCCGAGGAGATGCCGGTCGAGGAGGAACCCGACACCTCCGTGCGCGACCGGCTCGCCGCCGACGGAGCCAACGCCCGCCAGACCGAGATGGAGGCCAGGCTCCAGGCCCGTACCCACGAGGAGCGGGTCAAGGGCCTCGCCGGGCGGGCCGACTCCCTGGACCGCGCCGCCCGCGCGGAACGCGAGGCACGCGCGCGTGCCGAGCAGCGCCGGGCCAGGCTGCGGCACGAGGCGGCCGTCGCGGAGGCGGTCGCCGCCGGCGCCCGGCAGCTGCTCGCGCACATCGAGGTCTCCCTGGTCCGGGCCGACGGGGAGCGCACCGCCGCCGAGGCCGCCAAGGCCCGCCGCGAGCAGGAGCTGTCCGCCGCGCGCACCGCCGGGCGCGACCTCAAGGCGGAGCTGGACAAGTTGACGGATTCAGTCCACCGGGGCGAGGTACTCGGCGCCGAGAAGCGGCTGCGCATCGAGCAGCTGGAGACCAAGGCGCTGGAGGAACTCGGTGTGGAACCGGCGGGACTCGCGGCCGAGTACGGCCCCCATCAAGAGGTGCCGCCCTCGCCCCCCGCCGAGGGCGAGGAGCTGCCGGACGATCCGGAGCACCCGCGCAACCGCCCCCGGCCCTTCGTCCGCTCCGAGCAGGAGAAGCGGCTGAAGGCCGCCGAGCGCGCCTACCAGCAGCTCGGCAAGGTCAATCCGCTGGCCCTGGAGGAGTTCGCCGCGCTGGAGGAACGACACCAGTTCCTGAGCGAACAGCTGGAGGACCTGAAGAAGACCCGCGCCGACCTGCTCCAGGTCGTCAAGGAGGTCGACGAGCGCGTCGAACAGGTCTTCACCGAGGCCTTCCGGGACACGGCCCGGGAGTTCGAGGGCGTCTTCAGCCGGCTGTTCCCGGGCGGTGAGGGGCGGCTTCTCCTGACCGACCCGGACAACATGCTCACCACCGGGGTGGACGTCGAGGCCCGGCCTCCGGGCAAGAAGGTCAAACGGCTCTCGCTGCTCTCTGGTGGTGAGCGCTCCCTGACCGCGGTGGCGATGCTCGTGTCGATCTTCAAGGCGCGGCCCAGCCCGTTCTACGTCATGGACGAGGTGGAGGCGGCGCTCGACGACACGAACCTCCAGCGGCTGATCCGGATCATGCAGGAGTTGCAGGAGGCCTCGCAGCTGATCGTCATCACGCACCAGAAGCGGACGATGGAGGTCGCCGACGCCCTGTACGGCGTGTCCATGCAGGGCGACGGTGTGTCGAAGGTCATCAGCCAGCGGCTGCGGTAGCCCTGACCGGGATCGCTTCAACTCTTGAACGCTTAACTCGGATCGCCATCTCCAAACTCATAGCTCTTGCCCTATTGACTTCGAAACTTGAAGGCATAGTCTCTGCAACGTTGCTTTTACCTTCAGGTCCCTTCAATGGCATCTCGAAGGCGATCCACCCCGGCAGCGTTGCCGGCAGCCCGAGGAGTACACGTGGCCAGCACACCGCAGGCACCCCCATCAGGAGCCAGAGCGGCTCACCCCGAACATCTCGGGCACGTCATCTTCATCGCCGCGGCGGCCGCCATGGGCGGTTTCCTGTTCGGCTACGACAGTTCCGTGATCAACGGCGCGGTCGAGGCCATCCGGGACCGCTACGACGTCGGCTCCGCGGTGCTGGCCCAGGTCATCGCCATCGCGCTGATCGGCTGTGCCATCGGAGCGGCGACCGCGGGACGCATCGCCGACCGCATCGGCCGCATCCGCTGCATGCAGATCGCGGCGGTCCTCTTCACCGTCAGCGCCATCGGCTCCGCACTGCCCTTCGCGCTGTGGGACCTCGCCATGTGGCGCGTCATCGGCGGTTTCGCCATCGGCATGGCCTCGGTGATCGGCCCCGCCTACATCGCCGAGGTCTCCCCGCCCGCCTACCGCGGCCGGCTCGGCTCCTTCCAGCAGGCCGCGATCGTCGTCGGCATCGCCGTGTCGCAGCTGGTCAACTGGGGTCTGCTCAACGCCGCCGGCGGCGACCAGCGCGGCGAGCTGATGGGCCTGGAGGCCTGGCAGGTCATGCTCGGCGTCATGGTCGTCCCGGCCGTCCTCTACGGCCTGCTGTCCTTCGCCATCCCCGAGTCGCCGCGCTTCCTGATCTCCGTCGGCAAGCACGAGCGCGCCCGGAAGATCCTCGAAGAGGTCGAGGGCAAGGACGTGGACTTCGACGCCCGCATCGCCGAGATCGAGCACGCGATGCACCGCGAGGAGAAGTCCTCCTTCAAGGACCTGCTCGGCGGCACCTTCTTCTTCAAGCCGATCGTCTGGATCGGCATCGGCCTGTCGGTCTTCCAGCAGTTCGTCGGCATCAACGTCGCGTTCTACTACTCCTCGACGCTGTGGCAGTCGGTCGGCGTCGACCCGACGGACTCGTTCTTCTACTCCTTCACGACGTCGATCATCAACATCGTCGGCACCGTGATCGCGATGATCTTCGTGGACCGCGTCGGCCGCAAGCCGCTGGCCCTCATCGGCTCGGTCGGCATGGTGATCGGCCTGGCCCTGGAGGCCTGGGCGTTCTCCTTCGACCTCGTCGACGGCAAGCTGCCGGCCACGCAGGGCTGGGTCGCGCTGATCGCCGCCCACGTCTTCGTGCTCTTCTTCGCCCTGTCCTGGGGCGTGGTCGTGTGGGTCTTCCTCGGCGAGATGTTCCCGAACCGCATCCGCGCCGCCGCGCTGGGCGTGGCCGCCTCCGCGCAGTGGATCGCCAACTGGGCCATCACCGCGAGCTTCCCGTCGCTGGCCGAGTGGAACCTCTCCGGTACCTACGTGATCTACACGATCTTCGCCGCGCTCTCCATCCCCTTCGTGCTCAAGTTCGTGAAGGAGACGAAGGGCAAGGCCCTGGAGGAGATGGGCTGACCGCCCCCGATCCCGGGGAGAAGGGCCAAGTCCCCGCTGCCCCTCTCCTCGCACTGTCCGCCGCCCCCGTACCGGTCACTCCGGACGGGGGCGGCGGTCTCGTACCCGCCTCCCGGAGGAGGCCGACGGGCTAGGGCTCCCTCTCGGCCCGGTACCCGCCGGTGCACCGGCACGGCCCGCCGGTGCGGCCGCGGCCCGCGGTGGCGAGACCTCTGGCAGGCGCGGTGGACAGACCCCGACAGGCGCGTGGCCCGCGCCGCCCCGGGGCGTACGACGTCCGGCCGCAGGGAGCGGCGGGTCGCGTTCGGCGCGGTGCGCTCCGCGCGGCCGGGGGTGAGTCGTTCGACCCGGCCCGGACACGTCGAGGCCCCCCGCACCACCGGGTGCGGGGGGCCTCGAGCGTCCGGACGGACAGCGGACGGACGGTCCAGGTCAGACGGTCACTGTCGCGGGCTGCTCGGCCCGCTCCGCGGGCGCCGCCGGGACGGTCACCGGCGGCTTCGGCAGCACCACGTAGAGCAGGCCGGAGATCACCACCGTGGCGACCCAGCCGAGGCCGTACTCACCGATGACGTTGTTCGAGGCGAGCGGGCCGGTGAACCAGTCGGACGTCGTGAACATCAGGCCCGCGAGCAGCCCGACCGCCCAGGCGGCGACGGCGGCGGGGGAGAAGCCGCCGCGGTACCAGTAGGCACTGGTGCGCCCGGTGTCGGCCAGGGCCTCGCCGTCGTACTCCTTGCGGCGCAGCATGTCCGCGCCGAAGACACCGACCCAGGCGGAGAAGGCGACGGCCAGCAGCGACAGGAAGGCGATGAAGGAACCCATGAAGCTGGTCGCCACCAGCATCAGCACGCCACCGAAGATCAGTGAGATGACGGCGTTGACGGAGACCGCCCAGTGCCGCGGGACCTTGAAGCCGAGGGTCTGCGCGGTGAAGCCGGCCGAGTACATCGACATCGAGTTGATCAGCAGCATGCCGATCAGCGCGATCAGCAGGTAGGGCACCGCGATCCAGGTCGGCAGGATCTCACCGAGGAAGGAGACCGGGTCGGAGGCCGAGGCCAGGTCCGGAGTGGAGACGGCCATGACCATGCCCATCAGGACCATGGGCAGGACGACGATCCCGGCACCCCCGACTGTCACGCCCACGATCCCCTTCGAGGAGGCCGTGCGCGGCAGGTACCGGGTGAAGTCCGGGGCCGACGGGATCCAGCTCACACCGCCGGCGGCGATCAGGCCGACGCCCGTGATCATCGCCGCCACCGACCCGGCGGACCGGTCGAAGACCGCCGACCAGTCGGTGTCGACGACCAGGTAGCCGAGCACCAGCACCGAGAAGGCGCCGAAGAGGTACGCCGCGTACTTGTTGCACTTCTGCACGGCGTTGATGCCCAGCCCGGAGATCGCGAACGTCGCCACGACGAAGGCCAGCAGCGTCACCATGTCCAGCACCGCGTCGGCCCGCACACCGAACACGATGTCCAGCACGGTGAGCAGGGCGTAGGCGCCGGTCACCGCGTTGATCGTCTCCCAGCCCCAGCGGGCGACCCAGATCAGCGAACCGGGCAGCAGATTGCCCCGCTGCCCGAACACCGCCCGGGACAGCGCCATGCCGGGTGCTCCACCGCGCTTTCCGGCGATCCCGATCAGCCCGACCAGGCCGTACGAGAGGACCGGGGCGGCGGCCGCGACCACGAGGGCCTGCCAGAAGTTGAGCCGGTACGCCACGACGAGACTCGCGCCCATCGTGAGCAGCAGCACGCTGATGTTGGCGCCTACCCAGGTCGGGAACAGCTCGCGGGTCCGGGCGGTGCGCTCCTCGTCGGGCACCTGCTCGATGCCACGCGTTTCCAGGGCGCCTTCGGTCTCGGCGGTCTTGCTCATGTGGGGGGTCCGTGCCTCGATCGTGGGAGAAGAGGGGGCGGTCGGGACTCTACGCGCGTTGACGTGGCCTCTTCCATCGTACTTTGCTCCGACTCCTTCCCTCCAGGGGCCTTTGTCCCTGGGAGGAACACACAAGAGGCCGCCTGAGGGGGTCCATGGCTGATACTGGACGGGTTATGGACATCGTCATCCTTGCTGTAGTCATCGCCGTGGTCGTGATCGGTGCGCTCGGCGGGCTGGTCGTGGGCAGTCGCCGTAAGAAGCAGCTGCCTCCGCCGCCCCCCTCCACGCCCGACATCACCGCCCCTCCGGCCGAGCCGCACGTCGGCGAAGAGGCCGAGACGCCGCGCGACGAAACGCGCCGGACGATAGAGGAGGTCGACCTCCCGGACGGCGGCACCGCCACCGTCGAGGAGCCGCCCGTCGTCGAAGAGCTCGAGATCCCGCAGATCGAGGTTCCCGAGCCCACCGCCGGCCGTCTGGTCCGGCTCCGTGCCCGCCTCTCCCGCTCGCAGAACGCCCTCGGCAAGGGCCTGCTCACCCTGCTCTCCCGGGAACACCTCGACGAGGACACCTGGGAGGAGATCGAGGACACGCTGCTCACCGCCGACGTCGGCGTGCAGCCCACCCAGGAGCTGGTCGAACGGCTGCGCGAGCGGGTGAGGGTGCTCGGCACCCGCACGCCCGAGGAGCTGCGCGGCCTGCTGCGCGAGGAGCTGATCGCTCTCCTCGGCCCGGACATGGACCGCGAGGTCAAGACCGAGCCGCCCGGTGGCACGCCCGGCATCGTGATGGTCGTCGGGGTCAACGGCACCGGGAAGACCACCACCACCGGCAAGCTCGCCCGCGTCCTGGTCGCCGACGGCCGCAGCGTCGTCCTCGGCGCCGCCGACACCTTCCGTGCCGCTGCCGCCGACCAGCTCCAGACCTGGGGCGAGCGGGTCGGCGCGCACACCGTCCGCGGCCCCGAGGGCGGCGACCCGGCCTCCGTCGCCTTCGACGCGGTCAAGGAGGGCAAGGAGATCGGCTCGGACGTCGTCCTCATCGACACCGCCGGCCGCCTGCACACCAAGACCGGCCTCATGGACGAGCTGGGCAAGGTCAAGCGGGTCGTGGAGAAGCACGCGCCGCTGGACGAGGTGCTGCTCGTGCTCGACGCCACCACCGGCCAGAACGGTCTGATCCAGGCCCGGGTCTTCGCCGAGGTCGTCGACATCACCGGCATCGTGCTCACCAAGCTGGACGGCACGGCCAAGGGCGGCATCGTGGTCGCCGTGCAGCGCGAGCTGGGTGTGCCGGTCAAGCTGATCGGGCTCGGCGAGGGCGCGGACGACCTGGCGCCGTTCGAGCCGGCCGCGTTCGTGGACGCCCTCATCGGCGAGTGACACCACTCGGCCGCACCCGGTGCCCGCACCGGCCACGTGCACGAGGAAGCGCCCGCCCCCGTCATCGGGGGCGGGCGCTCTTCCGTACGACCGTCCGCGCGGCGCACGAGCGCTCCAGCGGACGGGGGCCGGCAGTCGGAGGGCGAGCGGCTGGTGAGTCAGCGGCCGGACGATCAGCAGCCGGAGGGCTAGGCCCGTGAGCGATGGGCCACGTACGCCAGCGTCCCCAGCAGCAGGCGGGCCGCCGGTGGCCTGGTCGCCGAGTCGAGGGCCGGGGCGCGGAGCCAGCGCACCGGGCCCCGGCCGGCGCGGTCGGAAGGCGGGGCGGTGATGTACGCACCGCGGCCCAGTCCACGCAGGTCCAGGGCGGAGGGGTCGTCCCAGCCCATCCGGTAGAGCAGGCGGGGCAGCTCGGCGGCAGCCCCCGGCGCGACGAAGAACAGCGCGCGGCCCTGCGGGGTCGCCGCGACCGGCCCGAGCGGGAGGCCCATGCGCTCCAGCCGCGCCAGCGCCCGCAGCCCGGCGGGCTCGGCGACCTCGATCACGTCGAAGGTCCGCCCGGCCGGCAGCATCACCGATGCGCCCGGATACTCGGCCCATGCCTCGCTCGCCTCGTCCAGCGTCGCGCCGGCGGGCACCTCCGGAGCGAAGGCCAGGGGGTGCGCGCCCGGTGCCGGGCAGTCCTCCCGGCCGCAGGAGCAGGCCCCCGCGGCGGCCCGTGCCCCCGGCACCACGGCCCAGCCCCACAGCCCGGTGAACTCGGCGACGACCGTGCACTCCGACGCCCGGCCGCGGCGCCGCGCACCGGACCGGATGTCGCGCATGCCCCGAGTGCCGCCGATGCCGATCGTGAAGCCCATGCCCCCTCCAACGGGTTCGACGCAGCGACGGTTACGCAGCGGACGCGAAACGTGACTCTGTGCTTCCACCTCCCCAGCGGGGCGCTGTTCAGACAGCGCCCGGAAGCACCGAGGGTGGTGCGCTCGCCCGTGCGCGCCCCGATGTGCACCGTTGCACCGACTCCTGGTCGGCCTCTGTCAAGTGAATCGCGCCCAGGCCACCGGGAGTTCATTCGAAGGGGTGGCGAATGGTGGCGATTCTGCGATCGGCGTGGCTGGACGGGTGATCGTAGGATTACTTTGTGTGCATGACGCCGTGGGGCACATGCACTCATGGGTATGCCGGAGGCAACTCGACTTTCCGTTCGAAGGGTGGCAACCAGGGGACGGGCGGCCACAACCACCGGCATTCTGATAGGGCTTGGCGCACTCGGCGACAGGTGGTCTCAGGGATGGGGGCGTTCCAGTGAGCGGCAACGGCGGAAGCGGTACGAGCGCGGCAAGCGCGTCGCACGCTGACAAGCGCCCCAACGAGCTGCTCACCTCGTGGTTCGCCCGCAGCGGCTGGTCCAAGGGCGAGCTGGCCCGCCAGGTCAACCGCAGGGCGCGCCAGCTGGGCGCCAACCACATCTCCACGGACACCTCGCGCGTGCGCCGCTGGCTCGACGGGGAGAACCCGCGCGAACCGATCCCACGCATCCTCTCCGAGCTGTTCTCCGAACGCTTCGGTGTCGTCGTCTCCGTCGAGGACCTGGGCCTGCGCTCCACCCGCCCCACGCCCTCCGCGACCGGCGTCGACCTGCCCTGGACGGGCCCGCAGACCGTGGTCCTGCTCAGCGAGTTCTCGCGCAGCGACCTGATGCTGGCGCGGCGCGGCTTCCTCGGGAGCTCGCTGGCCCTCTCCGCGGGCCCGTCCCTGATCGAGCCCATGCAGCGCTGGCTCGTTCCCGCGCCCCAGGCCGCCGGCGCCGGGCGCGAGCCGGCGCCGGCCCCGGCCGCGCGGGGACGCCTGTCCAAGCCCGAGCTGGACCTGCTGGAGTCCACCGCCGTGATGTTCCGCCGCTGGGACGCCCAGTGCGGCGGCGGTCTGCGCCGCAAGGCGGTCGTCGGCCAGCTCCACGAAGTGACCGACCTGCTCCAGGAACCCCAGTCGGAGGCCACCCGGGCCACCCTGTTCAAGGTCGCCGCCGAACTCGCCGAGCTGGCCGGCTGGATGTCGTACGACGTGGGGCTCCAGCCCACCGCGCAGAAGTACTTCGTGCTCGCGCTGCACGCCGCCAAGGAGGCCGGGGACCGGCCGCTCGGCTCGTACATCCTCTCCAGCATGAGCCGCCAGATGATCCACCTCGGCCGGCCCGACGACGCGCTGGAGCTGATCCACCTCGCGCAGTACGGCAGCCGGGACTGCGCGAGCCCCCGCACCCAGTCGATGCTGTACGCGATGGAGGCCCGCGCCTACGCCAACATGGGACAGCCCGGCCGCTGCAAGCGGGCCGTGCGGATGGCCGAGGACACCTTCGCCGAGGCCGACGAGTGGGACGAGCCGGACCCCGACTGGATCCGCTTCTTCTCCGAGGCCGAGCTGTACGGGGAGAACAGCCACTCCTTCCGCGACCTCGCCTACGTCGCCGGCCGCAGCCCCGCCTACGCCTCCCTCGCCGAGCCCCTGATGCGGCGGGCCGTGGAACTCTTCGCCGAGGACGAGGAGCACCAGCGTTCCTACGCGCTGAACCTCATCGGCATGGCCACCGTGCACCTGCTGCACAAGGAGCCCGAGGCGAGCACCGGCCTGGTCACCGAGGCCATGGGCATCGCCAAGAAGGTCCGCTCCGAACGCGTCAACACCCGCATCCGCAAGACCGTCGACACGGCCGTACGCGATTTCGGCGACCTCGGAGTGGTCGTCGACCTCACCGAACGGCTCGCCGTCGAGTTGCCGGAGACCGCCGAGGCGGTCTGAAACCCACCAGCCCCGGCCGCGGCCGGCCCTCCCGAACAGCCCGACTCGGCTCCCCCATGCCAGGTCATCCGGAGGCCCGCCGCGGCCGGCTCGTGCCCGCGGACGACAGGGCGCGCCCCAGGGGGGCGCCCGCCCCGCACCCGGCAGTTCACCGGCGCGTAACACGCACAGCGCCTTCGTCACGGCGGCGAAACAACCAGGGGCCTCCACCGAAACCGCGCTGCGTCAATCTCGTGGCGCATAACCGGCCCACCCCTCATGCCGCCAGGCTTCGCCCGCACGGGGCCGTACCAACGACGAGGAGACGCCGATGGCTCCAGCCATCACGCTCGCCGCAGAGACGGAGCTCTCTGCCGCCAACACGGGCTTCATGCTCATCTGCTCCGCCCTGGTGATGCTCATGACGCCGGCCCTGGCCTTCTTCTACGGAGGCATGGTCCGCGTCAAGAGCACCCTGAACATGCTGATGATGAGCTTCATCAGCCTCGGCATCGTCACCGTCCTGTGGGTGCTGTACGGCTTCTCCATGGCGTTCGGCACGGACACCGGCGGCATCGTCGGCTGGAACTCCGACTGGGTCGGCCTGAGCGACATCGGGCTGACCGAGCTGTGGGACGGCTACACCATCCCGGTCTTCGTCTTCCTGGTCTTCCAGCTCATGTTCGCGGTGCTCACCCCCGCCCTGATCAGCGGCGCCCTCGCGGACCGCGTGAAGTTCACGGCCTGGGCGCTGTTCATCGCCCTGTGGGCCACGATCGTCTACTTCCCGGTCGCCCACTGGGTCTGGGGCGCCGGCGGCTGGGCCTTCGAACTGGGTGTGATCGACTTCGCCGGCGGTACGGCCGTGCACATCAACGCCGGTGCCGCGGCGCTCGGCGTGATCCTGGTCATCGGCAAGCGGGTCGGCTTCAAGAAGGACCCGATGCGCCCGCACAGCCTCCCGCTGGTCATGCTCGGCGCGGGCCTGCTCTGGTTCGGCTGGTTCGGCTTCAACGCCGGCTCGTGGCTGGGCAACGACGACGGCGTCGGCGCGCTGATGTTCGTCAACACGCAGGTCGCCACCGGCGCGGCCGTCCTCGGCTGGCTCGCCTACGAGAAGATCCGGCACGGCGCCTTCACCACGCTGGGTGCCGCCTCCGGCGCCGTCTCCGGCCTGGTCGCCATCACCCCGGCGGGCGGCGCGGTCTCCCCGCTCGGCGCCATCGCCGTCGGCATCGTCGCCGGTGTCCTGTGCGCCATGGCCGTTTCCCTGAAGTACCGGTTCGGCTACGACGACTCCCTGGACGTCGTCGGCGTCCACCTGGTCGGCGGCATCCTCGGCTCCCTGCTCGTCGGCTTCTTCGCCACCGGCAAGGGCCAGTCCGACGTCGAGGGCCTCTTCTACGGAGGCGGCCTGGACCAGTTCTGGAAGCAGTGCGCCGGTGTCTTCGGGGTGCTCGCCTACTCCCTGATCGTCTCCGCCGCCCTCGCCTTCGTCCTGCACAAGACGATCGGCATGCGCGTGCCGGAGGACGACGAGGTGGCCGGCATCGACCAGGCCGAGCACGCCGAGACCGCATACGACTTCAGCGGCGCCGGCGGCGGTGCCGCCCGGACGACCGCCACGCCGGGCGCCTCCGCGGCCGCGCCGGCCGAGAGCAAGAAGGTGGACGCATGAAGCTCATCACCGCCGTCGTCAAGCCGCACCGGCTCGACGAGATCAAGGAGGCCCTCCAGGCCTTCGGAGTCCACGGCCTCACCGTCACCGAGGCCAGCGGCTACGGCCGCCAGCGCGGCCACACCGAGGTCTACCGCGGTGCCGAGTACACGGTCGACCTGGTGCCCAAGATCCGCATCGAGGTCCTCGTCGAGGACGACGACGCCGAGCAGCTGATCGAGGTCGTGGTCAAGGCGGCCCGCACCGGGAAGATCGGCGACGGCAAGGTCTGGTCGGTCCCGGTCGACACCGCCGTACGCGTCCGGACCGGTGAGCGCGGACCCGACGCGCTCTGACGCTGCTCGCAAACACGGGAACGGGACGGGAGAGTCGCCGGGTGACGGGTACGGACGTGACGAAAGAAGCAGAGGACTCGGGACCCAGCGGCTACGCGGCGGCCCGGCTGCGCCTCCTCACCGAGGGGGCGCGGTCCGGGCCGCCGCGCCGTTCCGCCCTCGCCGGGCTGACGGACGACTGGCTGTCCGGCCTCGTCGCCGCGGCGGGCGGCCCGGCCCGGGGCGTCTCCCTGGTCGCCGTCGGCGGCTACGGCCGGGGTGAGCTGTCCCCGCGCAGCGACCTCGACCTGCTCCTGCTGCACGACGGCGGCGACGACAAGGCGGTCGCCGCCCTCGCCGACCGCCTCTGGTACCCGGTGTGGGACCTCGGCCTCGCCCTGGACCACTCCGTGCGCACGCCGGCCCAGGCCCGGAAGACGGCGGGCGAGGACCTCAAGGTCCAGCTCGGGCTCCTCGACGCCCGCCACCTCGCCGGCGACGCCGGGCTGACCGCGGGACTGCGTACGGCCGTCCTCGCCGACTGGCGCAACCAGGCCCCCCGGCGCCTGCCCGAACTGCGGGAGCTGTGCGCGGAGCGCGCCGAACGCCAGGGCGAGTTGCAGTACCTGCTGGAACCCGACCTCAAGGAGGCCCGGGGCGGTCTGCGGGACGCCACCGCACTGCGCGCGGTCGCCGCCTCCTGGCTGGCCGACGCCCCGCGCGAGGGCCTCGCCGACGCCCGGCGCCGACTGCTCGACGTACGGGACGCGCTGCACCTGACGACAGGGCGGGCGACCGACCGGCTGGCCCTCCAGGAGCAGGACCAGGTGGCCGCCGAGCTGGGCCTGCTGGACGCCGACGCCCTGCTCCGGCAGGTCTACGAGGCGGCACGCGTCATCTCCTACGCCGGTGACGTCACCTGGCGCGAGGTGGGGCGCGTCCTGCGGGCGCGGTCCGTGCGGCCGAGACTGCGCGCCATGCTGGGCGGCGGGAAACCCGCCCCGGAGCGTTCGCCGCTCGCCGAGGGCGTGGTCGAGCAGGACGGCGAGGTGGTGCTCGCCCGCACCGCACGCCCCGAACGCGATCCCGTGCTCCCGCTGCGGGCCGCGGCCGCCGCCGCGCAGGCCGGGCTCCCGCTCTCCCTGCACGCCGTGCGACGGCTCGCGGCCACCGGCCGCCCGCTGCCCACCCCCTGGCCCGCCGAGGCACGCGAGCAACTGGTGACCCTGCTGGGCTCCGGCCGGCCCACGGTGCAGGTCTGGGAGGCGCTGGAGGCCGAAGGGCTGATCACCAGGCTCCTGCCCGACTGGGAGCGGGTGCGCTGCCGCCCGCAGCGCAACGCCGTGCACGTGTGGACCGTCGACCGGCACCTGATCGAGACCGCGGTGCGCGCGGCCGGCTTCACCCGCCGCGTCCACCGGCCCGACCTGCTGCTGGTCGCCGCGCTGCTGCACGACATCGGCAAGGGCTGGCCCGGCGACCACTCCGTGGCCGGTGAGACCATCGCGCGGGACGTGGCCGCCCGCATCGGCTTCGACCGCGTCGACGCGGCCGTCCTCGCCACCCTCGTACGCCACCACCTGCTGCTGGTGGAGACCGCCACCCGGCGGGACCTGGACGATCCGGCGACCGTGCGGGCGGTCGCCGAGGCGGTCGGCACCGAGCACACCCTCGAACTGCTGCACGCCCTGACCGAGGCGGACGCGCTGGCCACCGGGCCCGCCGCCTGGTCCTCCTGGCGCGGCTCGCTCGTCGCCGACCTGGTGAAACGCGCCTCGGCGGTGCTGGCGGGCGACCCGCTGGAGGAGCCCGAGGCCACCGCGCCCACCGCCGAGCAGGAAAGACTCGCCGTCGAGGCCTTCCGCACCGGCGGGCCGGTCCTCACCCTGCGCGCCCAGACCGAGCCGCCCGCGGCCCCGGCGCCGGGGGACGACCCGGAGCCGCTCGGCGTGGAGCTGCTCATCGCCGTGCCCGACCAGGCCGGCGTGCTCCCCGCGGTGGCCGGGGTCCTCGCCATGCACCGGCTGACCGTCCGCACCGCCGAGCTGCGGTCCCTGCCGCTGCCGGACGGCGTCGAGGGCTCCGTCCTGCTGCTGGACTGGCGGGTCGCCGCCGAGTACGGCTCCCTGCCCCAGGCCGTCCGCCTGCGTGCCGACCTGGTCAGGGCCCTGGACGGCAGCCTGGACATCGCCGGCCGGCTCGCGGAACGGGACGCCGCCTATCCCAGGCGCCGGGGTGTGGAACCGCCCCCGCCCCGGGTGACCGTCGCCCCGGCCGCCTCCCGGCTGGCCACGGTGATCGAGGTCCGCGCCCAGGACGCGCCGGGGTTGCTCTTCCGGCTCGGGCGGGCACTGGAGGCGGCGGGCGTGCGGGTGCGGAGCGCGCACGCGTCGACGCTGGGCTCCAACGCGGTGGACGCCTTCTACGTCACCGGCCCGGAGGGCGCGCGGCTGCCGGGGGAGGAGGCGGGGGACGTGGCGCGGGCGCTGGAGGAGGCGCTGCGGGGGTGAGCCCGCGGTCGTCCCGTACGCCGAGGGGCCCCGCTCCCCTCGGCGGGCAGGGACACTTTGCTTGCCAGGCCGGATACCCTGGAGGGCGACCCACACCAACGCCGACGCGAGGACCTACGCCGCCGTGTTCGATACTCTCTCCGACCGCCTGTCAGCCACCTTCAAATCCCTCCGGGGCAAAGGACGGCTGACCGAGGCGGACATCGACGCCACGGCCCGCGAGATCCGCATCGCGCTCCTCGAAGCCGACGTCGCGCTGCCCGTCGTGCGTGCCTTCATCAAGAAGGTCAAGGAGCGCTCCCTGGGCGCCGAGGTCTCCAAGGCGCTGAATCCCGCGCAACAGATCGTCAAGATCGTCAACGAGGAGCTGGTCGGCATCCTCGGCGGCGAGACCCGCCGCCTGCGCTTCGCCAAGCAGCCCCCGACCGTCATCATGCTGGCCGGTCTCCAGGGTGCCGGTAAGACCACCCTCGCGGGCAAGCTGGGCCGGTGGCTCAAGGAGCAGGGCCACTCGCCGCTCCTCGTCGCCTGTGACCTCCAGCGTCCCAACGCCGTCAACCAGCTGAGCGTCGTCGCCGAGCGCGCCGGCGTCGCGGTCTACGCGCCCGAGCCGGGCAACGGCGTCGGCGACCCGGTCAAGGTGGCCAAGGACTCCATCGAGTTCGCCAAGGCCAAGGTCCACGACCTGGTCATCGTCGACACCGCCGGCCGCCTCGGCATCGACCAGGAGCTGATGCAGCAGGCCGCGGACATCCGCGACGCCGTCAGCCCCGACGAGATCCTCTTCGTCGTCGACGCGATGATCGGTCAGGACGCGGTCAACACCGCCGAGTCCTTCCGCGACGGCGTCGGCTTCGACGGCGTGGTGCTCTCCAAGCTCGACGGTGACGCCCGCGGTGGTGCGGCCCTGTCGATCGCCTCGGTGACCGGCAAGCCGATCATGTTCGCGTCCAACGGCGAGAAGCTCGAGGACTTCGACGCCTTCCACCCTGACCGGATGGCCTCCCGCATCCTCGACATGGGTGACCTGCTCACCCTGATCGAGCAGGCGGAGAAGACGTTCAGCCAGGAAGAGGCCGAGAAGATGGCCTCCAAGCTGGCGTCCAAGAAGGGCCAGGACTTCACCCTGGACGACTTCCTGGCCCAGATGGAGCAGGTCCGGAAGATGGGCAGCATCAGCAAGCTGCTCGGCATGCTCCCGGGCATGGGCCAGATCAAGGACCAGATCAACAACCTCGACGAGCGCGACGTCGACCGCACGGCCGCCATCATCAAGTCGATGACCCCGGCCGAGCGCCAGGAGCCGACGATCATCAACGGCTCGCGCCGCGCCCGTATCGCCAAGGGTTCCGGCGTCGACGTCAGCGCGGTGAAGGGCCTGGTGGAGCGGTTCTTCGAGGCCCGCAAGATGATGTCCCGCATGGCCCAGGGCGGCGGTATGCCCGGCATGCCGGGGATGCCGGGCATGGGTGGCGGCCCGGGCCGGCAGAAGAAGCAGCAGAAGAAGACCAAGGGCAAGCAGCGCTCCGGCAACCCGATGAAGCGCAAGCAGCAGGAGCAGGAGGAGGCCGCCCGCCGCGCCGCCGCCGCGCAGAACGGCGGCGCCTTCAACCTGCCCCAGCAGGGCGGCCAGGACTTCGAGCTGCCGGACGAGTTCAAGAAGTTCATGGGCTGACGCCTCTGGCAGTACGGCACTGGGGGTGCCCCGCGCGCAGCAGCGCGGGGCGCCCCCAGTGCCGTAGGGCGCCGTACACCCACATGCCCGCGCGGCCTTCGTGTCGTAACGTCCGGATATGACCAACCCGTCCCCGCCGCGCAAGGCCCCCGAGCGACCCTGGCGCACCGAGGGCACGCCCGACGAGCCGCCCAAGCCGCCGTCCGGCAGAAGGATGCGCGGCGGCTGGTGGAACCTGGCCCTGGCCGCGCTGATCGTCTACCTCATCGCCAACCTCGTCCTCTCCTTCTTCAACGAGGGTGACGAGCCGACCATCTCCTACACGGAGTTCAGCAAGCAGGTCGACGAGGGCAACGTCAGCAAGATCTACGCCAAGGGCGACGCGATCCAGGGCCAGCTGAGGAAGGCCCGGGACAACCCCGAGGGCGACGGGAACTACACCAGGTTCACGACCGAGCGGCCGACCTTCGCCGACGACCGGCTGTGGGAGGAGCTGACCGAGCACGACGTCACCGTCACGGCCGAACCGGTCGTCCGGCAGCGCAGCTTCCTGGTCAACCTGCTGATCGCGCTGGCGCCGATGCTGCTCCTCGTGGTGCTGTGGATCTTCATCGCGCGCCGCATGAGGGGCGCCCTCGGCGGCGGCGCCGGCGGCATGCTCGGCCGCAAGGCACCGCCCAAGCCGGTCGAGCTGGAGGCCGGCGAGCCCCGCACCACCTTCGCCGACGTGGCCGGGATCGACGAGGTCGAGGGCGAACTGAGCGACGTCGTCGACTTCCTGAAGAACCCCGACGAGTACCGCCGCATGGGCGCCAAGATGCCCCGGGGCGTCCTGCTGTCCGGCCCGCCGGGCACCGGGAAGACCCTCCTCGCGCGCGCGGTCGCCGGCGAGGCGGGCGTGCCGTTCTTCTCCGCGTCCGCGTCCGAGTTCATCGAGATGATCGTGGGTGTGGGCGCCTCCCGGGTGCGGGAGCTGTTCGCCGAGGCGCGCAAGGTCGCGCCGTCGATCATCTTCATCGACGAGATCGACACCATCGGCCGCGCGCGGGGCGGCGGCTCCGGCATGGGCGGCCACGACGAGCGCGAGCAGACCCTGAACCAGATCCTCACGGAGATGGACGGCTTCTCGGGCGCCGAGGGCGTGATCGTCATCGCCGCCACCAACCGCGCCGACATCCTGGACCCCGCCCTGACCCGCCCCGGCCGCTTCGACCGGCTGGTCACCGTCTCGCCGCCGGACCGCGGCGGCCGCAGGGCGATCCTGGAGATCCACACCCGAGAGATCCCGCTCGCCCCGGACGTCGACCTGACCCAGGTGGCCCGCACGACCCCGGGCATGACCGGCGCCGAACTCGCCAACCTCGCCAACGAGGCCGCACTGCTCGCGGTCAAGCGGAAGCAGGACCGGGTGACGCAGGCGAACCTCTCCGAGGCACTGGAGAAGGTCCAGCTGGGTGCCGAACGCCCCCTGGTGATGCCCGAGGACGAGCGTCGGCGCACCGCCTACCACGAGAGCGGGCACGCCCTGCTGGGCATGCTGCAACCGGGCGCCGACCCCGTCCGCAAGATCACCATCGTGCCGCGCGGGCGGGCGCTCGGGGTGACGCTGTCGACGCCGGACTCGGACAAGTACGCGTTCACGGAGGAGTACCTGCGCGGACGGATCATCGGCGCGCTCGGCGGCATGGCGGCCGAGCAGGTGGTGTACGACGTGATCACCACCGGCTCGGAGAGCGACCTCGAACAGGTCACCCGGATCGCGCGCGGCATGGTCGGCCGCTGGGGCATGAGCGAGCAGGTCGGCCGGCTCTCCGCCCTCCCCGACGACGCCCAGCAGGCCTACGGACTCGCCGCCGCACCGGGGACCCTCGACGCCATCGACGGCGAGATGCGGCGGGTGGTCGACGAGTGCTACGCGCAGGCCCTGCGCAAGCTGCGCGAGCACCGCGGACAGCTCGACGCGCTGGCCGAGGCACTGCTGGCCGAGGAGACCCTGGACGAGGCGGACGCGTACCGGATCGCCGGGATCACGCGGTCGGCCAAGGACAGTCCGGAGGGGTGAACGCGGTTCCGCGCCGCCCCGGGGCCGCTACCGGCGCGGGGCCCCCCGGGCCCCGGACCGGACCCCCGGGGCCCGCTACTCGCGTGGGAACTTCCAGACCCAGGGCTCGCCGTCCTCCTCCGACCAGTGCACCTCGACGCTCGTGGCGTCCGCGGGGACCAGGTAGGTCTCGCAGAAGACATGGCTCTCGCCCTGCTTCCAGCTCTCCACCGCGTACGGGTCCTCGCAGCCCGGGGTGTCGTCCGGGGCGCCGACGAGGATGCCGCCGCGCTGCCCGTCGGCGAAGACCGCGGCGGCGTCGTGGACCTCGGAGACTCCGGTGAGGGCGGGGCCGCCCCGGTGCGTGTACTCCAGGTGCGCGACGGCCGGCACCCTGCCCTCGGCGTCCGCCGCGTCGGCCACCATCTCGGCGGCCTCCGCCTCCGTGCCGACGTCGACCTTCCGCGTCACGACCTCGTAGGTGACGGTGCCGGGCACCTCCTCGACCTTTCCCGTCACGGCCTCGCCCACCGCCACGTCGCCGCCCGACGCCGCGCGCTCCGGAGCGGCCGGGGCCCCGGGGCTCCTCGCGTCGGCGTCCTCCCCGCCCCCGGCCCCGCACGCGGTGAGGGTCAGGGCGAGGACGGCGACGGGCGCGGCGAGGCGCGACGGGCTCGTGCGGTGCGGCACTGCGGGCTCCTGCATGCAGAGGGGTTCTTTCCCAGGGGAGGTGGACCAGAGTAGAGCGCCCGGATGCACCGGGAGCACCCGTGCGAGCCCCGCCGGGCTCCGCATCCGACCCGCCGCCACCGCGGGAAGCCCTTCCCCGGCCGCACGCGTCCGGCCGGGCCCCTTCGTCAGGTCGTCCGGGCGATGAGGTACCGGAACACGTTCGGCATCCACACGGTCCCGTCCGGCCGCCGGTGCGCGTGCAGAGCCTCCGCCAGCTCCTTGTCGACCTGCTCCTGGTCGGTCGCCGCGATCGCCGCGTCGAACAGGCCGGTCGACAGCAGTCCGCGCACCGCGCTGTCGACGTCGCCGTACCCGAAGGGGCACGCCACCCGCCCCGAACCGTCCGGCCGGAGGCCGGCGCGCTGGGCCACCTCCTCCAGGTCGTCGCGCAGGGCGGGGCGCCACCGGCCCGCGCCGCGCAGCGGGTCCGCGAGCTTGGTGGCCACCCGCAGCACCGACGTCGTCGCGCAGCGCTCCGGCGGGCCCCAGCCGGCCAGCACCACGGCCGCCCCGCGCCCGGCCAGCGGCACGGCCCGGGCGAGCAGCTCGCCCAGCCCCTCCGAGTCGCCCGCCAGGCACCCGATGGGTTCGAAGGCGGTCACCAGGGTGAACGCCGGCGCCGACGGGTCCGCCGCGTCACCGGGACCGCCTTCGACGACCCGGGCGGCGTCCGCACGCGCGCCTGCCTCCCGGCTTCCGGGCGCTTCGGGCAGCAACCGCTGCCGTGCCAGTTCGACGCGCTCCGGGAAGCGGGAGTCGACCCCGGTCACCGACGCGCCGCGCGAGGCGGCCATCAGCAGAGCCAGTCCGGACCCGCAGCCCAGCCCCAGCATCCGGGTGCCGCCGCCCACGTGCAGCCGCTCGTAGACGGCCTCGTACAGCGGTACGAGCATCCGCTCCTGTATCTCGGACCAGTCACGCGCGCGTGCACGCGGGTCCACGCGGGGCGTCGCCCCCGCGTGAGACGAGTGCTGCCGCACGAGCGTAGGTGTCATAGGAAAGCGCCCCAATCGCCGAGTGTTGCCGCTGTGCCGGATTCGGTGGCCCCCGTGCAGTGCGCTCGCACTCCCCCCGTATGCCAGGAAACTCCGGGCTCGCTCCGGCGTCCAGTGGTAGCGGGCGCCGGTTTGCCCGGTCCCCGCCGCGGTGGCGAGATTTCACTTCCCGGCAATGTGGGCCTGGCCGCGCGGTACTCGCGGTAGCACCCGCGCGACCCCTTCGGCGGATGGCCTGATCGTGGCGCTCGGTGATGACAGCGGGTCGCGACGACGCGGAGGGCGCGGTTCCGGCCAAGGTCGCCGAGCCCGGCGACCGCCGCCCGGTGACGGAAACCCGCAGAGGGGAGGGGCGGTGCCGTACGCCGGTGGCACACCCGGTAACCTCGCCTCCGTCGGCGCGCCCGATCGGGTGGAGCTCCGACGGGGGCACAGCGACCGAAACGCCTCTTGCGCATCGGGCATTCTCACGCCCCCCGCGCGTGGACAGGATCTACGCGCCGGCGCGTACGTCGGACTACGCACCAGCTTGGTACGAGCTGTGAGGCTTCTCCGCAGATCAGCGCACCCGCCCTCGTCGCGACGCATCAGCGGCAACTGACGGGTACGTGCAAATTATTTGGGATGCCCCGGAATAGGAACACAGCGGCACTCCGGCTCGTTGTCATTACGTGAGCACGACACCACCTGTTCTCGCCGCAGAGCTGGCGCAGGCGTGGGCCGACATTCAGCGGCACCACACCGAGCTGCCCGATCTTGCCGCGCCCGAGTCCCTGATCGGAGAGTCGTCGTCCGCCTGCGGGCACGAGCTCTCCTTCGAGCGACTGCTCCATGAGGCAGTCCACGGCATCGCCGCCGCGCGCGGAGTACGCGACACCTCCCGCGCGGGGCGCTATCACAACCGTCGTTTCCTCGCGATCGCCGAGGAGATGGGCCTCGACCACCCCGAGGAGCCGCATCCCAGCAGCGGATTCTCGCTGGTCACGCTCACCCCCGAGGCGAAGCGCCGCTACCGCCCGACGATCGAACGCCTCCAGCGCGCGCTGAAGGCCCACACCGCCGCGACCGCGACCGACTCGGCACGCAGCTTCCGCGGGCCGGCCGCACGCCACGGCTCCTCCGGCGGAGGGGTGCGGGTGAAGGCGGTCTGCGACTGCGGACGCAACGTCCGGGTCGTCCCGTCCGTCCTGGCCCAGGCCCCGATCATGTGCGGCGGCTGCGGCAAGCCGTTCCGGATTCCGGAGGTGGTCGGCGCGGTGGCGAGCTGAGGATCCGGCTGCTCGTGGCGGCCGGATCCGGGCGCGGTGCCCTCGGTCCGCCCTCGGTCCGATGGGCACGCCCGCGTGTGGCACAATGGTCAGCTGTACTCGACAGTCGCACAGGACCCCTCTCTCCTCCGGCTGACGCGTCCATCGGGCACTCGGGTACCGCAACCCCACGCGGCTCTCTCGCCGTGCCCACCCACGTCAAAACCAGGAGAACCCACTCCCGTGGCAGTCAAGATCAAGCTGAAGCGTCTGGGCAAGATCCGTTCGCCTCACTACCGCATCGTCGTCGCCGACTCCCGTACCCGCCGTGACGGCCGGGCCATCGAGGAGATCGGCAAGTACCACCCGACGTACAACCCGTCGGTGATGGAGGTCGACGCCGAGCGTGTCGCGTACTGGCTCGGTGTCGGCGCCCAGCCGACCGAGCCCGTGCTCGCCATCCTGAAGAAGACCGGCGACTGGCAGAAGTTCAAGGGCGAGCCCGCCCCGGCGCCGCTGCTCGTGGCCGCCGAGAAGCCGGCCCGTCCGTCCTTCGAGGCGTTCGGCGGCGAGGACGACGGCAAGGGTGAGGCCATCACCCAGAAGAAGAAGGCCGAGAAGAAGGACGAGGCCGCGGCCTCGTCCGAGTCGACCGAGGCCTGAGCATGCTCGAGGAGGCTCTCGAGCACCTCGTGAAGGGTATCGTCGACAACCCTGACGATGTGCAGGTCGCCTCGCGCAACCTGCGCCGCGGGCGTGTGCTCGAGGTCCGGGTGCACCCCGACGACCTCGGCAAGGTGATCGGCCGCAACGGCCGCACCGCGCGCGCTCTGCGCACCGTCGTGGGCGCCATCGGCGGCCGTGGTGTCCGCGTCGACCTCGTCGACGTCGACCACGTCCGCTGACGTCAAACGCAGCACCGGCTCGGGCCGGGGAGGGCCACCGGCCGTCCCCGGCCCGCAGTCGTTGTGCGCCGTGACCGACTCGTCGTAGTCCCGGACCATGGTCGAAGGCTGTGGGTCCCGGTCGTAGTTCCGACAGGAGAAGCAAGCACCGTGCAGCTGGTAGTCGCGCGCATCGGCCGCGCCCACGGCATCAAGGGCGAGGTCACCGTGGAGGTCCGCACCGACGAGCCGGAGCTGCGGCTCGGCCCCGGTGCCGTACTCGCCACCGACCCCGCCTCCACCGGACCGCTCACCATCGAGACCGGCCGCGTCCACAGCGGCCGTCTCCTGCTGCGCTTCGCCGGAGTGCACGACCGCACCGGCGCCGAGGCGCTGCGCAACACCCTCCTGATCGCCGACGTCGACCCCGAAGAGCGGCCCGAGGACGAGGACGAGTACTACGACCACCAGCTGATCGACCTCGACGTGGTGACCGCCGACGGCACGGAGGTCGGCCGGATCACCGAGATCTCCCACCTGCCCACGCAGGACCTGTTCGTCGTGGAGCGCCCCGACGGCAGCGAGGTCTACGTGCCCTTCGTCTCCGAGATCGTCACCGAGATCGACCTGGACGAGCAGCGCGCCGTCATCGACCCGCCGCCCGGTCTGATCGACGACCGCGCGGAGATCGCCTCCGCGCGCGACGCCGAGGACGCGGCCGGGGACGAGGCGTGATGCGGCTCGACGTCGTCACGATCTTCCCCGAGTACCTGGAACCGCTGAACGTCTCCCTCGTCGGCAAGGCGCGCGCGCGGGGGCAGCTGAACGTCCACGTGCACCACTTGCGCGACTGGACGTACGACCGCCACAACACCGTCGACGACACCCCGTACGGCGGCGGCCCCGGCATGGTGATGAAGACCGAGCCGTGGGGCGACGCGCTCGACTCCGTCCTGGCCGACGGCTACGAGACGGGTTCCGGACGACCCGCCCTGATCGTGCCCACGCCCAGCGGCCGGCCCTTCACCCAGGACCTCGCCGTCCAGCTCTCCGAGCGCCCCTGGCTGATCTTCACGCCCGCCCGCTACGAGGGCATCGACCGCCGCGTGATCGACGAGTACGCGACCAGGATGCCCGTGTACGAGGTGTCCATCGGCGACTACGTCCTGGCCGGCGGCGAGGCGGCCGTCCTGGTCGTCACCGAGGCCGTGGCGCGGCTGCTGCCCGGCGTCCTCGGCAACGCCGAGTCCCACCGGGACGACTCCTTCGCGCCCGGCGCCATGGCCAACCTGCTGGAGGGCCCCGTCCACACCAAGCCGCCGCAGTGGCGCGGACGGGGCATCCCCGACGTGCTGCTCAGCGGGCACCACGGGAAGATCGCCCGCTGGCGCCGCGACGAGGCCCTGCGGCGCACCACGGCCAACCGGCCCGACCTGATCGAGCGGTGCGATCCGAAGGCCTTCGACAAGAAGGACCGGGAGATGCTCTCCATCCTGGGCTGGCAGCCCGACCCGGCGGGGGAGCCGTACGGCCGATTTTGGCGCAGGACCCCCGGCGTGGAAGAATAGGCCGCTGTTGTGCGTCCGTCCGGAGCGCGCCCCTGCCACAGGGGGAGACGTCGCCCGTCCCGACCCGCACGACCCTGATCCTCAACACCTAGTTTCCGTTGATGACCTGTGGCATCAGCGAAGAAAGCAGACGCAATGTCTCACCTGCTCGACTCCGTCGACGCCTCGTCGCTGCGCAGCGACGTCCCCGCCTTCCGCCCGGGCGACACCGTCAACGTCCACGTCCGCGTCATCGAGGGCAACCGCTCCCGTGTGCAGCAGTTCAAGGGCGTGGTCATCCGCCGCCAGGGTGCCGGCGTGCGCGAGACCTTCACGGTCCGCAAGGTCTCCTTCTCCGTCGGCGTCGAGCGCACCTTCCCGGTGCACACCCCGATCGTGGAGAAGATCGAGCTCGTCACCCGCGGTGACGTGCGTCGCGCGAAGCTGTACTACCTGCGTGAGCTGCGCGGCAAGGCCGCGAAGATCAAGGAGAAGCGCGACAGCTGAGCGCCCTCCGAGGTCCATGCCGGGGCCGGATAGCATCTGGCCCCGATGGACACCGAAGCACAGCCCACGGAACGCGACCGCTCCTCCCGTTCCTCCGACTCCGAGCAGCGCTCGGAAGCGGAGGGACCGGAGGACCGGTCGCGTTCCGCGTTCGCGGGCCGGCTCACCGACTGGGTGCCGGGCGGCCGGATCACCGTGACCCTGCTGACGCTGCTGCTGTTCCTGCTGCTGCTCAGCACCTTCGTGCTCCAGCCGTTCCAGATTCCCAGCGGTTCCATGGAGCGCGGATTGAGGATCGGCGACCGGGTTCTCGTAAACAAGTTGGCGTACCGTTTCGGTGGTGCGCCGCGGCGGGGTGACGTCGTCGTCTTCGACGGGACCGGGCTCTTCGGGCACGGTGACTACATCAAACGCGTTGTAGGTGTGGGCGGGGACCATGTGGTGTGCTGCGACCGGGAGGGGGCAGTCCAGGTGAACGGCCAGTCGGTCGACGAGTCGGCGTTCCTGTACCCCGGCGACCGCCCGTCCACGGTGCCCTTCGACGTCGTGGTCCCGGACGGCACCCTGTTCGTCCTCGGTGACCACCGCGCCGACTCCAGCGACTCCCGCGACCACCTCGGCTCGCCGGGCGGCGGCATGGTCCCGGTCGGCGAGGTGATCGGCCGCGCCGACTGGATCGTCTGGCCCTTCTCCCACGCCACGCACCTCGACCGTCCCGACGCCTACGCGCGCGTACCGGACGCGGACGAACCGGCTCCAGCTGCACGCCGGTCCGGTCGGGCCGAGGGCGCCGATGGGTAACCGGGGCAAACCGCGCGGCGCGGCCGACAGCCCCGCGGAGAACCTGCTGCCCACCGGCTCCCGGCGCGCGAAGGCGCCGTCCGGCGGCCGGTCGCGCGCCGAGCGGCGCAAGCTCCAGCGCAAGGTGAAGCGGCGCCGCAGGCGCAGTGCCGTCAAGGAGATACCGCTCCTCGTGGGCGTCGCCGTCCTGATAGCGCTGGTGCTGAAGACCTTCCTGGTCCAGGCGTTCGTGATCCCCTCGGGCTCCATGGAGCAGACGATCCGGATCGGCGACCGTGTCCTGGTGGACAAGTTCACGCCCTGGTTCGGCTCCGAGCCGCAGCGCGGGGACGTCGTCGTGTTCCGGGATCCCGGGGGGTGGCTCCGGGGCGAGCAGACCACCAAGAAGGACGACCCCGTCGTCGTCAAGCAGGTCAAGGAAGGCCTCGCCTTCATCGGCCTGCTGCCGTCCGACGACGAGAAGGACCTCATCAAGAGGGTCGTCGGGGTGGGCGGGGACCGGGTCAAGTGCTGCGACACCCAGGGCCGGGTCACCGTCAACGGCGTCCCGCTGACC
This sequence comes from Streptomyces sp. NPDC045956, assembly GCF_056430705.1. NCBI lineage: Bacteria > Bacillati > Actinomycetota > Actinomycetes > Kitasatosporales > Streptomycetaceae > Streptomyces > Streptomyces sp. NPDC045956. The sequence goes on along the minus strand of NZ_JBWKKZ010000013.1, from coordinate 86,527 downwards.
GAGGACTACCTGTATCCGGGAGACAGGCCCTCCACGATTGCGTTCGACGTCACGGTCCCCGAGGGACGGCTGTGGGTGATGGGCGACCACCGGTCGAACTCCGCCGACTCCCGGTTCCACCAGGGCACCGACTTCGGCACGGTCTCCGAGGAGGAGGTCGTGGGGCGCGCCATGGTGATCGCCTGGCCCTTCGGCCACTGGACCACCCTGGACGAGCCGAAGACGTACGCGTCCGTGCCCGACGCGGCCTCCGGTGCGACCGCCGCTCCCCGGCTGTCGCATAGGGTTGCCCCCGACGATCCGAACGCGATGATGCAACTCCCGACCCCTGCGGAACTCCCGCTCGTTATGGGAGTGGTGGGCCTGCACCGTGTACGGGGCAGGCGGTGGCAGAGAGTGAGGAGTTGGCGTGGGGGATGTGGCGGTTGGCGCACGGTCCGGACACGACGGCGAGGAGGACCGCGGACACCCCGTGGAGACTCCCGTCCCGGCCGCGGACGGCGCCCCGGCCTCCGGGCACGACTCCGGGACCGAGGGCGGCAGGGTGACGGACGAACAGAGCGGGCCCCAGGACGAGGGGGTGGGCGGGACGCCCGCCACGGCACCTCGCGAGGCGAAGAAGCAGCGCTCCTTCTGGAAGGAGCTGCCCATCCTGATCGGCATCGCACTGGTACTCGCGCTGCTGATCAAGACGTTCCTGGTGCAGGCGTTCTCGATCCCGTCCGCCTCGATGCAGAACACGCTCACGATCAATGACCGCGTCCTGGTCGACAAGCTGACCCCCTGGTTCGGCTCCGAGCCCGAGCGCGGCGAGGTCGTCGTCTTCCACGACCCGGACGACTGGCTGGCCGGCGAGCCCACCCCCGACCCGAACGCGCTGCAGACGGTCCTCAGCTGGATCGGTCTGATGCCGTCCGCGGACGAGAAGGACCTGATCAAGCGCGTCATCGGCGTGGGCGGTGACACCGTCGAGTGCCAGGGCACCGGCCCGCTCAAGGTCAACGGCAAGGCGCTGAACGAGCAGGACTACGTCTACCCCGGCAACACCCCGTGCAGCCAGGACGACCAGGGCGGCCAGTTCAAGGTCAAGGTGCCCGAGGGTTCGATCTGGGTCATGGGCGACCACCGACAGAACTCCCGTGACTCCCGCTACAACCAGTCGGACAAGCACGGCGGCATGGTGCCGGTGAAGGAGGTCGTCGGCCGCGCCATCGTGATCGCCTGGCCGATGAACCGCTGGGACACCCTGCCGGTCCCCGACACCTTCGACCAGGACGGTCTGCAGGCCCGGTCGTCGGCCGCCGCCGCGCTCTCGGCCGCGCCCCAGGGCCTGGCCCTCGCCGGGGTCGTGCCGGTCGTCTGGTGGCGGCGCCGCCGCATCGCCGCCGCCGACACCCGCTGAGGCACTCCGGGCGTACACCTCCGGGCGTATACCGGGGGGCGGGCCCTGCCAGCCGCCGCGGGCGGTCCGTGTCGCACGCCTTGTGGCCCCTCTCGCGGAGGCGGCCCGCCGGCCCCCCGGTCTCCGGGAGGGGCTGCCCCGTTCCGGTACCGCCGGGTAGGGTGCGGATCCATGGGTGGCGAGAGCACGACACGTACGACCCCGCGTGACGGCGGAGCGAACAGGGCCCCGGCCGGCGGCCGGACCGGACAGCGGCTGTCCGGTATCGCCGTGGCGCTGGGCCTGGTGCTGTTCCTCGGAGGCTTCGGCTGGGGCGCGGTCGTCTACCGGCCCTACACCGTGCCGACCAGCTCGATGACGCCCAGCATCGACGCCGGGGACCGGGTCCTGGCGCAGCGCGTCGACGGCGCCGACGTCCGCCGCGGCGATGTCGTCGTCTTCAAGGACGCGACCTGGGCCGACGCCCCCATGGTGAAGCGGGTCGTCGCCGTCGGCGGGGACGTCGTCTCCTGCTGCCAGGAGGGGAAGCTCAAGGTCAACGGCAAGGTGATCGACGAGCCGTACCTGCCCGCCGGCACGCCGGCGGAGATGACCGACTTCCCGACCGTGACCGTCCCCGAGGGCCGCCTCTTCCTGCTCGGCGACGAGCGGGACAACTCCGTGGACTCCACCGCCCACCTCACGGACGCGGCCGGCGGGACCGTGTCGCGCGGGGCCGTGGACGCTCGCGTCGACGCCGTGGTCTGGCCCATGGACGGCATGCTGGAGCGCCCGAGCGGCTTCGAGACGCTGGGGGACCTCTCGTCGCCCGGACCGCTGCGGACGGTCGGCGTCCTGGTGATCGCCGGGGCGGTGCTGATCCTGGCCGGGGCCGCGTACGGGCCCTTCGCCAAGAGGGCTGCGGCCTCCCGTGCCCGGAAGGGGACGGGGCCCACCGGTGTCCGCTGAGCCGACGCGGGCCGGGCACGACTCCTACGAGGGCGGACTGCGCCGGGTCGCCCGGGTGGTGCTGCTCGACCCCGACGACCGCATCCTGCTCCTGCACGGACACGAGCCGGACGACCCGGCCGACGACTGGTGGTTCACTCCCGGCGGCGGCGTGGAGGGCGACGAGACCCGCGAGCAGGCCGCGCGGCGGGAGCTGGTGGAGGAGACCGGCATCACCGACGTCGAGCTCGGTCCGGTGCTGTGGCGGCGCAGGTGCTCCTTCCCCTTCGCGGGCCGCCGCTGGGACCAGGACGAGTGGTACTACCTGGCCCGCACGACACAGACCGCGACCGAGGCCCTGGGGCTGACCGAACTGGAGCGGCGCAGCGTCGCCGGAGCGCGCTGGTGGACGTGTCAGGAACTGGCCCGGGCACGTGAGACGGTGTATCCGACCAGACTCGCCGGGCTGCTGCGCACGCTGCTCGACGAAGGGCCCCCCGCCGGGCCGGTGACCCTGGACACCGAAATCGTCTAGGGGTGCACGGCACTGGCGCACAATGGTGGGACCGCACGGCTGAAGGGGAACATGCCATGAGCGCCGAGGACCTCGAGAAGTACGAGACCGAGATGGAGCTCAAGCTCTACCGGGAGTACCGCGATGTCGTCGGATTGTTCAAATACGTGATCGAGACCGAGCGGCGCTTCTACCTGACCAACGACTACGAGATGCAGGTGCACTCGGTCCAGGGTGAGGTGTTCTTCGAGGTCTCCATGGCGGACGCCTGGGTCTGGGACATGTACCGGCCGGCCCGCTTCGTCAAGCAGGTGCGCGTGTTGACGTTCAAGGACGTGAACATCGAGGAGCTGAACAAGAGCGACCTGGAGCTTCCCGGCGGCTGACAGCCGTCAAGCGGTCACCGCACCGCACTCGTGCGGGTGACGACGTTGTCCACAGTCGGCTGACCGTCCACCAAGATCCAAAAGATCGTCGGGCCACCCCCATCGTTGGCGCCGGAGGTGGTGCCGACATGAACGCACGAGCTGCGATCGGCAAGTACGGCGAGACACTCGCCGCCCGCCGGCTGACCGGGGCCGGTATGACCGTGGTGGAGCGCAACTGGCGCTGTGGCAGGACCGGTGAGATCGACATCGTGGCCCGGGACGGGGACGTCCTGGTGGTGTGCGAGGTCAAGACGCGCAGGGGCGGAGCCTTCGAGCACCCGATGGCCGCGGTGAGCCCCGAGAAGGCCGACCGGCTGCGACGGCTCGGCGAGCGCTGGATCCAGACCCACGGAGGAGCCCCGCCCGGCGGCGTCCGCATCGACCTGGTCGGCGTCCTCCTCCCGCGACGCGGCGCCCCCGTCGTCGAACACGCCCGGGGGGTGGCGTGATGGGGTTCGCACGAACGTGCTCCGTGGCGCTCGCCGGCGTCGAGGGCGTGGTGGTCGAGGTCCAGGCCGACCTTGAACCGGGCGTGGCGGCGTTCACCCTGGTCGGGCTGCCGGACAAGAGCCTGACCGAGAGCCGGGACCGGGTGCGGGCCGCGGTGGTGAACTCGGGCGCCGAGTGGCCGCAGAAGAAGCTGACGGTGGGCCTCAGCCCGGCATCGGTGCCGAAGAGCGGCAGCGGGTTCGACATGGCGGTCGCCGCGGCCGTCCTGGGCGCCGCCGAGCGGATCGATCCCCGCGTGCTCGCCGACATCGTGATGATCGGCGAGCTGGGGCTGGACGGACGGGTGCGGCCGGTGCGCGGCATCCTCCCGGCGGTGCTCGCCGCCGCCGAGGCCGGCTACGAACAGGTGGTCGTCCCCGAGTGCGCCGCCGCCGAGGCGTCCCTGGTGCCCGGTGTGTCGGTGCTCGGCGTGCGCAGCCTGCGCCAGCTGATCGCCGTCCTCGCCGACGAACCCGTCCCGGAGGAGGAGCGGGACGAGCAGGGCCGCCCCGACCCGCTGCTGGCCGGTCTGCGGATGCCCGGCACCGGAGCCGCCACCGGCATGCGCAGCATGGGAGCGGGACAGCACGACCACGGGCACGACCTCGCCGACGTCGTGGGTCAGGAGTCGGCGCGCACGGCGGTCGAGGTCGCCGCGGCCGGCGGCCACCACCTGTTCCTCGAGGGGCCGCCCGGTGCCGGGAAGACCATGCTCGCCGAGCGGCTGCCCGCCATCCTGCCTCGGCTCTGCCGGGCGGAGTCGCTGGAGGTCACCGCGGTGCACTCGGTGGCGGGCCTGCTGCCGCCGGGCAAACCCCTGATCGACGTGGCCCCCTACTGCGCACCGCATCACTCGGCCACGATGCAGGCCCTGGTCGGGGGCGGTGCCGGCATCGCGCGGCCGGGAGCTGTCTCCCTCGCCCATAGAGGCGTGCTCTTCCTGGACGAGACGCCGGAGTTCAGCAGCCGGGTGCTCGACGCGCTGCGCCAGCCGCTCGAGGCCGGTCACGTCGTCATCGCCCGCAGCGCGGGTGTCGTGCGCTTTCCCGCGCGGTTCCTGATGGTCCTCGCCGCCAACCCGTGCCCGTGCGGGCGGTTCTCGCGGAGAGAGGACCTGTGCGAGTGCCCGTCGTCGGCGATCCGCCGCTACCAGGCGCGGCTCTCCGGCCCGCTGCTCGACCGGGTCGACCTGCGGGTCGAGGTGGACCGGATCACCCGCGCCCAGTTGGCCGGCGAGGGCACGCGGGGGGACACCACCGCCGAGGTCGCCGACCGGGTGCGAGCGGCCCGGGACCGGGCGGCGGCGCGACTGGCGGGCACGCCCTGGCGGTCCAACAGCGAGGTGCCGGGGCGCGAGCTGCGCAGCCGCTGGCACGCTGCGCCCGGTGCGCTGGAGGAGGCGGAGCGCAGCCTGGAGCGGGGCGTGCTCACCGCCCGGGGCCTCGACCGCGTCGTGCGCGTCGCCTGGACCGTCGCCGACCTCGTCGGCCACGACCGGCCCGACGCGGGGGACGTCGCCCTCGCGCTGCAACTGCGCACAGGAGTCCCGCGGGGCGTCCCCATGGCTCTGGGGGCGCTGACATGACCGGGGGTGGGGCGGTGCCGGAGGGCGGGACGGTCGCCGGGGCCGGGGATCAGGCGGGGGAGGGGGGCGTGCCGGGGCGCGATCAGCGGGTCGGGGGTGTGATTGCGCCTGGGCATGATCATCGGGCCGGGGGCGGGACCGGGCCTGGGCGCGGTTGTCGGGCCGGGGACGGGCTCACGGCCGGGCCTGACCATCGAGCCGGGGACGGGACCGTGCCGGAGGGCGGGATGGTCGCCGGGGCCGGGGATCAGGCGGGGGAGGGGGGCGTGCCGGGGCGCGATCAGCGGGTCGGGGGTGGGCTTGTGCCTGGGCATGATCATGGGGCGCGGGAGGGCCTCGCGTCTGGGCCTGACCGCCGGGCCGGGGGCGGTACCGGGCCTGGGTGCGGCTACCGGGCCGGGGGCGGCGTCTCCCGGGCCGATGATGCCGGTGAGGGCGCTGCCGGTGCCCCGGATGTCGGAGTGCGGGGCCATGGAGATCACCCTCCCGGTGAGGTGGACGGCGAGTTGCTCGGCAGGGTCTTCCTCACCCGGGTCCTCGAGCCCGGCGACGAGACCGGCGGGCGCTGGGTGCGTGAGCGGGGCGTCGCTGACGTGGTGCGACGCCTGCGTGAGGACGGGCGTCCCCTGCCGGGGGTCAGCGCGAAGCGGTGGGCCGGGCTCCGTGCCAGGGCCGACCGGGCCGACCCCCGCAGGGACGTGGCCGTCGCCCGGGCGGCAGGGGTGAGGTTCGTCGCGCCCGGATCCGCCGAATGGCCCGGGCAGCTCGACGACCTGGGGGACGCCCGGCCCCTCGGGCTGTGGGTGCGCGGTCGGCCGAGCCTGCGGATGTGGGCGCTGAGGTCGGTGGCCGTCGTGGGTGCCCGCGCCTGCACCGAGTACGGCGCCCACATGGCGGCCACCCTCGCCGCGGGCCTGGCCGAGCGCGGGTGGGTCGTGGTGTCCGGCGGCGCCTACGGGGTCGACGGCGCGGCCCACCGGGGGGCCCTCGGCGCGGGCGGCGCCACCGCCGCCGTCCTGGCCTGCGGAGTCGACCGCCCCTACCCACCCGGGCACACGGGGCTGATCACCAGGATCGCGGAACAGGGGCTGGTCGTCGGTGAGCTGCCCCCGGGCGATCACCCGACGCCGAGCAGATTCATCCTGCGCAACCGGGTGATCGCCGCGCTGACCCGGGGCACCGTGGTCGTGGAAGCCGCCTACCGCAGCGGTTCTCTGGTCACGGCACGTGCCGCCGAACGCCTCGGCCGGCACACGATGGGCGTACCGACACCTCTTTCCGGGGGTGCCGCTCTGGCTCCGATCCGGTTCCGGCTGGCCATCGCCGCCTGAGCCCACGGACGGCCACGGGGGCGCACAGAGACGCCCCGCCGGGCGCGAGTACCGGCGGGGCGTTCTCATGTCCAGGGAGAGCCACGGAGACCCCACGACGGCCTATGCGGGGGTGTAGCGGTGGTGGGGGCAGGTGCAGCGGCGCACGAGCAGGATGCCGCTGCTGTGAGGCAGGGGCACGTCCCGGGTCTGGCGGCACTCGCGGTGAAGGTCCTTGTACTCCGGACGCTGGGCGAGGGCGCATTCAGCGGACATGGTGGAGGTGTCCGTGGCCGCCATCAGAGCACGCCGCCGCTGCTGGCCGAGTTGAGAGCCCGTGTTCGCTCCCGGACGGACCTCAGCCGCTCCTCGTCGGTGACCGGGCGGACGTGAGCAGGGTCGGCGTCCCACTCACGTCCGCCAGCCACCGGCCGAAGCTGGACGTACGGGCCCTCGTGCCCCATGACGTGGCCCAACCTGTCGCGCTCGGTGTCGATGACAAGAGCCCCCTCCTCCAGCGGTTTCACTCGCGGCCTCCTCGCTGGAGTGCTTCGGCCAGGCGAGCGGCCACGTCGGCGCGCACCCGCCCCAGCTCCACCAGGCGCAGTTGCGGCGACGCGGGGTCGACGCTCAGCGAGGGGAGGACGATCCCGGCGTCGGCCAGGGCCGCTCTCAAGGACTCCACCGCCGTGAATGGGTCGATGTCCTGCTGTTCCTTGGTTGCCATGAACCGGACGCTAGAAGTGGGCAGTTGGCGGGCGGTACGCTACTTTCTCGAAATTGCTCGACCGCCCACCAAGTTTGCTGCTGTTTTCTCCGGGACCGTGCCTGACCCCGTAGAACCGAGCCGGACCCCCGGCCATGCTGTTGGATCAACACCCCTGGAAGGGAGAGCGTCCATGGCTCGTCAGCTTCGCTTCACCGGCACAGACAGCAAGGTCGACGGCTGCCCCGCCCTGCACACGGACGAGGGCACCGGCGAAATCATCGTCCAAGGCACGCCCGTCACCGACCCGGCAGACCTCGCGCAGCTCCAGCACTTCGGGGCCGCCGAGGCAGCGGTGGCCGTGCCGCGCGAACTGCTCGTGAACTGGGGACCGAAGGAGATGGAGCGCGTGCCCGAACCGGTGGACCGGGCCACCTTCCGCCGACTGTTCGAGACCTTTAAGCACACCGCCTGGCGGCTGGAGACCCGACGCGGTTACGCCTCGGACCGTGAGGACCCCGACTTTCAGGCGTTCCTCGCCACGGGGTCCTCACCCTGCGACCCCAACGAACCCTGGTTCGTCAACATCAAAGCCCAGACCGAGGCAGGCAAGACGGTCGGCCGGGTGCGCGTCGCCGACCGCCCGATGACCACCGAGCAGCGGTTCCTACTCGACTACGCCCGGCACAACGCGGCGGTCGGCGAGGACATCCGGTACCTGTGGCGCGAGGACGCGGCCGACCTGCCCGCCGAAGACTTCTGGATCTTCGACTCGCGGTTGGTCGCGCTGCTGCACTTCGACGACGCCGACAACATCACGGACATCGAGCTGATCACCGAACCGGCTGAGGTCGTGCGGTACGCCATCGTGCGTGACGCGGCGATGCACCACGCGGTGCCGTTCGACCAGTTCGCCGCGACCGAATGAGCGCATGACCGGTGAGCACTGACTACCAGCAAGCCAGGGTGGCCCTGGGGGCGCGACTGCGCGAACTCCGGTTCACCTGTCCGGGTGGTCGGCTCACCGGTCAGCAGCTCGCCCAGCGGTTGGGCTGGCAGGGGTCCAAGGTCAGCAAGCTGGAGAACGGTAAGCAGACGGCCACCCCCGAGGACCTGAGGGCGTGGGCCGACGCGACCGAGCAGCCGGGCGTGTACCCCGAGCTTGCCGCCCGGCTGGCGGGGTTCGAGTCGCACATCAGGTCATGGCGTCGCGCGCTGGCGAACGGCTTCAAGCCGCTGCACGAGGGGCTGAGCGCCGAGATCGACCGCACCTCGGAAATGTGGCTCTGGGAAGAGTCGGTGATCCCTGGTCTGTTGCAGACCCCCGAGTACGCGCGTCACGTCATCCAGCGGTACGCCGACCTGTTGGGCGGAGCCAGCGACATTGAGGCCGCCGTGCGGTCCAGGGTGCAGCGGCAAGAGTGGCTGTACCAGCCCGGTCGCAAGCTACACGTTCTGACGTGGGAAGCGGCGTTGCGGTCGCTGATCTGTCCGCCCTCGGTGCTGGCCGCCCAGCTCGACCGCCTTACCGGGATGCTCGGCATGGACACCGTGGAACTGGGCGTCATCCCGTTCACGGCTTCCGTCAAGATCGTGCCCGCCAACGGCTTCTGGGTCCTTGATGACCGCCTGGTGGTGGCGGAGGACTGGCACGCCGAGATGTGGTTGGACGACGCCGACAACATCGCCTTGTACTCGAAGGTCTGGCGAACCCTGGGCGAGTCGGCCGTGTACGGGGCCGACGCTCACAACGTCATCAACGCGGCTCGACGTGCGCTGAACCCGCGTTGACGGGTCATCTGGGGCGAGGCTCTCCGTGGTATCTCCGGGGGCCTCGTGCTGGCGGGTACGGCCGGACGCCCCGCGCGAGGGCTCCAGGCGCTCCCGTACCCCGTCCCGGCCCAGGACGATGTATGCGGGCGGCTGCTGGCACGGCCCCGGAGATCCCGCGTTCATGTTGAGGGGGTAGGTCCGGGCCGGCCGTCACCACCCGTGTTGAAAACCGTCACGACGAGCAACTACCGCCCGAGGGTTGCTGACCCTCCAGCGAGGTGACTTGCGACCTCGGCAATTACCAGATTGTGCCCCTGGGGACCTGCATGCTCCCATGGGATCAGTCCGGCGCTACGGCACCGGGTCAGGCCCCCATTTCTTGGCGGGGCGGGCCGAGGAAACCAGCGGTGTACCGCACTCCCAATCCACCTGACCCAGGGGACTGCGATGCCCGCCCTGCATTTCGACCGTGCCGCCATGCGGCGTATCCGTGAAGCTCGCGGCCTGAGCCGCCATGAGCTTGCCGACAAGGTCGGCCGACACGTCTCGTCTATCAACCGGTGGGAGTACGGCATCAAGACGCCGCTCCTCGACGGGATCGGCGAGCTGGCTGACGCCCTTGGCGTCGAGTACACCGAGCTGATCGCCAGCGCCGACCGCGAAGAGGTGTCGGCCTGATGGACATCGCCAAGGACGCTCGTCCGATGACCGACGCGGAGCGCCGACGCCTGATCAAGCTGCTGTTCGGCAACCGCCCCGCGAAGGACCAGGGCGGAGGTGGCCAGACCAAGTGACCACCGACATGCAGCGACCCCCGGTCGCCACAACCGAGGGCCGCCAGAGTGATCCCGTCGCCACCAGCAAAGCAGCGGATTTGAGCACGGCGCAAGACCCGTTTCGATCGGCCTGGAAGCAATACCGCGAGGCTGGTTGGCTCGGCACGCTCAAGCTGTCCGCCAAGAAGAAGGCCAGCCCGCCGGGCGGGTACACCGGGGCTGACGGTGGCTGGCCGACCGACGACGACTGTGCGTCGTGGTCCGGCAACATCGGCCTTCGGGTGCCGAGCAACGTTGTGGGTATCGACGTGGACCACGGCTACCCGGACAAGTCCGGCCGGATCAAGCAGGGCGCGAGCCAGCTTGCGGAGCTGGAAACCAAGCTGGGCGAGTTGCCGCCGACCTGGACGTCTACCCGTCGCGGCGAGGGGCCGTCACGCATTCGGTTCTACCGGGTGCCGGAGGGCCGGAAGTGGCCGACCAAGCCCACGGCGGACATCGAGGTCATCCAGTACACGCACCGGTACGCCGTTGCCTGGCCGTCCGTCGTTCACGAGGACGACAAGACGAACTCCGGGCCGCTGCTGACGTACCGGTGGTACGACCCCGAGGGCAACGCGTCGGACCGCGTGCCGACCGTGGACGAGCTGCCGGAGCTGCCCGCAGGGTGGGCCGACAACCCGGAGGGCTGGCACCTTCGGGACGACACCCCGGCCATCGTCGGCGAGGTGGCCCGTCCGAAGGATGCGCTGACGAACCTTTGGGCAGACGACCCGGCGCGCGGCAACGACTGGCTCACCCAGGGCGCGGGTGAACTGCTGGCGGTCATGAAGGGCCGGAAGCAGCTCACCGAGGAGACGGCCAAGGCCCTGCTCCGTGCGGTTGACCTGGTCTCGGATCACCCGCAGTCGGAGACCGAAATCCTGAAGGTCTGGGAATCGGTCAAGAAGTCCGATGAGCGCCATCACCCCGGCATGAGTGGGGCGGCTGTAGCGGCCAAGCTCGCCAAGGGCGATATGGACGTGGCCGAAGCCGTCGAGGCGTGGGACGAATTCGATGAGAAGGTCTTCAACGACGTTGCGGGTATGTACATCCGCGACATCGCCAAGGCCAAGTACCTGGGCCACCTGGCCGCCCTGATGGAGCGCAGCCCGGAGGAATACGACGCGACGCCGTACGCCCGAATGCAACTGTTTGAGCGGGCGGCGTGGCACCGGGCCGACGAACAGGCAAAGATCCTTGCCGCACCCGGTAACACTGACCTTGGTGAGCCGGACGACTGGGACGAGTGCGAGGCGGTTGAACGCGACTTCAGCGGAGCCGGTCTGTTCATTCAGCCGGGGTGGCTCTCGCTGGTCATCGGCGACTATGAGTCGGCAAAGACCATGCTGTTTCTGTGGGCTGCTGCCGAACGCCTGCGCCGAGGTGAAACCGTCATCTTCATTGATGAGGAGTCGCCGAAAGACCAGACATTCGACAAGCTGTCTGCCTTCCAGCTCACGCCGGAACAGAGCGCAGGATTCAAGCGGTACGGCCACCGAGGGTGGAACCTCGCCGCTCACCCGGAAATGCTCGACAAGCTGATGGAGCGCCACCCTGAGGCCACGCTCATCGGGGCCGACTCGGTTTCGCGGCTGATGAGCAATTCAGGGCTGGAAGACGACAACGCGGGTGCCATGAAGCTGTGGACCAACATCGAGCAGTTCGTTTCACGGTTCCCGGATGTCGCGTTCTACCTGATCGACCATCAGGGCATGGCCGGTGGCAAGCACGCCCGTGGTGCGTCGGTCAAGGTCCAGCAGAGCAGCATTGCAATCCGGCTGGCGACTAAGACCAAGTTCACCAAGACCGAGGACGGGCAGTTCACGGCGGAAGTGCTCAAGCACCGTAACGGCCTCAGCACAGGTCACACGTTCCAGGTGGACGTAACGACCACCGCGCCCGGTCCGCTCGAAATGCACTGGACCGACAAGGGTGGGTCGAAGACCGAACCCAAGCCGGATGTTCCTGGGGGCGACTGGGGACCGCTTGAGTTCAAGCTGATTACCCACATCAAGGCCGCCAAGGGCGAATGGGTCGGAAAGCCGGAACTCGACAAGGTTTCTGGCAAGGACCGGACCACTGTCAGTCGGTCGGTGGCGAAGCTCATTGATTCCGGACGGGTCGAGGAAGACCCGGACTGGAAGGCCGGACAGCCCAAGCGGTACCGGCTGGCGACCTGAGCCCGGAGGGTGTGCGCTGCACAATCTCGTGCACACCCCCCGCAACCCACAGCGTCCCCGGTCAGAGGGGGTGTGCGGGTGTGCACACACTGTGTGCACAAGGGGGTGTGCGGGGTGTGCGTTCTCCTCCGGAGAGAGGAGCACGCACACCCCCCGGCACACACCCCCGCCCGCGCCGAACACGTCGGCTGAAATCATCAGGATGAGGACTCGATGGCAATCGAAATTGAAGTACCGACATGCAAGCGTGGCCACTTGAGAACCCCTGACAAAATCACGGTCAGAGGAGAATGCAAAGAGTGTCGCAGAGTTGCCGAAAACGAGGCGAATGCTGCTCGACGTGCCGCGTGCCTGGATTACTACGGCCGCGAGTGTGCGTGCTGCGGCGAAACGATCGAACGTTTCTTGACCATTGACCATTATTGGGACAATGGAGCCGAACACCGTCGAAGCATTGGAAAGAACGGGGCGAGCCTGTACCGGTGGCTTGACAAGAACGACTTCCCGACTGGGTTTCAAACGCTGTGCATCAACTGCAACGCAGGACGCTATTTCAATGGCGGTGATTGCCCCCACCTGGCCCCACCAATCGAGCCAATCAACATTGGTCAGCGTAAAAGGCGTAAGGTGAGAATTGATGTGATGTCAGCGTATGGTGGGAAATGCGCCTGCTGTGGCGAGCATAGGCTGATGTTGCTGACCATAGACCATGTCAACAATGACGGTGCAGCTCACCGACGTGAAGTGATCAACGGGGGTAACGGAACCCTTTACCGCTGGTTGCGGCGTGAGGGCTACCCGGTCGGCTTCCAAGTCATGTGTTGGAACTGCAATTCAGGACGACACTGGAACGGCGGTGTTTGCCCGCATCGAGAGGGCTGAGGGCCGGGACGGTACTCCGGAGGGCACGAGAGAGGCCCGGCGGCACGAGGGCCCCGGCACGGGCCCAGAGGCCACGGGAGATACCACCGGAGGCCCGGACGACACCAGGGCACGGCAGCAGGTGGCCCCGGAGAGCGCCAGGGCTGGCCTGCAATAACGAGTCGTGATCGCCAATCACTGGAAGTAAGGCCGGCGGTCACCTTGCCGCCAACATGACGAAGCCCCCTCGGACCGGGCCTGATTCCGGTTGATCGAGGGGGCTTCGTTCGGAGGTAACTCAATGGCCCATCGAGATAAGTCATCGAGCTACCACCTATCAAACGCTGGCGGCAGTGGCCCGAGAAATACCAGTGAGCCCCACCCAGACCCGTCGGCTGGGTGGGGCTCACTTTCCCCGGGCGGTCCACATGAGCGGGGAAGTGGTGGACCCAGAACTTCCCTCGTCCCTCTACGAGACCAAACACCAGTGAAGACCCGGCGGGGTGGCCCTAAAAGACCAATTGCCATGCGAGCAACTTGCACCTTGGGCAACCGGTATTTCTGGGTGTTTTCACAGGTGATTACATAGAGATATGAGCGCCGGACAGAAGTTGCGGCGGTTTCGTGAGCGGCAGGGCATGTCTATTCGGAACGCTGCCGAGACGCTCGGCACCTCGCACGTGGTGATCTGGCGTTGGGAAACCGGGGCCTGCACACCGAGTGTGCCGAGCCTTATCAAAATCGCCGCTTTCATGGGCTGCACGATTGACGAGCTACTGAAAAGGGAGGTGACGGAATGAAGCGCGAATTTTCATACGTGGACTTGAAAGCACCGGACGCGCCCGTCTGGTGGGCGATGGTCGAGACGCCTTACGGGGTGGTGCCGGTTCGCGTGGAGAGCTGGACCGTCACCGAGGAGGGCGTCACGCCCAAGCTGGCCAGCCTGAGGGGGGTCGACACGAACCCCGGGAATGTCAGCGAGCTGCGGCTGATGGGGCGCGATGAGGCATGGGCGCAGGTGGCCCAGTGGTCGAAAGCCAAGGAGGCCGCCAAGTGATGACCGAGGAATGGCGCAAGATTCCCGGATTCGATCGGATCTACGAGGTGTCGAATTTCGGGGAAGTGCGGAGCTGGGGACCGATCGCCCGAGGTCGCACGCTCAAGACGCGAAAGGACCGGGACGGATTCCCCACGGTTCGGATGAGCTGTTCAGACGGACGGATGCGGGATCGCCGGGTTCACCTGCTGGTGGCGGCTGCTTTCCCCGAGGAGGAAAAGTGATCGAGCCGGTGGACACGCGGACGTGGCTGATAGGGCCGGTCGGCAGAAAGCGGGAACAGCTCGCCAGCGAGGTCACGGGCTGGTGGCTGGACGAGGAGGGCGTGACCCCGATGACGGCCGGAGAATGGAGCGGAAGCCGAGAGGGCGAAGTCCTGAAAGGGACGCCGCTGGACGCAGCCAAGGTGGCCACGCTGCGGAAGCTGGACGAGGTGGCCGAACGGTGCAAGACGCCGGAAGCGCTGGCCGACCTGGACAAGATCGCGGAATGGGTCACGAACTGGAAGCCGGGAGACCCGGGGCTGAGCCTGCGGGGTGAAGGTGCCTAAGCAGGAGGAGCCGGAAAGCATCGGCAACGAGGTCGCGAAACCGGCCGGAGACGACCTAGTCCAACCTCGCGCGGAAATGGTCGTTGTGCTCGCCCAGCAAGGCATGGGGCGAAATGAAATTTCACGGCGCACCGGGATTCCGTGGGCTTCGGTTACCCGAATCGCCAAGGCGAACGGCATCACGTTCGACACGTCGCAGACCGAAAAGGCGTTGAAGGCTCGAATTGCCGAGCTGAAAAAGGCGTCAGCCGGAATCGCCCTCGGCCTACACGAGGACATCGCAGTGGCCCGAATGCTGCTGCGCACCGCTCGCACCCACCGGGATTACGCGTTCGCCTCCAAGGCGATCGGCGATCTGACCCAGGCCGCCCAGCGCATGACCCCCGAACTCACCAACCAAGAGGAAGCCGAAGAGGCCAAGGGCCAGCTCCTCGACCTTCGTTTCCAAATGGGGCTGATGCGCGACGGCTTTGAAGCGAAGTATGGCGTACCGATGGACAGCCCCGAAGGAATCGAGATCTTCAACAAGATGCACCAGGAGGCGAAGCAACATGACGAACCGTAACTTCGGCCAGATCGTGCAGGGCCCGATGACCCCGGACGGCCCGAGCGTGGACGACCTGCGGGAGGAGATGTACGGCGGACAGGTGGCCGGGCGGTTCCACTACCGGGATGGCCGGACCCCGCTGGACTCGGCGGTGGTCCAGGGCGAGCCGATCGAGGGCGACGGCACCATGACCGAGGAGCAGGCCGCCGAGATCCGCAAGGCAGCCGGGATCGGGAGCGCCAACGCGCACGCGGCACGGGCGGCCGAGTCCTACAGCGAGCGGCGCGACCCGATCACCGGCCAGGCGATCCGGACCTACGCGGACGGCCGGACCGAGATCGTGGACGAGAGCCGTCCGGCCACCCGCGTGCGGGGCGGACGGTAGGCAGCGGCGGGGCGGGACGGG
The DNA here is from genome assembly GCF_056430705.1 of Streptomyces sp. NPDC045956. Classification (NCBI taxonomy): domain Bacteria; kingdom Bacillati; phylum Actinomycetota; class Actinomycetes; order Kitasatosporales; family Streptomycetaceae; genus Streptomyces; species Streptomyces sp. NPDC045956. The sequence goes on along the minus strand of NZ_JBWKKZ010000013.1, from coordinate 70,974 downwards.
GGCACGGACGGCCTCCCGTCCCGCCGGGGGCCCACGGGCCCGCCGGGCGCACGAGAGATCCAGGGAGAGCCGCCGGGAGCCGCAGCCAGAGCGGTGCGCGGAACGGGCGTCAGCCTGCCTCTGCCGGGTGACGCTCCTCGGTCCGCTCGGACCCCCGCCGGATCGGCCAGCACGAGGGCCGGACCTTGCCGACCGCGCAACTCCTGATCGAGATCCGGGCGTTGAGGTCCGGCCCGAGTCCCGACCTGATCGGGCCGACCTTGACGACCCAGCAAGCCGGATCGGCTCGACCTTGACGACCAGGCAAGCCAGATCCACCGGACCCCGGGCCGTGAACCCGAGGGATCGGCGGCAGCAGGTGGCCCAACGATCTCACGCGAGGCCAACCCTCAACATGACCGCCGGCCACCACCCGTAATCGCCAAATCAACGTGACGTGACAGCAGCAGGAGTCGACATGAGCCAAGCCCACTTCAACCAGGCAGCGGCCGAGATGCTGGGTGCCGCCACGGTCTACGCGCCCGAAGGCATGATGCAGGTCGGCCACGACTTCATGGGCTTCGCCGACGCGTACGACCAGATCGCCCAGGCGTTCGGCACGATGGCCCGGCACGCCGACGAGGAGTTCCCCCTTCACGACGCCATCGTCGACCAGATGAAGGAAATGCACGCCGACCTGCGGCGCGTGGCCGCCCTCGCGCGTGACCTCCAGCCCATGTTCCGCAAGCTCCACCAAGAGGACATCGCGCGGATCGCCAGCCCCCGCAAGGGCGAGCGGAAATGGGACCTGGCCAGCAACCGCGATTTCATCGGCGGCGGCTTCTGACCCGAACTTGAACTTGAACTCGAACCTGAACACACCCCCAGACACCCCCTCCCACCGGCCACGGAGCCCCCAGGAGGGGGGTCTCCCCCCTGTTCAGGCTCAAGTTCAAGTGCCGATTACTTGCCGTGAATGGCGGTGCGCGAATGGGTGTGGTCACGCCTATTCCGAGTGCCTTTTTAGATTCGGCTAAATTTCAGGAATTGTGCGGTGCGCAAATCCCATGATTTTCTTGAATTCTCGGCAGCCGCCGGGGGGAATTCGGGAATTCAGGGAGAAGTGAAATGGCCGCCAACACCACCGCCGCGAAGACCACCGCCGCCGCCGAGTCCACGCGCTGCGAGTGCAGCCGCTACGAGCTGGAGGACGGCCGGACCACCGGTTGCCAGGCGGAGACCAAGCGGCTGTTCGCCCCCGGCCACGACGCCAAGCTGAAGTCGTTCCTGATCCGGGCCGGTGCCGCTGGCGAGCTGGTCACCCGAGTCGCCGAGGACGGCCACCGCACCAGCGGGCAGGCCGACTCCTTGGCCGCCAAGTTCACGTTCGGCTACATGGTCAAGGCCGGAATCACCCGGGCCCGGGACAAGGCCGCCGAGAAGGCCGCCCGTGCCGCCCAGCGCAAGGCCAAGAAGACCGCCCCCAAAAAGGTCACGGCCAAGGTCGGCCGCTGGGAGCGCACCGGGACCGTCGAGGGCGACACCTTCACCTACACCGACGCCAAGGGCGCGACCAAGACCACCACCAAGTTCCAGCTCATCGGCTGACCGACCCGCCCCGCCGGGCGGTCGGCTCAGGCCGCCCGGCTCCCCGAGAGGAGCCCCAGTGTTCAAGATCCAGTACCGCAACCCGCAGGGCCGCATGGTCACCGCCCAGTCCTTCGACCGCGACGAGATCCAGCGGCTCGCCAACAAGGCCGTGGCCGACTGCCCCGAGACGCACGAGCTTCGCGTGCGCCAGATCGCGGCCGACGAGGCCAGCGGCGACTTCATCTGGGCCGACTGCACCGACTACTTCGCCCCTGCCGACCGCGCCTGACACGGACGAGCCCGGTCGGGGGGTGATGGCCCCCGACCGGGCCGAAGTGCTGAGAGAAAGCGAAACCCAGCGTGAACCAGCGAAGCACAGACGCCCTCGATATCGCCATGGGCGTCGTTGAGCGGGTGACCCAGACGGCCCGGCTGCGGGCGGTCGCTTACGCCCGTGTCTCGACCGAGGAGCAGGCCAAGGGGTACGGCGTCCAAGCCGCCCTGAAGAAGATCACCCGGTACATCGGGCGCAAGGACTGGGACCACGTCGGCACCTACACCGACGAGGGCATCAGCGGCAGCCTGGAGGCCGCCGACCGCGAAGACCTCAAGCGGCTGATGGCCGACGCGCACCGCAAGCCGAAGCCCTTCGACATCGTCGTCGTGAGCGAGGGCCGCGCCATCGGCCGAACCGGTCGCGCCTTCTGGCGGTGGGTCTGGGCCCTCGAAGACATCGGCGTCTACGTCGGCGTAGTAGAGGACGACTACGACAACAGCACGGCCGAGGGTCGAAAGAAGATGCGCCGTGACGCCGACTACGCCGAGACCGAATGGGAGACCATCCGCAAGCGCACTCAAGGCGGGTTGCAGGAGAAGGCCGAGGAGGGCGGTTGGCCGGGCGGCATGCCGCCCTACGGTTACGAGATCGCCTGTCAGGGTCAGAAGGGCAAGTCACACCTCGTCCAGTGCGAGGCCGAGGTCAAGGTGTTGCGGCTGGCCTATCGGTACGTGGTCGAGGACGGCATCAACAACACGCGCACCCTCGCTGCCCGGCTGAACGCTGAGGGCTACCTCACCCGATCGGGCGTCCCCTGGTCGCACTCCAACCTCCGGGCCAAGCTCCTCAGCGAGTCCACCATCAACGCCCGGGTGATCTTCCGGAACCCCAACCGCAAGCACGCCGGACACGGCGCGAAGTTCGGCCGGGACGGCAAGCCGCTCAACGGCGAGACGGTCATCATCAAGCTCAAGCCCATCTTCGAGCCGGACGAGGTGGCCGCCCTGACGGCAGCCCTGGGCCAGACCTCCAAGGGCAAGGGCAAACCGCAGCCGCAGCCCTACCCGCTGTCGAAGCGACTGTTCAACGAGCACACGGGCTGCAACTCGCATCACGTCGGCATGGCGCGCACCAGCCGCGAGGGTCGTTGGTACCGCTGTTCCGGCCTGGCCTCGAAGTACCCGGGCGGTCCGACCTGCACATGCAAGATGGTCGACGCCGACGCGATGGAGTCGGCCGTCTGGGGTGAGGTCGTGAACCTGCTGGGCGACCCGGACCGGCTGAAGGCGATGGCGGCTGAGTGGGTCGGCATGGCCGAGGGCGACCAGGTGCAGCACGCCGACCGCATCGAAGACTTCGACCGCCAGATTGCCAACCTGGACAAGGCCATCACGACGATGGTCACCGAGTACGCCAAGGCGGGGTTGCCCGCGTCGGCCGTGGCATCGGCCACCGCTGCGCTGGCGGAGGAGCGACGCCAGCTCACCGACCTGCGCGACGAGGCCGCCCAGTGGATGGAGGAGACCGAGGCCACGGCCCAGCGGGCGCGCGACCTGGAAGCGCTGGCCACGATGGCGCGCACCCGGCTGGCCGACATGGACCCCGCCCACCAAGCCGAGGTGCTGGCGCTCCTGGACGTGAAGGTCACGATCACGGGCCCGGTGCCGAAGCCCAAGCTCGGGCTGTCGTGCTCGATGGCTGAGTGGTTCAAGGCCGCCGGGCGCAAGGTGCCCGCCGAGCTGACCGATGAGGAGTGGTCGGCGGCTGAGCCGGTCGTCAAGGCGTGGGAGCCTCCTTACCACCGGCTCCGCCCCGGTCGGCTGATGCTCGACGCGATGTTCTACAAGGCGCGCACCGGGTGCCGCTGGGAGGACCTGCCCGAGCGGTTCGGCGCGTGGAAGGGCATCCACTCCCGGTACAAGACCTGGCGGAACTGCGGGGTGTGGGACGAGATCATGGCCACCCTGCCGACCGAGGGCCCCGGCTACCGGCCGATCCCTGAACTCAACCTGGTGCCGCCGTTCCGGGTGGAGGGGCGCGTGGACCCGCGCGTCCTGACCGACGCCGATATCCAGGAAGAAGCGGTGTCCGCCGGAACAGGTATGCCCGGGCCGGCCACCAGCGCGCTCTCCGCCGGGGTGCACGAACTGCTGCGCGGCGACGCGGTGCTCGTCAGCGACGCCGCCGAGGTCGTGGAACTGGTCGGCGACATGGGCGAGCTGGCTCCCGACCGGCGCGGACCGGTGCTCCCCACCGACCTGCTGGAGCCCCGGGCCCGCCAGGTGCTCGCCGGGCTCCCCGGGCGCGGAGCGGCCACGGCGGCCGAGGTGGCACGCCGGGCGCAGACCACGGAGGACGACGCGATCGCGAGACTGTACGAGCTTCGAGCACTTGGTTACGTCGAACGACACGGCGACGGCTGGAAGTTGACACGCCAGCCGATGATCTCGGTCCGCGGCGGCCGGAGCCCGTCCTGACGCAGCGTGTTCGGCCGTCCGGGGGAACCCCGACGCCCTTGGGAATCCGGGCAGTTGAGGTGTTCGAGTGATCACGTAGAGCGATCATCATCCCCCCTGTAGAGCGTTCAGCGGAACGTATCTGCGTACGACCCTCCCTCCGCTCTTCGCGCACCGCGACAGTCCAGTCACGCTACGCTCACGAAGACCCCCACGCAGACGTCCGACAGCAGGCGACAACCAGACAGCAGACCGGCGGCCCCACCAGGCACCCGCATCACGGCAGAACGGCACAAGGCGACGAATGCCCCAGCACACCTCCGGGCCCGAACGGGCGGCGATCCCCCCAGCCGCCCGTGACGGTGGCAGCGTGCGACCGCCCGCCCCCTCGACGCTCGACGAGTTGTGGCGGTCGTACAAGGCGACGGGGGACGAGCGGCTGCGGGAACAGCTGATCCTGCACTACTCGCCCCTGGTCAAATACGTGGCAGGCCGGGTGAGCGTGGGGCTGCCGCCCAACGTCGAGCAGGCGGACTTCGTCTCCTCGGGGGTCTTCGGGCTGATCGACGCGATCGAGAAGTTCGACGTCGACCGGGAGATCAAGTTCGAGACGTACGCGATCACCCGGATCCGGGGCGCGATGATCGACGAACTGCGGGCCCTGGACTGGATCCCGCGGTCGGTCCGCCAGAAGGCGCGGAACGTGGAACGCGCCTACGCGACGCTCGAGGCGCGACTGCGCCGCACCCCGTCGGAGAGCGAGGTGGCCGTCGAGCTGGGGATCGCGGTCGAGGACCTCCACGCGGTCTTCAGTCAGCTGTCGCTGGCCAACGTGGTGGCGCTGGAGGAGTTGCTGCACGCCGGTGGGGAGGGCGGGGGCCGACTGAGCCTCATGGACACCCTGGAGGACACCGCCGCCGACAACCCGGTGGAGGTCGCCGAGGACCGCGAGTTGCGACGGCTCCTGGCGCGGGCCATCAACACGCTGCCCGAGCGGGAGAAGACCGTCGTCACGCTCTATTACTACGAGGGGCTCACGCTCGCCGAGATCGGGAACGTGCTCGGGGTGACGGAGAGCAGAGTCAGCCAGATCCACACCAAGTCGGTGTTGCAGCTGCGCGCGAAGCTGGCGGGATTCGGCCGCTGACCAGCGGTGATGTGCGGCCGATGGTGTTGGCGGTGGCCCCGTGGGCGGTCGCGTGGCCGGACGAGTGACTCCCGTAGGGGGTGGCGCGTCCGTAAAGTGGGGGCGTGCCAAGGATTCGAGCGGCCTCCGTGGCCGAGCACCGGTCGATGCAGCGTGCCGCCCTGCTGGACGCGGCACGCTCCCTGCTGTCCGACGGCGGAACGGAGGCGCTGACCTTCCCCGCCCTCGCCGAACGGACGGGCCTCGCGCGCTCCTCCGTCTACGAGTACTTCCGCTCGCGGGCGGCGGTCGTCGAGGAGCTGTGCGCCGTCGACTTCCCGGTCTGGGCCGCGGAGGTCGAGGCGGCGATGGAGCGTGAGGCGTCCGCCGAGGCCAAGGTCGAGGCGTACGTGCGCACCCAGCTCGACCTGGTCGGAGACCGGCGGCACCGGGCCGTGGTGGCCATCTCCGCGAGCGAGCTGGACGCCGGCGCGAGGGAGAAGATCCGGGCGGCGCACGGCGGGCTGATCGCGATGATCGTCGAGGCGCTGGGCGAGATGGGGCACGAGCAGCCGCGGCTCGCGGCGATGCTGCTGCAAGGGGTCGTGGACGCGGCCGTGCGGAGGATCGAGCTGGGTGCCGCGGAGGAACCGACGGCCGTCACCGAGGCCGCTGTCTCCATGGCTCTGCGAGGCGTACGGGGCTGACCAGCCAGGCGCGACCGGGCCACGGCGTGCGAGTGGCCGAGTGGCCGAGTAGCCGCGTGGCCGGGTGTTCAGGTGTGTCCGATGCCTTCGTCCGGAGTCGCGGCGTGCCGTCCGGGTCCGGGCGCGGCCGGGTGTACCGGCGGGCAGGTGTCCGGCGTGTCCGTGTGTCCCGACGGCCACGGTGACCGGCGCCTTCGTCCGGCGCCGTCACGGGGCGATCTCCGCGCCGGACCGGCCCGACCCGCCCGCACGGTCGCCAGGGGCGTGCGGCAGGGGGACCCCCAGTACCGGCAGAAGCCTCGACGGGCCGCCGTCGAGCAGCCACGGGGGGAGCAGGGACAGCGGATCGAGGTAGACCCCGCCGCGCAGCAGGCCCCAGTGCAGGCAGCCCGCGCAGTGGGAGCCGGTCGGCTGGACCGTGCCGAGCACCTCGCCCGCCGCGACCTCGTCGCCCCGCGCCACGGACGCCTCGACCGGCTCGTACGTCGTCCGCAGGGGAGGATCGCCCGTCCCGGCCAGCTCCACCGAGACCACGCCCTTCCCCGCCACCCGGCCCGCGAACGACACCCTGCCCGCCGCCACCGACCGCACCGCAGTCCCGGCGTTCGTGGCGAGGTCGACGCCGCGGTGGCCCGGACCGTAGGGGGTCGCCGGGGCCTCCCAGCCCCGTAGGACCGGGGGACGGCCACCGACCGGCCAGACGTGTGCCACGGCCGGCACGGACGGGTCCGGAAGCGCTCCGGCAGCCCCTGCCGTCACCACCGCCGCCGTTCGCGGCGGCCCCGGGACCGCCACGAACGGCAGCAGCCACACGACCGCCCACAGCCCCGCCCCTCGCCCCGCGCACACCCATCGCCTCGCTCGCATGCGGGAAACCGTGCCGCACCCGGGGCCCTCTTCACCCCGCCCTGTGGACCGCCCCGCGGTTGTGGACAGCCGCGTCACCCGGTGCCCCGTGGGTCCCGTACACTTCTGATGGCGATCCGGGTCACCGGGTCGACTTCGCACGCCCCGACACGAGGCCCGCAAAGGCTCGTGTCAGCGCCCCTCGGTCCCTTGCGGCAGGCGCATCGCGGGCGTCAGGCGCGGGAGCCGTCCGGCTCGCGCGGCACAACCGAGAAAATCAAGGAGATACGGCCATGGCCGTCGTCACGATGCGGGAGCTGCTGGAGAGCGGCGTCCACTTCGGTCACCAGACCCGTCGTTGGAACCCGAAGATGAAGCGCTTCATCTTCACGGAGCGCAACGGCATCTACATCATCGACCTGCTCCAGTCGCTGTCGTACATCGACCGCGCCTACGAGTTCGTCAAGGAGACCGTCGCCCACGGCGGCACGGTCATGTTCGTCGGCACGAAGAAGCAGGCGCAGGAGGCCATCGCCGAGCAGGCCACCCGCGTCGGCATGCCCTTCGTCAACCAGCGCTGGCTGGGCGGCATGCTCACCAACTTCTCGACCGTCTACAAGCGCCTGCAGCGCCTGAAGGAGCTCGAGCAGATCGACTTCGAGGACGTGGCCGCCTCCGGCCTCACCAAGAAGGAACTGCTCGTCCTCTCCCGCGAGAAGGCCAAGCTGGAGAAGACCCTCGGCGGTATCCGCGAGATGTCCAAGGTGCCCAGCGCCGTCTGGATCGTGGACACCAAGAAGGAGCACATCGCGGTCGGCGAGGCCCGGAAGCTCAACATCCCGGTCGTCGCCATCCTCGACACCAACTGCGACCCCGACGAGGTCGACTACAAGATCCCGGGCAACGACGACGCGATCCGCTCCGTCACCCTGCTCACCCGCGTGATCGCCGACGCCGTCGCCGAGGGTCTCATCGCCCGCTCCGGTGCCGGCAAGGGCGCCGAGGGTGACAAGGCCGCGGGAGAGCCGCTCGCCGCGTGGGAGCGCGACCTGCTCGAGGGCGAGAAGAAGGCCGACGAGGCTCCGGCCGCCGACGCCGACGCCGACGCCGAGAAGCCCGCCGAGGCCCCCGCCGCCGAGGCCGAGACCCCGGCCGCCGACGCCGAGAAGCCCGCCGAGGCCCCCGCCGCCGACGCCCCGGCCGCGGACGCCGAGCAGGCCTGACCCCTCACCACCTTCGGGTTCTGGACGGCGGGGGCCCACGAAGCCCCCGCCGTCCGGCCCGTAGATCTTCAGACTTCGAGAGAGATTCCGGAATCATGGCGAACTACACCGCCGCTGACGTCAAGAAGCTCCGCGAGCTCACCGGCGCCGGCATGATGGACTGCAAGAAGGCACTGGACGAGGCCGAGGGCAACGTCGAGAAGGCCGTCGAGGCGCTCCGTATCAAGGGCCAGAAGGGCGTCGCCAAGCGCGAGGGCCGCTCTGCCGAGAACGGCGCCGTCGTCTCGATCATCGCCGACGACAACACCTCGGGTGTCCTCGTCGAGCTGAAGTGCGAGACGGACTTCGTCGCCAAGGGCGACAAGTTCCAGAACGTCGCGAAGACCATCGCCGAGCACGTCGCCAAGGCCGCCCCGGCCGACCTCGAGGCGCTGCTCGCCTCCGAGATCGAGCCCGGCAAGACCGTCCAGGCGTACGTGGACGAGGCCAACGCCAACCTCGGCGAGAAGATCGTCCTGGACCGCTTCGCGCAGTTCTCCGGCGGCTTCGTGACCGCGTACATGCACCGCACGATGCCCGACCTGCCCCCGCAGATCGGTGTCCTCGTCGAGCTGGACAAGCCGAACGCCGAGATCGCCAAGGGCATCGCCCAGCACATCGCCGCCTTCGCGCCGAAGTACCTCTCCAAGGAGGACGTGCCGGCCGAGGTCGTCGAGTCCGAGCGCCGCGTCGCCGAGGAGACCACCCGCGCCGAGGGCAAGCCCGAGGCCGCCCTGCCGAAGATCGTCGAGGGTCGCCTCAACGGCTTCTTCAAGGACGCCACCCTGCTCGGCCAGCCCTACGCCCTGGACAACAAGAAGTCGGTCCAGAAGGTGCTGGACGAGGCCGGTGTCACCCTGAAGCGCTTCTCGCGCATCAAGGTCGGCATCTGAGTCCGTACCGCGACGGACGCTCGACCCCGGTAGGGTCGACAGCAGTCGTCGGCGCCGTTCGCGCATGCCCTGGCGCACGCGCGCGTGGCGGCGGACGACAGCAGATCTGACGAGGAGGCCATTGCCGCGTACGGGATGCGAATCACGCCCCCACCGGCAGTGGCCTCCTTCGTGTGTGTGACCCACGTAAAAGAGGCGAGATCTCCATGACCACCAAGGCCGAGAAGAGCGACGACGGCAAAGTACGCGGCCGCTTCATGCTGAAGCTGTCCGGAGAGGCGTTCTCCGGCGGTGGGGGCCTGGGCGTCGACCCCGACGTGGTGCACGCCATCGCCCGCGAGATCGCGGCCGTCGTCCGGGACGGCGCCGAGATCGCGATCGTCATCGGCGGCGGCAACTTCTTCCGTGGCGCCGAGCTGCAGGTGCGCGGCATGGACCGCGCCCGCTCCGACTACATGGGCATGCTCGGCACCGTGATGAACTGCCTGGCCCTCCAGGACTTCCTGGAGAAGGAGGGCGTCGACTGCCGCGTGCAGACCGCCATCACCATGGGCCAGGTCGCCGAGCCCTACATCCCGCTGCGCGCCGTGCGCCACCTGGAGAAGGGCCGCGTGGTCATCTTCGGCGCCGGTATGGGCATGCCCTACTTCTCCACCGACACCACGGCCGCCCAGCGCGCCCTCGAGATCGACGCCGAGGCCCTCCTCATGGGCAAGAACGGCGTGGACGGGGTCTACGACTCCGACCCCAAGACCAACCCGGACGCCGTGAAGTTCGACGCGCTCGGCTACGGCGACGTCATCACCCGGGACCTGAAGGTCGCCGACGCCACGGCCGTCACGCTCTGCCGTGACAACAGCCTCCCGATCGTGGTCTTCGAGCTCCTGAAGGAGGGCAATATCGCCCGCGCCGTCAAGGGTGAGAAGATCGGCACGCTTGTGGGTGACCAAGGCAGCCGGGACTGACCCGAAGACCACCCCCCGTCCGCGGACGCCACCTGTCCGGGGGACGGACGGGACGGGACCGGGCCGGGGGATGGACAATGTCCCACCGGTCGGGAACCGTGCAGGAAGAACGCGACGCAGCCGGCCGCCGTCCCGACAGGGAACCGCGTCCGGGCCTACTCAAGACACGCAGGAGCAAGTGGTGATCGAAGAGACCCTCCTCGAGGCCGAGGAGAAGATGGAGAAGGCCGTCGTGGTCGCCAAGGAGGACTTCGCCGCGATCCGCACCGGCCGTGCGCACCCGGCGATGTTCAACAAGATCGTGGCCGACTACTACGGCGCGCCGACGCCGATCAACCAGCTGGCCTCGTTCTCCGTGCCCGAGCCGCGCATGGCCGTGGTGACCCCCTTCGACAAGAGCGCCCTGCGCAACATCGAACAGGCGATCCGCGACTCCGACCTGGGCGTCAACCCCAGCAACGACGGCAACATCATCCGGGTGGTGTTCCCCGAGCTGACGGAGGAGCGCCGCCGCGACTACATCAAGGTCGCCAAGAGCAAGGGCGAGGACGCCAAGGTCTCGATCCGCTCCGTGCGCCGCAAGGCCAAGGACACCATCGACAAGATGGTCAAGGACGGCGAGGTCGGCGAGGACGAGGGCCGTCGCGCGGAGAAGGAACTCGACGACACCACCGCCAAGTACGTCGCCCAGGTGGACGAGCTCCTGAAGCACAAGGAAGCGGAGCTGCTCGAGGTCTGATGAACGACTCTTCCTGGGGAGCGCCGCCACAAGCCGGGTACTGGGGGCCGTCCGACCAGGGACCTGTCCAGGGCGCTGCCCCGGCGGGTCCCGCGTACGATGCGCACTACGCGCAGCAGACTCGCCCCATGCCCATCGTGCCCGACGTACCCGAACACGGCGGTGCCCAGGACGGTGACCAGGGGGCCGCTCGGCCGAGCGGCCCCCTGTCCCGCGATGAGCCGTATCGCGACGCACACCGCGACAGCGCACATCGCGACAGCACACGTCGCGACAGCACATACGGCGACAGCACACACCGCGACGAGAACCCGTCGGCGCAGCCGTATGCGGCGGTGCCGCAGAATCCGGAGCCCATGCCCGACGCCCCGCAGCCGGCGCAGCACCGGCCGCAGCCGAAGAAGACCGCGGGGCGTGACCTGGGTGCCGCGATAGGGGTGGGTGTCGGGCTCGGCGCGGTGATCATCGCGTCGCTGTTCGTCGTCAAGGCCGTCTTCGTCGGTGTGGTCGCGATCGCCGTCGTCGTGGGCCTGTGGGAGCTGACCACGCGGCTGGAGGAGCGCAAGGGCATCAAGGCGCCCCTGGTACCGCTCGCGATCGGCGGCGCCGCGATGGTGGTCGCCGGGTACGTGCGCGGCTCGGAGGGCGCGTGGGTCGCCATGGCGCTCACGGCGCTCGCGGTCCTCGTGTGGCGGATGACCGAGCCGCCCGAGGGCTACCTCAGAGACGTCACGGCGGGCCTGTTCGCGGCGTTCTACGTGCCCTTCCTGGCCACGTTCGTCACGATGATGCTCATGGCGGACGACGGAGCCTGGCGCGTGCTGGTCTTCCTGGTGCTGACGGTCGTCAGCGACACCGGCGCCTACGCGGTGGGCTGGCGGTTCGGCAGGACCAAGCTCGCCCCGCGCATCAGTCCCGGCAAGACCCGCGAGGGCCTGCTCGGAGCGGTGGGCTTCGCGATGGTGGCGGGCGCGCTGTGCATGCAGTTCCTGATCGACGACGGCACCTGGTGGCAGGGTCTGCTGCTCGGCCTCGCGGTCGCCGTCAGCGCCACGCTGGGCGACCTCGGCGAGTCCATGATCAAGCGGGACCTCGGCATCAAGGACATGGGCACGCTGCTGCCGGGCCACGGCGGCATCATGGACCGTCTGGACTCCCTGCTGCCGACGGCGCCGGTGGTGTGGCTCCTGTTGGTGATCTTCGTCGGGTCGGGCTGACCCCCCGGGCCGTCCCGGCCGCCCGACACGCGGGTCCACCGCTGCCGGTCGTACCGGCCGCCTCCCCGCCCCTTCCGCACCCGCGGCCGCACGACCGGGCCGCCCTCGCGGGAGGGGCGCGGTGCGTTCCGGGGCGTCGCCGGAGGAAGTCGGGCTCCCCGCCCCTCCCGGTGCGCCCCGTTCGCTTCGTCCTCGGCCCGCCGCCCGCCGACCCCCGCCGCTCCGGCGACTCCTCCGCCTGCGCGACTTTCGACGTCACCGTCTCCGCCGCGCAGTGGATCCTGTCGGCGTACATGCTCGCCATCGGCTGTCTGTTCATACATCCCCGACCCACGGCCGGGGGACGGGCACCGCGGTCGGTCCGCACACCTTTCGCGTGCGATCCGTACGGGTCGCTCCATCCTCCGTACGACCCCCGGCCGCCCGGTGACCTGGGGAAACCGCCTACGACCGCCGGGGGCCGTCTCTGGGCCGACAGGCTCGCGCAGTCACACCGCGTCTGCGCAGCCGAGCCCTCTCAGCGCCGCCGAGGGAACTTCCAGCCGTTCTGGCGCAGCTTGTAGAGGACGAACACTCCGCAGAGCGCCCACACACCGAGGAAGGCCCACTTGAACCACGGGGGGCCCTCCCAGCGCTCGGCCAGGTGAACCGATGCCGCGTAGTAGGAAGTCATTCCCTGCGCGTGCCCGGCCGTTCGGGCCGGAACCGTCGATCTATGGCCTTCCTCGTACGCACCTTGCTCGACGGCATGAGGTGCGCGTCCAGAAGTGCTTCACCTGCCGGACCCCGCGAAGGGTGCCACTCGCGAAGTCGACGGCGTCCTCGCCCAGGCCCACGATCTCCCTCGGAGGAAGTCCGCGCCCGGCACCCATGTGGACCGCGGGCCGGTAGCGCTGAGGGGAGCTGCCCGGCCCGCCTGGCGCTCAGAGGTCGGGAAGTCCCGTCAGGGCGGCCATCTGGCGGATCGTGGTCGGGCTCGCGACGCCGGAGTAGGCGCGCACCTCGTCCAGGGTGCCCCTGAAGTACTCACCGTGGTGCGCCGAGCGGCCCACCTGAAGGCCGCCCGAGGCCGTCCACGAGGTCGTGTCCACGGCAGTGGAGGTGTTGGCCAGCTGCCCGTTCACGTAAAGGCGGAGTTCATGAGCAGGGGCGTCGAAGACGACGGCCAAGTGATCGCCCACGCCGTAGGGATTGTCGTCAGGCAGATCCTGTTCCTCGGTGATGACGACGTGCGGAGCATTCGCCTCGTCCTCGGTGGACACCACGACTTCCCACTTCCCGTTCGCCGCCTGGTACCGGATCGCAATGCGGTCGGCATCGGAGCCCGGAAGTGACAGAACCGTCTGCGTCCTGTCGTCGGCCGCGGCCGGGCGGGCGCGAGCACCGAGAGTGAAGCTCCCGTTTCCGCCGACCGGTGCCGCGGACGTCGCCGCCCAGTCACCGTCACCGTCGAGCCGGAGGTCGCCCTGATCAACCAGGGCAGGATTCCCGAAGATGTCCTCGTTGTGGTAGATCCAGGCATCGCCGTTCAACATCAGAGGCAGGCCCTCGGGCTCCACATTCGGAGCGACTCCGCCGGGCGCCGCCTCCAAGGGCCAGTAGCCCTCCCGACTGAGCGGCGTCTCTCCAGCCCGAGGGCCGTGTTCTTCGCCGGCTGCGTAGGCGGTGCCAGGGAACGCGCCGAGCGTGAACGAGAGCGCGACGGCGCTCAGCGCCACAACCATGGCGCGGTATCTGTCGTGCATGACCCCCCTTTGTCAAAACCCGGTCAGAATGCCGCTGTGATCCTCCAGCCCCGCTCCTTCGGGCGCAAGGAGTTTCGGTCGCCGGGCTCACGTATCGGCCTGCCGTTTCGGGGGCTGGTCCGTGTGTTCTTCGCAGCCGACGCCGAGAACGGCATCCACGCCGTTCACTGGGATGACGCCCGTCTCGAACCCGACCGCACCTTCACATGGCCGGACGGGGAACAGCTCCGGTCGCTCCAGCGCAGCCGGAATGACGTGCCGTGGCGCCGCCACCTGGGCACCCGCGGCGACGGCTGACCGAGTCCTGGGCCCTCCCTGGGCCGTCCGAGGTCGACCAGCGCTGACAGCCGGCACCTGCGGGTGACCACCCCCACCCCGCACCGGCCTGGGCCCCCGGTTTCGATCTGCGACACTGGGAAGGTCATGCCTAAGCCCGGAGAACTCACATTCGTCGCCCCGCGCGGAGTCAAGAAGCCGCCGCGGCACCTCGCCGATCTCACGCCCGCCGAGCGCAAGGAGGCCGTCGCCGCCATCGGCGAGAAGCCGTTCCGTGCGAAGCAGCTCTCGCAGCACTACTTCGCGCGGTACGCGCACGACCCCGAGCAGTGGACGGACATCCCGGCCGGCTCGCGGCAGGGGCTGCGGGAGGCGTTGCTGCCCGAGCTGATGTCGGTGGTCCGGCACCTGTCGACCGACCAGGGCACCACCCGCAAGACGCTGTGGAAGCTGTTCGACGGGACGCTCGTCGAGTCCGTCCTGATGCGCTACCCGGACCGGGTGACCATGTGCATCAGCTCCCAGGCGGGCTGCGGCATGAACTGCCCGTTCTGCGCCACGGGGCAGGCCGGCCTGGACCGGAACCTGTCCACCGCCGAGATCGTGCACCAGATCGTTGACGGGATGCGGGCGCTGCGCGACGGGGAGGTCCCCGGTGGGCCGGCCCGGCTGAGCAACATCGTGTTCATGGGCATGGGCGAGCCCCTCGCCAACTACAAGCGCGTCGTCGGTTCCATCCGCCGGCTCACCGACCCCGAGCCCGACGGGCTGGGGCTCTCCCAGCGCGGCATCACCGTCTCCACCGTCGGCCTCGTGCCGGCGATCCACCGGTTCGCCGACGAGGGCTTCAAGTGCCGCCTCGCCATCTCGCTGCACGCGCCCGACGACGAGCTGCGCGACACCCTCGTCCCGGTCAACACGCGGTGGAAGGTGCGCGAGGTGCTGGACGCCGGGTTCGAGTACGCGGAGCGGTCGGGGCGCCGGCTGTCGATCGAGTACGCGCTGATCCGCGACATCAACGACCAGGCGTGGCGCGGTGACCGGCTCGGGCGGCTGCTCAAGGGCAGGCCCGTGCACGTCAACCTCATCCCGCTCAACCCGACGCCCGGCTCGAAGTGGACCGCCTCGCGGCCCGAGGACGAGAAGGCGTTCGTGGAGGCGATCGCGGCGCACGGTGTGCCGGTGACGATCCGGGACACCCGTGGCCAGGAGATCGACGGGGCGTGTGGTCAGCTCGCCGCGAGCGAGCGGTAACCTGACCGGCGTCAGTATCACGCGCAGGTCTTCACAGGTCCGTACAAGTACATCTTCATATTCCGACAGGGGAGCGCCACAGCGCTGAGAGTGCGGCACCGGCCGCAGACCCTCCGAACCTGGCCCAGGTCATTCTGGGTAGGGAGATCGGTCACCACTCGAGCTGTTGCGCCCTGCCCGGGACCCTCGCCAGGGGTCCCGGGCGGGGCCGCGTCTTCTCCTGGTCACCCAGGAGGAATTCAGTGAGCATCACCAAGAAGGTCAGCGTCCTGGCCCTCGGACTCGGCATGGTCGGCACGCTGGCCGCCTGCGGATCGTCGTCGGACGACGCTCAGGGATCCGGCGACCCCAAGACCGTGACCCTGGTCAGCCATGACTCGTGGGCCGCGTCGAAGGACGTCATCGCCGCCTTCGAGAAGCGTTCCGGCTACAAGGTCAGGGTCCTGGAGGACGGCGACGCCGGACAGGCCGTCAACAAGGCCATCCTCACCAAGGACAACCCGCAGGGGGACGTCTTCTTCGGTGTCGACAACACGCTGCTGTCCCGCGCCCTCGACAACGGCATCTTCCAGCCGTACGAGGCGAAGGGCTCCGACCTGGTCCTCCCCGAGTACCGGGCCGACCAGGACAAGCACCGGGTCACGCCCGTCGACACCGGGGACGTCTGCGTCAACTACGACAAGGCGTACTTCCGCGAGCACGGGCTGACCCCGCCGGACTCCCTCGACGACCTGGCCGACCCCCGGTACAAGGACCTGCTCGTCACCGAGAACGCCGGCAGCTCCTCGCCCGGCCTCGGCTTCCTGCTGGGCACCGCCGCGAAGTACGGGGACGGGGGCTGGCAGGGCTACTGGAAGAAGCTGAAGGCGAACGGCGTCAAGGTCGTCGACAGCTGGGAGCAGGCGTACAACGAGGAGTTCTCCGGTTCGTCCGGCGGCAAGAAGGCCGGCGGCGACCGTCCGCTCGTCGTCTCCTACGCCTCCTCCCCGCCCGCCGAGGTCATCTACGCCGACCCGCAGCCGGCCACCGCGCCGACGGGCGTGGCCCAGGGCACCTGCTTCCGCCAGGTCGAGTACGCGGGACTGCTGGAGAACGCAGCGAACCCCGAGGGCGGCAAGGCGCTCCTCGACTTCCTGATCAGCAAGGAGTTCCAGGACGACATGCCGTTGAACATGTTCGTCTACCCGGTGCGTGAGGGCGCGCGGATCCCCGAGGCGTTCCGGAAGTTCGGGCCGCAGGCCGAGGACCCGCAGACCATGGACCCGGCGAAGATCGCCGACCACCGCGACCAGTGGGTCAAGTCGTGGACCTCGCTCGTCCTGAAGTGAAGCGCCGGAGCACCGCGCGCGGGAGCGTGACGCGGCTCGGCCTGATGGCCGTGCCCGTCGCGTTCTTCGCGGTGTTCTTCGCCTACCCGGTCGCCGCGATCGTCGCGCGCGGGCTGAAGGTCGACGGAGCCTGGCAGTTCGGGCGGATCGCGGACGTGCTGGCCCAGTCCGACGTCCGGCACGTGCTGTGGTTCACCACCTGGCAGGCCCTGGCCTCCACGGCGCTCACCCTCGTGATCGCCCTGCCCGGCGCGTACGTCTTCGCCCGTTTCGACTTCCCCGGCAAGCAGTTCCTGCGGGCCGTGGTGACCGTGCCGTTCGTCCTGCCGACGGTCGTCGTCGGTACGGCGTTCCTGGCGCTGGTCGGACGCGGCGGCCTGCTCGACGAGGTGTGGGGCCTGCGGCTGGACACCACCGTGTGGGCGATCCTGCTCGCGCACGTCTTCTTCAACTACGCGGTCGTCGTGCGCACCGTCGGCGGCCTCTGGTCGCAGCTCGACCCCCGGCAGGAGGAGGCCGCGCGGATGCTCGGCGCGTCCCGCCTCACCGCCTGGCGGACGGTCACGCTGCCCGCGCTCGGGCCCGCCGTGGCCGCCGCCGCGCTGATGGTGTTCCTGTTCACCTTCACCTCCTTCGGCGTCGTCCAGATCCTCGGCGGGCCCACCTTCTCCACCCTGGAGGTGGAGATCTACCGGCAGACCTCGCAGGTCTTCGACCTGTCCACGGCCGCCGTACTCACCATGATCCAGTTCGCTGCGGTCGCCGCCGTCCTCGCCGTGCACGCCTGGACGGTACGGCGGCGGGAGACGGCCCTGCGCCTGGTGGACGCCGCCCGGACGGCGCACCGCCCGCGCGGGGCCGGGCAGTGGGCGCTGCTGGCCGGAGTGCTGCTCACCGTCGCCGGACTCGTCCTGCTGCCGCTGGCGGTACTGGTGCAGCGCTCGCTCGGCGCGTCCGGCTTCGGCTACTACCGGGCGCTGACCCACGCGGACGGCGGCGCCTTCCTCGTCCCGCCGATCGAGGCGATCGGCAACTCCCTCCGGTACGCCCTCGCCGCCACCGTCATCGCCGTGGTGATCGGCGCGCTGGCCGCCACCGCGCTCACCCGGCGTGACGCGGGACGTTTCGTGCGCGGTTTCGACGCGCTGCTGATGCTGCCGCTCGGGGTGTCCGCCGTGACGGTCGGCTTCGGCTTCCTGATCGCGCTGGACGAACCCCCGCTGGACCTCCGGTCGACCTGGATCCTGGTACCGCTCGCGCAGGCACTGGTCGGCGTCCCCTTCGTCGTGCGCACGATGCTGCCGGTGCTGCGGGCGGTGGACGTACGGCTGAGGGAGGCGGCGTCCGTGCTCGGGGCGTCGCCCTGGCGGGTGTGGCGCGAGGTGGACCTGCCGATGGTGCGCCGGGCCCTGCTGGTCGCGGCCGGGTTCGCCTTCGCGGTGTCGCTCGGGGAGTTCGGGGCCACCGTCTTCATCGCGAGGCCGGACAGCCCGACGCTGCCGGTCGCCGTGGCCCGGCTGCTGGGACGGCCCGGGGACATGAACTACGGCCAGGCCATGGCCCTTTCGACGATTCTGATGCTGGTGTGCGCCGTGGCCCTGGTGGTGCTGGAGCGGCTGCGGACCGACCGGAGCGGGGAGTTCTAGGGATGCCTTTGAGCCTTGAGGGCGCGACCGTCCGCTTCGGTGGGCGGGCGGTGCTCGACTCCGTCGACCTGGCGGTCGCCGAGCACCAGGTGGTGTGTGTGCTGGGGCCCAGCGGCAGCGGCAAGTCGACGCTGCTGCGCGCGGTCGCCGGGCTCCAGCCGCTGGACGCCGGCCGGGTGGTGCTCGACGGGCGGGACCAGGCCGCGGTGCCCGCACACCGGCGGGAGGTGGGGCTGATGTTCCAGGACCACCAGCTCTTCCCGCAGCGGGACGTGGCGGGGAACATCGCCTTCGGGCCCCGGATGCGCGGCGCCTCGCGCGAGGAACAGCGCGCCAGGGTGGGCGAGTTGCTGGAGCTGGTCGGGCTGCCGGACGCCGCCCGCCGGTCCGTCGCCGCGCTCTCCGGCGGTGAGCAGCAGCGGGTGGCGCTGGCCCGCGCGCTGGCGCCCCGACCCCGGCTGCTGATGCTGGACGAGCCGCTCGGCCAGCTCGACCGCTCGCTGCGGGAGCGTCTCGTCGTCGAACTGCGGGAGCTGTTCGGCCGGCTGGGCACCACCGTGCTCGCCGTGACGCACGACCAGGGCGAGGCCTTCGCGCTCGCCGACCGGGTGGTGGTGATGCGGGACGGGCGGATCGCCCAGGCGGGGACGCCGCTGGAGGTGTGGCAGCGGCCGGCCGACGCGTTCGTGGCCCGCTTCCTCGGCTTCGACAACGTGGTGGAGGCGACGGTCACCGGGCAGAGCGGCGACACGCCGTGGGGCAAGGTGCCGGTTCCCGAGGACGCCCCGCAGGGAGTGCGGGACCTGCTGGTCCGACCCTCCGGGGTCCGCCTGGCGTCCGCCGACGCCGGCCTGCGCTGCACGGTCACCGCCCGCACCTTCCGGGGCACCCACGTCGCCGTCCACCTCCAGCCCGAAAACGCCCCGCGCCTGGAGGCCGCGTGCGCGCTGCGGGCGGCGCCGGAGGTGGGGGACGTGGTCGGGGTGGAGTTCGACGGGGCGGAAATCGTCGTGCTCGGATGATCGCCCGACCGTAGGGTCGCGGGCATGACACTCCTCGCCCATGAGCGCTACTGCGACGAAACCGCCCTACGGATACGGCGGTTGCGGGCCGTCGTCGGGTCCGGTGCCGACCTGTCGGCCACCGTGCCGACCTGCCCGGACTGGTCTCTGGAGGACCTCGTACGGCATGTCGGCCGCGCCCTGTGCTGGGTGGAGCTGATCGTCCGTACCCGCGCCGAGGAGGAGGTTCCGGTCGACTCGGCGCCCGGGTCCGGAGGGCCGCCGACGCGCGGGGACGCCGCCGCACTGGACGAGTGGCTGGCGGAGTCCGGCGCGAAGGCCGTGCACGCGCTGCGCGAGGCCGGACCGGACGGGCGGGCGTGGTCGTGGTTCGGGGACCACACCGCGGGCTTCTGGGCCCGCCGTACGACGCACGAACTCCTCGTCCACGGGGTCGACGCGGCCCTCGCGGCGGGACGGCCCCTCGAGGCGGTCGCGGCCGACGTGGCCGCCGACGCGATCGACGAGTGGCTGGAGATCGTGCGGTTCGTGCAGCGGGTGTTCCCGGACGGACCGGCGAAGGAGCTGCGGGTCCCGGGCCGGAGCATTCACCTGCACGCCACCGATGCCGGCGACGACGTGAACGCCGAGTGGCTCATCGAACTGCGTGAGGAGGGGGTGACCTGGCGCCGCGGCCACGAGAAGGCGACCGTGGCACTGCGCGGGCCGCTCACGGACGTGCTGCTGGCCTTCTACCGCAGGCTCCCGCCGGACGCCCCCGGGCTCCAGGTGCTCGGCGACCGCGGCCTGCTGGACCTCTGGCTGGCCAGGGCGACGTTCGGCTGAGCCGGCGCCCGCGGTCCGGTCCGCCGCCGGGCCCGGCCGTGGGCCGTGACGCGACGGTGGCCCGCCCCGGGCAGGGGACGGGCCACCGGTGCCGCGACGGGCGTGCGACGTCAGCGGTTGCCGCCCGCCCCGCGACGGCGCAGGCCGAAGAAGACCGCGCCGCCACCGATCGCGACGAGGGCCGCCGCGATGCCGGCGATCATGCCGGTGTTGGAGTTGGCACCGGTCTCGGCGAGGTTGGAGTCACCGGCCGCCGGGGACGGCGCGTTGCTCGGCACGGCCGCCGGAGCGGTGCTCTCGCTCTCCGCCGGCGCGGGGGCGGACGTCGACGGGGCCGGGGCCGGCGTCTCCGTCTCCTCGGCCGGGGTGGAGGAGCTCTCCGACGGCGTCGGGGTCGGCGTCCCCTCCGTCGCGCACGGGGTCGACGGGGTCACGAGGTTCGGCTTGATGTCCTCGTCCACGTACTTGTCGGCCTTGACGTGGATGCGGTACTCGGCGTTCGGCTTCCAGTCGGCGGCGAAGGTGATGGTGGTGCCCTCGCGCGAGCCCTTGACCACCTGCTCGCCGATCTTCTCGATGTCGGCGCCGTTGTTCTGCAGGTGGACGGTGACGGTGGCGGGGATACCGGCCGGGTCCACGTCGGTGACCGTGATGACACCCTTGCCGCCCTCGCACTTGGCGGCGGCGGAGAACTCGCTGATGTCGCAGGCCAGGGCGGTGCCGGCGGCGCCGACGGCCAGGGCCACCGAGGCGGAGGCGACACCGAGGGCGCGGACGCTACGGCGTGATGCCGTGCGGCTGATTATGGACAGGACTGCCACGTTGGTCCTTTACGGGAGCGCGGATGCGGGGGGTGGAGAGGGTGCCGACACCGTTGTCGCGGCATCAGCACACCCACGAGCCTCACTGGTCTATAAGCGATGCATAAGCAGTGTCAACGCATATGCCCGTCAAGGGACTTGGCTTTACCGTCTTATTAACCGCCCAGACGTTTCAGCGCCTCCGGAGCTTCCTCGATCCGGTCGACCAACGCGATCCGGGACTCCATGGTCCGCCCCGAGGCGAGGGACGTGAGCAGGGGCCACGCCGGCAGCCGCTCCGTCCAGTGCGCCCGGTCCACGAGCACCATGGGCGTGGGCTCGCCGCGCGACTCGTAGTAGTTCGGCGTGGCGTTGTCGAAGATCTCCTGCACGGTGCCGGCGGCGCCCGGCAGGAAGACCACGCCCGCGTTCGAGCGGGCCAGCAGGCCGTCCTCGCGGGTGGCGTTGGCGAAGTACTTGGCGATGTGCGCGGCGAAGGCGTTGGGCGGCTCGTGGCCGTAGAACCAGGTCGGGATGCCGACCGAGGCGCCGCCGCCGGGCCAGCGGTCGCGGATCTCGAAGGCGGAGCGCGCCCAGTCGGTGACCGACGGAGTGAACGACGCGACCTCGGCCAGGAGCAGCAGGGCGTCGTCCAGCATCCCGTCGCCGAACGGGGCGGCGTAGGCGCCGAGGTTGGCCGCCTCCATCGCGCCCGGGCCGCCGCCGGTCGCCACGGTGAACCCGGCGCGGGTCAGCTCCCGGCCCAGGCGCGCGGCGCCCGCGTACGGCCTGGTGCCGCGCGCCATGGCGTGACCGCCCATGACCCCCACCACCCGGGCGCCGGCGAGGAGTTCGTCGACCGCGTCGGAGACGGCGTCGTCGTGGATGGCGCGCAGCATGGAGGCGAAGACGTCGCCGTCGGACCTGGTCTGCTGGAACCAGTCGTGGGCGAGGGCGTCCGGGGTGGCCCCGTAGCCCTCGTCGAGCCGGGCGTACAGCTCCTCGGGGGAGTAGACGCGCGCCCGGTACGGGTCGAAGGGCAGGCCCGGTATGGGCGGGAAGACCAGGGCGCCCGCGGCACGCACCCGGGCGGCGGCCCCGGGGTCCATCGCGCAGCCGAGGAAGACGGCGCCCGTGGGGTCCGCGGACATCAGGGCGTCCGTACGGGCCGTCAGGTCGACGGCCTGGACGCGGTAGTGGGCGAGCGTGCCGTGCGCCGAGACGACCCGGTCGAACTCGGCGAGGCTCTCGATCTCCCGGTCGTGCGAGGCGTGGTGGGACTGGGGCTGGGCGGGTGTCGTCGGATCCACCCGCCCATGCTAGGCGTGGGGTCCGCTCAGCCCTCGACCGCCGCCGGGTCCATCCACACGACCTCGAAGGTGTGGCCGTCGACGTCGTCGAAGGCGCGGCCGTACATGAACCCGTGGTCCTGGGTCTCGCCGGAGACCGAGCCGCCGGCCGCGACCGCCTTCTCCACCAGCTCGTCGACCTTCTCGCGGCTCTCGGCGCTCAGCGCGAGCAGCACCTCGCTGCTCTTCGCGGAGTCCACGATCTCCTTCTTCGTGAACTGGCGGTACTTCTCCGGGGTGTGCACCATCACGACGATGGTCTCGCTGAGCGGGATCGACGCGGTGGTGTCGTCGCTGAACTGGGCGTTGATCTCGTAACCGAGCCCGGTGAAGAACTTCTTCGAGGCGTCGAGGTCGTTGGTGGCCAGGTTCACGAAGATCATCTGCTGGTACATGGGGGCCTCTCCCGTCGGTGTCCTGCTGCTGTCGTGCTGCTGTCGTGCTGTTCGAAGGGTTAGACGCGGGAGGCGCCCGGAACTCATCGCCGACGTGCGATTTTCTTCGAGAAGTTTTCTGCGGCGGGTCAGCGGGTCAGCGGGTCAACGGCTCAGCGGCAGGGACGCCAACTGCGCGACGACCAGGGTCAGTGGACCGAACAGGGCGAGCAGGGCGCCGGCCCGTACGGCGGCCGCGGCGCGCAGGGTCGCCGGGGGCGCGCCCAGCCGCAGCAGGGCGTCCGTGGTGTCGGCGCGGGCGTGCTTGGCCTCGACGGCCGCGGTCAGGAGGGTGGCCACCGTGCAGCCGGCCACGAGCAGGGCGCCGAGGGTGCTCAGGGGGCCGACGGCCTGGCCGTCCGCGTCGTACAGCCTGGCCGCCGCCCAGGCCGCGGAGACCACGGCGCAGACGACGCCGAGCGGGCGGCCGATGCGGTGCGCCTCCTCCATGAGGACCCGGCCGGCCAGCAGGCGCAGCGCGCCGGGACGGACCGCCTGGAGCAGCCGGCCGCACAGGTGGGTGAGGCCGGGGCCGGCCAGGGCGAGGCCCAGGGCGGTGAGGACCCAGCCGACGAGGACACCGGCGGACGGGGCGGTGTCCGCCGTGGCGGCGGTCGTGTCGCCGGCGTAGGTCTCCACCGCGAGGCCCGCGGTCAGGACGGCGATGCCCCAGGGAAGGGCGGTGGTGCTCTGGGGGCGGGGCGCGGACGGGGCGTCCGGCGCCGACGGCGGGCCGTCCGCCGCTGCCCTGGGGCGGCCGTCCGCCGTGTCGGCGAGGTCCGCGAGGCCGGCCGGTGCCTGCGGGGCGCCCGTACCGGAGGGGGGACCGCCGGCGTCCAGCAGCGCCACCCCGGTCTCGGGGCCGCCCGCGGGCTGCGTCGGGGCCGTCGCGCCGCCTCCCGCGACCGCAGCCGCCGGTGCCCAGCGGGCGCCGAAGCGGCCGTAGGTGCCGAAGGTCTCGCGGGCCGCGCCCCAGCCGTACGCGCCGAAACGGCCGTAGCGGCGGGAACCGGAGGCCGGGGCGGGGCGGGGTTCGCGCGGGCGCAGCGTCAGCGCGACGGCGGCCGACGCCGTGGCCGGGACCAGGGCCAGCAGCGTCAGGGCGGCCGGGAGGGGGAGGGACTGACCGACGGCCAGGGCGTCGGTAACGTCGCCGCGGAAGGGGGTGCCCGCCAGGTCGCCGCGCAGTTGGAGGAAGCAGAGGAGGGCCGCGACCGAGCCGAGCCCGGCGGCCAGGGCCGTGGTCGTCGCGGAGACGGCCATCAGCCGGCCGGCGCCCAGGCCGATCGCCGACAGCCCGGGGCGCGGCCGGGTGCCGGGGTCGGTGCGGGCCACCGCGACGGCGAGGTACGCCGTCGCGGCCAGCGGCGCCGTGCACCAGGCCAGGCGGAGCGCGGAGGCGCCCGGGGTGTCCGGGTGGGTCAGCGCGTGACCGAGGGCGCTCAGCAGCAGGAAGCCCGTGCCCGCCGATGCCACCGCGACCAGCAGGCGGCGCACGTGGACGGCGAGGTGGGCGGCGCGGGTCAGGCGGAGAGCGAGCACGCCGCCAGGCCTTCCGTTCCGGAGGGGCCGGAGGAGCCGGAGCGGCCGGACGAGCCCGAGGCCCCGTCGGGCCCTGTGGCCCCCGTGGCCACCGTCGTCTCGGCGACCGGCGGCAGGTGCACGGTCCGCACCCGCCGCCCGTCCAGCAGCGCGACCGTGCGGTCCGCCAGGGCGGCGGTCTGCGCGTCGTGCGTGGCGAGGAGGACGGTGATGCCGTGCGAGCGGGCCGCCGTGGTGAGCGTGCGCAGGACGTGCGCGCGGTCGGCCCGGTGCAGGGGGGCGGTCGGCTCGTCGGCGAAGAGGACCGCGGGGGCGACGGCGAGCGCGCGGGCGATGCAGACCCGCTGCCGTTCGGCCTGGTGGAGCTGGTGCGGGCGCCGGCGGGCCTTCGCGCCGACGTCGAGGCGCTCCAGCCACTCCAGGGCGCAGGTCCTGGCCCGGCGCCGCCCGGTGCCGCGCAGCATGAGGGGGAGGGCGGTGTTCTCCCAGACGCTCAGCTCCGGGACGAGGGCGGGGGCGGGGTCGATCCAGCCGAACCGGTCGCGGCGCAGTCGCTCGCGCCTGAGCGGGCCCAGGGTGTGCACCGGCACGCTGTTGAACCACACCTCGCCGTTCTGCGGCCGCACCAGTCCGGACAGGCAGCGCAGCAGAGTGGTCTTGCCGCTGCCGCGCGGGCCGCTCACGGCGAGGATCTCGCCCTCGCGGACACCGAGCGACACGCCTTGGAGCGCGGGGGAGCCGTCGTGGTGCTGGAAGTGCAGGGCGCGGGCCCAGAGCACGTCGTTGTCCGGCGGGGCCTCCATGGGCGTACACCTCGGTTCTGATCCGTTTTCCCCGGTCGCGTCCCCCGTCCGGGGGACGCGAGGGGCGGGGCCGATCGGTCACTGGGCACCGTAGGCAGTCGGCGGGAGGAGGCCGGACAGCACGCGGCCCCGGGCCGCCGTTTCTCACTCGATCGGGCGACACCGGGGCCGGGGCGATCATCCGAGGGGATGATCGCCCGAGAGGGGGATCAGAGCTTGGTCCACGCCTCCGTCAGCGTGGCGCGCAGGATCTGCTCGATCTCGTCGAAGGTCTCCTGGGTGGAGATCAGCGGCGGGGCGAGCTGGATGACCGGGTCACCGCGGTCGTCGGCCCGGCAGTACAGGCCGTTGTCGAAGAGCGCCTTCGACAGAAAGCCGTAGAGGATCCGCTCGGTCTCCTCGTCGTTGAACGACTCCTTGGTGGCCTTGTCCTTGACCAGCTCGATGCCGTAGAAGAAGCCGTTGCCGCGGACGTCGCCGACGATCGGCAGGTCGAGGAGCTTCTCCAGGGTCGCGCGGAAGTTGCCCTCGTTGTCCAGCACGTGCTGGTTGAGGCCCTCGCGCTCGAACAGGTCGAGGTTGGCGATGCCGACCGCGGCGGAGACCGGGTGGCCGCCGAAGGTGTAGCCGTGCAGGAAGGTGTTGTCGCCCTTGTAGAACGGCTCGGCCAGGCGGTCGGAGATGATGCAGGCGCCGATCGGGGAGTAGCCCGAGGTCATGCCCTTGGCGCAGGTGATCATGTCCGGCACGTAGCCGAACTTGTCGCAGGCGAAGGTCGTGCCCAGGCGGCCGAAGGCGCAGATGACCTCGTCCGAGACGAGCAGCACGTCGTACTGGTCGCAGATCTCGCGCACCCGCTGGAAGTACCCGGGCGGGGGCGGGAAGCAGCCGCCGGCGTTCTGCACCGGCTCCAGGAAGACGGCCGCGACCGTCTCCGGGCCCTCGAAGAGGATCTGCTGCTCGATCTGGTCGGCGGCCCAGCGGCCGTAGGCCTCGGGGTCGTCGCCGTGGATCGGGGCGCGGTAGATGTTGGTGTTCGGCACCTTGTGCGCGCCCGGGACGAGCGGCTCGAAGGGGGCCTTGAGGGCCGGCAGACCGGTGATGGAGAGGGCGCCCTGCGGGGTGCCGTGGTAGGCGACCGCGCGGGAGATGACCTTGTACTTGGTCGGCTTGCCGGTCAGCTTGAAGTACTGCTTCGCGAGCTTCCAGGCGGTCTCGACCGCCTCACCGCCGCCGGTGGTGAAGAAGACCTTGTTGAGGTCGCCGGGGGCCTCGTTCGCGAGGCGCTCGGCCAGCTCTACGGCCTTCGGGTGTGCGTAGGACCACACCGGGAAGAAGGCCAGCTCCTGCGCCTGCTTGGCGGCGGTCTCGGCCAGCTCGGTGCGGCCGTGTCCGGCCTGGACCACGAACAGGCCGGCGAGGCCGTCGAGGTAGCGCCTGCCCTTGTCGTCGTAGATGTGGGTGCCCTCACCGCGGACGATGGTGGGGACGGGGGCGTTCTCGTACGACGACATGCGGGTGAAGTGCATCCACAGGTGGTCGTACGCGGTCCTGCTGAGGTCCTTGTCGGTGCTCACGATTATCGGGTTCCCCACATATAGGTCTGCTTCTTGAGCTTCATGTAGACGAAGCTCTCGGTGGAGCGCACGCCGGGCACGGCCCGTATGCGTCGGTTGATGACCTCCAGGAGGTGGTCGTCGTCCTCGCAGACGACCTCCACCATGAGGTCGAAGGAGCCCGCGGTCATCACCACGTACTCGCATTCGGACAGGGCCGTCAGCGCGTCGGCCACGGACTCCACGTCACCCTCGACGTTCACACCGACCATCGCCTGGCGGCGGAAGCCCACGGTGAGCGGGTCCGTCACGGCGACGATCTGCATCACGCCCTGGTCGAGCAGCTTCTGGACGCGCTGGCGCACGGCCGCCTCGGAGAGGCCCACGGCCTTGCCGATGGCGGCGTACGGCCGGCGGCCGTCTTCCTGGAGCTGCTCGATGATGGCGAGGGAGACGGCGTCCAACTGGGGACCGCCGCTCCTGGACTCGCGGGAGTCCCTCTGGTCTGCGCTTCGACTGGCCACGGCTTCACTGTGCACGACGTATCGACCGTTTCGCAAGGCGGGATCGATGAAATTCGTTGTCCAGGCCGTTCCAGTCTACGGATTTCGCAACCTGGAGGCGATCGGGGGTGTTGAAAACGTCGGTATACGGATTAGGGTGGGTGTCTCAGTGATTGGACACCCAACCTTGGAGGGCCGGCAGTGAGCACCGAGCTGCGTCGTCTGCGCAATTACATCGACGGTGAGTTCCGGGACGCCGCCGACGGACGGACCACGGAGGTGGTCAACCCCGCCACGGGCGAGGCCTACGCGACCGCCCCCCTGTCGGGGCAGGCGGACGTGGACGCCGCCATGGCCGCCGCCGCGGCCGCCTTCCCGGCCTGGCGCGACACGACCCCGGCCGAGCGGCAGAAGGCCCTGCTGAAGATCGCCGACGCGTTCGAGGACCGCGCCGAGGAGCTGATCGCGGCCGAGGTGGAGAACACGGGCAAGCCCGTCGGGCTCACCCGCTCCGAGGAGATCCCGCCGATGGTCGACCAGATCCGCTTCTTCGCGGGTGCGGCGCGGATGCTGGAGGGCCGCTCGGCCGGCGAGTACATGGAGGGCCTGACCTCCATGGTGCGCCGCGAGCCGATCGGCGTCTGCGCCCAGGTCGCGCCGTGGAACTACCCGATGATGATGGCCGTGTGGAAGTTCGCCCCGGCGCTCGCCGCGGGCAACACGGTCGTCCTGAAGCCCTCGGACACGACCCCCGCCTCGACGGCCCTGATGGCCGACATCATCGGCTCGATCGTCCCCAAGGGCGTCTTCAACGTCGTCTGCGGCGACCGCGACACCGGCCGCCTGATGGTCGAGCACGAGACCCCGGCGATGGCCTCCATCACCGGCTCCGTCCGGGCCGGCATGTCGGTCGCCGAGTCCGCCGCCAAGGACCTCAAGCGGGTCCACCTGGAGCTGGGCGGCAAGGCCCCGGTCGTGGTCTTCGAGGACACCGACATCGCCAAGGCCGTCGGGGGCATCTCGGAGGCGGGCTACTTCAACGCCGGCCAGGACTGCACCGCGGCCACCCGCGTGCTGGTCCACGAGTCGATCCACGACGAGTTCGTGAGCGCCCTCGCCAAGGCCGCGTCCGACATCAAGACCGGGCAGCCGGACGACGAGGACGTGCTGTACGGCCCGCTCAACAACCCCAACCAGCTCAAGCAGGTCTCCGGGTTCATCGAGCGGCTCCCCGCCCACGCCAAGGTCGAGGCGGGCGGTCACCGGGTCGGTGACAAGGGCTACTTCTACGCCCCGACCGTCGTCTCGGGCCTCAAGCAGGACGACGAGATCGTGCAGAACGAGGTCTTCGGCCCGGTCATCACCGTCCAGGCCTTCCGCGACGAGGACCAGGCCGTGGAGTGGGCCAACGGCGTCGAGTACGCGCTGGCCTCCTCGGTATGGACCAAGGACCACGGCCGCGCCATGCGGATGTCCAAGAGGCTGGACTTCGGCTGCGTGTGGATCAACACCCACATCCCGCTGGTCGCCGAGATGCCGCACGGCGGCTTCAAGAAGTCCGGCTACGGCAAGGACCTGTCGTCGTACGGCTTCGACGACTACACGCGGGTCAAGCACGTGATGACGTCGCTGGACGCCTGACCTGCCTGTCGTGCGCGGCCCCGGACGGAGCTTCCCGTCCGGGGCCGCGGCGCGCAAGGCACCCTGAACTGCCCTTGGTCGACAGGGTGTCGGGCCTGGCCGGGCCCGCTCGACGCAGCGTCGATTGTCCCGGTGGGCGCGGGCACGGAATCCTGCGGCCATGCCCCTGCTGACGAAGACGTCCCCGATCTCCCGCCGGACCCTGCTGCGCGGCCTGGGCGGCTCCGCGGCCCTCGGCGCGCTGGCCGGCTGCGGTGTGCCGGCCGCCTACGTCGCGCCGGGCGACCGCGCCGCGACCGACCGGTCCGCCGGCGAACCGCGGCTGACCTGGGCGAACTGGCCGCTCTACATCGACACCGACTCCGAGCACCCGAGCCGGCGGCCCACCCTGGCGGGGTTCGAGAAGCGGTCGGGCATCTCCGTCGAGTACATCGAGGAGATCAACGACAACGACGAGTTCTTCGGCAAGATCAGCCCGTCGCTGATGAACCACCAGCCGACCGACCGCGACCTGATCGTCATCAGCGACTGGATGTGCGGGCGGTTCGTCCGGCTCGGCTGGGTGCAGGAGATGGACCGCTCCCACCAGCCGAACGTGACCGCGCACCTGGACCCGCTGCTGCGCTCGCCCGCCTTCGACCCGGGCCGCAAGTACACCGTGCCCTGGCAGTCGGGCATCACCGGCATCGCCTACAACCGCCGCCGGCTCGGCCGGGAGATCCGGCACGTGTCCGACCTGTGGGCGGACGATCTGAAGGGCCGGGTCACCCTGCTCTCCGGCCTGGACGAGGCGTTCGCGCTGCTGATGCTGGGCGACGGCGTCGACGTCACCGACTGGAGGGCGGACGACTTCCACCGGATGTGCGACCGGGTGGAGCGGCAGGTCGCCCGGGGCCAGATCCGGCGCTTCACCGGCAACGACTACATCAAGGACCTCTCCGGCGGTGACGTCCTGGCCTGCCAGGCCTACTCCGGGGACGTGATCCAGCTCCAGGCGGACGACCCGGACATCGAGTTCGTCGTCCCGGAGGAGGGCGCGGAGCTGTGGGCGGAATCCCTGATGATCCCCAACCTGGCCGGTCACAAGGCCAACGCCGAGCGGCTGATCGACCACTACTACCGGCCCGAGGTCGCCGCCGAGCTGGCCGCCTGGGTCAACTACGTCTGCCCGGTCCCGGCCGCCCGGGACGTGCTGGCCTCCTCGGGCGACGAGGAGACCGCCGCCCTGGCGGAGGACCCGCTGATCTTCCCGGACGACGCGATGCGCCGACGCCTCGCGATCGCGCGGGACATCGCGGCGGGGGAGCGGACGGAGTTCGCGAAGCGGTGGAACGGGATCGTGGGCGTGTGACCGGTGAGGGGCCTGCGCCGGGGCCCTAGGGGCGCGGGCCGGTGGCGGCGGGGTGCCGGTCGCGCAGGGTGCACAGGACGTCGATGCGGTTCGTGGTGATCGAGTCGACGCCCAGGGCGATCAGCCGGCGCAGGGAGCGTCGGGTGTCGGGGGTCCACACGGAGAGCAGGCAGCCGTCGCCGTGGACGCGCTCGGCCAGCGCCCGGTCCACCAGCCCCCACCGGTAGTTGAGCCACCGCGGCCGCACCGCCGCGAGCAGTGCGGGCCGCGGTGGTGCCGCCGTCGTCCAGGTCATGGCGATCTCGGCGGCGGGGTCGGCGGCGCGCACGGCCAGCATGGCCGCGGGGCCCGCGGTGTAGTACACGCGGTCCTCGGCCCCGCACGCCCGGACGACGTCCACGATGCGCCGCACCGCCCGTTCGTCAGGCCCGCCCGGCAGGTCGAGCATCAGCCGGCCGTCCCCCGTCGCGGCGAGCGCCTCCGCGAGCGTCGGCACCCCGCCCGCCGTCAGTCCCCGTACCTCCTCGGCGGACAGCGAGCGCAGCGGCCGGTCGTGCCGCCACAGCCGTTTCAGCGTCTCGTCGTGCAGCAGCACGGGCACGCCGTCCCGGGTGAGGCGCACGTCGGTCTCGACGGCGTCGGCGCCGCGGTCGAACGCCGAGCGCAGCGAGCCGATCGTGTTCTCGCGGTGCCGGTACGGGTCGCCGCGGTGGGCCACGGCGGTCACGTCGCGCAGGGGGTTCATGGCGGGGGCAACTCTCAGGAGGCGAGCCAGGCGGCGGTGTACGTGTCGATCTCGTCCCTGATCCGGGCCTTGCCCGGCGCGTCCAGGAACGACGCCTCGACCGCGTTCTTCGCCAGCTCGGCGAGGCCCCGCTCGTCGAGGTCCAGGAGCCGGGCGGCGACGGCGTACTCGTTGTCGAGGTCGGTGCCGAACATCGGCGGGTCGTCGGAGTTGATGGTCACCAGGACACCGGCGCGCACGAACTCGGCGAGGGGGTGCTCCTCCAGGGTGCGCACCGCGCGGGTGGCGATGTTCGAGGTCGGGCACACCTCCAGCGGGATGCGGTGTTCGGCGAGGTGGGCAAGGAGCTTCGGATCCTGCGCGGAGCTGGTGCCGTGCCCGATGCGCTCGGCGCGCAGCTCGGTCAGGGCGTCCCACACGGTCTGCGGGCCGGTGGTCTCGCCGGCGTGCGGCACCGAGTGCAGCCCGGCGGCGATCGCCCGGTCGAAGTACGGCTTGAACTGCGGCCGTCCGACGCCGATCTCCGGTCCGCCCAGCCCGAAGGAGACCAGGCCCTGTGGCCGCACCCGGTCGTCGGTGGCGAGCCGCGTCGTCTCCTCCGCCGCCTCCAGGCCGGCCTCGCCGGGAATGTCGAAGCACCAGCGCAGCACGGTCCCGAACTCGGCCTCGGCGGCCTTGCGGGCGTCCTCGATCGCGTCCATGAAGGCGCCCTCGTCGATGCCGCGCCGGGTGGACGAGTACGGGGTGATGGTCAGCTCGGCGTACCGCACCTGCTGGCGGGCCAGGTCCCGGGCCACCTCGTACGTCAGCAGCCGTACGTCCTCCGGGGTGCGGATCAGGTCGACGACGGACAGGTACACGTCGATGAAGTGCGCGAAGTCCGTGAACTGGAAGTAGTCGACCAGCGCCTCGGGGTCGGTGGGGACCTTGGAGTCGGGGTGGCGCGCGGCGAGTTCGGAGACGATCCGCGGGGAGGCGGAGCCGACGTGGTGCACGTGCAGTTCGGCCTTGGGCAGTCCGGCGACGAAGGCGTGCAGGTCACGCGGGACGGCGGGGTCCACGAGGTGCTCGGTCAAGGGTTCCTCCCCAGGACGGCGTCCCGGCCGCGCGGGGCGGTGGCGGGACGCGGGTGATCGGCTGATCGGTGGTGCGGGGATCATCGTAGGCCGGTCTCACGGCGTGCGGCCCGGGACCGTAGCATGACGGGCACGATCGACCCAGGGGGACACGAGATGAGCGACGCGACACAGCCGGGCGGGGACACGAACGGTGCCCGTGACCCTTGGGCACCCCCGCAGAGCGGGCCGTCGCTGGACAAGGGCCGGGACGCCGCGACGGCACCGCCGCAGCAGCCGGCGCCCGCGGTCGGAGGCACACCGTCCTGGCAGCCGCCGCCGTCCGTGCACGACCAGGCCACGGTCGCCTCGATGCCCGCCGCCGGATTCCCCCCGCCCGACGGCGCGGTGCCGCCCCCGCCCGTCGCGCCGGGCGGCCCGGGGTACCAAGGGGGGTACGGCTACCCGGCCTACCCCCAGGGCTACGGCTGGCCCGGGGCTCCGCTGCCGCCGCAGAACGGCATGGGCACCGCCGCGATGGTGCTGGGCATCCTGGCCTGCTGCATGTTCTGCGCGTACGGCGTGGTCTCGCTGGTGCTCGGCATCCTCGCCGTGGTCTTCGGGGTCAAGGGGCGCCGCAGGGCCGAGCGGGGCGAGGCCAACAACCACGGGCAGGCCCAGGCCGGCTTCATCATGGGGATCATCGGCATCGTCCTCGGCATCGCCGTGATGGCCGTGATCGCGGTTGCGATCGTCGCCGCGATCAACGACGACTCGGAGTACGAGGACCCGTACTACGGCGCCCCGCGCCCGGCGGCGGTCTCCGTGGCCGCGCAGCCCCAGGGCTGACGACGACGGCGGCGCCCGCGACGCGGATCAGGCGGGCGCCGGCCGGTGCGTCACGGGCGTCAGCCGGCCTCACCGTCGCCGGCCGGTGCTTCACGCGCGCGTGAGCCGAGCCCACGATGCCGGCGTCAGCCGGACCCGCGCAGCCGCTCCCGCGCCGCCATCAGCGCGAACCCCAGGAGATTCGCCCCCCGCCACCGCTCCGGGTCGGTCGCCGCCTCGTCGTCCGCGGCCAGGCCGATGCCCCACACCCGGTCCACGGGGCTGGCCTCCACCAGCACGCGGTCGCCCGTGCCCAGCAGGAACGCGCGCAGCGCCGGGTCCGAGGCGAACTTGTGCACGCTGCCCTCGACGACGATCCGCAGCCGCTCCCGCTCCCACACCGCCTCGTCGAAGCCGCGCACCAGCCGCCCGGCCTTCTTGGCCTCGGCGGGATGACCCGCGGCCACCGCCCGGCGCTCGGCCTCCGCGTCCTCGAAGAGCCGGGCCTTGCCCGCCATCATCCAGTGCTCGGCCGTCGCGTACGCGACCCCGGCCACGGTGAACGGCGACGGCCACCACTGGCTCAGACAGCTCGTCCCGATCCGGCCGTCCGGCCGCGGCCGGTGCCCCCAGAAGCACAGGTACCGGGTCCTCTCGCCCGCCCGGACCCGTCCGGTCAGCGCTTCCCTGCTGTCGATGATCTCCACCGCGCCCCGGCCCCCCGCCCCCGTGTTCTGCCGCATACACGCGAGTCTGGCACGCGCCACTGACAGTCCGTCCGTCCTTTTCCGTGGCGACTCGACACCTGGTCGACAGATTCCGTCGCGTAACCAAATGGCAACAACGGAATCACTTGTTGGGGGCCTAGTGCTCTGTCAGGATCGGCACTCACATCGAGCCTGAGCCACGCCGGTCCCCGTCACAGGGGAGACCGAGGAGAGCCGACATGCACAACCCGGGCAACGCCACCCAGGACCGATTCCCGGCCCAGGACCGCTTCGCGGACGGGGCCCAGTACATCGCGGGCCGTCTGACGAAGGGCACCTCCGGACGCACCCACACCGTCGTCGACCCGGCGACCGGCGAGGACGTCCTGACCTACGACCTGGCCGGTCCCGCGGACGTCGACGCGGCCGTCGCCGCCGCGCGGGAGGCGTTCCCGGGCTGGGCCGGCGCCACCCCGGGCGAGCGGTCCGACGCCCTGCACCGGTTCTCGGCGGTGCTCGCCGAGCGCGCCGAGGAGTTCGCCCGCGCGGAGTCCCTCCAGTGCGGGAAGCCGCTGAAGCTGACCCGCGAGTTCGACGTGCCGGGCACGATCGACAACGCGGCCTTCTTCGCCGGCGCCGCCCGGCACCTCCAGGGCCAGTCGGCGGGGGAGTACTCGGGCGACCACACCTCGTACGTGCGCCGCGAGCCGATCGGTGTCGTCGGCTCCATCGCCCCCTGGAACTACCCCCTCCAGATGGCCGCCTGGAAGATCCTCCCGGCGATCGCCGCGGGCAACACCGTCGTGCTGAAGCCTGCCGAGATCACCCCGCTGACCTCCCTGATGTTCGCCCAGGCAGCCACCGAGGCGGGCATCCCCGACGGCGTGATCAACATCGTCACCGGCACCGGTCTGGAGGCGGGCGAGCACCTCGTCGGACACCCGGACGTCGCGATGACCTCCTTCACCGGCTCCACCGCCGTCGGCAAGCGCGTCGCCGAGGTCGCCACCGCCACCGTCAAGCGCCTGCACCTGGAGCTGGGCGGCAAGGCCCCCTTCCTGGTCTTCGACGACGCCGACCTGGACGCCGCCGTCCACGGCGCGGTCGCGGGCGCCCTCATCAACACCGGCCAGGACTGCACGGCCGCCACCCGCGCGTACGTGCAACGGCCCCTGTACGAGGCGTTCGTCGAGCGGACCGCCGCCCTCATGGACACCGTCCGGGTCGGCGACCCCTTCGCCCCGGGCACCGACCTCGGCCCGCTGGTCAGCCACGTCCAGCGCGACCGCGTCGCCGGCTTCGTCGACCGGGCCCGCTCCTACGCGCGCGTGGTGTGCGGCGGCGAGGCACCGCAGGACGAGCTGAAGGACGGTGCCTACTACCGGCCCACCCTCATCGCCGACGCGGCCCAGGACAGCGAGGCCGTCCAGTCCGAGATCTTCGGGCCGGTCCTGGTCGTGCTGCCCTTCGACACGGACGACGAGGGCATCCGGCTGGCCAACGACACCCCGTACGGGCTGGCCGCCTCCGCCTGGAGCCGGGACGTGTACCGGGCGGGCCGCGCCACCCGCGAGATCAAGGCGGGCTGTGTCTGGGTCAACGACCACATCCCGATCATCAGCGAGATGCCGCACGGCGGATACAAGGCGTCCGGCTTCGGCAAGGACATGTCCGCCTACTCCTTCGAGGAGTACACGCAGGTCAAGCACGTCATGTTCGACAACACCGCGGTGGCTGCCAAGGACTGGCACCGCACCGTCTTCGGGGACCGATAGCCAGCACCCCAGGCCGCCGACCACGGCCGACCCACCCGAAAGGCCACACACGCGCATGGAGCAGTACGAGCCCGACCGCCTGTCCCCGGCCCGCGTGGCCGCCATGCGGCGCGGTTTCACCCACGGCAGGGCCTCCCTCACCCGCCGCTCGCTGCTGCGCGCCTCCACGGGCGGCGCGCTGGCGGTCGGCGGCCTCGGGGCGCTGAGTGCCTGCGGCATCCCCCCGGCGGGCAAGAGCGAGGGCGGGGTCTCCTCCGAGGACCGGTCCGCAAAGGAGAAGGAGGTCTCCTTCTCCAACTGGACCGAGTACATGGACGTCGACGACAGCGGCGGACGGCACCCGACGCTGGACGCGTTCACCCGGCGGACCGGCGTCAAGGTCAAGTACACCGAGGACATCAACGACAACAACGAGTTCTTCGGCAAGATCCAGCCGCAGCTGGCGGCGGGCCAGGAGACGGGCCGCGACATCATCGTCGTCACCGACTGGCTGGCCGCCCGCCTGATCCGCCTCGGCTGGGTCCAGAAGCTGGACCCGTCCCACCTGCCGCACGCCTTCGCGAACCTGTCCCCGCAGTTCCGCAACCCCGACTGGGACCCGGGCCGGGCCTACTCGTACCCCTGGCAGGGCATCTCGACCGTCATCGCCTACAACAAGAAGGCGCTGGACGGCGTCGAGGTGAGGACGGTCTCCGACCTCCTCGACCACCCGAAGCTCAAGGGCCGCGTCGGCTTCCTGACCGAGATGCGCGACACCGTCGGGATGGTGCTGCTCGACATGGGCAAGGACCCGGGGCGCTTCACCGACGACGACTACGACGCCGCGATCGCCCGCCTCCAGAAGGGCGTCGACCGCGGCCAGATCCGCCGCTTCACCGGCAACGACTACACGTCCGACATCAGCAAGGGCGACTTCGCGGCCTGCCTGGCCTGGGCCGGCGACGTCGTCCAGCTCAAGGCGGACAACCCGGACGTCGACTTCCTCATCCCGGACAGCGGATACATCACGTCCAGCGACAACATGCTGGTCCCCAACAAGGCCCGGCACAAGACCAACGCCGAGCGGCTCATGGACTACTACTACGAGCCGGGACCGGCCGCGCAGCTCGCCGCCTACATCAACTACGTCTGTCCCGTGGACGGCGTGAAGGACGAGCTGGCGAAGATCGACGAGGACGCGGCGAACAACCCGCTGATCCTCCCCGACAAGGCCATGCAGGCCAAGTCCCGCGCCTTCCGCTCCCTGAGCCCGAAGGAAGAGACGGCCTACGAAGAGAAGTTCGCGAAGCTCACTGGGGCGTGATGACGACGATGAAGACGACGAAGGCACAGACAGACGCGACGGAGCACGGCGGGGACGTCCGCCTCTCCGGCATCAGCAAGACCTACGGCTCCTTCACCGCCGTGCACCCGCTCGACCTGACCGTGCCGCAGGGCTCCTTCTTCGCCCTGCTCGGCGCCTCCGGCTGCGGCAAGACCACCACCCTGCGCATGATCGCCGGCCTGGAGGAGCCGAGCGCCGGCACCGTCCACCTCGGCGACCAGGACGTGACCGCGCTGCCGCCGTACAAGCGGCCGGTGAACACGGTCTTCCAGTCCTACGCCCTCTTCCCGCACCTCGACATCTTCGAGAACGTCGCCTTCGGCCTGCGCCGGCGCGGCATCAAGAGCGTGAAGAAGCAGGTCGGCGAGATGCTCGACCTCGTGCAGCTCGGCGAGCAGGCCCGCAAGAAGCCGCACCAGCTCTCCGGCGGCCAGCAGCAGCGCGTCGCGGTCGCCCGCGCGCTGATCAACCACCCCAAGGTGCTGCTCCTGGACGAACCGCTCGGCGCCCTCGACCTCAAGCTGCGCCGTCAGATGCAGCTGGAGCTCAAGCGCATCCAGACCGAGGTCGGCATCACCTTCGTGCACGTCACGCACGACCAGGAGGAGGCCATGACCATGGCCGACCAGGTCGCCGTGATGAACGGCGGCCGGGTCGAGCAGCTCGGCGCCCCCGCCGACCTCTACGAGAACCCGCGGACCACCTTCGTGGCCAACTTCCTCGGCACCTCCAACCTCGTCGAGGCCGAGGTCGACAGCCGCAGCGGCGACGACGTCGTGGTGCGGGCGGCCGGCGACAAGCTGGTCCTGCCCGGCGCCCGCTGTTCCGCGCCGGCCGAGACCGGCGGCAGGCTGCTGGTGGGCGTGCGCCCGGAGAAGATCAGCCTCACCCACGCCGACGACGCCGGGTCCATACCCGGGGGACGCAACCGGATCACCGGGAGGATCGGCAGCACCAGTTTCATCGGCGTCTCCACGCAGTACGTCGTCGACTGCGCCGCCTGCCCCGAGTTCGAGGTCTACGTCCAGAACATCGACCGCGACGCCCGGCTGGTGCCCGGCGCCGAGGTCGTCCTGCACTGGAACCCGGCGCACACCTTCGGCCTGGACGCGTCACAGGACATCGAGGCGGGCGTGACCGAGGGCGAGGCCGCCTGATGTCCACCCTCACCGAGGCGCCACCGCCGCTCTCCCCGCCCGCACCGCAGGGGAAGCCCCCGCGCAGGCGGGGCCGCTGGACGCCGTACTGGCTGCTGCTGCCCGGCATCCTGTGGCTCGTCGTGTTCTTCGCGGCGCCGATGGTCTACCAGGCCTCCACGTCCGTGCAGACGGGCTCGCTGGAGGAGGGCTACAAGGTCACCTGGCACTTCCTCACCTACTGGGACGCGCTCTCCGAGTACTGGCCCCAGTTCCTGCGCTCGGTCGCCTACGCGGCCTCCGCCACCGTGCTCTGCCTGCTGCTGGGCTACCCGCTGGCCTACCTGATCGCCTTCCGGGCGGGCCGCTGGCGGAACCTGATCATGATCCTGGTGATCGCGCCGTTCTTCACCAGCTTCCTGATCCGCACCCTGGCCTGGAAGACGATCCTCGCGGACGGCGGCCCGGTCGTCGGCGTCCTGAACACCCTGCACGTCCTGGACGTCACCAGCTGGCTCGGCTGGACGGCCGGTGACCGCGTACTCGCCACGCCGCTCGCGGTGGTCTGCGGTCTGACGTACAACTTCCTCCCCTTCATGATCCTGCCGCTGTACACGTCGCTGGAGCGCATCGACGGCCGGCTGCACGAGGCGGCGGGGGACCTGTACGCGAAGCCGTCGACGGTGTTCCGCAAGGTCACCTTCCCGCTGTCGATGCCCGGTGTGGTGTCCGGGACGCTGCTCACCTTCATCCCGGCGACCGGCGACTACGTCAACGCCTCGCTGCTGGGCTCGGCCGACACCGGCATGATCGGCAACGTGATCCAGTCCCAGTTCCTGCGGGTGCTGGACTATCCGACGGCGGCGGCGCTCTCCTTCATCCTGATGGCCGCGATCCTCGCCATGGTGACCGTCTACATCCGAAAGTCCGGCACGGAGGATCTGGTCTGAATGGCCTTCGTCAACTGGTTCAAGCGCAATCTGGTCGTCCTCGCGGGCCTTTTCACGCTCGCTTATCTCCTCCTGCCGAACGTCATCGTCACGGTCTTCTCGTTCAACAAGCCGAACGGGCGTTTCAACTACGAGTGGCAGCAGTTCTCCACGGACGCCTGGAAAGATCCGTGCGGCGTCGCGGGACTGTGCGGGTCCCTGTCGCTGAGTCTCCAGATCGCCTTCTGGGCGACGCTCGGCGCCACCGCGCTCGGCACCGCGATCGCCTTCGCGCTGGTCCGCTACCGCTTCCGCGCGCGCGGCGCCGTCAACTCGCTGATCTTCCTGCCGATGGCGATGCCCGAGGTCGTGATGGCCGCCTCACTGCTCACCCTGTTCCTCAACATGGGCGCTCAGCTGGGGTTCTGGACGGTGCTGATCGCCCACATCATGTTCTGCCTCAGCTTCGTCGTGACGGCCGTCAAGGCGCGCGTCCTGTCGATGGACCCGAGGCTGGAGCAGGCGGCGCAGGACCTCTACGCCGGGCCCGTGCAGACTTTCGTGCGGGTCACGCTGCCCATCGCCGCCCCGGGGATCGCGGCCGGCGCGCTGCTGGCCTTCGCGCTCTCCTTCGACGATTTCATCATCACCAATTTCAACGCGGGTTCCACCGTCACCTTCCCCATGTTCGTCTGGGGATCGGCCCAGCGCGGCACGCCCGTTCAGATCAACGTCGTCGGTACGGCCATGTTCGTCATCGCCGTACTGTTCGTCCTGGCCTCCATGGCCATCGGCAGCCGCCGAAAGCGCCGCACGGCGTAAGGCACCGAGCACTGCATTCGTAGGGAGTTGAAATCATGGCCCCGAGCGCCATGAGCCGCAGCAACGACTGGACGAAATCCCTCTCCGACGCCCAGCCGGTCCCGTACTGGCTGGACGACCCCGGCCGGCCCCGCCCCGAGGCCGCCCTCACCGGCCCCGAGAGCTGCGACCTGCTGGTCGTGGGCGGCGGCTACAGCGGACTGTGGACCGCGCTGATCGCCAAGGAGCGCGACCCGGGGCGGGACGTGGTGCTGCTGGAGGGCCGCGAGGTGGGCTGGGCCGCCTCGGGCCGCAACGGCGGGTTCTGCGCCGCCTCCCTCACCCACGGCCTGGCCAACGGCCTCACCCGCTGGCCGGACGAGATCCACCGGCTGGAGGAACTGGGCGCCCGCAACCTCGACGCGATCGAGGCGGCGGTCGCCCGCCACTCCCTCGACTGCGACTTCGAACGCACCGGCGAGATCGACGTCGCGACCGAGGAGTACCAGGCCCGGGAGCTGAAGGACTGGTACGGGGAGATCAGCGCCAAGGGCCTCGCCGACGGCGTCGAGTACCTGGACGCCGAGGCCGTGCGGGAACAGGTCGACTCCCCGACCTTCCGCGCGGGCCTGTACGACCGCCGCGGCGTGGCCATGCTCGACCCGGCCAAGCTCGTCCGGGGCCTCAAGCGCGCCTGCCTGAAACTGGGCGTACGCGTCTACGAGAACACCCCGGCGCTCACCCTCAGGCCGCTCGGCGCCGGCATGGCCGTGCGCACCCCCTACGGCGGGGTCCGCGCCCGCACGGTCGCGCTCGGCACCAACATCTTCCCGAACCTGGTCAAGCGCGTGCGCTCGTACACCGTCCCGGTCTACGACTACGCCCTGATGACCGAGCCGCTGACCGCCGGGCAACTGGCCTCGATCGGCTGGAAGAACCGGCAGGGCCTCGGTGACAGCGCCAACCAGTTCCACTACTTCCGCCTCTCCGCCGACAACCGCATCCTGTGGGGCGGCTACGACGCGATCTACCCGTTCGGCGGCCGGGTGCGCGCCGAGTACGACGACCGCCCGGAGACCTACGCCAAGCTCGCCGGGCACTTCTTCACCTGCTTCCCGCAGTTGGAGGGCGTCCGCTTCACGCACGCCTGGGGCGGCGCGATCGACACCTGCTCGCGCTTCTCGGCGTTCTTCGGCACCGCCCACCGGGGCAAGGTGGCCTACGCGGCCGGGTACACCGGCCTCGGCGTCGGCGCCACCCGCTTCGGCGCCGAGGTGATGCTGGACCTGCTCGCGGGCGAGCGCACCGAGCGCACCGAACTGGAGATGGTCCGCAGGAAGCCGCTGCCGTTCCCGCCCGAGCCCTTCGCCTGGACCGGCATCGCGCTCACCAAGTGGTCGCTGGCCCGCGCGGACGCGTCCGAGGGACGGCGCAACCTCTGGCTGCGGACCATGGACAGGCTGGGACTCGGCTTCGACAGCTAGTCCTTCAGCGGTGCCGTGTGTCCCGGTTCACCCGAACGGGTCGCCCGGACCCGCGTAATGCCCGCCGGGGGACCTCCCTCTCCCTCGTGACGCACCCGCGTCCACGAGCGAGAGGGAGGTCCTCACATGCCTGGTGCGAAGACGGCCGTCGCATGGCTGGCATCCGTCGCACCGGATCCGGAGTCCTGTCGGCGGGAATGGGAGCGCAACCCCCAGGGGGTCGCGCTGCTGCCCGCCGGCAAGGCCTGGGACGTGCTCATCCTGCCGAGCAGGCTCGGCTATCCGACCCTCGACGTACTCACCCGTGTCCTGGACCGGCCCGGCCCGGTCCTCGCCGACTTCGGCGACGCGCGTACGGGCTTCTTCGTGCCGGCCGGCACCGCCGCCCGCTGGGTGGGCACCGGGGTCCGGTCGGCCGGGCTCGGCACCTGGATCGTGGTGCCCTACCCCGGAGGGCTTTCCTCCGGCGGAACCCGCTGGCTCGTCCCCCCGGACGGGGCGGGCACCCTGACCGATCCCGCGCTCCTCGAACTGGCGATGCACGAGGCGGCGGCGGCCCTGGCGGGGGAGGAGGGCGGAGGCTGACCGACGGCAAGGGTTGACAAGCCAATTGGTCTGGACCAAATTGGGCGCGCTCCACCCTCCCCATCTCCCCCATGTCCGGAGGCACTTGTGGAACGCTCCAGACCTCGCGCCCGTCGCACCCTCGTCACGCTGCTGACCGCCGCGGCACTCGCCGCGTCCGGTACGACCGCGCTCTCGTCGGCCGCCCGTGCGGCCGACGCGGACCTCGCCAGGAACGGCGGCTTCGAGACCGGCCTGGACGGCTGGACCTGCACGGCGGGTGCGACCGTGACCGCACCCGTGCGCAGCGGCACCGCCGCCCTGAAGGCCACCCCGGCCGGCGCCGACCACGCCCGCTGCGCGCAGACGGTGACCGTGAAGCCGGACTCCCCGTACACGCTGACCGGCCACGTCCGCGGCGCCTACGTGTACCTCGGCGCAAGCGGCACCGGCACCACCGACGTCTCCGCCTGGACCCAGTCCGCCCCCGACTGGCAGCGGCTGACGACCACCTTCCGCACCGGCCCCACCACCACGAAGGTCACGATCTACACCCACGGCTGGTACGGCACCGGCGCCTACCACGCCGACGACATCTCCCTGACCGGCCCCGGCGGGGAGGCGGGTCAGCCCCCGGCGGTGCCCGGCGGTCTGCGGACCGGCTCGGTCACCTCCTCCAGCGTCGACCTGTCCTGGTCATCCGTCCCGGGCGCCACCGGCTACGCCGTCTACCGCGACGGCGCCCGGGTCCGCACCGTCACCGGCACCTCCACCACCCTCACCGGCCTGAACCCCTCGACCGCCTACGCCTTCCAGGTGGCCGCGGTCAACGACGCGGGCGAGTCCGCGCGGTCGGCCACGGTCACGGCGACCACCGCGGAGGGCCCGGGCGGCGGCGGATCCGACCTTCCGGCCCACGCCCTGGTCGGCTACCTCCACGCGAGCTTCGCCAACGGCTCCGGCTACACGCGCATGGCCGACGTGCCCGACAGCTGGGACGTCATCGACCTGGCCTTCGGCGAGCCGACCTCGGTC
This sequence comes from Streptomyces sp. NPDC045956, assembly GCF_056430705.1. Lineage (NCBI taxonomy): Bacteria > Bacillati > Actinomycetota > Actinomycetes > Kitasatosporales > Streptomycetaceae > Streptomyces > Streptomyces sp. NPDC045956. The sequence goes on along the minus strand of NZ_JBWKKZ010000013.1, from coordinate 28,459 downwards.
ACCTCCGGCGACATCCGGTTCGAGCGCTGCCCGGTCGCGGAGTGCCCGAACGTGGAGAGCGACGCCGAGTTCAAGGCCGCGATCAAGGCCAAGCAGGCGGCCGGCAAGAAGGTGCTGATCTCCATCGGCGGCCAGAACGGCCAGGTGCGGCTCACCACCGCCGCGGCCCGGGACACCTTCGTCTCCTCGGTCTCGAAGATCATCGACGAGTACGGCCTCGACGGCCTCGACATCGACTTCGAGGGCCACTCCCTCTCCCTGGACGCCGACGACACCGACTTCCGGAACCCGAAGACCCCGGTGATCGTCAATCTGATCTCCGCGCTGAAGACCCTCAAGGCCAGGTACGGGGACGACTTCGTCCTGACGATGGCCCCGGAGACCTTCTTCGTCCAGCTCGGCTACCAGTACTACGGCACGGGCAAGTGGGGCGGCCAGGACCCGCGGGCCGGGGCCTACCTGCCGGTCATCCACGCCCTGCGCGACGACCTGACCCTGCTGCACGTCCAGGACTACAATTCGGGCCCGATCATGGGCCTCGACAACCAGTACCACTCCATGGGCGGCGCCGACTTCCACATCGCGATGACCGACATGCTGCTCACCGGCTTCCCGGTCGCGGGCGACGCCGGCAAGGTCTTCCCGCCGCTGCGCCCCGACCAGGTCGCGATCGGCATGCCGGCCTCCACCAACGCCGGCAACGGCCACGTCTCCCCGGCCGAGGTCACCAAGGCCCTGAACTGCCTGACCAGGAAGACCGACTGCGGCGCGTACGCGACCCACGGCACCTGGCCCGCCCTGCGCGGCCTGATGACGTGGTCGATCAACTGGGACCGGTACGCGAACTGGGAGTTCCAGAGGAACTTCGACACGTACTTCGGGTGACCGGGCGCCGGGACCGGCCCGCCGCCAGACACACCCCGGCCAGCAGCACCGCGCCCAGGCACCAGCTGGCCACCACGTCCAGCGGCCAGTGGTAGCCCCGGCGCACCAGTCCGTACGAGGCACCCAGCACGAGGAGCGCGCAGAGCACGACGAGCGCGCGGCGGACGGCCGGCGAGCGCAGCAGCCCGAGCACGAGCAGCGTCGCCGCGCCGTACGCGACGACCGCGGTGGCGGTGTGCCCGGAGGGGTAGTAGCCGACGGCCGGCGGGACGGCCGGGGTCCCGGGGCGGTCGGTCCACTCCTTCAGCGGGGCGACCACGGCCGGCACCAGGGCCATCGCCAGGGCCCCGGCCAGGGGCGGCAGCCACCAGAGGTCCAGACCCGCGGCCCGCCCGCGCCACGCGGCGTACGCCAGCGCGAGGACGAGGACGGGCACCGCCACCTGCACGTTGCCCAGGTCGGCCAGCAGCTCGGAGAACCGGTCGGGGTGGACGAGCGTCCCGCTCAGCCGTTCGTCCACGCCGATCAGCGGGCCGTCGGCGACGACCTGCCAGGTGATCAGCGCGAACAGGAGGACGGGCACGCCGACGAGAGCGGAGAGCGCGCGGGGACGGGAGGGACGGGCACGGGAGAGGCGGCCACGGGGAGCGCGCGAGGACGGGGAGACCGGCATGACGTCCAGCTTCGCAGGCCTGCCCGCACCCGGTCCCGTCGCCCGTGCGGCGTGTGCCTGGCCGGGGGCTGCCGGTCTGTGGGAACACCGAAGGGCCGGCGCAAGGGGGGGAGTGTGCCGGCCCTTCGGTGAACCGCCGTCCCGGGTGCCGGGGCGGCCGTCCTGACCGGAACGCCGCGCGCCCCGGGGGGTGTGGGGCGGGCGACCGTCCGATCGTGAGGAGATCCGGGACCCGTGGGTTCCGGTCGTGTGCGCGAGGCACGACCAGGTCGAAGCTGGGGAGGCCTCGGCCTGAGATCCCGCCCGCAGTCCCCTGCGGGCGGGGTGTATCTCTCATCTGCCTAGAACCTACGGCAGGGGGTGGGCTCAGGACAGGGCCATCGGCGTCCTGCCATCCACCTCGCACACCTTCTTCACACGCTCTGCGGTTCGCCCCGTCAGGCGTGCGAAGCGCAGCTCAGATGCGCGTTCGGACGCTCGCTCACCTGTCCGCTCCGCGGTCCTGCGCGGCCTCGTGCGGCGGCCCGCTCGCGGGTGCTCCGCGGCCTCGCTCAGACGCGGGCGAAGCCCTGCTCGATGATGTCGAGGCCCTCGTTCAGCAGGTCCTCGCCGATGACCAGCGGGGGCAGGAAGCGCAGCACGTTGCCGTAGGTGCCACAGGTGAGGACCAGCAGGCCCTCGGCGTGGCAGGCCTTGGCGAGGGCGGCGGTCGCCTCCGGGTTCGGCTCCTTGGTGGCGCGGTCCTTGACCAGCTCGACGGCGATCATCGCGCCGCGGCCCCGGACGTCGCCGATGATGTCGAACTTCTCGGCCATGGCGGTGAGACGGGACTTCATGAGCGCCTCGATGCTCTTCGCCCTGGCGTTGAGGTCCAGCTCCTTCATCGTCTCGATGGCACCGAGCGCGCCCGCGCAGGCGACCGGGTTGCCGCCGTAGGTGCCGCCGAGACCGCCGGAGTGCGCGGCGTCCATGATCTCGGCGCGGCCGGTGACCGCGGCGAGCGGCAGCCCGCCCGCGATGCCCTTGGCCGTCGTGATCAGGTCCGGGACGATGCCCTCGTCCTCGCAGGCGAACCACTGGCCGGTGCGGCAGAAGCCGGACTGGATCTCGTCGGCGACGAAGACGATGCCGTTGTCGTTGGCGAACTTCACGATCTCCGGCAGGAAGCCCTTGGCCGGCTCGATGAAGCCGCCCTCGCCGAGCACCGGCTCGATGATGATCGCGGCCACGTTCTCGGCACCGACCTGCTTGCCGATCTGGTCGATCGCCTGGGCGGCGGCCTCCGGACCGGCGTTCTCCGGGCCGGTCGGCCAGCGGTAGCCGTAGGCGACCGGCACACGGTAGACCTCGGGCGCGAACGGACCGAAGCCGTGCTTGTACGGCATGTTCTTCGCGGTCAGCGCCATCGTCAGGTTGGTGCGGCCGTGGTAGCCGTGGTCGAAGACGACGACCGCCTGGCGCCTGGTGTGGGCGCGGGCGATCTTCACCGCGTTCTCGACGGCCTCGGCGCCGCTGTTGAACAGGGCCGACTTCTTCGCGTGGTCGCCCGGGGTCAGCTCGGCGAGCGCCTCGGCGACGGCGACGTAGCCCTCGTACGGCGTCACCATGAAGCAGGTGTGGGTGAAGTCGGCGAGCTGCGCGGACGCCTTGCGCACCACGGCCTCGGCGGAGGCGCCCACGGAGGTCACGGCGATGCCGGAACCGAAGTCGATCAGGCGGTTGCCGTCGACGTCCTCGATGATGCCGCCGCCCGCGCGCGCGGTGAAGACGGGCAGGACGGAGCCCACACCCTGCGCGACCACGGCCGCACGCCGGGCCTGCAGCTCCTGCGACTTCGGGCCGGGGATGGCGGTGACGACGCGGCGCTCCTGCGGAAGTGCGGTCATGAGGGCTCCTGGGTCTTGCGGAGGTGACGGACGTTTGCCTTCTTTTCTCGCAGGCTAGGACCGGGACGGGGGAGCGGGCATGCTCCATGGGGGCGTGTCCCGGAACGTCGGTTGTCCGTGGTGGACAGGTGGTCCGCGCGGCGGCATCCGGACACGTCCACGCGGGCCCGGCCGCGTAAACGGTGAACTCCCCCTGGGAGGGCGTTAGATTGGCTCGCTGATGGTGGACGGAGCGGCTGGTCAGGGGGCAAGGGCGATGGACAGCGACGGGATGCGGGACGCGCGGGGTACGCATGCGAATCCTGTGCCGCGTCCGGCGGGGCCTCCCGAGGTGCCGTCGGTGCCGCCGCGCCCCCCGGCGCCGCCGGGCGCCCCGCCCCTGCCGGACGGCTCCGCCTTCGTGGCGTGGCTGCGGACCCCCCGCCCCGAGGCGCTGCCCGGCGTGTGGCGGTTCGGGCACCGGCCGCGGTCGGCGCAGGAGCCGGAGCAGATGCCCAGCAGGCAGCTGCTGACCGGCGCCCTGATCGCGTTCCTCGTCGGGTGGCTCATCTGGTCGCTCCTGGCCAACGGCTACCTGGGCGGCTGGTGGATCCTCCCCCTGGAACTGCTCACCCCGGACTCCTGGCGCACCAGCGACAGCCAGGTCGTCAACCTCCTCGTCTGGGACGGCTACACCCTGCTCGTGGTCCTCGCGATCATGGTCGGGGTCGGGCGGCTGGGCCGCTGGGACGAGGTCTGGCGCCGTTTCGTGAAGCCCCGGCTGCGGCGCCCCGAGGCGCGGGAGCCGCAGCCCCAGGCCGCCGAGGACCCCGCCGACTGGCCCGCGCTGCGCGCCGCCGGTGCCCACGACGCCGCCGAACGGCTCGCCGCCGAGGCGCGCCAGGGGCTCATGCGCGACGTCGACCACGCCCGCATCAGCCGCGCGTGGCAGGGCGTCCTCGGCGGCCGGCACAGCCTCGCCTCCTTCACCGGCGCGGTGCTCGGCCACGGCGCCGGCGCCTGCCCGCACCCCTCCGGCGCCCGCGACCTGCCCCTCCGGCAGGCCCGGCACGACCTGGTCACCGGACAGGTACGGCTCGGGACGACCGCCGACGACGCCCGCAACCCCTACGCCTACCGGGGCACCGGCCTGGCCCTCGACCCCGGCCTGCTCGGCACCTCCCTGCTCGCCGTCGGACCGGCGGGCTCCGGCAAGACCGGCAGCGTCGTGCGCCCGCTCACCGAGTCGCTGTGCCTGCACGCGCTGGCCGGACGGGCCGCCGTCGTCGTGGTCGGCGCCGCGGGCGCCCCCCTCGGCCCGGCCGACGCCTACGACGTCGTCGTACGGATCGGCCACCCGGACTCGGTGTACGACCTCGACCTGTACGGCGGCACCACCGACCCGGACGAGGCCGCGGCCGTCCTCGCGGAAGCCCTGGTCGGGGACCTCACCGACGCGCACGCGGGCGGCGACACCCGCCGCTCCACGACGGTCCTCGCCCAGCTCCTGGGCCCGTTCCACGCGGTGCACGGGCGCTTCCCCGGCGTACCGGAGCTGCGGCAGCTGCTCGACGGCACGCCCGGCCCGCTGGCCGCCCTGCGTGAGGGGCTGCGGGCGGCCGGGCACGCGTCCCTGCTGCGCGAGCTGGACGCGCGCGAGCGGCAGATGACGCACCCCGGGGACGTGGGCGGCGTGCTCGCCGACCGGGTGGCCCTGCTGGACCGGCCCGCCTTCGCCCCCTTCTTCGACACCTCGGGGCAGACCCGGCCGTTCTCGCTCAAGGCCCTCGACCATCCCGTACGGGTCCGCATCGACCTGCCCGAACGCGGGCACGCCGACGCCTCCCGCATCCTGGCGCGCCTGATCCTGGCCCAGTTCACGGCGAGCGTCCCGGTGCGCGAGGACCGGTCGCTCTTCGCCTGCCTGGTGCTGGACGACGCGAGCGGCGTGATCACGCCCGAGGCGGTACGGGGCGTCCAGCGGCTGCGCTCCGCGGGCGCCGGGGTCGTCCTGACCCTGCGCACGCTGGACGACGTGCCGCGTCCCTTGCGCGGGCCGCTGCTCGGGTCCGTCGGGTGCCGGATGGCACTGGCCGGGCTCACCCCCTGGGACGGGCAGGACTTCGCCGCGGTGTGGGGCAAGGAGTGGACCGACGCCACGGACGTCACCGACCGGCAGATCATCGCCGAGACGCCGGCGGGCAAGGCCGTGCACATGCTGCGCCGGGTGATCACCGGGAAGGCGCCCACCGCGCGGGCGGTGACCGTGCGGCAGGTCGAGCGGGAGCGCTGGTCCGCGTCCGAGCTGGCGCACGCCGTGCCCGCGGGACACGCCGTGCTGTCGCTGACCTCCGTCAAGGGGGAGCACGCGCCGCCGCTCCTGGTGGACCTGCGCGGGTGACCCACCGCGGACGGTCCGGCCGGAGCGGACGCCTCTGACCGTACAGTGAGGCAGAATCGACACAGGTCGTTCATACGCGGCGGCCAAAAGATCACGGTTGTCTCACACCGCAGGCACCGCCCGCACCGCACGCAGATCCGAAGGCCCAGGCCCCATGCCACCCACGCTCGCCTCGCTCGTCCACCACTCCGCGCTCAAGCTGACCGTGCGGGCGGGGGAGGACCGCCTCGACGTGCCGGTGCGCTGGGCGCACGTCAGCGAACTCGCCGACCCTGTGCCCTACATGGAGGGCGGCGAGCTGCTGCTGATCACCGCGTTGAAGCTGGACGCCGAGGACCCCGCGGTGATGCACCGGTACGTGAAGCGCCTGGCCGGCGCCGGCGTGGTCGGACTCGGATTCGCCGTCGGGGTCAACTACGACGACATCCCCGAGCCGCTGGTCGAGGCGGCCCGGCAGGAGGGGCTGCCGCTGCTGGAGGTGCCGCGCCGCACCCCGTTCCTCGCCATCAGCAAGGCCGTGTCCGCCGCGATCGCCGCCGACCAGTACCGGGCGGTCACCGCGGGCTTCGCGGCCCAGCGAGAGCTGACCAGGCAGGCCCTGTCCGGCGGTCCCGAAGGGCTGCTGGCCGCGCTCGCCACGCAGGTCGACGGCTGGGCGGCGCTGTACGACGCCTCGGGCGCCGTGGTCGCCGCGGCACCCGACTGGGCGGGCCGCAGGGCCGCGCGGCTCACCGGGGACGTCCAGCGGCTGCGGGAGCGCCCCGCTCCTGCCTCCTCGGTCGTCGGCGGTGCCGAGGGCGCGGAGCACGCCGAGAACGCCGACCGGGTCGAACTCCACTCCCTCGGCACCTCCCGCCGCCCGCGCTCGGCCCTCGCCGTCGGCACCGCCGCCGCCCTCGGCACCGCCGAGCGCTACGCCGTGCACTCCGCCATCGCCCTGCTGACCCTCACCACGGAGCGCTCGCGCTCCCTGCACGAGGCCGAACAGCGCATCGACGAGGCCGTGCTGCGCATGCTGCTGGCCGGCGAACCGGACCACGCGCGCACGGTCGCCGGGGACCTGTACGGCGCTCTGCTGGACGCGCCCTTCCGGATCGTCGTCGCCGAGTCGGCGTCCGCGTCCGCCGCGCGGGCGCACGCCGGCTCGCACGCGCGCGTGCCGGCCGCCCCGCCCAAGCCCTCCGCCGCCGCGCTGGCCGCCGCCGACACCGACGGCGACCCGCTCGGCGCGCTCGCCGAGGTCGTGGAGTCGGCGGCGGCCCGGTCCGGCGAGGCGGTGCTCGTCGTCCCCGAGGGCGAGCGGCTGGTGGTGCTCGCCGTGGACGGGGGCGCGGCCGTCGCCGCCTGCACCGAGTACGCCGCGGCGCTGGAGACCGCCCGTCCGGCGCCCGAGCCGAGGGCGGGCGGTGACGAGGAGGGCCTGGTCGTCGGTCTGTCGGCGCCCTCCGGGCCGATCGCCGCCTCCGCCGCGTACAAGCAGGCCGAGCAGGCCCTGTCGGTGGCCCGGCGGCGCGGGCGGGTCTGCGTGGAACACGAGCACCTGGCCGCCGGATCGGTCCTGCCGCTCCTCGCCGACGACGCGGTCCGCGCCTTCGCCGACGGCCTGCTGCGCGCCCTGCGGGACCACGACGCCACCGGCCGGGGCGACCTGGTGGCCTCCCTGCGTGCCTGGCTCTCCCGCCACGGCCAGTGGGACGCGGCCGCGGCCGACCTCGGCGTCCACCGCCACACCCTGCGCTACCGCATGCGCCGCGTCGAGGAGATCCTCGGCCGCTCCCTGGACGACCCGGACGTACGGATGGAGCTGTGGCTGGCCCTGAAGGCGACGTCGACGGAGAACAGCCCGTCCGGCGGGTGAGGACGGGGCCGCCGGGTCCACCATCCTCCGCCCCACCCCACCACTGCGCCCTGCCCCTGCCGCCCCGCCGTCCGCCCGGCTCCTCCCGCCCCACCTGGCCGCTGCGTCGAACAACCCCTTCCCACCACTACACGCCGGACAAGCGCCCCCCGCCGCCTGCCGCCCTACCGTGGACCCCGCACCCCCGTCACGTACTCACACCCAACGCGGAAGGGCCGGGACTCGACATGACTTCCACCCACGCCTTCTGGCTCGCCGGCCGCCAGGCCACCGGCGAGTCCGGCTTCGACGTCACGTCCCCCTGGGACGGCAGCCAGGTGGGCACGGTGAGCCTGCCGACCGACGCCCAGGTCGAGGAGGCCGTGGCCGCCGCGTACGCCGTACGGGACGAGTTCGCCGCCACCCCCGCCCACGTCCGCGCCGCCGCCCTGGACCACGTCAGCCGGCGCCTGGTCGAGCGCACCGAGGAGATCGCCCGCCTGATCTCCGCCGAGAACGGCAAGCCGATCAAGTGGGCCCGCGGCGAGGTGGGCCGCGCGGTGTCCGTCTTCCGCTTCGCGGCCGAGGAGGCCCGCCGGTTCAACGGCGGCGAGGCGCAGCGCCTGGACACCGACGCCGGCGGCCAGGGGCGGCTCGCCCTCACCCGCCGCTTCCCCAAGGGCGTCGTGCTCGGTATCGCGCCGTTCAACTTCCCGCTCAACCTGTGCGCGCACAAGATCGCCCCCGCGATCGCCGCCGGCGCGCCCATCATCCTCAAGCCGGCGCCCGCCACCCCCCTGTCCGGCCTGGTCCTCGGTGAACTGCTCGCCGAGACCGAGCTGCCCGCCGGCTCCTGGAGCATCCTGCCGGTGCCCAACGACAAGATGCCCGCCCTCGTCCAGGACGAGCGCCTGCCGGTCATCTCCTTCACCGGCTCCGAGACGGTCGGTTACGCGATCATGGACTCGGTGCCCCGCAAGCACTGCACCCTGGAGCTGGGCGGCAACGGCGCGGCCGTCGTCCTCGGCGACTGGGCGAGCGACGAGGACCTGGACCGGGCCGCGACCCGCATCGCGACCTTCTCCAACTACCAGGGCGGCCAGTCCTGCATCTCGGTGCAGCGCGTGATCGCCGACGCCGCCGTCTACGACCGCCTGCTGCCCCGCATCGTCGCCGCCGTCGAGGCCCAGGTCACCGGCGACCCGAACGACGACGCCACGGACGTCGGGCCGCTGGTCAGCGAGGCCGCCGCCGAGCGCGTCGAGGCGTGGGTGCGGGAGGCCGTCGAGGCCGGCGCCACCCTGCACACCGGCGGCAAGCGGGACGGCGCCTCCTACGCGCCGACCGTCCTCACCGACCTCCCGGCGGACACCACCCTCGCCTGCGAGGAGGTCTTCGGACCCGTCCTCAGCGTGCAGAAGGTGAACGGCGAGACCGAGGCGTTCGACGCGGTCAACGACTCCAAGTACGGCCTCCAGGCGGGTGTCTTCACCCACGACCTCCAGGCCGCCTTCCGTGCCCACCGCGCGCTGGAGGTCGGCGGCGTCGTCATCGGCGACGTGCCGTCCTACCGCGCGGACCAGATGCCGTACGGCGGCGCCAAGCAGTCCGGCGTGGGCCGTGAGGGCGTGAGGTTCGCGATGGACGACTACACCTACGAGCGGGTGCTGGTCCTGACGGGCCTCGCCCTCTGACCCACCCCCAGGGGCTGTCGGCCCGAGCCCACTGTGCGGGGGCTCGGGCCGTCGCCCGTCCGCGGGCCGATCCGCCGCCCCACCCGGTGCTTCCTCAGGCCGCGCGGTGGGAACGGCGACTCTCCGAGGCGGGACCCCGAGGGCCCAGGGGGACGAGTCGGGGCCGGGCGCCGGTCGATGCCGGTGCCCGGCCCCCTCGTGCCGGCTCGCTCCGGACCCTCAACCGGAGAAGCCGACGTGCGCGAGCCGCAGAGAGCCGCGCAGTCTGATGCGGAGGTCGTGCACGCCCTCGGCGGCCAGCGCGGCGCGCAGCTCCGTGTAGGCGTACGGACCCGGGGTGGGCTTGTCGGGGGAGAGCAGCACCGGTGCCGGGCCGCCGTCGAGGGTGATCTCTACGGTGCCTGCGCCCGCCACGCTCACCGTCACCCCGCTGACCCCGGCGCCGAAGTCGCAGGCCCGGTAGAGCAGTTCGCCCGTGCGTCCGTCCACGGGCGTCACCGCGTCGCCTGTCGTCTTCGTCAGGTCGACGATCTCCGTGCCGCTCTGCTCGTCGAAGCCGGCCGCCGCCAGCCCCCGTGCGCGCACCGGGCGCGGCGCGGTGGGCTCGCCGTCCAGGGTCACGGTCGCCGACAGGCGCACGTCCTCGCAGGAGGCGCCCACCAGCAGGGCGTACGGTCCCGGCTCCAGCCGCCACCGGTCCGGCGCCACGTCCCAGAAGGCGAGCGCGGACGACGGGACGTCGAAGGACACGTCCGCCGTGGCGCCCGGGGCGAGGGTGATCCGGCGGTGGGCCAGCAGCTCGCGGCGCGGACGGGGGACCGACGGGTCCTCGGCGCGGACGTAGAGCTGGGGCACCTCGTCGGCGGTGACGTCCCCGGTGTTGGTGACGGTGAAGGACACCGACACCCTCCCGGCCTCCGCCCGCGCCGACAGGTCCGCGTAGGCGAAGGACGCGTACGACAGACCGTGCCCGAAGGGGAACAGCGGGGTGCCCTCGAAGTACAGGTAGGTCTGGCGGCTGCCGATCACGTCGTAGTCGAGGAGACCGGGCAGGTCGGCGTCGTCCGCGTACCAGGTCTGCGGCAGCCGCCCGGCCGGGGAGACGTCTCCGGCCAGCACCCGGGCCAGCGCGGTGCCGGCCGCCTGGCCGCCGTGCGCGGTCCACAGCACCGCGGGCAGCGCCTGTGCGTCGACCGCGTACGGGTAGGCGGAGGTCAGAGCCAGCACCGTCTCCGGGTTGGCGGCGCGGGCCGCGCGCAGCAGCCGCTCCTGGTGGTCGGGGAGCCGCAGCGTCGTACGGTCCTCGGTCTCCCGCCCGTTGATGTGCGGGTCGTTGCCCGCCACCACCACGACCACGTCCGCCTCGGCCGCGGCCCGCGCCACCGCGTCCTCGCCGCGCTCGGTGACGACCAGCCCGAAGACCTCCGGGGCGTCGGCGGCTGAGGAGGCGGTGGCGGAGGAGGCGGAGGCGTCCGGCGCGGCAACCTTCACGCCGTCGGCGGCGACACGGACGTGACCACCCGTTCCCGTGTGCCTCAGGAGGTGCCCGTCCCCGTGCGGTTCCAGCCGGAAGGTCTCCTGCACGACCCAGCCGCCGGGCTGGTCGGCGGAGGCGCGCACGTAGCCGTCCTCGGCGACGGAGAGGTACCGGCCGTCGGGGGCCCGCAGGGTGAGCAGACCGTCCCCCCAGTCCACCAGGGCCAGTTCGGTGCCGGTGGCGTCGGTGGTCAGCGGCGGCAGGTCGGTGCGGCCGGCCAGCAGGGCCGGGTCGAGCGCGCCCTCGGCGCCGGCCGCCCGGTCCGCGGCGCCGTCCGACGGGAGGACGTGCAGGAACGTACCGGCGGCGGTCCTCAGCCGGACCCGGTCCACACCCTCCGCGAAGCTCACGCGCTCGGCGCCGAACCGCTCGTACACGCCCTCCAGCGGCGTGGAGCGGTGGATGAGCGTGCCGCTGTACCAGTCGAGCTTGCACTCGTCGGCGAGCAGACCGACGACGGCGATCCGGGCGTCGGGGGCCAGCGGCAGCACACCGTCGTTCTTCAGCAGGACCACGGCCTGCTCCGCCGCCTCCCGCGCCAGCTCCCGGTGGGCCGGCGTGTCGAACGCGGCGGCGACGTCCTCGGCGGTGGTGACGGCGTGCGGGTCGTGCTCCGGGTCGAACTCGCCGAGCCGGAACCGGACCGACAGCTGGCGGCGCACGGCCGCGTCGACGTCGTCCTCGGTCAGCAGGCCCTGCTCCAGGGCGCCTCGGACCCGCGCGACGATCTTCGAGGAGTCCGTGCCGTGGTCGGTGAAGCTGTCCACCCCGGCCCGCAGCGCGGCGGCCGTCGCCTCCTCGTGGGTGTCGAAGTAGTGCTCGGAGTCGACCAGGTTGGAGGGTGCGCCCGCGTCCGAGCAGACCAGGAGGTCGTCCCGCGTCCAGGTGCGCAGCTGCCGGTCGAGGTACGGGGAGACGTGGTTGGGGCGGCCGTTGACCAGGTTGTAGGCCGGCATCACCCCGGCCACCGCGCCCGCCTCGACCGTCTCGCGGAACGCGCGCAGGTCGTACTCGTGCAGGACGCGCGGGCGGACGGACGCCGAGGACGTGTCCCGGTCGGTCTCGTTGTTGTGCGCGAGCCAGTGCTTGAGGACGGGCGCGGTGCGCCAGTACGTCGGATGTCCGCCGCGCAGGCCGCGGGTGTAGGCGGTGGCGATGGCGGAGGTGAGCCTCGGGTCCTCGGAGTAGCCCTCCTCGTTGCGGCCCCACAGGGGGTGGCGCAGCAGGTTCACCGTCGGGGACCAGACGTTGAGGCCGACGCGATCGTCGCGGGCGCGCATCGCCCTGGCCTCCCGGGACACCGCCTCGCCCACCCGGCGCACCAGGTCCTCGTTCCACGTGGCGCCGAGCCCCACGGCCTGCGGGAACACGGTCGCCGGGCCCATCCAGGCGACGCCGTGCAGCGCCTCCTGACCGGTGCGGAAGGCGGCGACACCGAGCCGCTCGACGGCGGGCGCGAACTGGTGCAGGAACGCGGTCTTCTCGTCGAGCGTGAGCCGCGCAAGCAGGTCGTCGACGCGCTTCGCGAACGGCAGGCGCGGATCACGGAATGCGGGCGCGGGCGGCGTGGATGCGGTCACGTGGGGATCCCCTTGCGGTGGAGCGGCCGGACGCTTTCGAAGCGCTTCGATGCTCAGTCCCCACGGGGTCGGGTGTCAAGACACGGCCCGGCACCGCCTCCGACTTCTCGCCACAACCGGCGTGCTATATGAGCCGGTTAGGCCGGACCCGTCCCGCGCACACCTCCGAGGAATTACGGCATCGACTCTTGTGCACCCTCAGGCGTTCACTTAACCTCGCTGCAACATCGAAGCGCTTCGACGCCGAGGCCCGCACTCCCGCACGTGCCGTGAGGTGCGACGGAGACCGGGCACACCTCCGACGACCGCTTCAGCTCAGCCAGTTCCACTCGAGACACCGCAGCCGACGGCCACCGCCGGGTGTCCTGGTGCGCCACGAAGGGTTGACGCAATGACGCCGAACGCCGCCTCCGGCCCCAGCCGGAGAAAGTTCCTCGCCTCCACGGCGGTCGCCACCGCAGCGGTGGCCGGAGGCATGCCGCTGCTCTCCGCCTGCGGCGGATCCGACGGCGGCTCGCGCGACGGCACCACGTCCGCCAAGGACGCGAAGAAGCTGCTGCCGGCCTACGTGGCCAGCAACGTGGTCGCCCCCGACATCCCGAGCAAGAACGGTTCCGCGGTCGGTTTCACCAGCAAGCTGGACCTGGCGGGCCTGAAGACCTCGGTGCCCGAGAAGCTCGGCAAGGGCGGCCGGGTCACCGTCATGTCGCCGTTCTGGGGGTCCCCGCCGAAGGACGGCAACGCCTACTACAAGGCGATGAACGACCTCATCGGCGTCGACGTGGCCTGGCAGAACCAGGACGGCAACACCTACGACCAGAAGCTCGGCGCGGTCCTCGCCTCCAGCGAGGTGCCCGACGTGGTGGTCGTGCCCGGCTGGAACATGACCGGCAAGATACCCAGCGCCATCATCGGCAAGTTCGCCGACCTGGGCCCCTACCTCTCCGGTGACGCGGTCAAGGACTTCCCCAACCTCGCCGCGATCCCCACCGACGCCTGGCAGCGGTGCATCTTCGGCGGCAAGCTGCGCGGCCTGCCGATGCCGTCCTCGTACGTGCCCAACAACGTGCCCCTCTACCGCCAGGACATCTTCGAGAAGGAGGGGTACGAAGTCCCCACCTCCGCCGACGAGTTCATGGCACTGGCCAAGGAGGCCACCAACGCCAAGGCCAGGCGCTGGGCCTGCCTGGACATGAAGTGGACCGCCTTCTACTCCTTCGGAGTGCTCTCCGGCGAGGAGAAGTCGCTCGGCTGGAACGAGGTCGACGGCAAGCTGGTCTACCGCATCGAGACCGACGAGTACCTCGAGGCGCTGGAGTGGACCCGCAAGCTGTTCGCCGCCGGCGTCGTCCACCCGGACGCCGAACTGGGCAAGAGCAGCGCCCAGGACCCGGGGCCCAAGTTCGCCGCCGGCGAGTTCCTCGTCTACAACCAGGACATCTCGCAGTGGTGGAGCCGCACCGCCGAACAGGCCACGCAGAACCCCGAGTTCAAGATCTGGGGCATGGACATCTTCGGCCACGACGGCGGCGCCCCGACGCTGTGGGCCAAGAACCCGGCGAGCATCTTCGCCTTCGTCAACAAGAAGGCCTCGGAGTCGGTGATCCGTGACGTGCTGGCCGTCGCCAACGTCACCGCGGCGCCGTACGGCACCAAGGAGTACATGGCGACCAACTACGGCGTGGAGGGCACCCATTACAAGGTCGAGGACGGCGTCCCCACCAAGACCGACCAGGGCAACATCGACGTGATGAACGCCTACGTGATGATCGCGAGCCCCGCCGCGACCATGGCCCGTCCCGACTTCCCCGAGGTCGGCAAGGGCCAGGTCGAGTGGCAGCAGCGGATGGGCGCCTTCACCAGGAAGTCCGCGTTCTACGGCATGCAGATCACCGAGCCCGCCCGCTACACCAACCTCTCCAACGACTTCGAGCAGCTCGAGGACGACTTCGTCCGCGGCCGCAAGAAGATGAGCGACGTCCAGCAGGCCGTCTCCGAGTGGCGCAGCAAGGGCGGCGACAAGCTCCGCGACTGGTACCAGAAGCTGCTCGACGAGAACGGCTCGGCGGCGAGCTGACCGGCGCGGACGAGGCGAGGAGAACGGCCGTGTCGCACAGCACGGTGCCTCGGAGCAGGGCCGAGGCCGATACGACGGAGAAGACCCCGGTGGCGTCCGACGGCGCCACCGGCCCCCGGACGCGGAAGACGCCGTCCGGGAAGCTGAAGCTCGGGCTCAGACTCAGACGCGACCGCGTGCTGCTGCTGATGACGCTGCCCGCCGTGCTGCTGGTCCTGCTCTTCAACTACCTGCCGATCCTGGGCAACGTCGTCGCCTTCCAGGAGTACGACCCCTACCTCAGCGACAACGGGATCGTCTCCATCCTGAACAGCCCCTGGGTCGGCCTGGAGAACTTCCAGCGGATCTTCGAGGACTCCGCCTTCTGGAACGCGGTCCAGAACACACTGGTCCTCTTCGTCCTCCAGCTCGTCCTCTACTTCCCGGTCCCGATCCTGCTCGCGCTGCTCATCAACAGTGTGGTCAGGCCCCGGGTGCGGGCCGTGTCGCAGGCGATCCTGTACCTGCCGCACTTCTTCTCCTGGGTGCTGGTCGTCGCCGTCTTCCAGCAGCTCTTCGGCGGCGCCGGCATCCTCTCCCAGCTGCTGCGGGAGAACGGGTACGACGGTCTGAACATCATGACCAACCCGGACACCTTCGCCTTCCTGATCACCGCGCAGAGCGTGTGGAAGGACGCCGGCTGGGGGATCATCGTCTTCCTCGCCGCGCTCGCCTCGGTCAACCACGACCTGTACGAGGCCGCCGCGATGGACGGCGCGGGCCGCTGGCGCCGCATGTGGCACGTCACCCTGCCGGCGCTGCGCCCGGTGATCGCCCTGCTGCTGGTGCTGCGCGTCGGCGACGCCCTCACCGTCGGCTTCGAACAGATCCTGCTGCAACGGGACTACGTCGGACCCGGCGCGGCCGAGGTCCTCGACACCTTCGTGTGGTGGAACGGCGTGCGCAACCAGGACTTCGGCTACGCGGCCGCCGCCGGCCTCGTCAAGGGCGTCATCAGCCTGGGCCTGGTGCTCGCCGCGAACAAGGTGGCCCATCTGATGGGCGAACAGGGGGTGTACAAGAAGTGACCACCGTCATCGACAAGGACGTCCGGCAGCCTTCGCGGAAGCCGGGCCGCTGGGCGGCCCCGCCCCGGCCGGTGTGGGAGGAGAAGCCCAGCACGGCCGGCGTCGCCGGCAAGGGCCTGGTGCTGGGCCTGGCCTGCCTGGCGATCGTCTTCCCGCTGTGGATCGTCATCGTCACCAGCCTGTCCTCGCGCGGGACCATCGACGAGGCCGGCGGCCTGGTGATGATCCCCAAGGACATCACCTTCGTCGCCTACCAGGAACTGCTCAGCGGCGGCCAGGTCACCCGCGCCGCGCTCGTCAGCGTCGGCATCACCCTCGTCGGCACCGCCTTCTCGATGACGGTGTCCGTGCTGTGCGCCTACGGCCTGTCCCGCACCGGCTCACTGGGCCACCGCTGGATCCTGATGCTGCTGCTGGCCACCATGTTCTTCAGCGCCGGCCTCATCCCCACCTACCTGCTGGTGCAGTCGCTGGGGCTGACGGACAGCTATCTCGCACTGATCCTGCCGAGCGCGATCAGCGTCTTCAACATCCTGGTCCTGCGCGGCTTCTTCATGGGCATCTCCCAGGAGCTGATCGACAGCGCCCGCATCGACGGCGCCGGGGACTTCCGCATCCTGTGGCGGATCGTCATGCCGCTGTCCCGCGCCGTCCTCGCCGTGATCACGCTGTTCTACGCCGTCGGCTACTGGAGCGCCTGGTTCAACGCCTCCCTGTACCTGAACGACCAGGACATGATGCCGCTGCAGAACGTCATGATCCAGCTCGTGCAGAAGCAGGAGGCACCGGTCGGCCTCGGCCAGGCGATCAAGACCGGGGAACTGTCCGGCCTCGCCGTGCAGATGGCCGTGATGGTGATGGCGCTGCTGCCGGTGGCCGTGCTCTCGCCCTTCGTCCAGCGCCACTTCAAGAAGGGGATGCTCACGGGGGCCGTCAAGGGCTGACCCTCCCGACCACCCTGCCCCCCGCAAGCAGAGAGCCCAGCCGATGCCGAACCTGTCGGACACCACCCGCCACCGCATCCTCTACGGCGGCGACTACAACCCCGAGCAGTGGCCCGAGGAGACCTGGCACGAGGACGTCCGCCTGATGAAGGACGCCGGCGTCAACTCCGTCACCCTCGGCGTCTTCTCCTGGTCGAAGCTCGAACCGCGCCCCGGAGCCTACGAGTTCGGCTGGCTGGACCGCCTGACGGACCTGCTGCACACGCACGGCATCGGGGTCGTCCTCGCCACCCCCACCGCCTCGCCCCCGCCCTGGCTGGGCCACCTCCACCCGGACACCCTGCCCCGCGACGAGGACGGCCGCACCGAGTGGTGGGGCGGCCGACAGCACTTCTCCCACTCCAGCACCACCTACCGCCGGCACGCGGCAGCCGTCACCGAGGCCCTGGCCGCCCGGTACGCGGACCACCCCGCGCTCACGATGTGGCACATCAACAACGAGTACTGCACCTCCGACCACGGGGACGAGGCCGCCACCCGCTTCCGCCGCTGGCTCCGCGACCGGTACGGCACCCTCGACGCCCTCAACACCGCCTGGGGCACCGCCTTCTGGAGCCAGGGCTACGGCGACTGGGAGGAGGTCGCCCCGCCCCGTCGCGCCCACTACCTGAAGAACCCCACCCAGGTGCTCGACTTCCGGCGCTTCACCTCGGACATGCTCCTGGAGTGCTACGTCGCCGAACGCGACATCGTCCGCCGCCACACCCCGCACCTGCCGGTGACCACCAACTTCATGCCGCTGTGGTTCGGCCAGGACGCCTGGCGCTGGGCCGAGGAGGAGGACGTGGTCTCCGTCGACCTCTACCCCGACCCGCGCGACCCGCTCGGCGCACAGCACGGCGCCCTGGTGCAGGACATGACCCGATCCCAGGCACGGGGCCCGTGGATGCTCATGGAGCAGGCCGCCGGACCCGTCAACTGGCGTGCGGTGAACCACCCCAAGCCGCGCGGCCTCAACCGCCTGTGGTCCCTTCAGGCCGTGGCCCGCGGCGCCGACGCCGTCTGCTACTTCCAGTGGCGCCAGTCCCGGCAGGGCGCGGAGAAGTTCCACTCCGGGATGCTCGGCCACGCGGGCCCGCAGGGACGCACGTACCAGGAGGTCAAGCGGCTCGGCGCCGACCTCGCCCGGCTCGGCCCGCACACCGCGGGCACCCGCGTCACCGCCGGCATCGCCGTCCTGCACGACTGGCACGCCTGGTGGGCCGGCGCCCAGGAGGCCCGGCCCTCCACCCGCTTCGACTACCCCGACGTCCTCCACGCGTGGCACCGGGCCCTCTGGGAGGCCCACCTCACCACCGACTTCGCCCACCCGGAGCACGACCTGAGCCCGTACAAGGCGGTCGTCGTGCCCCAGCTCTACGCCCTCACCGACGCGGCGATCGACAACCTCCTCGCCTACGTCCGCGACGGCGGCACCCTCGTCTGCGGCTTCCTCACCGGCGTCGCCGACGAGGACGACCGGATCAGACCCGGCGGCATGGACGCCCGGCTGCGCGCCCTCTTCGGCATCCGCACCCTGCACGAGTGGTGGCCCCTGGAGGCCGACGAGCCGGCCGCCTGCGACGGCTTCCGCGGCACCCTGTGGTCCGAGGAGATCGAACCCGACGGCACCGCCACCGAAACCGTCCCCTACCGGGGCGGCGAGCTGGACGGCATGCCGGCCGTGCTGCGCAAGGGCAGGGCCTGGTACCTGTCGACGCTGCCGGAGCCCGAGGCGCTGCGCGGGCTGCTCACCCGGGCCGCCGCCGAGGCGGGCGTCCGTCCCGTGCTCGACGGCCTCCCCGCGCAGGTCGAGGCCGTACGCCGCGGTGACCTGCTCTATCTCCTCCACCACGGCCGCGAGCCGGTCACCGTCGACGTCCCGGGCACCCACCGCGACCTGCTGACCGACGCGACCGTCACCGACCGGCTCACCCTCGGCCGGTACGGCGCCGCGGTCCTCGCGGAGTCCGCCTCATGACCGGCACCCGCCCGGCCGACGGGCCCGTGCACGGCACCTGGGAGCCGAAGCCCGCTACCCGGTGGGAGGACGCCTTCCTCAGCGGCAACGGCCACCACGGAGCCCTCGTGTTCGGCGATCCGAACGCCGACCGGGTCGTGGTCACCCACCACACCCTCGTCCGCCCGGACGGCGACGACGCGTTCCGCCGCCCACCCCGGCTCGCCGCCGACCTGCCGGCCCTCCAGGACCGCCTGCTCGCCGGGGACGCCACCGCCGCCGAGGACTTCACCGACGGCCGCCCGCTGCAATGGGTGCGCTCCTTCCACCCGGCCTTCCAGCTGCGCCTGAACAGACCGCCCGGCGACGTCCGCGCCGCCTACCGCCGCTCCGTCGACTTCACCACCGGCGAGACCACCGCCACGCACTCCACCTGGACCAGCCGCGTCTTCGTCTCCCGCGCCGACGACGTGATCGTCCAGCGCCTCACCGCCCCGCACGTCACCCTCGACCTCTCCCTCGACCCCCGCCTCCCCGGCGCACCCGCCGGGCTCGCCGTCGGCCAGGGCGCGGTCCGCACCCCGGAGGGCGCCCTGCTCAGCCTGCGGGCGCACTACCCCGGCAGCGACCTCGCCTACACCGGCGTCACCCTGGTCGCCGTCACCGGCGGCACCACCCGGCTGGTCCCGCCGGGCGTCCTGGTCGAGGGCGCCACGGAGGTACTGCTCCTCACCCGGGTGCGCCGCCACACCGGCGAGCTGGACGTGGCCGCCGAGGGCCGCGCCCTGCGCGAGCTGCCGGACGCGGCGTCGTACGACGGACTCCTCGACCGGCACCTCGCCCTGCACCGCACCGCCTACGACCGCGTCACCCTCGACCTCGACGCGGACCCCGCGGAGCGCGCCCTGCCGGGCTCGGCCCTGCTGGAGCGCGCCGGCGGCCCGGCCCTGCTGGAGCGCCTCTTCGCCGCCGGCCGCTACCACCTGCTCTCCGCCAGCGGCCTGCTCCCGCCCCGGCTGACCGGCCTGTGGACCGGCGACTGGAACACCGCCTGGTCCGGGGCGTTCACCACCAACGCCAACCTGAACCTCCAGACCGCGTCCGCCGCGGCCGCCGCCCTGCCCGAGGTCACCGAGGCCCACGCGGCCCTGGTCCACCGCCAGCTCCCCGACTGGCGCGACAACGCCCGAGCGATCTTCGGCGCCCGGGGTGTCGTGGCGCCCTCGCACACCGACGGCGAGTCCGGGCACACCTACCACTTCAGCCGCGAGTACCCGCTCCACCTGTGGACGGCGGGCGCCGACTGGCTGCTCAAGCCCCTAGTGGACCACGACGAGACCCGCGGCGCCCGCGACCCCCGCACCACCGCCGCCCTCGCTGAAGTCGCCCTCTTCTACGAGGACTTCCTCACCCGCACCGACGACAGCGGCCGGCTGGCGGTCGTCCCCTCCTACTCGCCCGAGAACCGCCCCGCCAACGCCGGCTGGGGCACCCTCGACGCGGCCATGGACCTCTCCGCCGCCCGGCACGCCCTGCTGACCGCGGCCGACCGCCATCCCGAGCACGCCGACCGCTGGCGGACTCTGGCCGACCGCCTCCCGCCCCACCGGACCAACGCCGACGGAGCCCTCGCCGAATGGGCGCGGCCCGGCTTGGACGACACCTACGACCACCGCCACCTGAGCCACCTCTACGGGGTGTGGCCGCTCGACGAGATCAACCCGTACGACACCCCCCGTCTCGCCGAGGCCGCCCGCCGCGCCCTCGAACTACGCGGCGCGGAGAACGACTCCGCCCACGGGCACCTCCACCACGCCCTGGTCGCGGCCCGCCTCCGGGACGCCGGACGGGTCGCCCACTGCCTCGCCCGCGTCCTCGACGGCGACTACTTCCACCCCTCCCTGATGAGCGCGCACTACCCCCACCGCGACGTCTACAACGCGGACGCCGCGCACACGCTCCCGGCCGTGCTCATCGAGATGCTCGTGCAGTCCACACCGGACCGGCTGGTCCTGCTGCCCGCCCTCCCCGCGTCCTGCCCGCGGGGCGAGATCCGAGGCGTACGCACCCGCTTCGGAGCCGAACTCGACCTCGCCTGGACGCCCGACGGGACGGCGCGAGCGCTCCTGCGCCCCGGCCGCACCGTCCGCGTCGAACTCCGGACCTCCTCCGGCGCCGAACCGCTCGACCTGGTCGCCGGAGAGGACCGCGCCCTCGGCATCGCCGGCATGCCTGCCGTGGCGCGGTAGCCCCGCACCTCCCCCCACCCATGGAAGGAACCCCCATGGCACCACGCACCCGCACCCTGACCGCGCTGCTCGCCCCCGTCCTCGCGCTCGGCGTCACCGTCGGCGTCGCCGCCGCCCCCGCCCAGGCCGCCGTCTGGAACTCCTGCGACCAGTGGGGCAACACGAACCTGAACGGCTACACCCTCTACAACAACATCTGGGGCTCCGGCGCCGGCGCCCAGTGCGTGTGGGCCAACTCCGGTACCAACTGGGGCGTCTGGGCCGACCACCCGAACACCGGCGGCATCAAGTCCTACCCGAACTCCAAGAAGGTGATCAACAAGCCGATCACCTCCATCACCTCGCTCACCAGCAGCTACAACGTCACCGTCCCGTCGTCCGGCGCCTACAACACGTCGTACGACATCTGGGACACGGACTACGACTACGAGATCATGCTCTGGGTCAACCACAACGGCGCCGTGGGCCCGCTCGGCAGCCCGCAGGGGACGGCCACCCTCGGCGGCCACACCTGGAACGTCTACAAGGGGAACAACGGGGCCAACGAGGTCTTCTCGTTCCTGCGCACCTCGGACTCGAACTCCGGCACGGTGAACATCCTCCCCGTCCTGAAGTGGATCAAGGACACCAAGGGCTGGATGGGCAACGAGACCATCGGCGACGTGCAGTTCGGCTACGAGATCACCTCGTCCGCCGGCGGCCTGGACTTCCGCACCAACAACCTGACGGTCAGCGGCGGCTGACCCGGCACGCGGCGAGGGGCCGGTCCCGCCCGGGACCGGCCCCTCCACTCCGCCGCGGGCCCGGCCCGTGTCCGCCGGGCCGGGGAACGAGGGACCCTACGGCCTTACGGGCGCCGGGCCGGAGCTGGCCCGGACGGTCAGCTCCGGCGCGAGCAGCACGACCTCGTCGCTCCCGCGTCCGCCCAGCTTGGCGAGCAGCTGCTCCACCGCGTGCCGGCCCATGTCCTGCGCGGGCACGGCGACCGACGTGAGCCGCACCGAGGCCTGGGTGGCGACCTGCTCCGGGCAGACCGCCACCACCGACACGTCCTCGGGCACCGCACGGCCCTGCTGGCGGAGCAGGGCGAGCAGCGGCTCGACGGCCGCCTCGTTCTGGACGACGAAGCCCGTGGTGCCGGGACGCTCGTCGAAGATCCGGGCGAGGGTCGCGGCCATCGCGTCGTACCCGCCCTCGCAGGGACGGTGCAGCAGCCGCAGTCCCAGCTCCCGCGCGCGCGTGCGCAGCCCGTCGAGGGTGCGCTCGGCGAAGCCGGTGTGCCGTTCGTAGACCCCGGGAGCCTCGCCGATGACGGCGATGTCGTGGTGCCCCAGCCCCGCCAGGTGCTCCACGCACAGCGCGCCGGTCGCCCGGAAGTCCAAGTCGACGCAGGTGAGCCCCTCGGTGTCGGCGGGCAGCCCGATCAGGACGGACGGCTGGTTCGTGCCCCGCAGCAGGGGGAGCCGCTCGTCGTCCAGTTCGACGTCCATCAGGATCATCGCGTCGGCGAGTCCGCTGCCGGTGACGCGGCGCACCGCGTCGGGGCCCTCCTCGCCGGTGAGCAGCAGGATGTCGTACCCGTGGGTCCGCGCGCTGGTGGCGACCGCGATGGCGATCTCCATCATCACCGGCACGTACATGTCCGTGCGCAGTGGGATCATCAGCGCGATGATGTTCGACCTGCTGCTGGCCAGGGCGCGGGCGCCGGCGTTCGGATGGTAGCCGAGCTTGCGGATGCTCTCCTCGACCCGCTGCCGGGTGGTGGTGGAGATGGACCGCTTGCCGCTGAGGACATAGCTCACCGTGCTGGCCGAGACTCCTGCGTGCTGGGCGACCTCGGCGAGGGTGACCATCCGGCTCTCCAAGTGATGTGAAGCGCTTCGACAGCGCGCGAGAGATGCGGGGACGAGCGAGGGTGGTCCGACACTAGCGCCCGGGC
This sequence comes from Streptomyces sp. NPDC045956, assembly GCF_056430705.1. Taxonomy (NCBI): domain Bacteria; kingdom Bacillati; phylum Actinomycetota; class Actinomycetes; order Kitasatosporales; family Streptomycetaceae; genus Streptomyces; species Streptomyces sp. NPDC045956. Next base: position 5,712 of record NZ_JBWKKZ010000013.1, on the reverse strand, counting down.
GGGTGGAGTGTCCATAGGCAGTCGAAGCGCTTCGACTGCCCGTTTTCTCCGGGATGCTCCCTGCGGGGCTTCGGCCGAACGGCCGCACGAAGGGTGGTGGGGCCGCCCGCTCTCGGGTAAATACGATCGGGTAGCACCGACCAGTAAGTCACGTACGTCCGCAAGGCCGCGCGGCACGCCTCCGGCGATCTTGGTGGACGTGCTTCCCCCCGATGCCGATTCGCGGCGAGGTGAGACTCATGTCCGCCCCCACCACCCCCTCCTCCCGACCCACCGTCACCGAACGCGAGGCCCGACAGGTCGCCGAGGCGGCCCGGGAACAGGACTGGCGCAAGCCCAGCTTCGCCAAGGAGCTGTTCCTCGGTCGCTTCCGCCTCGACCTGCTCCACCCCCACCCGCTCCCCGCCGACGAGGACGTCCAGCGCGGCGAGGAGTTCCTCGCCAAACTGCGCGACTTCTGCGAGACGAAGATCGACGGCTCCGTGATCGAGCGCGACGCGCGCATCCCGGACGAGGTGATCACCGGGCTGAAGGAGCTCGGCGCCCTCGGCATGAAGATCGACACCAAGTACGGCGGCCTCGGCCTCACCCAGGTCTACTACAACAAGGCCCTCGCCCTGGTCGGGTCCGCGAACCCCGCGATCGGCGCGCTGCTCTCCGCCCACCAGTCGATCGGCGTGCCCCAGCCCCTGAAGATGTTCGGCACCCAGGAGCAGAAGGACACGTTCCTGCCGCGGTGCGCCCGCACCGACATCTCGGCGTTCCTGCTGACCGAGCCGGACGTCGGCTCGGACCCGGCCCGCCTGGCGACCACCGCCGTGCCCGACGGGGACGACTACGTCCTCGACGGGGTGAAGCTGTGGACGACCAACGGTGTCGTCGCCGACCTGCTCGTCGTCATGGCCCGCGTCCCGAAGTCCGAGGGCCACAAGGGCGGCATCACCGCCTTCGTCGTGGAGGCCGCGTCCGAGGGCGTCACGGTCGAGAACCGCAACGCCTTCATGGGCCTGCGCGGTCTGGAGAACGGCGTCACCCGCTTCCACCGGGTGCGCGTCCCGGCCGCGCACCGCATCGGCGCCGAGGGTGCCGGGCTGAAGATCGCCCTGACCACCCTGAACACCGGTCGCCTCTCGCTCCCCGCGATGTGCGTGGGCGCCGGCAAGTGGTGCCTGAAGATCGCCCGCGAATGGTCGGCGGTGCGCGAGCAGTGGGGCAAGCCGGTCGCGCTGCACGAGGCGGTCGGCTCGAAGATCGCCTTCATCGCGGCGACGACCTTCGCCCTGGAGGCGGTCCTGGACCTCTCCTCCCAGATGGCCGACGAGGACCGCAACGACATCCGCATCGAGGCCGCCCTCGCCAAGCTCTACGGCTCCGAGATGGCCTGCCTGATGGCCGACCACCTGGTCCAGATCCGCGGCGGCCGCGGCTTCGAGACGGCCGCCTCCCTCGAAGCCCGCGGCGAGCGCGCGGTGCCGGCCGAGCAGATCCTGCGCGACCTGCGCATCAACCGGATCTTCGAGGGCTCCACCGAGATCATGCACCTGCTGATCGCGCGGGAGGCCGTCGACGCCCACCTCTCGGTCGCGGGCGACCTGATCGACCCCGAGAAGACGCTGTCGGACAAGGCACGCGCGGGCGCACAGGCGGGCGTCTTCTACGCCAAGTGGCTGCCGAAACTCGTCGCGGGGCCCGGCCAGCTCCCGCGTGCCTACGCCGACTTCCACCCGTCGGGCCATCCCGACCTCTCCGGGCACCTGCGCTACGTCGAGCGCACCGCCCGCAAGCTCGCCCGCTCCACCTTCTACGCCATGTCCCGCTGGCAGGGCCGGATGGAGACCAAGCAGGGCTTCCTCGGCCGGGTCGTCGACATCGGCGCGGAGCTGTTCGCGATGAGCGCCGCCTGTGTCCGCGCCGAGCACCTGCGCACCCGGGGCGAGCACGGCCGCGAGTCCTACCAGCTCGCCGACGCCTTCTGCCGCCAGGCCCGGATCCGCGTCGAGGAGCTGTTCGGCCGCCTGTGGAGCAACACCGACGACCTCGACCGCAAGGTCGTCAAGGGCGTGCTGGGCGGCGCCTACGAGTGGCTGGAGCAGGGGATCGTCGACCCGTCCGGCGACGGCCCGTGGATCGCCGACGCCTCCCCGGGCGCCTCGCAGCGGGCGAACGTGCACCGCCCCGTCAGGTGAACCCCGCCCGGCGGCGCGGCGCCGGGCCCACCGCACCCCCGCCCGGAACCCGCGCGCGCCCCGGGCGGGCGGCCGGGGGAGCGGTCTCCCGGCCGGGGGCGGACCCGGCGGCCTCGGCCGCTCCCGAGGGCCGGCGGGCGCTCCCTCACCCGGCCGCGCCCGCCGCCCGGCTGCGCCCCGCCGCCCGGCTGCGTCCCGCCGCCCGGTTGCGTCCCGCCGCCCGGTTGCGTCCCGCCGCCCGGCTGCGCCCGCCGCCCGGCTGCGCCCGCCGCCCGGCCGGGAGCCCGACCGCGTCCGGCGGGGAACACCCCCGCGCCCGCCCCGGAGCGCCGGTGCGCCCGGGCGGGGACGCCGGTGCCCCGGCCGGGGACACCTCCGCGGTCCACCCGCCGGGACCTCGTGACACCCGTGCGAGGGACGCGCTGTCCTCGCGGCGGGCGGTTGCGGCAACAATGGGGGGATGAGCGACAGTCCAGCCCCACTCGCCGACCCCCACCTCGTGTACGACCCGGTGGCGGGCGACGGCCCGAAGGACGTGGTGATCCTCGGGTCCACCGGGTCGATCGGGACCCAGGCCATCGACCTCGTGCTGCGCAACCCGGACCGTTTCCGGGTCACCGCCCTGTCCGCCAACGGCGGCCGGGTCGCCCTCCTCGCCGAGCAGGCGCACCGGCTGGGGGCGCGGACCGTCGCCGTCGCCCGCGAGGACGTCGTCCCCGCGCTGCGCGAGGCGCTGGGCGCCCGGTACGGCAGTGGGGAGCCGCTCCCCGAGATCCTCGCCGGACCCGACGCGGCCACCCGGGTCGCCGCCTCCGACTGCCACACCGTCCTCAACGGCATCACCGGCTCCATCGGGCTCGCCCCGACCCTGGCCGCCCTGGAGGCGGGCCGCACGCTGGCGCTCGCCAACAAGGAGTCGCTCATCGTCGGCGGCCCGCTGGTCAAGGCCCTCGCCAAGCCCGGGCAGATCATCCCGGTCGACTCCGAGCACGCCGCTCTCTTCCAGGCGCTGGCCGCCGGCACCCGCGCCGACGTGCGCAAGCTGGTCGTCACCGCCTCCGGCGGCCCGTTCCGGGGCCGGACCAGGGAGCAGCTGGCGGGCGTCACCGTCGAGGACGCCCTCGCCCACCCCACCTGGGCCATGGGCCCGGTGATCACGATCAACTCCGCGACCCTCGTCAACAAGGGCCTGGAGGTGATCGAGGCCCACCTCCTCTACGACATTCCCTTCGACCGCATTGAGGTGGTCGTGCACCCGCAGTCGTATGTCCACTCGATGGTGGAGTTCACGGACGGATCGACCCTGGCCCAGGCGACGCCCCCCGACATGCGGGGGCCCATCGCCATCGGCCTCGGCTGGCCCGAGCGGGTCCCGGACGCCGCCCCGACCTTCGACTGGAGCAAGGCCTCGACCTGGGAGTTCTTCCCGCTGGACAACGAGGCCTTCCCCTCGGTGAACCTCGCCCGGCACGTCGGGGAGCTCGCGGGCACGGCCCCGGCGGTGTTCAATGCCGCCAACGAGGAGTGCGTCGAGGCGTTCCGCCGCGGCGCGCTGCCGTATCTCGGGATCATGGAGACCGTCACGCGGGTGGTCGAGGAGCACGGCACCCCCCGTACGGGAACCTCGCTCACCGTCGCGGACGTCCTCGAAGCGGAGACCTGGGCGCGCACCCGGGCCCGGGAACTGGCGGCACAGACGGCGGAGGCCCGTGCATGACGACCCTGATGTTCATCCTCGGCATAGTCCTCTTCGCGGTCGGCCTGCTGTTCTCCATCGCCTGGCACGAGCTGGGGCACCTGTCCACGGCCAAGCTCTTCGGCATCCGCGTGCCCCAGTACATGGTCGGCTTCGGGCCGACGCTCTTCTCGCGGAAGAGGGGCGAGACCGAGTACGGCGTCAAGGCCATCCCGTTCGGCGGCTACATCCGCATGATCGGCATGTTCCCGCCCGGCGCCGACGGCCGGGTGGAGGCCCGCTCCACCTCGCCCTGGCGCGGCATGATCGAGGACGCCCGCTCGGCCGCCTTCGAGGAACTCCAGCCGGGTGACGAGAAGCGCCTGTTCTACACACGCAAGCCCTGGAAACGGGTCATCGTGATGTTCGCGGGCCCGTTCATGAACCTGATCCTCGCGGTGGTGCTGTTCCTCATCGTCCTGATGGGCTTCGGCATCTCGCAGCAGACCACCACCGTCAGCTCCGTCTCCCAGTGCGTCATCTCCCAGACGGAGAACCGCGACGACTGCACCAAGTCCGACCCGGCCTCCCCGGCCGCCGCGGCCGGCCTCAAGGCGGGCGACAAGATCGTCTCCTTCGACGGCGTGCGCACCGACGACTGGGACCAGCTGTCCAACCTGATCCGCGCCAACCCCGGCGACAAGGTGCCGGTCGTCGTCGAGCGCGGGGGCCAGGAGGTCACCCTCCAGGCGACCATCGCCACCAACCAGGTCGCCAAGAAGGACGGGAACGGGCAGATCGTCGAGGGCGAGTACGTCACCGCCGGCTTCCTCGGCTTCAGCGCCGCCACCGGCGTGGTGAAACAGGACTTCGGCCAGTCCGTGACCTGGATGGGCGACCGGATCGGCGACGCCGTCGACTCCCTCGCCGCCCTGCCCGCCAAGATCCCCGCCCTGTGGGACGCGGCCTTCGGCGACGGGCCCCGCGAGGCCGACTCCCCGATGGGCGTGGTCGGCGCCGCCCGCGTCGGCGGCGAGATCGCCACCCTCGACATCCCGCCCACCCAGCAGCTGGCCATGTTCGTCATGCTGGTGGCCGGCTTCAACCTCTCCCTGTTCCTGTTCAACATGCTCCCGCTGCTGCCGCTCGACGGCGGCCACATCGCGGGCGCGCTGTGGGAGTCGCTGCGCCGCAACGCGGCCAAGGTGCTGCGCCGCCCGGACCCGGGCCCGTTCGACGTGGCGAAGCTGATGCCGGTGGCCTACGTGGTGGCGGGCATCTTCGTCTGCTTCACCCTTCTGGTGCTGGTGGCGGACGTCGTCAATCCGGTACGTATCAGCTGATACCAGGACGGTCCGGGTGATCCGGACCATTCGAGCGGTCCGGCGAGGAGCCCGATCCTGGAGCATGTCCTTCCGGGTCGGGCTTCACGCCGGCCGCCCGGCAGAAGGGCGCCAAAGGGTGTATCTCGCGTACGCCCCGTGCCGGGCGTTCACGTCGGTGCCGTAATCTCGAAGGCCGGAGCCCGCCGCTGAACGGGGCCGGACCTGATCCACGACTTGGGGTTGCACAGCAGATGACTGCGATTTCTCTCGGCATGCCGGACGTTCCGACCAGGCTCGCGGAGCGCCGCAAGAGCCGGCAGATCCAGGTCGGGACCGTGGCGGTGGGCGGCGATGCCCCCGTGTCGGTCCAGTCCATGACCACGACCCGTACGTCGGACATCGGTGCGACGTTGCAGCAGATCGCGGAGCTGACGGCGTCGGGCTGTCAGATCGTGCGGGTGGCCTGTCCCACGCAGGACGACGCGGACGCGTTGCCGGTGATCGCGAGGAAGTCGCAGATCCCGGT
>NZ_JBWKKZ010000012.1:262983-299718 GCF_056430705.1 Streptomyces sp. NPDC045956 | reverse complement strand
GAGGGCCACCCCGTTCCCCGACCGATTCCGCGCCGTTCCGAGGACGGACACCCCCCGGCCCGGCCCCGACCCCAAGACCACCGCACCGCGCAACCCACACCCCCACCGAACCCGCACAGGCCGCCGCAGGCACCCGCACCCCCACCGAACCCGCACAGACCGCCGCAGACACCCGCACCCCCACCGAACCCGCACAGACCGCCGCAGGCACCCCGCACCACCGCCGGAGGCCCCCGCAGGCACCCCGCAAAGGCGCCGCAGGCCCCCGCAGACACGAGAGGCTGACCGACGTGCACGACGACCTCCTCGCACGCGCCAAGGCATGGCTGGCCGAGGACCCCGACGCGGACACCCGCGCGGAACTGGCCGCGCTCATCGACGCCGAGGACCACGCCGAACTCACCGCACGCTTCTCCGGCACCCTCCAGTTCGGCACCGCGGGCCTCCGCGGCGAACTCGGCGCCGGCCCCCTGCGCATGAACCGCTCGGTCGTCATCCGCGCCGCCGCCGGCCTCGCCGCGTACCTGAAGGGCCAGGGCCACACCGACGGTCTCGTCGTCATCGGCTACGACGCCCGCCACAAGTCCGAGGACTTCGCCCGCGACACCGCCGCCGTCATGACCGGCGCCGGCCTCCGTGCGGCCGTCCTCCCCCGCCCCCTCCCCACCCCCGTCCTCGCCTTCGCCATCCGGCACCTCGGCGCCGTCGCGGGCGTGGAGGTGACCGCCAGCCACAACCCGCCGCGCGACAACGGCTACAAGGTGTACCTGGGCGACGGCTCCCAGATTGTGCCCCCGGCCGACGCCGGGATCGCCGCCGAGATCGACGCCGTGCGCTCCCTCGACGACGTCCCCCGCCCCACCACCGGCTGGCAGACCCTCGACGACTCCGTCCTGGACGCCTACCTCGCCCGCACGGACGCGGTCCTCTCCGCCGGCTCCCCCCGCACCGCCCGCACCGTCTACACCGCGATGCACGGCGTCGGCAAGGACACCCTCCTGGCCGCCTTCGCCCGGGCCGGCTTCCCGGAGCCCGTCCTCGTCGCGGAGCAGGCCGAGCCCGACCCGGACTTCCCCACCGTCGCCTTCCCCAACCCGGAGGAGCCCGGCGCGATGGACCTGTCCTTCGCGCGGGCCCGCGCGACCGGGCCCGACCTGGTCATCGCCAACGACCCGGACGCGGACCGCTGCGCGGTGGCCGTCCCCACCGGCGGCGACTGGCGCATGCTCCGCGGCGACGAGGTCGGCGCCCTCCTCGCCGCGCACCTGGTCACCCGCGGCGCGCGGGGCACGTTCGCGGAGTCGATCGTCTCCTCCTCCCTCCTCGGCCGCATCGCCCAGAAGGCGGGACTCCCGTACGAGGAGACCCTCACCGGCTTCAAGTGGATCGCCCGCGTCGAGGGCCTGCGCTACGGCTACGAGGAGGCCCTCGGCTACTGCGTCGACCCGGAGGGCGTCCGCGACAAGGACGGCATCACCGCGGCCCTCCTGATCACGGAGCTGGCCTCCGCCCTCAAGGAGAAGGGCCGCACGCTCCTGGACCTCCTCGACGACCTGGCCGTGGAGCACGGCCTGCACGCCACCGACCAGCTCTCGGTCCGCGTGGAGGACCTCTCCGTCATCGCGGCCGCGATGCACCGCCTGCGCGAGCAGCCCCCGACCCGCCTCGCGGGCCTGCCCGTCACGCGTGCGGAGGACCTCACGCGGGGCACGGAGAGCCTGCCGCCGACGGACGGCCTGCGCTACACGCTGGACGGCGCGCGGGTGATCGTCCGCCCGAGCGGTACGGAGCCGAAGCTGAAGTGCTACCTGGAGGTGGTGGTCCCGGTCGCCGGTCACTCCGCCCTCCCGGAGGCCCGCGCCCAGGCCGACGCCCTGCTGACGGCCCTCAAGCGGGACCTCTCCACGGCGGCGGGCATCTGACGGACCGGGGTGGCCGCCCCGCACGTGGTGGCAGCCACCCCGGCCGTCACCACGCACCCGCACCCCGCACGGGCCGGACGCGTCCTCCCACCCGGCGGCACCCACCCAGCGTCCTCCCACCCGGCGGCACCCCATCGGGTGATTTCCCGCATGCGGTTGACCCACCCTCCCCCTACCCGGCCCCCCTGCGGGCAACGGTGGAGCGGAAACCGCACCGCCGAGAGCCACCCAGGGAGCCGCCGCCGTGTCCTCGACCGCGCCCAAGACCACCGCCGGCGGACACATCCCCGGCACCCGCCGCCCCCGTCCGGCGACCCCCACCGCACCGTCCCCGCGAGGCGGCGCCCGCGACCGTGCCCGGGCCCACGCCCGGCGCCTCCTGCGCGCCGCGCGGCACGCCGCGCCCGCCCTCGGCGCCTACCTGGCCGTGCGCCTGGCGGGCCTGCTGGTGCTCGCCGTCTGGGCGCCCCGCCGCCACCAGGACCTCTGGGTGAACCTGGCCGCGCAGTGGGACTCCGACTGGTACCTCGGTATCGCCGAGCACGGCTACGCCCGCGAACTCGGCACCACGCCCAACGCCAACAACCTGGCGTTCTTCCCGCTCTACCCGTTCCTGGTCAAGGCGGTCGCGGTCCTCACCCCCGGCAGCCGCGCCTCCACCGGCCTGGGCCTCGCGGTCGTCGCCTCGCTGGTCGCCGCGTGGGGCATCTTCGCGGTGGGCGACCGGCTGCACGGCCGCCGCGTCGGCGTCCTGCTCACCACGCTGTGGGCGGCGTTCCCGGTCGGCGCGGTGCAGTGGATGGGGTACACGGAGTCGCTGTTCACGGCCTGCGCCGCGTGGGCGCTGTACGCGGTGCTGACGGAACGCTGGCTGTGCGCGGCGGGCTTCGCCGCGCTGGCGGGGCTGACCCGTCCGACCGGCATCGCGGTGGCGGCGGCGGTCTCGGTGACGGCGCTGCTGCACCTGGCCCGTCGCCGCACGCTCCTGCCCCGTGCCCTGGCGGCGGCGGCCCTGGCGCCGCTCGGCTGGTGCGCGTACCTCGCCTGGGTGGGCCTGCGCCTGGGCCGCTGGGACGGCTACTTCGCCGTACAGCGGCTCTGGTACAACGAGCTGGACGGCGGCCTGCGGACGCTGCACCAGATCCGGTGGCTGCTGTTGCGCGACCCGACGCCGCACCTGTTCCTGGTGATGGTGACGCTCACGCTGCTCGCTTCGGTGGTGCTGTTCGGCCTGTCCGCGTGGGACCGCCAGCCCGCCGCGCTGCTGGTCTTCACGGGGGTCATGCTGGCGATCGTCCTGGGCAGCGGAGGCGTGTACTTCCCGCGGGCGCGCTTCCTGCTCCCGGCCTTCCCGCTGCTGCTGCCGCTGGCCGTGCACCTGTCCCGTGCCTCACGGCGCCACCGCGCGCTGGCGCTGTCGGCGGCGGTGCTGGGGTCGGCGTACTGCGGCGGGTACATGCTGGTCGCCTGGTCAGCGGCCCCGTGACGCCGCACGACGCCCCGCACCCGTACCGCCGGAGCCGCCCGGCCCGCGTCCGGTCAGCCCGTCCCCAGCAGCACGGCGAGCAGGACCACCCCGGCGGCCGCCGGCGCGAGGATCTCGTAGGCCCACCGCACCGTCACCTCGCCCTGCGAGGTGCCGGCCGGCTTCCGCGCCTCCGACAGCTGGCGCAGTTCGTCCATGACCTTGTCGGTCTCCGCCCGCACCGGCCCCTCGACGACGGCGCCCGCAGCGGCGCCGTCGGCCCGCGCCCCGCCGCCGCCGAGGCCCCCGAGCAGGCCACCGCGTCCGCGGCCGCCCCCGGAGGCCCGCCGTGCCTCCTGCCGTGCGGCCTTCTTCCGGCCACGCAGGGAGACGGGAATGGACCAGAGCTGGTACTTGTCGCCGGACTCGGTGAAGACCTCGTTGGAGTAACTCGACCGGAAGGACGCGACCTGCCCCCAGGGCAGCACGATCACCCGGAACGGGTTGCGCACGCGCAGCCGGTCGTCGTTGGCGAAGACCGCGGGCCGCACGGTGTAGGCGGCGATGAGCGGCGCGAGGAAGAGCAGCACCGCGAGCGCGGTCCAGGGCGTACGCCCCTCCCCCGTGACCACGGCGTCGATGCCGAGCCACAGGGCTAGGGCGAGCAGCAGTACGCCGCCGGCGAGGCCCGCGGGCGAACGGTAGATCCGGTCCTTGGACACGGGTACCGGGGGCTGCGGCGGCGGTGACGGGGACTCCGGGGTGGTCATGGTGCCGATTGTGCCCGACGGCCCGCGCGGCGCTCATGGGCGGTGTCCCCGAGCGGAACGGACGCACGGGGCTGTACAGCCGCTACGCGCGTAGATATGCTCGCCTGGTGACCATGCCCACCACTGCATCCGCTGCACCCGCACACGGACTCGCCGACGTCACCGCGTCCGACAGCACGCTGCGCCGCTTCCTCCACGGGCTGCCCGGCGTCGACACGGTCGGCCTGGAGGCGCGCGCCGCCTCGCTCGGCACCCGTTCGATCAAGACCACCGCGAAGGCGTACGCCCTCGACCTCGCGATCTCGATGGTCGACCTGACGACGCTGGAAGGCGCGGACACCCCGGGCAAGGTCCGGGCGCTCGGCGCCAAGGCGGTCCGTCCCGACCCGACCGACCGCACGGCCCCCGCGACGGCGGCCGTCTGCGTGTACCCCGACATGGTGCCCGCCGCGAAGGAGGCCGTCGCCGGCTCCGGCGTGAAGGTCGCCTCGGTCGCCACCGCCTTCCCGGCGGGCCGCGCGTCCCTCGCCGTGAAGCTGGCCGACGTGCGCGAGGCCGTGGCGGCGGGCGCGGACGAGGTCGACATGGTCATCGACCGCGGGGCGTTCCTGGCGGGGCACTACATGAAGGTGTACGACGAGATCGTCGCCGTGAAGGAGGCCTGCGGGACGTCGGCCCGCCTCAAGGTCATCTTCGAGACCGGCGAGCTGTCGACGTACGACAACATCCGCCGCGCGAGCTGGCTCGGCATGCTGGCCGGGGCCGACTTCATCAAGACCTCCACCGGCAAGGTCGCGGTGAACGCGACCCCGTCCAACACCCTCCTGATGCTGGAGGCGGTCCGCGACTTCCGCGCGCAGACCGGCGTCCAGGTCGGCGTGAAGCCGGCCGGCGGCATCCGCACCGCCAAGGACGCGATCAAGTTCCTGGTCCTGGTCAACGAGACCGCGGGCGAGGACTGGCTGGACAACCACTGGTTCCGCTTCGGCGCCTCCTCACTGCTGAACGACCTGCTCATGCAGCGTCAGAAGCTGGCCACCGGCCGCTACTCCGGCCCCGACTACGTGACGGTGGACTGATCACCATGGCACCTGTTTTCGAGTACGCACCGGCGCCCGAGTCCCGTGCGGTCGTCGACATCGCGCCGTCGTACGGCCTCTTCGTCGACGGCGAGTTCGCCGAGGCGGCCGACGGAAAGGTCTTCAAGACCGTCTCCCCGTCCACCGAGGAGGTCCTCTCCGAGGTCGCCGAGGCCGGCGAGGCGGACGTCGACCGCGCCGTCCGGGCCGCCCGCAAGGCCTTCGAGAAGTGGTCGGCGCTCCCCGGCTCCGAGCGTGCGAAGTACCTCTTCCGCATCGCCCGCATCATCCAGGAGCGCAGCCGCGAGCTGGCCGTCCTGGAGACCCTGGACAACGGCAAGCCGATCAGGGAGACCCGCGACGCGGATCTCCCCCTGGTCGCCGCGCACTTCTTCTACTACGCGGGCTGGGCCGACAAGCTCGACCACGCCGGCTACGGGGCGAACCCGCGCCCCCTCGGCGTCGCCGGCCAGGTCATCCCGTGGAACTTCCCGCTCCTGATGCTGGCGTGGAAGATCGCCCCGGCGCTCGCCACCGGCAACACGGTGGTGCTGAAGCCCGCCGAGACGACCCCCCTGTCCGCCCTGTTCTTCGCGGACATCTGCCGTCAGGCGGGCCTGCCCAGGGGCGTCGTCAACATCCTCACCGGCGACGGCCGCGCCGGCGCGGCGCTGATCGCCCACCCCGACGTGAACAAGGTCGCCTTCACCGGCTCGACGGCCGTCGGCAAGCAGATCGCCCGCACCGTCGCGGGCACCCGCAAGAAGCTCACCCTGGAGCTGGGCGGCAAGGGCGCCAACATCGTCTTCGACGACGCCCCGATCGACCAGGCCGTCGAGGGCATCGTCAGCGGCATCTTCTTCAACCAGGGCCAGGTCTGCTGCGCGGGCTCGCGCCTGCTGGTCCAGGAGTCGATCCACGACGAGCTGCTGGACTCCCTCAAGCGCCGGCTGACCACCCTGCGCCTGGGCGACCCGCTGGACAAGAACACCGACATCGGCGCGATCAACTCCGCCGAGCAGCTGGCCCGGATCACGGCGCTGGCCGACCAGGGCGAGGCGGAGGGCGCCGAGCGCTGGTCCCCGGCCTGCGAACTGCCGACCTCCGGTTACTGGTTCGCCCCGACGCTCTTCACCAACGTCACCCAGGCGCACACGGTGGCCCGCGACGAGATCTTCGGCCCGGTCCTGTCCGTCCTCACCTTCCGCACGCCCGACGAGGCGGTCGCCAAGGCCAACAACACGCCGTACGGCCTCTCGGCGGGCATCTGGACGGAGAAGGGCTCGCGCATCCTGGCGGTCGCCAACAAGCTCCGCGCGGGCGTGATCTGGTCCAACACGTTCAACAAGTTCGATCCGACCTCGCCGTTCGGCGGCTACAAGGAGTCGGGCTTCGGCCGCGAGGGCGGCCGCCACGGCCTGGAGGCGTACCTCGATGTCTGACAAGACCGAGAAGACCGAACCGCGACTTTCCGTCTTCAAGACCTACAAGCTGTACGTCGGGGGCAAGTTCCCGCGTTCCGAGAGCGGCCGGGTGTACGAGGTGACAGACGCCAAGGGCAGCTGGCTGGCGAACGCCCCGCTCTCCTCCCGCAAGGACGCCCGCGACGCGGTGGTCGCCGCGCGCAAGGCGTTCGGCGGCTGGTCCGGCGCGACGGCGTACAACCGCGGCCAGATCCTCTACCGCGTCGCCGAGATGCTGGAGGGCCGCCGCGACCAGTACGTGGCGGAGGTGGCCGACGCGGAGGGCCTGTCCAGGTCGAAGGCGGCGGCCCAGGTCGACGCGGCGATCGACCGCTGGGTCTGGTACGCGGGCTGGACCGACAAGATCGCCCAGGTGGTCGGCGGCGGCAACCCGGTCGCGGGCCCCTTCTTCAACCTGTCCTCCCCGGAACCGACGGGCGTCGTCGCCGTCCTGGCCCCGCAGGAGTCGTCGTTCCTGGGCCTGGTCTCGGTCGTCGCCCCGGTGATCGCGACGGGCAACACGGCGGTCGTGATCGCGTCCGAGAAGGCCCCGCTGCCCGCCCTCTCCCTGGGCGAGGTGCTGGCCACCTCCGACCTCCCCGGCGGCGTGGTCAACGTCCTGTCCGGCCGTACGGCGGAACTCGCCGCCCCCCTCGCCGCGCACCAGGACGTCAACGCGATCGACCTCACGGGCGCCGGCGAGACGCTGGCGAAGGAGCTGGAGATCGCGGCGGCGGACAACCTGAAGCGCGTCCTGCGTCCACAGCCTGTGGACGGAGCCGGCTGGATCGCGACGCCGGGCACCGACCGCATGACGGCGTTCCTGGAGACCAAGACGGTCTGGCACCCGACGGGCGCGCTCGGCGCGTCCGGATCGTCGTACTGAGACAGCCGTACTGAGACACCGGAGGCCCCGCCGCACGGCGGGGCGCCCACGAGCGAGCCGCGTCTTCCCTCCGTCCGGGGAAGGCGCGGTTCTTCGCGCGCGGGGGACGGCCGTCAGCGCAGCAACTGCGTCGCCTGGCCCACCACCGGCACACCGCCCAGCGACTGCGCCTGCGCCACCGGACCGGTCAGTGCCGTCGAGGTGAGCGGCTGGAAGTCGGCGACCTTCGTGCCGACGCCGTTGTCCAGCGGGTCGACGCCGGTGCCGGCCAGCGGGTTGGGCTTGAGGTCCGCGACCGGGCCGGTGACGAAACCGACCGTGCCGGTGACGGCCTGGAGGCCCGCCTGCGGGTCGATGTTCCCCAGCGAGGACGGGCGGGTGTGCGCCAGGCCGCCGAGCGCCTCACCGCCGTCCGCGGAGGCCGTCGCGGCGCCCGCGGCCAGGGCCGCCCCGGCGGTCGCGAGGGCGATCAGGGCACGCTGGGCGTGCGGAGCGTGCGGGGTGCGGGGGGACGCGTGTCGGGCCATCGCTGCTACCACCTTCTTGGTGTGAGTTGCTACGGACTGCCGTGCTAACAGCGCGGAAGGTGATCAGGTCACCGCGGACCGTGACCGGCGTGTGACGCGCGTTCCAAAGTCGGCCCGCGGGGTCGTACGGCGGGCGGCCCATGCCTCAGACTGGTGTCCCGTGACCACCCACCCGCCCATACCGACGCGAGTCGTGCTGCTCTGCGGCCCCTCCGGCTCCGGCAAGTCCCTCCTCGCCGCCCGCGCCGGCCTTCCGGTGCTGCGCCTCGACGACTTCTACAAGGAGGGCACCGACCCGACGCTGCCGCTGGTGCCGCAGAGTTCCGACATCGACTGGGACCACCCCGGCTCGTGGGACGCGGACGCCGCCGTCGCGGCCATCACGGAGCTGTGCCGCGCGGGCCGTACGCAGGTGCCCGTCTACGACCTCTCGCTCAGCGCCCGCACCGGTGAGTCGGCGATCGACATCGGGCGGGCCCCGCTGTTCCTCGCGGAGGGCATCTTCGCCGCCGAACTCGTCTCCCGCTGCCGGGACCTGGGCGTGCTGGCCGACGCCCTGTGCCTGAGCCGGGGGCCGCTGACGACCTTCCGCCGCCGCTTCCTGCGGGACCTGCGGGAGAGCCGCAAGTCCGTGCCGTTCCTGCTGCGCCGCGGCTGGCGGCTGATGCGGCAGGAGCGGTCGGTCATCGCCCGGCAGTCGGCGCTGGGCGCCCACGCCTGCGACCGGGACGAGGCGATGGGCCGGCTGACGGCCGCGGCGGCCGGACGGTGTCCGGCGGTGCGTACGGCGGCGTAGCACGCGCGGCGCGCACCCCGCACTCCCCGCGCACGCGAGAGCGGGACTGGACGGACCCCCCGGCCCTCCAGTCCCGCTCTCTTCCTGCTCCCCCGTGCTTCCCCCGTGTCCCCCCGAGGTTCCCCCGTGGTGTTCCCCCGTGGTGCTTCCCCGTGAGTAAGAGCCCGGGTTCCTCCCCCTGATACACCCTGGCTCGTACTTTTTTTCGCGGGTCCCGCCGCGGGCCCCTCGTCCCCCGGGCCCCCGGGCCCCCCGGGCACCCCGGACCTTCAGGCGACCAGTTCGCCGAAGGCGTCGTCCCGGTCACGGCCGAAGCTGAGGACCTCGTCCTCCCGCAGCCGGCGGAGCGACCGCCAGATGCTGGACTTCACCGTGCCGACGCTGATGCCGAGGATGTCGGCGATCTCCGGGTCCGTGCGGCCCTCGTAGTAGCGGAGGACCAGCATCGTGCGCTGGAGTTCGGGGAGCCGGGCCAGCGCCTGCCACAGGACCGTACGCAGTTCGGTGCCGCGCATCGCGTCCGTGTCGCCGGGCGTCTCCGGCAGTTCCTCGGTCGGGTACTCGTTGAGCTTGCGGCGCCGCCAGGCGCTGATGTGCAGGTTGGTCATGGTGCGGCGGAGGTACCCGCCGACCGCGGCCTTGTCACTGATCCGCTCCCACGCCCGGTAGGTCGAGAACAACGCGCTCTGCAGCAGGTCCTCGGCCTCGAAACGGTCCCCCGTGAGGTGGTAGGCGGTGGCGTACAGGGAGGCGCGGCGCTCCTGGACGTAGGCGGTGAACTCCGCCTCCGACAAGGAGCGACGCTCCCCCTCTGCCTCCCCGTACGCGCTTCCCCCGTGCGTCTCCCCCTGACGCGCGTCGACCACCGCCATGTACGCGGTGTGCTGACGCCCGGTGCCACGAGCGCACCCCCGTCCGCTCACAGCGGCACCGGACTTCTCGGAACCCCGGTGTGTGTGCACGTCGTGCAGACGCGTGACCACTGCGCTGGTGCTGGTGCCGTGCAGCGTGTTCATCTCGCGCCCCCCGTCGTGGACTTCCGGTGTCCGTCGTGCTGTGCCGCGAGGCGCCGCACCGCTTCCCGCTCGGCCGGCGACTCGCTGTGTTGCCTGTGACGAGAAGCCTGCCGCGGTGACTTCATGGCCGTGTCCGTCGACTGTCACAGACCTGTCACAGGGGTCCGTCACGGCTGCCGCACCGTTCCTTCACAGGGTCCGGCGGCGAGGTCCGCCCTCTTCGGGACCCACGGGTCGTACGCCACCCCCTCCATGGGCCAGAATGAGCCCGTGCCTTCCCTGTTGCTGATCGAGGACGACGACGCCATCCGTACGGCCCTGGAGCTCTCCCTGACCCGCCAGGGCCACCGGGTGGCCACCGCTGCCAGCGGTGAGGACGGTCTGAAGCTGCTGCGCGAGCAGCGGCCGGACCTGATCGTGCTGGACGTGATGCTGCCCGGCATTGACGGTTTCGAGGTGTGCCGGCGCATCCGGCGCACCGACCAGCTGCCGATCATCCTGCTGACCGCGCGCAACGACGACATCGACGTGGTCGTCGGTCTCGAGTCGGGCGCCGACGACTACGTCGTCAAACCCGTGCAGGGCCGGGTGCTGGACGCCCGTATCCGGGCCGTGCTGCGGCGCGGGGAGCGGGAGTCGAGCGATTCGGCGAGCTTCGGCGGCCTGGTCATCGACCGGTCCGCGATGACCGTGACCAAGAACGGCGAGGATCTCCAGCTCACGCCGACCGAGCTGCGGCTGCTCCTCGAACTGAGCCGGCGGCCCGGGCAGGCGCTGTCCCGGCAGCAGTTGCTGCGGCTGGTGTGGGAGCACGACTACCTCGGCGACTCGCGCCTGGTGGACGCCTGTGTGCAGCGGCTGCGCGCCAAGGTCGAGGACGTGCCGTCGTCCCCGACGCTGATCCGCACGGTACGAGGTGTCGGCTACCGGCTGGACCCGCCTCAGTGACCCAGGAGCACCAGGGAGGTTCACGCGGCTGGACCGCGACGCGCAAGGGAGTCTGGTCCTGGCTGCGCTTCACCAGTCTGCGGCTGCGGCTGGTCCTCGTCTTCGGGCTGGTCGCCCTCACCGCCGCCGTCTCGGCGTCCGGCATCGCGTACTGGCTGAACCGGGAGGCGGTGCTCACCCGCACCCAGGACTCCGTGCTGCGCGGCTTCGAGCAGGAGATGCAGAACCGGGCGGGCGCGCTGCCCGAGCACCCGGAGCAGGACGAGTTGCAGCACACCGCGGGGCAGATGGCCAACAGCAGTCAGCGGTTCAGCGTGCTGCTGGTCGCCGAGGACGCCACCGGACGGACGGTGTACGGCAGCTCCGGGGGCCTGGGCGGCTTCGCGCTCGCCGACGTGCCCGAGTCGCTGCGCACGGCGGTGAACAAGGAGCAGAAGGTCACCTCGGCCAACAAGCACCCGTACCACCTGTACTGGCAGCGGATCACCGACGGCGACACCCCCTACCTGGTGGCCGGCACGAGGGTGATCGGGGGCGGGCCGACCGGCTACATGCTCAAGTCGCTGGAGCCGGAGGCCAAGGACCTCAACTCGCTGGCCTGGTCGCTGGGGATCGCCACCGCACTCGCCCTGCTGGGGTCGGCGCTGCTCGCGCAGGCCCTGGCGACGACCGTGCTGAAGCCGGTGCACCGGCTCGGGGTCGCGGCGCGGCGCCTGGGCGAGGGGAAGCTGGACACCCGGCTGCGCGTGACCGGCACCGACGAACTGGCCGACCTGTCCCGGACCTTCAACAGCGCCGCCGAGGCGCTGGAGAAGCGGGTCGCGGACATGGCGGGCCGCGAGCAGGCCTCACGGCGCTTCGTGGCGGACATGAGCCATGAGCTGCGGACCCCGCTGACGGCGATCACCGCCGTCACCGAGGTGCTGGAGGAGGAGCTGGAGTTCGAGGGCGGCGGCTTCGACCCGATGATCGAGCCCGCCGTACGGCTGGTGGTCAGCGAGACGCGGCGGCTGAACGACCTGGTGGAGAACCTGATGGAGGTCACCCGCTTCGACGCGGGCACCGCCCGGCTGGTCCTCGACGACGTCGACGTCGCCGACCAGATCACCGCCTGCATCGACGCCCGCGCCTGGCTGGACGCCGTCGACCTGGACGCCGAGCGCGGCCTCCACGCCCGGCTCGACCCGCGCCGCCTGGACGTCATCCTGGCCAACCTGATCGGCAACGCCCTCAAGCACGGCGGATCACCGGTCAGGGTGTCGGTGGCGCGGGCGGACGACGAGGTCGTCATCCGGGTACGGGACCACGGGCCCGGCATCCCCGAGGACGTCCTGCCGCACGTCTTCGACCGCTTCTACAAGGCGAGCGCCTCCCGGCCGCGCTCCGAGGGCAGCGGGCTCGGCCTGTCCATCGCCCTGGAGAACGCGCACATCCACGGCGGTGAGATCACCGCCGAGAACTCCCCCGAGGGCGGCGCGGTGTTCACGCTGCGGCTGCCGCAGGACCCGCCGGCGGACGAGGAGGCCGAGGACGCCGCGGGTGACGGGGGCAGGGGCAAGGACGCGAAGGGACGGGGCTGATGACCGTACGCCGCCTGTCGGCACTGCCCGGGCTGGCCGTGCTGGCCGCGCTGCTCGCCGGCTGCGGCATCCGCGCCACGGAGGTGCCCACGGACTACGGTCCGGCGCCGTCGAGGGTGCGGTGCTCGCTCGCCGAGCCGGGCGGGACGACGGGGGCGGCGCCCGGGCTTCCGGTGCAGGTGTTCCTGCTGTGCGGCTCGTCGCTGGTGGCCGTGGACCGGACGGTCCCGTTGCCGGACGGCGCGGCGGACGCCGGTCGGCGGGTGCTGGTGGCCCAGGGGCTGCTCGACCAGCTCACGGCGGAGCCGTCGGCCGCGGAGGAGGAGGCGGGGTACAGCACGGACGTGCGCCGCGGGACCGGCGTCACCGGCCCGCGCCCCGGCGACCCCGAGGACACCCTGCGGCTGAGCACCGCCCCCGGCGACCTCACCTCGTACGCCCTCGCCCAGGTCGTCTGCACCTTCTCCGACTCGGCCGCCACCGAGGGCGACGGCTCCGTCATCCTGGCCGGGCCCGCCGAGGAGTCCGCCCGCCGCTACACCTGCACGGACGAGGTCCGCGCCCGGCCGGGCAGCAACGAGCCGCCCTCCACCGAGGTCACCGACGGCTGACGGCGCCTCCCCGCCCGGGGTGCGGCGGCCCGGCGGGGCCGTGTGGCGCAGGCCTCACCCTTGCGCGGGAGTCACCGGAACCGCGCGTGGCGGCACCGGCGTCTTGGGGGACGTGCAGCGTCTTGGGTTTCCCGGCGGCAGCGCCGCGCTCCGCATCCGTGCGACAGGAAGTGTCCTCCTCGTCGCACATCTCGCGTTCGTCGCCTGGTACACGCTGCGGCCGCTCGACGTCCCGTGGGTCCTGCCGCCCAACCTCCAGCCGTTCGCCTCGATCCGTGCCGACCTGGCGCTCGGCTGGCCCTCGGCGGTCCGGGCGCTCGGCGGCTCGCTCGCCCTGCTGGCGCCGCTCGGCGTCCTGCTGCCCATGGCGGGCGGCCGGCTGACCGTCTCGCCGCTGGCCTCCCTGCTGCGCACCCTGGCCGCTGCCGCCCTGCTGTCGCTGGGGATCGAGCTGTTGCAGACGGGGGTGCCCGGTCAGGTCGTCGACGTGGACTCGCTGCTGCTGAACACGGCGGGCGCGGCCCTCGCCCACCTCGTCCTGGTCCCCGCGGGCCGTGCTCGGCTCCGCCGCAGGTCCGAGGAGGGGGGGTGGGAGGACGTCCCCAGGGACGAGCCCGCTCAGGGTCGGACCCCGACGATTCCCAGGGTCGGTATCGCCCCGTAGAGCGACGCTTTGTTCCGTTCGTCTCCGTAGCGTGGAGGGCAGATGAAGGGGAAGCCGACCGGCAGACCCGCCCACGCTCACGAAGGAGCCGCGATGTCCCGCCTCGCCCGCCCCACCCATGGCCGCATGATCGGCGGAGTGTGCGCCGCGCTGGCCAGGCGCTTCGGCACCTCCACGACCACGATGCGGGTGATCTTCCTGGTCTCCTGCCTGCTGCCCGGCCCGCAGTTCCTGCTCTACCTCGCCCTGTGGCTCCTGCTGCCGTCCGAGGAGAAGGCCGCCCGTACCGCCTGGTGACGCCCCGCGCGGCCGGCCCGGTCCCCTCCGGATACTCCGGACACCTCCCCTCAGGTACGCCGACGGGGCGCACCCGAAGCCTTCGGGTGCGCCCCGTCGGCGCATGGGGAGGTGCGGGGGCGGCGGGACTCAGCCGCCGAGCGGGAGGCCGTTGACCGGCAGGCCCGAGGTGGGCAGGCCCTTCGTCGGCAGACCACCGAGCAGGCCGGCCACCGGCTTGGTCGGGCCGTTGGAGAGCTGCTCGTTGAGGACCTGCTCGACGACCGGCTGAGCGGCGGTCAGACCCGTGCCGGAGACGTGGCGGCCCTGCTCCAGCGCGTTGCCCGCGCCGGGCACCACCTGGGAGAGGGTCTCCGCGGGCAGCGTCGCGGCGACGGAGTCCACCGTCTTCGCGGTGTCCGGCAGCGCGGGGGCCGCGGTGGCCGCACCTGCACCGACGGCGGCGAAGGCGGCACCGAGGGCGGCGACACCGAGGGTCTTGGCAGCAGACTGCTTCATGAAATGCGTCCTCGAAATGATGGCGGGGATGTGAGCGGTCCTCGACCGTAAACATGCGACACCCCTCGCGGCAAACATCGAAATGCGGACGGGTTGTGAAAGCCCGTCCGCGTTTCCGTATTACCGTCCGCTGCCGCTCAGCCCTCGCTCTTCGGAAAACCGCTGGTGGAGGCCGTCTGCTGGAACAGCCATTCGGACTTCAGCTCCGCGTATCCGGGCTTGATGACGTCATTGATCATGGCCAGTCGTTCATCGAAAGGAATGAACGCTGATTTCATCGCATTGACGGAGAACCACTGGATGTCGTCGAGCGTGTAACCGAACGCGTCGACAAGGTGCTCGAATTCCCGGCTCATGCCGGTGTGGGACATCAGCCGGTTGTCGGTGTTGACGGTGGCCCGGAAGTGCAGCCGGCGCAGCAGCCCGATGGGGTGCTCGGCGTAGGAGTCGGCGGCCCCGGTCTGGAGGTTGGAGCTGGGGCACAGCTCCAGGGGGATGCGCTTGTCCCGGACGTACGAGGCGAGCCGCCCGAGCTTGACGGTGCCGTCCTCGTGCACCTGGATGTCGTCGATGATGCGCACGCCGTGCCCGAGCCGGTCGGCGCCGCACCACTGGAGGGCCTGCCAGATGGACGGCAGGCCGAAGGCCTCGCCGGCGTGGATGGTGAAGTGGTTGTTCTCCCGCTTCAGGTACTCGAAGGCGTCCAGGTGCCGGGTGGGCGGGTATCCCGCCTCGGCGCCCGCGATGTCGAAGCCGACGACTCCGAGGTCGCGGTAGCGGTTGGCCAGCTCGGCGATCTCCAGGGCGCGGGCGGCGTGCCGCATGGCGGTGAGCAGGGCGCCGACCCGGATGCGGTGGCCGTGGTCCCGGGCGCGCCGCTCGCCCTCGCGGAAGCCCTCGTTGACCGCCTCGACGACCTCTTCGAGGGTGAGCCCGCCCTCCAGGTGCTGCTCGGGGGCATAGCGCACCTCGGCGTAGACGACGCCGTCCTCGGCGAGGTCCTCGGCGCACTCGGCGGCGACCCGGACGAGGGCGTCGCGGGTCTGCATGACGCCGACGGTGTGGGAGAAGGTCTCCAGGTACCGCTCCAGCGAGCCGGAGTCGGCGGCCTGCCGGAACCAGGCGCCGAGCCGGTCGGCGTCGGTCTCGGGGAGGCCCGAGTAACCGGTCGCCCGGGCGAGTTCGACGACCGTGCCGGGACGCAGCCCGCCGTCGAGGTGGTCGTGCAGCAGAACCTTCGGCGCCCGGCGGATCTGCTGCGGCGTCGGAGTCTTCGCGGTGGTCTTCGCGGTGCTCTGGCTCGTCATTTCCGCACTCTAACTCCTACGCGCGTAGAAAGGCGGTCGGACGACTACGCGCGCACGGGAAACGCGGCCGGGGTGTACGGATCCGTCGATATGTAACGGTGACTGCGAAGACGGGTGGCGTACACCCGGTCTTCTGAGAATGTTCTGTCATGGCACAGCAAGCGACGCCGGTCCGTCAGGCCCGGCTGGGGCGAACGCTCGGTCCGGAGGGGACGGCGGTCAGCGGGGTGGTGCTGCTGCTCCCCGCGGGCGACGAGGTGTCCAGCCGCAGGCCGTCCCCGCTGCTGGCGACCGCGTCCGTACGGGCGTTGGGGCGCCGGCTCGCCCGCGCGGGCCGGGACGAGGGCCTGGCCACCCATGTCGTGCACTACCGCTGCCGCGGCTGGAACGGCGCCGAGGCCCACCTGGCCCGCGACGCCGACTGGGCCGCCGGCGAGGCCGTACGGCGCTACGGCGACGTCCCGGTCTGCCTGCTCGGCGTCGGCATGGGCGGGCGGGCGGCCCTGCGCGCGGCCGGGCACGAGGCCGTCAACGCGGCGCTCGCGATCGCCCCTTGGCTGCCGGACGAGGACGTGGCCGCGCCCCCCGAACCGGTGAAGCAGCTCGTCGGACGCCAGGTGCTGATCGTGCACGGCACCAACGACGGGCGCAGCGACCCGGAGTTGTCGTTCCGGCTGGCCGCTCGCGCGAAGAAGGCCAACCGCGCGGTGTGCCGCTTCGAGGTGCACTCCGACGGTCACGGGCTGCGCCAGTACCGGGACGAAGTGGCGGCGCTGGCCGAGGACTTCGTGATGGGCGCGCTCTTCGGGCAGTCCTTCGCCCGGCCGCTGGAGGACGCCCTGGCCGCTCCCCCTCCGCTGGGACTGCGGATGCCGCTGGCGGTGGGCTTCGGACGGTCGCTGCGGCGTTAGGCGCGGGTGCGGGGTTCTCCCGGGGAGGTCGGGTCAGGACGGCAGCAGGTGGCCGCGGCGCGACAGCAGGAACTTCTTGAAGGCCGCCACCGGGGGCGTGTCCGTGCGCCCCGCCAGCCAGGCCACGCCGATCTCGCGGGCCGCGCGCGGTGCGGTGACCGTCAGTTCGACCACGCCGGGGCGGGGGACGGCGGGCGGCGGCAGCAGGGCGACGCCGAGGCCGGCCGCGACCAGGCCGCGCAGCGTCTCCGCCTCCTCCCCCTCGAAGGCCACCCGGGGCCGGAAGCCGGCCTCCTTGCACAGGGCGTCGGTGATGCGGCGCAGGCCGTAGCCGGGCTCCAGGGTCACGAAGGTCTCGTCGGCGGCCTCGGCGAGGCGGATGCGCCGGCGGCCGGCCAGGGGGTGGTCGGCCGGGACGACCAGGCGCAGCTTCTGCTCGTCGAGGCGCCGGGCGACCAGGTCGGGGGCGTCCGGGACGGGTGAGGTCAGGCAGAGGTCGAGTTCGCCGGCGCGCAGCCGCTCCAGCATGGCCTCGCCGTAGTTCTGGACGAGGCTGAAGCGGACGCGGGGGTGGTCGGCGCGGAAGGCGTGCAGCAGGCCGGGGACGGTCTCGGCGCCCATGGTGTGCAGGAAGCCGAAGGCGACCTTGCCGGTGGCCGCGTCGGCGTCCGCGCGGACCTCCTCGGCGGCGCGCTCCACCTCGGCGAGGGCGCGTTCCACGGAGCCGAGGAAGGTGCGCCCGGCGACGGTCAGGGCGAGGGTGCGGCCGCGGCGCACGAACAGGTCGACGCCCAGGTCGGCTTCGAGGCGGACCAGGGCGCGGGAGAGGGTCGACTGGGGGACGTTCATCTCCTGGGCGGCCCGGGTGACGTGCTCGGTGCGGGCCACGCCGGCGAAGTGCGCGAGGCGGGGCGCGAGCAGCGCGACGATGTCTTCCGTGTCACCGTGCGGTGACAGGCGGGGCTGTGAGCTTTGCTGATGCGCCATGGGAACGATTATCCCCGTTCCGTGCATTGGACGGATGAGTCGCGGTCTCCGTACGGTCGCAGCATGACTCCCGCCGATACCGGGGCGTCCACGATCGTGGGCGCCGCTGCCTCCGCCTCCGCTCCCCACGCCCCCGCCAGGGCCGCCGCCGGTGATCCGGGCGGCGCCCGCGAGGCGCGGATGACCCCGGGCGGTCCCGGTTACCGCCGGATGAGTCTCGCCCTCTTCCTCGCGGGCGTCGCGACCTTCGCGCTGCTGTACTCCACCCAGGCCCTGCTGCCGCTGATCTCCGGCGACCTGGGTGTCACGGCGAGCGACGCGAGCTGGACGGTGGCCGCCGCGACGGGTGGCCTCGCGCTGTTCGTCCTGCCGATGAGCGCCCTGTCGGAACGTTTCGGCCGGCGTACGGTCATGACGGCGTCGCTGGCGGTCGCCGTGACCGTCGGGCTGCTGGTCCCCTTCGCCCCGTCGCTGACCGCGCTGGTCGCGCTGCGCGCGGTGCAGGGCGCGGCGCTGGCCGGGCTGCCGGCCTCGGCGACGGCGTACCTCGCGGAGGAGGTCACGCCGAGGGCGCTGGTCACCGCGATCGGCCTGTTCGTCGCGGGCAACAGCGTGGGCGGGATGAGCGGCCGGGTCATCACCGGCTGGGTCGCCCAGGAGTGGGGCTGGCGGGTCGCCGTCGGCGTGATCGGCGCCGTGGCGGTGGCCTGCGCGGTGGCCTTCCGGATGCTGCTGCCGGCGCCGAGGCACTTCACGCCGGGCTCGCTGCGCCCGCGGGTCCTGGTCCGCACGGTCCGCGACCACCTCGCCGACCCGCTGCTGCGCCGCCTGTACGCGATCGGCGCGCTGTTCATGACGGTGTTCGGCGGCGTCTACACGGTGATCGGCTACCGCCTGACGGAGGCGCCGTTCTCGCTCCCGCAGGGCGTCATCGGCTCGATCTTCCTGGTCTACCTGGTCGGCACGGTCTCGGCGTCGGCGGCGGGCCGCCTGGTGGGCCGCCTCGGCCGCCGCGGGGCGCTGTACCTGGGCGGCGGCACGACGGCGGCGGGTCTGCTGCTGTCCCTCGCTCCGTCCCTGCCCCTGGTGCTGCTCGGGCTGGTGCTGATCACGGCGGGCTTCTTCGCCGGGCACGCGGTGGCGTCCTCGGCGGTGAGCCGGACGGCCACCCACGGCCGCGCCCAGGCCTCGGCGCTGTACCAGTCCGCCTACTACATCGGCTCCAGCGCGGGCAGCACGGTGGGCGCGCTCGCCTTCCACTCCGGCGGCTGGGCCGGGACGGTCGGGGTCGGCCTGCTGGCGGTGGCGGGCGTGGTGGCGCTCACGGTCGCCGGTTCGCTGGCCGCCCGGCGCACGGCCGAGGCCGCGCCGGTGCCCGCCTGAGCGGGCCGGGACCGTTCCGCACCGACTCTCCGACCTGCGCTTTCCTCGACTGCACAGGCCATTGTCAGTCCCCTGCGGTAGCTTCCGAAGTGCGAGGCGCGAAGACGCGCACGACGTGACGGCCCAGGGGTGGGTGGACCATGAGCAACGGCACCATGACGACGGAGCTGGATGCCGCGCTGGAGAAGCACCGGACCGAGCTGACGGGGTACTGCTACCGGATGCTCGGCTCCTCCTTCGAGGCGGAGGACGCGGTGCAGGACACCCTGGTCCGCGCCTGGCGGAGCTACGACAAGTTCGAGGGCCGCTCCAGCCTCCGTTCCTGGCTCTACCGCATCGCGCACAACGTCTGCCTGGACATGCTGACCGCGGGCAACAAACGGGCCCGTCCGATGGACCTCACGGACTCCACCCCCCTCGCGCAGGCCGCTCTGTCGCCGCGCCCGGACCACACCTGGCTGGAGCCGATGCCGGACGCCCGCGTGCTGCCCTCGACCGCCGACCCGGCCGAGGCCGCCGTCGCGAAGGAGTCGGTGCGGCTGGCCTTCATGGCCGCGCTCCAGCAGCTGCCGCCCAAGCAGCGGGCGGTGCTGATCCTGCGCGAGGTGCTGGCGTGGAAGGCCGCCGAGGTCGCCGAGCTGCTGGGCACCTCGGTGGCGTCCGTCAACAGCGCCTTGCAGCGCGCCCGCGCCACCCTCGCCGAGCGGGAGGAGCGGGCCGACGCCGCCGCGGTGTCCGACCCGCTGGACGAGGAGCAGCAGAAGCTCCTGGACCGCTATGTCGCGGCCTTCGAGGGCTATGACATGACGGCCCTCACGGCGCTGCTGCACGAGGACGCGGTGATGACGATGCCGCCGTTCGACCTGTGGCTGGCCGGTCCGGCGGACATCACCGGCTTCATGACGACCCTCGGCGCCGCGTGCGCGAACTCCCGGCTGCTGCCGGTCAACGCCAACGGGCTGCCCGGCTTCGCGCACTACAAGCCGGACCCGGAGGCGGGCGGCTACGCGCCGTGGGCGGTCCAGGTGCTGGAGATCTCAGACGGGCGCATCACCGGGTTCCACTGCTTCCTCGACACCAAGCGGTGGTTCCCGCTCTTCGACCTGCCGCTCCGTCTCGAAGCGGAGCCCGACGAGGTCCAGCAGGGCGTGTAGGGCGGGGTCGGGGTCGCGCAGCCGGATCCGGCCCCCGGCCCGCCGGGCGGTGAGTTCCAGGCGGGCCAGCAGGTCGACGACGGCGAGTCCCGGCGGCCCCAGCCCGCCGACGTCGCAGACGACCACCCCGGCCCGGGTGGCTTCCAGACGCGCGCGCACCTCGTCGCAGAGCCGGGGCGTCTCCCCTCGGGAGACGGGCCCCGGCAGCACGAGTACGGCGGGTGTCACGGCGTCCACGTGCGGTAGACCCGGGCCGGTCCGGGAACTCATCGGTGCCCGACATCAGAGATCACATTGACGTGCGCACGCCCTCCCCCCGAGGGTTTGCTGTATGCCCCACGCATCCCCTCCCGCCGCCGTGCCCCCGGTTGTCCCCGCCCTCGTCGAGGAGGCGTGGCCGTGCAGGGGGTGCTGACCGGCTTCGCGGTCATCGCGGTGGTCATCGCCGTCGGGTACGTGCTCGGTCTGCGCGGCCACCTCGGGCCCCAGGGGCGTGAGGTACTCACCAAGCTCGCCTTCCACGTGGCCTCACCGGCCCTGCTGTTCACCACGCTCGCGACGGCCGACCTGTCGGTGGTCTTCTCCAGCCGGCTGCTGGTCACGGCGCTGTCGACGGTGGCGGTGGCCGGTGTCTTCGTCGCGGTGGGCGTGACCCGGGGCTGGGGCGTGGGCCGGACCACGATCGGGGCGTTGTGCTCCGGCTATGTGAACGCCGGCAACCTCGGCATCCCGATCGCCGTGTACGTGCTGGGCGACGCCTCGCTGGTCGCGCCGGTGCTGCTGTTCCAGCTGGTGCTGGTGACGCCGGTGGCGGTGACGATCCTGGACCTGGCGGGAGGAGGCGGTGAGGGCCCGCTGTGGCGCCGGCTGCTGACGCCGGTGCGCAATCCGATAGCGCTGGGCTCGCTCGCCGGGGTCGCGGTCGCCGCGAGCGGTCTGCGGGTGCCGGGGGCGGTGATGGACCCGCTGACCCTGATCGGCAACATGTCCGTCCCGGCGGTCCTGCTGGCCTTCGGCATCGGGCTGTGCGGGTCCACGATGCCGTTGCGGGGCGTGGAGCGGCGGCCGGTGCTGCTGGCGGTGGCGCTCAAGACGGTCGGTCAGCCCGCGGTGGCCTGGGCGCTGGCGTCCGGGGTGTTCGGGCTGCGGGGCGCGCATCTGCTGGACGTGGTGGTGACGTCGGCGCTGCCGGCCGCGCAGAACCTCTACACGTACGCGTCCGCCTACCGGGTGGGCGAGCGGCTGGCCCGGGACGCGGTGCTGGTGTCGACGGTGGTCTCGGTGCCGGTGCTGGTGGGGGTGGCGGCGGTGCTGGGGTGAGTCAGGACTCGGGGAACTCGCCGGTGTCGAGGGTCAGGTCGAAGGGGGCGGGGAGCCGGAGGGGGTCGCCGAACTTGGCGGCGCCCAGCACCCGGTAGACGTCACCCTTCGGTTCGCCGTAGAGCGTCGCGGTGGGTCCGCCGGGGGCCCAGCGGTCGACGAGGAGGTAGAGCGGGATGCCGGCGGTGGCGTAGGCGGCGGGCTTGCTCACGCGGTCGTGGCGGGCGTTGGACTTGGAGGTGACCTCGACGACGAGCTGGGCGAGGGCGGCGGGGATGTGGGTGTCGGACTCGGTGTGGTCGGGCAGTTGCGCCACCACGATGTCCGGGATCAGCATCCCCAGACGGGACGGTACGGCGATCGCCAGGGTCTGGAAAACCTCCCATTCCTCGGGGATCGCGGATACCAAACGGCGGTGGATGCGCGAGGCGGTGACGTTGTGAGGCAGTCCCGGAGCAGGTGACACGGTGATGATCCCCTCGATGATCTCCACCTTGCTGCCCTCGGGCCATTCCATCTCCTCCCAGAACCGGACGAGGTCGTCCCAGCTCTGGTCGGGCTCCTGGCTCACCGTGAGTGCGCTCATGGCGGTTCTCCTGTCTGTGCGTCACCGATCCCAGCATGCCGAACGGGACCGGTGGAGGTCCACCGGTCCCGTTCACCCGGATGAGGAAGGCGCAGGTCAGGCGATACGTTCCCGCACCACCGGCGAGGCGGTGAAGGCCGTGCCCGCGGGGGCCACGTCGTAGGAGCCCTCGACCGCGGCGAGGGCGTACGCGAAGCGGTCCGGGGTGTCGGTGTGCAGGGTCAGCAGGGGCTGGCCCTCGGTGACCGTGTCGCCGGGCTTGGCGTGGATCTCGACGCCCGCACCGGCCTGCACCGGGTCCTCCTTGCGGGCACGGCCCGCGCCCAGGCGCCAGGCGGCGACGCCGATGTCGTAGGCGTCGAGGCGGGTCAGGACGCCGGAGGCGCCCGCCTTCACGACGTGCTGCTCCTTCGCGGTCGGCAGGGCCGCGTCGGGGTCGCCGCCCTGGGCGCTGATCATGCGGCGCCAGACGTCCATCGCGGAACCGTCGGCGAGGGCCTTCGCCGGGTCGGCGTCCTTCAGGCCGGCGGCGTCGAGCATCTCCCGGGCCAGGGCGAGGGTCAGCTCGACCACGTCGGAGGGGCCGCCGCCCGCCAGGACCTCGACGGACTCGCGGACCTCCAGGGCGTTGCCCGCGGTGAGACCGAGGGGGGTGGCCATGTCGGTCAGCAGGGCGACGGTCTTCACGCCGTGGTCGGTGCCGAGGCCGACCATCGTGGAGGCCAGCTCGCGGGCGTCCTCGATGGTCTTCATGAAGGCGCCGCTGCCCACCTTCACGTCCAGGACCAGCGAGCCGGTGCCCTCGGCGATCTTCTTGGACATGATGGAGGAGGCGATCAGCGGGATCGCCTCGACCGTGCCGGTGACGTCCCTGAGGGCGTACAGCTTCTTGTCGGCGGGCGCGAGGCCGTCGCCCGCCGCGCAGATCACCGCGCCGGTGGTGTCCAGGACGTCCAGCATCTCCTCGTTGGAGAGCAGGGCGCGCCAGCCCGGGATCGACTCCAGCTTGTCCAGGGTGCCGCCGGTGTGGCCGAGGCCCCGGCCGGAGAGCTGCGGGACGGCCGCGCCGCAGGCGGCGACCAGCGGGGCGAGCGGCAGGGTGATCTTGTCGCCGACACCGCCGGTGGAGTGCTTGTCGGCGGTCGGGCGGGACAGGGACGAGAAGTCCATGCGCTCGCCGGAGGCGATCATCGCGGCGGTCCAGCGGGCGATCTCGCCGCGGTTCATGCCGTTGAGCAGGATGGCCATCGCGAGCGAGGACATCTGCTCGTCGGCCACCTCGCCGCGCGTGTACGCGTCGATGACCCAGTCGATCTGCTCGTGGCTGAGTTCGCCGCGGTCCCGCTTGGTGCGGATGACGGAGATGACGTCCATGGCCATGGCTGGCGTTCCTTACGGGATTGCGGGATTGCGGGGGTTACTTGGCGAGGTGGTCGGGGCCGAAGGCCTGCGGGAGCATCTCCGAGAGGGGGAGCACACCCGCCGGGGTCTCCAGCAGCATGTCCGGCCCCCCGAACTCGTACAGCAGCTGTCGGCAGCGGCCGCACGGTACGAGGATCTCGCCGTGGCCGTCGACGCAGGCGAAGTGCGTCAGCCGGCCGCCGCCGGTCAGCTGGAGCTGGGAGACCAGCCCGCACTCGGCGCACAGGCCGATGCCGTAGCTGGCGTTCTCCACGTTGCAGCCGGAGACCGTGCGGCCGTCGTCGACCAGGGCGGCGGCGCCGACGGCGTACCCGGAGTAGGGGGCGTAGGCCCGGGCCATCGCCTCCCGGGCCGCCGTGCGCAGCGCGCCCCAGTCGACGTCGGTCACTTGCCCTGCCCCTTCCGGTACGGCATGCCGTTCGCCCGGGGCATCCGCAGCCGCTGCGCGGAGAGCGCGAGGACGACGAGGGTGACGACGTACGGCGTGGCGGAGACGACCTGGTTGGGGACGTCGTCGGTGCTCGCGTACCAGGCGAAGACCAGCGCGCCCACGACCAGCGTGATCGCGGCCTTGACGTACTTCTTGCGGATCACCAGCCAGATCGCGCCGGCGATGAGCAGCAGCGCGCCGAGCAGCAGCAGGGCGTGCACGTTGGCGGAGCCGCCGCGCAGGTTGAGGCTGTCGGTGTAGCCGAAGAGGCCGGCGCCGATGGCGAGGCCGCCGGGCATCCAGTTGCCGAAGATCATCGCCGCGAGGCCGATGTAGCCGCGGCCGCTGGTCTGGCCCTCCAGGTAGAAGGGGTTGGCCACGATGGAGAGGAAGACGCCGCCGAGACCGGCCAGGCCACCGGAGATGATCACGGCCAGGTACTTGTACTTGTAGACGTTGACGCCGAGCGACTCGGCGGCGACCGGGTTCTCGCCGCAGGAGCGCAGCCTGAGACCGAACGGCGTGCGCCACAGGATGTACCAGGTGGCGGGGATCAGCGCGACGGCGATCAGGGTGAGCCAGGAGACGTTGGTGACCAGGCCGCCGAGCAGACCGGCGAGGTCCGAGATCAGGAACCAGCCCTTGTCGTTGAGGTCGACCAGCCCGTCGGACAGGCCCGGCACCGTGAAGTGCCCGAGGGAGTCCACCGGCGGGGACTGCTTGGCCGAGCCGCCCTGGTGGCCCTCGAAGGCGAGCGGGGCCAGGTAGCGGGTCGCGCCGAGGGCCAGGATGTTGATGGCCACGCCGGAGACGATGTGGTTGACGTTGAAGGTGATCGTCACGATGGCGTGCAGCAGGCCGCCGATCGCGCCGCCGACGATGCCCACCAGGACGCCCGTCCACGGGCCCCACTGGAAGCCGGCCCAGGCACCGAACCAGGTGCCGAGGATCATCATGCCCTCGAGGCCGATGTTGACGACGCCCGCGCGCTCGGCCCACAGACCGCCCAGGCCGGCGAGGCCGATCGGCACGGCGAGCTGGAGCGCGGTGGACATCTGGCTGACGTTGGTGATGCCGTCGGCGCCGGTGATCAGGCGCACCAGGGAGGTCAGGGCCAGGGCTCCGGCGATGACCAGCATCAGGACGGGCAGGGACAGGCGGCGGCCGGTCGGCGCCGCGGGCTGCAGCGTGGGCTGGTTGAGGTCGGTCGCGGTGGTCATCGGCCGGCCACCTCCTTCTTGTTGTCGGTGGCGCCGAGGACGTGACCGGCGGCCAGCTCCGCGCCGACGCGGCGCTGCTGGCGGCGCAGGCCCCACTCGCGGACGGCCTCGTAGGAGACGACGACCGAGAGGACGATCAGGCCCTGCATGATGACCGCGATCTCCTTGTCGTAGCCGTGGAAGTCCAGCTCGGGGCTGGCCTTGTCGAGCCAGGCCCACAGGAGGGCGGCGAAGGCGATGCCGACGGGGCTGTTGCGGCCGAGCAGGGCGATGCCGATGCCGAGGAAGCCGATGCCGGTGGGGAAGTTGAGGCTGTAGGTGTGGGTGCCGCCGAGCAGGATCGGCAGGCCCGCGAGACCGGCGAGGCCACCGGAGATGAGCATCGCGGTGAGCACCATGCGCTTGGGGTCGACGCCGCTGGCCGCGGCGGCGGACTCGGAGGCGCCGGAGGCGCGCAGGTCGAAGCCGAAGCGGGTGCGGTTGAGGACGACCCAGTAGCCGATGCCGAGCAGCACGGCCAGGATCACCAGGCCGTAGACCTCGCCGGCCGCGCCCATGTCGATGCCGGGGATCCAGCCGGACTCGTGCATCTCGCCGGTGGTGTTGTTGTTGCCGATCTTGACGCCGAAGACGTCCGGCAGCCAGAGGTAGCCGATGACGGAGGTCGCGATGGCGTTGAGCATGATCGTCGCGACGACCTCGCTGACACCGCGGGTCACCTTGAGGACACCGGCGATGCCGGACCAGAAGGCGCCGGTGAGGACGGCGGTCAGCAGGAGCAGCGGGACCTGGAGGGCGGCCGGCAGGTTCGCGTGGGCGCCGACGATCGCGGCCATCATGGCGGCGAGCTGGTACTGGCCGTCGACGCCGATGTTGAACAGGTTCATCCGGAAGCCGATGGCCACCGCCAGGGCCGCGATGTAGTACATCGACGCCTGGTTGATGATCAGGACCTGGATGTCGGAGAAACCGGCCTGCTCGAACATCAGGGCGAACGGCTCGACCGGGTTCTTGCCCGAGGCGATCAGCACGATCGCGCTCAGGACGAAGGCCACGGCGAGCGCGATGACCGGTCCGGCCACCGCGAGGAGCACGCGCTCCTTGTCGAACTTCTTCATCAGCGGGCCTCGTCTTCCGGAGCCTCGGGAGACTTGCGGATCTCGGGGGTCTCTTCGTGTTCCAGGTGGCCGGTCGCGGCGCCCGTCATGGCCGAGCCCAGCTCCTCGGGGGTGATGGTGGCCGGGTCGGCGTCCGCGACCAGCCGGCCGTCGTAGATCACCCGGAGGGTGTCGGAGAGGCCGATCAGCTCGTCCAGGTCGGCGGAGATCAGCAGGACGGCGAGGCCCTCGCGGCGCGCCTCCCGGATGTGGTCCCAGATGGCGGCCTGCGCGCCGACGTCCACACCGCGGGTGGGGTGGGCGGCGATGAGGAAGCGCGGCTTGTGGCTCATCTCGCGGCCGACGATCAGCTTCTGCTGGTTGCCGCCGGAGAGCGAGGCGGCCGTGACGTCGATGCCCGGGGTGCGGACGTCGTACGTCTCGACGATGCGGCGGGTGTCCTCCTGGGAGCCCTTGGGGTCCAGCCAGACGCCCTTGCTGTTGGGCTTCTCGGTGACGTGGCCGAGGATGCGGTTCTCCCAGAGCGGGGACTCCAGGAGCAGGCCGTGGCGGTGGCGGTCCTCGGGGATGTAGCCGACGCCCTGCTCGCGGCGCTTGCGGGTGGGCAGCGCCGTGATGTCCTCGTCGAGGAAGCGGATGGTGCCGGAGTCGGCGTGCCGCAGGCCGATGAGGGCGTCGACCAGCTCGGTCTGGCCGTTGCCCTCGACGCCGGCGATGCCCAGCACCTCGCCGGCGTGGATGGTGAAGGAGATGTCGTCCAGCAGGGCCTTGCCGCCGGGGGCCGCGAGGCGCAGCGTGTCGACGGTGAGGACCGCGCGGTCGGTGACCGTGGACTCGGCCGTCTCCGGCGTGGGCAGCTCGCTGCCGACCATCAGCTCGGCGAGCTGGCGCGGGGTGGTCTCGTCGGGCACGGCCGTGCCGACCGTGGTGCCGCGCCGGATGACGGTGATGTCGTCGGCGACCGAGAGGACCTCGCCCAGCTTGTGGGAGATGAAGATGACGGAGAGGCCCTCCGCCTTCAGCTCGCGCAGGTTGTCGAAGAGGGCGTCCACCTCCTGGGGCACGAGCACGGCGGTCGGCTCGTCCAGGATCAGCGTGCGGGCGCCGCGGTAGAGGACCTTGAGGATCTCCACGCGCTGGCGGGCGGCGACGCCCAGTTCCTCGACCAGGCGGTCGGGCTCCACGCCGAGGCCGTAGCGCTCGGAGATCTCCTTGATCGTGCGGCGGGCCTTGGCGCCGATGCCGTACAGCTTCTCGCTGCCGAGGACCACGTTCTCCAGGACCGTGAGGTTGTCGGCGAGCATGAAGTGCTGGTGGACCATGCCGATGCCGCGGGCGATGGCGTCGGCCGGCGAGGAGAAGGCGACCTGCTCGCCGTCGATCGCGATGGTGCCCTCGTCCGGCTTCTGCATGCCGTAGAGGATCTTCATCAGGGTCGACTTGCCGGCGCCGTTCTCCCCGACGAGGGCGTGGACGGTGCCCTTGCGGACGGTCAGGTGGATGTCGTGGTTGGCCACGACACCGGGGAATCGCTTGGTGATCCCGGCGAGCTCGACGGCGGTCACCGATTCGTTGACCGCCGCTCCGGCCGGAGGGCTGCTGGACGCGTTGATGGCGCACTCTCCTGGGGACGGGGGCCGTCTACGCGCGTAGCGCCCCTACGGATCCAAAAGCGGCGGCGGCACATCGCCACGACGGGGTACGAGGAGGAGGCCCGGAGGCGTCCTCCTCGTACCCCGTCGAGCGGTGCGACCACCGCGGTTACACGCTGTTCGAGGTGTTGCTCGGCTCAGCTGCTCTTGACCTTGATCTCGCCGCTGACGATCTTCTCCTTGGCCGTCTTGAGGGCTGCCTGGAGCTCGGCGTCGTCCGCGAACTTCGGGTTGGAGTCCGCCAGGCCGACCTCACCGGACTTCAGATCGCCCCGAACGATACCGGTCTCCGGCTTACCGTCCTCGACCGACTTGGAGAGGTTGTAGACCGCCTTGGCGACGTCCTTGGTCGCGGACGTCAGGATGGACTCCTTGTACTTCGCGAGGGCTTCCTGCTGGTACTGGTCGGAGTCGACGCCGATCGCCCACACCTTGTTGGCGGCGGCGGCCTCGATGACACCCTGACCGGAGAGACCGGCCGCCGCGTAGACGACGTCGGCCTTCTTCTCGATCTGGCCCTCGGCAGCGGTCTTGCCCTTGTCGGGGCTGGAGAAGCCGCCCTCCTCGGCGGTCTGCGTCAGGTACTGCGAGACGACCTTGACCTTCGGGTCGGTGTCCTTGACGCCCTGCTCGAAGCCGGCCTGGAACTTGTGGATCAGCGGGATGTCCACGCCGCCCACGAAGCCGACCGTCTTGCTCTTGGTGGTCTTGGCGGCGGCGACACCGGCGAGGTAGGAGGCCTGCTCCTCGTTGAAGACCAGGTCCGCGACGTTCTTCGCCTCGATGGTGGCGTCGTCGACGATGCCGAAGGTGGTGTCGGGGTACTTCTCGGCGGCGCTCTTCAGCGCGGCGGCGTACGCGTAGCCGACGCCGACGACCGGGTTGTAGCCCTGCTTCGCCAGCGAGACCAGGCGCTGCTCCTTGTCGGCGTCGGTCTCGCCGTCGGTGGGCTCGACGTCGGCGGTCTCGTAGCCGAACTCCTTCTTGGCCTGCTCCAGACCCGCGTAAGCGGCGTCGTTGAAGGACTGGTCGCCCTTGCCGCCGACGTCGTACGCGATGGCGAGGCCCTTGTCGCCCTTGGACTCCGAAGAGCCGGAGTCGGTGGAGGTGCCACCGCAGGCGGAGAGGGCGAGGGCCAGGGAGGCGGTCGCTGCGCCTGCGACCGTGATCCGGGAAATCCGGCGCATGTCTGGTGCTCCTGTCGTACAAGCGCCGGGGACGGTTCGGGTACGGCGCTGGCTTCGCCGCAGATTAACGCGCGTAGACCTGCCTGAAAACCCCTTCTGTCCACCTTGTTATCCGCCCGTGAGCAAGGCGGGCCGTGCGGGCGTCCGGGGCTTGCCGGACGCGAACGAGGGGTGGCGGAGGGTGACATCCGGCGCCGGGGGCGGGCAGGGCGGGGCGGTGGGGGCGGGCGTCGGGAGCGGGCGGGGGGCAGGCGTCCGGAGCGCGGGCGAGGGGCAGGCGTCCGGAACAGGCGGACGCCAGGCATCCGGAGCGGGCAGGGCGGGCGCGCCGGGCATCTGGGGCGGGCGGGCACCGTCCGGAGCGGGCAGGCGCCGTCAGGGGGGCGGGGGCCGGGTACGGCGGGGCAGGGGCCGGGCATGGCGGAGCGGGCGGGGCTTTCGCGCGCCCGCCCGCTCCGTCGTCCGGTGTCGTGCCGTGCCGATCCGGTGGGGACTACTCCGTCTTGACCTTGATGGAGCCGGCGATGATGCCTTCCTTCGCCTTGGCCACGGCCTCCGTCAGGCCCGGGACCTCGGCGTACTTCGGGTTGGCGTCGGACAGGCCCACGCCGTCGGACTTCAGGTCGAAGGTCCGGGTGCCGTTCAGCGGCTTGCCGTCCTCGACGGACTTGGCCAGGGCGTAGACCGCGCCGTTGATGTCCTTGAGGGCGGAGGTCAGGATGGAGTCCTTGTAGGCCGCGAGCGCTTCCTGCTCGTACTGGTCGGAGTCGACGCCGATCGCCCAGACCTTCGCCTTCGCGGCCGCCTCGATCACACCCTGGCCGGACAGGCCGGCCGCCTGGTAGACGACGTCGGCCTTCTTCTCGATCTGCCCCTCGGCGGCGGCCCGGCCCTTGTCGGGGCTGGAGAAGCCGCCCTCCTCCGCGGTCTGCGTCAGGTACTGAGAGACGACCTTGACCTTCGGGTCGGTGTCCTGGACGCCCTGCTTGTAACCGGCCTCGAACTTGTGGATCAGCGGGATGTCCACGCCGCCCACGAAGCCGACCGTCTTGGTCTTGGTGGCCTTGGCCGCCGCGACGCCGGCGAGGTAGGAGGCCTCGTTCTCGGCGAAGACGAGGGAGGCGACGTTCTCGCCCTCGACCACGGAGTCGACGATGCCGAAGGTGGTGTCGGGGTACTTCGCGGCGACGGCCTTCATCGCCGGGCCGTAGGCGAAGCCGACGCCGATGACCGGGTCGTAGCCCTGCTTCGCGAGCGAGGCGAGGCGCTGCTCCTTGTCCGCGTCGGTCTCGCCCTCGGTGGGCTCGATGTCGGCGGTCTGGTAGCCGAACTCCTTCTTCGCCCGCTCCAGCCCGGCGTACGCGGCGTCGTTGAAGGACTGGTCGCCCTTGCCGCCGATGTCGTACGCGATGGCGAGGCCCTTGTCGTCCTTGCCGCCGTCACCGCTGTCGCTCTCGCTGCTGGTGCCGCCGCAGGCCGTGGCGGCGAGTGCGAGCGACGCGACCCCCACCGCGACGCGGGTCAGTCTGGATATCCGACGCATCTGAAGCTCCCCATTCTCCAAAGCCCCGCAGCGGGCGCTCGGTTCGGCGCAGATTAACGCGCGTAGAAACTCCTGGGAACGGGGTTCCCCGGGGCCGTTACCCATTCGTGCCGCTGGCCGGTTACGGCCCGGTGAACCACCGGCGCGAAGGGGAGCGAAGGGGGCACCCGGGGCGCGCCGCACGACCTCGCGCGCTTGTGGATCAGGCTGCCCCCGGCCCGCCGCGGCCGCAACCGCGGTGGGCGGGGCGGGGGCGGCCGCGCTACACGGCGTCGATCAGCGCGGCCGCGGTGAACATCTCCACCCCGACCGTGATCGCGTGCTCGTCGACGTCGAAGTCGCCCTGGTGCAGGTCGCGGATGACGCGCTCGCCGGGCGGGCGGACGCCGAGCCGGGCCATCGCGCCGGGCACGTGCTCCAGGTACCAGGAGAAGTCCTCGCCGCCGAGGCTCTGCTCGGTGGACTCGACGGAGTCCGTGCCGCGCCGGGCGACCATGGCGGCCTGGAGCAGTTCGGTGCTGGTGACCTCGTTGACGACCGGGGGGACGCCGCGGACGTAGGTGATCTCGGACTTCGCCCGGTACAGGTTGGCGATCTCGTCGATGGCGCCGACCACGAGGTCGGGCGCCTGCCGCCAGGCGTCGAGGTCGAGGCAGCGCACGGTCCCCGCGAGTTCGGCGTGCTGCGGGATGACGTTCGGGGCGTGGCCGGACTCGATCCGCCCCCAGGTCAGCGCGAGGCCGCTGCGGCTGTCGACGCGCCGGGCGACGAGCGGGGGCACGTCGGTGACGACGCGGGCGGCGGCGGTGACCAGGTCGGTGGTGAGGTGCGGGCGGGCGGTGTGTCCGCCGGGGCCGTCGAGGGAGATCTCCAGCCGGTCGCAGGCGGAGGTGATCGGGCCGACCCGCAGCCCGATCCTGCCCGCGTCCACCCGGGGGTCGCAGTGCACGGCCAGGATGCGGCGCACGCCGTCGAGCGCGCCGCCCTCGATGGCATCGGCGGCGCCGCCGGGCAGGACCTCCTCGGCCGGCTGGAAGACCAGCCGCACGGGCCGGGGCAGCAGGCCCTGCTCGTGCAGGGCGGCGAGGACGAGGCCGGTGCCGAGGACGACGGTGGTGTGCACGTCGTGCCCGCAGGCGTGGGCGCGGTCCGGCACCTGGGAGCGGTAGGCGCACTCGCTCTTGGTGTCGGGGATGGGCAGGGCGTCGATGTCGGCCCGCAGGGCGAGCATGCGGGGTCCGCCGGTCCACCGGCCCGTGTCCGTGTTCGTGCCGATGTCGCAGATGAGCCCGGTCCCGACGGGGAGCACCCGCGGCTTCAGGCCGGCCCGCTCCAGCCGTTCCTTGATCGCGGCGGTGGTGCGGAACTCCTGGTTGCCCAGCTCGGGGTGCATGTGCAGGTCGCGGCGGAAGGCCACGAGCTCCGCGCGCAGCGCGTCCGGCAGGGTGCCGGGCAACGTGGCGTCGGCGGTTCCACCGGGAGTGTCGGCCTCGGACTCTGGGGACATCAACGCTTTCACCCTCTGAAGAGTAGGGCGCCCGACGGTCCGGTCGACCCACGATCAACGAAAATTCAGCCCGTCAGGGGAAGAAAATCCGACCGCCCTACGCATAGCCATCGACTCGCTTGGGTAAGCTCGGCCGCCTTTCCGACCGAGCCGTTCTCGAGACCCAACGCTCTTCCCACGGGTACCACGCCGCGCACGCCGCACGCGCCGTTCCGGTCCTCGGGCGCAGCAAGATCCCCCGCCGCCCCCGTTGGCCGAAGCCGCACGGCCGAGGAACTCCCGCTTTGCCTGCGATGTACCGCCTGTCCGTGCTTGGATACGGGATCGCAGGAGACACCGGTCGGCGCGGCGGGGGATCACATGGAACCAGAGCTGACGGCACTCGCCGCTTCGGCCACCACGATGCTCGTGGGCGAGATGACCCGGGACGGTTGGACTCGGACCAAGCAGGCCGTTGCCTCGCTGTGGCGGCGCACGCGGCCCGAACAGGTCGCTCACGTGGAGTCCGAGCTGGACATGACCCGGGCCGACCTGGTGGCCGCTCGCGCGAACCGGGACAGCGAGACCGAGGCGGAACTGGCGGCCGAGTGGCAGGGGCGACTGCGTCGCCTGCTCCATCAGGACGCCGATGCCGCAGAGGAGCTCCGTCGGCTCCTCGCCTCGGCGGGCACCTCGTCCCAACACGTGGCGGACTTCAGCGGGGCAGTCCACTTGGGCTCCGGCGACATCAATCAGGCGGGTCGGGACATGACCATCTCCAAGGTGGCTCCTCTCCCCCCGCGCCATGACCCGGGCGACCGCCCGCATGTCCCAGGGCCGAGCACCGGCTGAGGCGGGCGGGGGACGGGCCTGTGCCGAGCGAAGGCAGCACCACGGGCGGTGGAGACGGGGAGCCGACGCAGGCCTTTCCCGACACGAACCGTCACCCGGCCGTTCACTACGGCCAGGGTGACATCAACCTGGCCCAAAGGGACATCCACATCCGCTACGAGGACGGCGTCCACGAGACACTGCGCTCCCGACCCGGCCCCTCGGATCAGGCGTGCCCGTACCCGGGACTCGCCGCCTTCACCCGAGAACAGAGCGAGTGGTTCTTCGGGCGCGATCGCCAGCTCGCCGAGCTGGTCGACCGACTGGACCAACGGCTGGCCAGCGGCGGCATTCAGATGGTGGTGGGGCCTTCGGGGGCCGGAAAGTCCTCCCTGCTCCAGGCCGGCCTGGCGGCCCGCCTGCGCGAGGCGGCTCTTCCCGCATCCGGAACGTGGGCACAGACAGTGCTCACTCCTACGGCCGACCCGGTCGGCGCACTGGTTTCGGCGATCCGGTCCCTGGCTCCCGACGTGCGGCCCACGCCCCTCCAGGGCCAAGCACACCCGGAGATCAAGGGCATGACGCGGAAGATGGCCGCTGACCCTACGCGATGCCTCCGCTTGCTGCAGCGCACTCTCGACGGTCTCACCGGCTCGGCCACCGGCACACAAGGCGGCGGCCCGCGGGCTGTCGTGATCGTGGACCAGTTCGAGGAGCTCTTCACTCTCTGCACCAGCGAGGAACGGCGGACCACGTTCATCGACCTCCTGGCCCGCATCGCGGAGAACCGCCCCGACGGCGGTCCGGCCGCCCTCCTGGTGATCGGGCTACGTGCGGACTTCCTCGGCCAGTGCCTCACCTACGCGCACTTACGCGCCGCTGTCGAGGATCGACTCTTCACAGTCGGTCCCATGTCCGAGACCGAACTGCGGGAGGCGATCCGATTCCCGGCGCGTCGCGCGCGTCTCACGATCGATCCCGGGCTCGTCGACATACTTCTGCGTGATCTCGGAGTCTCCACCGACGATGCCCGCTCCGCCGGTTACGAGGCAGGACGGCTGCCTCTTCTCGCCCATGCCCTGCGCGCGACCTGGCAGCAACGCAATGGATCAACCCTCACTGTTCACGGATACAGGACGACCGGTGGGATCAGTGGAGCGATCGCCAAGACAGCCGACCGCGTCTTTCGGAGCTTGAGCCCCGCCGAGCAGACGGCCGGCCGTCTCGTCTTCCTTCGACTGGTGAGGATCGGGGAGGGCACCGACGACGTCCGACGACGTCTGTCCCGTGAGGAGGCGGTGGGGAGCGGGGCTGACTCCGGTGCGGCAAGTGCGGCCCTCGAGGCGTTCAGCGGAGCCAGGCTGATCACGCAGGACCGGGACACGGTCGAAGTGACGCACGAGACTCTGATCCACGCATGGCCACAGTTGCGTGACTGGATCGATTCGGATCGCAGAGGTCGCCTGATCCACCAGCAGCTCG
The DNA here is from genome assembly GCF_056430705.1 of Streptomyces sp. NPDC045956. NCBI lineage: Bacteria > Bacillati > Actinomycetota > Actinomycetes > Kitasatosporales > Streptomycetaceae > Streptomyces > Streptomyces sp. NPDC045956. The sequence continues at coordinate 265,177 of NZ_JBWKKZ010000012.1, read as the reverse complement.
CGGAGTCGGCTGCCGCGTGGAAGAGGCGACTGAGAGATCCTGCCAAACTCCTGCGCGGAACCGATCTGCGAGCCGCCGACGAATGGGCCCGGGACCCGGCCAACCGGGCCGATGTCAGCCCGCGGGAGCGAGAGTTCCTCAACGCCTCGCTGCGCGCCGTATCGCGCACTCGTCGATGGGTCATCACGGGGATCGCCGCTCTGGCGTCGCTCACGGTGGTCACGTCGATAACGGCGATCGCGGCGAACGCGCAGCGGCACAGGGCCACCAAGGCGGAGCAGACCGCTGAACGGCAGCGGGACAGCGCCGTCCACGGGCAGTTGGTCGCGGAGTACGGACGACTCAAGGAATCGGACAGTACGGCGGCCGCGCAGCTGAACGTGACCGCTCATCTCATGCGGCCGACCGCACATACCCGTTCACGTCTGATGACGGACGTCAACAGCCCGCTCTCCACAGTCGTCGACGGGGTCAGATCGGACCTCGTGGCCTTCAGCCCGGTCGACGACACAGCTCTCGCCGCCGGGGGCGAGGCGGTGCTGATGTTGGACAAGAACAGTCCTCAGCACCCCGAAGTGTTGGCGAAGCCAATCGCCGAACAGTCGGGACCCGTGCGGTCCATGGAGTTCAGCCGGGACGGGAAGACCCTGATCTCGGTCGGGCCCGGCACGAGCTCCATCGAGATGTACCAGTGGCAGGCCGGCCGGGGCCACTCCCCCTCCGCCCGCACCCTGGAGCTGTCGGACGACGAGGCGCGAGGTCCGTCCACCGTGACGCTGAGTCCGGACGGGCGCACCATGGCTGTCGGGTTCGACAGCGGTGGGATCCGGCTTGCGAACATCGAGGACCCCGCGCGGCCAGTGATCCTCGGTGAATTCATCCGCACCGGTCACGGCCCGTTCTCCGGCCTTGCCACGGACAACGGAGCCCTGCTCTCAGGTTTCGAGGACGGAGCAGCACCGAGAGAAGTCGCCTTCAGCCCCGACGGCCGTCTACTGGCCGCGTCGGTGAACGACGACGTGCTGATGTGGAATGTGACGGAACCCGCTCGTCCCGTTGCCACGACCAACAGCCCGCTGTCTCTTCCTGCGGCGCCTGCCGGCCTCCACGCGCTACGCAACGGCCGTAGCCTCGCGTTCAGTCCGGACAGCGGGATGCTGGCTGTCGGGAGCTACGACGGCACCGTCAAGGTCGTGCCCGTGACGGGACACCAAGACCCCGTGGTCCTGGGGCGCCCGGTCCCCCGTCCGCGCGCCCAGGCGTCGACCGTGGACTTCGGCCCCGGTGGAGGGACACTGGCCGTCGGCGGGACCGATGGCGTGGTGCGGATCTGGAACGTCTCCGATCCGAAAACCCCCAGGGTCCTGCACGAGTCCCTCGCGGGCCATGCAGCTCCTGTCAGCTCGGTGTCCTTCAGCGCCGACGGCACGTCACTCGCCACTGCGAGTACCGACAAGGTGGTGCGGATCTGGAGAGTTCCTGCCACATCTCTTCTGGGGCACACCGGCACAGTGTCGTCCCTGGCCTTCACCCATGACGGCCGGACACTGGCCACGGGGAGCCAGGACAGGACCGTCCGGCTCTGGAACGTGGCGGATCCGCGGCAACCTACCCGGCTGGGCGAGGCGTTGACCGGGCATTCCGCGGCCGTCACCTCCGTGGCCCCGAGCCGTGACGGATCCACGCTCGTCACAGGCAGTGCCGTGGGGTGGGACGTACGTCTGTGGAACGTGGCGGATCCCTCACACGCCGAAGCGCGGGGTAGACCACTGGAGGCCGCGACGACGCCGGTGGATGCAGTAGCGATGAGTCCCACCGGTCGCATCCTCGCCACCGGCACCACCAACGGGAAGATCGCCCTCTGGCAAGTGAACAATCAGGAACGGCCGGACAAACTGGGCACGGCCGACCTGGGCCTGACGATGGAAGACATCGGCATCTCCTCATTGGCGTTCAGTGCCGACGGACGGACCCTGGCTGCAGGGAGCGACGACGGGGTCGTCCGGCTGTGGGACGTCAGCGACCCGGAGGGCCCCGCCCTCCGCGGTGATCCCTTGACCGCTCACACCGACGCGATCACCTCCGTCGCTCTGAGTCTCGACGGGGAATCCCTGGCCGTCGGCAGCGACGACCGGACTGTGCGTGTGTGGGACGTGAGCGACTTGGACCGCCCCGTTCCACTGGGTGATGCCCC
>NZ_JBWKKZ010000012.1:58239-262885 GCF_056430705.1 Streptomyces sp. NPDC045956 | reverse complement strand
CTGAGTGCACACACCGACTCGGTCACCTCCGTGGCCTTCAGCCCCGACGGACGGACCCTGGCCAGCGGCAGCGCCGACCACACCGTGCGCCTGTGGGACGTGAACGACCCGGAGAGCCCCGCCCTTCGCGGCGACCCCCTGAGTGCACACACCGACTCGGTCACCTCCGTGGCCTTCAGCCCCGACGGACGGACCCTGGCCAGCGGCAGCGCCGACCACACCGTGCGCCTGTGGCCGCTCGACCTCGGCGAAGCGGTCCGCGACATCTGCGAGTCGGCGGACGCATCGCACTACCGCAGTCAGTGGGCCCGCATCATGGACGACGACCTCCCCTACAGGCCTTCGTGCGAGACATCGGGGCAGGCCGGCTGAGCCGTCCGGCCTGCGGAGTGTCACCCGGCGGCCGCCACCGCCGACAGCCGGTGGACGTCGCGTGCCGAGCCCGTCACGCCCGACAGGAAGCCGCGGGCGCGGGGGGAGGCGTGCTGGGTGAGCCAGGCGGGGTCGATGTCGCAGACGGCGACCTTGACCTCGGTGCCGGCCAGGGCCAGCGGGAGGGTGTGGACGACGGTGGACGGGAAGCTGAGGACGGTGCGGCCGATCGGGCCGCGGCGGGCGATCAGTTCGAGGGGGAGGTCGGGACGGACGATCTCCAGCCCGGTCTCGACCGCCAGCCGGTGCAGTTTCTCCGCGCTCTCGCGGCGGTGGGCGAAGTAGCGGGCCGCGCCGTGGGTCCTGGCCAGCGCGCGTACGGCGTCCACGTAGCGGTCGCCGTCCACGACGCCGGTCTCCACCAGGGACGTGCCGACCATGTCGGCGCCCTTGGTGATGCGGGGCGGGCCGAAGCGCGCCCGGGTCCAGGCGAAGTCGTTCGCGGTGACCGTGACGCCGTCCGGGACGTCGTCGATCGGCATGGAGGAGAAGACCGAGACCCGGCGGTCGCCCGCCGGGGTCAGCCGGTGCCGGGCGGACCGGGAGACGGGGGCGAAGAGCAGGTCGCGGGGGCCGGGGCGGCTGCCCTTGCGGTGCCAGCGCACCAGGCGCTCGCCGTGGGCCAGCTGGGTGACGAACTCCATCGTGGCCGTGCCGTCGTCGACGACGACCAGGTCGTGGGCGCGGGTGATGGTGAGCAGCAGTTGCACGTAGCGGGAGAAGGGGTCGCCCATGACGACCCGGTCCGCCTGACGGAGGGCGGTCGTGAGGCCGCCGACCGTGCGGAAGGGGGCCGTGGCGCCGCCCCGGGCCTCCTCCCACCGGATCTCGTGACCCTCCTTGCGGGCCAGTTCCGCCATGCGGCGCAGCTGGCCCCGGGTCATCGGATCCACGGGCGACAGGACCACGAGGGTGAGCTCCGCGCCGGGTGCGCGCGTGTGCGCCCACTCCAGCACGTTCAGCAGTTGTACCGGGCTCTCGACGAAGGCGAGGGTGCGGGGGCCGGCATTCCCGGCGCGGGGGCTCATCGGCGTACGACCGTCCCGTGGTGAGGGCGTGGTGGGGGTGTCAGACCGTGACCGGCTCGCCCGCGGCGGCGGCGATCTCCGCCTCGGCGACGACACCGGAGACGCGGCGCAGCTTCTTCATCGGGCCCAGCTCCGAGTCGTAGACCTTCTTGACGCCGTCGCCGAGGGAGGCCTCGATGGTGCGGATGTCGCGGACCAGGCGGGTCAGGCCCTGCGGCTCGACGGAGGCGGCCTGGTCGGAGCCCCACATGGCGCGGTCGAGGGTGATGTGGCGCTCGACGAAGGTGGCGCCGAGGGCGACGGCGGCCAGGGTGGTCTGGAGGCCCGTCTCGTGGCCGGAGTAGCCGATCGGGACGTTCGGGAACTCCTGCTGGAGAGTGTTGATGACGCGGAGGTTCAGTTCCTCGGCCTGCGCCGGGTAGGTGGAGGTGGCGTGGCACATGAGGATGTTGTCGCTGCCCAGGACCTCGACCGCGTGGCGGATCTGCTTCGGGGTGGACATGCCGGTGGAGAGGATGACGGTGCGGCCGGTGGCGCGCAGGGCGCGCAGCAGCTCGTCGTCGGTCAGGGAGGCGGAGGCGACCTTGTGGGCGGGGACGTCGAACTTCTCCAGGAAGGCGACGGCCTCGGTGTCCCACGGGGAGGCGAACCAGTCGATGTTCTTGGTCCTGCAGTACTCGTCGATCTGGCGGTACTCGTCCTCGCCGAACTCCACGCGGTGGCGGTAGTCGATGTACGTCATCCGGCCCCAGGGGGTGTCCCGCTCGATGTCCCACTGGTCGCGCGGGGTGCAGATCTCCGGGGTGCGCTTCTGGAACTTGACGGCGTCGCAGCCGGCCTCGGCGGCGGCGTCGATCAGCTTGAACGCGTTCTCCAGCTCACCGTTGTGGTTGATGCCGATCTCGCCGGTGATGTAGACGGGGCGGCCGGGGCCGGCCTCGCGGGTGCCGAAGGTGCGGATGCGGGAGTCGGTGCTCATGACAGGGGGTTTCCTTACTTGGACGGGGTGATCGTGGGGGAATCGAGGGAGTCGAGCGAAGGGCCGAGGAGCCAGCCGGCGATCTCCCGGATCGCGCCGTCGCCACCGGGGGCGGTGGTGACCGCGCGGGCTGCGCCGCGGACGGCGTCGTGGGCGCTCGCGACCGCCACGGGCCAGCCGACGAGGGCGAAGCACGGAAGGTCGTTGACGTCGTTGCCGACGTAGAGCACGCGTTCGGGCGCGAGGCCCTGCTCCTCGCACCACTGCCGGAGCGCGAGGTCCTTGCGGTCGATGCCGTGCAGGACCGGAAGCCGGAGCTTGCGGGCACGGGCGGCGACGACCGGGTTCTCCTCCGTGGACAGGATCAGCATCGCCAGGCCGCTGCGGCGCAGGGCCCCGATGCCGAGTCCGTCGCCGCGGTGCACGGAGACGAACTCCCGTCCCTCGGAGTCGATCAGCACCCGGTCGTCGGTCTGGGTGCCGTCGAAGTCGAGGACCACCGCGTCGATGTCGGCGGCGGCGGGGAGGCGGCCGGCGGCGGGCGCGGCGGGCCGGGCCTCGTCGAAGAGGGGGGCCAGGGCGCGGGCGCGGGCCAGGTCGTGCGGGTCGTCGATCTCCAGGACGCGGGCCGGGTCGGTGCGGACCAGGTCGGTGCGGCCGAAGAAGCGGTGCTGGTGCTTGCGGAAGCCGGGCGCGGCCATGGCGTAGGCGGCGCCGGTCTCCAGCAGGTCCTGGGGGCGGTCCTGGCGGCGGGGGCGGAAGGACTTGTCGTGGTTGACGCCGTGTCCGCCCTCCTCCGCGTCGCCCTCGCCGTCCCGCCACACGAAGCCGTGGAACGGGGCGACCGTCACCGCGGTGTCGGCGCCGTTCTCCGCGACCGCTCCGGCCACGCCGTCGATGTCCTCGCGGACGAGGAAGGGGCTGGTGCACTGCACGAGCAGCACCACGTCCACGGCCGCGCCGTGCAGGGCCTCGTGGGCGTCCATCGCGTGCAGGACGGCCGCCTCCGAGGTGGCCGTGTCGCCGGCGATGGCGGCGGGCCGCAGGACGACCTCGGCGCCGGCCTCGCGGGCCGCGGCGGCGATGGTCCGGTCGTCCGTGGAGACCACGACGTCCGTCACCAGGCGGGTGGCCCGGCACTCGCGGACCGCGCGGGCCACCAGCGGGACGCCGCCTACGGGGGCGAGGTTCTTCGCGGGCACTCCCTTGGAGCCGCCGCGGGCGGGGATCACCGCGAGCACGCGGCGCATCGAAGCGCCCCGGCCCGCTTCCGGGTTGGACATGGGTTCTGCTCCTTGCGCCGGCGTCGTGGGTGACTGCGGGGCCGGAACCGCCGGGGTCCCGGAGGTTTGCGGGGCCGCGGAGGACACGGAGGTCCGCGGGGCCGCGGAGGTCTCGGGTGTCTGCGGGGCCGCGGAGGCCCCGGGGGTCGGGGCGCTCACAGCTCCCCCATCCGCCGGATCACCGGGGCGACCCGCTGGACCCCGTGGCGGTAGGCGCCGCGGGCGGCCCGGCGGACGACCTGGCGGACCGGGCCCGGGGCCCTGTCGGCGGCCGGCGCCCCGGGCAGGGGTGTGCCGTCCGGGCCCAGGTGGTGGCGGGCGAGGATGCCGGGGAGATAGCCGGGGGCGGTGACCGTCGTGTAGTACGGCGCCAGCGGGGGGAGCCCGCCCGGGCGGCCGAGCAGCCCGGTGATGCGTTCCCGGGCCTCGTCGAAGGCGGTCTCGTAGCCGCCGTCGGCCGCCACCCCCTGCCGGGCGACCCACTCGGGGTCGGGCACCGGGCGGTGGCCCTCGTCGAGCTGCTCCCAGGAGGCGAGGCAGCCGGAGCCGACGAAGTGGTGGTTGCCGAGCGCCTCCCGCACGCCCAGGTCGGAGAGGACGACCGTGGGGATGCGGCGGTGCAGGGACTCCAGGGCGGCCGTGGAGCTGATGGTGACGAGCAGGTCGGTGCGGTCGAGGACCTCGCCCATGTGCCCGTAGACCAGGCGGAAGTTGGGCGGCGGGTCGGCACGCTGCACGAGCTTCTGGTACGGCAGTTCCTCGATGTGCGTGGTGTGCTCGCCCGGCTTGGAGCGCAGCTTCAGCAGCACCTCGCGCTCGGGGTGCAGGCGGGCGTGGCGGATCAGCCGTTCGAGGAGGTAGGTGCGGTCCCTGCGGTTGTCCGGCACGGAGGGCTGGGCGGCGAAGACCACGGTGTAGGGGCGCTGCCCGCCCTCGCGGTCCGGTTCCCCGGTGTAGTCGGCGCCGCCCAGGAAGGGCAGGGCGACCTCGGTCACCGCGGCGGCGTCGGCCCCGACCCCCTCGTACACGGCCCGGAAACGGTCCGCGTCCTGACGGGAGTTGGCGAGCACGAGGTCCGCGCCGTGGCGCAGCAGCAGGCCGTCGGCGAGCTTCTCGTAGACGACGCCGACGTAGCCGGTGACGACCACGGGGCGGTCGGCGCGGTCCTGCCAGACCCGCCCGAGGCCGTGCAGCATCGCCTGGACGCCGCCGCCGACCAGGGCGAGGACGAGGACGTCGTAGGACTCCTCGCCCGTCGCGTCGCCCATGGCGCGCAGGAACTCGACGGCGGTCACCTCGCGGAGCGAGTCCGCGGTGACGCCGACTTCCCGCAGCTGGCGGGGGGTGGGGGTGGCTCGGCCGCGCAGGAGGTAGCCGTCGAGGCGGATGTCCGTGTCGCCGGGGGAGATGCGGGTCGCGGTGAGCGCGCCCCATTTCCACCGGGTGTCGGAGTCCGCCAGAACGGCGACTCGCAGGGCCTTCGTTGCACTTGCTGGCACGCCGTAGACGCTAGGAAGCCATTTCTAGGACGGGCCCAACCGCAATCCAACAAAGGGTGAACAGCACATCGCCGAATAGGTGATCAGGCCGCCCGGCGCCCGGAAAAACGTTCGCTTCACCGCTTCGCCACGCCGCGTTCACCCCGTATCAAGGCCAAGGTAAAGCCGCATCCCGGGCCGCCGCATAACGTCGTCGACGTGCCCAAGCTCTCCGTCATCGTGCCGTTCTACAACGTCCGGTCGTACGCACCGGACACCCTGCGGAGTCTGCGCGCCAACGCGCGGGACGACTTCGAATTCATTCTCGTCGACGACTGCTCCACGGACGGGACCGCGGACCTCCTCGCGCGGGCCGAACGGGAGCTGCCGGGGGCGGTGCTGGTCATACACGAACGCAACGGCGGCCTGGCGACCGCCCGCAACACCGGCATCGACCGGGCGCGCGGCGAGTACCTCACCTTCCTGGACGGCGACGACTGGCTGGCGCCCGGCCACTACGACCGTCTGGTGGCCGCCGTCGAGCGGCTCGGCGTCGACTTCCTGCGCACCGACCACGTGCAGTGCACGGGACGGGTGCGCACCCTGCACCGCGTACCGCACGGCCGCCGCAACGTGGCGCTGCGGCCGCGGGACGCGATCCTGCCCGCCCACCGGACCACCTCCGTCGACTACGCCTACGCGTGGGCGGGCGTCTACCACCGCCGGCTGGTCGAGCGGGGCCTGCTGCACTTCACCGACGGACTGCGCACGGCCGAGGACCGGCCGTGGATCTGGAAGCTGCACCGCGAGGCCGAGTCCTTCGCGGTGACCGGGCTGCTCGGCGTCTTCTACCGGCGCGGGGTGGCGTCCTCGCTCACCCAGATCGGCGACGTACGCCAACTCGACTTCATCCGCGCCTTCGACGAGGTCCTGGCGGGGGCGGCCGCCGACGAGGACGCCGGGCGGCTGGTGCCGAAGGCGGTGCGCACGTACTGCGCGATCATCTCCCACCACCTCGGTTCCATCGAGCGGTTCGAGCCCGCGGTGGCCCGGGCCCTGAGAGCGAGGAGCGCGGCGGCGCTGCGGCGGATGCCGCAGGACGCGCTGGACGAGGTTCTGGGCTCGATGGACGCCGAGCGGGCCACGCGGCTGCGGCGCCTGCGCCGCCGGGCGACGGCGGACCGGACGGACGAAGGGGTGGCGGCGTGACCACGCAGATCTTCCTGGTGTCGACGCTGTACGGCACGGCCACGCTCGCCGCGGCCCTGGACAGCGGCTGCTTCGCACCGGCCGACCGGCGAATCCTGCTGGTCTCCAACAACGCGGCGACGCCCGAGACGACCCCGTCCGTGGACGCGATGCCCGGGTTCGAGCGGGTGCGGAACCGCTTCGACGACGTGGTGTCGTGGAACGCGGCCGTCTCCCCCTTCCACCCGGGCGGCTGGTCGCCGCGGCTGGAGGACGTGCCGATGTGGGAGCGGCACCTGCGGCTGGCCTGGGGGCTGGGCGAGGACGACGTGGCGCTGGCCGTGGAGTCGATCCAGGTGCACCCGGCGCTCGGGGTGGCGCAGATCTTCACCGACGCGCCCGTGACCGTCTACGCGGACGGCCTGATGAGCTACGGGCCCACCCGCACCAAGCTCGCCCCGCTGGTCGGCACGCGCGTGGAGCGGCTGCTCCACCTCGACCTGGTGCCGGGGCTCACGCCGCTGCTGCTCACCGAGTTCGGCGTCGAGCCCGAGGTCGTGCCGACGGCGGCGTTCACCAAGGTGCTGGCGGAACTGGCGGGTGACGGCGCGCGGCCGGCCGGCCCCGGCACGGAACTGCCGGACGCCGGCGGGGCCGCGGTGCTGCTCGGCCAGTACCTGTCGGCGCTCGGCATCCTCTCCGCCGACGAGGAGGAGGACCTGCATGTGCGGATGCTGACGGGCGCGGCCGGGCTCGGGCACACGCGGGTGGTGTTCAAACCGCACCCCACGGCGCCGGCCCGCTTCACCCGGACCCTGGAGGAGGAGGCCGGGAGGCTCGGCGTCGACCTCACGGTGGTGGACACGCCGGTCCTCGCCGAGGTGCTGTTCCAGCGGACGCGTCCGGCACTGGTCGTCGGCTGCTTCTCCACGGCCCTGCTCACCGCGTCCGCGCTGTACGGCCTGCCGGTGGCCCGGGTCGGCACCGAGACGCTGCTGGACCGGCTGACGCCGTACGAGAACAGCAACCGCGTCCCGGCCACCGTCGTCGACGCGCTCCTCCCCGACCTGGCCGACCCGGCCGCCGTCACCGAGGGCCGGCGGGGCATGGACACCGAGACGCTCGCCGCGCTGGTGCGGGCCGTCGGGTTCGCGATGCAGCCGAAGGTGCTGCCGGAGCTGCGGCCGGCGGCCGAGGGGTACCTGCGGGAGCACCTGGAGGCGCGCACCTGGCGCTACTTCAAGAAGCGCCGGCTCACCTCGCTGGGCCTCCCGGGCGGCATCCCGGCCCGCCTGGGCTTCCTGCCGCGCAACGCCACGGCCCGCAAGGTGGTCCGCCGGGCCCGGGCGCTGCGCCGCTCGATGGGGCGGTGACGCAGGGGCGCGGGGACCCGGCGTGCGGGCGGGCGGGGAGTCCGGTCGCCCGCACGGGAGGCAGTGTTCACCCGCCGTGTGCCGGGAAGCCACCCGCGGCCCGTCGCTCTGGGGCACATTCGGCCTCCGGTCGGAGAACGGTGGAAGGCATGACGAAGCCCCTGGCGGGACTGTTCAAGGCGCGGCAGAAGGAGGCCGCCGAGCCGGCGCTGTACGCCCGCGGCATGCGCCTGTGCGGTGAGCACCTCGCGGCGCGGGACGGGGGGTCGGCTCCCCCGCAGGTCCGGCTCACCCAGGCCGTCGGGACCTTCGCGGCCTCCCTCGGCAGCCCGTCGGCCGACCCCTTCGACGCCCTCCTCCAGGTCGGCGAGCGCGCGCTGGAGGCCGGCGGGGAGCGCGAACTGGTCCTCGCGCTGGGCGTCGCCGAGACCTCGGCCATGATCCGGCAGCGTTCCAAGGGGGCGTGGCGGCTGCGCGGCCTGGCCCTGGACGGGCTGGGCCGCGGCCACGAGGCGCTGGAGTGCTACGCGCGCTACACCGCGCTGCTGAACGGCGGCGCCCCGGCGCCCGAGGTCGCCCGCAGGACGGACACCCTGCGCCGCCGGCGCGCGTGCCTCGACGCGGCCCTCGCGCTCTTCCCCGAGGCGGGCGCCCCGCTGCGCGAGCTGCTCGGACAGCCCGACACGACCACCGCGGTCATCGCGCCCCGGTTCGCCGCGTACGTGCGGGAGCGGGTGGCCGAGCACGGCCTGGGCGACCCCGCCGTACGGCGCCTGCTGGACCTGTACGGCGGCTACCGGCGGCTCGTCGAACGGCCCGCGATCCCCGACCCGGCGCCGGACGGCGGCACGCCGATCGGTGCCGGCGGGCTGCGGAGCCTGGTCGCGGGGCGGACGGTGTGCCTGGTCGCGAACGCCGGCGACGTGGCCGGCAGCGCGCTCGGCGCCGAGATCGACCGCTACGACCTGGTGGTGCGCTGCGACGCGTTCCGCGTCCGCGCCGGGGGCACCGGCGAGCGGACCGGGCTGCACGCCGTCTCGCTGCGGGGCGACACCCCGTGGGAGGGGCCCGCCTGGACGCAGCGGGCCGGTGTCCGGCTCGTGTTCGGCGACCCGGCCGCGGGCTGGCGCCGCGCCACCCGGCAGCGGCTCGTGCCCGGGGCGCAGGAGCACGTGGGTGACGCCTCCCTGCGCCGGCCGCTGAGCGACCCGGCGCTGCTCGGCGAGGACGGCTGGGGCCCGGCCCCGACCACCGCCTTCACCGTCCTGCGGCTCCTGGACTTCCTGGACGTGAGTCCTCGCCTGGACCTGATCGGATTCACCCTGCCCGGCCGGCTGCGGCCGAAGGAGGCCGAGTGGGTCATGGACCGCGCCACGCACGTCGACGACAGCAAGATGAGGATCGCCCTGCGATGACCCCTTCCCTCGAGTCCTCCGCCCCCGGGTCCTCCACCATCGGGGCCTCCGCCCCCGGCGCCCCGGTCTCCGTCGCGGACGACCGGAGCGCCGTCACCGGCCGGCGCCGGATCGCCTTCGCCGTCCACACCGACCGGGACGGCCTGCCCGGCCTGGCCACGCTGATCCGCAGCCTGGCCCTGTCCGACCCGGGCGTCTGCGAGGACCTCGTGGTCCTCCACCCCGGCCTGCCCGACTCCTCGTTCGACGCGGCCCGGCGGCTGCACCCGCGCCTCGTCACGCGCCGGGCCGAGGACCGTACGGCCGTCTTCCGGCTGGAGGGGTACGACACCGTCGTCGCCCTCACCCCGGCCATGGTCGTCCTCGGCCCCCTCGACGAGCTGCTGCGGATGCGCCACGGGGTCGGCGCCGTGCGGCAGCTGCTGTGCGCCGGGGAGCCCGGGGAGCGGCGCGCGGTCCTGCCGGACGGTCTCCTGGTCGTCCAGCGTGCCGACGTGGACGACGCCCTGGCGGACCGGCTCGGCGACGCCACCGGCGACGACCTCGGTCCGGCGCTCGGCGGGGCGCTGGTCCCGCTCGACGCCCGGTACGACTTCCTCGCCCGCTGCCTCCACGACGACACCCCGGTGCCCGGACACGTCACCGTCCTGCGCTTCACCGGACCGGTCGGCACCGGCGCCCCCGGGTACGGCCCGGCCACCGAGGCACGGCGCCGCTTCGAGCTGAGCGACGAGGAGTTCCGGGCCGCCTACTGCGCCCTGCCCGGCCGCAAGCACCCCGACCTGCTGGCGCACTGCGCGCCACCCCTGCTCACCGCCCGCCCATCCCTCGACCTCGCCCGCACGGTCGCCGACGTCCACCGTCAGCAGGGCCGCTACGACGAGGCCGTCGCGGTGCTCGCCCCGGTCGTGGGCGACCGGCTGGACGCGCCGCGCTGCCACGAGACGCTCGGGGTCTGCCTGATGGCGCTGTCGCGCTACGACGAGGCCGAGGCGCACCTGCTGCTGGCGGCGGCCTCCGCCGACGTCGCTCCCCGCGCCTTCGCCCAGCTCGCCCGCCTGGCGTGGCTGTGCGGCCGGGACGCGGACGCGCACGCCTACGCCCGCCAGGGCCTGGACGCCGACCCGACGGACGGCGGCTGCCACGGCTGGTACGTACGCACGCGTCCGCGGGTGCCCGAGCCGCGGAGACCGGACGCCGCCGATGCCGACGCCGACGCGGGTGCCGCCGACGACGCCGCGCGGCAGCTCGCGCACGTGGCGCTGTTCGCGGAGGGCCAGGAGAACGCCGGGGACAAGGTCCTGCCCGAGGCGGTGCGCAGCTGCTTCGACACCGACACCGGCCCGCGCCGCTGGTACGGGCAGCCGGTGCACCGGCTGGTGGACGAGGAGGCGCTGGAGCAGCTGAACGCGCGGCGCGGGATCGTCGTAGGAGGCGGCGGGCTCTTCCTCCCGGACACCTCCCCCAACGGCAACAGCCACTGGCAGTGGAACATCCCGGACGAGCTGCTGGCCCGCGTGAGCGCGCCGCTCGCGGTGTTCGCGGTCGGCTACAACGTCTTCGACGGGCAGCTCTACCGCCGGAGCCGGTTCGCGGAGAGTCTGCGGGTCCTGGTCGAGCGGTCGGCGTTCTTCGGGCTGCGCAACCACGGCTCCATCGACCGGGTCCGCGAGCTGCTCCCCGCGGAGCTGCGCGACCGGGTGCGCTACCAGCCCTGTCCGACCACGGTGGCCCGGCACCTGGACCCGGAGCGGTTCGCCTCGGTGGAGCGGTCCGACACCGTCCTGGTCAACTGCGCCTACGACCGCGCGGGCCTGCGGTTCGGCCACGACTACGGCCACTTCCTCTCGCAGCTGGCCACCGCGCTGCGGAGCCTGCGGGAGCGGGCCGACGTACGGTACGCGGCCCACATGCCGGCCGACGAGAAGTTCGTGCACGACCTGCGCCGGGAGCACGGCATCGCCCTGCCCGTGGAGCAGCTGTACGACATGTCGAACGACGCCATTCGCGCCCTGTACGGGCGGGCCCGGCTGGTGATCGGGATGCGCGGGCACGCCGGGATGATCCCGTTCGGCTGCGGCACCCCGATCCTCAGCCTCGTCTCGCACCCCAAGCTCGCGTACTTCCTGTCGGACATCGGCCGCCCGGAGTGGGGGCTGTCCGTGCACGACCGGGAGCTGGGCCCCCGGCTCGCGGAGCGGGCGTCGGCGGTCCTCGACCACCACGCGGCCGCCGTGGCCGACGTGCACGGCGCGCAGGAACTCCTGTGGAAGACCACCCGGTCGAACATCGGGGAGCTGCGGAACACCTTCGGCTCCTCCTGAGGGCCCGGAACATCCCCTCGCACCGAGAATTCACTTCCGCTGCGAACGGAGTTCGCCTCCGCGCGCCCTTTTCGACACCGCCGGAATCGGGAGCGTAGCTAGCCTGTTCCAATCTCCGATTTTCTCTCCAACCTTCGAGCGTGAGAGGCCCGCGTGCCGAAACTGTCCGTCGTCGTCCCCATGCACAATGTGGAAGCCTTCGCCGAGAGCACTCTGAGAAGTCTGGCCAACAACGCGGACCCGGATTTCGAGTTCCTGCTCGTCGACGACTGCTCCACGGATTCCACGCCATGGGCGATCGACCGCTGGGCGGAGAAACGTCCCACCGCGCGGGTGATCCAGCACGAGAAGAACATGGGCATCGCGCAGGCCCGCAACAGCGGCATCGACGCGGCCCGGGGCGAGTACGTCACGTTCCTCGACGGCGACGACTGGTACGGACCGGGCTACCTCGCCGAACTGGTCTCCTTCGCCGACGAGCTGGGCTGCGACTTCGCCCGCACCGACCACGTCCAGGCCACCGGCACCGAGCGGGTGATCCGGCGGCCCCCGGCCCCCCTGCGCAACACGGTGATGGACCCGCGCGAGGGCATAGCGCCGCCCCACATGGAGACGATGGTCGACTACCCCTTCGTCTGGGCGGGGATCTACCGCCGGCACCTCTTCGACGACGGCGGGATGCGTTTCGCGACCGAACTGCGCACCGCCGAGGACCGGTTGTGGATCTGGCGGCTGCACCTGAAGGCGGCCTCGTACGCCTCCGTCGGCCTGCACGGGGTGTTCTACCGGCGGGGCGTCGCGACCTCGCTCACCCAGATCAAGGACTCCCGCCAGCTGGACTTCATCCCGGCCTACGACATGCTCCTCCAGGACCTGCTGCGGGACCCGGAGGCCGAGCGCTTCCTCCCCAAGGCGGTACGGACGTACTGCGCCATGATCGCCTTCCACCTCGGCAAGGTGGACGAGTACGAGGCGTCGGCGGCGCGGCGGCTGCGGCACGAGGCGCGGGACGCGCTGCACCGCATGCCCCAGCACGTGCTGGAGGAGACCCTGAGGACCATCGACAGCACTCGGAGCAGGTTGCTCAGCCGCCTGCGCGACGGCCGGAAGGCTGCCTGACCCATGCCCCACAAGACCCAGATCTTCCAGGTGTCGACCCTGTACGGAGCGGCCACCCTCGCCGCGGCGCTCGACGCGGGCCTGTTCGGGCCGCGCGGTGAAGCCCGGCGCGTCCTGCTGGTCTCCAACAACGCCGCGATACCCGAGACCGCGCTGCGGCTCGACGAGATGCACGGCTACGAGCGGATATCCGGCCGCTTCGACTCGGTGATCAGCTGGAACGAGGCGATCCGCCCGCACCACCCGAGCGCCTGGGGCCCGCGCGGCAACGACGTGTCGCTGTGGCAGAAGGCGTTCCGCCTGGCCTGGGGCATCGGCGAGCGGGAGGCGGTCGAGCTGGCCGTGGAGTCCATCCAGGTCAACCCGGCCCGCGCGCTGGCGGCGATCTTCTCCGAGGCCGCCCTGCACGTGTACGCCGACGGCCTGATGAGCTACGGCCCGACCCGCGAGAAGCTGCCGCTGACCCTCGCGCGCCGCATCCGGCGGCTGCTCCACCTCGACCTGATCCCGGGTCTGACGCCGCTGCTGCTGTCCGAGTTCGGTGTGGAGCCCGAGGTCGTCCCGGACGCGGCGTTCCGCGCGGTGCTCGACGAGATCTCCCGGGACGCGGCCGACGACCCCCGGCTGGCGCCCGTGGTGGCCCAGCGGCCGACGGCGGTGCTGCTCGGGCAGTACCTCGCGGCCATCAACATCCTCACCGCGCAGGAGGAGGAGGACCTCCACGTCCGCATGCTCACCGGAGCCGCGCGTGCCGGACACCGGTCCGTGGTCTTCAAGCCGCATCCGACGGCCCCCGCGGGCTACACGACGGCGCTGAGCAAGGCGGCGGTGGACGCGGGCGTCCGGCTCACCGTGCTGGACGCTCCCCTGCTGGCCGAGACGCTGTACCACCACTGCGCGCCCGAACTGGTCGTCGGCTGCTTCTCCACGGCGATGGTCACCGCCTCCGCCTACTACGACGTGCCCATCGCCCGGGTGGGGACCGCGCTGGTGACGGAGCGGCTCAAGCCCTACCCCAACAGCAACCGCGTGCCGCTGGCCGTCGTCGACCACCTGGTGCCCGACCTGGAGACCGGGCAGGCCCCGGCGCGGGTGGACGCGGCCCCCGCGTCCCTGTCGCCGCTGGTGCGGGCGATCGGGTTCTGCATGCAGCCCAAGACCTACGCCGAGCTGCGCGAGCCGACGGAGGCCTGGCTGCGGGCCAACCTGGCGGGCGTCCCCGGCTACTACTTCCCGGAGCTGCGGCTGACCGAGCTGGGCCTGCCCGGCAGCCGACCGCAGCTGCGCGCGAAGCTCCAGGTGCGGCGGGCCCGGCGCGTGGTGCGCAGGGCGGTGCGGCGCGGCGCCGGGAGGAAGTGACCGGGCGCGGACCCCGGCCGACGGCAACGGAGCCCCCTTCCGCCGCGTGGCGGGAGGGGGCTCCGGCGGTTCCACACCGGGGACTTGAGGGCTCAGCCCAGCCAGCGGCCCAGCCGCAGCCGCGTCCACAGCAGGGCGGCGGCGAAGGACAGCACCACCGTGGCCCCCGTCAGCCCCGCGAGCGCGCCGACGGCACCAGGCCATCCGGCGTCCGCCGACACCACGCGCGGGGCGAGAGCCTCCAGGAACAGCAGGTGGACCAGGTAGGCGCCGAAGGAGACCCCGGCGAGCCGGCCCAGCAGCGGGCGGAACCGCTGCGGCACCCTGATCCGGTTGAGGGCCATCAGCAGGGTCCCGGCGAGCAGGGCCACGACGACGGAGCCGTACGGGCCGGGGAAGTGCACCCGGTGCTCGTACACGGCCACCGCACCCCAGGCGCACAGCCCGCCGGCCAGCCACAGCAGGCGCCTGCCCCGTCCGGCGACCGCGGCCCCCGGCAGGGACAGCAGCAGGGCGCCGATGACCGCGTACACGATCTGGTAGACGCCGAACTGCCAGGCGAAGGGCGGGCGTTCGATGTCCAGGAGGCGCGCGAGGTCGCCGAGGAGGGTCGGGGCGAGCGCCAGCCCGAGCAGGACGGCGCCCGCGCCCCAGGGCCGCTTACCGGCCCGGATCAGCAGCACGACCGAGAGGAGCAGGACGACCGGGACGTAGGCGTACAGGTACCAGAGGTGGAAGGCGGGGCGCACCGAGGCGAACAGCGCGTCCCACGCGAGGTCCCGCGTGGGCTCGGAGTTGGCGTCCCGGGCCCAGTCCCACAGCAGGTAGCCGGCGGTCCACACGGCCATCGGCACGACGATGCGGGTGAGCCGCCTGCGGACCTGTCCGCCGTCCCGGGGCGGGGCCCCGCTCAGCACGACCCAGCCGGCGATCGCGAAGAACAGCGGCACGGCGCACCGGCTCAGCGCGTCCCCGACGAGCGCGGTCCAGTACACGGGGCCGCCTCCCGAGGGGGTGCGGTCGACGGACTTCATGAGTTCGCCCGCGGCGTGGCAGACGATGACCCCGACCGAGGCGAGGACCCGGACGAGGTCGATGTCGTGGCGGTGCTCGCCCCGGGGGCGCGGGGCCGCCGGGGCCCCTTCGGGTGCGGGGCCGCGCTGGGGCTCGGCGGCGGTCATGGGCTCGGCGGCGATGGGTGTTCACTCCCGGACAGGACGCGCGGGCCCGCCGGTTTCCGGCCGGGCCCGGGAGGGTGGGGTGGGTGCCGGCGCCGCGCGCACTCCCGGTGGCGGCGCCGCGCGGCGCACATCGGTGCAGGCTACGAGGGCGCGGCGAGCACCGGGAACCTGTCCGGGATGAACATCGGCCACGCGGGCGTGACCTTCCGGTGAACTCCGGGTGCCGCCACCGCCGCGTCATCCGGCGTTCCGCAAGAGTTCCCCCGGTGGCCCGTTCGGACGGCTCGGTTTCCGTCCGGGGACCTCCCTAGTCTGGCCCCGTCCACCCCACAGGCGTTGCACGTACCCACACGTTCACCTCCGTGACGGATCGAGGTCGTTGCCCATGAACAGCCTTTCCCTGCTCCGCAGTCCGGTCTCCCGGCGTCTGCTGCGTCCCGTGGCCGACCTCATCGACCAGCGTGTCCAGCGCCAGGTCCGCTCGGCGGTGCGGGAGGGGGTGCAGAGGGCGGTGCGGGAGGCGGTGCGCGAGTCCACCACGCACCGGCTGACCTCGGAGCTGCTCCTCGGCTCCCACGGACGCGGCCTGTCCCGGGTGGTGGCCGAGGGTCCGCTCAAGCGCCTGCACGCCGAGGTCGCGGCCCTGTCCGGAGACCGCGCCGCGGCGGAGCGCAACGTCGCCACCGCCTACCGGCTGCTGGTGGCGCTGGAGTCGCTGGGCGTGGGCCGGGTCGCGGGCGGCACCATGAACATCTGCGGCAAGCTCGGCACCATCCCGCTGCTCGGCCCGCCGAACGACGAGATCCTGGAGATAGGCACGCTGTACGGCATGTTCTCCACCGGCCTGATCCGGATGCTGGAGCGCGACGGCCGCAGCCCGAGCCTGACCATCGTCGACCCCTTCGCCGGCGTGCAGCTCCAGCCGGGCACCAACCCGCGCCCCGACCCGACGGGCACCCCGGTCGACGAGCACGCGGTGCGCACCAATCTCGCCCTGGCCGGCCCGGCGGGCGCGGCGGCCCGCGTCCGGCGGGGCTTCTCGGAGGACCCGGAGACCCGGGAGGCGGTCTCCGACCGGGCGTACGGCGTCATCGTCGTCGACGGCGACCACTCGGCCAAGGGCGTCCGCCAGGACCTCCAGTGGGCCGAGGAGATCGCCGCGCCCGGCGCGATCGTCGTCCTCGACGACTACGGCGACCCCAACTGGCCGGGCATCAAGGAGGCCCTGGACGAGCACCTGGAGGACGCCACGCGCCTCACCTACCTGGGCAAGGCGGCCCACTCGGCGTACCTGCGGGCGGCCTGAGCCGGCGCGTCGGGGACGCGAACCGACGCGGAAACGGCGCGATCCGCCGTACGCAGGGGGCGCCCGGGGCGGATCACGCGCCCCCGGGCGACCCGGGCGACCTGGGCGTCCCGGTCGCGGAAGGTACCGAGGCGAGCACGTTGGGCGATTCGTGCGATTTTCCTCACACCAGATCGCGCGCGCCGACCTCTTTTCGGCCGGCGAGAAGGCATCCTCCCTGCATGGCCACTGCGCAAGAGACGCACACGTACCCCGGCGACCTGAACGACGTCCCCGGCTGGTTCTGGCCGCTCGACCAGGTGCTGTTCTCCTGGTTCCTGGAGCGTCAGGAGCGGCGGGGCACCCGCGGCGACCTGCTCGAACTGGGCGCCTACCTGGGCAAGAGCGCGATCCTGCTGGGTCATCATCTGCGGGACGGCGAAACGCTCACGGTCTGCGACCTGTTCGAGACGGAGCCGCCGGACGCGGCCAACCGGGCGGAGGCGGCGCAGTCGTACTCCACGCTCACCCGGCAGGCCTTCGAGCGGAACTACCTCTCCTTCCACGACACCCTGCCCAGGATCGTCCAGGACGTCAGCTCCACGATCACCGACGAGGTCGGGCCCGGCACCTGCCGCTTCGCCCACATCGACGCCTCGCACCTGTACGAGCACGTCCACGGCGACATCGGCGCGGCCCGCGAGCTGCTGCTGCCGGACGGCATCGTCGTCCTCGACGACTTCCGCAGCGAGCACACCCCGGGGGTCGCCGTCGCCGCCTGGGAGGCCGTGCTCAACCGGGGGCTGCGTCCCGTCTGCCTGAGCAGCCAGAAGCTGTACGCCACCTGGGGCGATCCGGAGCCCGTGCAGGAGGAGTTGCTCGCCGCGCTGCGCGGACGTGACGACGTCGCCGTGACCGTGGAGCAGGCCGCCGGGCACCGGCTGGTCCGGGCCCGCGCCAAGGGCAAGCGGATGCGGCCGCCCGCGCTGCCGGCCTCACGGCACCCGGCGCCCGGGGCACCGGCGCGGCGGGCGGACACCCTGCCGGGCAGGGCGGCGCAGGCCCGCCCGGCGGTCCGCCCGGCGAAGCCCCGGACCCGCCGGCTCGCGCTGGACCTGCTGCCCCCGGTCGTCACCCGGGCGGTGCGCCGGTACCGGGCGGCGCGGCGCGCGAGGACGGGCGGGACGGCACGGAGGCCGTAGGCCGCCCCGCCTCCCGCGATGCTCTCCGCACGGACGACGACCGGCCCTTCGAGGAAGGGCCGGTCGTCGTCCGTGCGGAGTCAGGCGCTCGCCACCGACAGCTTCACCGCGAAGCCGAGGAACAGCGCGCCCGCCGCCGAGGTGGCCCCCGCCGAGAGCCGCTTGCGGCGGCGGAAGGCCGCGGCCAGCCGGGTGCCGCTGAAGATCAGGGCGCTCAGGTACAGGAAGCTCGCCAGCTGGGCGAAGACGCCGAGGACGACGAAGGAGAGGGCGGGGTAGGCGTAGCCCGGGTCGACGAACTGCACGAAGAAGGCGACGAAGAACAGGATCGCCTTCGGGTTGACGAGACTGACGACCAGGGCGCGGCGGAACGGCCGCTCGGCGTCGGCCGCGACCGCGGTGTCGGTGCCCTGCGGGGTCTGCTCCCGCCGCGTCCGCCACATCGCCCAGGCGGCCCGCATCATCCCGATCGCCATCCACGTCAGGTATCCAGCGCCGATGTACTTCACGATCCCGAACAGCAGGGCGTTGGCCTGCAACAGGGAGGCGACCCCGGCGGCCGACAGGGTCATCAGCACCGTGTCCCCGCACCAGACCCCGGCGGCGGCCGTGTACCCGGAGCGCACGCCGCGGCGGGCGGCCACGGACAGGACGTAGAGCGAGTTGGGGCCGGGGAGCAGGATGATGAGAGCCAGGCCCGCGAGATAGGTGGGGAGATCGATGACGCCGAACATGCAGGGAGTGTCGCACGGCGGTGCGACACTCCGCGCGGGTGTTCCAGCCGTCGAGAAGAGGGCCGGGGGCGCCCGGGATCAGAAGGCGTCGGAGGGCACGTACGTCCCCCAGACCTCCCGCAGCGCGTTGCACACCTCGCCCACCGTCGCCCGCGCCCGCAGCGCGTCCTTCATCGGGTACAGGACGTTGTCCTCGCCCTCGGCGGCCTTCTTCAGTGCCACGAGCGCGGTGTCCACCGCCCGCTGGTCGCGCTCCGCGCGGAGCGCGGCGAGGCGGGCGGCCTGCTGGGCCTCGATGGCCGGGTCGACGCGGAGCGGCTCGTACGGCTCCTCCTCGTCGAGCTGGAAGCGGTTGACGCCGACCACGACCCGCTCGCCCGAGTCGGTCTCCTGGGCGATGCGGTAGGCGCTGCGCTCGATCTCGCTCTTCTGGAAGCCGTGCTCGATGGCGCTGACCGCGCCGCCGAGGTCCTCGACCTTGCGCATCAGGTCGAGCGCCGCCGCCTCGACGTCGTCGGTCATCTTCTCGACGACGTAGGACCCGGCGAACGGGTCGACGGTCGCCGTCACGTCCGTCTCGTAGGCGAGCACCTGCTGGGTGCGCAGGGCGAGGCGCGCGGACTTGTCGGTCGGCAGCGCGATGGCCTCGTCGAAGGAGTTGGTGTGCAGGGACTGCGTGCCGCCGAGCACCGCGCCGAGGCCCTGCACGGCGACGCGGACCAGGTTGACCTCGGGCTGCTGTGCGGTCAGCTGCACCCCGGCCGTCTGCGTGTGGAAGCGCAGCATCAGCGACTTGGGGTTCTTCGCGCCGAACTCCTCGCGCATCACCCGCGCCCAGATCCGGCGGGCCGCGCGGAACTTGGCGACCTCCTCCAGGATCGTCGTACGGGCCACGAAGAAGAAGGACAGGCGCGGCGCGAAGTCGTCGACGTCCATGCCGGCCGCGACCGCGGTGCGCACGTACTCGACGCCGTCCGCGAGGGTGAAGGCGATCTCCTGCGCGGGCGAGGCCCCCGCCTCGGCCATGTGGTAGCCGGAGATGGAGATGGTGTTCCACTTCGGGATCTCGGCCCGGCAGTACTTGAAGATGTCCGCGATCAGCCGCAGGGAGGGCTTGGGCGGGAAGATGTACGTCCCGCGCGCGATGTACTCCTTCAGCACGTCGTTCTGGATGGTGCCGGTGAGCTGGTCGGCGCCGACCCCCTGCTCCTCGGCGACGAGTTGGTAGAGCAGGAGCAGCAGCGCGGCGGGGGCGTTGATCGTCATCGAGGTGGAGACCTGGTCCAGCGGGATACCGCCGAACAGCACCCGCATGTCGTCGATCGAGTCGATCGCCACGCCCACCTTGCCGACCTCGCCGCTCGCGATCGGGGCGTCTGAGTCGTGGCCCATCTGGGTCGGCAGGTCGAAGGCGACCGACAGGCCCATCGTGCCGTTGGCGATCAGCTGCTTGTAGCGGGCGTTGGACTCCGTCGCCGTGCCGAACCCGGCGTACTGGCGCATCGTCCACGGCCGGCCGGTGTACATCGACGGGTACACGCCCCGGGTGAACGGGTACTTCCCCGGCTCACCGAGCTTCTCGGCCGGGTTCCAGTCCGCCTGGGTGTCGGGCCCGTAGACCGGTTCGATGGGCAGTCCGGACTCAGACTCGCGCGCCATGGTGTGATGCCTCCCGCTGAGCACATGTTCGAAGGTGCTCGAACTACCCGTCAGTTACTGGCCAGTACAGGTCGATCCCTCGACGGACTGTATCGGCGTGCGTGCACCCGGTGGAGAGCCACACGCTGGGACCTTGCTCACAGCCCTCCGACGGTCCCGGTCACCACGGTGCCGCGCCGTTCGCGGCGCGTCGTTCGGGGGAACATCCCAGGGGACGTCCGGGCGAGGCGGGGAGACGACGGGGGGGCGCGATGCGCGGGACGGGCAGGGGACGCGCGGGGGGTGCCGGCCGGGCGGTCGCCGCGGCGCTGGGGGCCGTACTGGTGGCGGGCGGCTGCACCGTGCAGGGCACCGGCGCCGACGGCAAGGGGCGTTCACCGGTGCGCATCGACGCCACCGGCGCACCGTCCGAGGACGCGCCGGGGACCGGCAGGCCGTCCGGCGCGCCGCCCGTCCGCACCGCGCCCCGGGTGCTGTGGACACGCGGCGACACCGGCCGGGACGTGCGCGAACTCCAGGCGCGGCTGCGTCAGGTGGAGTGGCTCGTGGACGGTCCGACCGGGACGTACGACGACCTGACCGAGCGCGCGGTGAGCGGCTTCCAGGGCAAGCGCGGGCTGCCCCGGACCGGGCGGACCGACGACGTCACCTGGCAGCGGCTGCTCGGGATGACGCGCGAACCGGGCCGGTGGGAGCTGTACCTGATGGGCGGGCAGCCGGCCGCCGCGCCCGACCCACGCTGCCTGACCGGCCGGGTCCTGTGCGTGAGCAAGTCGAGCCGGACGCTGCGCTGGATGGTCGACGGACGGACCCTGTCGACGCTGCCGGTGCGCTTCGGCTCGCAGTACACCCCGACCCGGGAGGGCGTGTTCCACGTCTACTGGAAGTCCCGCCACCATGTCTCGACGCTCTACGACTCGGCCATGCCGTACGCGATGTTCTTCAGCGGCGGCCAGGCCGTCCACTACTCCGAGGACTTCGCCGCCTACGGCTACGCGGGCACCTCGCACGGCTGTGTCAACGTGCGGGACGAGGCGGCGATCGCGGACCTCTACGCCCAGGTGCGCGACGGCGACAAGGTCGTCGTGTACCGCTGAGGCGGGGCGGGACCGGAGCGGATGGGGCGCGGACGGGACCGGGGGAACGTGTCCCGCCCGCGCCGAGGTGCACGAGCCGTAGGTACGGGGGGAACCCCGGCTCGGTGCGGAAGCCGATGACCAGTCGGCTCACTCATTACTGCGCCAGGGCGGCCGAAAGTGTCACACCCTCGGCGGAAAATGTTCGGCGCCTCTGCGAAGGTGCAGGTCAGGACGGTTTCGCAAGAGTGAGCACGGCGCGCGCCGGGAAGGCCGGCCGCTGCTGCGGCGAGGGCGCGAAGGCCGAGGCGCGCGGTGCGTACCGGTGGCCGGCGGGCGGGAGCGGGCGGTGGCGGTCGTCGTCGTCCTTGCCGCCCTTGCCGCCGCCCCTCCCTCCGCCCTCGCCCTCTCGGGAATCCCTGTCGCCCTTGCCGCTCTTGTCGCCCTTGCCGTCCTCGGAGCCTTTGCCGCCCCTGTCGTCTTTCGTGCTCCTGGTGCTCTTGGTGCTCTTGCTTCCCTTGTGGCTCTTGTCGCTCTTATCGGTCTTGTCGGTCTTTCCGCCCTTGCCGCCCTTGCCGTTCCGCGACGGGTCCTGCTCCGGGGGCGCCTCCCGGGCCCGGTCGTTCTCCCTGGCGTCCCTCGCGCCGTCGCGGTCCCGGGCGCTCGTGCCGGCCTGGGCCAAAAGACCCCGGCAGTACGGGGCGACGCGTGACGCGCCCCCGGCCGCCTCCTTCAACGCGCGCCCGCGCGCACCCTCCAGTTGCTCGCCGGCCCTCACCTCACGGCAGGACGCGGTCAGGTCCGGCCGTCCGTCGCCGGCGCTCGCCGCGGCGCGGTCGTCGGAGCCGGCGTCGCCCTCGGCGCCGTCCCGGCCGGGCCCGGCGCCGCCCTGCACCCCCTCCAACGGTGAGGGCGAGGCGGGCGGGCCGTCGGAGGACGTGGCGGCCGACACGGTCGCGGCGGGGTCGGGTCCGGCGCCCTCGAAGGGCGTCGTCAGCACTCCGGTTCCGGCCGCCACCGCCACCCCGCCGACCATGCCGACGGTCAGCGCGGCGGCCAGACCGAGGCGCAGCGGGCGGCTCCACCGGGCGCGCCCGGCACCGGCCGCGCGGGGACCGATGCGGACCAGCCCGGCATCGGAGGGCGCCGCCGAGGTGTCCCGCCCCGGATGGGCCGGCGTCCCTTCGGGCGCGTCGACGCGCTCGGCGCGTGCCGTGCGGAAGGCGGCCAGCGCGGCGGCCTCGCCGGGGAGTTCACCGCTGGTCGGCACGGGTGGGGCGGCCAGTGCGCCGAGGGCCTCGGCGAGTCGTGCGGCCCGGTCGCGGACCGCGGGATCGACGGCCTCCGGCGACTCTCCGCGCAGCAGGATCTCCGCCGTCGCGCGGTCCAGCCACCTGTCGTGCTCGTCGGCCATCACATGTCCTTCTGCGTCCGCGCACGCGTATGCGTCACACTCGCGGACGTCACCGCGTGGCCGCGCGGTTCTCGCTGGGGCGGCAGCGCGTCGAGCCCACCGCCCGATTCCGGATCGCCGCCGAGCAGTTCGGCCAGGCGCCGCAGACCGCGGTGCGCGGCCGTGCGGACGGCGCCCGGCCGCTTGCCCAGCGTCTCGGCGGCGCTCTTGGCGTCGAGGCCCACCACCACGCGCAGCACCACGGCCTCGGCCTGGTCCTGGGGCAGCCGGGCGATGAGGGAGAGGGTGCTGTCGGTGGCCAGGGCCTCGATGGCCTCGCCCGCGGTGTCGGACTCGGCGGCCCTGCCGGTCAGTTCCGTCTCGTCACCGCCGACCGCGGGCCGGCGCCCGCGCATCCGGATGTGGTCCAGCGCCCGGTTGCGGGCGATGCGGGCGGCCCAGCCGCGGAACCGGTCGGCGTCACCGTCGAAGCGTTCCAGGTCGCGGGCGATCTGGAGCCATGCCTCGGAGGCCACGTCCTCGGCGTCCGGATCGCCGACCAGCGTCCGCACGTAGCCCAGCAGGCGCGGTTGCACCGCGCGGTACACGGTCCGGAACGCGGTCTCGTCCCCGCCCTGGGCCGCACGCACCGCGGCGGTCAGCTCCGCGTCGTCCCCCAGCACCGAGCCTCTCTTTGCGCCTCAGCCGGCGCCGCTCTCGCGGACCGGGTACTCGCCGTCGTGGTTCCTCAAGGAGTGTGGTCGCGGTGGTCCACCGCTGGTCGGGTGCGGGAGACAGTCCCCCGCTCATCGGCGCGAATGGCACGTTACGTCTAGAAACCGTTCCTCGTCCATGTCCCTCTCGCCTTGCCGTACAAGATGCAACTAAGCCGTGACGCGGGGAGGTGTGACAGAAAACGCAGTCGCGGCGCTGTAGGAAGTACGGGCCGCCGCGCGGCCCGTGCCGCGCGACGGCCGGGGCCTCTCCTGTGGGGGGTGGCGGCCTCGGCCGTTGCCTTGGCCACCGTGCCCGCCGCCCGCACGGGGCCGGGAAGTGCCGGTCGGACCCTAGTCCCCGGCGCCCGCCGCCCGGTCCGCCCGCCGCGTCCTCCCGTCGGCCCCGGCCCCCTTGCCACCGCCGTCCTCCTTGCCCCGCGCCCGCCCCGCCCCGGTGGCGGCGCCCGCCTTGCCCGGTGCGGCCGGGCCGCTCGCGGTGCTCGGCGTGGACTGTCCACCACGGCGTCCGGCGCAGTGGGCCGCGGCGTCCGGCGCCTTGCCCCGTTCCCGCGGCCGCTGGTGGGCACGGCAGCCCGCCTCGGTGTCCGGAGCGGTGGTGGCCCCGGGGTCGGCCGGCGCGGAGGCACGGGATGCGGTGCGGGTGGGCAGCGGCACGACGGGGAGCGGGTCGGCGGTGCGCCGCTGCGCGGTGCCGTCCGGGCCGGCGGTGGGGCGGACGCGGTCCGGCCCGGCGCCGCCCGGCAGGGGACCGCTCCCGCCGATGGCCGCGTAGGCGACGCCGCCCAGGGTGAGGCTCGCCAGCAGCACCGAGAGCACGGCCCTCGACGAACGCCGTGCACGGTACCGCTGCCGGGGACGCCAGTCGTCCCGCCGGCGGGTGCGCGCGGCCCGCCCCGGCCGGGCGTCGCGGGCGGCCCGGAAGGCGGCCACGGCGCGCCGCTCGCCCTCGGCTCCGACGCGCTCGTTCCGCAGGGCGGCGGCGAGCAGCCCCTCCGTTTTCGGGGCGCCCACGGCGGCGGTCCGGGTGACGGCGCGGTCGGTGCCGCCGTCAGCGTGCCGTGCGTCCATGTCCGCCCCCGTTCCCGTGCGGTCCGCCGGGCCGCCGCCGTGGGCGCCCCTCATGTCGACTCCCCCAGCGCCCTGGGCGCCTCGTCCGTCACACCGCCGGCTCCGAGTTGCCGGGCCAGCCGCTTCAGCCCCCGGTACGTCGCGGTCCGCACCGCGCCCGGACGCTTGCCGAGCACCCGGGCGGCGGACGGCCCGTCGAGGCCGACGACGACCCGCAGGAGCACGGCCTCGGCCTGGTCGCGCGGCAGCCCGGAGACCAGCGCCAGGGCGGACGCCGTGGACAGGGTCTCCAGCGCCTGGTCGGGCGTGGAGTGCGGACCGGGCAGCTCCAGCACGTCCTGTTCCAGCGCGCTCGGCCGGGGGCGCACCTTCTGGCGCCGCAGGTGGTCCAGCGCCCGGTGCCGGGCGATCGTCGCCGTCCAGCCCCGGAAGCCCGCCCCGTCGCCCCGGAAGCGCCGCAGGTCGCGGGCTATCTCCAGCCAGGCGTCCGAGGCGACGTCCTCGGCGTCGTCGCCGACGAGTCCGCGCAGGTAGCCCAGCAGGCCGGGCTGCACGATCCGGTAGGCGACCGCGAACGCGGCCTCGTCACCCTCCTGGGCCCGCGCGACGGCCGCGCCCAGTTCCCCGTCGTACGCCTGAACGCGGCGGGCTTCCCCTCGCTGGCCCAAGAACCGTCCTCGTCCGTACCGAGTCCTCCGCGCGCTCGGGTGAGCCCGCCCCCACCGTCATCAGCGTGGGCTGGCACGGAAGTGTCACAGGAAACGCGCCGGGACCGGCACGCCCCCTGCGACGTCCGGGCACCGCGGGTCCGTCGGCCGCGGTCAGCCGTCCGCCGTCGCGTCCCGGCACAGCAGCCGCAGCGAACCGTCGCCGGCGAAGCAGCGGCGGGCCTCGTCGATCGGGTCCCACAGGCGGCCGTCGGGGGTGCGCACCCAGTGGTCCCCGCCCGCGGCCCACCACTCGCCGCCACTCCGGCGCACGATCACCTCGCCCGCGTAGGCGCCGAGTCCGCGCAGTGCCGTCTCCACGGCGGCGTACGGCGGTCCCTCGCGCCGGATGCCGTCTATCACCCGGTCCACCCGCCACAGGCTCTGCGCGGAGTAGTCCAGGCGGAGCCGGGCGCCCTCGCGCATCGTGGCCACCGCGTCCGCCGCCCACCGCACCGGCTTGGCGGCGGCCGACGGCCGGTTCTCCTGCTGGGTCGTCAATCCGCTGGTCACAGTAGTCACATCGGCTAGAGCGCCGCCGGGCGGCGTTTCGTCACACGTGTCCGCCGCCCGTTCCGCAACCGGCGCAGGACCGCCCCAGGTCCGCCACGTCCGCCGCACCGCCGCCGCGCCTTCCCCGCACGACGGTCACAGGCGGCCGGCGGGTCAGTCCCGCCCGCGGGCCCGGCGGGAGACCACCGCGCGCAGCACCCGGCGGCCCTCCGTGGAGACCTCCACGGCCCGGCGCAGCCCGGCGGGGCCGTGACCGGCGAGCACCTCGAGGACGATGATCTGGCGGCGCAGTTCGGCGGCGACGAGCGGGGAGAGTCCCTCCGTACGGTCCTGCGCACGGCCGCCCGCGGAGTTCTCCCGGCCGAGGCCGCCGCCGGGGTCCGCGACGGGGTCGAGGAGCCGGTGGACGCGGAGCGAGGCGACCGAACAGGCGTCGGCCCACACCCGTATCCGCGCGCCGGAGCACGTGTCCGGCGCGGCGGCCAGCATCCGGCGGACCAGCAGCACCGCCTCGTCCTCGCCGGCGGCGTCGGGGCCGGCGAGCCGCTCGCGCACCCGGGCCAGCCCCTGGGCCCAGCCGTCCCCGCCGTCGGCCGCTTCGTCGGCGTCTCCGCCGGTCTCGGCGAGGGCCGCCCACAGCGGTCTCAGGACCTCGTCGTCGCCGTCCAGCAGGGGGACGCAACGATCCAAACAAGCCAGTCCGCTCCCGGCGAGTCCGCGCGCGTCGGCCCGCGTGATCAGTTCCACCAGGCTCATCCGGTGCCTCTCTGTCGCTCCCGCTCCGGCCCGCCCACCAGCACGGAGCCCGCACTTTCCCTTACTGCGTGCGACGGGCCGGGAGTGTCACAGGGGCACGGCGCCCAGTCGGTCGAGGAAGCGGAAGAAGAGGTTTTCGGCCACCGGACCGGCCGCCGGGTCCGGGTCCGCCGACAGCACCTCCGCCAACTCCCCGGCGTCCGCGGTGCGCCCCGCCTCGGCGGCCCAGGCGACGGCCCGCTCGGCGGCGTCGCGGGGCTCCAGGAAGTAGTCCTCCAGCGTGAGCCCCTTCTTCTCGGCACCCAGGTACCCGGCCATCGCGGACCGCGCCAGACAGGTCGTCCACGCCCCGCTCTCCGGCGCCGCGGCCTCCACGACCACGCAGTCGCTGTCCATGACGTACCCGAACAGCGCGGGCGCGCCGGTCTGCTCGGCCAGGTCGTTCATGTTCCCGACGTCTCCGTCGCCGCCCGGGAACTCCCACACCTGCCAGCCGTCCGGCGCCGTCCGACGCAGGGTCATGCCCGCGGCGCCCGACAGCGCCTCCAGCTCCGCGAGCGGCCGCTCGGCGCGGCCCACGACGTAGTACCCCCAGTAGCCCATGTCCCGGTCCCCCCGGCGTCTCGGTTCGGCTCGCCCAGACCACCACAGCCGTACGGGAGTGCGCAGCCGTATCCGGCAACTCCCGTCCCGGCCGGGCGTCCGGCTCCCGGGGCGGACCGGCTCAGTCGAGCCGGTCCGCCAGCGACCTGAACTCCGCCCAGGACAGCTCGGGCTCGCCCGGGTCCCACAGCTTCTGGACCGTCGCCGCCAGCGGCAGCCGGATGCCCGCGGCGACCTGCGCCTGCGTCTGGGCGTTCGGGATGTCGCCCCAGACCGCGAAGCTGCCGCCGAGGATCTGGTCGTCGTACCGGGCGTCGACCGGCGTGGTGCCGCGGATGACACGCGGGGTCCACTGCTCGTAGATGCGCTCGCCGGTCGGGTAGACGAAGGTCTGCGGCTCGCCGAGGACGTAGTAGAGGAACTCGTCGTTGTAGTTGATGACCTGGCGCCCCTCGGCGAGGTACTCGGTGGGCGGGCGGGCGCCGATCTCCTTGCCGGTCCAGTAGGCGACCTTGATGTCCTTCGAGGGCTCGACGGAGGTGTCCTTGAAGAACCCGTCGTTCCAGGCGCGCGGGACGCGGTCGTGGGCCTGCACCGTCTTCGCGCGGCCGTTGAGCCAGCCGGTGGTGAGGTCGGCGACGGTGCCGCCGGAGCCGTAGGCCTTGCGGGCGGCGGCGGCCAGCGTCGGGTAGGACGCCTCGGGGTCGGAGACCACGAGGGCCTGGTACTCGTCGGCGCCCAGGTGGAACTGGCTGCCGGGGAAGAGGTCGGCGTACTCGTTCAGCAGGTCGTCGACGATCTCGGCGGCCTCGGGCTTGGAGATGTCGATCGCGCCGCGGGTGGGCGTGCCCTGCGCGTTGCGCAGCTGGAGGTCCGGGTGGGCGGCGAGCACGGCGCCGAGGTGGCCGGGCGAGTCGATCTCGGGGACGACGGTGATGTGGCGCGAGGCGGCGAGATCGATGATCTCCTTCATCTCGGCCTTGGTCAGGTGGTCGTCCGAGACGATCTCGGGGTGCGAGTCGGACTCGATGCGGAAGGCCTGGTCGTCGGAGAAGTGCAGGCCCAGCTCGTTGAACTTGAGGTCGCCCAGCTCGCGTATCCGGTCCTTGATCCAGTCGGCGTCGTAGTGCTTGCGGGCGATGTCCAGCGAGAAGCCGCGCTTCGGCTTGGCCGGCTCGTCCTTCACCACGCCCTCCGGCGCGGCGGAGCCGCCGTCCACGGCCTGCTTCAGGGTCCGGGTGCCGTAGTAGACGCCGGCCTCGGCCGGACCGGTGACGGTGACGCGGCCGTCCCGCACGGTCATGGTGTACGACTCCGGGTTCGCGCCCTTCTCCTGCCGGACGTCCAGCAGCAGGTCCCCGGCGCGCTGGTCGTCCTGCTCGCCGGCGTACGTGAGCCCCAGCTCGGCGGCCGTCTGACGCCCCTCGTCGGCGAGGCCGGGGTCGGCGACGACGACGCGGTGCGCCTTCTCGGGCTGCCAGCCCGGACCGCGGGCCGGGGTGTGCTCGCGCACCGCGGGTATGGTGCGCGGCTCCTTCGACAGGGCGTAGGAGCGGCTGGGGCTGGGCGAGGTGGCGGGTGCGGCCGCCTCGCCGGAGGACCGCGCCGCCGGGGCCCCGGCCCCGCCGTCCCCGTCACCGTCGGTGGCCCACAGGCCCACTCCCACGCCGAGGGCGGCGACCACCGTGCCGGCGATCACGGCCCGCTGCCTGACTCTGTGCGCCGGTGACCGGCGTGCGTGCTCGCTCACATCGCCAACCTAGGGTCATGAGCCTCGCCATGCGTCCACCACATGTTCTGAAACTCTCCCGTTCAGGTGAAATTCGGGCATCGGACGGACACGCCATGCCGTCACTCGATAACGTGACGCCACATCTTTCGCACAATCCCCTGCCGACACACACGTGACGCCCACGAGGACCCACGCTGCCTGCGCACCGTCTTCCCGACCTCCCCGGCCGAGTGGCCCCACCGGTACCGGTGCAAACCCGCGCCGCACCGGTACCGCCCTCCTCACTGGAGCGCTTCAACACCGCCCCGGCCGAGGAGGCCGTCGCCACGCTCCTGACCTGCCTGAACAGCGCCTGGTGGGCCGAGCGCCTGACCTCCCACCGCCCCTATCCCGACCTGCCGTCCCTGCTGGCGGCCGCGGACGAGGCGGCCTACGACCTGTCCCCGGACGATCTGGCGGAGGCCCTGGCGGCGGAGACGCTGCCCCCGCTCCCCGAGGACACGTACGCGGCGGCGCACACCGCCCTGGGCGCGGGGTACGCGGCGTACGAGGCGCGCTTCGGGCACGTGTTCGCCATCTGCCTGGACGGCCTGGCGGCGGACGAGGCCGTGGACCACGTGCTGACCGGCATCCGGTCACGATTGGTGAACGATCCCGACGAGGAACGGCTGGTCGCGCTGGAGGAGCTGCGCCTCCTGGCCAGGGGCCGGCTGACCCGGCTCACCGGGACGCGGGGCGGCGTCCCCGGCGGCCGCGCCGCGCAGGCCCGGCCGGACACGGACGGCCCGCACCCGGCGCGCCCGCCGGAGTCCCCGGCCCGGTAGCCGCCCGCGGTCACCCCACTGCTCCTTTGAGTGCAACTTTGATCACACAAGCAGGCCCCCCGTAAGCGCCGCAGGCAACCGTCGCTACGATGCTGGGGGCCGGTGGACCGTACCCGGCCGGGCCCGACCGACAAGGAAAGCCGGCGCGGCCCCAATCACCGCTCCCGGAGGAAACTTCCGTGCCGGCTGGAACGCTGTACCGCGGCCGGGAAGGAATGTGGTCCTGGGTGGCTCATCGAGTCACCGGCGTCCTCATTTTCTTCTTCCTGTTCGTTCACGTGCTGGACACCGCTCTCGTGCGGGTGTCCCCCGAGGCCTACGACACCGTCGTGGCCACGTACAAGACGCCGATCGTCGCGCTGCTGGAGTACGGCCTCGTCGCCGCCATCCTGTTCCACGCGCTCAACGGCCTGCGTGTCATCGCCGTCGACTTCTGGGTCAAGGGCGCCCGCTACCAGAAGCAGATGCTCTGGACCGTCGTCGCCCTGTGGGTCGTGCTCATGGTCGGGGCGATCTACCCCGTCCTCGGCCACGCCGCTCGTGAACTGTTCGGGAGCTGACGCACATGTCGACCACTGAAACCACCCCCTCCGGCATCGGCCCCGTCGAGGGCGCGGGCGCCTCGGTCTACACCGTGGACAACCCGGCGCCGCTGATCGAGCCGCCCCGCAAGCGGACCAAGAAGTCCCCGAGGTCCACGCGCGGCAACTTCGAGATGGCCGCCTGGCTGTTCATGCGCCTGTCCGGCGTGGTGCTGGTCGTCCTGGTCATCGGGCACCTGCTCATCCAGCTGGTGCTGGACGGCGGCGTCTCGAAGATCGGCTTCGCCTTCGTGGCGGGCCGCTGGGCCTCGCCGTTCTGGCAGGTCTGGGACCTCCTGATGCTCTGGCTCGCGATGCTGCACGGCACGAACGGCCTGCGCACGGTCATCAACGACTACGCGGAGCGCCCGAACACCCGCCTGTGGCTCAAGGGCCTGCTCTACACCGCCACGGTGTTCACCATCCTGCTGGGCACGCTGGTGATCTTCACCTTCGACCCGAACATCCGCTAGGCACGGGGCTGCGAAAATCATGAAGGTACACAAGTACGACACCGTCATCGTCGGCGCCGGTGGCGCCGGCATGCGCGCGGCCATCGAGTCGACGAAGCGCAGCCGCACCGCCGTGCTGACGAAGCTCTACCCCACCCGCTCCCACACGGGCGCCGCGCAGGGCGGCATGGCCGCCGCGCTGGCCAACGTGGAGGAGGACAACTGGGAGTGGCACACCTTCGACACGGTCAAGGGCGGTGACTACCTGGTCGACCAGGACGCCGCGGAGATCCTGGCGAAGGAGGCCATCGACTCGGTCCTCGACCTGGAGAAGATGGGCCTGCCGTTCAACCGGACGCCGAACGGGACGATCGACCAGCGCCGCTTCGGCGGTCACAGCCGCAACCACGGCGAGGCCCCGGTCCGCCGCTCCTGCTACGCGGCCGACCGCACCGGTCACATGATCCTCCAGACGCTGTACCAGAACTGCGTCAAGGAGGGCGTGGAGTTCTTCAACGAGTTCTACGTCCTGGACCAGCTGATCACCGAGGTCGACGGCGTCAGGAAGTCCGCCGGTGTGGTGGCCTACGAGCTGGCGACCGGCGAGATCCACGTCTTCCAGGCGAAGTCCGTGATCTACGCGTCCGGCGGCACCGGCAAGTTCTTCAAGGTGACCTCCAACGCGCACACGCTGACCGGCGACGGCCAGGCGGCCGTGTACCGGCGCGGACTGCCGCTGGAGGACATGGAGTTCTTCCAGTTCCACCCGACCGGCATCTGGCGCATGGGCATCCTGCTGACGGAGGGCGCCCGCGGTGAGGGCGGCATCCTCCGCAACAAGGACGGCGAGCGCTTCATGGAGAAGTACGCGCCGGTCATGAAGGACCTCGCGTCCCGTGACGTCGTCTCGCGCTCCATCTACACGGAGATCCGCGAGGGCCGCGGCTGCGGTCCCGAGGGCGACCACGTCTACCTGGACCTCACCCACCTCCCGCCGGAGCAGCTGGACGCCAAGCTGCCCGACATCACGGAGTTCGCGCGGACCTACCTCGGCATCGAGCCCTACACGGACCCGATCCCGATCCAGCCCACCGCGCACTACGCCATGGGCGGCATCCCGACCAACGTCGAGGGTGAGGTCCTCGCGGACAACACCACCGTCGTCCCGGGCCTGTACGCGGCCGGCGAGGTCGCGTGCGTCTCGGTGCACGGCGCCAACCGCCTGGGCACCAACTCGCTGCTGGACATCAACGTGTTCGGCAAGCGGGCCGGCATCGCGGCGGCCGAGTACGCCCAGAAGGCGGACTTCGTCGAGCTGCCGGAGAACCCGGAGTCCCTGGTCGTCGAGCAGATCGAGCGGCTGCGCGCCTCCACCGGCACCGAGCGGGTGGCCGAGCTGCGCCGCGAGCTGCAGGAGTGCATGGACGCCAACGTCATGGTGTTCCGCACCGAGCAGACGATCAAGACGGCCGTCGAGAAGATCGGCGAGCTGCGCGCCCGCTACCGGAACGTGTCCATCCAGGACAAGGGCCGGCGCTTCAACACCGACCTGCTGGAGGCCGTGGAGCTGGGCAACCTGCTCGACCTGGCCGAGGTCATGGCGGTGTCCGCGCTCGCCCGCAAGGAGTCGCGCGGCGGTCACTACCGCGAGGACTTCCCCAACCGCGACGACGTCAACTTCATGCGCCACACCATGGCGTACCGCGAGGTGGGCGACGACGGCGCCGAGTCCATCCGGCTCGACTACAAGCCGGTCGTCCAGACCCGCTACCAGCCGATGGAGCGTAAGTACTGATGGCTACCCCTGTCATGGAGAAGAGCGAGAAGGCCCCCGAGCCCGGCTTCGCCGACTCCCCGTACATCACGGTCACCTTCCGCGTCCGGCGGTTCAACCCGGAGGTCTCGGCGGAGGCGGCCTGGGAAGACTTCCAGCTGGAGATCGACCCGAAGGAGCGCGTCCTCGACGCGCTGCACAAGATCAAGTGGGACCTGGACGGAAGCCTCACCTTCCGCCGTTCCTGCGCGCACGGCATCTGCGGTTCGGACGCCATGCGGATCAACGGCAAGAACAGGCTCGCCTGCAAGACGCTGATCAAGGACATCAACCCCGAGAAGCCGATCACGGTCGAGGCCATCAAGGGCCTGACGGTCCTCAAGGACCTGGTCGTCGACATGGAGCCGTTCTTCCAGGCGTACCGGGACGTGATGCCCTTCCTGATCACGAAGGACACCAACGAGCCGACGCGTGAGCGTCTCCAGTCCGCCGAGGACCGCGAGCGCTTCGACGACACGACGAAGTGCATCCTCTGCGCCGCCTGCACGTCCTCGTGCCCGGTGTTCTGGAACGACGGGCAGTACTTCGGCCCGGCGGCGATCGTCAACGCCCACCGCTTCATCTTCGACTCGCGCGACGAGGCCGGCGAGCAGCGGCTGGAGATCCTGAACGACCGCGACGGCGTCTGGCGCTGCCGCACGACCTTCAACTGCACGGACGCCTGCCCGCGCGGCATCGAGGTCACCAAGGCGATCGCGGAGGTGAAGCGGGCGCTCATCACGCGCCGCTTCTGACGCCGGCGACCGCCACGGCCGAGGGCCCCGATCACGTCGATCGGGGCCCTCGGCCGTTCCGCGTCGCGTCGCGGGCGGCCGAGCCGCCCGGGCGACGGGGTGTCAGCCGCGCAGCGGGCGGCCTTCCTTGTCCGTGCGGTCGTTGCTGACCAGGAACATGATGCCGTCGATCAGCGCCCAGACACCGAGGCCACCGCAGGTCAGCAGCTGGGCCACGCCCACGCCGACGGAGCCCACGTAGAAGCGGCCGATGCCCAGGGTGCCCAGGAAGAGCTGGAGGATACCGGCGATGATCTTCGACTTGTCCGAGTACGGACGGCCCTGCGGGTCGACACCGTAGGGAGCGGCGGCGTTCGGGGGGACGGTCATGGTGGTGCTCCTGGAAGACGTGGGACGGACCGGGGCGGGAGGCCCCGGCGGCCCAGGAGGGAACACCGCTGATCGCACGCTCGACGCACGGCGGCTCACGTCAGTGACGTGGCCGTCCCCCCCTGTGCGTGACGAAGCGTAGGAGACGGGCGGGGCGGTTGGGAAATATTATGATCCAACGTTCCCATTTCGTGATCCTCGCTCATGTGATGCCTGCCCGCGTGACCCCGGCTCACCCGGACTCCGCTCACACGACGTTGCGGACGACCGTCCAGGCCACCGCCGTGAGCAGGATCAGCGCCTGCGCCCACGGGGCGATCCGCGGCCGGTAGCGGCGGCCGCGCAGCCCCTCGACCGTCCAGCGGCCCCACAGCGCCAGCGCGAGGGGCGCGGCCAGCAGCAGGGCCCGGTTGTCCAGCCAGGCGGCGGCGAAGTGACCGTGCATCAGGTCGTACGTCATGCGGGTGCCGCCGCAGGCCGGGCAGAGCAGCCCGGTGACGAGGCGGAAGGGGCACTGGGGCAACAGGTGCCCGGACTCGTGCGGGTCGGTGCCCCACAGGTACGCGGCGCCCGCGACGCCCGCGGCGAGCACCGCAAGGGGTGCCGCCGCGGGGTGCCGGATCAGGCGCCGCGCCCCGGGTGGTGCGGGACGCGTCGCGTCAGCCACGCAGGATCCGCCCCTGGGCGTCCGTACGGTCGTTGCTGACCAGGTAGATGATGCCGTCGACCAGCGCCCAGAAGCCGAGTCCGCCGCAGGTGAGCAACTGGGCTATGCCCATGCCGACGTTGCCGACGTAGAAGCGGCCTATGCCGAAGGAACCGAGGAAGAGCTGGAGGATGCCGGCGACGATCTTCGACTTGTCCGAGTACGGGCGGCCGTAGGGGTCGTAGCCGAAGGGCACGTTGGGGTCGGGGGCGTAGTAGCCGGGCGGCGGCTGGTAGCCCGGTGCCTGGTAACCGCCGGGCGGCGGCTGCTGGCCGGGCTGCTGGTAGGCGCCCTGCGGGTAGCCGTAGGGGCCTGCCTGACCGGCCTGGCCGGCCTGGTCGGAGCCCTGGTTCGGGTAGCCGTAACCGGGCGGCTGGGACGGCTGCTGCGGCTGCTCGCTCACAGTGGTGTCACTCCTGGACGTCGCGGGAAACTGCCGGTCATATTGCAGGACCGGAACGGCAAAGAGAAGTCGGGACCCCCCGGGGCCGTCCGCCCGGGCGAGTGACCGCGCCGCCGCCCCGCCGCCGGTTGCGACCGGTTCGCGCCCCGCACACCTAATGTGACGTCATGTCAGATCATGAGTCGTACGAACTGCTCGGGTTCGACAACGTCCTGCTGCCCGTCGGGGACCTCGGTGCGGCCGTCGACTTCTACGAGCGGGCCGGCTTCCCGGTCGCCTTCCGGCTCGACGAGGCCGGGATCGCCCTACTGAAGGCCGGCGGCGAGACCCCGGGCATCCTGCTGCGGGCCGAGGAGGAGTTCGGGCGGCGGCCCCCGCTGTGGCCCGCCGCGCGGGTGTGGCTGGAGGTGTCGGACGCCCGCACCGCCGCCCAGGCGCTGCGGGACGCAGGGCTGGAGCCGCTCGACGAGCCCTTCTCCGTCGCCACCGGCTGGACCGTCGAGTTCGCCGACCCCTGGGGCAACGTCATCGGCCTCACGGACTACTCCAAACGGCCCGAGCTGGCCCGCCGCCCCTGAAGCCGCCCCACCCCCGAGGTCACCCCCGCCCCTCCCACGCCACCCCTCTCCGACCCCCGCTTGAACGTGTTCAAAAACAGGTCTAGAGTCATCCCCGTCAGCGTTTTGAACGCGTTCAAGAAGGGGTGGGGCATGGACCGCACCGTCATCGCCTACGTCATCTACCTGCTGGTCAGCATCGGTCTGACCATCTGGGTGGCCCGCACGCTCAGCCGCAACGGCCGGGTCTTTCTCGCCGACGTGCTGCACGGCAACGAGAAGCTCGCCGACGCCGTCAACCACCTCCTGGTGGTCGGCTTCTACCTCGTCAACCTCGGTTTCGTCGCCCTCTACCTGAGCGGCGACGAGACCATCGCCGACACCCGGGGCGTCTTCGAGGCCCTGTCGACGAAGCTCGGCGTGGTGCTGCTGGTGCTCGGCGTGATGCACCTCGGCAACGTGTACGTGCTCAACCGCATCCGGCGGCGCGGGGTGATGGAGCGGGAGCAGGTGCCGCCGGTCCCGCCGCAGGGCTGGGTGGCCCCGACGGCCGGGGCCTGAGCCGATGGCTCCCGCTCCCGGAACGGCCGGCGCCCCCGTGCGCCGGCTCACCGTCCTCTACGACGCCGAGTGCGCCCTGTGCACCCACGTGCGGGACTGGTTGCTGCGGCAGCCGCGGCTGGTGCCGCTGGAGCTGGTGCCGGCCGGGTCGGACCAGGCGCGTCGGCGCTTCCCCGGACTCGACCACGGCACCTCCCTGGAGGAGGTCACCGTGGTCGGCGACGCCGGGCAGGTGTACCGGGGCGCCGCCGCCTGGATCGTCGTCCTGTGGGCGCTGCGCGAGCACCGGCCGCTCGCCCACCGGCTGGGCACGCCCGCCGGGGCGAAGCTGGCCAGGGGTGCTGTGCTGGCCGCCGCCAAGTGGCGCCAGGCGGGCCGGTGGGGCGGCAACGGCTACCGCCGCGCCGACGGCTGGGTCTACGAGCCGGGCCACGGGTGGAGGTACGCGGGACCCGGCTGTGACGACGGCACCTGCGCCACTCGTTAGGCTCTGGTCCCGTGCCTGCGAAGAACGACGGCCCCGACGACGGTGCCCCCCTCAGCAAGTCCGAGCAGACCCGCGCGCTGATCCTGGAGACGGCCATGCGGCTGTTCCAGGAACGCGGCTACGACCGGACCACCATGCGGGCCATCGCCCAGGAGGCCGGGGTCTCCGTCGGCAACGCGTACTACTACTTCGCCGGCAAGGAGCACCTGATCCAGGGCTTCTACGACCGGATCGCCGCCGAGCACCAGGCGGCGGTCCGGGAGGTGCTGGCCAGGGAGAGCGACCTGGAGTCGCGGCTGGCGGGCGTGCTGAAGGTCTGGCTGGACATCGCCACGCCGTACCACGAGTTCGCGGTGCAGTTCTTCAAGAACGCGGCCGACCCGGACAGCCCGCTCAGCCCCTTCTCCCCGGAGTCGGAGCACGCGCGCGTGGAGGCCATCAGCGTGCACCGCTCGGTGCTGGCCGGGACGAGGACCAAGGTGCCCGCGGAACTGCGGGACATCCTCCCCGAGCTGATGTGGCTCTCCCAGATGGGCCTGGTCCTGTACTGGATCTTCGACCGGACCGAGGGGCGCGAGCGCAGCTACCGCCTCGCCGAGCGCGGCGCCCGGCTCACCGCGCGGGGTGTGGCCCTGGCCCGCTTCCGGGTGCTGCGCCCGCTGGTGCGCGAGGTGCACGAGCTGTTCACGGACTTCCTGCCCGGGATGACCAAGGCACTGCCGGACCCGGCGCGGAGGGCGGCGCCCCCGGAGGACGCCGCCGGGCCGGGACCCTCAGGCCCGCAGTGAGGCCAGCTCGATCACCGTGACGTCCGAGGGCGCCCCCACGCGCGTGGGCGGGCCCCAGGCGCCGGCGCCGCGGCTGACGTAGAGCTGGGTGTCGCCGTAGCGCTCCAGGCCCTCCAGGGTCGGGTTTGCGGCGCCCGCGATGAGGTTGCCGGGCCAGAGCTGGCCGCCGTGGGTGTGCCCGGAGAGCTGGAGGTCGACGCCGTGCTCGACGGCGTCGTGGATCTGCACCGGCTGGTGGGCGAGGAGCACGCACGCGCGGGCCCGGTCCCGGTCGCCGAGGGCCCGGGCGTAGTCGGGGCCCTGGCCCTCCTCCTCGCCCGCCACGTCGTTGACGCCGGCCAGGTCGAAGTGGGGCAGCTCGGTGCGGGCGTTCTCCAGCGGGAGCAGGCCGAGCCGCCGCACCTCGGCGACCCACTGCTCGGCGCCGGAGAAGTACTCGTGGTTGCCGGTGACGAAGTACGCGCCGTCCCTGGCCCGCAGCCGGGCCAGCGGGGCCGCCGCCGGACCGAGGTCCTTCACGCTGCCGTCGACCAGGTCGCCGACGACGGCGATCAGGTCGGGCTGCGTGCCGTTGATCGTGTCGACGACCTTCTGCGCGAAGCCCCGGCCGAGCACCGGGCCGAGGTGGATGTCGCTGACCACGGCGATGCGGTAGCCGTGCGCCGCGCGCGGGAGCTTGGCCAGCGGCACGGTGACCCGCTTCACCGTCGGGCCGTTCAGCACGCCGTACGTGCCGGCGCCGACCGTCCCCACGGCCGCCGCGGCGGCGGCGCCGGCGACGACGCGGGAGACGAAGAGACGGCGGGAGGGGAGGGCGAGCGGGCTCTCGGGCCGGCCGCCGGAGCCGGCGTCGGGCGCGGGCGTGGTGCCGGCCGGGCCGGCGTCCGGGGCGGCGCCCCGCCCGGAGGCGGGCGCGACCCCCTCGGTCACGGCCCCCTCGGTCGCGGCCCCCTCGCGCGGGGCCGTCCCCGCCGGTATCCGCTCGGCGTCCGCGTCCGGCGCCGCCTCCCCCGCGGCCGTCCGCCGGGCCGCCCGCCGCTCCAGGAACCGGCGCAGCAGCGGCCGGACGACCTCGCCCACCAGCAGCGCCAGCAGCAGGTACATCGACAGGGCCAGCCACAGGAAGCCCGGCCAGGCCAGGACGCGTTGCAGCCAGAAGGGGGCGCCCGCGCGCTCGGCGACCAGCGCGGCCACCGCCAGCACCCAGCCGCCGGCGATCACCACCGCGCCGACACGGCGCACCACGCCCGGGGCGCGGGTCGTGTCGCGGAACAGGCGCCGCCACATGTACCAGTTGGCCGTGACGAGGACGCTCACCACGGCCAGCGCGACGAGCGCGAAGACGACCACCATGCCGTCGATTCCCCTCAGTTGTGACGTCCTCGACGCCTATGACGTTCGGCGCAGTGCGCGCAGACCGCGCAACCCGATGACCCCGACGACCGTCCCCAATACGAAGGACACGACCGCGAGCAGCAGGTGCACCCAGAAGTACGCCGTCGGGTCGCCGTCCTCGAAGGCGAGCCCGCTGCCGTCCTTGACCAGGTTTTTGACGAAAGTGATCCAGATGATCCAGCTCCACACCCCGAAAGCGAGCAGGAACCAGGAGACGGGGCGGCTGAGCTTCATGGCTTCAGTATCGCCGCCCCGTGTCCGGAACCGTGCACGGGGTGGGGAGGGGACTAGGTCCGGGCCGGTCGCGGGCGGTACGTTCTCGCTCGTGCCCGCACCCAAGAAGACCGTCCGGCGCGCCCTGACGGTTGCCTCCGCCGCCCTGACCTCTCTCGCCGCCCTCACCCCCGGCGCACTGGCCGCCCCGGATCCCTCGGCGAGCCCGTCGGCCACCCCGCCCGCGTCGATGTCGACCGTGGGCGGCGCGCGGCTCGGGAAGCCCGGCACGCAGGTCGCACTGGCGGGCGGGGTGCCGGTGCTGCCGAAGGACCTCACCGCCCGCTCCTGGATCGTGGCCGACGCCGAGTCCGGCGACGTGCTCGCCGCACACAACGCGCACTGGCGGCTGGCCCCGGCGAGCACCCTGAAGATGCTGTTCGCGGACACGCTGCTGCCGAAGTGGCCCAAGTCGACCCGGCACAAGGTCGTCCCTTCCGACCTGGTGGACGTCGGTGCCGGGTCGAGCATGGTCGGCATCAAGGAGGAGGAGACCTACACCGTCCACGACCTGTGGCTCGGCGTCTTCCTGCGCTCGGGCAACGACGCCGTGCACGTGCTGTCCGCGATGAACGGCGGCGTCGAGAGCACCGTGGCGGAGATGAACGCCCACGCCGAGGAACTCCAGGCCCTCGACACGAACGTCGTCACCCCCGACGGCTACGACGCCCCGGAGCAGGTCTCCTCCGCGTACGACCTGACCCTGTTCGCCCGCTCCGGGCTGCAGAAGAAGGACTTCCGCGAGTACGCGTCGACGGTCAGCGCCAAGTTCCCGGGCGAGACGAAGAAGGACAAGAAGGGCAAGACGTCCCGCGAGCCCTTCGAGATCCAGAACACCAACAGGCTGCTGTCCGGCGACTCGGACCTGGACGTCTACCCGGGCATCGCGGGCGTGAAGAACGGCAACACCACCAACGCGGGCTCCACCTTCACCGGCGTGGCCGAGCAGGGCGGCAAGGTGCTGCTGGTCACGGTCATGAACCCGGCGAAGGACGAGCACAACGAGGTCTACAAGGAGACCGCCCGCCTGTTCGACTGGGGCTTCAAGGCGGCCGGCAAGGTGGAACCGGTCGGTGAGCTGGTGCCGCCGAGGAGCGCCGCGCAGCCGAGCCCCGAGCCGGGCGACGCAGCCGTCGGGGAGGCCGGCGGCACCGGGAAGGGCGCGGCGGGCACCAAGCCGGTGGCGGGTGCGCCGACCGCCGACGGCTCCAGCGGGGTCGGCGTCGCGGCCGGCATCGCCGGCGGGCTGCTGGTGCTGCTCGCGGGCGGCGTGTTCCTGATCAACCGGAAATGGCCGCTGCCGGACCTGGTCCGTCGCCGGACCCGCCCGTGACGTCCTGGTCCCCGTCCTCCTGGCCGAGTTCCTGCTCCTTGCTGCCCGTCGCCGTCCAGGAGGCGCAGAACAGCACGAGCTTGCAGGTGAAGTTGATCCACAGCAGCAGGGCGACGGGGACGCCGAAGGCGCCGTACATGCTCTTCCCGGCGACGCCCTGCATGTAGCCGCTCAGCAGCAGCTTCAGCAGTTCGAAGCCGATCGCGCCGATCAGCGCGGCCACCACCAGGCGGCGGCGCTCCGGCTTGGCGCCGGGGAGCAGGGTCAGGACGTACAGCAGCAGGAGGAAGTCGGCGAGTACGGCGACGGCGAACGCGGCGATGTAGAGCAGCACCCCGCCGAAGCCGCCCTCGGGGATGCCGAGCCGGCTGATGATCCAGCCGACGAGGGCCGAGGCGACGGTGGAGATGCCCACGGTGACCAGGAGGGCACCGCCGAGACCGACGAGGACGCCCCCGTCCTTGACCCGGTGCATGACCGGGTTCTCCTCCTCGTCGGGCAGCTCCCAGACGGCGCGCAGGCAGCCCCGGGTGGCGTCGACCCAGCCGATGCCGGTGAACAGCAGCAGGGCGCCGGAGATGAGACCGACGGTGCCGGCGTTGTCGATCAGGCCCTGGATGTCCAGCTGCTCGGAGATGCCGGGGATCTGCTCGGCGATCTTGTCCTGGAGCTTGTCCTGCTGCTCCTTGCCGAGCGTGGCGGCGGCGACGGCCGCGGCGAGGCTGAGCAGCGGGAAGAGCGCGAGGAAGCTGGTGAAGGTCATGGCGGCGGCCAGCCGCGTCCACTTCACGCGGTCCAGCCGCTCGTAGGAGCGCCAGGCGTGCGTGGTCATCAGCCGTGCCACCCACGGGCCCACGACGGGGAGCTTCTTCAGCCAGTCCATGATCCGACCCTGCCCCCGGTTCCCTCGTTCCATGATCCCGCTGCGCCGCCGGTCGCGGGACCGGTGCGGAACACCAGGGTCCTTGTGCCCCAGAAACGCAGAAGCGTGGCAAGGAACATGCCGACGACCGCCCCGGAGACGGTGTCGGCCCGCTGCGAGGTGAGGCCGAGGCCGTAGTGGCTGATCGCCAGGCAGAGCAGCTGGACGGCCGCGCCGGCGGCGTTCACGGC
The DNA here is from genome assembly GCF_056430705.1 of Streptomyces sp. NPDC045956. Classification (NCBI taxonomy): domain Bacteria; kingdom Bacillati; phylum Actinomycetota; class Actinomycetes; order Kitasatosporales; family Streptomycetaceae; genus Streptomyces; species Streptomyces sp. NPDC045956. The sequence goes on along the minus strand of NZ_JBWKKZ010000012.1, from coordinate 221,851 downwards.
GAAGAACACGGCGTACGGGCGCAGTCCGCGCGGGCGGCGGTGGCGGTAGGGGCCGAGCGCGTTGCCCGCGTACGCGACCGAGCAGCCGGCGAGGAAGGACAGGGTCTTGGCGGTGAGCGGATCGAGGCCGGCCGGGCCGCGCAGCAGCGTGAAGAGGCCGAGGTCGACGGCGTAGGCGAGGAGACCGGCGGCGGCGAAGCCGGCCAGTTCGCGTCGGGTGCCCGGGGTGCGGGCGGTCACCAGTCGGCCACCGCCAGGCCGTACATCGCGATCCAGGCCGCCCCGATCAGCGCGAGCGCGCGGTCGCGCAGGACGACGTCCTCGGGCTCGCCGGCGGTGCCGCGGTCAGCGAAGACGGCGTAGCGCAGGACGGCGAGGATGAAGGCGACCATGGACAGCTGGCGCCAGGGCAGGACGCTGGTGTGCGGGACGCCGCCCTCCTCCATGGCCCACAGGCAGTAGCCGAGGACGGCGACGCCGGCCGCGAGCTGCCAGACGAAGCGGAGGTAGCCGGTGGTGTACTCGGTGAGCAGCGCCCGTGTGGCGCCCGCCTTCCCGGCCATCTGGACGGCTTCGGAGTAGCGCTTGGCGGAGACCATGAAGAGCGCGCCGAAGCCGGTGGTGATGAGGAACCACCGCGACAGGGGGATGCCGAGCGCCAGGCCGCCGATCATGGCCCGCATCAGGAAGCCGGTGGTGACGACGGCGAGGTCGACGACGAGGACGTGCTTGAGGGCGACGCAGTACGCCAGCTGCATCGCGAGGTAGGCGGTCAGCAGGGCGGCGACGGCCGGCGGGCACAGCCAGGCCGCGGCGAGGGGCGCGAGGACGCCGAGGGCGCCCCCGACGGCGTAGGCGACCGGTACCGGGACCTGTCCGGCGGCGACCGGGCGGTGCCGCTTGACGGGGTGGGCGCGGTCGGCCTCGGCGTCCCGGGCGTCGTTGACGAGGTAGACGGCGGCGGCGCAGGCGGTGAAGAGGACGAAGACCAGGGCGAGCCGGCCCAGCGTGTGCCGGGAGAACAGCTCGCCGGCGGCGGCGGGGGCGGCGACGACCAGGACGTTCTTGATCCACTGGCGGGGGCGCGCCGTCCTGAGCAGGCCGGGCAGCAGCCCCTTGCGGCCGGGTGGGGCGGGGTCGGGCCGCTGTTCGGGGGCGCGTTGCCGCAGGACCGCCGTCTCAGTCACGGGTGCCTCCGCGCATCCAGTCGGCGCCGAGCCGGGCGGTGAGCGCGCCGAGGGCCGCGCCCGCCGCCACGTCGGAGGGGTAGTGGACGCCGGCGACCAGCCGGGAGACGCAGACGGCGGCGGCGACGGGCCGGACGGCGCCGATGCCCAGCGCGCCGAAGGCGACGGCGGCCGCCGCGGCCGAGGCGGCGTGGGAGCTGGGGAAGGAGTGCCGGCCGGCGGTGCGCACCAGCGGCACCACGTGGGTGGGGCGCGGGCGGCGCACGACCCGCTTGACCCCCATGCTGACGAGGTGAGCGCCCGCGGTGAGCGCCGCTGCGCGCAGCCAGGCGCCGCGTCGCGCGCCGTCCACGGCGGCTCCGGCGAGGCCCGCCGCGAGCCACAGCGCTCCGTGCTCCCCGGCCCAGGACAGGGCACGCGCGGCACCGGCCACGCGCGGGTCCGTGCCGCAGGCTCTGAGCGCCGTCACGATCCGGTGGTCCATGTCGTCGAGGTCGTCCATGTGTCCTCACTGTTCACGCCGACGCCGTGGGAAGTCCGGCATGATGGAGCGACATACCATTAATCACCCGTTTCGGGTATGAACAGGATGTTCTAGAACTGATCGCCCTCATGGGGGCGATACGGTCACCGGCATGTCTGCCGACACCGTTCCCGCCGCCGAAGAGGGCCCCGACACCATGTGGGGACCGGTCACCGGCTGGGGCCGCACCGCGCCCACCGCCGCCCGGCTGATCCGCCCCCGGACGTACCAGGAGGCCGCCGACGCCGTACGGGACTGCGGGGCCCGCGGCGGCATCGCGCGGGGCCTGGGACGGGCGTACGGGGACGCCGCGCAGAACGCGGGCGGCGCCGTGCTGGACATGACGGGCCTGGACCGCATCCACGCCGTCGACGTCGCCGGCGGCACCGTGCTGTGCGACGCGGGCGTCTCCCTGCACCGGCTGATGGAGGTCCTGCTGCCGCTCGGCTGGTTCGTACCGGTGACGCCCGGCACCCGCTACGTGACGGTCGGCGGGGCGATCGGCGCGGACATCCACGGCAAGAACCACCACGTGTCGGGGTCCTTCGCCCGGCACGTGCCGGCGTTCGAGCTGCTCACCGCCGACGGCCGGGTCCGCACCGTGGAGCAGGGCACGCCCCTGTTCGACGCCACCGCCGGCGGGATGGGCCTGACCGGCGTGATCCTCACCGCCACCGTGCGGCTCCAGCCGGTCGGGACCTCCCTGATGTCGGTCGACACCGAGCGCGCCGGCGACCTCGACGACCTGATGGCCCGCCTCACGGCCACCGACCACCGCTACCGCTACTCGGTCGCCTGGATCGACCTCCTCGCCCGCGGCGCGGCGACCGGCCGGGCGGTGCTCACCCGCGGCGACCACGCCCCGCTGGACGCGCTGCCCGAGCACGGGCGGGCCCGGCGGGCGCCGCTGGCCTTCCGCACCTCCCGCCTGCCGGCCGCTCCCGACCTCGTCCCCGACGGCCTGCTGAGCCGGACGACGGTGGGCCTGTTCAACGAGCTGTGGTACCGCCGGGCCCCCCGCCGGCGCACCGGCCAGCTCCAGCGGATCTCCACGTTCTTCCACCCCCTGGACGGCGTCCCGCACTGGAACCGGGTCTACGGCCGCGGCGGTTTCGTGCAGTACCAGTTCGTCGTCGGCCACGGGCGGGAGGACGCCCTGCGCCGGATCGTGCGGCGTATCTCGGAGCACCGCTGCCCGTCGTTCCTCGCCGTCCTCAAACGGTTCGGGGACGCCGATCCGGGGTGGCTGTCCTTCCCCGTGCCCGGCTGGACCCTCGCCCTGGACGTCCCGGCGGGGCTGCCGGGACTCGGTGCCTTCCTCGACGAACTCGACGAGGAGGTCGCCCAGGCCGGCGGCCGGGTCTACCTCGCCAAGGACTCCCGGCTGCGGCCCGAACTGCTCGACGCGATGTACCCGCGGCTGGACGACTTCCGCGCCCTGCGGGCCGAGCTGGACCCGCGCGGCGTTTTCGTCTCCGACCTGGCCCGCCGCCTCCACCTCTAGGCAATCAGGAGCTGTGATGAAGGACGCCTTCGGCATCCCCCAGTCCCTTCTCGTCCTCGGCGGTACGTCCGAGATCGCGCTCGCCACCGCGCGCCGTCTCGTGGCCCGCCGCACCCGCACGGTCTGGCTGGCCGGCCGCCCCTCCCCCGCCCTGGACGGGGCGGCCGAGCAGCTGCGCGGCCTGGGCGCCGAGGTGCGCACCGTCGCCTTCGACGCGCTCGATCCCGAGTCCCACGAGGCGGCGCTCGGCAAGGTCTTCGCCGAGGGCGACGTCGACCTGGTGCTGCTCGCCTTCGGCATCCTGGGCGACCAGGCGCACGACGAGCGCGAGCCGCTGAACGCCGTGCGGGTGGCGCAGACCAACTACACCGGGGCGGTCTCGGCCGGGCTGGTCAGCGCCCGTGCCCTCCAGGCCCAGGGCCACGGCTCCCTGGTGGTGCTCTCCTCCGTGGCCGGTGAGCGGGCCCGCCGCGCCAACTTCATCTACGGCTCCAGCAAGGCCGGCCTGGACGCCTTCGCCCAGGGCCTCGGCGACGCGCTGCACGGCACCGGTGTGCACGTCATGGTCGTGCGCCCCGGGTTCGTGCGGTCGCGGATGACCGCGGGGCTGGAGGAGGCGCCGCTGGCCACGACGCCCGAGGCGGTCGCCACGGCGATCGAGCTGGGGCTGCGGCGGCGCTCGGAGACGGTGTGGGTGCCCGGCGCGCTGCGGGTGGTGATGTCGGCGCTGCGGCACCTGCCGCGGGCGGTGTTCCGGCGGCTGCCGGTCTGAGCGGGGCTAGCGGGCGGGCAGGGAGCCGCTCTCCACGCGCCCCGTCTGCGGGGGGACCGTGGCGCTGCCGAAGGGGAACTCCCGCAGCTTGCGCCACACCCCGTCGGCGCCCTGCTCGTAGAGCGCGAAGCCGGTGCAGGGCCACTGGGCCTCGTAGTCGGCCAGCTCCTCGTAGGCGCGGTCCATCGCCGCCTCCTCGATGCCGTGCGCCACGGTGACGTGCGGGTGGTACGGGAACTGGAGTTCGCGGGGGATCGGTCCGGAGGTGTCCCGGACGCGCTTCTGGAGCCAGGAGCAGGCCGCGGCGCCCTCGACCACCTGGACGTAGACCACCGGCGACAGCGGGCGGAAGGTCCCGGTGCCGGACAGCCGCATCGGGAAGGGTCGGCCGCGCGCCGCGACCTCCGCGAGATGGACCTCGATCGCGGGCAGCGCGGCGCCGTCGACCTCGGTCGGCGGCAGCAGGGTGACGTGCGTGGGGATACCGTGAGCAGCGGCGTCGCCGAAGCCCGCGCGCAGCTGCTGGAGCTGGCTGCCGTGAGGCTCCGGGACCGCGATCGACACGCCGATCGTTACGGTCCCCACGTCGTCTCCTGTCGTTCCGTGTCACTGGTGGTGTGTCGCGGTGTCGGACACCCGGCTATCGACTGTACGGCCACGGCCGTGCCCTGGGCAGGCGCAACCGGAGTGATGTGCAGCGCTGTGACGGCGTACCGGGGCGCACGGGTGTACTGGGACCCGTACTGGGGTGCGAGGCCGTGCTCAGTGCTTGCTCGGTGCTCGATCAGTGCTTGGCGGGCAGGAAGCCCACCATGTCGTAGGTCCGGGCGAGGGTCTCCGCGGCGACGGCGCGCGCCTTCTCCGCGCCCTTGGCCAGGATCGAGTCCAGCGTCTCCGGGTCGTCCAGGTACTGCTGGGTGCGCTCCCGGAAGGGGGTCACGAACTCGACCATGACCTCGGCGAGGTCCGTCTTGAGCGCGCCGTAGCCCTTGCCCGCGTACTTCTCCTCCAGCTCGGCGACGCCCGCGCCGGTGAGCACCGAGTAGATGGAGAGCAGGTTGCTGACGCCCGGCTTCTCCACCGGGTCGAAGCGGATCACGGTGTCCGTGTCGGTGACCGCGCTCCTGACCTTCTTCGCGGTGGCCTTGGGCTCGTCCAGGAGGTTGATCAGGCCCTTCGGCGTCGACGCCGACTTGCTCATCTTGATCGACGGGTCCTGGAGGTCGTAGATCTTCGCCGTCTCCTTGAGGATGTACGGGGAGGGGACGGTGAAGGCCTCGCCGAAGCGGCCGTTGAAGCGCTCGGCCAGGTCGCGGGTCAGCTCGATGTGCTGGCGCTGGTCCTCGCCGACCGGGACCTCGTTCGCCTGGTAGAGCAGGATGTCCGCGACCTGGAGGACGGGGTACGTGAACAGGCCGACGGAGGCGCGCTCGGCGCCCTGCTTGGCGGACTTGTCCTTGAACTGGGTCATGCGGCTCGCCTCGCCGAAGCCGGTGAGGCAGTTCATGACCCAGGCGAGCTGGGCGTGCTCGGGGACGTGGCTCTGGACGAAGAGCGTGCAGCGGTCCGGGTCCAGACCGGCGGCCAGCAACTGGGCGACGGCGAGCCGGGTGTTGGCGCGCAGCTCCTTCGGGTCCTGCGGCACCGTGATCGCGTGCAGGTCGACGACCATGTAGAACGCGTCGTGGGTCTCCTGGAGCGCCACCCACTGGCGGACGGCGCCGAGGTAGTTGCCGAGGTGGAACGAGCCTGCGGTGGGCTGGATTCCGGAGAGCACGCGGGGTCGGTCAGTCGCCATGCACACCATTCTCTCAGGTTCCACCCGCGGCTCGTTCCCCTGGTCGGAGCCGTCAGCCGAGGTCGATCTCCGGGTACAGCGGGAAGCCCGCCACCAGGTCGGTCGCCCGGCGGGAGATCTCGTCGGCGGTCTTCGCGTCGAGGACGTGGGAGGCCTTGGAGGGGGCGCCGGACTTGGTGGTGCCGGCCTCGGCGGCGGTCAGGACACGGTCGATCAGGCCCGCGACCTCGTCCATCTCCGCCGTGCCGAGGCCCCGCGTGGTGAGCGCCGGGGTGCCGATGCGGATGCCGGAGGTGTACCAGGCGCCGTTCGGGTCGGCCGGGATCGCGTTGCGGTTGGTGACGATGCCGGAGTCGAGGAGGGCGGCCTCGGCCTGGCGGCCGGTGAGGCCGTAGGAGGAGGCCACGTCGATCAGGTTCAGGTGGTTGTCGGTGCCGCCGGTGACCAGGGTGGCGCCGCGCTTCATCAGGCCCTCGGCGAGGGCGCGGGCGTTGTCGACGATGCGCTGGGCGTAGTCCTGGAACGCGGGCCGGCGGGCCTCGGCGAGGGCGACGGCCTTGGCGGCCATGACGTGCGGGAGCGGGCCGCCGAGGACCATCGGGCAGCCGCGGTCGACCTGGTCCTTGAGGGAGTCGTCGCACAGGACCATGCCGCCGCGCGGGCCGCGCAGCGACTTGTGGGTGGTCGTCGTCACGATCTGGGCGTGCGGGACCGGGTCGAAGTCACCGGTGAGGACCTTGCCCGCGACGAGACCGGCGAAGTGCGCCATGTCGACCATGAGGGTCGCGCCGACCTCGTCGGCGATCTCGCGCATGATCCGGAAGTTCACCAGCCGGGGGTAGGCGGAGTACCCGGCGACGATGATCAGCGGCTTGAACTCGCGGGCCGAGGCGCGCAGGGCCTCGTAGTCGATGAGGCCGGTCGCCGGGTCGGTGCCGTAGGAGCGCTGGTCGAACATCTTGCCGGAGATGTTGGGGCGGAAGCCGTGGGTGAGGTGGCCGCCGGCGTCCAGGGACATGCCGAGCATGCGCTGGTTGCCGAAGGCGCGGCGCAGCTCGGCCCAGTCGGCGTCGGTCAGGTCGTTGACCTGTCGGGCACCGGTCTTCTCCAGGAAGGGCACCTCGACGCGGGCACCGAGGACGGCCCAGAAGGCGACGAGGTTGGCGTCGATGCCGGAGTGCGGCTGGACGTAGGCGTGCCGGGCGCCGAAGAGCTCGCGAGCGTGCTCGGCGGCCAGCGACTCGACGGTGTCGACATTGCGGCAGCCGGCGTAGAAGCGGCGGCCGACGGTGCCCTCGGCGTACTTGTCGCTGAACCAGTTGCCCATGGTCAGCAGGGTGGCCGGGGAGGCGTAGTTCTCCGAGGCGATCAGCTTGAGCATCTCGCGCTGGTCGGCGACCTCCTGGCCGATCGCGTCGGCCACGCGCGGCTCGACGGCGCGGATGACGTCGAGGGCGGCTCGGTAGGCGGTGGACTCGGGGGTGCGCTCTGCGGACACGGGGGCCTCCGGACGTTGTGTTCAGCGTTCACGGTACGGACGGCCCAGGCGCACGGCACTCGTTGCTCGGGCCGCTCCCCGATGGTTGGTCCATCCCAGCGCGCCAGTCACGGCCCGGGGGCAAGACTACCGGAAGGCGTCCGCCGGGGTGCCGTGCGCATCCGCACCGGGCCGGTGACCCGGCGGCAGGCTGCCCGGCGGCCACCTGCCCCGGACTCCTACGGCAGCGCCCGGCACAGCGCGTCCAGCGCCCCCGCCCAGGCGTGGTCGGGCGGGGTGCCGTAGCCGACCACGAGGGCGTCCAGCGGGGGGACGGCCGCCTCGGGATGCCGGAAGGTGGACATGCCGTGCACCGCCAGCCCGTGCCAGGCGGCGGCCCGGACGACCTGCTGCTCGGTGCCCGGCGGCAGCCGGAGGACGGCGTGCAGTCCCGCGGCGATGCCGGTGACCCGCACCTCGGGGGCGCGCTCGGCGAGGGCGGCGACCAGGGCGTCGCGGCGGCGCCGGTAGCGCAGCCGGGCGGCCCGCACGTGCCGGTCGTAGTCCCCGGAGCCGATGAACTCCGCGAGGGTCAGCTGGTCGAGGACGCCCGGGGTGCGCCCGGCCATGGCGTCCATGGTCTCCTCGACGAGCGACGCGGGCAGCACCAGCCAGCCCAGGCGCAGGGCGGGGGCGAGGGACTTGCTGGCGGTGCCCAGGTAGACGACGCGGTCGGGGTCCAGTCCCTGGAGGGCGCCGACGGGCTGGCGGTCGTAGCGGAGTTCGCCGTCGTAGTCGTCCTCCAGGACCAGGCCGCCGGTGGCGCGGGCCCAGTCGGTCAGTGCCGTGCGGCGCTCCGGGAGCAGCGGCATGCCCAGCGGGAACTGGTGGGAGGGCGTCAGCAGCACGGCCCGGGCGGTGAGCCGTTCGTCCGGCAGGCGGGTGCCGCGGTCGTCGAAGGGCAGCGGCGGCACGGCGAAGCCCGCGCGCCCGAGCAGCCGGCGGTGGTGGGGCAGGCCGTAGGACTCCACCGCGAGGGAGCGTGCTCCCCGGCGGTGCAGCACGTCGGCGAGGACACCGAGTCCGCCGAGGAAGCCGGAGCAGACGACGATCCGGTCGGGGTCGGCGCGCACGCCCCGGGCGCGGGAGAGGTAGCCGGCGAGCGCGGTGCGCAGCTCGACACGGCCGCGGGGGTCGCCGTAGCCGAGGGCCCGGTCGGGTGCGGCGGTCAGGGCGCGGCGGGCCGCCCGCAGCCACTGGGTGCGGGGGAACGAGGCGAGTTCGGGGGTGCCGGGGACGAGGTCGTAGGCGGGCGGGGCGGGCTCCCGGCGGTGCGGGGCGGGGCGGGCCGGGCGGTGGCGGGGTGCGGCCGGTGTCCGTTCGGCGACCCGGGTGCCGGAACCCTGGCGGGCGGTGAGCCAGCCCTCGGCGACCAGGTCGGCGTAGACCTCGGCCACGGTGTTGCGGGCCACGCCCAGGTCGGCGGCGAGGGAGCGGGAGGAGGGCAGCCGGGTGCCGGGGGCCAGCCTGCCCCCGCGGACGGCCTCGCGCAGGGCGTCGGTGAGGCCGCGGCGCAGCCCGGGCCCGGAGCGGTCGAGGTGCAGGTCGACGCCGAAAGTGGCCCACGGTTTCCCCATGGGAATGGACCATACTCCTGGGCTGCCCCGCTTCTAGTCTCGAAGCATGACGACGAACGCGATGAACACGACGGACACGACGCAGACGACGAACCCGGCGGGCACGGCCGCCGCTGCCGACTCCTTCGCTCCCGAGCAGGCGCCCCGGCTGGAGTGGGCCAAGCACGCCCCCGAGGTCTGGAAGGCGATGCTGCGGCTGGACAAGGCCGCGGGCCAGGGTCTCGACCCCAAGGTGAAGGAACTGGTGAAGATCCGCGCCTCCCAGCTCAACCACTGCGCGTTCTGCCTCGACATGCACACCAAGGACGCGCTGGCGGCCGGCGAGAGCGTGGAGCGGATCGTGCAGCTCGCCGCCTGGGAGGAGTCGCGGCACTTCTACACGGAGCGGGAGCTGGCCGCGATCGAGCTGACCGAGGCGGTCACCGTGCTCACGGACGGGTTCGTGCCGGACGACGTGTACGAGCGGGCCGCGAAGTTCTTCGACGAGACGGAGATGGCCCACCTGATCGCCGCGATCACGGTGATCAACGCCTGGAACCGGTTCGGCGTGAGCTGCCGGCTGACGCCGGGGCACTACACGCCGGGCCAGTACGCGTGACGGCCCGCACCACCTTCCTGGCCGACGGCGTCCGTTCCGCACTGCGGGAACTGGGCGCCGCCGCCAAGCGGGGCCTGGGCGACCCGGCCCTCGCCGAGCTGGTGCAGATCCGCGCCTCGCAGCTCAACCGCTGCGCGTTCTGTCTGGACCTGCACCTCGGCATCGCCCGGAAGCAGGGGGTGGATGAACGGCAGCTCGGTCTGCTGGACGCCTGGGAGGAGGCCGGGGAGGTCTTCGACGCCCGGGAGCGGGCCGCGCTGGCGCTCACCGAGGCGGTGACCGTGCTGACGGACGGCTTCGTGCCGGACGAGGTGTACGAGGAGGCCTCCCGGCACTTCGACACCACCGCGCTGGCCCACCTGCTGGGGCTGATCGCCGCGATCAACAGCTGGAACCGGCTGATGGTCGGCCGGCGCATCCCGCCCGGCAGCGACGACTGGTGAGCGGCCCCGGCCCCGGGTCCGCCGCGGGGGCGGGCCCGGGGCCGGGTCGTCCGGGTGCCGGCCGGGGCCGGGCGTGGGCGGCCGTCAGGGGAGCCAGCGCTTCCAGACGGACTCGTGGCCGTCCACCCACTTCCTCGCCGCCTCGTCGGGCCGCATCTTCTGCTCGGCGATCATCAGGGAGACCTGGTTCTGGTCCTCGGTGGTCCACCTGAACCTCTTCAGGAACTCCGCCGCCTTGCCGCCGTCCTTCGCGAAGTCGGCGTTGAGGTACTTCTGCAACGGGGTCACCGGGTAGGCGCAGTCGACCTTCGCCGGGTCGGCGTCGCAGCCCTCCTCGTACGGGGGCAGCTTCACCTCCGTCATCGGCACCTTCTCGAACAGCCACTGGGGGGTGTACCAGTAGGTCAGGAAGGGCTTCTTCTCCTTGGCGAACTGCTGGATCTGGGTGATCTGGGCGGCCTCGGAGCCGGCGAAGACGACCTGGTAGTCCAGGTCCAGGTTGTCCACCAGGGCCTTGTCGTTGGTGACGTAGGACGGGGAGCCGTCCAGCAGCTGGCCCTTGCCGCCGCTCTCCGCGGTGCGCATGAGGTCGGCGTACTTGTCGAGGTTCTTCCAGTCCGTGACGTCCGGGTGCTCCTTCGCGAAGTACGTCGGGACGAACCAGCCGATGTGCCCGGTGACGCCGAGGTCGCCGCCGGGGGCGATGGTCCGCTTGTCCCGGACGTAGCGCTGTTCCTGCTCGGGGTGGCCCCAGTCCTCCAGGATGGCGTCGACGCGGCCCTGGCTGAGCGCGTCCCAGGCGGGGACCTCGTCGACCTGGACGGTGTCGACGCGGTAGCCGAGTTCGTGCTCCAGCAGGTACTGGGCGACGGCCACGTTGGCTTGGGCGCCGACCCAGGACTGCACGGACAGGGTGACCGTCCTCGCGCCCTGCGCGTTCGCGAACGGGGACGCCTGCTGCGTCATGTCGGCGGCGCCGCAGCCGGTGGCCAGTACCAGCACGGCGGCGGCGGCCGTGATCCGCTTGCGGGACATCTCAGGCCCCCTTCTTCGTACGTCGTTCGGACGGCTGGGTGACCCGGTCGAGCATCAGGCCGAGGCAGACGATCGCCGCGCCGGCCACCAGTCCGGTCGCCAGGTCGCCCTGGGCCAGACCGAAGACGACCTGGTAGCCGAGGGCCCCGCCGCCGACCAGGCCGCCGATGATGACGACGGCGAGGACCAGGACGACGCCCTGGTTGACGGCGAGCAGCAGCGACCGGCGGGCCAGCGGGAGCTGCACCTGCCGCAGCTGCTGTCCGCTGGTGGCGCCGAGCGAGCGGGCCGACTCCATGGCGGCCGGGTCGACCTGGCGCAGCCCCTGGGCGGTGATGCGGACGACGGCCGGGAGGGCGTAGACGACCGCGGCGGCCACGGCGGGCGCGCGCCCGACGCCGAAGAGGGCCACGACCGGGATCAGGTAGACGAACTGCGGCATGGTCTGGAAGACGTCCAGTACGGGTCGCAGCAGGCGTTCGAAGCGGTCGCTGCGGGCGGCGGCGATGCCCGCGGCGAAACCGACGACCAGCGTCACGGCGACGGCCGCGAGGACCTGGGAGAGCGTGTCCAGGGACGGTTCCCACACGCCGAGCACGCCGATCGCGGCCATGGCGAGGACCGCGGTGAGCGCCGTGCGCCAGGTGCCGATCAGCCAGGCCAGGGCGGCGACGGCCAGCAGGACGGACCACCAGGGCAGCCACTGGAGGCCGTCCCGGAGCGGGTTGAGGACCCAGCTGGTGAAGTGCGCGGCCCAGTCGGCGGTGCCGCCGACGACGGGCACCCCTGAGTACAGGTGGGCGGTCATCCAGTCGACGGCCCGGTTGACGGGCTCGGCGATGTCCACCTCCCAGGCCTCGGGCCAGTCCAGGAACCCGGCGATCCGTCCGGCGACCGCCACGGCCGCGGCGGCGACGAGGACGTACAGCCAGGTCAGCGGGGACGTGCCGGTCCCGCCGAGCCGCTCTCCCGCCGCGCCGGTCACGCGGTCCAGGACGACGGCGAGCAGCACGATCGGGATGCCCGCCGCGAGGGCGGCGCCGACGTCGACCGAGGCCAGCGCCTGGTAGACGCGGTCGCCGAGGCCGCCGGCGCCGATGACGGACGCGATGACCGCCATGGAGAGCGCCATCATGATCGTCTGGTTGACGCCGAGGAGGAGGTCCTTGCGGGCCAGCGGGATGCGGGCGGTCAGCAGCCGCTGGCGGGCGGTGGTGCCGAGGGACTCGACGGCCTCCAGGACCTCCTTGTCGGCGCCGCGCAGGCCGAGCGAGGTGAGCCGGGCCATGGGCGGCGCGGCGTAGACGACGGTGGCGAGGACCGCGGCGGGCACGCCGATGCCGAAGACCAGGACGACGGGGAGGAGGTAGGCGAAGGCGGGCAGCACCTGCATGGTGTCGAGCACCGGGCGCAGCAGGCGGTCCATCCGGTCGGACAGGCCGGCGGCGAGCCCGAGCAGGGCGCCGACGGCGACCGACGCGAGGACGGCGACGACCATCAGGGCCAGGGTCTGCATGGTCGGCACCCACATGCCGAGCAGGCCGCAGGCCAGGAACGCGGCGGCGGTGCCCAGCGCGAGGCGCAGGCCGGCCGCGCGCCAGGCGACCAGGGCGCCGATCGCGGTGACCCCGGCCCAGCCGACGGCGAGGAGGGCGAGGTACACGGCGCGTACGGCGATGACGACGACGTTGCTGACGTGGCCGAGGAAGTGGAGGAACAGCGGGTGGCTGTCGCGGTGGTCGATGATCCAGTCGCTGGCCTCGCCGAGCGGTCCGGAGACGTCGACGGTGAGGGCGTCCGGCCAGGTGGCGCCGCCCCACCGGGCGACGGCGAGGGGGACGAGGACGGCGGCGGCGACCGCGAGGACCATCAGCTTGCGGACGGCCGGGCGACCGAGGACGCCGGGGAGCGCGGGGCGGGCGGCGGGGGCGGTGGCCGTTGCCATCAGACCGCCTCCTTGCGCTGATCCGCCTCCCCGACGGGGTCCGGGCCGGGGGCATCAGCCTCCCCGGGGCGTTCCGTGCCGGCCACGACGCCGAGCAGCGCGTCCGCGTCGACCACGCCGAGGCAGCGTCCGGCGTCCATGACGCGGGCCGGGGTGCCGGCCCGGGCGACGGCCTCGATGGCCTCCGACACGGTGGCGTCGGGCCGGAGCGCCGGTCCGTTGCCGGCCTCGTCGGCGGAGGCGGCGGGGCGCACGGCCGTCCGGACGGTGAGCACCTGCTCGCGCGGGACGTCGCGGACGAACGCGCGGACGTAGTCGTCGGCGGGTGAGCCGACGATCTCCTCGGGGGTGCCGAGCTGCACCACGCGGCCGTCGCGCATCAGGGCGATGCGGTCGCCCAGCTTGAGCGCTTCCTGGAGGTCGTGGGTGATGAAGACCATCGTGCGGCCCTCCTCGCGGTGCAGCCGGACGACCTCCTCCTGCATGTCCCGCCGGATCAGCGGGTCGAGCGCGCTGAACGGCTCGTCGAAGAGCAGCACCTCGGGGTCGACGGCGAGGGCGCGGGCCAGTCCGACGCGCTGCCGCTGACCGCCGGAGAGCTGGCCGGGGCGGCGGTGCTCCAGGCCCTCCAGGCCGACCTTGGCGACGACGGCGGCGGCGCGCTCGCGGCGTTCGGCGCGCCCCACGCCCTGGACCTCCAGGCCGTAGGCCACGTTGTCGAGGACCGTGCGGTGCGGGAGCAGGCCGAAGTGCTGGAAGACCATCGCGGCGCGGTGGCGGCGCAGGGCGCGCAGCCGGGACCGGTCCATGGCGCGGACGTCCTCGCCGTCGATGGCGATGGAGCCCGCGGTCGGCTCGATCAGCCGGGTCAGACAGCGCACCAGGGTGGACTTGCCGGAGCCGGACAGGCCCATGACGACGAAGACCTCGCCCTTGCGCACGTCGAAGGAGACGTCCGCCACGGCGGCCGTGCAGCCGGTGCGGGTACGCAGCTCGGCCGGGCTCAGGGCGGCCAGTTCCGGGTCGGCGGGGACGCGGGCGGCCTTGGGGCCGAAGACCTTCCACAGGCCCTCGACGGCGAAGACCGGGGGACGCTCGGCGGCGGTGTCGTTGACGGTCGTGGTCATCGGTGGTCACCACCGATCAGCTCGACGGCGCGCTCCCCGACCATGAGCACGCCGATCATCGGGTTCACGGCGGGCATGGTCGGGAACACGGAGGCGTCGGCGATCCGCAGGCCGGTCAGTCCGCGCACGCGCAGCTCGGGGTCGACGACGGCCTGCTCGTCGGTGGCGGCGCCCATCCGGCAGGTGCCCGCCGGGTGGTAGACGGTGTGGGCGACCTTGCGGGCGTACTCGCTCAGCTCCTTGTCGCCGGTGACGTCCGGGCCGGGGCAGACCTCGCGCCTCAGCCAGCCGGCCAGCGGTTCGGACGCGGCGACCTCGCGGGCGATGCGGATGCCGTCGACGAGGGTGCGGCCGTCGTGGTCGTCCTCGTCGGTGAAGTAGCGGAAGTCCAGGGCCGGTTTGGCCTCGGGGTCGGCGCTGGTGAGGTAGAGGCGGCCGCGGCTCTTCGGCTTGGGGATGTTCGGTGTCATCGAGACGCCGTGCGCCGGGCGTTCGTAGCCGAGGCGCTCCGGGTGGTCCGTGAACGGGATCTGGTAGAAGTGGAACATCAGGTCGGGGCCCGCGTGTTCGGGATCGCGGCGCACGAACAGGCCGGCGTCGGAGTCCATCGCGGAGTTGTCCGGGAGGGGGCCGTGGGTCTCCCACACGATCACCGACTCGGGGTGGTCGAGCAGGTTCTCGCCGACGCCGGGCAGGTCGAGCGCCACGGGTATGCCGAGCGCCTCCAGGTCGGCCCGCGGGCCGATGCCGGAGTGCAGCAGCAGGCGCGGCGAGTCGACCGCGCCGGCGCAGAGCACGACCTCGTTGCGGGCCCGGACGAGGATCTCCTCGCCGTCCTTGGTGCGCACGTGGACGCCTTCGGCGCGGGTGCCGTCCAGCTCCAGCCGGTACGCCCAGGTCTCCAGCATGAGGGTGAGGTTGGGGCGCTCGTCCATCACCGGGTGCAGGTACGCCACCGAGGCCGAGGACCGCTTGTTGTCCTCGGGGTGGTAGGCGAGGTCGAAGAAGCCGACGCCCTCGGTGAACGGCTTCTTGTTGAAGCCCTCGATCCTCGGGACCTCCAGCGCCTTCTGCGCGGCGTCGACGAAGTCGCGGGCGATGGCGTTGCGGTCCTTCTCGTCGACCGGGACGATGTTGTTCTTCAGCCGCGCGTAGTACGCCTCCATCGGCACCGCGCCCCAGCCCTCGGCGCCGGCGGCCTCCCACTCGTCCCAGTCGGACGGCAGCGGCTTGAAGGCGATGAGGGTGTTGTGCGAGGAGCAGCCGCCGAGCACCCGGGCGCGGCTGTGCCGGATGTGCGAGTTGCCGCGTGGCTGCTCGGTGGTCGGGTAGTCGTAGTCCAGCTCGCCGCCGAGCAGGCCCATCCAGCGGCGCAGGGTCAGCACGTCGTCGCGGCCGACGTCGCTGGGGCCGCCCTCGATGACGGCGACGGTGGTGTCCGGGTTCTCGGTGAGGCGGGAGGCGATCACCGAGCCCGCCGTGCCGCCGCCGATGACGACGTAGTCGTAGACGTGGGTGGTCTCTGGCATGGAGGTACTCCAGTGGGGGCGAGCGGATGGTGCGGGGACGCGGAGAGGGGTACGGGGACGGGGACGCTGCGCGGGGAGCGGGTGCGGTCAGCCGGCGAACCAGCGGACGGGCTCGGGGGCGAGGTTCTGGTAGACGTGCTTGCTCTCGCGGTACTCGGCGAGGCCCGCGGGGCCCAGTTCGCGGCCGACTCCGCTCTTGCCGAAGCCGCCCCACTCGGCCTGCGGCAGGTAGGGGTGGAAGTCGTTGATCCAGACGGTGCCGTGCCGCAGCCGGCCGGCGACCCGGCGGGCCCGTCCCGCGTCGGCGGTCCAGACGGCACCGGCCAGACCGTACTCGGTGTCGTTGGCGAGGGCTACCGCCTCGTCCTCCGTGCGGAAGGTCTCGACGGTGAGGACCGGCCCGAAGACCTCCTCCCGTACGACCCGCATCCCGCGGTGGCAGTGGTCGAGGACGGTCGGCTCGTAGAAGTAGCCGCTCTCCGGCCGCTGGGGTGAGGGCGCGGGACGCTTGCCGCCGCAGCGCAGTTCGGCGCCCTCGGCGAGGGCGGAGGCGACGAACTCCTCGGTCCTGGCGCGCTGCTGCTCGGAGACGAGCGGTCCGCACTCGACGCCTTCCTCGGTGCCGCGGCCGAGGCGGATGCGTTCGGCGCGGCGGGCGAGTTCGGTGACGAAGCGTTCGCGGACCGACTCCTCGACGATCAGGCGGCCGCCCGCCGAGCAGACCTGCCCGCTGTGGATGAAGGCGGCGTTGAGGGCCTGGTCGACGGCGGTGTCGAAGCCCTCCTCGGTCGCGCAGGCGTCGGCGAAGACGACGTTGGGGTTCTTGCCGCCCAGTTCGAGGGCGACCTTCTTGACGGTGACGGCGGCGGCCCGGGCGACCTTGGTGCCGCTGACCAGGCCGCCGGTGAAGGAGACCAGGTCGACGCCGGGGTGCTCGGCGAGTCGGGCGCCGACCGTGTGGCCGGGGCCGGTGACGATGTTCGCCACGCCCGCGGGGAGGCCGGCCTCGACCAGCAGGTCGATCAGGGCGACGGTGGTGAGCGGGGTGATCTCGCTGGGCTTGATCACGAACGTGTTGCCGGCGGCGAGCGCCGGGGCGATCTTCCAGCTGGCCTGGAGCAGGGGGTAGTTCCAGGGCGTGATCATCGCGCAGACGCCGACCGGTTCGTGCACGACGACGCTGTGGATGTCGGGTGAGCCGGCGTCGACGACCCGGCCGGGGGCCTCGCCGGCGACCAGGTCCGCGAAGTAGCGGAAGGCGTCGGCGACGCAGTCGATGTCGACCCGCCCCTCCTCCACCGTCTTGCCCGCGTCGCGGCTCTCCAGCAGGCCGAGCCGCTCGCGGTCGCGGACCAGGAGGTCGGCCGCGCGGCGCAGCAGGGCGGCGCGGGCGGCGACCGGGGTGTGCGGCCACTCCCCCTCGTCGAAGGCGCGCCGGGCGGCGGCCACCGCGAGGTCGGCGTCCTGCTCGTCGCCCTCCGCGACCACGGCGAAGGGCAGGCCGTCCGCGGGGTCGAGGATCTCGCGGGTGCCGCCCGAGACGGCCGCCCGCCACCGGCCGTCGGCGTGGATCGTCTCGCGTGCCTGAAGTTCCGTACTGTCCGCCATGATCGATGAATGCCTTCCGTTCCTGTTCAGCGCCCGTGAGTCACACGCGTGTCGTCCACGGGACCGGGGGCTCATGCCCTTTGGCCCCCGATGCATGCGGATCGGGGGCCGGAAGTGCGCCGGGTCACTGAACAATCGGGCAGAACGGAATACATCACCCGCGCGACGGGCGGTCGGGGTCCGGTGGCCCGCTACTGCTCACCGGTGGCCGGCGCGCAGGCGGCGGACGGCGGGCAGAAGTGGCCGAGCGCCGTCCGCAGGAGCTCGCGCTCGTCCTCCCGGCCGTCCGCGTCGGCTCCGTAGGCGGCGATGGCGTACACCTCGCCGTCGGCGGCCACGAAACGCTCGTCCACGACGTGCCAGGGTCCGATGTCGGGCTCCCTCCTGATGGAGTCGACGAGGTACTCCAGCCGCGAGCCGGTGAAGTCGCCGTCGTCCAGTGTCTCCAGGGAGAGCCTGCGGAAACCGTCCCCCTTGGGTGTGGCGTCGGAGAGGAACAGCTCGAACGACGCGGCGGGCGAGGACTCCGCCACCTGGTAGACCTGAAGCCGCCGCTCGCCGTCGGAGCTGCGGTAGTTGACCACGCCCATGCCGTACTCCGAGGGCAGCTCCTCGCGCACCCAGCCCGCGGGCCGGGCGAGGGTGAACCCCTCCTCGTCGACGTGCACCTCGTAGCCGTCGGGCGGCTCGGTGACCGCTCCCGAGGGCTCCCCGGGCGATGCTGTCTCGCCGGGCTCCCCGGTCCCTGCGGTCTCGCCGGTCTCTCCGGTCCGCAGGGCGGTGGGCTCGGGGGCCGGGGAATCCACGCCCCCGGAGGCGCTCGCCGACTCCGCCGGCCGGCCGCCGCGGTCGTCCGTGCCGTCGTCCCCCGGGACCACCAGCGTCAGCACGAGGGCCACCACCGCTCCCGCCGCGGCGGCTCCGCCCAGCACGGACCACACAAGGCGGCGGCTGGGCCCGCCGGTGCCGGCCGGGGCCCGGGGCGACGGGTAGCCGGGCGGTGGCGTACCCGGGTGCGGCAGCTCCGGCGCGGACCAGGGGCCGGGGACGGGCGGCGGTACCGGCGGCGGTACCGGCATCGAGCCGCCGGGCCCGCCGGTGGGGCCCGGCGGCTGGGGCGCTCGGGGTGGCCGAGGCTCCTGGGGTGAACGGGGTGCCTGGGGTGCGGGCGTCCGGGGCGCCTCGGGCGCGGGCACCGGCCGGGGTGGTGGCGGCGGGGTGGCGGGTGTCGCGCTCCCCGCCGCGTCCTCCCAGCGCTGGGCGGCCTCGTTCCAGTACCGCTGCTGTCCCCCGCTCATCGGTTCACATCCCCAGCAGCCCGGCCACCGTCCCGAAGGACGCGAACAGCGACAGGGCGGTCTGCGTGTCCTCGAGCGCGGTCCGCAGCCGCTGGAGGCGGCCCTCGGGGGTCGCGCCGGTCCGGGTGATCTCCTCCTCGGTGTCCGCGAGGGCGGTGTCCAGCTCGGCGGTCCGCTCGGTCCGCTGGACGCGGGCCAGGTCGGCGCGCAGCTCCCGTACCGCCTTCAGCAGCTCCTCGGCCGCCTCGTCGCGCGCCGCCGCGGTGCCGTAGTTGCCCGTCACGTTCGCGTTGTCGCCGACGGCGAACGTGGCCCCCTGCGCGTTGCCGATGTGGACGTTCGGCTCATGTGCCGCCATGGTTTCCGGATCCCTTCTGCGGCGCGGGGCCGCCCGACGTGGACGAGACGTGTGCCTTGTCGCCGACGGCGAAGGTCGCCCCCTCCGCGTTGCCGATGTAGGTGCTGCCGTTGCTGAGGTTCACGATCTTCTGGACGAACTCGCCGGTCTCGTAACCGGCGTCGGCCAGGGCCAGCCGCACCCCGTGCCCGACCCGGTCCTGGATGCTCCGGAGGTAGCGGCTGACGTCCATCTCCTGGAAGGTCGACCCGGTGGGCGTCGAGGCCAGCTCCCGTACGGAGACCGCGGGCCCGGCGGGAAGCGCGCCGGTGTGGCCGCCGGTCAGCAGCCGCCAGCCGTACACCGCGCCGCGGCCGAGGGTGACCAGGGAGCGGCCCACCGACCCGGGCACGAGGACGACGGCGCCGGCCGCCTTGCCCAGCACGTTGTTGTTGCGGAACCGGTGGGTGGCGCGGTCGGCGTCCTTGAAGTCCGCGCGCACCGGCGTCAGCACGTGCGGGGCGATCTCCAGCATCAGCATCCGGCCCTGCGTGTGCAGGCGCACGAAGACCGTGACGACCAGCTCCTCCTCCCAGCCGCCGACCCGGATGCGCAGGAAGTGCCGCCGCTTCTCGGCGCCCTCCTCCACGGCGCTCGTCCGGTGCTGCTCGAACAGCTCCCAGCCGTACGGGGCCTGCTCGCGGTCGAGCAGTCCCTCCACCGGGAGGAAGACGCACTCGTCGATCTCCAGCCGGCGCAACCGGTCGCGCACCTGGGCGCCCGCGAACTCGGAGGGCAGACGCAGCTGTTCGATCATGGGCCGGACGCGGTCCAGGATCGCGCGGTTGCTGAGCGGCTGCTGCTTCTTCTCGTCGTCCGGCTTCAGCTCGACGGCCAGGACCCAGGTGTCGTACGCCGCTCCCGCCCCGCAGAAGGGGTGCTTCTCGTTGTACATGACCAGCGGCGCGTGCTGTTCCAGCCGGATGCGCCGCATCACCCGTTGGAAGCGGGCGCCGTCGCCCTTCTCCGCCGGGTCACCGGCCGCGTCCGGGAAGCGTCCCGGGGACAGCTCGGCAGCGAGCGCGCGGGCGAACTGGTTGCGCTGCGCGGCCACGCAGAGCCCGATGAGCACCAGGACGGCGATCCCGAACCAGGCCTGCCACACCTCGATCAGGTCGCCCCCGACGGACGGGGTCAGCAGGTCCGTGGCCTCCTGCCAGTCGCCGCCGCCCGAGTCGTAGGGGCCGTACGACGACGATCCGTAGGAGGAGTCGTCCTCGCCGCCGCCGAACGCGAAGGCGACGAGCACGAACAGGAAGAAGGCGAATTGCAGCCGGCCCCACCAGCGGGCCACGAAGGCCGCGAGCCGCCGGTACAGGGGCGGCTGCTCGGCGCGGCCGCGGAGCCAGGGGGCCAGGGCGAGCAGCACGCTGGGCCACACGAAGAAGGCGAGCAGCCAGCCGCTGAGGGGCAGACCCACCACCCACAGCCCGATGACGGCCGCCGACCACAGCAGCTCGTGCCGGCGGGCCCGCAGGGCGTGGGCGAGGACCCGGGCCGCGTCGAAGCCGAGGGACGGCGCGACGATCCGCTGCTCGTCGAGGTACAGCTCCTCGATGACGCGGTCCCGGTAGGCGGGGTCGAGGTAGGCACCCGCGCACAGCAGCCGGGTGGCCTCGCTGGCGTACGGCGGGACGGGTGCGGGTTCAGGCGGTGTGGCCGCGTCGCCCGGCTGTGGTTGCTGCGGCACGTAGGCGGTGCTCACGCCGATCCCCCGATGCGCGTGAAGTCCGTCGTCGTCGACGGACGAATTGACGAGGCATCAGCATAGGGGAGCTGCCGGGCCCGCACGTCCCGAACGGGGACAGGGGACCCGGGAAACACGTCGGCCCCCGGACCGCCGCGAGGCGGTGCCGGGGGCCGGTGCGGCGGATCAGATGAGGCCGAGACCGCGGACCGCGTCGCGCTCCTCCGACAGCTCCTGGACGGAGGCGTCGATGCGGGCGCGGGAGAAGTCGTTGATCTCCAGGCCCTGGACGATCTCGTACTTGCCGTCCTTGCAGGTGACCGGGAAGGAGGAGATGAGGCCCTCGGGGACGCCGTAGGAGCCGTCGGACGGGATGCCCATGGACGCCCAGTCGCCGTCGGCGGTGCCGTTGACCCAGGTGTGGACGTGGTCGATGGCGGCGTTGGCGGCGGACGCGGCCGACGAGGCGCCGCGGGCCTCGATGATGGCGGCGCCGCGCTTGGCGACGGTCGGGATGAAGTCCTCGGCCAGCCACTTCTCGTCGCTCACGACCTCGGCGGCGTTCTTGCCGGCGATGGTGGCGTTGAAGATGTCCGGGTACTGGGTGGCGGAGTGGTTGCCCCAGATGGTCAGGCGCTTGATGTCGGTGACCGACGAGCCCGTCTTCTTCGCGAGCTGGGTCAGCGCGCGGTTGTGGTCCAGGCGGGTCATCGCGGTGAAGCGCTCGGCCGGTACGTCCGGGGCGGCGGCCTGGGCGATCAGGGCGTTGGTGTTGGCCGGGTTGCCGACGACGAGGACCTTGATGTCGTCCGCGGCGTGGTCGTTGATGGCCTTGCCCTGCGGCTTGAAGATGCCGCCGTTGGCCTCCAGGAGGTCACCGCGCTCCATGCCCTTGCTGCGCGGGCGGGCGCCCACGAGGAGGGCGACGTTGGCGCCGTCGAAGGCGACGTTCGGGTCGTCGGTGATCTCGATGCCCTGGAGCAGCGGGAACGCGCAGTCGTCCAGCTCCATCGCGGTGCCCGCGGCGGCGTTGAGCGCCGGGGTGATCTCCAGGAGGCGGAGCTTGACCGGCACGTCCGCGCCGAGCAGCTGGCCGGAGGCGATGCGGAAGAGCAGGGCGTAACCGATCTGGCCGGCCGCGCCGGTGACGGTGACGTTCACGGGAGTGCGGGTCATGGCGTTCTCCGTATGACAGCTGGCGGTGGGGCGTCCCTGCCCCGGGCGTTTGATCGATCTCTTGGTATCAAGAGATCCATGCAGCCGTCAGGCTATCGCGCCCGCGGTGCGCGGGACGTCCGGGCCGGTGTGGCCCGGCCCACAGGCGCCACCGGGTCACCCGGGCGCCCGCGGACCGGGATGCCGGGGGCCCGGGGGGGGCGGGGGCGGCGGAGAAGTGCCGAGGGTCCGGGGTGCGAGGGCCCGGGGGGCGGAGGTGCCGAGGGCCCGGGTGCCGCGGCGCGGTGCGGGCGGGGACATGAGTGAGGCGGCCGCCTGTCCGGGAGAGGAGGGACGAAGGCGACCGCCGTTCGGGGGTGCCGTTGCCGGACTCCCGTGGGGGTACTTTTCGCGTGCCCGACTCGGCGCGAGCCATGCGTGTCCGGAGCGGATTTTCTTTTCGGGCCCGTCGGAAGCCGCCGGCCGGGCCGGCCGTGAGACACCGTTCCGGCCCGTCGGAAGCCACCGTCCGGGCCAGCCGTGAGCCGCCGTCCAGGCCCGTCGGGAGGCACCGTTCCGGCCCGCCGTGAGCCGCCGTCCGGGCCCGTCGGAAGCCGGCGTCCGCCTACTCCGTGCACCCCTTCTGGCCCGAGGCCAGCGTCACGCACGCCTCGGCGTCGGCCGGGGACTTCACCGCCACCATCGGCGTGTAGGCGACGCTGTCGCCGGCCTCGGTGACGGCGCCCGTCTGGGCGTTCCTGCCGTCCGCGCTCACCTGGACCTCGTCGCCCTGTGCGGCCTGGGTGACGCGGGCCCACGCGGTGCCGCAGGTCTTGCTGTAGCGGACCTCCACGGCGGCCGTGCCGACGGTGGCGGTCGCGGCGGTGGTCACCAGGTCGCCGCCGCAGCCCATGACCTCCGGGTCCTTGCCGGTGCAGGCGTCGCCGCCGCACTTCACGCCCGGCGGCAGCGCGGGGTCGCTGCTGACGGTCGGCGACGGGGAGGGCGCGGCGCCCTCGTCCTTCTTGCCACCGCCGTCGTTCAGCAGGAAGAAGGCGCCCGCGATCACGACGAGCACGCCGACGACACCGGCGACGAACGTCCCCGTCCGCTTGCTGCCGCCACCGGCGGACCCGTTCCGCGAGCGGGAGCCGCCGCGCGAGGGCTCGCCGTGCGCGCGGGGGGTCCCCCGGTGGCCCGGGGCGGGGGTGGCCGGCGGGGTCGCGGGTCCCGTCTCGCCACGGGTGCCCGCCGGGTGCGCGGGCCGCGCCGTGCGGTCACCGGTCGGGGCCGGTCCCCGGTACCCCGCCATGTTCCAGGAGTTGCCGTCGGTCGCGCCGCCGGAGGACGGGGCGGAGGGGAAGCCCGGCGCACCGCCGCCCCGCGCCGTGCCGACGGCGGAGTCGGGGCTGTCGGCGGCCGTCGGCTGCACGGGGACCGCCGGCGGCAGGGTGGGCGCGACACCGGCCGGCCCGGCGATCCCGGGCGTGGCCGTCGCTCCCCCGCCGTGGCGGCCGGAGCGGCTTCCCCTGCCGCTCCTGCCGCCGTTGCCCGACGCGGCCGCGGGCGTACCCAGCTCGCCGAGCGCGGCGCGCGCCTGCGAGATCCGGATGGCCTCCATGGTCATGTCGTGGCGCATCTCCGAGCGGCTCCAGGCACGCTCCGCCAGCTCCCACATGGTGGTCAGGTGGACGGGGTTGGTCCCCGTCACCTCGGCCAGGGCCACGATGGCGCCCTTCGGCGCCAGCAGCCGGCCGTTCAGATAACGCTCCCAGGACGTCTTGCTGTAGCCCGTGGCGTCGGCCACCGACGCGATGCCCAGCTCGCTGCGGTCCACGAGTCGACGCAGCTGGCTGGTGAACTCCTTGATCTGCGGATCGAGTTCATCAGGCAAGGCCTTCCAACGAGGCATTGCTTCCCCCTCTTCCCCCCGGTGACGTGCTGTTCGTTCCCCGTTGTCCTCGCGCGCGGCGTCCCGCGCGGAGTCCTCGTTCTGGCTACCCACAGGGATGCGCCCGGTCAGGAAGTCAGTTCCCGGGGTGGGGGCGCACAGGAGCACAGGGGCCGTGGGCATGCACCGTCGCACGCCCACCGGCCCGCGGTCCAGTGTCCCACCGGCGTCACCGTGCCCCGCACCGAACCCTCTTTTTCACGGCTCGCGTGACGGAGTAGCGGAACGGTCACTTCCGTGCCACAGCGGCCTGCCAGGCGTTGAACAGGGCGTTCCGCGTACAGGAGGGTTGGTCGCGGCGACGGCCCGTCCTTCCACGGGGGTGGAGGACGGGCCGTCGCGCCCCGTTCCTAGCTCACCGTGAAGTGCAGGGTGTCCTTCAGGAACGGGATCTCCAGCAGCGGGTTCGGCTGGGCCATCAGCGCCAGCAGGGCGATGGAGAGGCCGAGGACGCCGTAGGTGGCGATGTCGGTGAAGCGCGAGCGCACGGCGAGCATGCCGACGTCGGGCAGCAGCCAGCGGAGCACGGCGCCGCCGAGCAGCGCGACGCCGATCAGGACCAGACCCCAGCGGAACACGTCCAGCGCGCTGAGCAGCAGGCCGATCCCGACCAGGCCGACCACGAGCAGGATCGGCCACTGCCGGGCGGGCGCGGGCGCGTCGGCGGTGGCGGCCCGGCCGCCGCCCTCGGGGCGCGCGGTGTCCCGGGTGAAGAGGGGGAACCGGCGGGTGGACCGACGCGGCCTGCCGTCGGCGCCGGGCGCGCTGACGGGGTCCCGGACGGTCAGTTCCTCCTGCTGCTCGGGGGCCTCCGGCGCCTCCGCGCGCGTACGGTCCTCGGCACGTTCCTCGGCTTCGGCACGTTCCTCGGCTCCGGCGCGCTTCCGGCTCTCGGCGCGCTCCTGGTCCTCCGCGCGTGTGTCGTCAGCCGGCACTGCGCTCCGCCGCCTCGACCACGTTGACGAGCAGCTGGGCGCGGGTCATGGGGCCGACGCCGCCCGGGTTCGGGGAGATCCAGGCCGCGACCTCGGCCACGCCGGGGTGGACGTCGCCCATGATCTTGCCCTCGGCGTTGCGGGAGACGCCGACGTCGAGGACGGCGGCGCCCGGCTTCACGTCCTCGGGGCGGACCAGGTGCGGGGAGCCGGCGGCGGCGATGACGATGTCCGCGCGCTTGAGGTGGGCGGCCAGGTCGCGGGTGCCGGTGTGGCACTGGGTCACGGTGGCGTTCTCGCTGCGCCGGGTGAGCAGCAGCGGCATCGGGCGGCCGATGGTGACACCGCGGCCGACCACCACGACCTCGGCGCCCTTGATCTCCACGCCGTAGCGGCGCAGCAGGGTGAGGATGCCGTTCGGGGTGCAGGGCAGGGGGGCCGGCTCGTTCAGCACGAGACGGCCGAGGTTCATCGGGTGCAGGCCGTCCGCGTCCTTGTCCGGGTCCATCAGCTCCAGGATGCGGTTCTCGTCGATGCCCCGGGGCAGCGGGAGCTGGACGATGTAGCCGGTGCAGGCCGGGTCCTCGTTCAGCTCGCGGACGACCGCCTCGATCTCCTCCTGCGTCGCCGTGGCGGGCAGCTCGCGCTGGATGGAGGCGATGCCGACCTGGGCGCAGTCGCGGTGCTTGCCGGCTACGTACTTCTGGCTGCCGGGGTCCTCCCCGACGAGGATCGTGCCGAGGCCGGGCGTGACGCCCTTCTCCTTCAGCGCCGCCACGCGGGCGGTCAGTTCGGACTTGATCGCGGCTGCGGTGGCCTTGCCATCGAGAATCTGGGCGGTCATGCCCCCATCCTCGCGGATGACCGGCCCCCGGTTCCAATCCGGTCATGATCCGGACGGTCAGCGGAGGCCGCCCGGACACCGGCCGGGCAGCGGATCGACGACAAAGCTCCGTCAAATTGCCAGCAAAGCGACATCATCGAACACTTCGCGCGCGTCCGCCCGTGATCGACGTGGTTGCACTTGCACAACACCTCGTTGCCGGGCTGGACAAGCGCGAGACCGGTCACGAACGATTGGGGTGCACAGTGCCGCGGGGCCGTACCGGGGGGACGAACCGCAACGACGTACCTCCTCCGAGCCGGGCCGCGCGCCGTCCCCGCACGTGACAGCGACGGAGGAAGTCCCGCCATGAGTTTCGGCGACCCGAACAACCCCTACGGTGCGCCGCAGGGCCAGCAGCAGCCCCAGGGCCAGCCGGGCTACGGCCACCCCCAGCAGCCGCCCCAGGGCCAGCCCGGCTACGGCTATCCCCAGCAGCAGGGCCAGCCCGGCTACGGCTACCCGTCGGCGCCGCCCGTGCAGCAGCCCTACGGCGGCGGCGCCCCCACCACGATGCCCGGCACCGTCGGTGCCGCCCGGGTCATGCTCTGGGTGATCGTCGGCTTCCAGGTGATCGGCACGGCCCTCTTCGCCTTCTCGGCCGTCGCCGTCGACCAGGCCAAGGACGACCCGGCCTTCGAGGGGCTGGCCGACTACCCGACCGGCGCGCTGTGGGGCATCGCGGTGCTCGCGCTGGTCTGGGGCGTCTGGGCGGCCGTCCTGGCGGTGAAGTTCGCCTCCGGCGGCAGCGGCCTGCGCGTGACCGCGCTGGTCTTCGGCATCCTGACCGCGATCCTCGCCGTCTACCCGTTCACCATTTTCGGCATCATCCATCTGGTGCTCGGCATCCTGATCGCGGTCTTCGTCGGCAATGCGAACGGCGCCGCCTGGTTCAAGCGCCCGCGCTACTGACGCGCCGCGGAACGCTTTCTCGCCAAACACGTCACAGGGCCGTGTCTCACCCGTACGAGGGGGGCACGGCCCTGGTGCGTCGCAATAGTCTGGCCCGGGTAGCCGTCAGGCACGGGGAGACGCACCTTGTACAGCATCATCGTGGTACCTCCGCCGACCACGGAGGACGAACGCACCCGCACCCAGCTCCGGCTCGCCCCCGGCGAACGGCTCGTCTTCGGGCGGGCCGTGCCCGAGGGCGGCCTGCTGATCGGGCACGACGGGGTGTCCCGCAGAGCGGGTGAGATCACCGCGCACGGCACCTTCTGGACCGTGAGCAACCTCTCGGCCCACCAGACGTACGTGGTGGAGAACCCGGAGGGTGCCGGAGAGCACATCAAGGTCGCGCCGGGCCGGCTGGACGCCCCGGTGCCCTTCGAGTTCTCCCGGATCGTGCTGCCCGCCGCGGGCGACCTGCTGCCGGTCGAGGTGTGGGCGCCGCGCCACGACTACCTGCGCGCCGAGGACGGCACCGACGGCGAGCCGACCGCCCCGGCCTTCTCCGTCGACCGCACCAAGCGGTACTTCGCCGTGCTGGCCGCCCTGTGCGAGCCACGGCTGCGCGGGGCGCCGCACGCGCCGCTGCCGACCGTCGAGCAGGTCGTCGAGCGGCTGCGGCCCGGCTGGCCGGCCGCCTCGCGCACGACCGTCCAGTGGAACATCGACTACCTGGCGGTGAAGCTGCGCCTGAAGCCGGGGCCGGAGACGGCGGAGGCGGGCGCGCGGCTCAACGGCAAGAAGGAGTCGCTGGTCTCCATGGCGCTCCGCTTCGACCTCGTACGGGAGGACGACCTCGTGGTCCTCGCCCCACCGCCCCGCCGGGTGCCGCGGTGACCGAGCCGTACGCCGTCGCCGTCCCGAAGGGGTACCGGGTCGGCGGCTGGGAGGTGCGGGCGCCGATCGCGACCGGCGCCTTCGGCAGCGTGTACGAGGCCCGCCGCGTCGACGGCGAGGGCGGCGCCGTCGGAGGGCTGCCGCGCACGGCCGCCCTGAAGTTCCTGCCCACCGGGACGGGCACCCCGCGCCAGCTCACGCACCTGCGCGAACTCGTCGAGCGCGAGGTCGAGTTGCACCGCAGGCTGCGCAGGCCACGGCTGGTGCGGATGTACGAGACGCTGGTCGTCGACGACCCGGCCCGCCCCGCCCTCGACGGTGCCACCGTCCTGGTGCTGGAGAAGGCGGAGGGGTCCCTGGCCGCCCTGCTGTCCGCGCGGCCGCGTCCGTCCGGGGGCGCCGCGCTGGTCGCCCAGGTCTGCGAGGGCCTCGCCCAGCTGCACGGCGCCGGGTGGGTGCACGGCGACCTGAAACCGGCCAACGTGCTGCTCATGGCGGACGGTTCGGTCCGGCTCGCCGACTTCAACATGGCCGCCGAGCTGGAGGGCACCCACGCCTACACGCCCGCCTTCTCCACCCCGGACTACACGCCGCCCGAACTGCTCTGGTCCGAGATCGGTGAACGCGGCCGCCGGGTCCGCCCCTCGGCCGACGTGTGGGCCTTCGGCGTCCTCGCCCACCTCGTGCTCAGCGGCTCCTTCCCCCTGCCCGGCGGCACCCCCGCGGCCCGCCGCGACGCCGGCGCCGCCTACGCCCGCGGCACCGAGGAGCTGCGGCTGTCGCCCGAGCTGCCCGAGGAGTGGCGGGAGATCGTGCGGGCCTGCCTGACCCGTACGCACGCCGGACGCATCGGCACGGACGCCCTGGCCCGACGGGTCGCGGCGGCCTCCGGAATCCGCATCGCACGCTCCGTGCCACGCCGCGCCCGCACCCGGCGGGTGGCCCTCGCCCTGACCGCCGCCGTGACCGCCGCCGCGCTCGGGTACGGCCTCGCCGTCCGCGACGACGACGAGGGCGGCGGCCCGGGGCCCGGGGCGCAGGGCACCGGCGCCACCGCGACGAACGTCTCCGCCGCCTCCTACGGTGCGGACGAGCTGCGCACCGACCGGGGCGTGCCGCCCGCCTACCGCCTGCTGATCGTCGAGACCGCGCACGATTGCGATCGCAAGGACGTCAGCTCGCCCCTGATCGCCGCCATGCTGAAGGTGGAGAGCGACTTCGACCCGGCCCTCTCCGACCCCGCCCGGGACGAGTACGGCATCGCCCGCTGGACCCCGAAGGTGCTGCGCTGGTGGATGAACGAGGACGGCACCCCCGGCACCACCGTCCCCGAGCCGCCGTTCCCGCCCGCCGAGTCCATCCCGGCGATGGGCCGCTACCTGTGCTGGATCGCGCCGCGCCTCGACGTCCGCCTGCCGGGAGACCGCCGGGTGCTGATCGCGGTCGCCTACCGGACGTCGTACGACAAGGTGAACGACGCGGGCGGTGTTCCCCCGAAGTACCGCGACTACGCCGACCGCGTCGCCCACCACCTCAAGGAGTACACCCCGCGGGGCGGTCACTGACCCTGGGAGTTGCCAGGTACCGCGCGGCGGGCGGCACGGGCACGGTGTGAGCACACCGCTTCGGCGGTACGACACCGACGTTCATGGGGGAACCACAGTGAACATCACCAAATCCGCCGCGCTGCTCGTCGCGGCCTCGGCCCTGGTCGCCGGCTCCACGGCCGCGGCCACCGCCGCCGACCCGGCCGGCACCCGGGTGACCGCGCTCCAGCAGGCGGCCGAACAGGTGCTGGCCGACCGGCCCGAACCGCTGCGGGTGACCGCCGACGCGGTCAAGTACGAGGGCCTGACCGTCACCCGGGCACCCCGGACCATGGGCGCCCAGGACCTGGCCTGCGACTACGGCCACCTGTGCATGGTCGTCAAGGGCACCAAGTTCGACTTCTACAAGTGCCAGACGTGGAACGTCACCAACTGGACCGGTGACGGGCCCTTCACCAACAACCAAACGCGCGGCACGGTCGCCAAGTTCTTCAACCGGGACGGAAGCGTCCGCTGGACCTCGACGGCCTACCAGGCGGGCACCGCGACATGGGACCCGATCTGGTCGCTGCGCCCCTGCTGATCCACTCCGCCCGCCGACCGGCGGACGAAGGCCCCCGGCCCCTCCCTGGAGGGGCCGGGGGCCTTGCGCTGCCCGCGGGGGGCGGGCGCGGCGGGTCAGTGGAAGAAGTGCCGCGTCCCGGTGAAGTACATCGTCACGCCGGCCTTCTTCGCCGCCTCGACGACCAGTTCGTCGCGGACCGAGCCGCCGGGCTGGACCACGGCCTTCACGCCGGCCGCGGTGAGGATCTCCAGGCCGTCCGGGAAGGGGAAGAAGGCGTCGGAGGCGGCGTAGGCGCCCTCGGCGCGCTCGGCGCCCGCGCGCTCGACCGCCAGCTTGGCGGAGTCGACGCGGTTGACCTGGCCCATGCCGACGCCGACGGAGGCGCCGTCCTTGGCGAGGAGGATCGCGTTGGACTTGACGGCGCGGCACGCCTTCCAGGCGAAGGCGAGGTCGGCCAGGTCGGACGGGGGGAGGGCCTCGCCGGTCGCCAGGGTCCAGGTGGCCGGGTCGTCGCCGTCGGCCTGGAGGCGGTCGGTGACCTGGAGGAGGGCGCCGCCGTCGATCGGCTTGACCTCGACCGGGGCGGCGGGCGCCTCGGGGGCGCGCAGCACGCGGATGTTCTTCTTCTTGGCGAGGGCCTCCAGGGCGCCGTCCTCGTAGTCCGGCGCGACGATGACCTCGGTGAAGATCTCCGCGACCTGCTCGGCCATCTCCTTGGAGACCGGGCGGTTGACCGCGATCACGCCGCCGAACGCGGAGAGCGGGTCGCAGGCG
Source organism: Streptomyces sp. NPDC045956 (assembly GCF_056430705.1). Classification (NCBI taxonomy): domain Bacteria; kingdom Bacillati; phylum Actinomycetota; class Actinomycetes; order Kitasatosporales; family Streptomycetaceae; genus Streptomyces; species Streptomyces sp. NPDC045956. The sequence goes on along the minus strand of NZ_JBWKKZ010000012.1, from coordinate 191,691 downwards.
TGCGCCTTGCGGTGTGCCTCGGCGACGTCCGCGCCGACCGCGATGCCGCACGGGTTGGCGTGCTTGATGATCGCGACGCAGGGCTCGTCGTGGTCGTACGCGGCACGGCGGGCGGCGTCCGTGTCCGTGTAGTTGTTGTAAGACATCTCCTTGCCGTGCAGCTGCTCGGCGCGGGCGAGGCCGCCGCCCCCGGGGGACGTGTAGAGGGCGGCCGGCTGGTGCGGGTTCTCGCCGTAGCGCAGGGTGTGGGCGCGGTCGTACGTGGCGCCCAGGAAGTCGGGGAACTGCGAGTCGTCGACCGGGGCGTACTCGGAGGCGAACCAGGAGGCGACGGCCACGTCGTAGGCGGCGGTGTGCTGGAAGGCCTCGGCGGCCAGCCGCTTGCGGGCGGCGAGGTCGAACCCGCCGTCCTTGACCGCGGAGAGCACGTCGGCGTACCGGGCGGGGCTGGTGACGACCGCGACGGAGGGGTGGTTCTTGGCGGCGGCGCGGACCATGGAGGGGCCGCCGATGTCGATCTGCTCCACGCACTCGTCGGGGGTGGCGCCCGAGGCGACGGTCTCGCGGAACGGGTAGAGGTTGACCACGACCAGGTCGAACGGCTCCACGCCCAGCTCGCCGAGCTGCTGCCGGTGGCTGTCCAGGCGCAGGTCGGCGAGGATGCCGGCGTGCACCTTGGGGTGCAGGGTCTTGACGCGGCCGTCCAGGCACTCGGGGAAGCCGGTCAGCTCCTCGACCTTGGTGACGGGGACGCCGGCGGCGGCGATACGGCCGGCCGTGGAGCCGGTGGAGACGAGTTCGACACCCGCCTCGTGGAGCCCGCGGGCGAGATCCTCCAGCCCGGTCTTGTCGTAGACGCTGACCAGCGCGCGACGGATGGCCCGCTTGTTGCTCTCGGCGGTCACTGGATAACTACCTTTCGTCCCTCGATGCGATAGCCGTTGCGGGCGAGCCGCCCCACGACATCGACGAGCAGCCTTCGCTCGACTTCCTTGATGCGCTCGTGCAGAGCGCTCTCGTCGTCCTCGTCCCGGATCTCCACCACGCCCTGCGCGATGATCGGCCCGGTGTCGACGCCGTCGTCGACGAAGTGGACGGTGCAGCCGGTGACCCTGGCGCCGTACGCGAGCGCGTCCCGCACGCCGTGGGCTCCCGGGAAGCTGGGGAGGAGGGCGGGGTGGGTGTTGACGAACCGCCCCCCGAAGCGGGCCAGGAACTCCTTGCCCACGATCTTCATGAACCCGGCCGAGACCACGAGGTCCGGCTCGTGCGCGGCGACCGCCTCGGCGAGCGCGGCGTCCCACTCCTCACGGGTCCCGTGGTCCTTGACCTTCCGTACGAAGGTCGGCAGCCCGGCGCGCTCGGCGCGGGCCAGCCCCTCGATGCCTTCGCGGTCCGCGCCGACGGCCACGATCTCGGCCCCGTAGGCCTCGACGCCGGTGGCGGCGATCTCGTCGAGGAGCGCCTGGAGGTTGGTGCCGGAACCGGAGACCAGCACGACGAGGCGCTTGGCTCGCTGGGCCACGGGCTTGGCGGCCACGGTGGGGGCCTTTCTCGGGGGAGCGGGTCGGGTGCGGTCGGTCTCGTACGGCCGTCGGCCGCGCTCTTCCGCCGGTCGGAGGCGACCGCCGGCTGTGCACGTTCATCGGTTTGTACAGTCGTACGAATGCTTCGCGCCCCGGGATACGGGGAAGTCTACGAAGCGGCCGACCGTCAGCAACGATACCGGCACACCGGGCGGCCCCCTCGGGACGGGGGCGTGGCCGGGAGGTAGCGTCTGCGTGGAGCCGGGCCGGGAACGCGACCCGCGTGTCAGGCGTTCACCAGTCGTACCGACCCGTTCGCCCGTTCCTTACCGTCACGATCGCCAAGGGGAAGACGCTCACTTGATGCCGGACCGCAGCCTGCGACTGCTCACCCTCCCCCAGCAGTCGGCGCAGCCAGGGGAGCGCAGCACCGTGTTGCTGCGGGAGCGCCCCTCCTCACCGCCCGACACCCCGTCGGAGGGGAGGAGCGGCGGCGGACAGGACGGCGCCGGCCAGCAGGACAACCCGTTCGCCCCGCCCCCGGAGGGCACGCCGGACCGTCCGTGGCAGCCGCGGCACCCGTCGGGGGACGACGGCTCCCAGGGCCCGTCCGGCGACCGGGGCGAGGGCGGCCGTTCCCCGTGGGGCCGGCAGTGGAGCGACCGGCAGCCCGGCCGCTCCTCCGGCAACTTCGGCGAGCGGCCCGGCGCCCCGGGCTCCGGTTCCGGTCCCGAGGGCTCGGGCGGCGGCACGGGCCCGCGCTGGGACCCCACGGACCCGATGCAGCGGCGTGCCCGGTATGCCCTGATGGGTGGCATGTGGGCGCTGTTCTTCGCGCTCTTCGACTGGCCGTACGTGGCGCTGCTGCTCGGCGCGCTGGCGCTCTACTGGGGTATCAGCGCCCTGCGCGCCAAGCCCCGCGCCGCCTCCGACCCGGACACGCCGGCCGCGCCCGCGGGCCCGTCCGGCGGCCCGCAGCGGACCGCCTCGATCAGTGGCCTGGTCACGGCCTCGCTGGCGATCCTGCTGGTCGCCGCGTCCTTCGGCGCCCAGCTGGTCTTCAACGACTACTACACCTGCCGGACCGACGCCCCGACCAACGAGGCGCGGCAGTCCTGCGAGACCCACCTCCCGGAGGAGTTCCGGGACCTGCTGGGCACGGAGGGCTGAGGCTCGCGGGCCGGCTCTCCGGCCCGCGGTCGAGGGAGGCGCCGGGGGTCCGGGGCCTCCTCAGGGGGTACGGGGCGACTGCGCGGGGGGATCGACCGGCAGGAGGTCGTAGGGGGCCTTGCCGGCATCGGCGCCGTCCCCGTCGTAGAGCCCGAAGGGCACGGCGTCCTCGTCCCCCTTCGCGCCGCCCGCGCCCCTGCCGCCGTCGCCGCTCTCCTCCGCCTGCTTGCGCCCGCGGCGACGCCACACCTCGGGCATCGGTCCCAGGCCCCATCGCCGGCCGCCACCCCCGTCCCCGTCCCCGTCCTCATCGACGTTCCCGCTGACGGGTTTCGGCTTCAGGCTCCAGCGACGCCCGCCGCCGCCCGCCTCGCCGGTGCCGGAGGCCGGTGCCTCGGACACCTTCGCCGCGGGGCCGTGCCGGCGCCACACGCGCACCACCGACGCCACCGGCACCGCCACCACCGCGATCCATCCCAGCGTCGCGCCGCCGGCCTGCCACCACACCGGCCCGAAGCGGGCGAGGCCGGCCCCACCGAGCGGACCGCCCGCGAGTGAGGCCAGCAGGGCGACGAGGGTCGCGCACAGGACGGCGGCCAGTACGGCCGCGGCGACGGTCCGCCGCCACGACCACACCCCGGTCCCCTCCTCGTACTCCGGCGCCGCGGGTGTCGCGGCCCGGGCCGTGAACCAGCCCACCACCGCCCCCGCCGCGAGCGGCACCGCCGCGGACGCCCAGTGCAGCGGGGTGCCGGGGCCCGCGTCCGGCACCGCCGCCAGCAGCGGGAACGGCGGCAGCAGCGGCGCTGGGGCGGACGAGAGGGGGCCGACGACATGCCCGGTGCCGAGCACGAACCCGGGGCCGAGGGCGTACACCGAAGCCCAGACGGCCGCGTTGGGCACCAGGGTCAGGCAGAGGAGCAGGACGGCGAACCGGCCCGACCAGCCCTCGGTCAGCCGCAGGAACGCCTCCTGGGCGCCGGCCGAGTGCCAGACCAGGGAGACCGCGAGCAGCAGCGCGCCGCCACCGACCAGCACGGCCGCACCCGCGCCCGCGGCCCGCGTCGCGGCGCCGAGGCGGGCGTCCGGCTCCACCATCAGCTCCCGCAGTTCCCGGGGCAGCACACGCAGCGCCCGCCCCACCGGCCCGCCGGGCCGGCCGAACGCCGTCCACACGCCCGCGCCCGCCGCGCCCATGGTGAGCAGCGGCAGGCACACCACCGCCCCCCACCAGGACGGCCGCAGCACTCCGTCCGTCGAGTAGAGGACTACGGGCGCGGCCACGGCGAGGTACCCGAGGACCACCCCTGACCAGGCGTTCCGCGCGGAGACGGGGGGCGGCCCGGCGTCCGGGGGCCCGCCCGGACGCCCTCCGGCCCCCACCCGCGGGCCCACGGCCACCCCCACACCGTCCCCGGGGTCCGTGGCGTCCCGGGCCGCCCGGTGCACCAGCCACACCGGCAGCAGGAGCAGCAGCAGCGGGGTGACGCCCATGGGCGCGGGGACGCCGGAGAGCGTGTCGAGGCGGACCAGGTCGACCCCGTGCGCCAGCACCCACAGCGCCGTGGCGACGTGCAGGGCACCGCCGGGACCGCTGTCGGGGTACGGCGAGCTGATCCAGAGCAGGGCGACGAGCGCGGCGCACGCGACCAGTCCCATGAACGCGGCGAGCGTGCCGCCCAGGAGGCCCGCGCCCAGTCCGGGCGAACGGTCACGCCAACGGGTGTGCAGCAGGGACAACGGGGCTCGGTGAGCGGTCGTCTGGGTCACGCCCGCCATGCTCCCAACGACACGCGCTTTACCGGCGTAACAGGCGAACGACCGTTGTGTCGCTCAATATATGTTTATGTACTTTTTCGTACGAAGGGGCGCCCTGTGACACGGAGCCCTGCGTCCCCGCTGCCTCCGCCCAAGGCACGCCGACGCCTGCGGGAGAACGCCGCGCTGACCCAGGCTCAGCTCGCGGAGCGGGTGGGCGTCACCCACGAGACGGTCCGCGCGTGGGAGAGCGGCCGCACGACTCCACGCGGCCGGAAACGGGAGGCTTACGCGAAGCTGCTGACCACCTTGGCCGAGGAGGCGGCGTCCCGGCAGGCGGAACCGGTGCCCGTCGTCGTGGCGGTCGGCACCGGACCGGGTGCCCCCGCGGACCAGGCCACCGACAGCCTCGTCCTCCCCGCGAAGCCGCTGGACGGACGGGAATCGGGGGCGGCGGAAGCGTCGGGGGAAGCGCCGGCTTCGGGAGACGGGGCCGGGACGGTGGCGGGTGCCGAGCCTGGCGCGGGCCTCTTGTCCGGGCCGGGGCCGGGACTCGGGCCGGTCGACATGACGCCTGCTCAGGCTTTCGACGCGCTGTACGAGTTCAGCGCTCCCGCCCTGGTGCGGCAGGCCTACCTGCTGACCGGCCGTCGCGAGCTGGCGCGTGAGTCGGTGGAGCGTGCCTTCCAGTCCGCCTGGGAGCGATGGCCGGAGGTGGCCCGTGATCGCGACCCGGTGGGCTGGGTGAGGGCGACGGCGTACGAGTACGCGCTGTCGCCGTGGCAGCGGTTCCGGCTGCGTCACCGGCACCCGGAGCCCCCGCCCGCCGACCCCGGTGACCGCACCCTGCTCAACACCCTGCTGCGGCTCCCCCCGCCGCGCCGCCGCACGCTGGTGCTCTACGACGGTGTGGGGCTCGGCCTGCCCGAGACGGCCGCGGAGACGGAGGCGAGCACACCCACGGCGGCGAACCGGCTGCTGCACGCCCGCGAGGCCCTCGCCGACCGGTTGCCCGAGCTGGCCGACCCGCAGGTGCTGCACCGGCGGCTGGCCGAGGTGGCGTCCGCCGAGCGGCTGCGGGCCGCCGGGCCGCCGACGGTGCGCAGGGGCAGCGAACGCCGGGCGCGGATCCTGACCAGGGCCGCGATCGCGTTCACGGTCGCCCTCATCGGCACCACGGCCCTGACCCTGCGCACCGCGCCCACGCACTACGAGCCGCCCGTGTCCCCGGGCGAGACGGTGCGGGGAGTGCCGCCCCGGGTGGCGCCGGGGGCGCTGTCGGACGAGCAGCTGGAGCTGCGGCAGAAACTGCGGGACCAGCTTCAGCACGGGCCGGAGCGCCTGACGCCCCGCCTGGACTGACTGGCGGAGGACCGGATGGTGTGTGTTGGGGGGGAACCGAACGGCCCGCTCCCGGGTGCCGGGAGCGGGCCGTTCGGTGTGCCGGTGCGGCGGTCAGCCGGCCAGGATGGCCCGGGCGAGCTTCGCCGTCTCGGTCGGCGTCTTGCCGACCTTGACGCCGGCGGCCTCCAGGGCCTCCTTCTTCGCCTGGGCGGTGCCGGACGAACCGGAGACGATGGCGCCGGCGTGGCCCATGGTCTTGCCCTCGGGCGCGGTGAAGCCCGCGACGTAGCCGACGACCGGCTTGGTCACGTTCTTCGAGATGTACTCGGCCGCACGCTCCTCGGCGTCGCCACCGATCTCGCCGATCATGACGATCAGGTCGGTCTCGGGGTCGGCCTCGAACGCGGCGAGCGCGTCGATGTGCGTGGTGCCGATGATCGGGTCGCCACCGATGCCGACGGCGGTCGAGAAGCCGATGTCCCGCAGCTCGTACATCATCTGGTACGTCAGCGTGCCGGACTTCGACACCAGGCCGATGCGGCCCGGCTTGGTGATGTCGCCCGGGATGATGCCGACGTTGGACTGGCCCGGGGTGATGATGCCGGGGCAGTTCGGGCCGATGATCCGGGTCTTGTTGCCCTTCTTGCCGGCGTACGACCAGAAGGCGGCCGAGTCGTGCACGGCGATGCCCTCGGTGATCACGACGGCCAGGGGGATCTCGGCGTCGATGGCCTCGACGACGGCGTCCTTGGTGAACTTCTCCGGCACGAAGATGACGGAGACGTTGGCGCCGGTCTTCTCGATGGCCTCCTTGACGGTGCCGAAGACCGGTACCTCGGTGCCGTCGAAGTCCACGGAGGTGCCCGCCTTGCGCGGGTTCACGCCGCCCACGACCTCGGTGCCGTCACCGAGCATGAGCTTGGTGTGCTTCATGCCGGTGGCGCCGGTCATGCCCTGGACGATGACCTTGCTGTCCTTGTTGAGCCAGATAGCCATGGTGTGTTCTGTCCTCGTCCTGAGTGCTTACTTGGCGGCGTGGGCCAGCTCGGCGGCCTTGTCGGCCGCGCCGTCCATGGTGTCGACGCGCTGGACCAGCGGGTGGTTGGCGTCGGTGAGGATCTTGCGGCCCAGCTCGGCGTTGTTGCCGTCGAGGCGGACGACGAGCGGCTTCTCGACCTTCTCGCCGCGGTCCTCCAGGAGCTTCAGCGCCTGGACGATGCCGTTGGCGACCTCGTCGCAGGCGGTGATGCCGCCGAAGACGTTGACGAACACGGAGCGGACGTCCGGGTCGCCGAGGATGATCTCCAGGCCGTTCGCCATGACCTGGGCGGAGGCGCCGCCGCCGATGTCCAGGAAGTTGGCGGGCTTCACGTTGCCGTGCTTCTCACCGGCGTACGCGACGACGTCCAGGGTGCTCATGACGAGACCCGCGCCGTTGCCGATGATGCCGACCTCGCCGTCGAGCTTGACGTAGTTGAGGTTCTTCTCCTTGGCGGCGGCCTCGAGCGGGTTGGCCGCGGCCTTGTCGTGGAGGGCCTCGAAGTCGGGGTGACGGAACTCGGCGTTGTCGTCCAGCGACACCTTGCCGTCGAGGGCGATGACGTCGCCGGAGACGACCTTGGCCAGCGGGTTGACCTCGACCAGGAGGGCGTCCTCCTTGATGAAGGTGTCCCACAGCTTGACCAGGATGTCGGCGACCTTGTCGGCGACCTCGGCCGGGAACTTCGCGGCCTCGACGATCTCGCGCGCCTTCTCCTGCGTCACGCCGTCGATCGCGTCGATCGGGGTCTTGGCGACGGCCTCCGGACGGGTGGCCGCCACCTCCTCGATCTCCATGCCGCCCTCGACGGAGGCGATGGAGAGGAAGGTGCGGTTGGCACGGTCGAGGAGGAAGGAGACGTAGTACTCCTCGACGATCTCGGGGGCGGTCTCGGCGATCATCACCTTGTGGACCGTGTGGCCCTTGATGTCCATGCCGAGGATGTCCGTCGCGCGGGCGACGGCCTCGTCCGCGGAGGCGGCCAGCTTCACGCCACCGGCCTTGCCACGACCACCGACCTTCACCTGCGCCTTGACGACGGACTTGCCGCCCAGACGCTCGGTGATCTCGCGCGCCGCCTCAGGCGTGTCGATGACTTCACCGGCCAGCACCGGTACATCGTGCTTGGCGAAGAGGTCCCTCGCCTGGTACTCGAACAGGTCCACGCGCTTCCGTCCCTATCAGTGATCTCGCGGTTCGTTGGATGCGTGGGCGTGCCGCGAAGGGCAACGTGACGTCCGCTGTGTCACAAGGGGGGCGCACACGGTGTCCGAGCGCGCGGCATGTCCGTCTCGCAGGTTATCGCCGCATGCGGAGGGTCTCTAAATCGTGGGTCACACCTGAGCGGTGATGCCTGTCACATGATGCCGCGCTCACTGGCACGGGGTGCCGGATGTGAGGCTCACCGGCCCGTACGACGGGGCGGACCTGGACGCGGGACGGCGGTCTCTCTGGAGCGGGGGGGCGTCGTCGGGGTGGTGCTGCGTGTCGTCGGGGTGGTGCTCCGCGCCGTTGGAGTGGTGCGGGAGCCGTCGGGGTGGTGCGGGCGCCGTCCGGGTGGTGCGGGCGCCGTCCGGGTGGTGCGGGCCTCACCGGGCTGGGGTCGGCGCGGTGAGGCCCGCGGAACGCCCCCGTAGGGACCGCAGGGGTGCGGCCCTGTGGAGGTGCGGGCGGCCGGTCCCCACCCCAATGGGAACCGCTCCACCCGATCCGCGGGGTTGCGGCCGGACGGCGACCGACGGATTTCGGCCGGACCGTCCAGGCCCCTGTGCCCCGCGAAGCTCGTGCTCCACCCGATGTCCGGGTGGGCGGATGTCAGACCCCGTACGCGACGGCGCCCGCGGGCCGGCCGACGGACGGCGCGCGCCGGGGGCGTTGCCCTCCTGCGGGTATCCGACGACGTCCGTCCGGAGCAGCGACGGTTCTCCGGTGGGCGGCAGGGGGCAGTGGGCCGGTGACCCGTAGGCGTTGGGCGGTGGGGTGGGCGGTGGGCCGTGGGGCCCTCGCTGACCGCCCGCCTCCGCAACGCACGCGGCGACGGGTCTGCGGCGGGGAGAGGCCCTGCCCTAGGCGGGCGAGACGGGGATGTCCCGGTACCGGTCGCGGGTCTCCGCCGCGTCGGCGCGCTCGAGGGCGCCGGGCACGAGCCGGAAGGGGATCCGGTGATACGGGGTGACCGCGTGCGCGTCGCCGTGGCGCGGCGTGCCGTGGTCGGCACCCGCCCCGGCGCCCAGTGTGCCGTCGGGGTCGCCGGTGGGCGCCCGGTGGACGGGAGCCTGTCCGGCGGGGGCCGACTGGACGCGCCGCGTGTCGACGCGGGCCGCGGTGGACGGCCCGTCGCCCACCTGGGCCGGCCCGTGGGCGGCGGTCGGGGCGCCGGCGGCTCCTTCGGCGGAGGCTCGGGCGCCCGCCTCGTCGGAGGCGCCGGCGTCGTCGGAGGCGTCCGGCTCCGGGGCGGAGGTCTCTCGGGCTGAGGGCTCCTGGGCCGGTCCGCCGGGCGGGACGGGACCGGCCGGGTCCGTCGGCTCGGGCAGCCCCGGCAGTAGGCCGGGCGAGCCCGATGGGTCGGACGGGTCCGGCAGGGAAGGCAGGTCCGGAAGGGAGGGCGAGTCCGGGAGGGAGGGTGTGGAGGGCGAGGCGGGTGCGGAAGGCAGGGTGGAGAGGGACGGAATCAGCAGCGCCTCCACCGCGTCCCCGACCGGCTCCAGGACTCGTTCCCGCACGGGCCGGACGACGTCTTCCGTCAGCGACTCCAGAACGCCGGCCCCCGGACGCCGGGTCGGAGTCGGAGCCTCGGTCCGCGTGTGGACCTGGGTGGGGAACTCGACGTCGATCACCCGGTGGACCGTGTCCCTCACCGACGGCGCCTCTTCGGCCGCCCGCGCCCGCTCCCCGCACAGCACCCCGAGCACGAACAAGCCGGCCACCAGCAGTCCCACGTGCAGCGCACGCCGCCCGGCCGCCGCGCGCACGACACGCGGGGCGGCACCGGACAGAACCGCTGACCAGCTCAAGGGGGAGATTCCTCCGTACGACGGAACGGGGCACGCGTGCCGGACACCTCACCGGACAGCGCGGGCATCGAACAGCGCATCGATACGACGCGCGATCCTCGCACGGAACTCCGGCCGGTACGCAAGCCCGTCGTCACCGATGGGCAGTCATGTCCCTTTTGTTGAGAGGGGAGGAGAAGACGGGAGGGGAGAGGAGAGGCATGGAGAGAAGAGGAGGGAGAGGAGACGGGACGTGTCTGGCGGGACGTCTCGCGTCGATCACTCGTCACCCGGCGTCCGGGATCGGCAACGGCCGCTTCTCGATCGCCGCCGCCATCACCTCGGGGAACAGATCGGGCGTGCAGGCGAAGGCCGGCGCGCCCAGCGCGGCGAGCGCCGCGGCGTGCTCCCGGTCGTAGGCGGGCGCCCCCTCGTCGGACAAGGCCAGCAGCGTCACGAACCGCACCCCGGCCGCCTGCATCGCCGCGACCCGCTTGAGCATCTCGTCGCGTATGCCCCCCTCGTAGAGATCGCTGATCAGCACCACCACCGTCTCCGTGGGCCGGGTGATCCGCGACTGGCAGTAGGCCAGCGCGCGGTTGATGTCCGTACCGCCGCCGAGTTGCGTGCCGAACAGGACGTCGACCGGGTCGTCGAGCTGATCGGTGAGGTCGGCGACCGCCGTGTCGAAGACGACGAGCCGGGTGTCGATCGACCGCATGGACGCCAGCACCGCGCCGAACACGGACGCGTACACCACGGACGCCGCCATCGAGCCCGACTGGTCGACGCAGAGGACGACCTCCTTCTTCACGGAGCGGGACGCCCGCCCGTGCCCGATGAGCCGCTCCGGCACGATCGTCCGGTACTCGGGCAGGTAGTGCTTGAGGTTGGCCGCTATCGTCCGGTTCCAGTCGATGTCGTGGTGGCGGGGGCGGGTGACGCGGGCGCTGCGGTCGAGGGCACCGGTGAGGGTCGCCCGGGTGCGCGTGGCGAGCCGCTCCTCCAGGTCCGCGACCACCTTGCGCACGACGGTCCGCGCCGTCTCCTTCGTCGTCTCCGGCATCGCCTTGTGGAGGGACAGCAGCGTGCCGACGAGGTGGACGTGGGCCTCCACGGCCTCCAGCATCTCCGGCTCCAGCAGGAGGGTGGCGAGTCCGAGCCGGTCGATCGCGTCGCGCTGCATCACCTGTACGACGGAGGACGGGAAGTAGGTGCGGATGTCCCCCAGCCAGCGCGCCACGGCCGGTGCGGAGGCCCCCAGTCCCGCCGAACGGTCCCGGCCCGCCCGCGGCTTGCCCTCCTTCCCGTAGAGCGCGGCCAGCGCCCCGTCCATCGCGGCATCCCGTCCGGTGAGGGTCCGACCGGTGCCGTCGGCCGGGTCACCCCCGAGCACCAGCCGCCACCGCCGCAGCCGTTCCCGCGCCGGGTCGCCCTGCACCGGTTCGGTCGTCATGCGTCCACCCCCACGAGGTCGTCGTCGTCGGCGTCCGGCGCCTCCGCCCCGTCCAGCCCCAGCAGCAGCCGGACCACCGGCAGGACGGCTTCGGCGCGTCCGGTGGCGAGCCCCGCGCCGAAACGGGGTGTGCCGGAGCCGGTCGTCGTCACGCTCCCCCGCGACTCCGGTCCGCGCCTGATCAGCTCGCCGAGGCTGCGGCGGACCCCCGGTTCGTAGGCCGAGAAGGTGCGGCGCAGCAACGGCAGCACGTCCGTGAACGTCTCCCCCGGGACGCCGGTCAGCCAGGCGTCCACGAGGGCGAGCAGCCGCTCGTCGTGCAGGAGGAGCATGCCGCCTCCCGAGCCGCCTCCGACGAAGCCCTCGATCCACGCGGCCGCGTCCGCCGGTGGCGTCCCCGGGGACAGCACCCGCGCCATGAGCCGCGCCGCCTCCTGCGGTGCCAGCGCGCCGTCGTCCAGCAGGAGCCGTACGGCCCGCCCCCGGACCACCCCGGGCACGCCGCCCCGCGCGGAGAGGGTGCGCAGCACGGTCTGCCAGCGGGACCTCAGGGCGCCGTGGTCCGCGGCGGGGGCGTCGCCGAGCAGTCCCACCGCCCCGTGCACGGCGTCCACGTGCCGGCGCATCTCCTCCGCCGCGTCGGCGTCGAGCCCGGTGCAGGCGGGGGGCAGGCCGACGAAGACCCGCTCGGCGAGACCCGCGGCGACCTCGGCCAGCGCTCCGGTGTCGGTGCCGCGCACGTCGCCGTAGCGCAGTGAGCGGACGAGGGCGGGCAGGGCCTGGGCGAGGTGGCCGACGTCCGTGTCCAGTGCCGCGCGGTCCGCGAGGATCCGCATCACCGGGCGGAGCGCGTCCGGCAGTTCGGCCAGCAGGCAGCGCTCGGCGAGGGCGGTGACGTCGGCGAGGCCCTGCGCGGTGACGGCGTCCGCCTCCGCCTTGGCGGTCGCCGCGGACCGTACGGTCGTGCCCCACACCCCGGCTTCGGCGACCCGCACCGACAGTTCCGGCTCCCACCGGAGCCGCCACGTCTCCCGGAACGTCCCCGTGCTGCCCCGCGAGGCGGCCGGCTCGCCCCAGCCGACGCCGAGCAACCGCAGCCGGTGCAGGAGCCGGCTGCGCCCCGCGTCGGTCTCCTTGCGCAGGTCGAGTTCCAGCTCCCGCTCCGACGCCTCCGGCTTCAGCCGCAGCCGTCGCCGGCTGCGGTCCAGGTCCCGCTGGAGCGGCACCGCGGGCGCCCCGGCGGGCACCTCCCCCAGCGCGTCCCCCACGACCAGCCGGTCGTGCACCAGCGCCAGCGGTACGTCCGAACCCTCGCACATCACCGCCCGCACGGCGTCCGTCGTCTCGCTCAGCCCGGGCAGCGGACGGCCGCGCATCACCGCGAGGGACTCGGCCAGCCGCACCGCCTCGATGACGTGCGCCGAGGAGACGCTCAGGTCCTCCTCCCGCAGCACCCCGGCCACCCTGGTCAGCCAGCGCTCCACGGGCCGGTCGGGCACTCCGAACAGGTGCCCGTACCAGCCCGGTGACTCGATTCCCGCCCCGTACCCACTGGACCGGGAGAGCCTGCGGTGGGTCCAGGGCACCCAGGTCATGTCGACCTTGGTCCTGGGCAGCCCCTTGAGCAGGGCGCGGTCGGCGGCGACGGTCACCCTGCGCCGGAGCGCCGGCACGTGCCAGGCCCCGCAGACCACGGCGATCGTTTGCTTGAACTCCCGCTGCGCCGCCCTGACCTGCAACCGCATGTAGGCCTCCCGCACGAGGTCCCGGTCGCGCCCGCCGCCCTCCCCCGTCCCCGATTCCGTCCCGGTCCCCGATTCCGCCTCCGTCTCCGTCTCCCGCAGTGCGCCCATGGCCTCCTCCAAGGCCCTGAACGGTGCCAGCGCGTCCCCGTCCCCGGCGCCCCGGTGCTCGACGACGTCCTCCCACCAGCGCTCGGGGTCGTCGTGACCGGCGGCCTCGGCGAGGGCGGCGAGCGGATCGACCCGGACGTCGGGGAGGGCCGCGGCGGCGTCGGGCCCCCGGCCGGTGGCGTGCTCCCCCCGGTCCGTACCGCCCGCCGGGTCCATCGGTCCTGTCGGCTCCGGCTCCTCCCCCGCGGTTCCGGGTTCCTGCTCCTGCTCCTGCTCCTGCTCCTGCTCCTGCTCCTGCTCCTGCCAGGCCAGCGTGTGCGTGGCCGGGAGGTCGATGAAGCGGGCGGGCACGTCGTGCTCCAGGGCCCAGCGGAGGGCCACCCACTCGGGGGAGAACTCGGCCAGGGGCCAGAAGGCCGAGCGGCCGGGCTCCTCCACGGCGTGGGCGAGGAGCGCGACCGGAGGGCGCATGTCCTCCTCGGCGGCCAACGGGATCAAGGGGTCGGCCTCCGGCGGACCCTCGATCAGCACCACTGCGGGCCGGGTCCGCTCCAGCGCCGCCCGGACCGCGCGCGCCGACCCCGGTCCGTGGTGGCGCACCCCGAGGAGCAGCACGTCACCACTGGCCCTGGCGGTCCCGGCACCGTCCGGCGGACCGCCGTCTCCCGTCGCCGTCACCCGGTCACCTCCCGGCACGCCCGGTAGAAGTCCTTCCAGCCGTCGCGCTCGCGGACGACCGTCTCCAGGTACTCCTGCCAGACGACGCGGTCGGCGGCCGGGTCGCGGACGACGGCGCCGAGGATGCCCGCGGCGACGTCTCCGGGCCGCAGCACCCCGTCACCGAAGTGGGCGGCCAGGGCGAGGCCGCCGGTGACCACGGAGATCGCCTCGGCCGTGGACAACGTGCCGCTGGGCGATTTCACCTTCGTACGCCCGTCGCCCGTCAGTCCGTCGCGCAGCTCGCGGAAGACGGTGACCACACGGCGGATCTCGTCGATGCCGTCGGGTGCCGAGGGCAGGTCGAGGGAGCGGCCGATCTGGTCGACGCGGCGCGCGACGATCTCGACCTCGGCCTCGGCGGTCTCCGGCAGCGGCAGCACCACCGTGTTGAAGCGGCGGCGCAGGGCGCTGGAGAGGTCGTTGACCCCGCGGTCCCGGTCGTTGGCGGTGGCGATGAGGTTGAAGCCGCGGACCGCCTGCACCTCCTGGCCCAGCTCCGGTATCGGCAGGGTCTTCTCCGACAGGATCGTGATCAGCGTGTCCTGCACGTCGGCCGGGATACGGGTCAGCTCCTCCACGCGGGCGGTCCTGCCCTCCGCCATGGCCCGCATCACCGGGCTCGGCACGAGGGCGTCGCGGCTCGGGCCGTGGGCGAGCAGCCGCGCGTAGTTCCAGCCGTAGCGGATGGCCTCCTCGGGTGTGCCGGCCGTGCCCTGCACCAGCAGGGTCGAGTCACCGCTGACGGCCGCGGCGAGGTGCTCGGACACCCAGGTCTTCGCCGTCCCGGGCACGCCGAGCAGGAGCAGGGCACGGTCGGTGGCGAGCGTGGTGACGGCGACCTCGACGATGCGGCGCGGACCCACGTACTTCGGTGTGATCACCGTGCCGTCGGGGAGGGTGCCGCCGAGCAGGTAGGTGGCGACGGCCCACGGCGACAGCTTCCAGCGGGCCGGACGCGGGCGGTCGTCCCGGGCGGCCAGCGCGGCCAGTTCGACCGCGAACGCGTCCTCGGCATGCGGCCGCAACGCCTCCGCGGCGGGCCCAGGCGCGTCCCGCCCGGGGTCGACGGACGTCGATTCTGCGGGCGTCGGTTCTGCGGACACGGGCATGGCTTGGTCCCCCTCCAGCTCGACCGGTTCGATCTCGCATCCACGGTGCACCACGCCACTGACAATCGCTCTGACCTGCACAGACGCAGACTCTCGACCGATTGTCAGTGGGGGGACCTACCTTCGATGGCATGACACAGCAGGGGGTGCGCTGGACCACTGACCAGGTGCTGGCACTGGCGCCTGACGCCGCGTCACGCGCAGCGGGGAGCAGACTCGCCGTGGCCGCGCCGTGGTCGGAGGCGGGAGGTTCCGGGGAAGGGGTGGTGTGGGGGCAGTGCCGGGGCGGCGGTGGCCGGCCGTACCGGACGGCGGTGGACATCGCGGACGCGTCCGGGCCGGGGTACCGGTGCGACTGCCCGAGCCGCAAGTTCCCGTGCAAGCACGCGATCGGACTGCTGCTGCTCTGGGCGGACGCGGTCGACGCGGTGCCGGTGGCGGAGGCGCCGGACTGGGTGGACCGGTGGATCGCGGGGCGGCGCGGGCGTGCGGAGGGGAAGGGGACGGAGAGTACGGCTGGGGCCGCGGCCGCACCCGGTGATCAGGAGGCCGCGCGGCGCCGGGCGGAGCAGCGCGCCGAGCGGATCACCGCGGGCGCGACGGAGCTGGAGCAGCGGCTGGCGGACCTGCTGCGGGGCGGCCTGGCCGGCGCCGAGCAGTGGGGGTACGAGCTGTGGGAGGAGACGGCGGCCCGCATGGTCGACGCCCAGGCGTCGGGGCTGGCCGCGCGGGTGCGGGAGCTGGGCGGCATACCGTCGTCGGGCGTCGGCTGGCCGGTCCGGCTGCTGGAGGAGTGCGCCCTCCTGCACCTGCTCGACCAGGGCTGGCTGCGCCGGCACCGGCTGCCGGAGAGCCTGGCCGCGACGGTCCGTTCACGCGTCGGTCTGCCGGCGTCCGCGGACGGCCCTCCGGTGCGCGACCGGTGGCTGGTCCTCGCACAGCACGACACCGCGGACAGCCGGCTGACGACGCGTCGCATCTGGCTTTACGGCGCGGAGACGGAGCGCACCGCGCTGCTCCTCTCCTACGGCGCGGCGGGCCGGGCACCGGAGTTGACGCTGCCCGTCGGGTCGGCCCTGGAGGCCGAGGTGTCGGCGTATCCGGGCGCCGGGCGGCAGCGCGTCGCCCTGCGGGAGCAGTTCACACCGCCCACGCCCGCGGACCTGCGCCCGCGGGGCGGGACCACGACCCGAGCGGTCGTCCGGTACGGCGAGGCACTCCGCGACGACCCGTGGCTGGACGCGGTACCGGTGACCCTGGAGCGGGTCGTCCCGGTGCCGGACGGAGACCGCTGGCAGCTGGCGGACGCCGACGGTGACACGGCACTGCCGTTGTCGGCGCCGACCGGGAGCCGCCCGGGCCTGTGGCGCCTGGTCGCCCTGTCGGGGGGTGCGCCCGTGCGGGTCTTCGGCGAGTTCGGCCACCGGGGCTTCACTCCGCTGACGGCCTGGCCGGCCGGCCCCGGCCCGGCGGTGCCGCTGTGCTGACCCGCCCCGCGACGTGAGGACGGAGCGGGACCGGAAGACACGAGCAGGAACGAGAAGACACCCGCAGGGACCCGAAGGCACCCGCAGGAACCCGAGAGCCCGGAAGGCACCGGGGAACACCCGCAGGAACCCGAAGGCACCGAAGGCACCCGGAATGAAAGCGGAAGGGATCTCATGACCAGGACACCCACACCCGCCGCGGAGCCCGCCGTCTCCCCCGGGCCCGGCACCTGGGAGGAGCTGGTCACGGCAGCGCTGCTCGGCACGGACCGGCGCACCCCTCCGGGCTGCCCGCCCGGTGCGCACGCACCGACGGCGCTGCTGGACGCGGCCGCCGCGGAGACCGTCCGCCGACGCGCCGGACTGCGCCCGGCACGCGCGGGCCACCGTCCGGAAGCGGCCCCCGCGGACGACCGTCCGCCGCTGCCGGCCGCGGCCGCCCGTAGGCTCGCGATGCTGCTCACCGACCGCCCCGGCACGGCGGGCGGCGGCCGCCGGGGTACCGCGCCCGACCTGATGGAGCTGCTCCCCCAATGGCTGGCGGCGGCGAACGCCCGCGGCTTCGCGCCGCCCCCCGAGGCACTCCCGGCCTTGCTGGACGCGGCCCGGGGCCGCACGGACCTGCGTCCCGCGGCGCTGGCGTTCGCGGGGACGCGCGGGCTGTGGCTGGCCCGGCAGAATCCGGACTGGCGGTTCGCCCTGCGCGCCACGCCGGGCGGAGGCACCGAACTGCCCGGCCCCGATGCCGTGGACGACGTGCGGCGGCTCTGGGAGGAGGGCCTCTTCGCCGAGCGGGTCGCCCTGCTGACGGCCCTGCGGTCCCGCGACCCCGCCGGTGCCCGGGAGCTGCTGGCCTCGACCTGGCCGACGGAACGGGCCGAGGACCGGCTGATGTTCCTCGACTCGCTGCGGTCGGGGCTGGCACCGGCGGACGAGCCGTTCCTCGAGGCGGCGCTGGCCGACCGGAGCCGCAACGTACGGGCGACGGCCGCGGAACTGCTGTCGGCGCTGCCGGACTCGGCGCTGGCCGCGCGGATGGCGGCGCGGGCCGTGACGTGCGTGTTCCTCGACCGGACCGTGGAGCCGCCGGCGGTCACGGTCGAGGCACCGCACGAGTGCGACCCGGGCATGGAGCGGGACGGCGTCGTGGCCAAACCGCCCTCGGGCCGGGGAGAACGGTCGTGGTGGTTGGGCCAGTTGGTGGAGGCGGCCCCGCTGGACGCCTGGACGTCCCGGTTCGGCGGCCGATCCCCCGAGGAGGTCGTCGCCCTGCCGGTGACGGACGACTGGCGGAGCGATCTGCACGCGGCGTGGTGCCGGGCCGCGGTGCGGCAGCGGAACGGCAGGTGGGCAAGGGCCCTGCTCGGCGCGCCCACGGCACCCGAGGCCGGGGGGCCGGGCGCGGTGTCCCTGGCCGAGCGGGCCAAGCTGCTCGGCACGCTGGGAGCCGGTGAACGGGCCGAGTGGGTCGCCGGGTTCATCGCGACACACGGGCTGTCGGAGGCGTTCCAGTTGCTCGGCATGTGCGGCGTGCCGTGGGCGCCGCCGCTGGGACGCGCCGTGGTCGACGCGCTCAACATCGCGCGCGACGCGGGGAGTTATCCGTGGAGCTTCAGCGGCGTCATGGGGCTGGCCGAGCGCTGCCTCGACCCGTCGGAGGCGGGTCGGCTCGACGGGCTGCTGGCGACACCCGACGAACCGGAGGACGCGGCGCCGGGCGCCGGGGGGTACTGGGCGGAGGCCTTCCAACGGCTCGTCACCACGTTGCGACTGCGGGCGGCGATGGCCGAGGAACTGGGGGCGCGATGAGGCGGGACAGGGGCCCGCACCCGCGGCGGACGCATCCGCCCGCCGCCGACCCTCGAAACCCGCTCCCGCTCCCGCCCTGCGGTTACGCCTCCGCGGGTTCCCGTACGTTCGTCCGCACCCAGTCCACGATCGACGCCGTAGTCGCCCCGGGCGTGAAGAGCTCCGCGACGCCCTTCTCCTTCAGCGGCGCGATGTCCGCCTCGGGGATGATCCCGCCACCGAAGACCAGGATGTCCTCCGCGTCCCGCTCCCGGAGCAGCTCGATCACGGCGGCGAAGAGCGTGTTGTGCGCGCCGGAGAGGATGGACAGCCCGATCGCGTCGGCGTCCTCCTGGATCGCGGTGTCCACGATCTGCTCGGGTGTCTGGTGGAGCCCGGTGTAGATGACCTCCATACCGGCGTCACGCAGCGCCCGCGCGATCACCTTGGCCCCACGATCGTGGCCGTCGAGCCCCGGCTTGGCCACCACCACGCGGATCGGACCGGCTGCCACACCCATCACTGCCTCCATGAAGCGACTACATCCATCCGTACCGACAAGTACCGCACACTTCGCCGACGCCGTACACACGGGCACGGGCGACGGGACACACGAGCCGCACATCGCCCCGGCCGCCCCGTGCCGAGGGCGAGCTTCCGTGACGCGGGCACGGACCCCCGCACCGCATCGTCCGGGGAAGTGAACGAACGTTATCGCCAGGATCCCGCAACCGGCAGTTTCGTGGTCGATACAGAGGGGGAAATCACACGGTGGGACACGTTCGCCGCGCACCGCTCCGGGGCGCGGCGACATCACGCGTACGGAGAGCCGCAGCGAGGGCCGGACGGGGGCGTCAGCGCGCCTCGCCCCCGCGGGACGACACCAGCGAACACCGAGGGACCGCCGGTCCCGCCAAGCTCACGAAACACACCTGGCTCACTGAAGCCGAACAGACGGACAGGGCTCACCAGGCTCGCAGGGCACTGACGTGGCGCGACGGCACTTCCGGTAGGCCAAACCTCGTAATCATCACGAAACACTGGTGTCACGACTCTCCCCGAGGGCACACGGGGGACAGAGGCTCCCTGCGCGTGCCGACAGGAGGTCGGCCCATGAAGGTCACCACGGCAGCACTGCCCCTTCTCCCGCTCTGTCAGCGTCTCCTGCCCAGCCTCCCCGCCCTTCCAGGGGTGCCGGGACTCCCGGGGCTGTCGGAGCTGGCGGCCCTTCCGGGCCGGCTGACCGGGCTCTCCCTGACCCTCCTCAAGGCGAGCGCCCTGGAGGCCGCGATCCTCGCCGGACACCTGCTCCTCTACCCCTCCGGGGTCATCCAGGAGCGCCGGCCCGTCTCCGCCCTGCCGACGGTGGATCGGGACCGGCAGCCCGACCCGCCCACCTGCCGCCTCCCGGCCCCCGCCAGCCCGCCCGTCGTCCTGCTGCACGGTTTCATCGACAACCGCTCGGTCTTCCTGCTCCTACGCCGCAGTCTGACCCAGCACGGCAGGCACCAGATCGAGTCGCTGAACTACTCCCCGCTGACCTGCGACATCCGCACCGCGGCCGAGCTGCTCGGGCGGCACATAGAGGAGATCTGCCGGCGGACGGGCAGCGAGCGGGTCGACGTCGTCGGGCACAGCCTCGGCGGACTCATCGCGCGGTACTACGTGCAGCGGCTCGGCGGCGACCACCGCGTCCGGACGCTCGTGACGCTCGGCACGCCGCACACCGGCACCCGGGTGATGCCGTTGGCGAACGCGCACCCCATCGTGCGCCAGATGCGCCCCGGATCGGCGGTGCTGGAGGAGCTGACCCTGCCCGCGCCCGGTTGCCGTACGCGGTTCGTCAGCTTCTGGAGCGATCTGGACCGCGTGATGGACCCCCTGGAGACGGCCTGCCTCGACCACCCCGACCTGACCGTGCAGAACGTGAGGGTGAGCGGCATCGGCCATCTCGCCCTGCCCGTGCACCCCGCCGTGGCCACCGGAATCCGCCGGGCGCTCGACGCCGTGGCCGCGGAGCCGGACCTCCGGCCCGGCAGCCAGGTCGGCGGACTGACAGTCGCCTGACGCCCCGGGGGCGGCCGTCCGACGCCCCGAGCGGCCGTCCGAGCCCCTGACGGGTCCGGAACCAGGCGGACACAACCCGTTCAGCTTCGAACAAACGTCGAACACAAAGCCAAACTCGTGCCCGCCGTCCCCCAAAACACGGCCGATTGCCCGTTTCCTTCGGGCACGAAACCTGGGGAAGATTGTCGCGCCCGTATACCGACGGGTACAGTCGCCGCACTGCTCTGGCAGCCCCTGTTGTCGAGGCGAAAGAGAAGTTGGTGAACGACCGTCACCCGTCGGGGGGCCTGACCACCCCGGCCTCGGCTTCCGAAGCCGCATCGGCGCCCTACGCGTCGTACGGCACAGGGGAGGCCCAGTACGGCGACCTCACCACGTACGGCGGCTACGACGCCACCGCTTTTCCGCCCGGCGACGCCGCCACGGCCACCTTCGCCTCGGACCCCCTCTTCGGCAGCCTCCCGGGCCAGGACACCGGCAGCTACGACGTCACGGGCGCGTACGAGACGACGGGCACCTACGACGCCACCCAGTGGTCCACCGGCAGCGGTCCGGTCCTGCACCACGACGCGTACGCGGCCCAGCACGCCGGATACGGCACCGGCGCCTACGACACCGGCAGCTACGACACCGGCGCCTACGACGCGACCGCGTGGACGGACGGCCACCACCAGCAGTCCGCGGCCGTACCGCCGGGGGCGGCGGAGACCGAGGCCACCGGCCAGTGGGACACCGGCGCCTGGTCGCCGCCGGACCAGTCCGGGAACCCGGCCGACCGGACCCAGCAGTGGGACTGGGGCACCCAGACCTTCGACACGGGCACCTTCGACACCGGCTCGTTCGCCACCGGCACGTTCCACACCGGAGCGTACGACGGCGGCAACCCCGACACCGGGGCCTACGACGCCACCCGGTGGAACTCGGACGGCGCCCCGCAGGACACCGCGCACTCCCCGGAGAACGCGACGGCCGACGTCGAGCCGGCCGCCGAGGAAAGCGGCCCGTACGACGACCCGGCGGCCACCGGGGAACTCCCCGCCGTGCCCACCCTGCTGGAGGGCCAGGAGGAGGTCACCCCCGCTCCCCGGATCCCGGCCGCCCGCGCCGCCTCCCGGAACGGGTCCCGCTCCCGGCGCCGCCAGCCCGCCAAGCGCTCGGCGCTGATGACCATCGCCGTGCCGTCGGCCTGCGTGATGAGCGTCGCCGGTATCGCCGCCGCCTCCGTCGGCATGACCGGGGGCGACGGCTCGGAGGCCAAGGCGTCCGCGGCGGACGCGGAGGACCCCGCTGCCGCGCCGGTCAAGCCGTCGATCGCCAACAACAAGCTGGACACCCAGCTCACCAGCCTCGCCGCCGGAGCCGACGACTTCGCCGACCGGGCCAGCCGTACGCAGGAACGCATCGACCTCAAGGCCGAGCAGGCCCTCGAGAAGAGACGGGCGGCCGAGGAGGCGGCCCGCAAGGAGCGGCTGCGCCCCAAGTTCGCGCTCCCCGTCGCCCAGCACGGCCTCAGCGCGTACTACGGCCAGGCCGGCATCAACTGGATGTCCGCGCACAGCGGCATCGACTTCCCCGTGTCCTACGGCACGACCGTGATGGCCGCGACCGACGGCACCGTCCGTACGCAGTTCAACGTGGCGTACGGGAACATGATGATCCTCACCGCCAAGGACGGCACCGAGACGTGGTACTGCCACCTCTCCGGTTACCAGGTACCCACCGGTTCCACGGTCAAGGCCGGCGACGCGATCGCGTCCTCGGGCGACTCGGGCAACTCGACCGGACCGCACCTGCACTTCGAGGTGCGTCCCGCGGGCGGCGCGGCGATCGACCCGCTGTCGTGGCTGCGCAGCCACGGCCTCGATCCGCAGTGACGGAGTAACGTCTCAGCACATCCCCGGTGAGCCCCGTCGGCCGACGGGGCTCACCGCGTGGCGCGCCCGGGACGCGCCGTCAGAGCTTCTCCACCGGCGCGTACCGCAGCAGCAGCCGCTTGGGCTTGGGCTCTCCGAAGTCGATCGTCGCCTCCGCGTTCGCCCCCGTGCCCTTGACCGCGACCACCGTGCCGAGACCGAACTGGTCGTGCGTGACGCGGTCGCCCACGGACAGCGAGACCGTCGGCTTCTCGGCGGTGCGGCGCGTGGCGAAGCCGGAGGCGCCCGACGCCGAGGAGCGGGAACGGGACGAGGACAGCGAGGCCGCCACCGCCGAGACGGGCGCGGAGGAAGCGGGCCCGTTCGCCCCGGTCCGCTTCCACTCCAGGTGGGGGGCCGGGATCTCCTCCAGGAAGCGCGAGGGCGGGTTGTACGAGGGCTGGCCCCAGGCGCTGCGCAGCGTCGAGCGGGTCAGGTACAGCCGTTCGCGGGCGCGGGTGATGCCGACGTACGCCAGGCGCCGCTCCTCCTCCAGTTCCTTGGCCTGGCCGAGGGCGCGCATGTGCGGGAAGACGCCGTCCTCCATGCCGGTGAGGAAGACGACGGGGAACTCCAGGCCCTTGGCGGTGTGCAGGGTCATCAGGGTGACGACGCCGTCGCCGTCCTCCTCGTCGGGAATCTGGTCGGAGTCCGCGACCAGCGCCACCTTCTCCAGGAAGTCGGCCAGGGTCCCGGCCTCCTCGCCCTCGGCGCGCTCCTGCTCGAACTCCAGGGCGACGGCGGCCAGCTCCTGGAGGTTCTCGATGCGGGTCTCGTCCTGCGGGTCGGTGGAGGCCTGCAACTCGGCGAGGTAGCCGGTGCGTTCGAGGATCGCCTCCAGCACGGTCGCCGGTCCGGCTCCGGACTCGACGACCGTCCGGAGGTCCTCCATCAGCGTGTTGAAGCGCTTGACGGCGTTGCTGGAGCGTGCGGCCATCCCGTACGCCTCGTCGACGCGCTTGAGCGCCTGCGGGAAGCTGATCTTCTCGCGCTGCGACAGGGCGTCGATCATCGCCTCGGCGCGGTCGCCGATGCCCCGCTTGGGGACGTTGAGGATGCGGCGCAGCGGGACCGAGTCCTCGGGGTTGGCCAGAACGCGCAGGTAGGCCAGGACGTCCCGGACCTCCTTGCGCTCGTAGAAGCGGACACCGCCGACGACCTTGTAGGGCAGGCCGACCCGGATGAAGACCTCTTCGAAGACGCGGGACTGGGCGTTGGTGCGGTAGAAGACGGCGACGTCGCCGGCCTTGGCCTCGCCCGCGTCCGTGAGGCGGTCTATCTCGTCGGCGACGAACTGGGCCTCGTCGTGCTCCGTGTCGGCGACGTACCCGGTGATCTGCGAGCCCGCGCCCTGGTTGGTCCACAGGTTCTTGGGGCGGCGCGACTCATTGCGCTCGATGACCGCGTTGGCGGCGCTGAGGATGGTCTGGGTGGAGCGGTAGTTCTGCTCCAGGAGGATGGTCGTGGCGTCCGGGTAGTCCTCCTCGAACTGGAGGATGTTGCGGATGGTGGCGCCGCGGAACGCGTAGATCGACTGGTCGGCGTCGCCCACCACGCACAGCTCGGCGGGCGGGACCTCGGCCTCGGGCGGTACGTCGACGGGGTGCTCGGTGGAGCCGACCAGCTCGCGCACCAGGGCGTACTGGGCGTGGTTGGTGTCCTGGTACTCGTCGACCAGGACGTGCCGGAAGCGGCGGCGGTAGTGCTCGGCGACGTCCGGGAAGGCGCGGAGCAGATTGACCGTCGTCATGATCAGGTCGTCGAAGTCGAGGGCGTTGGCCTCGCGCAGCCGCGACTGGTACATGGCGTACGCCTGGGCGAGGGTCTTCTCGAAGCCGTCGTTGGCCTGGGCGGCGAAGTCCTCCTCGTCGACCAGCTCGTTCTTCAGGTTCGAGATCTTGGCGCTGAAGGACTTCGGCGGGAACTTCTTCGGGTCCAGGTCGAGGTCGCGGCAGACCAGCGCCATGAGGCGCTTGGAGTCGGCCGCGTCGTAGATGGAGAACGACGAGGTGAAGCCGAGCTTCTTCGACTCGCGGCGCAGGATGCGGACGCAGGCGCTGTGGAAGGTCATGACCCACATCGCGTTCGCCCGCGGGCCGACGAGCTGCTCGACGCGCTCCTTCATCTCGCCCGCGGCCTTGTTGGTGAAGGTGATCGCGAGGATCTGACCGGGGTGGACGCTCCGCTCGGCCAGCAGGTGGGCGATGCGGTGGGTCAGGACGCGGGTCTTGCCGGAGCCGGCACCGGCCACGATGAGCAGCGGGGTGCCGGAGTGGACGACGGCGGCGCGCTGGTTCTCGTTCAACCCGTCCAGGAGGGCGGCCGCGTCCAGGGCGGGGCGCGGGGCGCCGTCCCGGTAGTGGGTGTCGCGGTCCGGGGGCGTGTCGAACTTCCCGCCGAACAGATCGTGCGGCACCGCTTCCGGTGCGTGATCGTCCTCGGGCGGCGGCGGAGGTTCCTCCTCGTGACCCCGGGGGGTCTGGAGGCTCGCCAGGAAGCTGTCGTCAAAGAGGCTGCTCATCGCTCTCCGAGTCTAGGGTGCGCCACCGACAACCCGGTGCCGCCCCGGAAAATGGCCGGGACACCTCACACCGGCACGCGCTGCGACCTGCCGGGACACGAAGAGTGACGCCCGTCGCCAAGGTCACGAAAATGTATCGGGCATATCACCCGGCAACCTTCACAGCCACCGCACGAGTTGGCTACGGTGCGGGCAGGCCGCACGACCTCCACCGGCGAACCTCGCCGGGCCGCGCGGCCTCCGCCGAGTCCGGTGTGCCCGCACGGCAGCCGGAGCCGGGGACCCACCGAGAACCTTGGGGTGAATCGGCCGCCCAGCCCCCCCGACGGGGGCGGACCGCCGTAGGGCAACCCTTCCGCGCCACGCCGCCCGAACCCTCCCCCAGGACCGAAAGCCCGGGGGGACCCCCACCGCTGACCCGGTAGGCGGAGCATCGGAAGGAGTCGCCTCCTTGGCGTCGCACCGCAAGTCGCGTCCCACCGGTACGCGCGTAGCAGGCATACGGACCCCCGCCCTCGCGACGGCGGCGCTCACCTCCGTGGCCCTGCTGTCCCAGACGGCCACCGCCACGCCCTCGGACGACGACCGGCCGAGCCTGGAGGAGGTCGAGAAGAAGGTCGACGACCTCTACCGCCAGGCGGGATCGGCGACGGAGAAGTACAACGCGGCCAAGGAGAAGACGACCAAGCAGCGCAAGCGCGTCGACACCCTCCTCGACGACGTGGCGAAGCGCACCCAGCGGCTCAACGAGGCGCGCGAGGAGCTGGGGTCCTACGCCTCCGCGCAGTACCGCACCGGCTCCGCGATCCCGGAGACGACGACCTTCCTGCTGGCGGACTCGCCGCAGGACTACGTCGACCGGAACCACCTGCTGAGCCGGCTCACCGGCCGTCAGAAGGACGCGGTCGACGACTTCACCACCCAGCAGTCCGAGACGATGGAGAAGCGGCGCGAGGCCACCGAGAGCCTCGCGACGCTCACCGAGTCGCAGAACGACCTGAAGACGGCCAAGGCCACCGTCCAGCAGAAGCTCTCCACGGCGCGCGAGCTGCTGTCGGAGCTGACCGCCGAGGAGAAGGCCCGGCTCGCCGCGATCGAGAGGAAGAAGCAGGAGGAGGCCGCCCGCAAGGCCGCGGAGCTCGCGGAGCGGCAGGCCGAGGAGCGGGAGCGGCAGGAACGGGCCGCCCAGCAGGAGAGCGACGCCCCCTCCGGCTCGTCGGAGTCCTCGGGCGGCACCGGCGCCTCCTCGGGTTCCACCGCGCCCGACGCCTCGTCCGGCACCCAGGCCGAGAAGGCGCTCGCCTTCGCCCGTGCGCAGATCGGCAAGCCGTACGTGTGGGGCGCCACCGGCCCCGGCTCCTACGACTGCTCGGGCCTCACCCAGGCCGCCTGGAAGGCCGCGGGCGTCACGCTGCCCCGCACCACCTACGACCAGGTGAACGCCGGCACGACGGTCCCGGTCTCCCAGGCGCAACCCGGTGACCTGGTCTTCTTCTACGACGACCTCAGCCACGTCGGCCTCTACATCGGCAACGGCATGATGATCCACGCCCCGAAGCCGGGGGCGTACGTCCGCGAGGAGTCGATCTTCTACGACGGCGAGTCGTCGATCCACAGCGTGGTGCGCCCGGCCTGAGCCGCACGGCTCTCTAGCATCGGGCGCATGTCATCGCGCACCTCCCCCTCCCCTCTGCGCGCCTGGTGGGCGCAGCGTCCGCCGGCGGCCGGGGCCGCGGTGATGGCGACCGGCATCCTGTCGGTCGGCCTGCATCTGACGGGCCACGAAGTCCTCTCCCGCATCGCCCTGGTCCTGGCCTGCGCGGCCTGGCTGACCCTGGCGGCGAACTTCGTCTACCTGCTGCTGGTGGAGCGGGCGCAGTGGCTGACCCGGGCGGGGACGCCGGGCGCGCTGACCGCCGTCGCCGCGACGACGGTGCTCGGCACCCGGATCGCCCTGCTCGACCGGCCCGTCCCGGCGGCGGCGCTGCTGGCGCTGGCGGCGCTGCTGTGGCCGGCGCTGCTGTTCCTGGTCGTCACGCACTGGGGACGCCGCATGCCGGGGGCGGTGTTCCTGGGCTGCGTGGCGACGGAGGGGCTCGCCGTACTGGGTGCCACGCTGTCCGCCACCACCTCGACCCCCTGGCTGGCGCACGCGTCGCTGGTGCCGTTCTTCCTGGGGATCGTGCTGTACCTGGTCGCGCTGTTCCGCTTCGATCTGCGGCAGGTGGCGCGGGGGGCCGGCGACCACTGGGTGGCCGGCGGCGCGCTGGCCATCTCGGCGCTGGCCGGCGCCAAGCTGCTCGCGGCGGCCGGGACGGGCATGTACCTGTGGAACGAGGACGACGGCGCCGTCCTGCACGACCTGACCGTCTTCCTGCTCGTCCTCGACCTGGCCTGGTACGCCGTGCTCCTCGCCGCGGAGATCGCGTGGCCCCGGATCCGCTACGACGTGCGCCGCTGGTCGACGGTCTTCCCCCTCGGCATGACGGCGGCGGCGACGCTGTCCGTCGCCGCCGTCGTCGACGTCCCGTGGCTGGACGCTCCGGGTCAGGTGCTGCTGTGGATCGCGGTGGCCGCGTGGCTGGCGGTGGCGGCCGGGGCGGTCCTTCAGGCCCGGGCGGGGCTGCGGTCCGGTGGTGCGGACGCGGGGGCGGAGGGGCTCAGGTCCACAGCACCGCGATGAAGACGTTCACGACGGTCAGCAGGCCCACCAGGCCGAACAGCGGCTTCTCCACCTTCTCGTCGTCGCGCTTCACGTAGACCAGGCCGAGGATCACGATCAGCACGGCGAGCTTCACACCGATCTTGATGTTGTCGACGGAGTAGTCCTGGGCCTGGTTGAGGCCGACCAGGGCGATGCCGGTCACCAGCATCGTCAGCGCCCCGTGCAGCATCGCGGGGGTGAAACGGGCCGTGCCCTGGCCCATCGCCTTCATCTGGGTCAGGAAGCCCCCGAGGAGCGCCGCGATGCCGATGATGTGGAGACCGACGAAGAGGTGGATGAGTACGTCCATGGGGCCGGAGCCTAATCAGGGGCCCGGACGCCGTCCGACACCGGCCCGGGGATGCGGGAAGGTGCGGAACCGACGCGGGTGCATATGCGCGCGTCGTAGCACCTCAGTCCCATCCCCCGTCCCCGGTCGGGCATCTCGGTCATCACCCTGCGTGAAGGGGACGGCCGTACGACGGCCCTCCGGTCACATGCGGTCACCGCGCGATCCGGTACCGCCAGTTCCGCGCAACCCGTCTCCCCCGCGCCCCGACGCCGCCTAGCGTCCTGGCCGAGTGACCGGAAGCGACCGGAAGCGACCGGCACGAGCGATCTCCGAGTACGGAAGGACGTGGATCCAGGTGGCAGCGCACCGCAGGCCACGGCGTCCCGCGAGCGGCGGCGGGGCGGCCCGCACCGCCGCCACCCTCACCCTCGCGGGCGCGGCCACCGCGACCGGCCTGGGCGGCGGGACCGGCCACGCCGCTCCGCAGCCGACGCCGGCGCAGGTCGGGGCCAAGGTGGACAAGCTGTACCAGCAGGCCGAGGTCGCCACCGAGAAGTACAACGGCGCCCAGGAGAAGGCCGACGCCGCCGAACGGCGCCTGGAGCGGCTGCGGGACGAGGTCGCCCGCAAGGAGGACCGGCTGAACTCGGCGCGGGAGACGCTCGGTTCGGTCGCCGCGGCCCAGTACCGCAGCGGCGGCCTCTCGCCGGCCCTGCAACTCGCCCTCTCCGCCGACCCCGACGGGTACCTCGACGGAGCCGCCCTCGCCGAACGGGCGGGCAGCCGGCAGGCGGCCACCGTGCGCCGGGTGCGCGGGGAGCTGCGGGAGATCGAGCAGTTGCGCGGCGCCGCTCGCGTGGAGGTGGCCTCGCTGACCTCGCGCCGGGCCGAGCTGAAGCGCCACCGCGAGACCGTCACCGGCAAGCTGGGGGCCGCCCGCCGCCTGCTGTCCGGGCTGACCGCCGGGGAACGGGACCGCGTCGGACACGGCACGGACGAGCGCGCCTCCCGCTCCTCGGCGGGTCCGCGGGCCGGCCTCACCGCCGCGGCCCAGGCGCCCGACTCCCGCTCCGCCGCGGCCGTCGCCTACGCCCACCAGAAGCTCGGCAGCCCCTACGTGTGGGGCGCGACCGGCCCGAACGCCTTCGACTGCTCGGGCCTCACCCAGGCCGCCTACCGCGCCGCCGGCGTCTCCCTGCCCCGCACGACGTACGCCCAGATCGACGCGGGCCGCCGCGTCTCCCGCTCCGAACTGCTCCCCGGTGACCTGGTCTTCTTCTACTCCGGCATCAGCCACGTCGGCCTCTACGTCGGCGACGGCATGATGATCCACGCCCCGAACCCCTCGGCGCCGGTCCGCCTCGCCCCGGTCGACCAGATGCCGTTCGCCGGGGCGACGCGGGTGGTGTGACCTCCCCGCGACCGGGTCAGACCAGCCGGCGGGCCGTCGCCCAGCGGGTCAGCTCGTGCCGGTTGGACAGCTGGAGCTTGCGCAGGACCGCCGAGACGTGGGACTCGACCGTCTTCACCGAGATGTACAGCTGCTTGGCGATCTCCTTGTACGCGTAGCCGCGGGCGATCAGGCGCAGCACCTCGCGCTCGCGCTGGGTGAGGCGGTCCATGTCCTCGTCCACCGGAGGGGCGTCGGTGGAGGCGAACGCGTCGAGGACGAACCCGGCCAGCCGCGGGGAGAAGACGGCGTCGCCCTCCTGCACGCGGAAGACGGAGTCGATCAGGTCGGTCCCCGTGATCGTCTTGGTCACGTAACCCCGGGCGCCGCCCCGGATGACGCCGATCACGTCCTCCGCGGCGTCCGAGACGGACAGGGCGAGGAAGCGGACGGGCCGCTCGGCGTCGCTCATCAGCGGGGCGCACCGGCGCAGCACCTCGACCCCGCCGCCGCCCGGGAGATGGACGTCCAGGAGCACGACCTCGGGCCGGGTCGCGGTGATCACCGTGACGGCCTGGTCGACGTCGGCGGCCTCGCCGACGACCTCGACCCCCGTCTGCGCGGTCTGGCCGATCTCGGCCTGGACGCCGGTGCGGAACATGCGGTGGTCGTCGACGAGCACCACGCGTACGTGCCGCTCCCCCGTGCCGCCGCTCGTCGGCCGGGCCGCCCCGCCCGCTCCCGCCGTGCCGTCCGTCTCGGTCGGGTCGCTCATGACGTGTTCTCCGCCCTCTCCATCTCCAGCTCGACCTCCGTGCCGCCGTCCGGCACCGCGCGCAGCCGCGCCGTGCCCCCGTTGCGCTCCATGCGGCCGATGATCGATTCTCTGACGCCCATGCGGTCCGCCGGTATCGAGTCGAGGTCGAAGCCCGGTCCCCGGTCCCGGACGGACACGAAGACCGTCCTGCCCTCGACTTCGGCGAAGACCTGCACGGCGCCGCCCTCGCCACCGTACTTGGCCGCGTTCACCATCGCCTCGCGTCCGGCCTGCATCTGTGCGCTGATCTTCTCGTCGAGCGGGCAGTCGCCGACGACCACGACCTCGATGGGGACGCCGTGCTTGTCCTCGACCTCGGCGGCATTGCGCTTGACGGCCTCGGCGAGGGTGGTGGGCTCGTCGTCCTCGTCCTTGCCGTTGCCCTCCGGCTTGTAGAGCCAGGCGCGCAGGTCGCGCTCCTGGGCGCGGGCCAGCCGGCGCACCTCACCGGGGCTCTCGGCGTTGCGCTGGATCAGGGTCAGGGTGTGCAGCACCGAGTCGTGCACGTGGGCGGCGACCTCGGCGCGCTCCTGCGCGCGGATGCGCATCAGCCGCTCCTCGGAGAGGTCCTGCGTCATCCGCACCAGGTAGGGGCCGGCGAGCAGCGTGATCCCGACGAGGACGGCGAGGGCCGCCTGGAGGACGGAGCCGAGGTGCGCGGCCGAACCCTGGAGGACGAAGATGCCCGTGACCCCGGCCGTCACCAGCAGCACGCCGGCCACCGAACGCAGCAGGGTGACGGTGCGCCGGTGGCGGCCCACCTCGGCCCAGCGGGCCCGTCGGGCGTTGTCCGCCTGGCGCCACACGAGGGCGACGCCGGCCCCGACCAGCACGGTCGGCCACAGGTAGGCCTTGGCCCCGCCGCCGAGGTCGACGTTCCCCACGAAGACGAGGGCCACGACGACCATCAGGAGCAGGGCGACGATCTGGCCCTTGTCCGGCTTGCGGGCGACGAGTCTGCGGCGGCCGTCCGGCGAGGTCTCGGACGTGACGAGCGACGGCGGCTTCTGGGCGTCGACGCCGCCGATGCCCAGCGGCACGAAGAACCAGAAGGCCGCGTACAGCAGCGCACCGAGACCGTCGGCCATGAAGAGGCCCACGAAGGCGAACCGCACCCAGATGACGGGCAGGCCGAGGTGCCCGGCGAGCCCCCGCGCCACACCACCGAGCCAGCGTCCGTCGCCGCTGCGGTAGAGCTTGCGCGGCGGCCGCGGTTCGGCGACTGGTGCTGTGGCGGCGTCCGGCATGACACCGATGGTCACACGGCCCCGGGAGCACGGGCATCAGGGTCGGCCCCCGAGACTCCCCTGATCTTCGGTCCGGGGTCGCCTCGAACGCTCCCCCGGCCCGGCGTCAGGGCCGATATCAGGGTCCGACCAGGGTCGGACCGACTGCCGTCACGGCGCCGCGCCCGTCACCATGGACGCATGACAGATCACGAGCACGCCGCGACGGGTCCGGGACCCGGCTCCGGCCCACGCCCGCCACGGGGCGCCGGGCCGCAGGACCCCGCGCCCGCCGCGGGTGCCCCGGGTGCGGCGGGCGCCGCGGGCCCCGCGGCCGGCTCGGGCTCCCCCGCCGGCCCGGACGTCACCGAGCCGCCCCCCTCGTTCCGGCGCGACCGGCGGCACAAGACGTTCGCCGGGGTGTGCGCAGGTCT
Source organism: Streptomyces sp. NPDC045956 (assembly GCF_056430705.1). Taxonomy (NCBI): domain Bacteria; kingdom Bacillati; phylum Actinomycetota; class Actinomycetes; order Kitasatosporales; family Streptomycetaceae; genus Streptomyces; species Streptomyces sp. NPDC045956. The sequence goes on along the minus strand of NZ_JBWKKZ010000012.1, from coordinate 160,084 downwards.
CGGGCGGCAGTGCGACATGGACCCGGTGATCTTCCGCATCACGCTCGCGGTGCTCTCCGCCACCGGCGGCATCGGCCTCATCTTCTACGGCTTCGCCTGGCTCTTCGTCCCGTACGACGACGAGGACGAGAACGAGGTGCGCAAGCTGCTCACCGGCCGGGTCGACGGCCAGGCGCTGGCGGCCGTGCTGTTCGCCCTGGTCGGCTGCGGGGTCCTGCTGACCATGCTGAACAACGGCGGGGTACTGACCTTCGCCGTCGTGCTCTCCCTCCTCCTCGCGGGCGCCGGCTACTGGTCGCGGCACCGGAAGACACCCGATCCCGACCCCCTCTCCGCCCAGACCGTCGCCGACGCCCCGCCGGAGGCCCAGGCGCCGCCGATCATGTTCACGTGGCCCTCCTGGTGGCGCGAGCCCATCGTCAAGGACGGCACGCGCGTCGGCGGGACGGGGTATCTGTGGGGCCCGTCGGACTCCGAGGACCGCGACATCGCGGCGGCCGTCAACATCGGCCGCGGCGTCCCGGGCGGCGGCCGCGCCGGCGGATGCGACCGGCGCCCGCGGCCACCGCAGCCGCGCGGCCCGCACGGGATCGGCGGCTGGGTCTTCCTCCTCGCCCTGCTCGCCGGTTTCCTCGGCACCCGGCTGACCTGGGACGACCAGCCGCTCGGCGCGAGTCTCCAGGCCGGACTCGCCTGTGCGCTCGCCGTCCTCGGCGTCGGCATCGCGGTCAGCTCCTTCCTGGGACGCACGGGCGCCGGCTCGATCTTCCTGGCGATCGTCACGGCCGGCCTGCTGGCCGCTTCGGCGGCCGTGCCCGAGGACGTCGGCACCGACTGGGTCCGGCGCACCTGGGAGCCCACGACGGCGGCCGGTGTGCACGAGCAGTACGACATCGGGGCCGGCACCGGCACCCTCGACCTGTCCGGGCTGGACCTGGCCGCGGGGCAGACGGTGACCACGCGGGCCGACGTGGGCGTGGGCCGCATTCGGGTGGTCGTGCCGCAGGACATGACCGTGCGGTTGAACGTCGAGGTGGGCGTGGGCGACATCCAACTGCCCGGCGACGACGAGAAGGACGTGGACGTGGCACCGGGCAAGCACAAGGAGATCACCCTGTCCCCCACCGCGGGCGTCGAGGCCGCCGGCACGCTCGACCTCGACCTCCAGGTCGGCGTCGGGCAGGCGGAGGTGTCCCGTGCTGCGTCATAGCTTCCAGCCCGGACGCCTGGTCGCCGGCCTCTTCCTGACCGCGGCGGGCGTCGTCTACGCCGGTGAGGCGGGCGGGCTCTGGCAGACGCCGTGGTTCGTGGTGATCCCCCTCGTCATGGGCGGCCTCGGCCTCGCCGGCGCGGTCGGGGTCGTGGCCCGCTCCGCGCACCGGCGCCGCGGGGCGCTCCACGAGGACGCCGACGAGCCGCGGACCGGCCTCTCCGGCTAACCGCGGTGCCCGACGCCCGTCCCGCGCCGTCGCCGGGCCCGCAGGACGGCGTCCAGGGACAGCAGCGGGGCACCCGCGAGGACGAGCGGCGTCCAGGCCATGAGGTAGGCGAGGTCGTTGCCGTAGTAGTAGGGGTCGGAAGCCCAGCTGACGGTCAGCCACAGGCTCAGCGAGATCAGCGCGCCGCCGAGGGCCGCCAGACGGGTCAGCAGGCCGAGCAGCGTGCCGATGCCCACGGCCAGTTCACCGAGGGCGATGGCGTAACCGAAACCGACCGGGCTCTCCAGGGCCAGGTCGACCAGGGACGGGATGGCCGAGGAGTCGCGGACCGCGCGCATCATGTCGCCGACGGAGCCCGCCCCGGCGTCCTTCATGAAGGCGCTGTCGGTGAGCTTGTCCAGCCCCGCGTAGACGAAGGTGACGCCCAGGAAGATCCGCAGGGGCAGCAGGGCGTACCGCGTGGCCTGGTCGCGCCAGTCCCCGCCACCGCCTGGAGGCGAGGGGTACGCGTCCGTCCGCATGCCGTGAGCCATCACTGCCAGCCGCCTCTCACCCGCGCGCCGAGACTCCGTCAACAGTTCATACGTACGACGCGGAAGCCGGGCTCAATCCTCCGCCGGCCGGGATCTTGCTGTCGGTTTCGACAGGCGGCCGACGCGGCGAGGGGGTGCTCAGTCGGTGACGTCGATCGCGTACCGGTCGGTCTCCACACCCGCGGCGGTGACCACCTGCACGTCGACCCGGCCCGGTTCGACGTCGGCGGGGACCGGGACGGTCAGCAGGTCGTCCGCGGGGTTGTTGAAGCCGCCGGTGACGGGGACGAGCGGCACGTGGACGTTGACCGCCCCGATGCGGACGACCATCCGGGAGAGGCGGTCCGCGCGCTGGGCGCCCGGGGGTACGAATCCGGCGCCGCGGATCTCGATGTCGTCACCGGTGCGGATCGGCGCGTCCAGGTCGCCGGCCTCCCGCGCCCGGACCACGGAGAGGATGACGGGCCGGCCGCCCTCCGCGTACTTGCCGGCCACATAGGTCGCCGCCGAGACCAGCACCACGACCGCAAGCCCCCAGGGCAGATCGGGCAGTTGCTCCGGGCGCCGGGCCAGCCGTACCGCCGCGAACACCAGGGCGACGGCGCTGATCACCACGTACTGGATGTCGGCGAAGGTCCCGCGTCCGGCGTCGTCCGTCAGCAGGTCGGCGGCGCGCGGCCGGTCCGCCCGTACCTTCTGCAGCCGCCGCCCCAGCACCCGCAGCCCGACCACCCGCCGTACCAGGACCGCGATCCCGCACACCACCGCGAGCACCGTCACCGCCCCGGCGCCGCGAGCCAGTTCCAGACCGGAGATCAGCGCGTCCCGCCGCTCGCCGTCCGAGGCCACGGCCAGCTGTCCGGCCAGCACCAGGACCGCGTACGCGACGAACAGCACCCAGACCGCGGCCACGGCCCGGGACGTGGACAGGCGGTTGTCCTCGCCGATGACCGGCGCCAGCGCACCGCCCCGCGCCCGGTGGAACCACGAGGCGGCACTCAGCGCGCCCGCCACGACCAGCGCGGCGGCGAGCCCGGCGGTGCGCGCCGCCGTCCATCCGGCACCGATCGCGGTGAGCGCCTGCACGAGGAGCAGCAGCACGACCGCGGCCCACGCGACGGCCGCGGTGCGCCGGCCGAGGCCCGCCAGCCATGCCTCTCCCTCGGCGCGGCCCCGTTCGGCGACGACCTCCGCGGACTGGGTCAGTTCCTCCGAGACCCACTGCCGGGAGGCGGAGGCCGAGTGGGCCACGGCGGCCGGCAGCCCCTGCCCGGCCGCGAACTCGTCCCGCCGCAGCAGGAACGCGGCCACCGCCCGGCGGTGCCCCTCGCGGGCCCCGTGGGGGCAGTCCCCGCAGGTGCAGCCGCCCCCGTGCGCCGCCTCGTACGCGCCTTTGTCCGAGCCGCTCCCGCGTCTCGCCTCCTGCACCGCCACGCCCGACGCCCGCCTTCCCGAACTCCCGCGAAACCCGGCAACGACCCCTGCGGTCGTGCCGCCGTCCCCGCGGCCGGACCCGCAAGTCCCGTGGGGCGCACGCGAATTGTGCCGCACATGGCGCTCCGCGCGCCCGGCGGCCCCGGTCCGCTCTGCTCAGGGCGAGTGACACGCGGACCGCCGTGTTGACCCGGCTGCGAGAATTCCGTTATGGCCGAGATCTTCCAGCGCGACGGGACCTGGGCGTTCGACGGCGGCACGGTTCGGATCACGCCGGGGCTGCACCGCTCGGTGTCGCCGTTCCGGCAGGCGTACGGAGAGATCCCGGTGCCGTTGGAGGCCGTCGCGGGCATCACGCTGGCCCCGGACCGCAGGCGAGGGTGTCTGCGTCTGCGGCTGCGCGAGGGCGCCGACCCCCTCCTGCGGGCCACCGGCGGCCGGCTGCCCGACGCGGCGAACCCCTACCGGCTGTGGGTGGAGGCCGACCGCGGCTCGGTCGCCGAGTACGTGGCCGAGGAGATCCGCCGCGCCCTCCTCCTCGACCAGGTCCCGAAGGGGCCCACCGAGGCCTATCTGCTGCCCGGACCGCCGGTGCCGGTCTCGGTGCGCTCCTCGGACGGCACGGTCTCCTTCGACGGGGCCCGGGTGCGGATCGACTGGGCCGACACCTCCGACCGGGTCAAGCGCGCCGCCGGCCCGCGGACCGTCGGCCTCGCTGATCTGGCCCGGGTGGAGTGGCTGCCCAACTCCGGTTCCGAGGGCGGCCTCCTGCGCTTCGTGACCTCGGGGGCGCCGTCCTCCCGGCTGCCTCCGCGGAAGGACCCGTACGCCCTGGACCTGTGGGGCAGTGCCCGCCGTGATCTGCTCACCGCGCTGATCGCCACCGCGGTCACGGCCCGGTTGCCGCATCCGTCGGCCGGGCCGCCCCGGGCCGCCGTACCGCGCCCGGCGGGCCCTCACGACGTCCTGCTGCGCCGGCTGCGCGAGCTGGGCGAGCTGCACCGCGGCGGCGTTCTGACGGACGAGGAGTTCGCGCGGACGAAGGCCGCCGTGCTCCGGTGCTTCTGAACCCGGCCCGTACCGGCCCGGGCCCCGGCCCAGGCCCGGACGACCGACCCCGGTGGCGCTCAGTCCAGCAGGTCCGGCTCGCTGCGGCTGATCTCCTGCCAAAGCGGCTGGTAGTTGATCCACGCGACCAGGTCCCCGCCGAGCTGCTCCCGCGTCGCCACCGCCTGCCGGTGGCCGATCAGCACCGGCCGGCCCGCCGCCCGGGCCGTCAGCTGCACCTGGCAGGACCGCTCCATGGACAGGAACCACCAGGCCGCCGCGTCCACCGAGCCGCCGACCGTCAGCAGCCCGTGGTTGCGCAGCACGAGCGCCTTGCCGGAACCCAGCACCTCCGCGATGCGCCGCCCCTCCTCGGCGTCGACGGTCACGCCGGAGTAGGTGTCGTACAGGGCGTGGTCCTCGTAGAAGGCGCAGCTCTCCTGGGTGAGGGGGTCGAGGAGTTCGCCGAGGGCCGCCAGGGCCCGCCCGTACACCGAGTGGCAGTGGGCGACCGCGACGACGTCCGGGCGGGCGGCGTGGACCCGGGAGTGCACGGTGAAGGCGGCCTGGTTCACGTGGTGGCGGCCCTCGATGACCTGCCCGTCGGAGTTGGCCAGCACCAGGTCGCCCACCGTGATGTGCCCGAACGGCATACCGAACGGGTTGACCCAGAAGCAGTCGCTGTACTCGGGGTCGCGGGCCGTGATGTGCCCCGACACCCCGTCCTCGAAGCCGTGCCGGCCGAAGAGCCGCAGCGCGCCCGCGAGACGCTCCTTGCGGTACCGGCGTTCCTCCTCGACCGAGTCGTGCATCGGCGGCATCGCGAACCGCAGTTTCTCGGTGGGCAGCGGCGGGGGCGGCGTGGCCCCGGGCGTCCCGTCCATGTGTCCTCTGTCCTTCGGCGCCGGACCGGCACTGGATGTGCCTTAGGGCCGGAAGTTACCGGCGGTGCGGCCGGGACGACAGACACGGGGGCCATACCCGACACGAGGTGTCCCCTTTCGGGACCACACTCACCCTATGACCCAGAACACGACGGCCTGGTCGTCCTTCGCGGGCGCCGAACCCGCGCTGGCGGCCACCGTGGAAGCCCGTTTCGGCGCCCACACCCACCACGTCCTCGCCACCCTGCGCAAGGACGGCTCGCCCCGCACCAGCGGGCTGGAGGTGCGTTTCCTGAGCGGCGACCTGTGGCTCGGCATGATGCCGGGCTCGCTGAAGGCGCTCGACCTGCGGCGCGACCCGCGGTTCGCGTTGCAGGCGAACCCGGGGGACGGCACCGGCATGGGAGGCGGGGACGTGCGGATCGCGGGACGGGCGGTCGAGGTCGAGGACCCCGCGGTCCGGGCGGGGTACGTGAAAGAGGTGGAACCGCCGGAGCCGTTCCACCTCTTCCGTACCGAGCTGACGGAGGTCGTGCGGACCTACGTGGAGGACGACGCGTATCTGGTCGTCCAGGTCTGGCAGCCCGGGAAACCCCTGCGCACCCTCAGGCGCGCCTAGGAGGGGTCACTCCCACTCGATGGTCCCCGGCGGCTTCGACGTCACGTCGAGGACGACCCGGTTGACGTCCTTGACCTCGTTGGTGATCCGGGTGGAGATCTTGGACAGCACGTCGTACGGCAGCCGGGACCAGTCGGCCGTCATCGCGTCCTCGGAGGAGACCGGGCGCAGCACGATCGGGTGGCCGTAGGTGCGGCCGTCGCCCTGGACGCCGACCGAGCGGACGTCGGCGAGGAGCACCACGGGGCACTGCCAGATCTCGCGGTCGAGGCCGGCCGCGGTCAGCTCCTCGCGGGCGATGGCGTCGGCCGCCCGGAGCAGGTCGAGCCGCTCCTCGGTGACCTCGCCGACGATGCGGATGCCCAGACCCGGGCCCGGGAACGGCTGGCGCTGGACGATCTCCTCGGGCAGGCCCAGTTCCTGGCCGACCATCCGGACCTCGTCCTTGAACAGCTTGCGCAGCGGCTCGACCAGCTCGAACTCGATGTCGTCCGGGAGCCCGCCCACGTTGTGGTGGGACTTGATGTTGGCGGTGCCGGTGCCTCCGCCGGACTCGACGACGTCCGGGTAGAGGGTGCCCTGCACGAGGAAGGCGACCTCGGGGCCGTCCTCCCGCATGATCTCCAGCTGGGCCTGCTCGAAGACGCGGATGAACTCGCGACCGATGATCTTCCGCTTCTCCTCGGGGTCGGAGACCCCGGCGAGCGCCTTGAGGAACCGCTCCTGGGCGTCCACGACCTTCAGCTGCACGCCGGTCGCGGCGACGAAGTCCTTCTCGACCTGCTCGGTCTCGCCCTGGCGCATCAGGCCGTGGTCGACGTAGACACAGGTCAGCTGGGAGCCGATGGCCTTCTGGACGAGGGCGGCGGCGACCGCGGAGTCCACGCCGCCGGACAGGCCGCAGATGGCGCGCTTGTCGCCGACCTGCTCGCGGATGGCGGCGACCTGCTCCTCGATGACGTTGCCCGTGGTCCAGTCCGGGCGCAGGCCCGCGCCCCGGTACAGGAAGTGCTCCAGCACCTGCTGCCCGTGCGTGGAGTGCATCACCTCGGGGTGGTACTGGACGCCGTAGAGCTTCTTCTCGTCGTTCTCGAAGGCGGCGACCGGGACGACGCTCGTCGAGCCGGTGACGGTGAAGCCCTCGGGGGCGGCGGAGCAGGCGTCGCCGTGCGACATCCACACGGCCTGCTCGGCGGGGGTGCCCTCGAAGAGGGTGGAGGACGGCTTGGAGACCGACAGGTCGGTGCGGCCGTACTCGCGGGCGCCGGAGTTGTCGACGGTGCCGCCGAGGGTCTGTGCCATCAGCTGGAAGCCGTAGCACATGCCGAAGACGGGGACACCGGCCTCGAACAGGGCGCGGTCGATGGTGGGGGCGCCCGGCTCGTACACCGACGAGGGGCCGCCGGAGAGGACGATGGCCGCCGGGTTCTTGGCGAGCATCTCCTCGACCGGCATGGAGCTCGGCACGATCTCGCTGTAGACCCGCGCCTCGCGGACACGACGGGCGATGAGCTGGGCGTACTGCGCGCCGAAGTCGACGACCAGGACGGTGTCGGGGGCGGCGGCAGCGGGAGTCGCTGATGACACGGGGTGCCTTCCGGCGGTCGGGCGGGGGTCTTGTACTGCCGATTCTACCGAGGCGGGCAGGTGGCCCGTCCCGCCCGCGGTCCCGGGGCTCGACCGCGCCCGCCGCGTCTCACCATCCGAACCGGCTTGGACACCGTCCGTCGCCGGGGCATACTGGGCGCATGCTCACGCACCAGACCTTCCTGTTTACCTATGGCAACCGGCCCACCGGCTGCCATGGTCGTGCTGCTTGAGCAACTGACAAGCGACTTCCCAGGCGCCCCGGGCCGACAAGGCCCGGGGCGTCTGGCGTCCGGGGCCGGTCGGCCGGGGGCACCGCCCCCTTCGGCGAGGAGACCCCGACATGACCGTCACCGCAGCGGACGCCACCGCGACAGCCCTGACCGCGGCCGAGAGGACCGGCGCCCGCACCAGCGAGGCCGCCGGTGTGATCACCGGTGCCCGGGAGCGCATCGACGCCCTGGACGACCGGATCATCGGGCTGATCCAGGAGCGGATGGCCGTGTCCGCCGTCATTCAGGAGGCGCGGATCACCTCCGGCGGCCGGCGGGTGAACCTCTCCCGCGAGATGGAGGTCCTCGACCACTACCGGGAGGCGCTGGGCAAGCCGGGTACGGCGCTGGCGATGACGATGCTGGAGCTGTGCCGCGGGCGCGTCTGAGACCCGCACGCGTCCGAGCGTCGCATCGGCGTTCGGAGACCGGCTCACCCGTACGGCGCGTGACCGGGGCGCCGACGGCTTCGTTGGTACCGGTGTCCGTGTCATCCAGGGGCGGGCCCGAAAGAACCACGCGTGGCTCGCTGGAGCGATGAGACGTACGGATCGTGCCGCACGTCGTGGGACCTCGCTCCAGGGAAGTGACCGGACGGCAGGGGACAGCAGCCCGGTCACCCAGAGAACGGTCGGCTCCGGGGACGCCCGGAGCCGGCCGACGGAACAGGTCCGCGCCCGAGTCCCCCGCGCGACCCACTCGATCGCACTGCCTCCGAGGCAAGCGGCGCAACCCCCCGGCGCCGCTCCCCAGGCACCGGCGCTGCCCTGACGCCGGTGCTGGCTGAGGAAGGGCCCCGTGGCACCAGCCCGCGGGGCCCTTCGCCATGCCGCCCGCCGGTCGTTCGCCCGCCTGTCGGCCGCCCCCCGGTCGGCTGCCCCAGGTCGGCCGCCCCCGATCATGGGTGACGCACGTTACATAAGAGTTCTGTGAGTGCCGGACAACCATTCACAGCTTTCACAGATCAAACAGGCCGCACAGACGAACCACGGGCCACACCCGCGCCCCACACGCGGAGGCCTCCCGACCCTCCCGTGCCGCACCTGCGGCACGCCGGACACCTCGAGGTCTTCATGAAGCTCCGTCGCGCCATGGCAGCCGCGGCCGTCACCGCGGTGATAGCCCCGGTGGCGCTGCTCGCGGCACCGGCCGCCCACGCGACCGGCGACACGCCGTCGTCCCCGCCCGCGAGCAGTACCGAGAGCACGCCCACGACCGGCGCTCCGTCCCCCGGCACGTCGCAGAGCGAGACCGCTCCCGCGCCGGGCGACACGACGAGCGGTTCCCCGAGCACCTCCCCGAGCACGACGGCGCCCGAGACCACGGCGCCGGAGACCACGGCGCCCGGCACCTCGTCGCCGCCCGCCTCGCCGTCCCCGAGCACCTCGGCGCCCGAGGAGACGGAGACCCCCGACCCCGAGCCGTCCGTGTGCGAGGACAGCAAGGTCGATGTCGCCATGAGCGGTCTGCCCGGCAGCATCGCGGTGGGCAGCGGCTGGCACGAGTTCTCGCTGACCGTGGCGAACAACTCCGACTCCACCCTGCGGGACCTCGACTACCTGGCCGGTGCCTCCGCCGACCTGGACGGCCTGGAGCTGTTCGAGAGCAGGAAGGTCAGCCTCCAGGCGTGGAACCCGGAGGACGAGGGCTGGGAGGAGCTCGACGAGTTCGGGTACGCGGTCGGCTACATCGGGTACACCGACGAGCTGGCGCCCGGCTACGAGGTCGACATCCCGATGCGGATCAACGTGCGCGCCGACGCCCCGGTCGGCGCCGGCTTCACGCTGGGCGCGACGATCTACGGGGACGCGGACGGCGAGTGCACCGGCTTCGGTGACGTCGCCTACGAGTTCCGGATCGTGGCCGCCGGCACGGACACCGGGGGCACCGAGCCGCAGGAGGGCGGCAAGGCGCCGGTGGCCGCCGAGAAGCCGGCCGCCGGGACGCCCGAGGTCACCGGCGCGCTCGCCGAGACCGGCGCCGGCTCGGCGCTGCCGATGATCGGGCTGGTCGGCGGGCTCGCCCTCGTCGTCGGCGGTGGCGCGGTCTTCGCGGTGCGCCGCCGCAAGGCCGGTACCGAGGCGTAGCCGCCGGTACGGCACATCGGACGGGAAGGACCTGCGCTCGGAGGGGGGCGCAGGTCCTTTCGCCGTCCTGGCCCGCGCTACTCCTTCGGCTCCTTCGACTCCTTCGGCGGCACCGCCGGCATCCCCAGGAACGGCAGCCGCAGCGCGCCGAAGGCCTCCGCCGGGACCGCCGGGGCCTTGGGCTCGACGGGGGCCAGGCGCTCGTACGCCGTGCCCTGAGCCGGCCTCGGGTCGCTCTCGCCCTTGTTCGGCCAGTAGGACATCGCCCGCTCGGCCTGCGCCGTGATGGTCAGCGACGGGTTGACGCCCAGGTTCGCGGAGACCGCGGCGCCGTCCACGACCGAGATGCCGGGGTGGCCGTAGAGCCGGTGGTACGGGTCGATGACGCCGGTCTCGCGGGAGGCGCCGATCGGGCAGCCGCCGAGGAAGTGGGCGGTGAGCGGGGTGCCCATCAGCTCGCCGACGTTGGAGCCCGCGAAGCCGTTGATCTCGGCGGCGAGCGCGGAGGCGCCCTCCGTGGCCGCCTTGATCTGCTTGGGGTTGGGCGAGCCGTGCCCCTGGTGGGCGGTGAGCAGGCCCTTGCCGACGCCGCTCGGTTTCAGGTGCGTGGTCAGCGAGTTGTCCAGGGACTGCATGACCAGGCCGATGATGGTCCGCTCCGACCACTTGCGGTTGGAGAGCGAACGCAGCACCAGCACCGGGTGCTTGGCCGCGTGGCCCAGGAAGCCCAGGACACGGGCGGCGCCGGACGCGGTCTGCCCGGCGTAGGGGACCTGGAGGATGGACAGGCTGCCCATCGAGTTGGAGCCCCGGCCGTAGCGGACCGGCTCGATGTGGGTGTTGGCGTCCGGGTGGATCGAGGACGTGATGGCGACGCCGCGGGTGAAGTCGGCCCGGGGCTCGCCGGTGGCCCTGCGGTAGCGGCGGTCGTCGGTCTGGGCGCCGACCAGGGCCTCGGAGTTGGTGCGGGTGAGGTCGCCGAGCCGGTCGGACAGGTGCGGGAGCTGACCGCCTGCCTTCATGCGGTGCAGCAGCGTCTGGGTGCCGTAGGTGCCGGCGGCCACGACCACCCGGCGGGCCGTGAAGGTGCGGCCCGCCCCCTTCTTGCGGCGGTCGGTGGGCAGGGTGGCGAGGGCGAACCCGCCGCGCGAGTCCTCGGTGACCGAGAGGACGGTCGTCATCGGGTGCACCACCGCTCCGGCCCGCTCGGCGAGGTACAGGTAGTTCTCGTTGAGGGTGTTCTTCGCGCCGAGGCGGCAGCCGGTCATGCACGAGCCGCACTCGGTGCAGGCCTGCCGCTCGGGGCCGGCGCCGCCGAAGTAGGGGTCCGGTGTCCGCTCGCCGGGCTTCACCTTCGCCGTGCCGTCGGCGTCCTCGCCGTCGCCGAAGAAGACGCCGACCGGCGCCATGTGGAAGGTGTCGCCCACGCCCATCCGCTCGGCCGCCGCCTTCAGGTGGACGTCGGACGGGGTCATCGTCGGGTTCAGCCGGACCCCGAGCATGCGCCGGGCCTGGTCGTAGTACGGCGTCAGCTCCTCGTGCCAGTCGGTGATGCCGCGCCACTGGGGGTCCTCGAAGAAGGGCTTCGGCGGCACGTAGAGGGTGTTGGCGTAGTTCAGGGAGCCGCCACCCACTCCCGCGCCTGCCAGGACCATGACATTCCCGAGCAGGTGGATGCGCTGGATGCCGAACATGCCGAGCCGGGGGGCCCAGAGGTAGTTCTTCAGGTCCCAGGAGTTCTTCGGCAGCGAGTCGCGGGTGAAGCGGCGGCCGGCTTCCAGGACGCCGACGCGGTAGCCCTTCTCGGTGAGCCGGAGGGCGGACACGGAGCCACCGAACCCCGAGCCCACGACGACCACGTCGTAGTCGTACCCGTCGTCGTCCCGGGTCCGGACGGTCTTCTCCTGCGGCACGTGCTCTCCTCGTCGAGAACGGGGTGGACTGGGGGCGGCTCGGTGGGCCGGTGGTCTAGCGGAAGCGGAACGCCTTCATCAGGCGCAGGCTGCGGCTCATGAACGCCGCGTACTTCTCGTCGTCCATGCCCAGCGAGGGCGCCATCGGCAGCAGCCGCTGGTGGGCGACGGTCTGCGACTCGGTGTACTTGAGGATGCCCTCGGAGCCGTGCCGGCGGCCGAGGCCGGACTCCTTCATGCCGCCCATCGGCGACTGGACGCTGCCGTACGCCGAGGCGTAGCCCTCGTTGATGTTGACGGTGCCGGTGCGCAGCCGGGCGGCGACCTCGCGGCCGAGGCGGGCGTTCGTCGTCCAGACCGAGGAGTTCAGCCCGTACGGCGTGGCGTTGGCACGCTCGACGACCTCGTCCACGTCCGAGAAGCGGTACACGGAGACGACCGGGCCGAAGGTCTCCTCGGAGCACAGGGTCATGGTCTCCGTGACCCCGTCGAGGACGGTCGGCTCGTAGAAGTACGGGCCGATGTCGGGGCGGGCGACCCCGCCCGCGACGATGCGGGCACCCTTGGCGACGGCGTCCTCCACGTGCCGCTTGACGGTCTCCAGCTGGTGCCCGCTGACCAGCGAGCCCATGTCCGCGCCGTACGCCAGGGCGCTGCCCAGCCGCATCGCGCGGGCGCGGGCGGCGAAGCGGTCGAGGAAGGCGTCGGCGACCGACTCGTGGACGTAGAGCCGCTCGATGGAGACGCAGAGCTGGCCGGCGGAGGAGAAGCACGCGCGGACCGCGCCCGCGGCCGCCTTCTCTATATCGGCGTCGGCCAGGACCAGCATGGCGTTCTTGCCGCCCAGCTCCAGCGAGACGCCGACCAGGCGGTCCGCGGCGACGGTGGCGACCTCGCGGCCGGTGCGGGTGGAGCCGGTGAAGGAGACGTAGTCGCCGTGCTTGACGACCTCGGGTCCGATGACGGGACCGACGCCGATGACGGCCTGGAGGACGTCGGCGGGCAGCCCGGCCTCGATCAGGAGGTCGCGGGCCCACAGGGCGGTGAGGCAGGACTCGGTGTCGGGCTTCATCACGACGGCGTTGCCCGCGACGAGCGCCGGCAGGGCGTCGCCTACGGAGAGTTCGAGAGGGTAGTTCCAGGGCACGATCTGGCCGACGACCCCGCGCGGGTGGCGCAGCTCCGTGACCTTCGTCAGCGCCGGCACCGCGCCGGTGTGCCGCTTGGGCCGCAGGTACGCGGGGGCCTTGCGGCCGTAGTGCCGGGCGGCGACCGCGACGGCCTGGACCTCCTCGTGGGCGTGCAGGCGGGCCTTGCCGGTCTCCAGCTGGATCAGGTCGAGCACCTCGGCCTGGCGCTCCAGCACCAGGTCGTGGAAGCGCAGCAGGACGGCGGCGCGCTGCCGTACCGGGGTGCGGGCCCAGACGGCCTGGGCGGCGCGGGCCAGCTCGAAGGCGTGGGCCACGTCCTCGGGGGTCGACTCGGGCAGGTCGGCCAGCTTCTCGCCGGTGAACGGCGAGTGGTTGGCGGTGCGGCCGGAGCCGGCCACGCCCTTGGTGAGCTGGGCGACCAGCTCGGGTGTCACCACGTCGGCAGCGGTACGGGCGCCCGCGGGGGCGGGGGCCAGGGGGTTCGTGCCGGTGATTTCCGGGGCCTGCGCATCCGTCATGAGCCGCAGGGTATGCCGCCGCGCGAGCTTTGTGTACCCGTCGGTAATGGGGATTCACCGAGTGCTCACACACCGCCAGTGATCGCTGGCAACAAACGTGCTGATCAGGGAGTTGGGGGCGGCTACGCGGAAGGACCGGACCTGATCGCGTCCCGTCGGTCCGGCGCGGGCCGACGGGTGCCGGCCACCTCCCGCAGGTGCCGCTCGACCTCCTGCGCGTCCGGTCGCCCCGCCCCGTCCCCGTCCCCTGCCCGCAGCGCATCGATCAGCGGGCCGAGCGGTGCGGCGGGCACCCGGTCGCCGACGGCGGTGCGCAGCAGGTCGCCCAGCGAGCGGAGGTCCGCCTCCGGACCGGCGCCCCGGTGGGGGCCCTCGTCCGGTGCGCGGGCCGTGCCGAAGTCGGTGAGCACGACCCGGCCGTGCGGGCCGAGCAGGACCTTCGCGGGCCTGACCGCGCGGTGCACGATGCCGACGGCGTGCGCCGCCCGCAGGGAGCCGAGGACCGCGAGGCCGATGCGGGCCGCCTCCGGGGCCTCGACCGGACCGCGCCGCAGCACCTCGTGCAGGGACTCGCCGGGGACCCACTCCATGACGATCCAGGGCAGTCCGTCCAGCCCGGCCTCCTCCACGACGACGTCGTGGATGCGCACGGCCGCCGGGTGGTCGACGCGGGCGGCGGCCCGTGCCTCGCGATAGAGGCGGTGCGCGGCCCGGCGGTAGGCCTCGTCCTCCGGGTCGCCGGGGAGCCTCGGCCGTTTGACGGCGACCTCCCGTGCCGCGCGTTCGTCGAACGCCTGCCAGACGGTCCCCGAGGCGCCGGCACCGACGCGCCGCCGCAACCGGTACCGTTCGCCGACCAGACGGCCCTGGGCTTCCATCAGAGCTTGTCGACCTCCCAGTTGGCGACGACGGTCCGGGCGATGTCCCGTCCCTCGTCGGCGAAGTAGCCCTTGCGGGGGTAGTCGATCGAGACCTTGTACATGTCGCCGTTGCCCGCCCGGTAGTAGACGATGCGGAACTCGCGCTCGCGGGGGTTCTGCGTGTCCGCGGTCGTGTAGGCGATGGTGTTCTCGGCGGCCTTGCCGCCCTCGTACTCGGTGGCGACCGGTTCGCCCCGCGGGGCGGGGGTGTCGGCGAAGTTCCAGGAGTACTCGCCGTCCTTGAGCACGTCCCAGTCCGCCCAGGCGTTGGCGATCGCGGAGTCGGGGATCCGGTCCTCCGTGTCGTCGGCCTTGATGTCGCGGTCCACGTGGACGACGACCGCGCCGCTGGGGTCGGCGAACGACTCGTTGGTGCCGTCCCAGTCGTCGGCGTGCTTCTGCTTCACGAACGCGGTGGGCACCGCCACGCCCATGCCGAGCTTCGCGCCGAGTTCCTGCTTCTTCCAGCCCTCGGGCAGCGGCCCGGCGAAGGGGTCCGCGACCACGAGGTACGACGCCGCCGCGGCCAGGGCGACCGCGGCACCCAGGGTGATCCACGCGTTGCGGCCCAGCCGGACGCCCCACCGGGACACGGGCGCCGCGCCCGGCCCGTCGACCCGCACGACCTGGGTGGGAGCCGGGGCGGGCGGGTTCGCGGCGGCGTCCAGCAGGGCGCGGACCCGGGCGGCGTCGGGGCGGCGCGCGGGGTCCTTGTCCAGCAGGCCGGTGATCACCTCGGCCAGCGGTCCCCGCGCGGAGGCCGGTGGCGCCGGCGCGGCGTTGAGCACCGACTGGAGCGTGGCGGGGGTGTTGCTGCGGCGGAACGGCGAGACGCCCTCCGTCGCCGCGTACAGCACCACGCCCAGCGACCACAGGTCGCTCGCCGGGCCGGGGCGCTGGCCGAGCACCCGCTCCGGGGCGATGTACTCGGGGGAGCCGACGAAGCCGCCGGTGTCCGTCAGGTTGGTGTCGCCCTCGATCCGGGCGATGCCGAAGTCGGTGAGGACGACCCGGTCGTGCCGGCCGAGCAGCACGTTGTCCGGCTTCACGTCCCGGTGCAGGACGCCTGCCGCGTGCGCGGCCTCCAGCGCGCCGAGCACCTCCAGGCCGATCCGGGCCGCCTCGCGCGCGCCCAGCGTTCCCTCCTGCAGCGCGTCACCCAGCGAACGGCCCCGCACCAGCTCCATCACGATCCACGGCTGGTCGTCCACCACCGCCACGTCGTGCACGTTGACCACGGCGGGGTGGTCGAGCCGGGCCGCGGCGCGCGCCTCGCGACGCATCCGCTCGAAGGCGTTGTCCCGTTCGCGTTCGGGAAGATGATCGGGTACGCGGGGTTCCTTGACGGCGACTTCACGGTCCACCGTCTCGTCCTTCGCCCGCCACACGGTGCCCATGCCGCCGTGTCCGAGCTTGGCCATCAGCCGGTAGCGCCCCGCGATGAGCCGCCCGGCACCCGGCTCGCGTGCGTCCACGCCCGGCTCGTGCACGTCCACGCCCAACTCGTGCACGTCCACGCCCAACTCGCGCACGTCCACGCCCGGCTCGCGCACGTCCGTCGGCGCGGGCCCGGACGGGGGCCGCGGCGGTACGACCTGGGTGGGCGCCGCGTACGGATTGCCGGGATGCGGCACCGCGGCGGGCGGGTTCGGCGGTTGCAGCCCAAAACTCGTCGGCTCGTCCGAGCCCTTGCGCGGTCCCCCGTTGCTGCTCATGGCTCCATCCTTATCTCGCCCGGCGGGTCCGCATCCACCACCCGTGCGCCTCGGTCACAGACCCGTGACGCGTCGTGCCGCTTATCTCCCGTTTAGGTGCGGTGCGGCGGGCGCCCCGGCGCCGGGCGGCGACGCGGAGGAGGCCGTGGCGGTCCACGTCGGGCCCGTGGTCGGCGTCACGGGCGCCGAACTCGTGGGCGTACCGCCCCCGCCGCCGTCGGCGTCCGCCAGCAGCGCGGCCGCCGCGACGCCCGCGCCCGCCGCCACGACGACCAGCAGCACCGCCATGAGCACGCCCCGCGTCACCTGCCGGGGCCCGCCGGGCCGGGGCGGCGAGGGCGTGCGTCCGGTGGCCAGGAAGGCGCGCAGCATCCGCTCCGCCTCGGCCGCGTCCAGCCGCCGCTCGGGGTCACGCTCCAGCAGCCCCCGGACGACCGGCAGGATCGGCCCGGCCTGGGCGGGCGGCCGGATCTCGTCGGTGACCACCGCGTGCAGGACGCCGCCCAGCGAGTCCCGGTGGAAGGGCGAGGCGCCGCTGAGCACCGCGCAGAGCAGCACGCCCAGCGACCACAGGTCGGACTCCGGGCCGGTCCCGGCACCGGACATCCGCTCCGGCGCGGTGTACTCGGGGGACCCGACGAAGGAGCCGCTGTCGGTGAGCGTGGTGGCGCCCGCGACCTGGGCGACCCCGAAGTCGGTGAGGACCACCCGGCCGTCCTCGGCGAGCAGCACGTTGGACGGCTTCACGTCCCGGTGCAGGATGCCGGCGGCGTGCGCGGTGCCCAGGGCGTCCAGCAGGGCGACGCCGATCCGGGCGGCCTCGGTGGCGTCGACCGGACCGTGCCCGAGGACGCGGTCGGCGAGCGAGCCGCCGTCGACCAGCTCCATGACCATGTACGCGCGTTCGTCGTCCTCGACGACGTCGTGCACCACGATGACGTGCGGATGCCTCAGCTGCGCCACCGCTCGGGCCTCGCGCAGGGTCCGCTCCCGGCGCCGCCTGGCCTCCGCCGCGGAGAGGGTCTCGTCGAGCGGGAGCACCTTCACGGCGACCTCACGGGCGAGGAGTTGGTCGGTGGCCCGCCACACGATGCCCATGCCGCCGCGGCCGAGCCGTTCGTGGAGCCGGTAACGGCCCGCGATGACACGCCCGCCCGCCCCCTCGGTCACCATGCGTCCCATCATGCCCGACCGGACGCGGCGGCTCCGTGTCACCGGCCCACGGGTGGCCGACAACCGACGGGTGCCCGGGCGGCGTCGCGGCGGCCGCGGACGGTGTCCGCCGCGGGTCTCAGCCGGTCCGCTCCTGCCAGCTCTGGAGCACCGCCGTGAACTGCCGCCGGGTGACCGGCCAGTCGTCCGTGGGCCCCGACATGTTGAGGGCGTACTCGGCCCCGCTCCGGGACAGGTACGTGTGGACGACGCCGCTGCGCGGCCCGGGGAAGGGGGTGTCCTTCGCCAGCGCGGTCCAGGTGTACTCCCACCGGGCGCTGTCGCGGTCCCGGTAGGTGGTGCGCTCCAGGGTGACGCGCCGGTAGTCGACCAGCCGCTGGAGCTGCGCCTCCAGGTCGAGCTGGTGCGCGTAGGGGTCGTTGTAGTCGGGGGCGGTGTCGACGGAGACGCGGATGAAGTGCTCGCCGCCGTCGGGGGTGTAGTCGACCTGCCGGAGTTCGCCCTCGTCGTCGAAGGCCTCGCGCTTCCAGTCCTCGGGCAGGTAGAGGCTGAAACCCAACGGGTCGTCGCGCCGCACCCAGTCGGCCGGTACGGACCCGCCGGGGTCCTTCCCGGTGGCGGAGCCGGAGGGCGAGGGGGACGTCGAGGGGGTGGGCCGGGGCCCGGCCTGCGAGCCGCCCCCGTCGCGCTGTTGCAGGACGACGGCGGTGCCCGCGCCGATGAGCGCGGCGACGGCGAGGATCCCCACGACCATGCGCAGCCGACCGCGTCCGGGACCGCGGGCCCCGGTCGTGCCGGACGGTCCGGGCGGCGCGTACCCCGTTGCCGTGGGGCCCGTGGGGACGCTCCCCGCGGGCGGGACGCCCGGCGCGTGTCCCGGCACCGGGTGGCCGAAGGCCGTGGGACCGACGGCCGGGTGGCCGAAGGCCGTCGGGCCGGTCACCGGCGGGTACGGCGTCGCGCCGGCCGTCCCCGTCGCCGCCGGAGCACCCGGCGCCCCCTGGGGCCCCGGCGTCCCCTGGTGCAGCGTGTCGCCCTGCCGTGCCGGGCCCGTGTACTGGGTCGGCACGTACGCCTGGGCCGCGTCCGGCCGCCGTCCCTCCGCCGCCTGGGCGAGCATGTGCTCCGCCTCGGTCATGTCGGGCCGCGCGTCCGGGTTCTTGCGGAGCAGCGCGCTGATGACGGGCGCGAGCGGACCGGCGTACCGCGGCTCGGAGGCCTCCTCCTCGACGACCGCCTGCATGGTGGTGAGCGGCGAGGTCCGGCGGAACGGCGACCTGCCCTCCACCGCCGTGTACAGCGTCGCGCCGAGCGCCCACAGGTCGGAGGCCGGGCCGGGGTCGTGGCCCCGGACGCGCTCGGGCGCGAGGTAGTCGACCGAACCGACGACCTCGCCGGTCCGGGTGATCGTGCTGTCGCCCTCGATCTGGGCGATGCCGAAGTCGGTGAGCAGCACCCGTCCGTCGTCGGCGAGCAGCACGTTGCCGGGCTTGACGTCGCGGTGCAGCACGCCGGCGGTGTGCGCGGCGCGCAGTGCCCGGAGCACCCACAGGCCGACGCGGGCCGCCTCGCGCGGGTCGACCCGCTCCTCCTCCTTGACGGCGTCGGCCAGGGAGCGGCCCTCGACCAGCTCCATCACGATCCACGGCCGGCCGTCGTGTTCGAGTACGTCGTGCACGGTGACGACGGCCGAGTGGTTGATCCGCGCCGCCGCACGCGCCTCGCCCCGGGTACGCGCCAGGAGGATCGCCTGGTCGCTCTCCGAGACGTAGAGCGCGGCGGTCAACTCCTTGATGGCGACGGCCCGGTGCAGCACCTCGTCGTGGGCGCGCCACACCCGGCCCATGCCGCCGCTGCCGATGGTGTCGCCGAGCCGGTAACGGCCCGCCACGAGCCGGCCCTGCATCTGATTCACGTTGCCCCGCAATGCTCTTGTCAGGGTCAGACTAGGGACCGGGCCCTGTTCGGGGAACGGTTGGGGTGGTACGGAAACCGCTCTGTGACGGTTGTCGCTTTCCGCCCCGGAGGGCAACCATCGGGCCGGACCGCGGTCAGCCGGTGTACTGGTAGCTCGCCGACGCCTGTTCGAACACCCGGCTCACCTCGTCCCGCTCCGCCACCGGCCCGCGGACCTGCACCACGTGGTACCGGCCGTCGACGAGGATCGCGACGTTGCGCACGTACAGCTCGCCGTTCGCGCCGGTCCAGGTGAACTGCCCCTCCGCCATGGTCCGTCCGCCCACCTCGATGGTCTTCAGCCCACTGGAGGTCGCCCAGCTGGAGGCGCGGTAGGACGCCAACTCGGGTTCGCTGTCGCGCTGGTACGTCATCGGGTCGTCGCCGAACTCGCTGGTGCGGTCCCGGCCCGGCACGACGATCAGCTCGAGGCCGCCCTGGCCGTAGACGACCTGGCCGCTCCCGTTGCGCGGGGTGCGGGTCCAGCCCTCGGCGACGGCGACGCGGAACCCCTCCGGGTCCTTGCGCAGGGCGAACCCGTCGGCGACGTCGGGGTCCGTGGTCTGCGTCTCGGCGGAACCGGCGCCCGTCCCGGAGGGGCTGGGCCGGTCCTCCGGGGACGTCCGCTCCGGCCGGGGCTCGCCGCCGGCGTCGGGGGACCGCTCGGGCGGCGCCTGGCTCGCCTCGCCCGCGGCTCCCGTCCGGTCGGCGCCGCCGGTGCCGTTCGGGTCGTCCTTCGGCATGA
The DNA here is from genome assembly GCF_056430705.1 of Streptomyces sp. NPDC045956. Classification (NCBI taxonomy): domain Bacteria; kingdom Bacillati; phylum Actinomycetota; class Actinomycetes; order Kitasatosporales; family Streptomycetaceae; genus Streptomyces; species Streptomyces sp. NPDC045956. Next base: position 140,091 of record NZ_JBWKKZ010000012.1, on the reverse strand, counting down.
GGAACATGGCGTAGGCGATCGCTCCGGCCAGGGCGAGCAGTATCAGCAGGAGCAGGGTCCGGCCGAGGCTGCGCGGGGAACGGTCCGTCTCCCGCCGGTCCCGCTTGTGCCGCCCGTGGTGTGCGGGCAGCCCGGCCCGCCGCCTGCGCACCAGCTCGCCCCGGCGGCGCACGATGGGCAGCCTGCTGGTCTCGGCGGGCGGGGCCGGGACGACGTGCAGTCCGGCCTCCGGCTCGGGGGCCGAGCGCACCAGCGAGCGCAGCCAGCCGCTCAGTTCCTCGAAGTCGATGCGCTCGGTGGGGTCCTGACGCAGCAGCGACTCCACGACCGGCCGCAGTGGTCCGCACTCCTCGGCGAAGGCCGGCGGCTCCGCGCACACGATCTGCACCAGCTCGGCGGTCGAGTCCTCCGGGTAGGGCGCGTGCCCCTGTACGGCGCGGAAGAGCAGGGCCCCCAGCGCCCACAGGTCGGTGGCGGGGCCGATGGGGGCGGCCAGTTGCCAGTTCTCGTGCACCGGCCCGGCCTGTTCCGGCGCCCAGCGCTCGGTCACCGGGCCGACCACGGCCATCCGGGTCTGCCGGGCCCGCTCGGCGGCGAGCGCGGTGGCCGGGCCGCGTGCGGCGGACGTCCGGGCGACCAGCTCGTCCCAGTGGCCGGCGGGTGCGGCGCCGGTCTCCTGCGGCGGACCGGCGGACAGGGCACGCCCGGCCGCCGGAGCGGGAACCGGACCGGGCACCACCTGGCCGGAAGATGCCGGACCGGAAGGTGCCGGACCGGAGGGGTGGTCGTCCGCGGTGCGGGGCGTGGCGCCGTGCCACGAGGTCGTGCGGACGCCGTAGGGGTCGGCGATCTGCCCGGGCGGGACGGTGTCGGGCGGGCTGCCGTGGCGGTCCTGCGCGGGCCGGCCGGGGTCGTCGTCGGGCGCGGGGCGGGCGCCGGGCAGGGCGGCACGGCCGGTCTGCGCCTCCTGGACGCGGGCCGCGGCCCTGGCCCCCGCGCGGTACGCGGCGATGGCCCCGGCGCGCGCGGCGCGGGCGTCACCGCCGGCTTCGAGCGCGGCGGGGGTGAGCCCGGCGGCGCCGCCGGGCGCCGCTCCGGGACCCGGCAGCCCACCGGCGCTCCTGGCCTCGATGGCGGCACGCCGGGCGGCCTCGGGGTCGTCGCCGCCGGGACCGAGCGTCCCGGACCGCACCCCCGCGGGGCCGGTGTGCCGAGGGCCGGCGCCGACGGGGCCGGGAAGGCCGGACCCCGCTCCCCCCGCGCCGGCACCGCCGCCGGACCCGAGGGCGCCGGCCGTCGGGCCGCCGCCCCGGCCGAAGGTGCCGTCGGGGGCGACCGGCGAGCCCCCGTCGTCCTCGCCCTCGCCCTCGGGAGCCGGCACCGGGTCGTACCCGCACAGCGCCTCCTCCGCCGCCCCGACCGCGAGGCCGGTCAGCATCACGCGTCCGTCGTCGCAGACGAGCACGGTGCGCGCGGTGATGTTGCGGTGCACCCAGCCGTAGGTGTGCAGCACCCGCAGCGCGAGGAGGATGTCGGAGGCCACCTCGGCCGCCCGGTACGGCGTCAGCGGCTCCTCGGCGAGGAGGGCGGCCAGCGGGCGCGCGGCCACCAGTTCGCTGACGATCCAGAGCGAACCGCCCTCGGCGAACACGTCGAAGACCTGGTCCAGGCGCGGGTGGTCCGGGACGGCGGCGGCGGCCTGCGCGGCCTCGACGGCACGGCGCACCACCGGGTCGGCGGGGCGCCGGGTGCCGCCCTGCGCGGAGTGCGCGCGCCGACCGGGGCGCCGGGCGCCGTCACGGGCCGTGAAGCCGTCGGGCAGGCCGTCGGCGTCGAGCACCTCCGCCTCGACGACCTCGGGCAACGGCACCTGACGAACCAGGACTTCCTGGCCGCTGTAGGTGTCGAAGGCCCGGGTCTCGGTCAGTTCGTACTCGTCGGAGGGCGGCAGGGGCAGCCGGTAGCGGTCGGCGAGCACCCGTCCCGCATAGTCGTCCACGTCGCCACCCCCGGCAGCCCGTCGGTCAATTCCGTTCGCCCGGCGGGCCGTTCCGGCTGCGTACGGTCCGCGAGCATTCACGATACGTGCCGGAGGCAACCCACAAAGAGGGGATGCCAGATATCGGACCGCTCAAACCCGGGCCGCGTCGCTTCAGGACTTGGGCTCGAAGGACTTCGTGAGGGTGCGCCAGGTGTCGCGGCGCAGGTCACTGTCCCAGTCGGCGGCCTTCGCGGTGTACATGAGCGCGTACCCCTGGCGGTCGCTGACGACGAAGCCCCGGTCCACGGTGCGGTACGCGGTACCGCCGTCCGAGTAGGTGAACTCCCAGTCGGCCGTGTTCCAGCCGCGGTAGTCCACCTTCTCTATGCGGATCTTCTTGTACTGGGAGCGGACCATGTACCGCTCCTGGTTCTCCCAGTCGGCGACCGGGTCGTCCTTGGGCGTGGACGTCCAGGCGACGAGCAGCTTCTGGCCCCGCGGGCCGGTGAACCGGTCCCCCGCGGCGTCCGTGGAGCGGTGCTTCCAGCCCTCGGGCAGTCCGAGGGAGTAGCCCTGGCCGCCCTGGTGGGTGGAGGCCGCGGCGGCGTCGTCGGACTTCCCGGCACCGCCCGACCCGGTACCGGTGTCGCCGGAGGCGCTCGGGCCGGTTTCCGGTGCGCCGCCCTCCGACGCCCCGTCGGAGGGGCCGTCCGACGCCCCGTCCGACGCGGAGCCGTCGGTGCGGGTCCCGCTCCCGTCGTCCTGCTTCGTGTCGTCGCTCGCCCCGGCGGAGGCGACCGGCTTGTCGCCGCCGCCCGCGGCCCCCTTGTCGTCGCCGCCGAGGGTGAGGGCCAGCACGGTGCCGAGCACGGCGAGCGCCACGATCACCGCGATGATCACCAGCGTCCGGCGCGGCACCACGTCGGTGAGCGGCGCCCTGGGCGCGGACCGGGCGGGCAGGTCCGGCGGCGGTACGACGGGCCAGCCGGAACTGCGGTTGCCCGCGGCGGCGTTCGGCGCGCCGGGGGCCGGGGCGGCTCCCGGTTCCGTCGCCGCCCGCGCACCGCGCGGGGCCTGCGCGGCCGTTCCGGCGGCACCCGCGGCGGAGGCCGCTCCGGCGGCCCCTCGCGCGTCCCGGTCCGAGTCGCCCGGCTTGCCGCGGGACGCGGCCGCCGCGCCGGCTCCACCGGCTCCGACCGCGGCCTTGCGCACGGAACGCAGCGCACCGCGCAACCGCTCCCCGGCCTCCTCGGCCCGCTTGCCCCCGGCACCCGCCGAGCCGCCCCGGCGGGTCCGCTCGTCCGGCTGCGCGGGCAGCGGTACGACCTTGGTGGCGTCGGCCGGCTCGGTGTCGGCCGCGCGGTCCGGCGCGTGGATGACCTTGTTGAGCATCGCGCGGGCGCCCGCGTCGTCGAGCCGCTGCTCGGGGTCCTTGGTGAGCAGGCCGTAGATGACGTCCCGCAGGGGCCCGGCGTTCTTGGGCTCCTCCAGGTTCTCCGTCATCACCGCGGTGAGCGTGGCGATCGCGGAGCCCTTGTCGTAGGGCGGGGTGCCCTCCACGGCCGCGTACAGCAGTCCGCCGAGCGACCACAGGTCGGCCGCGGGACCCGGCTTGTGGCCGCGGGCGCGCTCGGGGGAGATGTAGGAGGGGGCGCCGACGAGCATGCCGGTGGAGGTGATGGACGGGTCGCCCTCCACCTGGGCGATGCCGAAGTCGGTGAGGACGACCCGGCCGTCCTCGGAGATCAGTACGTTCGACGGCTTCACGTCGCGGTGCAGGATGCCCTCGCGATGGGCGGAGCGCAGCACGTCGAGGACCGCGAGGCCGACCTCCGCCGCGCGCTTCGGCTCCAGCAGACCGTCCTCACGGATGGCCTCGGCGAGCGACTTGCCCTCGACGAGTTCCATCACGATCCACGGCCGGTCGTCCTCCTCGACCACGTCGTAGACCGTCACGGCGCTGTTGTTGCGGATCCGCGCGATCGCCTTGGCCTCGCGCAGCGTGCGCGTGATCAGGCGCCGCTTCTCCTCCTCGTCGATGTTCCCGGGAAACCGCAGCTCCTTGACGGCGACCGTGCGTCCGAGGGTCTCGTCCTCGGCCCGCCACACCGTCCCCATGCCGCCGCGGCCGAGCACGTCTCCCAGCCGGTACCGCCCGGCGAGGAGACGTGCGCTCTTGTCCGTACGGGATGTCCCCGCCCGCTCCGCCTCCGACATGCGTCCCCTCATGCAACCCGCCCTGACAGAGCCTTCATTGTCTCTCACCCGACAAGTGCTCGACGCCCAGGGTGCCTCACGGCCCGCCCGGACGCCGGGGCGGGCGCCGTGACCGACTGACCGCACGTCACCCGGGCCCCACCGGCCCCTCCCGCCGGACCCCTCCGGGCGCTACCGGGGCACGATGTCCGGGGCCCCGAGCCGGGCCGCGTCGGCGGTGAGGTCGTCCGGCTGGCGCTGGGACTCCCGCTCGGCCTCGACCCGCTTCTCGTAGTGCTGGACCTCCCGTTCGACCTGCTCCTCGTCCCAGCCCAGGACCGGTGCCATCAGCTCGGCGGCCTCGCGGGCGCTGCGCGTGCCCCGGTCGAAGGTCTCGATGGAGATGCGGGTGCGCCGGGTGAGCACGTCGTCGAGGTGGCGCGCGCCCTCGTGCGAGGCTGCGTAGACGACCTCGGCGCGCAGGTAGTCGTCGGCGGCGTGCAGCGGTGCGCCGAGGGAGGGGTCGGCGGCGACGAGTTCCAGCACCTCCTCGGCCAACGCCCCGTACCGGTTCAGCAGGTGTTCCACCCGTACGACGTGCAGGCCGGTGCGCGCGGCGACCCGCGCCCGCGCGTTCCACAGCGCCCGGTAGCCCTCGGCGCCGAGCAGCGGCGTGATCTCGGTGACGCAGTCGGCGACGCGCTGGTCGAGCCCGTGCACCGCGGCGTCCACGGCGTCCTTGGCCATCACCCGGTACGTCGTGTACTTGCCGCCCGCCACGACGACCAGGCCGGGCACCGGGTGCGCGACGGTGTGCTCGCGCGAGAGCTTGCTGGTGGCGTCCGACTCCCCCGCCAGCAGCGGGCGCAGCCCGGCGAAGACGCCCTCGACGTCGTCGCGGGTGAGCGGCACCGACAGCACCGAGTTGAGGTGCTCCAGCAGGTAGTCGATGTCCGCGCTGGAGGCGGCGGGGTGGGCCTTGTCCAGGTCCCAGTCGGTGTCCGTGGTGCCGATGATCCAGTGCCGGCCCCAGGGGATGACGAACAGCACGGACTTCTCGGTGCGCAGGATCAGCCCGGTGGTGGAGTGGATGCGGTCCTTCGGCACGACCAGGTGGATGCCCTTGGAGGCCCGGACGTGGAACCGGCCGCGCTCGCCCACCATGGACTGGGTGTCGTCGGTCCACACACCGGTCGCGTTCACGACCTGCTTGGCGCGGATCTCGTACTCCCCGCCCGCCTCGACGTCCTGCACGCGCGCGCCGACCACGCGCTCGCCCTCGCGCAGGAAGGAGGTGACCCGCGCGCGGTTGGCGACCTGGGCGCCGTACGCCGCCGCGGTGCGCACCAGCGTCGTCACGAACCGGGCGTCGTCCATCTGGGCGTCGTAGTACTGGAGCGCGCCGACCAGCGCGTCCTTCTTCAGGGCGGGCGCCACCCGCAGCGCGTGACGGCGGCTCAGGTGCCGGTGCGTGGGCAGGCCCCGGCCGTGGCCGCGAGCCATCGCCATGGCGTCGTAGAGCGCGACGCCCGAGCCGGCGTAGAGCCGCTCCCAGCCCTTGTGCTGGAGCGGGTACAGGAACGGCACCGGCTTCACCAGGTGCGGCGCGAGCCGCTCCAGCAGCAGACCGCGCTCCTTCAGCGCCTCCCGGACGAGCGTGAAGTCGAGCATCTCCAGATAGCGCAGGCCGCCGTGGATCAGCTTGCTGGACCTGCTGGAGGTGCCCGAGGCCCAGTCCCGCGCCTCGACCAGGCCGGTGGACAGGCCGCGCGTCACCGCGTCGAGCGCCGTGCCCGCACCGACCACGCCCGCGCCCACCACCAGCACGTCCAGCTCTCGCTCGGCCATGGCCGCGAGCGACTCGGCGCGCTGCGCCGGCCCCAGTGTCGCTGTCCTCACTGCTGCCTCCCGCTGTCGGTCGCGTCGGCCGCACCCGTCGGGGCGAAGCCCGGTTCCTGGTACCCACCATGCCCAGATTCTGACCGGCCTGCCCGACATCGGCCGCCGCACGGCCCCCAGCCTGTGGACAACTCCCCGCCCGCCGTCCCGCCGCACATCCGGCGGCTCGCCGCCACCCCCGACACTCACCGAAACGCACCGGACCAATCCCGTAAATCGGTCATATTTACTCCTAGTCTGACGTTGTGCTCGCCCATCCTGTCCACCGGGCTTGCGCACCTGTCCCGCTTCGGCTACTGGGAAGGACGGCCCACGCCATGCCCGCAGATCTCGCCGTCATCGGACTCGGCCCGTACGGCCTGCCCCTGGCCCAGGCCGCCGTCGCCGCCGGCATCCCCACCCTCGGCTACCGCACCGGCCCCGAGGCCGACCCGCTCACCCCCGCCGAGGTGCGCCGGATGCTCGCCACGGGCTTCCGCACCCCCGCGGGCCCCGCCGAGCTGGGCCGCGTGCGCACCGCCGTCATCTGCGCCCCGACCCCACCGGGTGCGGACGGCGGCCTGGACCTCACCCAGGTGGAGGCCGCGGCCCGCACCCTGGCCGCGCACATGCGCCCGCACACCACGGTGATCCTGGAGTCGCCGGTGCGCCCGGGCACGACGGAGGAGTTCCTGCGCCCCCTCCTGGAGGAGTGCTCCGGGCTCCGCGCCGGCCGCGACTTCCACCTCGCCTACTCCCCCAGCCGCGCCGATCCCGGCAACCGCGACTTCACCCCTGCCAACACCCCGAAGGTCATCGGCGGCCTCACCCCCGCCTGCACCGAGTCGGCCGCCGCCTTCTACAGCCGCCTCACCGACAAGGTGGTCCGCGCGCGCGGCCCCCGCGAGGCGGAGACGGTCCAGCTGCTGGAGACCAACTTCCGGCACGTCAACATCGCCCTCGTCAACGAGATGGCCGTCCTCTGCGACGACCTCGGCGTCGACCTGTGGGACGTGCTGCGCTGCGCGGAGACCAAGCCGTTCGGCTTCCAGGCCTTCCGCCCCGGCCCCGGCGTCGGCGGCCACTCCGTCCCCCAGGACCTGACCGGGCAGGCCCCCCACAGCCTGCGCATGGTGGAGCTGGCCCAGCAGGTCAACGCCCAGATGCCCCGCTACGTCGTCCAGCGCGCCGCCGCCCTCCTCAACGAGCACGGCAAGTCCGCGCGGGGCGCCCGCGTCCTGCTCCTCGGCGTCACCTACAAGGCCGACCTCGCCGACCAGCAGGCGGCCCCGGCCGAGGAGATCGCGTCCCGTCTGATGTCGATGGGCGCCGCGGTCAGCTACCACGACCCCCTCATCCCGGCCTGGAAGGTCGCCGACCGCCCGGTCCCGCGCGCCGACTCCCTCTACGAGGCCGCCGCCGACGCCGACCTGACGATCCTCCTCCAGCAGCACCGCACGTACGACCTCCAGGGCCTGTCGGTCAAGGCCCAGCTGCTCCTGGACACGCGGGGCGCCACCCCGACGGGGGCGGCGCACCGGCTCTGACCCTCGGACACGCCGAAGGGCCCGCAGCGATCGCTGCGGGCCCTTCGGTACGGCGTGCGTGTGACTACCGCCGGTGCTGCGAGTCCGCCACCGTCACCTCGACGCGCTGGAACTCCTTCAGCTCGCTGTAGCCGGTCGTGGCCATCGCGCGGCGCAGGGCGCCGAAGAAGTTCATGGAGCCGTCGGGGTGGTGGGAGGGGCCGGTGAGGACCTCCTCCAGGGTGCCGACGGTGCCGAGGTCGACCTTCTTGCCGCGCGGCAGCTCCTCGTTCACGGCCTCCATGCCCCAGTGGTTGCCCTTGCCCGGGGCGTCCGTGGCACGGGCCAGCGGGGAGCCCATCATCACGGAGTCGGCACCGCAGGCGATCGCCTTGGGCAGGTCGCCGGACCAGCCGACCCCGCCGTCGGCGATGACGTGCACGTACCGGCCGCCGGACTCGTCCATGTAGTCGCGGCGGGCGGCGGCCACGTCGGCGACCGCCGTCGCCATGGGGACCTGGATGCCGAGCACGTTGCGCGTGGTGTGCGCCGCGCCGCCGCCGAAGCCGACGAGGACGCCCGCCGCGCCGGTGCGCATCAGGTGCAGGGCGGCGGTGTAGGTGGCGCAGCCGCCGACGATCACCGGGACGTCCAGCTCGTAGATGAACTGCTTCAGGTTCAGCGGCTCGTGCGAGCCGGAGACGTGCTCCGCGGAGACCGTGGTGCCGCGGATGACGAAGATGTCGACGCCCGCGTCCACGACCGCCTTGGAGAACTGGGCGGTGCGCTGCGGGGAGAGCGCGGCGGCGGTGACCACGCCCGAGTCGCGCACCTCCTTGATGCGCTGCCCGATCAGCTCCTCCTTGATGGGGGCCGCGTAGATCTCCTGGAGGCGGCGGGTCGCGGTGTCCGCGTCCAGCCCGATGATCTCCTCCAGCAGCGGCTCGGGGTCCTCGTGCCGGGTCCACAGGCCTTCGAGGTTGAGCACGCCGAGGCCGCCCAGCTCGCCGATGCGGATGGCGGTGGCCGGGGAGACGACCGAGTCCATGGGAGCGGCCAGGAACGGCAGCTCGAAGCGGTAGGCGTCGATCTGCCAGGCGATCGAGACCTCCTTCGGGTCCCGCGTACGGCGGCTGGGGACGACGGCGATGTCGTCGAAGGCGTACGCCCGGCGGCCGCGCTTGCCGCGCCCGATCTCGATCTCAGTCACGTCTGTGGCCTTTCCCTGATGCGTTGCAGCGCCTTCCAGTATCCCCGACGGGCACGCCGGGGCACTGCTGAGGGCGGCCCCGGATGGTCCGGGGCCGCCCTCGGGAGGCTGCTGCCTACTTGCTGCGGCTGTAGTTCGGTGCCTCGACGGTCATCTGGATGTCGTGCGGGTGGCTCTCCTTGAGACCGGCGGAGGTGATCCGCACGAACCGCCCGTTGTCCTGGAGGTCGGGCACGGTCCGGCCGCCGACGTAGAACATCGACTGGCGCAGGCCGCCGACCAGCTGGTGGACGACCGAGGAGAGCGGGCCGCGGTAGGGCACCTGGCCCTCGATGCCCTCGGGCACCAGCTGCTCGTCGGAGGCGACGCCCTCCTGGAAGTAGCGGTCCTTGGAGAACGACTTGCGGTCACCGCGGGTCTGCATCGCGCCGAGCGAGCCCATGCCCCGGTACGACTTGAACTGCTTGCCGTTGATGAACAGCAGCTCGCCCGGGGACTCCTCGCAGCCCGCGAGCAGCGAGCCCAGCATCACCGTGTCGGCGCCCGCGACCAGGGCCTTGGCGATGTCGCCGGAGTACTGGAGGCCGCCGTCGCCGATGACCGGGATGCCGGCCTCCTTGGCGGCGAGCGAGGCCTCGTAGATGGCCGTGACCTGCGGGACGCCGATGCCGGCGACGACGCGGGTGGTGCAGATGGAGCCGGGGCCGACACCGACCTTGATGCCGTCCACGCCGGCGTCGATGAGGCTCTGGGCGCCGTCGCGGGTGGCGATGTTGCCGCCGATGACGTCCACGCCGGAGGAGTTCGACTTGATCTTGGCGACCATGTCCCCGACCAGGCGGGAGTGGCCGTGCGCGGTGTCGACGACGATGAAGTCGACGCCCGCCTCGATCAGCGCCTGGGCCCGCTCGAAGGCGTCACCGGCGACACCGACGGCCGCGCCGACCAGCAGCCGTCCCTTGCCGTCCTTGGCGGCGTGCGGGTACTTCTCGGCCTTGACGAAGTCCTTGACCGTGATCAGGCCCTTGAGCACGCCGTGGTCGTCGACCAGGGGCAGTTTCTCGATCTTGTGGCGGCGCAGCAGCTCCATGGCGTCCACGCCGGAGATGCCGACCTTGCCGGTGACCAGCGGCATCGGCGTCATGACCTCGCGCACCTGACGGGAGCGGTCGGTCTCGAAGGCCATGTCGCGGTTGGTGACGATGCCGAGCAGCCTGCCGGAGCCGTCGGTGACCGGGACGCCGCTGATGCGGAACTTGGCGCACAGCGCGTCGGCCTCGGCGAGCAGGGCGTCCGGGTGGATGGTGATGGGGTTGGCCACCATGCCCGACTCGGAGCGCTTGACCAGGTCGACCTGGTTGGCCTGGTCCTCGATGGACAGGTTGCGGTGCAGGACGCCGACGCCGCCCTGGCGGGCCATCGCGATCGCCATGCGCGACTCGGTGACCTTGTCCATTGCGGCGGACAGCAGCGGGATGTTCACCCGCACGTTCCTGGAGACGTACGAGGCGGTGTCGATCTCGTCGGGCGCCATGTCCGACGCGCCCGGCAGCAGCAGCACGTCGTCGTAGGTCAGCCCGAGTGTCGCGAATTTGGCGGGCACTCCGTCGACGTTGGCAGTCATGACACCTTCCCCAAAATGGCCTTGATCGGTGCGGATGTCCATGCTAACGGGAAGCGGAGGTGGCTCATTCCACGATCAAGGGCGGCCGCGGCATTCGTAGCTTCGTACGGACGTCGGCCGTCGCGTGTTCAGGCCCGGCGCTACTGCTCCGCCAGGGCCCGCAGGCGGCTCAGGGCCCGGTGCTGGGCGACGCGCACGGCACCGGGTGACATTCCCAACATCTGCCCGGTCTCCTCGGCCGTGAGTCCCACCGCGATCCGCAGCAGGAGCAGCTCGCGCTGGTTCTCCGGCAGGTTGGCCAGCAGTTTCTTGGCCCAGGCGGCGTCGCTGTTGAGCAGCGCGCGCTCCTCGGGGCCCAGTGAGTCGTCCGGCCGCTCGGGCATCTCGTCGGACGGGACGGCCGTCGAGCCGGGGTGGCGCATCGCCGCGCGCTGGAGGTCGGCGACCTTGTGGGCGGCGATGGCGAAGACGAACGCCTCGAAGGGGCGTCCGGTGTCCTTGTAGCGGGGCAGGGCGAGCAGCACCGCGACGCAGACCTCCTGGGCGAGGTCCTCGACGAAGTGCCGGGCGTCGCCCGGAAGCCGGGACAGACGGGTGCGGCAGTAGCGCAGCGCCAAGGGATGGACATGGGCGAGCAGGTCGTGCGTGGCCTGCTCGTCCCCGTCGACGGCGCGGTGGACGAGCCCACCGACCGTCCCTTGATCGGGGGCCGCCTCGTCGTCACGCATCGGTCCATGGTGCCTTGCGGCCGTCCGATCCGTGGCTCCGCGCCCGTTGTTGTGCACCGAAGCGTTATGAGCAGGTGCGCCGGAACTCATCCCCTGCGCCCTCCCCTCCCGCTCGACCGACTCGTCCCCGAGGAACTCCACACCTCAAGGATGCGTCATCGGCGGCGAAACAAGCATGGGGCGTCCGGCGGGTCGCCTTGTCAGCCCCGCTCACCTCGCGATAAGCGGGGATCGCGGCATCCCCGACGGGCCCTTTCCGCCTCCACCGCACGGGGTGCCCCTAGCGGACCAGGCCCCACCGGAAGCCGAGCGCCACCGCGTGTGCCCGGTCCGAGGCGCCGAGCTTCTTGAAGAGCCGCCGGGCGTGGGTCTTGACGGTGTCCTCGGAGAGGAAGAGCTCACGGCCGATCTCCGCGTTGGAGCGGCCGTGGCTCATGCCCTCCAGGACCTGGATCTCCCGCGCGGTGAGCGTGGGCGCGGCGCCCATCTCGGCCGAGCGCAGCCGGCGCGGGGCGAGCCGCCAGGTCGGGTCGGCGAGGGCCTGGGTCACGGTGGCCCGCAGCTCGGCGCGCGAGGCGTCCTTGTGCAGGTAGCCGCGGGCGCCGGCGGCGACCGCGAGGGCCACGCCGTCCAGGTCCTCGGCGACGGTGAGCATGATGATGCGCGCCCCGGGGTCGGCGGACAGCAGCCGCCGGACGGTCTCGACGCCGCCCAGGCCGGGCATGCGTACGTCCATCAGGATCAGGTCCGAGCGGTCGGCGCCCCAGCGGCGGAGGACTTCCTCGCCGTTGGCCGCCGTCGTCACGCGCTCCACGCCGGGCACGGTCGCGACGGCGCGGCGGAGCGCCTCTCGGGCAAGCGGGGAGTCGTCGCAGACGAGGACGGAAGTCATGGCCGTCCTCCGCAGCTGATGCGCGTCACGTTGAGCCTCCAGGCTGGTACGAAATCGTCACCTGTGCGGTCGACCGTCCCGGACGCCCGCCCGAGCACTTGTTCCTTCAACCGCCTCCGCACTCTCAACGACGGTCACTCGAAAGAGTTACGGGGCTGTGTGTCGTCTTCGGCACTCTACGTGAGGGGACGGCCACGCAGCAGACATGCGCGTCGGACCCGCCCCGTTTCATCACAACCGATGCCCCATTTAGCCGCTTTTCTTCCGCTTCGCTGGTGTCTGCGGCTAGATTCGCAATGAGTCATATTTTCATCTCCTTAGATCGTAGTTGTACGGTCGTGGATGCCGGTGTCGGCGTATCTCCTACATCCACCCATAGCGGCAACAAGGGGTCACGCAATGGCAGATTTCTCCCGCCTTCCCGGACCGAACGCGGATCTGTGGGACTGGCAGCTCCTGGCCGCGTGCCGCGGGGTGGACAGCTCGCTCTTCTTCCATCCGGAGGGTGAGCGCGGTGCGGCGCGGAGTGCTCGCGAGAACTCGGCCAAGGAGGTCTGCATGAGGTGCCCGGTCCGCGCCGAGTGCGCGGCGCACGCGCTCGCGGTGCGCGAGCCGTACGGCGTGTGGGGCGGCCTGACCGAGGACGAGCGCGAGGAGCTGATGGGGCGCGCCCGCAACCGCCTGGTGGCGGCGTCGGCGTCGGCCGGCGGCGATGCGGCCGCGCCTCACTGAAGGAACGTTTCTCTCTCGCCCTCGGCCACGCGGCCCGACGCCTCGGCGCGCGGTGCCGGGGCCGCCGGTCAGCGCGCCGCCGGCTGACGCGCCCCCGCCCGGGCCAGCTCGTCCAGCGTCGCCGTCACCGCCGGCACCTGGGCCAGGTCGGGGAGGGTGAGCGCGACGATCTCCCGCCGCACCGCCGGCTCCAGCGCCACGGTGCGTGCGCCCCGGGGCCGTACGGACTCGACGGCGAGCTGGGGCAGGACGGCCACGCCCAGGCCCGCCCCCACCAGGCCGACGACCGCCGGGTAGTCGTCGGTCGCGAAGTCGATGCGGGGCGTGAAGCCGGCCCCCTCGCAGACCTCGACCAGCTGGCCCCGGCAGCGCGGGCAGCCCCCGATCCAGGACTCCCGGGCGAGTTCCCCGATGGCCACGGCGCCGGTCTCCCCGGTGCGCGCCAGCCGGTGGTTCTCGGGTACCAGCGCCACCAGGCGGTCGGTCAGCAGCGGCCGTACGACGAGGTCGTCCCACTCCTCCGCGCCCGCGGCGCCCTCGTAGCGGAAGGCGAGCGCCACGTCGCAGTCGCCCTCGCGCAACAGCTCGACGGATCTCGGCGGCTCGGCCTCCTCCAGGGAGACCCGGGTGCCGGGGTGCGCGGCGCGCAGCGCGGCCAGGGCGGTGGGCACGAGGGTGGAGCTGCCGCTGGGGAAGGAGACCAGGCGGACCCGGCCGGCCCGGAGCCCGGCGATGGCGGCGACCTCCTCCTCGGCGGCGGTCAGTCCGGCGATGATCCCGGCGGCGTGCCGCACGAGCGCCTCGCCGGCCTGGGTCAGCCGCATCTCCCGCCCGGTGCGCACGAGCAGGGGGGTGCCGACGGATGCCTCCAGGGCCTTCATCTGCTGGCTGACGGCGGGCTGGGTGCAGCCCAGCTCGCGTCCCGCGGCGGAGAAGGAACCGGTCGATGCCACGGCGCGCAGCACACGGAGATGACGAGCCTCGATCACACCGCCGAGGATAAGCGACGCTTTGGCCGGACGCCGAATAGTGCGTCGACGCTTTGATGAGCGGTGTTCTACCGTTCCGCCATGAAGCTTCTCTCTGTCAACCTGGGCCGTCCGAAGGCCGTGCCCTACACGGACCACCCCGACGGCGTCACCGGCATCGACAAGCAGCCGACCGACGGGATCGTGCGGGTGTCGGCGCCCGGCCCGAAGGGGGTCGGGGCGAGCGGGGTGGCCGGGGACGCGGTGTGCGACACGCGCCATCACGGCGGCGACGAGCAGGCGGTCTACGCGGTCGCGCGGGAGGACATGGACGACTGGGAGCGCGAGCTGGGCAGGACGCTGCCGAACGGCGCCTTCGGCGAGAACCTCACCACCACGGGCGTGGACGTCTCCGGCGCCCTGATCGGCGAGCGCTGGCGGGTCGGGCCCGACCTGGTGCTGGAGGTCACCTGCGGCCGTATCCCGTGCCGTACCTTCCAGGGCCATCTGGGGGAGAAGCGGTGGGTGCGGCGCTTCACGGAGAAGGGGGCGCCGGGCGCCTACCTGCGGGTGATCGAGCCCGGTGAGATACGGGTCGGCGACCCCGTCGCGATCGTGCACCGGCCGGACCACGAGGTGACGGTGGCGTTGCAGTTCCGGGCGGTGACGACGCAGCGGGAGCTGCTGCCGCGACTGCTGGCGGCGGGCGAGGCGCTGCACCCGGAGTCACTGGCGACAGCCCGCAAGTACGTGGCCGGTCAAGGGGCCTGACAAGGCATCAGCGGATCGTGCCCACCGCCCGCACCGCGCTCGCCCCCTCGTGCACGAGGGGCGGGCCCACGGTGTGCGCGCGGCACTCCCGCGGCGACCCCGGGAGCGGAACGGACCTGCCCGGCCCGGGCCCCTAACCTTGCGCCATGACAACGGCATTGATTACGGGTTCGACGGCGGGCATCGGCGCCGCGTTCGCGCGTCGGCTGGCGGCCGACGGGCATGACCTGGTGCTGGTCGCCCGCGACACCAAGCGGCTGCGCGAACAGGCGACCGAACTGCACGACCGGCACGGCATCGAGGCGGAGGTGCTCACGGCCGACCTGGCCACGGACACCGGCATCGACGCGGTGGCCGCCCGGCTCGGCGAGCGCAGGAACCCCGTCGACCTGCTGATCAACAACGCCGGCTTCGGCAACAAGGGCCGCTTCCTCGAGGTCTCCATGGCCGACGAGCTGACCATGCTCAAGGTGCACTGCGAGGCGGTGCTGCGGCTGACCTCGGCGGCGACGGAGGCGATGCGCGAGCGCGGCCGCGGTGGCGTCGTCAACGTCGCCTCGGTCGCCGCCTTCGTACCGCGGGGCACCTACGGCGCGTCCAAGGCGTGGGTCGTGCAGTTCACCCAGGGCGTGGCGAAGGACCTGGCCGGCAGCGGCGTCCGCCTGATGGCCCTGTGCCCCGGCTTCGTGCGCACGGAGTTCCACGAGCGGGCCGGCATGGGCACGGACAACATCCCGAACTGGATGTGGCTGGACGCGGACAAGGTCGTCGCGGCGGCCCTCGCCGACCTGTCCCGCGGCAAGTCCCTGTCGATCCCCGACCCCCGCTACAAGACCCTGATGGGCGCGGCGAAGCTGGTACCGCGGGGCATGCTGGGCGGCCTGTCTTCGCGGACGGGACGGAAGTACGGGCCGCAGTAGGAGAGGACGGGTCTCGCCTCTTCACTGTCGGTCGGGCGACCGGCTCCGGACTGGCTGTCGTACGGGCGGACTAGGATTCTTCTCCTGTCATGGAGGGTGCTCAGGCAGGATGTCGCGGAGCTTCCCTTGTTCACCGCAGCCGTCCCGGAGGTGCTTGGTGCCAGCCGCTCCCAAGCCAACAGCTCCCGTCACCCGGGAACGCTGGTTCCAGCCGCGCACATCCGGTTTCCGCTGGGAGCAGGAGGGGCTCGATCATCTTCGGGCGCTGATGCCGAGGACCGAGCCCTTCCGGGCCTGGGCCACGTTCCAGTTCACGGGCCCGTCCGGCCGTATCAACGAGTGCGATGTGTTGATCGCCGTACCGGGCGGCCTGTACCTGCTGGAGCTGAAGGGGCATCCCGGCCGCGTGGTGAACCACGGTGACACCTGGCAGTTCCACGGCGACCGGGTACGCACCATCCGCAATCCGCTCCATCTGACCGACCTCAAGGCCAAGGAGCTCAAGAGTCAGCTCGAACGGGCGGCGCGGGCGCTCGGTATGGATCCGCGACAGGTGCCGTTCGTCAAGCCTGCCGTCTTCCTCCACGACCCGGGGCTCGCGAGCGAGCTGGACGAGTTCCAGCGCAGTTCCGTCTACGGCCGCAACGACGGGGCGAGCGGCCTGCCGAGGATCTGGGACGATCTGCTGAGCCGCCCTCCGGAGCGGGAGAACTGGCGTGTCACCCCGCTGGTCAGCCAGCGGTTGGAACAGCTGATGCAGCGGATCGGCATCAGCCACTCCACGGCGCACCTGCGCTTCGGCGACGACTGGAAACTCGCTCCCCGTTCCCTCGACGCGGGCCCCGACTGGGAAGACCGGCTGGCGGTACGGGACGACGGGCTCGTCCAGGAGAGCGGCCGTGTCCGTATATACCTGGCCGGCGCCGCGGCGTCGGAGGAGCAGCGGGCGAAGGTGGACCGCGCCGCCCGTCGCGAGTACCAGGTGCTCCAGGGCATCAACCACCGCGGCATCGTGCAGGCGGTGCAGATCCGCGAGCACCAGGGCGGGCCGGCGATCCTCTTCCGGCACCGGGAGTCGGATCTGCGGCTCGACGCCTACCTCGACGCGTACGGCGGCCTCCTCTCCCCCGTGGTCCGTCTCGATTTGGTGCGGCAGCTCGCCGAGGCAGTGCGCTATGCCCACCACCGGTCCCTGTACCACCGGGCGCTGTCGGCGCGATCGGTGTACGTATCGGCGCGCGAGGACGGCACCGTTCCCCTTCTGCGCATCGCCGACTGGCAGACCGCGGCCCGCGACTTCGAGACCACCCTGCACCGCTCGCTGGGTGACACGCCTCTGGACGGCGGTCTGATCGCGGACACGGCGCAGATGTATCTGGCGCCGGAGACGGAGCAGGAGTTCGCCGACCCCGTGGACCTCGATGTCTTCGGTCTCGGCGCTCTCACGTATCTCCTGCTCACGGGGCGTCCGCCCGCCGATCGCCGCAGCGCGTTGCTGGAACGGCTGCAGAGTGACAAGGGATTGCGTCCCTACGCCGTGTCCGACTCCGTCTCCGCCGCCCTGGACACGCTCGTGTTCCGGGCCACCGCGGCGGATGTGCAGGACCGTCTGGCCTCCGTCGACGAGTTCCTCGAACTCCTTGCCGCCGCCGAGGTGGACGCGGCGGCTCCGCAGGTGTCCGGTGGGCCGGAGGCGGATCCCCTCACGGTCCAGCCCGGACAGCGCCTGAACGGTGCCTGGTCGGTGGTGCGCGTCCTCGGTACGGGTGCGACGGCCCGCGCCCTGCTGGTGTGCGGTACGGCTGATGAGGGAGCTGAGGGCTCCCCGGCGGAGAGCTCCCTTCGGGTCTTCAAGGTCGCTCTGGACCAGGAGAAGGACGTTCGGCTGCTCGCGGAGGCCAAGGCTCTGAAGGAGGTGGGTGGCGGGCGCATCGTGAAGCTGCTCGCCGAACCGCAGGATCTCGCGGGCCACACGGTCCTGGAGCTGGAGTACGCGGGCGGGTACCGGGGGGTGGACGACCGTGAACCGGTGAGCCTGGGGTCACGATTGCGTGACCAAGGCCCGCTGGGATATGACCAGTTGGAACGGTTCGGCAACGACCTGTTCGACGCCTTGGATGCGCTCGCCGCCCGCGGGGTGCGGCACCGGGACATCAAGCCCGACAACCTCGGCCTGTTCAAGCGCAGCGACGGTTCCTGGCAGCTGATGCTGTTCGATTTCTCGCTGGCCGACGCCCCCGACCAGGACCTGCACGCGGGGACGCGCGGCTACCTGGACCCCTTCCTCGGCAGTGCCGGCCGTTCACGCTACGACGACCACGCCGAGTGGTATGCCGCCGCCGTCACGCTCCACGAGATGGCCGCAGGAGAGAGGCCGGTCTGGGGAGACGGCCAGGGGGACCCGCGCATGGCTCCGGACGCGGTGCTGCACGTGTCCGCGGAGTTGTTCCCCGCCGCGCTCAGTGAGGGCCTGAAGCGGTTCTTCGAGCGCGCGCTGCACCGTGACGCCGAGCAGCGCTACGACAGCCTGCGGCAGTTGCAGGAGGCGTGGCGGCAGGTCTTCCGGACAGCGGACGCGGCTCGCCCGGCCACCACTCCGGCGACGGTCGGGATGAGCGCGGACGACCTGGAGGACGCTCGTGAGCAGGCGGCCGAAGCGGCTTCCCTCGACACCCCGCTCGCAGCCGCCGGACTGTCTCCCCGTGCCGTATCGGTCGCCGAGAGCCTGAAGGCGCACACGGTGGAGCAGTTGCTGAACATTCCGCCGCATCACATCTCGCGGGCGCGCGGCGCGGGCAACGCGATCCGCAAGGAGCTGAACCGCCGGCATCGGCAGTGGACGCAGGCCCACCGCCGGCGTGCGTCGGCCGCCAAGCCGTCGGCCGTTGCGGCGGACGCTCCGGAAGAGGTGCTGGAGTCCGTCGACACACTGGCTGCCCGGCTGACCCCGCCTCCGGGGAAGCGCCGCACCCGGCCCCGTCCCGACGTCGTCCGGGCGGCCTTGCAGCTTCCGGCGGTGCTGGAGGACGGTGAGTCGCTGGAGCCGTGGCCCGCACAGAGTTCAATCGCCCAGTCACTGGGCATCAGCCAGCCGACCGTCTCGCAGAACTTCCAGGTGGCGGTCGAGCAGTGGGCGGAGCTGCCCTGGCTCGGAAGGGTCCGCGACGAACTCGTCGCGGTCCTGGCCGACCGGGACCGCGTGTCGACGGCTGAGGAGCTGGCGTCCGAGCTGCGTGCCCGGCACGGCGCGGGCGCCGGTGACGCGGACGCGACCCAGGCACGGGCTCTGGCCGTGGTGCGGGCCGCGGTCGAGACGGAGATCCGCAGACGTGACGAGGAGCAGGCAGGGACCTACGGGGAGGCGCCCGCCCGCCTGGCCGTCCAGCGTCGGGCCGGCCGTGTGGTGGTCGCGTTGGAGGACCAGCCGGGTGCCGACGACCCGACCCCGGCAGAACTCGCCGACTACGCCGCGGCCCTGGGCGAGTGCGCCGCCGACCTCGCCGGCCGTGACCCACTGCCCGGACGTACCACCGTGCTGCGTGAGCTGCGGGTCGTACCCGCCCCGGAGGGGATGTCCCCGCTGGCCGACACACGGCTGGTGGAGCTGGCCGCGTCGATGGCAGGCGGTGTCGCCGTCTCTCCGCGGCTGGAGCTGTTTCCGCTCTCGCTCACCCTGGCGCGTGCGCTGCGCATCTCACAGGCTCCGGCGGGTGTGCGTCCCGAGACCGGGATCGCCACCGGAGACCTTCTGTCCCGTGTACGGGCCCGGTTCCCCGGTCTGGCTGTGCTCTCCGAGACGACGTACGTGGAACTGGGCGAGGCCCTGACCGAGGCGGGGTTCCCGCTCTTCTACCACCAGGACCAGCGACGGTTCGTACCGCAGCCGCGGGACGGCGCGGGCAGTCGGCCGGTGCTGTCCTCGTCGGTTCTGACGAGCACCAGTTCCCTGTACGCAGCCGCTCAGGGCAGCATCGCCGAGGGCCGGGACCCGCGTGAGGTGCTGGCGGCACGCCTCACCGAGGCCCGCCGTCGAGGAGGGTTCCTCGCCATGACGCTGAAGGGCGCGGAGCTGCCGGGCATCGCCGCGCTCCTGGCGGAGCGGTACGAGGCGACCGCGGTGTCGTTGAACGGCCTGTTCCTGAGCGCGCTCAAGGAGCTGGCCGAGGAGCAGGCGGTGCGCTGGCAGGCCCTACTGAAGGCGGACGCCAAGTACACGGCCACCGGCACACTGGGCGCTGCGCTCTCCTCGTACACCCGGTTGGCGTCGGAGCGGCTGCGCGGGCGGCTGCTCGAGATGGCGGAGAACGCCGGGCCGCGGACGGTCCTGCTCGCCCATGACGCGGGACTGATCGCCCGTTACTGGGAGGCAGGCGGCAGAGAGACGATGGCCGCCCTCCAGCAGGCGGCGCGCCGCCCCGCCGACACGCCGCACGGGCTGTGGCTGCTGGTGCCGACGGAGGACCCGCGGGCCACGCCGACACTGGACGGGCGGACCGTGGAGGTGGTGGACCGGGTGACGGAGTGGGAGGTGTTGGACGGGTTGTTCCTGAAGAGCCTGCGAGGGGCCGGTTCACCCTCCTGATTCGCGCCTCAGCTTGCCAGGCGCGGGTACCGACGATTCACTTGCACGGAATCGGGTGAGACTTGCCTGGGGAACGGCTTTTGCAGCCCTTCGACTGGCCGTGGAGGAGCGCGTCGAGATCGCACTCTCCAACCGGTGCTTCGAACTGTGGCTTCTCCTCCACCTCCATGACCATCAAGCCGCCGTCACCGGTTACCGGCAGGCCAAGCAGCACCTCGTTCCCTACCTATCCGGGTTACAGCAAAGCGACCTGTGAGTTCGGGTTCGACCGCTACCGCGACGGGTGGCGGGACGCCGTGGAGCGAGCGCGGAATCTTGCGCGTCCGGGCGAGGAAGCCAAGAGCAACCCGTCGAGTGGCATGTGGCGACCGGTCCGCCAGGTAGTCCCGACGCATCTACAGAACTGAGCTGTCGTCCGCGGACAGCGCCCGGCCCCAACTTCGGAAGAGCCCGCCTGGTCAACGTCCGTCTGACTAGACTCAGTTGCGATGTGAAGATCTTAAGGAGATCGGACATGGCAGCAGATGCCCTCGATGGGCAGGTTCCAGACGAAACCCCACGTGGGCAGCGAGTCCTTGATCTCCTGGACAAGGCGATCGACCTCCAGAGTCCGCTGGTACGCAGGAATATCACCCGCGCCCGGCAGCGGAACCCGGAGGCGACGCCTTCAGAGGTGATCCGCAACCTGGAGCGGATGTATGTCAGCGCCCTGACCGGGTCGGGGGCGGCAGTCGGAGGGGCTGCGGCCGCGCCGGGCGTCGGCACGGGAGTCGCCCTGGCACTGTCCGCGGGCGAGACTCTCTCCTCTCTCGAACTGAGCGTCCTCTTCGCGCTCTCCGTCGCCGAGGTCCACGGAGTCCCCCTCGCCGAGGCCGAACGCCGCCGGACGATCGTGATGGGGATCATGCTCGGTGGGAGCGGGAACTCCACCATCACCAAGGTCGCCGGGACCACGGGCAAGCACTGGGGACGCCAGATCGTCGCCAAAGTGCCTGTCGAGACGCTGCGACAGATCAACAGGGTTCTGGGCCCGCACTTCATCACGAAGTACGGGACCAAGCAGGGGATCATCGTCCTCGGTCGAGTGGCGCCGTTCGGTATCGGCGCTGTGATCGGTGGTGGCGCCAACGCCACCCTCGCCACCTTTGCGGTGAGAGCCAGTCGGCGTGCGTTCGGCCCGCCTCCCGCGTCGTGGAACGGCTGACTCGCGGTGAACGTCGGTGAAAGGCTCCGCGGCAGGAAGGTCGTGAAGACCTACGAGGCCCGTGCGGGCAGGCAGCTCGTCCGGTTGGAATCGGTCACCTCCTTCCCTTGTGCGGGGTGTGCCCGGACGAAGAAGGCCCGTGTCGTCGCCATACGTGGTGATGCCCTGTTCTGCAACGGCCGTCACGGGCGGATGGGAGCGTCGCAGCCCGTCGACCGCGCGCGGCGGACCACTGACCGGCCGCCGACGTCCGCCGACTCCGCATCGACGGCCGTGGGGACGCAGGCCCCCGACCTGCGCGCGGAAGATCCCGCGCCGGTCGTCATGGAGGAGTTCGACAGCGGTCTGCCCTACTCGGTGGTGAACACCGGCCTCACCGTGGAGTGGAAGTTCCACGTCCGTGCCGAGCACCTTCTGCACGGCACGTGCCCCGTGCCGTCCGAGATGGCTGATCGGGCCGCCCCTCACGAACCGCTGGACTTCACCTTTCTGCGCGGGCGCCGCCGTATCGGAGTCCTCGACGAGCAAAAGGGGACCAGGCTCCTGGTGTCCGGTGGGGAAACCTTCCTCACGGGACTGACCTGGCAGCCCTTCGTTCTTCCCGGAACGCGGGTGTCGGTGCGGTGGGACACCTGGCGGAAACTGCGTCTGGCGTACACGCCGCTGGACAGGCCCGTCGTCTTCGGCGGCACCGTGGTCCGCTACGCCTACGACCCCCGGATCATGACCCGTGAGCTGGCAGCGTTCGACGCCCGGGTGGACCGGGTGGAGGAGCTGGTGCTGGTCGCGTTGCGCGAGCTCGGCTACCTGGACGAGAAGGGGCGAGCGCTGCTCCCCAGGGAGGCGTTGATCCGCAACACCGTCGAGCGTGCGCAGTCGGAGCGACCGGCCATGAAGAAGCTCCACGGGGCGATCGAGCGGCTACTGTCCCGCTCCGTTCTGACCTGGGAGCAGGGCAGCGTGAACCGGGCCGGCATGCTGCATTATCCGGCCAGGCGCGGTGAGACGCCGGTCGTCCTGCTCTGCTACACCCCGGTACTTCGGGAGGCGGACCGCGAGGACCTGCGCAACACCGAGGCGGAGTCCGCTTACGACGCGGGCGTACATCGCGTGGCGGGCCATTTGATGCGCATCGGCCACCTGGGCAAGGAGGCGAGCGCGGAGGCGAAAGCCGCCTACCGTGAGGACCACAAGCGAGCCGGCCTGGCCGGTCCTCACGAGCTGCCCCGCGGTTTCACCTACGTGCGTGAACACGAGCGGGGGCTCTAGGCAGGCTCAGCTACCGGCGGCTGGGCAACGAGAATCACTGCACTGCGGCGATCCTGCGACGAATCGACTCGAGCCATTCTTGCAGGGACATCCCTTGCGGCGGCAGGAGGTCGAGTCCCAATGCCGTGGTAGCGGTGCGGAGTTCCTGCTCCGACGACACCATTTCCAGAAGCTCACCGATCTCCTGGGCCGCCTGTTCGCGGTCCTGCGGGTCGGCTTCGGCGACGTACTCGTCGAGGGCCTCTTCGCGGGACTCGTAGATGTAGGAGAAGTCCCGGTGGAAATAGGCGCCGAGCAGCTGGCCCAAGGACGGGAAGCGCTCGTTCCATTCCCAGGAGCTCTGCGGGTTCGCCTGCGGGGTGCGTGAGGGGTCGAGCAGGAAGCGGTGAAGATGGTCCTTCACCACGCGAAGACAGCCCTCGACGCTCGTACCCATCGGCGGACGGATGTGCGGGAGGTGTTCCACCTCGTCCGCGATCTCCTCGGAGAACAGACCGACGGAGAGCAGGTCGTCGATCTGCTGAACCGCCGTCGCGGCGCGCCCGGGGTCACGTGCGGCCATCCTGAGGTAGGCGGACAGGGCGGGTCCCGGAGCTTCTGCGGTGTCGGAGAACGTGAAATCCACGTGGGCGTACGCCGCCAGCAGGTCGCTGAGTTCGAAGAATCGTTGCCCTGGCGGAAGTGCCTGACTCATCAACTGCTCCAAGGATGCGTGTTACGGCTGGGGGAACGAGGTGAGGACGCGGTAGCCGGACGGGGCCGACGGGTCGGCCTTGAGGATCACCCGGACCCCCTTCACCCATTGTGTGGGCTGCCCGTGAGTGAAGTCGTAGCGGGTGAGATGCAGCCCCGTGTTCTCGTTGAACTTCCCTTCCAGCCGTAGTGGCCCTTTGGCGCCCTTGCCCAGCCAGGCCGATATCTTCCGCTGATTTTCTGCCGTGGTGAGGGTCTTGTCAGTGAAATGTTGTGCCGCTTTGACGTCGACATAGCGTGAGTCAGCGGTCAGGCCGGCGTCTTCCCGCAGGCGCTTGCGCATACCGGCGATGGTCTTGTCGACGTGCTTGTCGATGGTGTGGGCTCTGCTCCTGCCGCCGAGGCTCTTGCCCTCGTCACCGGGGACATCCGCACGGTGCTCGGGCTTCGTGCGCCCCTTCCTCTTACTCCGGGGCCACGCGTTGTAGTCACCGCCGGAGCCGTTCGTGGCGCCCAGCCCCATGAGGAGGAGCCCGGACGAGCCCAGGACCCCGGCGGTGAGGGCTGCCTCGGTGGTCAGGGCGCCGGCCACTCCGCCTCCTGCGAGCGCGAGCCCGCCGGGCGGAAACAGCGCCAGCAAGGAGAGCAGGAGGAGCGCGAAGCCGAGATGGACCAGGAAGGTGTCCAGCGCGTCGAGCAGGTGCAGCGTCCGGATCGACCTGCCTTCGGGGCCCGCCTCGCCGAGCCCGTGCCACAGCAGGAAGGTTCCCAGGACCGCCGCTCCTAGTGCGGTTCCGAGGCGGAAGCGGTGCGCGGCCAGCAGTTCCGCCACGGGTTGTGCCGTCACGGCTCGCCAGGTGCGGAGCAGGACGGTGAGCTGGTAGGCGATCCAGGCGAGGGCGGCGATGCCGAAGCCCATCAGGATCTTCGGTCCCGAGCCGGTGGTGAAGAACTCCTGGAGACCGGTGGTGGCCTTGAACGTGCCGACGCCCAGGTACAGCAGTGACGGCACCACGAGTACGCACGGGATCAGCAGGAGCCACCGGTCCCGGGGACGACGGGCTCTTCGGGCCGCCTCCCACCACGTCCGGAGGTTGACCTCTCGCCAGGCTCGCTGGTTGTCGGACGCGTCCATCCGAGCGGTGATCCCGGCGACCACACGTCGGAGTTCTTCGGTGTCGTCGGCGGGTGCCGAGATCGCGGCGTACAGCAGGGAACGCCGGAGCCTGACGTAGCGCAGCCCGACCAGCAGGCTCCATGGCGGACGCCAGGACATGTAGCGCAGCAAGGCCCCGACGCTGTCTCCATCGGCCCGTTCGGAGGCGAGCAGTACGCCGGGCACCGCCGTCTTGCCCCGGTAGAGCCGGCTCAGGTCGACGACCAGGGCGATGGCCAGGCACACCAGGAGCGCCGCCCACGCCTTCGCGTCCAGGTCGTCGAGCCACTGCTTGGCCTGGCTGCCCGGTTCCCGCGCGGCGTAATTGTTCACCGTGTGGTGGAAGGCGGCCGCGGCGACGGGGACCACCGACAGCAGGCGTGCCCACCGGCGTGCACGCCAGAGCAGTCCGACCCCGAACCCGGCCAGGGTCGACATCACCAGGTGCTGGAAGGTCTCCGTGACCGGAGGACCGGCCGTGGCCAGTTGGCTGAACGGTGCGGGCAGCCAGGACGTGAGCACCTGACCGAGGCCCGGAACGTAGGGTGGCGACAGGCTGTCGGGGATGATCCAGCCCTCGCCGCGCGCCATCGCCCGGTCCGCGTCCAGGCCGAACCGGAGGACCGCCTCCAGCAGCCCGAATCCGGCCCCCAGCGCCCCACCCAGAACCGTGAAGTCGGTCAACCCCCACTGACGGCGAATCCGAAGGCTGCACCCCGCCAGCAGCAGCGGAGCCACCTTGATCAGTTCCTCCACCCACGGCGCCACCGTGTAGCTGGTGGTGTTCACCACCGTGATCAGCGACTGCCCCGACTGGTCCGCGTAGAGACGGGTGTAGGCAAGCTGCACCACTGCTGTGGTCACTCCGCACGCGTACGCCCCCACCGCGAGGGCGAGCAGCACGGTCGACAGCCGCACCGACCGGGTCGGCCACGATACGGCGTACAGCTGTAACGCGCCCCATACAGCCGCCAGCGCCATCATCAACGTCACACCAGGCCCCCCGCCCGAACAACCATTGATTCGCGAATGTGAACATGATGCTATGGACTCAACTACCGCCACAGCAAGCGACTTGGTACACATTGCGTCCCACTCGACCTTGGGAGCAACAGGCCGCCGATGCGCTGATCTCTCCGAGAGTCACCGGGACCGGCTGGCAGGATGGGACGCGGGCCGTGGGGCCCGGTGCGCAAGTGGTGAAGGAGTGAGCCGGGAGTGACTGCTGAGGGGACGCCGGGGGTGAGGTCGGGGGCCTCGCTGGACCGCGTACGGCTGCTGAAGGATCTCCAGGTGCGGGCCCGCCTGCTGGAGGACGACCTGCGGGCGCGGACCGACGACGAGCCGGAGTTCCGTACCGCGCTGCGCGCCGAGTACGACCGGGCGGTCCTCGCGGAGCGTACGGCGGCCATGTACGAGACCTGGCGGGACGACCGGGTCGTCCAGATCGCCGCCGCGTGGGTACTGGCGTGTGTCTTCGTCCGCTTCAGCGAGGACAACGGGCTGATCCCGGACGCCTGGCTCTCCGGCCCCGGTGAGCGGCTGGCGGAGGCCGTGGACCGGCACGACGCGTACTTCCGGGCGCACCCGGAGAAGAACGACCGCGACTGGCTCCTCGACGCCTTCGACGCGCTGGGCTCCTCGCATCCGACGGCGGCCGGGCTCTTCGACCGTGGGCACAATCCGCTGTACGAGGTGACGCCGTCCTACGAGGCCGCGTCCGCGCTGCTCGCGTTCTGGCGGGAGCGGGGCGCCGACGGCGAGATCGTCCACGACTTCACCGACCTCGAGCTGAACACGCGGTTCCTGGGTGACCTGTACCAGGACCTCTCCGAGCACGCCCGGAAGACGTACGCGCTGCTCCAGACGCCGGTGTTCGTGGAGGAGTTCATCCTCGACCTGACGCTGGAACCGGCGGTGGAGGAGTTCGGGCTCACGCCGGCGTGGAAGCACCGGCCGGTGGCGTGGGACGGGGAGTTGTGGGACGACGGCCCCGGTGGCGAGAAGGTCGTACGGGGGCTGCGGTGCATCGACCCGGCGTGCGGGTCCGGGCACTTCCTGCTGGGGCTCTTCGAGCGGCTGCTGGGGAAGTGGCGGGAGGCAGAGCCCGGGACTGAGCCGTGGGTGCTGGTGCGGCGGGCGCTGGAGTCCGTGCACGGGTCCGACAAGAACCCGTTCGCCGTGGCTATCGCGCGGTTCCGGTTGTTGGTGGCCGCGTTGAAGGCGGGGGGCGTGCGGGAGTTGGGGGCGGCTCCTGGGGTGCCGATTCGGGTTGCGGTGGCGGACTCGTTGCTGCACGGGCGCGGCGCGGAGACGGTGACGGAGTCGCTGGACACGCTGTTCGCGGAGAACGAGCCGTTCTATTACCGGACGGAGGATGTGGAGGAGTACGCGCGGGGGGTGGATCTTCTCGGGCGGGGGTCGTATCACGTGGTGGTGGGGAATCCGCCGTACATCACCGTCAAGGACGCCAACGAGAACAAGAACTACAAGGCCGCGTACGACGCGTGTTATCGGCAGTATGCGCTGTCGGTGCCGTTCGCTCAGCGGATCTTCGAGTTGGCGGTTCGGGCGGGGGGTGACCATCGGGACGGTGGGTTCACCGGGCAGATCACTGCTAATTCATTTATGAAGCGGGAGTTCGGGAAGAAGCTGATTGAGGAGTTCTTTCCCAGGGTTCAGCTTACGCATGTGATTGATACGTCTGGGGCTTATATCCCTGGGCATGGGACACCTACTGTTATTCTGGCGGGCCGGAATCAGGTGGCTCGGCAGGGTGAGAGCGTGCGGGCCGTGTTGGGGGTTCGGGGGGAGCCTAGTCAGCCGGATGAGCCTGCGAACGGATTCGTCTGGCGGGCGCTCGTATCGCAGGTTGGTGCTCCCGGGAGCGAGTCGGAATGGATGTCTGCCGAGGATGCGAAGCGCACAAGTTTTGCAGAATTTCCGTGGTCGCTGTCCGGCGGTGGAGCACCAGCTGTGACGGCCAAGCTGGAAGGCGCTCCTAAGCGACTGAGCGACTTTATCGACGGAGTAGGGCGAACCACTCACACCGGGCTCGACGAGGCGTACTATATGTCCCCTGCCTCCGCAAATACTCGCCGCATGTCCCGTAGCACCGTCCCCGTCGTGTTGGGTGAAGAGGTGCGTGAGTACCAAATCAACCCGGCTACGGCCACCTTTTTTCCTTATACGACCACACCAGCCACTGAACGCGGCAGCGTCAGGGAGTTGCTTCCCAGCGAAGAGGTCTTCTTGTGGCCCAATCGGACATCCCTCCGCGAGCGACTGGACTTCGCGCAGACACCCGAGGAACGTGGACTGCGGTGGTTCGACCACAGCATGTTCTTCCCCAAACGGTATCGTTCGCCAATGTCCATTGCCTACGGCGAAGTGGCCACACACAACCACTTCGCACTAGATCGCGGCGGCAAGGTCTTCAAACAGACGGCCCCTGTGATCAATTTGCTCGACAAGGCCACTGAGGATCGACATCTAGAACTACTGGGACTGTTGAACTCTTCAACTGCTTGCTTCTGGATGAAGCAGGTAAGCCACGTGAAGGGAGGGAGTGGGATTGGGCGCGGGGTCCAGGATGAAGCTTGGGAGAACCGATACGCCTTCAACGGGACGAGACTCCGCGATTTCCCCACTCCGGCCCAACTTCCCTTGCGCCTTGGGCGAGAGCTCGACGCCCTCGCCCAAGAGTTGGGCAAGCACGAACCGGCAACTCTTGCCCGCATCGCCGTTCCCGCCCGCGAAGTTCTCAACAAAGCCCGCCAGGCGCAGAAGGGCATCCGTACCCGAATGGTCACTCTGCAAGAGGAACTGGACTGGACCGTCTACGGAGCGTACGGAGTACTGACACTCGACGAGGTAGCACGCACAACCGCCAGCGATCCGCCCGACGTGGTCCCCGGGCAACGGGCCTTCGAGTTGGTGCTCGCCGCCAGCGGGGCAAAGACCGCCTGGTTCAAGCGGCATGGGTCGACCCCTGTCACGGAGATTCCCGCGCACTGGCCCGAGGAGTACCGGAAGGTCGTCCAAGCTCGGATTGATCTCATCGAGGCCAACAAGGACATCCGGCTCATCGAGCGACCCGAGTACAAGCGTCGTTGGTCGATCGAGCCGTGGGAGAAGCGCGAGGCCGCTGCTCTGCGGAGTTGGTTGCTCGATGCTGCCGAGCGGGAGGAACTGTGGTTCGAGGAGCAGGACGGGTACACCGTGCCGCGTCCGCTCACCGTGAACCAGCTCGCTGATGCCCTCCGTCACGACGAGGACGTGCAGGCCGTCGCCGCCCTTTACGCCGCCGATCACCTCGGTAAGCGTGATGCCTCCCTCGCCACCGTGCTCGCCGCCGTCATCGAGGCCGAGCACGTGCCGTATGTCGCCGCCCTTCGCTACAAAGACAGCGGGCTGCGCAAGCGGGCTCAGTGGGAGCAGGTCTGGGAGCAGCAGCGGGAAGAGGACCGGACCGGCCAGCGGCTCGATATCAAGGTGCCGCCGAAGTACACCAGCGCGGACTTCCTCAAGAACTCCTACTGGTCGAACCGCGGCAAGCTCGACGTGCCGAAGGAGCGGTTCATCTCCTATCCCGGCGCCTCCACCGACTCCGATACCTCCCTCCTGCTCGGCTGGGCCGGCTGGAACCACCGCGACCAGGCCGACGCCCTCGTCGGGCTCATCCGTAGCCGCGTCGAGAGCGGTGGCTGGGAGAAGGAAGACCCGCGGTTCGTGCCGCTGCTCGCCGGGCTGCGGGAAGCAATGCCCTGGGTGCACCAGTGGTACGGCGGCCACGACGAGGAGTGGGACGGCAACCCCGCCGAGGAGTTCCAGGCCGCCCTGGACAACGGCCGCACGGAACGGGGCCTGTCCGAGTCCGACCTGACCAACTGGCGTCCCGAGAAGAAGACGCGGGGAAGCAAGAAGAGCGCGTGACACGGGCGAGGGGTGGCCGGTGCGCGCCGGCCACCCCTCGTCGTCGTTTCAGCCGCGCGCGGCCATCCGTACGAACGCCGTCCACTGAGCGGTAGGAACGGCGAGGAGCGCCGTCTCCGGCTGCTTCGAGTCGCGGACCAGCATCGCCGTACCTGTGTCTGCGACCTCCACGCAATCGCCTCCATTTCCCGCGCTGTAGCTGCTCTTGAACCAGCGCGGTTCGCCTGCGGCAGGCGCGGGGCTGCCTGTCTTCATAGCTCTCCCAACAGTTTCTCGATGAAGGCCAACGACTCCCGGGGCGTCAGTGCCTCGGCTCGCAGCACGCCGTACGTCGCTTCGAACGGGCTGACCTTCTTCGGTTCCGAGTACAGGGCGCTCACGTCCTGCACCTCCATGTAAGCCATCCTGCGCTGATCCTTTGAGTGGATCAACGTGAAGGGACCGGCCAACCCCGCGTGCTCTTCCCGGTCCGTCGGCATGACCTGCATTCGGACGTTGCGCTGGTGGCCGTAGATCAGAAGTTGCTCCAACTGACCACGCCATACGTCCCGTCCGCCCAGGGGCCTGCGAAGAACGTGCTCGTCGAAGACGAAGCTCAGCAGTGGCGCCGGGCGACGCGCGAAGAGCTGCTGTCGCTCCATGCGTGCGGATACACCCTGCTCGATGGCTTCCTCGTCCAGCAATGGGCGCCACATCTGGAAGACCGCCCGCGCGCAGTCCTCCGTCTGCAAGATCCCTTTGATCACGTGGCTCACATAGGCGTGCAACTCAACTGCCTCGGACTCACACTGCACGTACCGCCGGAAGAACGACGGATACCGAGCCTTCGCCACCTCCTCCTTCATCGCCACCAGCACCCCGCGCGCGCCCACCGCACGGTCCACCGCGTCGACGAGTTCCGGCTTCGGGATGCGCCGCCCCTGCTCCACCGCCGCGATCTGCGCCTCCCCGTACCCGACCCGCTCCCCCAACTGCGCCTGCGTCAGGCCCGCGACCTCGCGCAGCAACTTCATCTGACGACCGAAGCAGCGCAGGAACTGCCCGCTGGAGTCCGGTTCCGCCCCGCCCGCATCCGCTCCCGCGTCCATGCCTGCCTCGCTCCCTCAGCATCGTCCAGCCACTCTCCGTAGCCGGAGGCTAGGACGCGCGTGCGGCAACAGGGGCCATGAGCGGGCAAGTTGGCTCGTGTGAGTGAACGCTGTCCAGCGAAAGCTTTCTTCACTCAACGCTTCGACGCGGGCACACTCCGTGAGCTACCGTCCATCCCAGCGTCACCACACAAAACAGCCCCCGCCGACGGCTTCGGACCCGTCGGCAAGGGCCTGAACCATCAGTGGAAGTAGGCCTCCACCGTGATCTACCGGCACTTTATCGCGCCCCCGCGCGCCTTCACCCAGTTCTCGCACGACCTCATCCGGCATCCCCGGCTGTCGTCCGACGCCGTTCGGCTCCTGACCTGGCAGCTCTCCCTCCCGTCAGGCACCCGCGAATCTCTCTCCCGTACGGCTGAACGCGCCCATATCGGCGGATGCGCCTTCACCCGGGCCAAGCGCCAGCTCAAGGACGAGGGCTTCGTGCACGAGCGGCGGTTGCAAGGGCCTGGCGGGCTCTGGGTCACCCAACAGCTCGTCTCCAGCGTGCCCTTGAGCGAAGGCGAAGCCGTCAAGCTGCTCGCTCAGATGCCCGTCGGCCCGGCCGGGACGACCACCACCGAGCGCGTATCGCCGCAGCTCGCACCGGGTCGTCGTTCACCGGCCGTCGGTCAGCCGACCACCCCGCCCACCGACGGTTATCCACCGCAAGACCCTGAGGGAAACACTCCCAACCAACCCCCCAGGCCCCCCGCAGAGCCCGAACCCGAAGCACGTGAGCCGCAGCGGGACGACAACGCACTCCCCGAGCCCCACCTCACCGCAGCCCGCACCCTCGTCGACGCCTTCCCCGCCCTCTCCCCCGACCTGCGTCACATCCCCCGCGCCATGCGCCCCGAGCTGACGCGCCTCACCGCCCGCTGGCTGGCCGCCGGGCACCCGCCCACCGCCGTCCGCACGCACATCCTGCGCGGCCTGCCCGACGACGGGACCCCCGTCCACCGCCCCGGCGGCCTCCTGCGCCACCTGCTCCGCGACGTGCCGCCGCCACCGCCTCAGCCCACGGCTGCGTCCCCGCACCCCGGCGACCGCCCCGCCCGGCAACACCCCCCGGGCCCTCGCCTCTCCCGACGCCTCGCAGGCACCCGCGAGTGCGCGGGTGACCACGTTCAACCACTGCTCTTCAGGCCCGTGGCGGACGAGACCCACTGCCCGCGTTGCCACTGACCGCAAGGGCCTCCTGCGGAGACCGTGAACCGCACCCCGTCGGTTCGAGGTGTCGCTCCCAGCGGCGGCTGGACCTCGTGTCAGCCGGTGCGAGCGCCCGTATGCTGGCGGTGTATCGCTTGCCGAGGTCACGCCGAGACTACGGGTCGGATGAGGAGGTGAAGGGAATGAGCGTTGCCATCGACCACACCGGACCGTGGACCGTCGCCGACGTCCTGGCCCTGCGCGAGGACCGCACCACCCGCTACGAGCTCCTGGGGGAATCCCTCGTGATGTCCCCCGCCCCCGGCGTCCGCCACCAGCGGGCCTCGTTCCGCCTCCACGTCGCCCTGGACGCGGCCGCCCGCGCCGTCGGCGCGCCGGTGGAGATCCTGGAAGGCGTCAACGTCGTCCTGCCGTCCGGACTGGTCGTGCCCGATCTGGTTGTGGCCGACGCCGGATCGACCGCCGACGACCCCGTTTCCGTCGACATGGACGCGGTCCGGCTCGTCGTCGAACTCGTCTCCCCCGGCAACAGCACCATGGACCGCAAGGTCAAGCCCATGCTGTACGCCGAGGCCGCGATCCCGCACTTCTGGCGTCTGGAGTTCGACCCCGCCCCCATGCTCGTCGTCTACGGACTGCAAGAGGGCCACTACGCGGAGCGAACCACGGCACTCGCGGGTACGACCACCCATCTGGATGCGCCGTTCCCGATCGCCATCGATCCGGCTGGCCTCTCGCGGCAGTAGAGCACCGCGGAGACGGGGCAACGCGAGAGCCCCCGCCTTGCCGCTGACGGCGGGCAGGGATCAGCCGGCGACCCGGGGCACGCCGCCCTTGCGGCCCACGCCGAAGGCGATGCGGTAGACGTCCGGCAGGTCGATGCGGCCGTCGCGGCGGCGGCGCATCACGCCCAGGCCGATCAGTTCCTCGATCAGCTGTTTCGGGTCCTCGGGGTAGCGAGGGCCGGTCCGCACCTTGATCTCGTCGTCGTCGCCCTGCGGCTCATAGCGCTCGGCCAGCTTGCGCAGCTCGTCCGCCAGGTGGGACTCCTGCCAGAGCGTCTCGACCTTCGCCTGCTCGATGGGTACCTGGTGTCCGGCCAGCGGCCTGATGGCCGACACCACCCACGGCATGTCCTCGCTGACCTCCGTCACCCGGGTCTCCGACGCCTTCTGCACCCCGCGCCGGATGCCCTCGTGGTGCAGTGCGTGCTCGTGACCGGCGTACTGGCCACGGGTCTCCAACAAAGCCTTCTGCAAGGCGCTGAGGAAGCTGCGCGGGCTGACCTGCTCCACGCCGTCCATCAGGTGGTTGGGCAGCCAGGTGAAGGTGTGGCCCTTGCGGAAGTTCGAGCCCATGTACGGTCCGGCGATCTGCGTGAAATGCTCCGACTGGAACTGCTCGTCTCCACTGAGCAGCGCGGGGGGGACATGGCGACGGCCGTCCGCCTCGCTCTGCCAGCCGCCCGTGAGCTGCCGGAAACGGGACGCCAGCTCACTGTCGTGATTGCCCAGGGTGTGGAAGAGCAGGCCGTAGAGGTTGGCGCGGGACCACGTCAGGGCCGCCGCGTTCGAGGTCAGCTTGGAGGCGTCCGGGAAGTGGAGCAGTGCGCCGTCGTACATGTCGGGGCGGATGAACACCTTGAAGCGGATGCTGCGGGTCCCGAGGCGCATGGCGAGCGCCAGCTCCAAGATGCCGCCCACCAACCGGTCGGCCTGGGCACGGACCCGGTGCAGGTGCTCCAGGGCGTCGAAGAGGATGAGGTGGGTGACGCCCTGCTGCCGTGCCTCCTCGTCCACCTTCTGCACCGTGCGCTCCGCCGCACCGGGGTTGGCGCGCACCCACCGGGCCTTGTCCCGCCACTCGGGCAGCTCGCGCAGCTCCGGCTGGCCGAAGGCGGTCAGCAGAACCGCGTACCAGAGGTCGTACGGGCGGATGCTCTCCTCGACCAATTGACGGAGGGTGCCCGGGCCGGGGTAGAGGTCGTGCTGAAGTGCGGCGCCGAAACCCTGCGACACGGTCACCCGGCGCAGCCGCTCGATGCCGTACTCCTGGGCGGCGACCTCGCGCAGCGACTCGTTGAGCAGCGAGCGGTACCAGAAGGTCTTGCCGACGCCCCGGCCGCCGCGGACCACCGTGCTGTCGACGTACAGGGCCGCGCGGTGGGTGTCCGGCGTGAACAGGCTCTCGACCCTCGGCTCCACCGTGTCGGCGTCCGACGCCTCCGGGAGGGCACCCGCCAGCAGCTCGCGGTACTCCTCGACGCTCAGGGGGGTGGTCATCGCGGTCCTTCGCTGGTCTGCGGGTCGGCGGTGATCAGGAGCGTAGCGGTGGGCAGGAAGTCCCGGTACGCCGCCTGCACGAAGGCCCGGTCCTGCCATCCGGGGGCGGTGACCAGGTCCAGGCCGACCAGGCCCGGTTCGAAGAGGATCGGGACGGGGTGGTGCGGTGCCGCCTCGTCCTCCAGGGACGGGGAGAAGGCGTCGGCGTCGTACTCGTCGGACCCGGCGGGGACGTCGTCGTAGAGCTGGGCGAAGCACTCCCAGGCGTGCTCGCGGAAGGACTGGAGGTAGGCGCCCTCGGGCGAGTCGGGGACCATCGAGGCGACCATGCGGAGCTTCTCGCGGATGGCCGGTGCCTGCCCGGAGGAGAGCCAGGCCTCGAAGAGGTCGCCGTAGCCCTCCCAGGTCTGTGCGTTGTCCGTGCCGAAGAGCAGGGCCAGGTCGCACAGGCGGGAGATGGCGACCGCCGCGATGTCGTGGATGCCCGCGCGGCTGTCCAGCAGCACGATGTCGGGGCGGCGTCCGCTGTCCCCGTCCCGGGCGACCGCGTCCTCACAGGCGCGGACGGCCTGTTCCAGCCGGTCGGCGAAGTCGGCGCCGGGGACGTCGGCGTAGGTGCGGTTGAGCTTGTCGACGTAGGCGTAGGGGACGCCGGGCGTGCCACGGCCGCGGGCCGGTGCCACCCACAGCTCGCCCCGGCCGCCTCGCGGTGTGTAGCCGGAGCGGATCACGTGGTCCAGGCCGTCGGCGTTGCCCACGGCGGACTCGACGAGGTGGTCGATCACGCCGTGCGGAGGCAGGTCCGCCCCGGCGGCGACCAGGGTGCCGACGCCCGGGGACTCCAGGTCCAGGTCGACGACGAGGACCACGTGCCCCTGGTCGGCCAGGTGGCGGGCCAGGACGGCGGTCGCCGTGCTGCGGCCCACGCCGCCCTTGAAGCCGTAGAGCGCGGTGCGGTGGGTGCGGGAACCGTCCGCTTCGGGTGCGGGCGTGGACACCTGCGCCCAGTCCTCGCCCACCACGGTGTTGTCGAGGATGCGGACCCGGCCGGAGGGCTGCTGCGGGTCGGGTACGGCCCGCTCCGAGTCCAGCAGGGTGTCGGCCGAGAAGAGGCCGGAGGCCCGCAGGAGCGGGCGGTCGGAGGCGTAGGGGCCGAGGTCGCGGGCGAGCCGGGGCTCGTAGTCGGCCTCCAGGTTCTCCAAGGGCGGTGGGAGCGGCTGCGTACGGTCGTCGACGAGGAGCGTGAACCGGCCCAGCACGTCCCGTACGGCCAGCACGTCGGTCCCGCCGGACGCCAGCTCGTGGGCGAGGGCGAGAGCGCGCGGGCGCGCCTCGGCGAAGCGGACGGGTCCGCCGGCCGGTTCGGGGGCGTCAGTCACGGCAGCCTTCCGGTGATCAGGGCCTGTTCGTGCAGGGCGATGAGTTTCTCGGCCACGGTACGCCGTCGCCCCACGTCGGCCGCGACGACCTCGCTGCCGTCGAGGTAGCGGTGTTCGACCGACCAGGCGGCGAAGGCGGACAGGCCGCCGAGCGCCGTGGTCAGAGGGGACGCCGTTCTGCCGTGCGTCAGGAGGGCTACGTCAGTGGCGACCCAGGGCAGATGGCCGTACTTGTGCGCGGGCTTGCCGGTCTTCGGGTCCCTGAGATAGGGCATCTTCGACCGGTCACCGCCGGGCTTCACGGGGTCCATGGTGACCGCCGTGAAGCGGAGCAACAGGCTTTTGAGGGCGCATTCCACCGCCACGCCGAAGTGGTGGTCGGCGTTCGGCAGCCGTGCCGCGTCCATCAGGAAGACGGCGTCCTTGTAGTGGCGCGTGGCCGCGTGGGCGAAGTGGTGCTGTTCTGAATTCACCTGCACGGCAGGGATCTTAGGGCTCTGTCACTCGGATGGCCCAGCTCCGGTGCACGCACGGGAGCGTCACCCGAACGTGTGGTCCATTCCGGTCCCGGCGCGGTCGAGGCTGCGGGAAACGTAGCGTCGGATGGCTGCGCCCACGCAGCGGGCGGGGCAGGCATGTACAGGAAAGGGGCATCGGGTGAGCGCGGGCACGGGTGACCGGGGCGGACTGTTCGTCGACGGCGCCGACAGCGGGCGTGAGGGCAGGGGCAGGGCGGGCCGGGGGTGGGTGGCCGGCGGGGGGACGGTGATGTTCTCCGACGCTCCCGGCGCCGGTGGGTCGCCGTCGGCGGATTCTGCCGCGGAGCGCGCCGGTACGGGCGGGGCCGGGGATGCGTCCGTGCCGCGCGCCCGGTCCACCCCGCGTCCCCGGCCCGGTGGGGTCCCTGCCGGGCACCTGGGTGCGGGGCGGGGCGGGAAGATCGCGCAGCGGATCGTGCCGGACGACCTCCAGCCCGAGGCGCTGCGCCTGGAGCTGACCGCCCTCGGGGACGCGTTCCGCGCGTACCAGCGGCGCCCCGAACCGGACCTCGCCGTCCTCGCCGAACTCCACGACCGCAAGGCCCGCGCGTTCGCGTCGTGGGCCGACGTCACCGACGACGCGTCCCTGCGGGAGGAGGCCGTACGGGCGGAGGCCGCGGCGCGGACCACCCGGGAGATGAACGCGAACCGCCTGGGCATCGAGGTGGACGGCGGCGGGCCGGTCGTCGAGCGGTTGCTGACCCGGGGTCAGGGCGCCCACGCGCGCGGCGTGCTGGAGCACGTCCGGGTCCACGCACCGCTCCCCGGTGCCGAGGTGAGGCTCGCGGTGCTCATGCTCTGCCTGCGGGCGGCGCGCGCCGGCACCGGGAACGTCACCGGGCAGGATCTCGCCGGCTGGTTGCAGGGCGACGCCGAGCGGGTGCTCCAGGAACTCGTCGACGTCGGCTGGCTGCGTCTGCCGGAGGAGGTCGACGTCGCCGACGCGCTGGACTCCCGGCCCGAGGAGCCCACCCAGGTCACCGTCCCCTCGCTGCTGCCCGTCGAGACGCACCCGCTGCCCTTCGGCAAGGTCACCCGGGCGCGGTTGTCGGGGTGGGCGCAGAAGGTGGTGGGCGACCGGAAGCTCCGGAAGAAGAAGGCGGGCGCCGCCACCCGGCTCCTCGCCGTGTACACCGCCGCCCACAGCCGTCCCGACGGGCGTCTCGGTGAGCGGGTGGATGGCGCCGAGGGCGACGGTGTCGGCCTGGACGCGGTCGCCTCGTTCTGTGGCCTGCGGCCCGAGGACATCGCCGAGCACGCCGAGCTGCTGGTCGCCGCGGGCTGGCTCACCGAGGCCGACACCGCCGGGGGCAGGTTGCGGGGGCGGCTCGCCGAGCGGGTGCTGCCGCTGAGTGGGCTGGTGTGAGCGACCACCCCGACAGACGGTGGTCCGACCGCTACAGATGACGGCCGTAGGGTCGAACCACCTGGTCAGGGAGGCGGGTGAGGCGGAATCTTCGGCAGGCATGACCACCGCTTCCACCGGCGTCACCTCCTTCACGGCCGTCGCCTGCTTCACCTTCCGTTTCAGCGCCACACCACGCGGCGCCCGCCTGGCCCGGCGGCTGGCCTCGCACCAGCTCGACCGCTGGGGGTGGCCGTACCGCACACCGGTGCACGACGCCGTGGGACTGGTCGTGGCAGAGCTGGCGGCCAACGCCGTCACCCACGGGCGGGTGCCGGGGCGGGACGCCGAACTGCGGCTGGCCCATGACGCTGCGGGCCGTCTCCTGGTGGAGGTGAGCGACGTGCGCGGGGAGCGACGGCCGGCGCTCGCGGAGGGCGGGCGGGGGCTCGCTGAGGACGGGCGCGGGCTGACGCTGGTAGCGGCGCTGGCTGAGGCGTGGGGTGTGGCCGAGCGGCCGGGCGCCCCGGGGAAGACCGTGTGGGCCTTGGTGGCGGACGGTCCTCACCCTCGCGTCCCCTGAAGTGCCGCCCGTCGGACCCCGGGCCCTCCGTCCGGCGTCCCCCCGCGGCCCCGCCCGTGCCCTTCGTTCTCCTGCGGGATCTTTCCCGCTCCCTCCCTGCACCCCCGGGCAGCCTGGCAGGATAAGAGGGACTTGTGTGGGCTACGGGGAGCGGGAGCGGCTGATATGGCCAGGGGTGGCGACAGTGTCGTGCTGAGGGACGTCCTCGACATCAAGGAGGACGTGTACGCCGGCGATTTCAAGGTCGAGCTGTCCCAGGGATTCACCGGGAAGGCTGCCGGGCGCGTCGAGGAGTACGTCGTCACGCCGCAGCTCCAGGAACAGTTCGGCAAGGCCCTGAAGCTGGTGCGCGGCGCCGTGCGCAAGAACGCGTCGTACGCCGCCTACCTGCACGGCTCCTTCGGCGCCGGTAAGAGCCACTTCCTGACCGTGCTGCACGCGGTGCTGAACGGCGACCCGTCCGTGCGCACCAAGCCGCGGCTGCGGGAGACCGTGGCCGAGCACGACGACTGGCTGCGCGGCAAGCGGTTCCTCATGGTGCCGTACCACCTGGTGGGCGCCGCCAACCTGGACGAGGCACTGCTCGGCGGGTACGTGCGGGTGGTGCGCGAACGCTATCCGGACGCGCCGACGCCCACCGTGTTCCGCTCCGACGCGATGCTCGCGGACGCGCGCGGCATGCGGGAGCGGCTCGGGGACGACGCCTTCGTCGGGCTGCTGCCCGCCGACGCCCCGGGCGGCGACGACGAGGACGGCGAGCTGAAAGTGATCGGCGCCGGCGGGTCGTGGACCTCCGCGGAGCTGGACGGCGCCTTCGCCGCGCCCGCCGGGGACGAGCGGCGCGAGCGGCTGGTGTCCGCCCTGCTCACCGGGCCCATGCGGTCGTACGCCGAGAGCGCGCACGGCGACGCGGCCAAGTACGTGCCGCTGGAGAACGGGCTGTCGGCCATCAGCCGGCACGCGCGCGGGCTGGGCTTCGACGGTGTGGTGCTGTTCCTGGACGAGCTGGTGCTGTGGCTCCAGGCGCACATGAAGGAACGCACCTTCGTCAACAGCGAGATCCAGAAGTTGGTGAAGCTGATCGAATCGGGGGACGCCGACCGGCCGGTGCCGATCGTGTCCTTCATCTCCCGGCAGCGCGACCTGTCCCAGCTGGTCGGCACCGACGTGCTCGGCGCCGACGTCAAGGCGATGGAACAGGCGCTGGAATACCTCAACGAGCGGTTCGACATCGTCGACCTGGAGGACCGCAACCTGCCGGAGATCATCAAGGAGCGGGTGCTGAAGCCGCTGCCCGGCAAGGAACCGGTCCTGGAGACCGCCTTCGCGGGCATCGACCGCTCCAACCAGCAGGTCAAGGACATCCTGCTGGACGGCGGCGGTGCCACGCACGCCGACTGGGACGGCTTCCGGGCCGTGTACCCGCTCTCCCCGGCGCTCCTCAACGTCCTCGTCGCCCTCTCCGGCGCCCTCCAGCGCGAGCGCACCGGCCTGAAGCTCGTCCAGCAGCTGCTCCAGCGCAACGCCGACGCCGCCGTGGGCCGGCTGATCCCCCTCGGCGACCTGTGGGACGTGCTCGTCGACGGCACGGGCGCCGCCTTCACCGACCGGCTCAAGCGCGAGTCGGAGGCCGCCGTGAAGTTCTACGGCAAGGCGCGCACCCACCTGCTCGGCAAGTACGGCTCCGACACCCACACCGACTTCCTGGCCGACGACCGGTTCGTCAAGACGCTGCTGCTGGGCGCGCTCGCCCCCGACGTGCCCGCGCTGCGCAGGCTGACGGGAGCGCGGCTCGCGGCCCTCAACCACGGCTCGGTGCGCTCACGGACCGTGCCCGCCGGGGACGTCGTCGTACGGCGGATGCGGGACCTTCAGGCGACGTTCCCCTCCGAGGTGCGGTCCGACGGCGAGGCCGACCCCGTGTTCTCGCTGCACCTGTCCGACCTCGACATCGAGCCGCTGCTCGACGCCGTCGCCGAGGAGGACAAGGCGGGTGTGCGCCGGGTGTGGCTGCGCGACCGGCTGTGGGAGGCGATCGGGGTCCGCGACGGGCAGTTCGTCGCCGAGAAGGAGATCGTCTGGCGGGGCACGCGGCGCGTCGCCGAGTTCGTCTTCGGCAACGTGCGGGACCGCTCCGACCTGCCGGACGAGCAGTTCGCCCCGGCGACCGCGGGCAACGTGCGGTTCGTCGTCGACTACCCCTTCGACGACGGCGACCACTACCCCAGCGACGACTTCCACCGGGTCGAGGAGCTGAAGAAGGCCGGGATCACCGCGCCCGTGCTGGTCTGGCTCACCGACTTCTTCTCCGACCAGCGCAAGGCGCAGCTCGGCCGGCTCATGCGGATCGGCTTCCTGCTGGAACGCGACCGGCTCACCGACTACACCGGTACCTTCCCGCCCGACGACCGGGCCAAGGTCCGGCGACAGCTGGAGGTGGCCCGCGACACCCTCACCGACCAGCTCACCGGCGCGCTCGCCGAGGTGTACGGCCTGGCCGGGCGGACCGACGCCAACCCCGGCCCCGAGGTGCCCGACGGGCGGCACGTGCTGTCGCTCCAGCCGGAGTACGCCCAGCCGCGCGAGGAGGGCGGCAAGGGCTTCGAGGCGAACGTGCAGCACCTGGCAGACGGCATGTTCTCCGCTCTCTACCCCAAGCACCCCGACTTCGGGCTCGACGGCAAGGGGCAGCGCAAGGCGGTGACGGCGGGCGAGCTGCGCACCGCCCTGGAGTGGATCACCCGTGCCATGGACGAGGGCGGCCGCGCGCAGAACGTCGACAGCCACCACCTGAAGACCGTCAAGCGAATCGTCGAGCCGCTGGAACTGGGCACCGTCCACGACGGTCCCCTGGTCATGCGGCGGGACTGGCGCGCCCGCATCAACCAGATCGCCTCCGCGCACCACCAGCGCGGCGACCTCGCCGTCGAGGACATCCGCGGCTGGATCACCAAGGACCTCGGGTACGGCGGCCTCGACAAACTCACCGGCAACCTCCTCATCACCGCGTACGCGCTGCTCGACGACCGGGCCTGGGTGTACCAGGGCGGTCCGGAGCGGCAGGCGCCCGCCCTGCACGAGATCGGCCCCGGCTGGTCGCTGCGGGCCCAGCCGCTGCCCAGCGAGGAGGAGTACGCGGCGGCACGGGATCGCGCCGGGCGGCTGTTCGGCGTCTCCGCCAAGCCGGCGATGTACGCGCGAACCGTCAACCGGCTGGCCGAGGACGTCAGGGCCAAAGCGGAGGCGTGGGAGAAGGACGTGGCGGGCGTGCGGACGTCGCTGGAGCGGCACGCCACGCTGCTCGGCCTCGACGCCCCCGGCGAGGCCGCGCCCCGTCCAGCCATCCTGCGCGAGGCGGCCGCGCTGCTGGCCCGGCTGACCCGCCACGGCAGCGACGCCACCGCCCTCGTACGGGAACTGGCCACGGCCTCGTTCACCGCGTCGGAACGGGACCTGAGCACCGCCATGGGCAGCGCGGGCGAGGTGTTGCGCGCGCTGGACGACGCGGCCTGGCCGGCCCTCACCAACGTGCGGGGCCTGACCGGCCGTGAGGACGGTGTGGGCGACCGCGCCCGGCGGCTCTTCGACGAGATCGCCGTGGCCGCGCGTGCCTCCGAGTTCGAACGGTCGTTGGTGCCCGTGCTCGCCGAGTCCGGTGAGAAGGCCAACGCCATCATCAACGCGGCGCTGACCGTGGAGAACGTCTTCACGCCGCGCCGGCAGCCCGCGTCGGGGCCCGAGGACGTACGGATCGACCAGCCGGAAGTGGCCACGCACCACCCGGGGGCGCCGAACCGTGAGGTGCCGCTGCCCGCCGAGCCCACCCCTGCCCCTGCCGGGCCGGGCGCGAACGGAACGTCCGCACGGACGCCCGGCACAGGGCGGCGGGTCGTCGCCCCCGCGGGAACGACCCCGCTGGAGGAGCTGCTGGCGGGCGAACTGGCCGGGGTACGGGACGACATCCAGACCTTCCTCGCCGCACACCCGGACGCCGCCGTCGAGATCAGCTGGCGTCCGGTACGGGCCGCCGAGGAGGCCGGCGGGGCCGACTCCGCCGAGGGCGCAGGGGAGCCGCGCTGATGGGGGCGCGACCGGCCGCCGGGCGGCGTGCCGTCGAGGTGCTGCTGGAGGCCGAGTTGTCCAGCGCCGACGTCCGGCGACTGGTCCTCGTGGACGCCGTGTGGGCGGGCGCCGACGACGAACGGGAATTCAGTGTCCGGGTCGGAGACCGGCAGCGGCGGGTCCACGTCACCGACCAGGACTCACCGCTCGGCATCGCCGATGCCTGGCGGCGCCACCTCACCGAGACCGACCCCGACGGCGACAGCGTCCTCGTCGTCACCGGCAGCGTCCCCGCCGATCAGCTCGGCTGGGACCTGCGGGGCCACGCGGTACGCCGCCGGCCGCTGGCCGTGGAACGGACGGACATCGTCAAGCAGCTCTTCGGCGTCGGCGACCTCGACACCCGCATGGTGCGGGAGACCTGGCTGCTGGACGCCCTGTTGGAGTCCGAACCACCGGGCGGCTGGCCCAAGGCCGGCTCCGTCCTCACCCTCGACCGGGCCCTGCGCGCACTGCTCGCCGCACGGGTGGGGCTCGGTGACACTGCCGGCGAGACGCTGGACCTCGATGCCGACACCCTCTTCGAGTGGAGCCGCACACCCGTCGGGCCGCGGCGCTTCGCCGAGCTGCACGAGTCGGAGCGTGCCGGACTGACCGGCTGGCTGGAGCAGGTGGCCGGACCCGCGGCGCCCACCCTGCTCGCCCTCGCCGCCGACGGGCGCGGCGCGGAC
This sequence comes from Streptomyces sp. NPDC045956, assembly GCF_056430705.1. NCBI lineage: Bacteria > Bacillati > Actinomycetota > Actinomycetes > Kitasatosporales > Streptomycetaceae > Streptomyces > Streptomyces sp. NPDC045956. Next base: position 97,602 of record NZ_JBWKKZ010000012.1, on the reverse strand, counting down.
GCACTGCCGCTCGGCGCCCTGGCCTCCGCGGTCCTGACCTGTCCCGCGGCGGCGGACGCCGGATTCGCTCTCGGCACGCTCTTCGGCCGGGCTCTGGGCTCCTTCGACGCGCTGACGCCGTTCGCGGCGGCGGCCGGCGGCGTGCTGACACGCTGGATCGCCCAGGCGGAAGCGGGCGGCCCTGCCGGTGCCGACGCGCGCGTCCGGGTGCTCTCCGTGCTGGAACGGGCCGACCAACTCGCCGACAGCGCACGGCTCACCGACCTGCTGGCCGGGGACAGGCTGCTGCCCTCCGGCTACCGGAGCAGACTGCGCGCCGTCGCCGCCACACTCGACGGCCGGTCCGCCGCGGCACAGAGCGTCCTGCGGGAGCTGGCCGACCACCAGCTCGCCGCACTGCACGCGGATTCCACCGAGCGGGCCCGCACAGCGATCCGCCTGCTGCGGTGGCTCGACACCCCGGCGCCAGAGCTGACGTCGGTCGGCCAGAGCGTGCGCCTGCACATCGAGTCCGCGGGCTGGACCGACCTGGCCGTGGGGATACTCGCCGAGGGGGACATCTCGCGCGACGGTGAGGTCTCGGACGCCTATCACCGGCTGATCGGCCGGGTGCGCGAGCGGCGGCGCCGCATCGACGGGCAGTTCGCCGCGCTGCTCGCCACCTGGACGGAGCGCGCCTGTCAGCAGGCACCCAACGGGGCTCTCCTCATCGAGGACGTACTGGCGGAAGCAGCCGCGCCGCTCGCCCGGGACGGCGGCCGACCGCTGGTCCTGGTTCTGGACGGCATGAGCGCCGACGTAGCCGTCGAACTCGCCTCCGGTCTGGACCGGCGGGCCTGGACCGAGATCGTCCCTACCGCGCCGACGGGCCGCCGTCCCGGCCGGCTCGCCGCCGTGGCGATGCTGCCCACGGTCACCCGGCTCAGCCGGGCCTCACTGCTGTGCGGCGCCCCCGCCGAAGGCGGTCAGGACGCGGAACGGTCCGGGTTCACCGCATTCTGGAAGAGGCGGCACCGTGACGCGGTCCTCTTTCACAAGGGCGGCTACGAAGGAACGGCCGGACATCGGCTCGCGCCCGAACTGCTCGGTGCGCTCGCCGACGAGCGCACCGTCGTCGGCGTGATCGTCAACACGATCGACGACGCCCTCGCCGACGGACGCGACAACGGGCGTGCCCGGTGGCGCCCGTCGGACATCGCCAAGCTGACCGACCTGCTCGACGCCGCCCTCGGCGCCGGCCGGCCCGTCCTGCTCGTCTCCGACCACGGACACGTCGTCGACCGCGGCCCCCGGGACACCGGCCCCACCGCCGCCGAGGGCGTGCGGGGAGCCCGCTGGCGCACCGGCCCGGCCCGGCCCGGCGAGGTCGAACTGTCCGGGCCCCGCGTCCTGGCTTCGGGCGGGCGCATCACCGCCGCCTGGCGCGAGGACCTGCGGTACACCGCCCGTCAGGCCGGCTACCACGGCGGTGCCTCGCTCGCCGAGGTCACGGTGCCCGTCCTGGCGTTCGTTCCGGCGGGCAGCGAGATCCCGGCCGGCTGGACGGCGCTGCCCGCGGAGAACACCGCGCCCGACTGGTGGCGGGAAGGACACGAGACGGCGCAGCCGCTCAAGCCCGCGGCTGCTCCACGCGGCAAGGACGCACGGGCACGACAGCCGCAGACCGAAGGGCTCTTCCCGCAGCCGGGACACGGCACGCCCGGCGAGCGGACCGTGCGCAGCAAGCCGTACGAGGTGCAGCGCGAGTTCGTACGGAACGCACCGAGCGGTACGGCCGTCGCCGCCGCGCTCGACGCGCTGCTCGACGCGGGCGGAAAACTCTCCCCGGCCGCCGTGGCCTCGGCCGCCCAGTCCGCCACCGGCAAGTCGGAACGCAACCCGCAGCGGTTCGTCACCATGCTCGAACGACTGCTCAACATCGACGGCTATCCCGTACTGCAGCTGATCGAGTCCGGGCGCACCGTCCAGCTCGACAGGGAGCTGCTGCGGCAGCAGTTCCCGGAAGGTGACGCACCGTGAACGCCCCTCCCCGGTCCGACGGCCCCGGGATCAGTGCCGCCCGCGCCCGGGACGTCGTCGACGCGCTGCGCCGGGGCACCGTGCCCCAGCAGGGCCTAGGGCTGTTCGCGGTCGGGCTCGACCGCTTCGCCGACGCGCTCGACGACGACCTCGCCACGGCCGCCCGCGGCGGCTCGGCGTTCCACGCCCTGCGGGGTGAGTACGGCTCGGGGAAGACGTTCTTCGCCCGCTGGCTCGCCGAGCGCGCCAAGCGGCGCGGGCTGGCCGTCAGCGAGGTGCAGATCTCCGAGACCGAGACGCCGCTGCACCGCCTGGAGACCGTCTACCGCCGGCTCACGGAACGGCTGACGACGTCCACGCACCCCCCGTCCGCCCTGCGTGCGGTGATCGACTCCTGGTTCTACGCGCTGGAGGAGGAGGTCCTCGCCGCCGGGGAGGTGGACGGGGACGACGAGGCCGCGCTGGGCCGTGCCGTGGACGAGCTGCTGGAGCTGCGTCTGACGGAGGTGGCGCGCACCACACCCGCCTTCTCGGCGGCGCTCCGCGGCTACCGTACGGCGGTCGCCGCCGGCGACGGTGCCCGCGCCGAAGCACTGATCGCCTGGCTCGGTGGGCAGAAGTCCGTCGCCGCCGGTGCCAAGCGGGCGGCCGGAGTACGCGGCGACCTCGACCACTTCGCCGCGCTCGGATTCCTCCAGGGCCTGCTGACGGTACTGCGGGACTGCGGGCACCCCGGGCTCCTGCTCGTCCTGGACGAGGTGGAGACGCTGCAGCGGGTGCGCGGTGACGTGCGGGAGAAGTCCCTGAACGCGTTGCGCCAGCTCCTGGACGAGATCGACGCCGGCCGCTTCCCCGGACTGTTCCTCGTCATCACCGGCACGCCGGCCTTCTACGACGGGCAGCAGGGCGTACAGCGCCTCGCGCCGCTCGCCCAGCGGCTGGCGACGGACTTCAGCACCGATCCCCGCTTCGACTCCCCCCGCGCCGTCCAGCTCCGCCTGCCCGGCTTCGACCTCGCTTCCCTCGGCGACCTGGGCCGCAAGGTACGTCGGGTGTACGAGGCCACGGCCCACCACCCCGAGCGGGTCGCCGAGCGTGCCGACGACGCGTACCTCGACGAACTGGCCCGAGCCGTCACCGGATCACTGGGCGGAAAGGCCGGTATCGCCCCCCGGCTCTACCTCCGCAAGCTGGTGGCCGACGTCCTCGACCGGGTCGACACGTTCGGCGACTTCGACCCCCGTGCCCACTACACGCTGACGGTCAGGGCCGCGGAGCTGGACGAGGTGGAGCGCAACGCGGCCGCGAGCGCCGGGGACGTGGAGCTGGAGCTGCCGTGAGCGCCGACGCGCTGGACCTGCTCGATCCGATCCTCACGCATCACATCGTCAACACGCTCGGCTGGCGCTCCCTGCGGCCCCTCCAACAGGAGGCCATCGGTCCACTGCTGGCGGGCCAGGACGCCGTACTGCTGGCACCCACGGCCGGCGGCAAGACCGAGGCCGCCACCTTCCCGTTGCTGACCCGTGCCCAGCGGCACGGGTGGAAGGGCACTGGCATCCTCTACGTCACGCCGCTCAAGGCACTGCTGAACAATCTGCACCCGAGGCTGGAGACGTACACGAGCTGGGTGGGCCGGACGGTGGAGCTGTGGCACGGGGACATCGCGAGCAGCCGGCGCCGCCGCATCCTGGCGCAGCGCCCGGACATGCTGCTGACCACGCCGGAGTCGCTGGAGGCGATGCTGGTCAGCACACATGTGGACCACCGGGCATTCTTCTCCGGGCTGCACAGCGTCGTGGTCGACGAGGTGCACGCCTTCGCGGGTGACGACCGGGGCTGGCACCTGCTCGCCGTCCTGGAACGACTCCAGCGGCTCGTGGGACGGCCGGTCCAACGAGTGGGTCTGTCCGCCACCGTCGGCAACCCCCGGGAACTGCTCGCCTGGCTTCAGGGCTCCGGGCGCGGCGAGCGGCCCGGACGGATCGTCGCCCCCGGAGTGACGCTGCCCGGCCCCGAGCACTCGGCTCCGGCCGGTCCGCCGCCGGGCGATGTGGAACTGGACTACGTCGGATCAGTGGCCAACGCGGCAACGGTGATCGCGGCTCTGCACCGGGGTGAAAAGCGCCTTGTGTTCTGCGAGAACAGGCGAACGGTCGAGGAGTTGGGCGAGCAACTCCGCCTACGGGGCGTCACCACGTTCCTCTCCCACGCCTCGCTCTCCACCGACGAGCGTCGGCGGGCCGAGCAGGCCTTCGGGGAGGCCCGGGACTGCGTGATCGTCTCGACGAGCACCCTGGAACTCGGTATCGACGTCGGTGACCTGGACCGCGTCATCCAACTCGATGCACCCGCCACCGTGGCTTCCTTCCTGCAACGACTCGGCCGCACCGGGCGCCGTCACGGCACCCGCCGCAACTGCCTCTTCCTCGCCCTGGACGACGAGGGATTCCTGGCCGCCGCTGCTCTCCTGCTGGCGTGGTCGCGCGGCTGGGTGGAGCCGGTGACCCCGCCGGGTGAGCCGCGACACCTCGTGGCCCAGCAGCTTCTCGCGCTCTGCCTTCAGGAACACCGGGTCGGAGAGAAGCTGTGGCAGGAGTGGTGGGGCGGCCTCGACCCGTTCGGCACCGCCGCCGAACCCGTCGTACGGCATCTGGTGGAGCAGGGCTACCTGGAGCGTGACTCGGGCACATTGTTCATAGGGCCGGAGGCCGAACGCCGCTTCGGCCACCGTCACTTCATGAACCTGACGGCCTCGTTCACCGCGCCCCCCGAATTCACCGTGCTCAGCGGGCGGACCGAGATCGGGCGTACCGACCCCGACCTGCTCACCGAGGAGACCGACGGCCCGCGCAAGTTGCTGCTGGCCGGCCGCAGCTGGCTGGTGATCTACATCGACTGGCGACGCAGACGCTGCTTCGTGGAACCCGTGGACGAGGGCGGACGCGCCAAGTGGAGCGGCTCGGGGGCACATCGCGTCCGGTCCTTCACGCTGGCCCGCGCCGTGCGAGACGTGCTGCTCGGCGACGACCCGACCGTGGTCCTGACCCGCCGGGCGGAGGCCAGGCTGGCGGAGGCACGCGAGAAACACGCGGACGTGGTGCATCCGGCGGGCACCGTCATCACCCGTCGCGGAGCCAACGACGTGCGCTGGTGGACCTTTGCCGGCCATCGGGCGAACGCCACCCTCGCCGCGTCCCTGCCATCGGTCGTTCTGCGTCACCGTCTCGTCGACGACCGGTTCGTGCGCCTGCGCGACGACGTGACCGCGCCGTCGTGGCAGGCAGCGGTCGCGGACGCCGAGGCGGGTCTCACCCTGCCCGAGGTGGACCCCGGCGCGGTCCGCGGTCTGAAGTTCGCCGAAGCTCTCCCCCCGCGCCTGGCGGAGGCCACCCTCGCTGCCCGCCTGACGGACGAGGAAGGGGCACGGGCGGCTCTCGCGGAGCCTGTGAGGTTCGTCAAGGGAATCGCCCCGTAAGGCGCGCGGGGAACCGCGCGGGCCACCACGACGGTGCCGCGCCCGGCACGCGCCCCGACGGGCAGGCTCGCACCCGGCACAGAGAAACGGTGCCCAGTCCCCCGCAGGGGACCGGGCACCGTCAGAGGCTCAGCGCAGCGCTCAGTGGGCGTGGCCGTGGCCGTGGCCCGCGGCGGCCGGCTCTTCCTCTTCCTTCTTCTCGACGACCAGGGTCTCGGTCGTCAGGAGGAGGGAGGCGATGGAGGCGGCGTTCTCCAGGGCGGAGCGGGTGACCTTCACCGGGTCGATGACGCCGGCCTTGACCAGGTCGCCGTACTCGCCGGTGGCGGCGTTGAAGCCCTGGCCCTTGTCCAGCTCGGCGACCTTGGAGGTGATGACGTAGCCCTCCAGGCCGGCGTTCTCGGCGATCCAGCGCAGCGGCTCGACGGCGGCGCGGCGGACGACCGCGACACCGGTGGCCTCGTCGCCGGTCTTGCCGAGGTTGCCCTCGAGGACCTTGACGGCGTGGACCAGCGCGGAGCCACCACCGGAGACGATGCCCTCCTCGACCGCGGCGCGGGTCGCGGAGATGGCGTCCTCCAGACGGTGCTTGCGCTCCTTCAGCTCCACCTCGGTGGCGGCGCCGACCTTGATCACGCACACGCCGCCGGCCAGCTTCGCGAGGCGCTCCTGGAGCTTCTCGCGGTCCCAGTCGGAGTCGGTGGACTCGATCTCGGCCTTGATCTGGGCGATGCGGCCCTCGACCTCGTCGCGCTTGCCGGCACCGTCGACGATCGTGGTGTCGTCCTTGGTGACGGTGATGCGGCGAGCGGTGCCGAGCACCTCGAGGCCGACCTGGTCGAGCTTGAGGCCGACCTCCTCGGAGATGACGGTGGCGCCGGTGAGGACGGCCATGTCCTGGAGCATCGCCTTGCGGCGGTCGCCGAAGCCGGGGGCCTTGACGGCGACGGCGTTGAAGGTGCCGCGGATCTTGTTGACGACGAGGGTGGAGAGGGCCTCGCCCTCCAGGTCCTCGGCGATGATCAGCAGCGGCTTCGAGGCGCCGGCCTGGATGACCTTCTCCAGCAGCGGCAGCAGGTCGCCGATCGAGGAGATCTTGCCCTGGTTGATGAGGATGTAGGGGTCGTCGAGGACGGCCTCCATACGCTCCTGGTCCGTGACGAAGTACGGCGACAGGTAGCCCTTGTCGAAGGCCATGCCCTCGGTGAAGTCCAGCTCCAGACCGAAGGTGTTGGACTCCTCGACGGTGATGACACCGTCCTTGCCGACCTTGTCCATCGCCTCGGCGATCAGCTCGCCGACCTGCTGGTCCTGGGCGGACAGCGCGGCCACGGCGGCGATGTCGGACTTCTCGTCGATCGGGCGCGCGGTGGCGAGGAGGTCCTCGGACACGGCGGCGACGGCCGCGTCGATGCCCTTCTTCAGCAGCGCCGGGGAGGCACCGGCGGCGACGTTGCGCAGGCCCTCGCGGACCAGGGCCTGGGCCAGCACGGTGGCGGTGGTCGTACCGTCACCCGCCACGTCGTTGGTCTTGGTCGCCACCTCCTTCACCAGCTGCGCGCCGAGGTTCTCGTACGGGTCCTCGATCTCGACCTCGCGGGCGATCGTGACACCGTCGTTGGTGATGGTGGGGGCGCCGAACTTCTTGTCGATGACGACGTTGCGGCCCTTGGGGCCGATCGTCACCTTGACCGTGTCGGCAAGCTTGTTGACGCCGCGCTCGAGGGCGCGACGGGCGTCCTCGTCGAACTTCAGGATCTTCGCCATGGGAGCGTGAGCCCTCTTCCGGAAATCTTGGGGTTATACGGCAAATGCGCCCCGGGCGCCCGGCTTGTTAAAGGTCGCGGGAGCCAGGGGCGCAGATGAGAAGCCAGGTACTTCGGTGAAGTGAAGAGCCGCTTCTACTTCTCGACGATCGCGAGCACGTCGCGGGCCGAGAGGACGAGGTACTCCTCGCCGTTGTACTTCACCTCGGTGCCGCCGTACTTGCTGTAGAGCACGACGTCGCCGACGCTGACGTCGAGCGGAAGACGGTTGCCGTCCTCGAAGCGGCCCGGGCCGACGGCCAGGACGACGCCCTCCTGGGGCTTCTCCTTGGCGGTGTCCGGAATGACCAGGCCCGAGGCCGTGGTCTGCTCGGCGTCGAGCGGCTGGACCACGATGCGGTCCTCGAGCGGCTTGATGGCAACCTTGGAGCTGGTGGTCGTCACGATCCGACCTCCCCCTTCGGAGATCTCACGGGGTTAACTGTCTGAGGTGGCGACCAGGTGGATCCGTCGTCGCGGGTGCCGGACCTGCCCGTCGCTGTGTTGGCACTCTCCAGTGGTGAGTGCCAGAGCCGAGACTATGACCGCGATTAGCACTCGGTCAAGCGGAGTGCCAATGCAGACGGCGCGTCGGCGGTTTTTCGTACCCGCCGGCCCAGGTGGGCACCCCGCGACGGCGCCGGGCCCGCCCGCTCCCGGCCCGAGCGACCTCGCCCTACAGGTAGTCCTCCAGCCGCCCCACCCTCAGCCCCTGCTCCGCGATGGTGGCCAGCAGACGCGCCGTGCGGTCGCGCAGGTTCCGGCCCGTCGGGTCGTCCGGGGCGACGGTCACGATGTCGCCGGGATGGAGGCGGTGCTCGCCGCGCGTGTAGGCGAGGGCGCCGTCGGCCTCCAGGGACGCGCGCCACAGGACGACTGCCGCGATGCCGCAGTCGGCGGCGGCCCGCAGCGTCGTGGTGTCGTACGTGCCGTAGGGCGGGCGGAAGAGGTGGGGGCGGACACCGAAGCGGGCCGTGAGCTTGGTCTGCTGGCCGCAGATCTCGGCGCGCTGGCCCGCGTGCGGCAGGCCGCGCAGGGAGCGGTGGTCGAGGGTGTGGTTCTGGAGGCTCGCGCCGACCGAGCGGAGCCGCGCGAAGTGGCCGTAGGCGGGTCCGGTGACCGTGTCGGTGAGGAACAGGGTGACCGGGAGGCGCCGTTCGCGGATGAGGGCGGCGAGACGGGGGTCCCGCTCGGCGCTGTCCTCGAAGGTGAGGAAGACGACCCGGTCGGTGGTGCGGACGTGGTCCACGACGGGCGGCAGGTTCTGCCCGCGGTCGCCGCCCTGGGCGGGCTCGCCGGCCGCCGGGTGCTGCGCGGGGCCGGCGAACTGGGCGCAGCCGGTGAGGAGTACGGCGGCCAGGGCGGCCCCGGCCGTCCGGAACCGCCCGCGCCTCACAGGTAGTCCTCCAGCCGGGCCACCGCGTATCCCTCGGCGGTGACCTTGTCGAGGAACTCGCGGACCATGTCGCGCATGGTGCCGTCCCAGTCGTCCTCGCCCCGGAAGTGGCTGAGGACGATGTCACCGGGGTGGATCTCCCGGTCCCACTCCCGGTAGTCCCAGCGGTCGGCGAAGACCTCCTCGTTCCAGATCGGGGCGTATCTGATGCCGCAGGCCTTCGCCGCGCGCAGGGTGTCGCGGTTGTAGTTGCCGAAGGGCGGGCGGAAGAGGGTGGGGCGGCTGCCGTAGCGCTTCTCGATCACGTGCTGCATGCCGCAGATCTCGCGCTTCTGCTCGGCGTAGGACAGGCCGGGCAGGTAGGGGTGGTGGAGGGTGTGGTTGCCGAGGGTGACGCCCCGGTCCTGCATCTCCTTGAAGTAGCCGTAGTCCTCCTTCACCAGGTAGTCGCTGAGGAAGGCGGTGTACGGGATCTTCAGCTCGCTCATCATGCGCAGGAACGCCGGGTCCTTCTCGGCGCCGTCGTCGATGGTGAGGAAGACGATCTTCTCCTTGGTGGGGATCGAGGTGAAGACCGGCGGGAGATCCTCCTGGCCGGTCACCTCGAAGCCCTTGCGCGCCCTGATCTCCGGCTTCCTGGCCGGGGGCGGCGGGGCCGTCAGCGGGACCTTCTTCAGCTTCCAGCGCTTCGCGGCGGCGACCCGGGCGGCCTGGGCGGCGCGCAGCTTGGACGCGTAGGCGTCGAGCGCGCGGGCGGGGGGCGCCTGGAGGGGCTGCTGGCCGGAGGCGCCGCGGACCTCGGAGGCGTCCTGCGCACAGCCGGAGGCGAGGGCGGCGACGGCGAGGGCGGCGACGGCGCCGCGCACCCGGAACCCGGGGGCGGACGCCCGGGTGACGCGGAACATCCGACTTTTGTCATTTTGTACGACTGCTCGCATGGTGCCGGATCTTCGCAGTCCCCGGCCGTCCGGCCCCGTCCGACACCGCGTCGGAGGCGCACCGTCCACCGACTGGCCCACAATGTCCCGGTGAACGACCTCGACGCCCTCCGTGCCCTGCTCACCCCGGAGGGCCGCGCCCTCCTCGACGAGGTGCGCGACACCGACCCCGCGCGGGAGCTGGCCGTCGCGACCCGGCTGCGGCGGACGCACCCGGCCGAGCTGGTGTCCGCGGCGCTCGGGCAGGCGCGGCTGCGGCAGCGGGCGGTGGCGAAGTTCGGGGCCGAGGACGCCGGGCGGATGTACTTCACGCCGAACGGGGTGGAGCAGTCGACGCGGGCGAGCGTGGCCGCGTACCGGGCCGAGTGCCTCCGGGCGACGGGGGTGCGGTCCGTCGCCGACCTGTGCTGCGGGATCGGGGGGGACGCGATCGCGTTCGCCCGCGCCGGTATCCGGGTGCTGGCCGTCGACCGGGACGCGGCGACCTGCGCGGCGGCCCGAGCCAACGCCGACGCGCTCGGCCTGGCGGGCCTGATCGAGGTGCGCGAGGCCGACGTGACCGAGGTGGACACGTCCGGGTACGAAGCCGTGTTCGTCGACCCGGCCCGGCGCTCCTCCAAGCGCGGCCGAATCTTCGACCCGGAGGCCTACTCGCCGCCCCTGTCCTGGGCCGTCTCCGCCGCCCTCGGGGCGCCGCTGGGTCTGCTGAAGATCGCGCCGGGCATCCCCCACGAGGCGATCCCCCCGCAGGCGACGGCCGAGTGGGTCTCGGACGGCGGGGACGTCAAGGAGGCCGTGCTGTGGTTCGGCCCGGACGTGACGCCGGGGGCGAGGCGGGCGACGCTGCTGCCCGCCGGCGCGGGCATCTACGTGACGCCCGGGACCATGCTCCCGGACCCCGGAGTACGGAACGTCGGCCGGTACCTGTACGAACCGGACGGCGCCGTCATCCGCGCCCACCTGGTCGCCGAGGTCGCCGAGGAGCTGGGCGGCGGGCTGATCGACCCGACCATCGCCTACGTCACCGCCGACGAGCTGAGGCCGACCCCGTACGCCACGGCGTACGAGATCACCGACGTGATGCCCTTCAACGTCAAGAAGCTGAAGGCGCTGCTGCGGGAGCGCCGGGTCGGCACGCTGACCGTGAAGAAGCGGGGCTCGGCGGTGGAGCCGGAGGAGCTGCGGCGGAAGGTGAAACCCCAGGGGCCGAACGCGGCGACGGTGTTCATGACCCGGGTCGCGGGGGCGCCCACCATGCTGATCGGGCACCCGGCGGACCGGCTCTAACCGCACTCCCGCGCCCGGCAGACCGGCTTCAACCGCACTCCCGCGCCCGGCGGGCCAGCAGCTCGCGTTCGCGCGCGTTGCGGGCCAGCGCGGCGGCGCGCTCGAAATCGGTGCGGGCCTCGGCGGTGCGGCCGAGGCGCAGCAGCAGGTCGCCGCGGACGCTGGGCAGCAGGTGGTAGTCGCGCAGGGCGGGCTCGGCGGCGAGGGCGTCGACGAGGGCGAGTGCGGGGGCCGGTCCCTCGGCCATGGACACGGCGACCGCGCGGTTGAGGGCGACCACCGGGGACGGGGTGCGGGCGGCGAGCAGGCCGTAGAGGGCGGCGATGCGCGGCCAGTCGGTCTCCTCGTAGGTGAACGCGGTGGCGTGGCAGGCGGCGATCGCGGCCTGGAGGACGTAGGGGCCCGGGGCGCCGGAGCCGGTGGTGCGGGCGCGGTCGAGGGCGGTGAGGCCGCGGGCGATCAGCATGCGGTTCCAGCGGCGGCGGTTCTGGTCCTTCAGGAGCACCGGCGCCCCGTCGGGGCCGGTGCGGGCGGCCGTCCGGGACGCCTGGAGCTCCAGCAGGGCGGCCAGGCCGTGCACCTCGGGCTCCTTCGGCATCAGGGCGGCGAGCACGCGGGCCAGCCGCAGGGCGTCCTCGCACAGGGCGGGGCGGAGCCAGTCGTCGCCGGCGGTGGCCGCGTACCCCTCGTTGAAGATCAGGTAGATGACCTCCAGGACCGAGCCGAGACGGGCCGCGCGGTCGGGGCCGTAGGGCACCTCGAAGGCGACGTCCCGGGCGGCGAGGGTGCGTTTGGCGCGCACGACGCGCTGCGCGACCGTCGGTTCGGGGACCAGGAAGGCGCGGGCGATCTCCGGCGTGGTCAGGCCCCCGAGCAGACGCAGGGTGAGGGCGATGCGGGCCTCGGCGGACAGCACCGGGTGGCAGGCGGTGAAGACCAGCCGCAGCAGGTCGTCGTCGATGTCCTGCGGGTCGGCGGGTTCCGCGGGCGGCGCCGCGGCGGGCAGCTCGCGGCCGGCCTCCGCGAGTTTGCGGGCGTAGGTCTCCCGGCGCCGGATCAGGTCGACGGCTCGGCGCCGGGCGGTGGCCATGAGCCAGGCGCCCGGGTTGTCGGGCACGCCGTCCCTCGGCCACTGCTCCAGGGCGGCGACCAGCGCGTCCTGGGTGAGTTCCTCGGCGATGCCGACGTCCCGGACGAGGCGGGCCACGCCGGCGATGACGCGGGGCGACTCCAGCCGGAAGACGGTTTCGAGGGCCTCGGTGGGCTGTGGTTCCACAGCCCACCATGCAACACCCTCGGGCGGGCGGGGGGCGACTCCGGTCAGCCCTCCATCAGCTCCCGCACCTCGCAGGTCACCGTCCAGTGCTCCTCGTGGACCTTGAGGAAACGCTTGGTCCACTCGATCGCCTCGGCCTTGTCCTTGGCCTGAAGGAGCGCGTAGCCGCCGACGACCTCCTTGGTCTCGGTGAAGGGGCCGTCGGTGACGGACAGCCGTCCGCCCTCGTAGTGGACGCGGGTGCCCTCGGCGGTCGGGGTCAGCCCGGCGGTGTCGAGCAGGACGCCGGCCTTCGTCATCTCCTCCATCAGCTTCTCCATGCGCTGGATCAGCTCGGGGCTGGGACCGCCGGAGAGGGCGTCGCTCTCCTCGATCCGGATCAGGGACAGGTAGCGGGGCATGGTGACTCCTCGGGGTCGTCGGCGGCCGGGTTCTCCCGGCCTCTCACCCCTGCGTCGAACGGGAGCCCCCTGGATCGACAGCCGCCCGGAGATTTCCCGAAGGAATTCTCAGCGCAGCGATTCCCACAGGTCACCGGCGTCCGGTTCGCGGGCGACCACCCGGTTGGCGTCCCAGGGGGCCGGCACCACCGGCATCGTGACCGTGCGCACGTCGTCCGCCGAGAGGCCCCCGAGGCTCCGTCCGAGGCTCATCAGCTCGCCCAGCGAGTCCAGGCCGGTGTCGGTGGTGAGGCTGCCGGTGACCGCGTCGGTGACCTGGTAGAGCCGGGCCGGGTCGGTGAGCAGGTCGGTGCCGGAGATCCGCTCCAGCAGCGCCTTGACCAGCTTCTGCTGGAGCTCAATGCGGGCGAGGTCGCTGCCGCCCTCCAGGCCGTAGCGGGTGCGGGCCAGCCCGAGGGCCTCGGTGCCGTCGAGGTGGTGGGTGCCGGCGTCCAGGTGGAGGTGGCTCTTGTCGTCGTCGATGTCCTCGTCGGTGGTGACGGTGACCCCGCCGAGCGCGTCGACCAGCTCGGCGAAGCCGGAGAAGTCGATCTCCACGTAGTGGTCCATGCGGACGTCGGTGAGGGTCTCGACGGTCTTGACGGCGCAGACGGGCCCGCCCAGGGCGTAGGCGGAGTTGAACATCACGCCGCTCGCCTCCCGGGTCTCCTCGCCGGACGGCAGCGGGCAGGACGGGCGGGTGACGAGCGTGTCCCGGGGGATGCTGACCACGGTGGCCGCGGTCCGGCCCGGGTCGAGGCGGACGACCATCGCCGTGTCCGAACGGGCCCCCTCGCTGTCGCCGCCGCCCAGTTCCCGGTTCTCCTCGCCACTGCGCGAGTCCGAGCCGAGTACCAGGATGTTCAGGGCCCCGGTGGACACCGGGGACGCGGAGGGCCCGGCGGAGGGGGCGGTGACCGGCCGCGCGGGGCGGTCGTCGCCGAGCGCGCCGTTGATGTCGACGCTGGTGATGTTGCCGTTCAGGTGCCAGTAGGCCCAGCCCGCGGCGGCCACCCCGAGCAGCAGGGCGCCGGCCAGGGCGAGTCCGGCCGCCTTCAGCCCTTTCGAACGCCCACGGAGTCCGCCCCGCCCGTCCCCCGCATCCGGCGCACCCCGCGCAGCCATGCGTCCGCCCCCGCCCCGTGCCGGTTCCGTTCGCGTCCCCACGCGAATGCCCCATCGCAAGGAACATAAGTCCGAATTATTGGGAGCGGGGACACAGGAGCCGACATTCTGCGGAAATTCTCAGACTTCGGAGGACGCCGACGGGGTCGAAAGTTTCGCCGACGGACCGGCGCGGCGCACCGATATGCCGGCGAGTCGGCCGGTCTCCGTCAGGCCGCGGGCGGTGCCGTACTGCTGCGCACCTCCAGGCTGGTGGCCAGCTCCACCCGGGTCGCCGCCGCCGAGCCGTCGTCGCGCCCCAGCTCCAGGACCAGCCGGGCCGCCGCCTCGGCCATCTCCATGAGCGGCTGCCGTACGGTCGTCAGCGGCGGCCCCACCCAGCGGGCCACCGGCAGGTCGTCGAAGCCGACCACGCTCAGGTCCTGCGGGATGCGCAGGCCCAGCTCGCGCGCGGCCTCGTACAGGCCGAGTGCCTGGAGGTCGTTGCCGGCGAAGACGGCGGTCGGCCGGTCCGGGCGGCGCAGCAGGTTCAGGCCCTGCCGGTAGCCGGCCTCGTGGTGGAAGTCGCCGGTCACGATCAGGTCGGGGTCGACCGGCAGCCCGGCCGTCTCCAGGGCGGCCCGGTAGCCGTCCACGCGGGCGCGGCTGCACATCATGCGGGTGGGCCCGCTGATCGCGCCGATGCGGGTGTGGCCCAGCTCGACCAGGTGCCGGGTGGCGGCGAGCCCGCCCTGCCAGTTGGTGGCGCCGATGGACGGCACGTCGGCGCCCGGGTCGCCGGCCGGGTCCATCACCACGAACGGGATGGAGCGGCTGGTGAGCAGTGCCCGCTGGGACCCGTCGAGGTCGGACAGGACGAGGATCACGCCGTGCGGACGGCGGGCGGCCACCTGGTCGGCCCAGGTCCGGCCCGGCGTCAGGCGTCCCGCGCTCTCGGAGAGCACGACGCTGAGCCCCGTGTCCCGCGCCACGTTCTCCACCCCCCGGATGACCTCCATCGCCCAGGCGCTCTCCAGCTCGTGGAAGACCAGGTCGATCAGGGGCGAGCGGGTCGCCTCGGCCCGCCTGCGCCGGTAGCCGTGGTCGCGCAGCAGCTCCTCCACGCGGGCCCGGGTCGCCGGGGCGACGTCGGCGCGGCCGTTGAGGACCTTCGAAACAGTCGGCGCCGACACACCGGCTTCGCGCGCGATCTCGGCGAGGGTCGCGGTCTGCCCGGATCGCCGTTGCGTCCGGGTTTCAGCGGGCTGCGGGGATGTCATGGCGGCGATCGTAACCCTGCGGGGCCTCGCGACGCAGTCTTCGACGGGCCATGACATCCCCAATCATTCGCTACAGGCGACGAAACATTCGCCGCGCCGACCCGAGGCGACAGGAGGGAACGCAGCACGCGGGGACGTCGGGACGCCTGCACGCCGAGATGCCTGGACGCCTGACGCGTCGGCCCGTGGCCTCGCGGGTCAGTCCTCGGCCACCGACTCGAACCGCCACCGGTGCACCGCCCGCGTGACCAGGTCGCCGTCCGGCTCGGGCAGTTCCGGCAGTTCGGCGTCGTAGGCGGCGTCCCACCAGGTGATGACGAGGACCCGGTCCTGCGGGGCGCGCAGGACCTCCCGGCGCAGGGGGGCACCGCCGGGCCGCTGCGCGCGGACCCAGGCCAGCAGGTCCCCGCCGCGGCCGGGCACGGCCCGCGCCTCCCACATGAGCGCGACGGTCACGGGTACAGGTTCTCCTTGCTGACCTCGTGCACATGGTCGTGACCGTGCGCGTGGTCGTGCGCGTGGCCGTGACCGTGCGCATGGCCGCTGCCCGGCACGTGCGGGTCCGTCACCGGCAGCGACGAGTCCGCCGAGAGGTCCCAGTCGGAGGCGGCCCGGCCCCGGGCGACCATCTCGGCGCCGAGGGCGGCCACCATCGCGCCGTTGTCCGTGCACAGCTTGGGCCGCGGTACGCGCAGCCGGATGCCGGCCGCCTCGCAGCGCTCCTGGGCGAGGGCCCGCAGCCGGGAGTTGGCGGCCACGCCGCCGCCGATCATCAGGTGGTCGACCCCCTGGTCCTTGCAGGCCCGCACCGCCTTGCGGGTCAGCACGTCCACGACGGCCTCCTGGAAGGACGCCGACACGTCGCGGACCGGCACCTCCTCCCCCGCGGCCCGCCTGGCCTCGATCCAGCGGGCCACGGCCGTCTTCAGCCCGGAGAAGGAGAAGTCGTACGCGGGGTCGCGCGGACCGGTGAGGCCGCGCGGGAAGGCGATCGCGTTCGGGTCGCCCTCGCGCGCGTACCGGTCGATGACCGGACCGCCGGGGAAACCCAGGTTCAGCACGCGGGCGATCTTGTCGAAGGCCTCGCCGGCCGCGTCGTCGATGGTGGCGCCCATCGGGCGGACGTCGGAGGTGATGTCCGTGGAGAGCAGCAGGGAGGAGTGCCCGCCGGAGACGAGCAGCGCCATCGTCGGCTCGGGCAGCGGGCCGTGCTCCAGCTGGTCGACGCAGATGTGGGAGGCGAGGTGGTTGACGCCGTAGAGGGGCTTGCCGAGGGCGTAGGCGTACGCCTTGGCCGCCGAGACGCCGACCAGCAGGGCGCCCGCGAGGCCGGGGCCCGCGGTGACGGCGATGCCGTCGAGGTCCCGGGCGGTGACGCCCGCTTCCTTCAGGGCGCGCTCGATGGTGGGGACCATCGCCTCCAGGTGGGCGCGGCTGGCCACCTCGGGGACGACGCCGCCGAAGCGGGCGTGCTCGTCGACGCTGGACGCGACGGCGTCGGCCAGCAGGGTGGTGCCGCGGACGACGCCGACGCCGGTCTCGTCGCAGGAGGTCTCGATCCCGAGGACGAGGGGTTCGTCGCGTGGGTCAGCCATGGTGGTCGGTTCCTCGTTCGGTTCCCGGTACGGAGGTGGAAGGGTCGGTCAGCCGCATGACCAGGGCGTCGACGTTGCCCGGCTGGTAGTAGCCGCGTCGGAAGCCGATGGGCTCGAAGCCGAAGCGCTCGTAGAGGCGCTGGGCGCGGGTGTTGTCCACCCGGCACTCCAGCAGCACCTCGGTGCACTCGAAGGCGGTCGCCGCCCGCAGCAGCTCGGTCAGCAGCCGCGCGCCGAGGCCGGTGCCCCAGTGGTCGCGGGCGACGGCGATGGTCTGCACGTCGGCCTGCTCCCCGGAGGCGACCAGGCCCGCGTAGCCGACGACCCGGCCGTCCTCCTCGGCGACCAGGTAGCGCCGGGTCGCCCCGGGGCCGCGCGCGTGGGCCAGCTCGGACCAGAACATCCCCCGCGACCAGGCGTCCTCGGGGAACAGCTCGCGCTCCATCCGGAGCACGGGGTCGATGTCCCACCAGCGCATCTCGCGCAGTCCGGCGGGCGGGGTCAGGGGCTCGGTCGCTTCGGTCACTTGGGGGTGACCACCTTGTAGTTCTTGGGGACCTGGGCGTCCGGCCGGCGCAGGTACAGCGGCCGGGGCACGGGCAGCTCCTCGCCCGCCGCGAGCCGCTCGGCGGCCAGGGACGCCAGGGCGGCGGCGGACACGTGCTCCGGCTCGTGCGCCTTGGGGAAGGTGTCCGGGTAGAGCAGCGCGCCCGCGCCGACCGCCGGGAGCCCGGTGACCTGTTCGGCGATGTCGGCGGGCCGGTCGACCGCCGGGTCGGTGAGGCGGGTGCGGGAGTCGGCGTACCGGGCCCAGTAGACCTCCTTGCGGCGGGCGTCGGTCGCCACCACGAAGGGGCCCTCCAGGTCGGTGGCGTAGGCGAGGCCGTCCAGCGTGCACACGCCGTACACGGGGACGTCGAGCGCGAGCCCGAAGGTGTCCGCGGTCATCAGGCCGACGCGCAGCCCGGTGTACGGGCCCGGGCCGGTCCCGGCGACGATGCCGGTGACGGCGTCGAGCCGCAGTCCGGCCTCGGCGAGCACCCGGTCGACGGCGGGCAGCAGCAGCTCGCCGTGCCGGCGTGCGTCCACCTGGCTCGACGAGGCGATGACGTCCGTACCGTCGTGCAGCGCGACGGTCACGGCGGGCGTGGCGGTATCCAGAGCGAGCAAGAGCACGCAAACAGCCTACGGCGCCACGGAAGGCGCGGCGGACGCCCGGTGGACGGGCCCGGCACGGCACCCGGAGCGGACACATCGCCCACCGCGGTCATACGGTCACTTACTGCTACCGTCGCCGGGAAAGCAGAAGCAAGCCATACGACGACGAGGTGGTCGGCAGTGGTCAGCAGCAGCGCCGTTTTCGTCACCGGCCTCACCGCCGCGGCTCTCGCGACGATCGGCGTCCTCACCCACCAGGCGTCGGCCGGCGCCCCGGCCGCGCCGGACCGGAGCCATGCGAGCGGCACGCCGGCGCCCGGCGCCTCCAAGGCCCCCCGTGACCGGCTCCATCCGGACGCGCTGCCCGCGGGGTCCGGGACGGGTGAACGGGTGGTGTACTCGGTGGACGACGACCGGGTGTGGCTGGTCGACGCGGGCGGCAAGGTGCGGCGCACCTTCGAGGTCACGCCCAGCACGGTCGACCCGGCACCGGGCACCTACGCGGTCACGTCCCGTTCGAACCGGGTCACCGGGTCCGACGGCGTCCCGGTGGAGCACGTCGTGCGGTTCGCCGGCGTCAAGGACGTGGTGATCGGGTTCAGCGCGGCGGTGGACGGCTCCATGGCCGAGCCCGATCCGGGCGAGCGCACCGGCGGCATCCGGCAGACCCGCGCGGACGGCGACGCGATGTGGCGGTTCGCGACGATCGGACAGCGGGTCGTCGTCGTCCCCTGACACGTGGGGCGGTCGTCCGGGAGGGCGCGCGGGCAGCCCGTAGCGGTCAGGCCGCTTCGCGGTGTTCCCGGGCGGGGCGGCGGGTCGCCGGCTCGGGGGCGGGTGGCGGCGTGGAGACCGCCCTCGCGGCGGCGCAGGACGCGAGCAGGTCCCGCATGGACACCCCGGCGAGCACGGACGACTGCGGCCTCGGCCGGGCCTGCGGCTCGGTCTCCGACATGGACGCCTCCTGAAGGTCGGGGGCGGGCGCAGTTAGGCAACCCTAACCACGAGCTGGATACCATGTGACCACGGGCAAGACCCGGAACGCAATATCTTGCCGACGTCTTGTCGGGACGCTCCGGCGGTGGCCGCCGGGGCGGAGGGCGAGCACGCCGCGCCGCCACCCGCCGGCCAAGGCGGCGAGCACGTCCCGCGGCGACCACCGGTTCGGACGCCGAGCACGACCCCGGCAACCACCGACCCAGACGCCGAGCACGACCCCGGCAGCCGGCCGACCCATCCGGCAGGCGCCCCTGCGGCCACCGACTCAAGCGGCGAGCGCCTCCGCCCCCACCGGATCAGACGGCCAGCGTGCCCAGGTCGGCCGTGGACCAGCGTCCGCCGATGCCCGTCAGCGTCACGTGCCGGACCTCGTCGGTGGTGTCGCCCACGGCCCGCTCGATCCGGAGCTGCAACCGGTCCTCGGTCAGCTCCTCGACCTTGCCCTCGCCCCACTCCACCACGATCACCGAGTCGGACAGCGAGACGTCGAGGTCGAGGTCCTCCATCTCGTCCAGGCCGCCCGACAGCCGGTAGGCGTCGACGTGGACGAGCGGCGGGCCGTCGCCCAGGGAGGGGTGCACCCGGGCGATCACGAAGGTCGGGGAGGTGACGGCGCCGCGCACTCCCATGCCCTCGCCGAGGCCCCGGGTCAGCGTCGTCTTGCCCGCGCCCAGCTCCCCGCTCAGCATCAGGAGGTCACCGGCGCGCAGCACCCCGGCGAGCCTGCGGCCCAGGTCCCTCATCTGCTCCGGGGAGGTGACGGTGATCTCGACGTCGGGGGCGGGTGCGGGGGGTCCGGAGGGCTCAGCCGGGCCCTGCGGTGCTGCTGGTGCTTCCATAGCCGTCAACGGTAGCCGCTGCGGGCACCGCGCCCGCGCGGGCCAGCAGGTCGGCGAGGCGGTCGGTGACCAGCTCGGGGTGCTCCAGCATCACCAGGTGCCCCGCGTCGGGGACCAGCACCAGCTCCGCGTCCGGCAGCAGGTCGGCCATCGCCTCGCTGTGCTCGCTCGGCGTGACCAGGTCCCGTACGCCGGCCAGCACCAGGACCGGCAGGCCGGCGAAGTGGGCGAGGGCCTCGGTCTTGTCGTGGTCGCTGAAGGCCGGGTAGTACTCGGCGACCACGTCGATCGGCGTCGACTCGATCATCCGCTCGGCGAAGCGGGCCACGGCCGGGTCGACCTCCCGGGAGGCGAACGAGTACCGCTTGATGATCCCCGCGAAGAGGTCCGCCGTCGCCCGCCGCGTCCTCTCCACCAGCTCGGCCCGCTGCCCCAGCGCCTTCAGCACCCCCGGCAGCACCCGCCGCACCGCGTTGACCCCGGCCACCGGCAGCCCGAAGTTGACCTCGCCGAGCCGCCCGGAGGAGGTGCCGACGAGGGCCACCCCGACGACCCGCTCGCGGACCAGGTCGGGGAAGTCGTCGGCGAGGGCCATCACCGTCATCCCGCCCATGGAGTGCCCGACCAGCACGACGGGGCCCTCCGGCACGGCCGCGTCGATGACGGCCTTCAGGTCACGGCCCAGTTCCTCGATGGTGACCGGCCGGCCGTCCCGCGTCTGGGACACGCCCCGCCCGGACCGGCCGTGGCTGCGCTGGTCCCAGTGCACGGTGCGCACCACACCCCTCAGGGCCGCCCGCTGGAAGTGCCAGGAATCCTGGTTGAGGCAGTAGCCGTGGCTGAAGACGACGGTCACGGGGGCGGGGGCCTTGCGGCCGAACAGCCGCCGGCGACGCCGGGTGAGCGCGGACTCCGTCTCCGGGTCGACGTCGTCGACCTCGTAGTACAACTCGGTGCCGTCGTCGGCGTAGGCCCTGCCGGGGGTGCCGCGCAGCCCGCCGTAGGGTCCCGCCGAGTCGAGGGCGAGCCGCGCCTTCTGGCGCATGCCGCGGCCGACGGTGAGCCGTTCTATCGCCACACCGGCCGCGGCGCCCGCCGCGACCACGCCTATCGCGACGCCGGCGACACCGGTCGCCCGGCGCCAGCCGCCGACGGCGACCTCGGTGGCGGCCTCCGTGGCGGAGGCGACGGCCGCCGCGGCCACGTCCGCGACGACCTCCGCGCTGCTCTCGCTCACGTACCGCTCCTCTTCGCCGGGCCGCTTGGGCCGCTGTGCGGATTCCCCTCTTGTTCCTGATTCACCCGAACGCGTCCGTCATGCACGCCGGACCCGCGGGGCCCGCCGCTCCATGGAGGGAGGCGTGTCACTCGTTGACGTAGACGCGCGGAACGCGTGCTCCGATCCGGGTGACGATCTCGTACCCGATGGTGCCCGCCGCCTGGGCCCAGTCCTCGGCGGTGGGCTCGCCCCGGTCCCCGGGCCCGAACAGCACCGCCTCGGCACCCGGCTCCGGCCGGTCCCCGCCCAGGTCGACGACGAACTGGTCCATCGCGATACGCCCCGCGACCGTGCGCCACTTCCCGTCGACCAGGACGGGCCCGGTGGAGGAGGCGTGGCGCGGTACGCCGTCCGCGTAGCCGAGGGGTACGAGGCCGAGGGTGGTCTCGCCGGGGGTGGTGTAGTGGTGCCCGTAGCTGACGCCGTGGCCGCCGGGTACCTGCTTGACCAGGGCCAGCGAGGCGGACAGCGTCATCACCGGGCGCAGTCCGAGGTCGGCGGGGATGCCGATCTCGGGGCTGGGCGAGACGCCGTACATGGCGATGCCGGGCCGGACGAGGTCGAAGTGGGTCTCGGGGAGGGTGAGCGTGGCCGGCGAGTTGGCGATGTGCCGCACGTCGGGGCGCACCCCCTCTTGCTCGGCGTACGCCGTCATCTCCCGGAAGCGGGTGAGCTGGGCGGCGATGGAGGGGTCCCCGGGCTCGTCGGCGCGGGCGAAGTGGGACCAGAGCCCGGTGACGCGCAGCAGCCCCTCGTCCTGGGCGTGCAGGGCAGCCCCGACCAGTTCGGTCCAGTCCTCGCCCGGCTGGCAGCCGCCCCGGCCGAGTCCGGTGTCGGCCTTGAGCTGCACGCGCGCGGCGGTGCCGGCCGCCCGGGCCGCCCGGGTGACCTCCTCCAGCGCCCACAGGGCGCTGACGGACACGTCGAGACGGGCCTCGACGGCCTCGCGCCAGGGGCCGCCCGGCGTCCACAGCCAGCACATGATCCGCACGTCGTCCGGCAGTCCGGCCGCCGCGCGCAGCGCGAGGGCCTCCTGCGGCGTGGCGGTGCCCAGCCAGGTCGCGCCCGCCGCGACGGCGGCACGGGCGCACGGGATGGCGCCGTGGCCGTAGCCGTCGGCCTTGACGACGGCCATGAGAGCCGCCCCGGGGGCGCGCTCGCGCAGGGCGCGGACGTTGGCCCGCAGGGCGGCCAGGTCGATCTCGGCCCGGGCCCGCAGTACCGCGTCCCGCCGAGCAGCTGTCTCACTCATCGTGCCCACAGTCTCTCAGAGCGCCCGGACGCCCCTCGAGGCGCAGCGCCCGGCGGCGACGGCGGTGCCCGCCGGTCGTTAGGGTGCCCGGCATGAGCATCATCGGGGTCGGGATCGACGTGGCCGAGGTCGAGCGGTTCGGGGTGTCGCTGGAACGTACGCCGGCCCTGGCCCGGCGGCTCTTCCTGGAGAGCGAGCTGCTGCTGCCCAGCGGCGAGCGCCGGGGCACCGCCTCGCTCACCGCCCGGTTCGCGGCGAAGGAGGCGCTGGCCAAGGCGCTCGGCGCACCGGCGGGGCTGCTCTGGACGGACGCCGAGGTGTACGTGGAGGACAGTGGGCAGCCGCGGCTCCGGGTCTCGGGGACGGTGGCGGCCCGGGCCGCGGAACTGGGCGTGGCGTCGTGGCACGTGTCGCTGAGCCACGACGCGGGGATCGCGTCGGCGGTGGTGATCGCGGAGGGGTAGGGGCCCATCGGCCCCTGTCAGCCCTTGTCAGTTCCTGTCAGCCTCTTCCAGCCCCTGTCACCCCCTCCCAGCCCCTGTCACCCCCGTCAGCCCTCGTCGGCCCCCGTCGGCCGGACCCGGATGTGCATGCGTTCGCCCTGGGCGCCGTACAGGGCGAGCCATTCGACGGGCCGCTCACCGGCGTTGGCGAGGCCGTGCGGGACGCGGGTGTCGAACTCCGCCGTCTCGCCGGCCGTCAGGACGAGGTCGCGGTCGCCCAGGGCGAGGAGCAGGCGGCCGGAGAGGACGTGGAGCCATTCGTGGCCCTCGTGCGACCCCTGTGCGGGGCGGGGCGTCGTCGCGGTCCGCGGGGTGGCCGGCGCCGGGAGGATCTGCTTGTAGGCGTGCAGCCCGTCGCCCGGGTTCCGGGTGAGCGGGACCCACGTCTGGCCGTGCCGGGTGAAGGGGCGCGGATGCACCCGGGGGTCGCCGGTGCGGGAGCCGACGAGGTCGTCCAGCGGCAGCCGGTGTGCCCGGGCCAGCGGCAGGAGGTGGCGCAGGCCGGGCTCGCGCAGGCCCGACTCCAGCCGGGACAGCGTGCTCACGGAGATGCCGGTGGCGGCGCCGAGCCGGCCGAGCGTGAGGCCGCGGGCCTGCCGGATGGCGCGCAGGCGTGCCCCGAGCGAGGTCATCACCTGTGCCGTCTCGTCGTCGCCCATGGGACAACTGTCCCGCACGGGACTCGTGAGCGTGCGCGGTGTACGGGGAAGACTCGACGGCATGCGGACTGCGTACAGCGTGGAGATGGTCAGGACGGCCGAGCGGGAGCTGATGGCACGGCTGCCGGAGGGGGCGTTGATGCACCGGGCGGCGGCCGGACTGGCCGCCGCCTGCGCGGAGGTGCTCGGGCGGGTGGCCGGCCGGGTCTACGGCAGCCGGGTGGTGCTGCTGGTCGGGAGCGGGGACAACGGCGGCGACGCCCTGTACGCCGGGGCCCGGCTGGCCCGGCGGGGCGCGGGCGTGACGGCCGTGCCGCTGACGCCGGAGCGCGCGCACGGGGCGGGGCTGGCGGCACTGCGGCGGGCCGGCGGGCGGGTCGTGGCGGCCGGTGGCGGGGTGGCCGGCGACCTGATCGCGCGGGCCGACCTGGTCGTCGACGGCATCGTCGGGATCGGCGGCCGGGGCGGGCTGCGCGAGGAGGCGGTGCCGCTCGCGGACGCGGCCGCGCGGTCCCGGGCCGCGGTCGTCGCCGTGGACCTGCCGAGCGGCGTCGACGCGGACACCGGGCAGGTGCGCGGGGCGGCCGTACGGGCCGACCTGACGGTGACGTTCGGGGCGCACAAGCCGGGGCTGCTGATCGATCCCGCGCGGGAGTACGCCGGGTCGGTGCGGCTGGTGGACATCGGCCTGCCGCTGCCGGCCGACGGGGCCGCGCTGGAGGCGTTGCAGCACGCCGACGTGGCGCGGCTGCTGCCGGTGCCGGGGGCGGAGAGCGACAAGTACCGGCGCGGGGTCGTCGGGATCGCCGCCGGGTCGGCCCGCTATCCGGGCGCGGCCGTGCTCGCCGTCGCCGGGGCGCTGCGGGGCGGGGCCGGGGCGGTGCGGTACGTCGGTCCGGCCGGGGACGCGGTGATCGCCCGCTTCCCGGAGACGCTGGTGTCGGACCGGGGGCCGGAGCGGGCGGGGCGGGTGCAGGCGTGGGTCGTCGGGCCGGGGGCCGGTGACGACGCCGGCACCGTGGCGCAGGTGCTGGCCGCCGAGGTGCCGGTGCTGATCGACGCGGACGGGCTGCGGCTGGCGGACGCGGAGGCGGTACGGGGGCGCACGGCACCGACGCTGATGACGCCGCACGCCGGGGAGGCGGCCGCGCTGCTCGGCGTGGGCCGGGACGAGGTCGAGGGGGCGCGGCTGGCCTCGGCGCGGGAGCTGGCGGACCGCTACGGGGCGACGGTGCTGCTGAAGGGGTCGACGACGGTGGTCGCCGGGGCGGAGGGAGGGCCGGTGCGGGTCAACGCGACGGGGACCTCGTGGCTCGCCACGGCGGGCAGCGGGGACGTGCTGTCCGGGCTGGCCGGTTCGCTGCTCGCCGCGGGGCTCTCGGCCCGGGACGCGGGCAGCGCGGGGGCGTACCTGCACGGGCTGGCGGGGCGGTTCGCGGCGGAGGGCGCGCCGACGGGGGCGCACGACGTCGCGGGGGCGATCCCCCGCGCCTGGCGGGACGTGGCGCGGGCGGGGTGAGCGGGGCGTCTCGTGCGGCGGTGAGCGGGGTGTCTCGTGCGGCGCCGGGCCGTTACGGTGCTCGCATGACGCCCGACCCCGCCTCGGCCCCCACGGACCCCGCCACGCTGCCGAGGGCCGAGTTCGCCTTCCCCGGCCCCCTGCGCGACCGGCTCGTCCGGGCGATCCTGGACGGCTCGAAGACGACGACGACCGGCCTCGTCGTCGACTACGAGCACGAGGACGAGCCGCTGCCGCGGGCCGGGAACCGCGCGGTGGTCGTCGACTCCCACGACCGGCCGGTCGCCGTCATCGAGGTGACCGGCGTACGCGTCGTCCCGCTCGGCCAGGTGGACCTCGCCCACGTGCTGGACGAGGGCGAGGGCTATACCGACGTGGCCGCGTGGCGGGCCGGACACGAGCGGTTCTGGCACGGCGAGGAGATGCGCGCGGCCCTGGGCGACCCGGAGTTCACGGTGGACGACGGAACCCCCGCGGTGCTGGAGCGCTTCCGCCTGGTCGCGGACCTCCGCCCCGCCGACGGCTGAGAACCCGCCCCGCCGACGACTTACGGCCCGCCCCGCCGTCGCCTGAGAACCCGCCCCGCCGACGGCTGAGGACCTACTCCACCGTCACCGACTTCGCCAGGTTCCGCGGCTGGTCCACCTCGTTGCCCCGGGCCGTCGCCAGCTCGCAGGCGAAGACCTGGAGCGGCACCGTCGCCACCAGCGGCTGGAGCAGCGTCGGCGTGGCCGGGATGCGCACCAGGTGGTCGGCGTAGGGGACGACCGCCTCGTCGCCCTCCTCGGCGATGACGATGGTGCGGGCGCCCCTGGCCCGGATCTCCTGGATGTTGGACACGATCTTGTCGTGCAGGACCGAACGGCCGCGCGGCGACGGGACGACCACGACGACCGGCAGGTCCTCCTCGATCAGCGCGATCGGCCCGTGCTTCAGCTCGCCCGCCGCGAAGCCCTCGGCGTGCATGTACGCCAACTCCTTGAGCTTCAGGGCGCCTTCGAGGGCGACCGGGTGTCCGACGTGGCGGCCGAGGAACAGCACCGTGTTCTTGTGGGCGAGGGAGCGGGCGAGTTCCCGTACCGGCTCCATGGTCTCCAGGACCCGGTCCACCGCGTCGGAGATCCGCGAGAGGTCGCGGATGACGTCGCGGATCTCGTCCCCGTACTTCGTGCCGCGCACCTGTCCGAGGTAGAGGGCGACCAGGTAGCAGGCCACCAGCTGGGTGAGGAAGGCCTTGGTGGAGGCGACGGCGACCTCGGGGCCGGCGTGCGTGTAGAGCACGGCGTCGGACTCGCGCGGGATGGTGGAACCGTTGGTGTTGCAGATGGCCAGCACCTTGGCGCCCTGCTCGCGGGCGTGGCGCAGGGCCATCAGGGTGTCCATGGTCTCGCCGGACTGGGAGATGGCGACCACCAGCGTCTGCTGGTCGAGGATCGGGTCGCGGTAGCGGAACTCGCTGGCCAGCTCCACCTCGCAGGGGACACGCGTCCAGTGCTCGATGGCGTACTTGGCGATCAGCCCGGCGTGGAAGGCCGTGCCGCACGCGACGATGACGACCTTGTCGACCTCCCGGAGCACGGCCGCGGGGATGCGCACCTCGTCGAGGCTGAGCGTGCCGGAGCCGTCCACGCGGCCCAGCAGGGTGTCGGCGACCGCCTTCGGCTGCTCGGCGATCTCCTTGAGCATGAAGTAGTCGTAGCCGCCCTTCTCGGCGGCGGAGGCGTCCCAGTCGACGTGGTAGGAGCGGACGTCGGCCGGGGTGCCGTCGAAGCCGGTGACGGTCACACCGTCCCTGCGCAGCTCCACCACCTGGTCCTGGCCCAGCTCGATGGCGTCCCGGGTGTACGCGATGAAGGCCGCGACGTCCGAGGCGAGGAAGGCCTCCCCCTCCCCGACGCCCACCACGAGCGGCGAGTTGCGGCGGGCGCCCACGACCACGTCCGGCGCGTCCGCGTGCACCGCGACCAGCGTGAACGCGCCCTCCAGCCGCCGGCACACCAGCCGCATCGCCTCCGCGAGGTCGGCGCAGGCGGAGAACTCCTCGGCGAGCAGGTGGGCGACGACCTCGGTGTCGGTCTCGGAGGCCAGCTCGTGGCCGCGTTCCGCCAGCTCGTCGCGGAGGGAGGCGAAGTTCTCGATGATGCCGTTGTGGACCACGGCCACCCGGCCCGCGTTGTCGAGGTGGGGGTGGGCGTTGGCGTCGGTCGGCCCCCCGTGCGTGGCCCAGCGGGTGTGGCCGATGCCGGTCACGGCGGTCGGCAGGGGCCGTTCGGACAGCTCCTTGTCCAGGTTGACGAGCTTCCCGGCGCGCTTGGCGGTGGCGAGGCCGCCGTCCGCGAGCACGGCGACGCCCGCCGAGTCGTACCCCCGGTACTCGAGTCGCTTCAATCCGGCCAGTACGACATCGAGCGCCGACTGAGACCCCACGTATCCCACGATTCCGCACATGACCGGCAGCCTACGATCAGATCCGGTCCCGAACCGGCCTTTCCATGCCCGAAATCGGAAATTCCCACCGGGGTACGAACGCCCCGGTGGGAACTTCGGTGCACGGTGCGCGGCGGCCCGGCCGCGTCCTCAGCCCAGCTTGGCGAGCTGCGCGTCGCTGATCTCGGCGGGGAACGGGAAGTCCTTGCCGGTGCCGGCGGAGGCGAGGTTCAGGACGGTGAAGGTGACGACGGTGGAGCCCTTACGGGTGACGACCACCTTGACCGGGAAGGCCTCGCCCTCGTCGCCGGTCATCGTCATCGTCATCGCGACCGCCTCGTCGGCCCCGCCGGGCGCCTTGTCCTCGGCCACCTTCGCGATCTTCGCCTGCTCACCCATGGCGGTGAAGGCGAACCCGCCGGCGCAGGCGCCGGCCGCCTTCTTCACGTCCGCGAGGACCTTCTCGGCGCCGCCGTCGTCGTAGGTGGCCAGGGTCACCAGCGCCTTGTCCAGGTCGAAGGCGGCACCGATGGACTCCTCGGTCGCCTCGCCCCCGGACGGTTTCTTCGGCCCCTCCGTCCAGGACCGCTTGACGGTGGCCGCCGGCGTGCCCAGCGGGACGCCGGTCTCGGCGAAGGCGAGCGCCTCGCACTCCGCCTTCTCCGCCTTGACCTTGTCCTTCGCGATGTCGTCCGTCGCCGACGCCTCGGTGACCTTGCCGTTCTTGACGTCCGCCTGCGCGAGGGCCGCCTTCTCCAGCTCCGCGGCGCTGAGCGCCTCGGCCGCCGCGGGGGCCGCCGAGCCGGTGTCGCCGTTCTTGCCCTCGTCGGACGAGCCGCCACCGTCGTCGGAGCCGCCGCAGGCGGTGACGAGCAGGGCCAGGGCGGCGACGGAGGCCGCGAGGGCGGTACGGCGGACGACGGTCAGTCTCACGTTGGGTTTCTCTCTTCCGGACGGCGGAGGGTCCGCACGTATGTGCGAGCACTGTACGCACAGGGAACTGACAGCCGATCACCCCAGTACCACCCGGTACCCGAACCGTGACACCGGCGTGATCATCCGCGGACACGGCGCGGTCGGCGTGACACACCCCACCCGCCGCCGCGTTCGAACTCCGTTAACAATGGACTGTGATCTCTCCGGTCCCCTCGATGCCCCGGAGCGCCCACCGGCAGCGGCCGGAGGCGACTCCCTACGTCGACCTCACCCGTCCCGAGTGGAGCGCGCTGCGCGACAAGACGCCGCTGCCGCTGACCGCCGAGGAGGTCGAGAAGCTGCGCGGCCTCGGCGACGTCATCGACCTCGACGAGGTGCGGGACATCTACCTCCCGCTCTCCCGGCTCCTCAACCTCTACGTCGGCGCCACCGACGGCCTGCGCGGCGCGCTCAACACCTTCCTCGGCGAACAGGGCTCCCAGTCGGGCACCCCGTTCGTCATAGGGGTCGCCGGCTCGGTCGCGGTCGGCAAGTCCACCGTCGCCCGGCTGCTCCAGGCGCTGCTGTCGCGCTGGCCCGAGCATCCGCGCGTGGAGCTGGTCACGACCGACGGCTTCCTGCTGCCCACCCGGGAACTCCAGGCCCGCGGGCTGATGTCCCGCAAGGGCTTCCCCGAGTCGTACGACCGCCGGGCCCTCACCCGGTTCGTCGCCGACATCAAGGCGGGCAAGGCCGAGGTGACCGCCCCGGTCTACTCCCACCTCATCTACGACATCGTCCCGGACCAGAAGCTGGTCGTGCGCCGCCCCGACATCCTGATCGTCGAGGGCCTCAACGTGCTCCAGCCCGCCCTGCCCGGCAAGGACGGCCGCACCAGGGTCGGGCTCGCCGACTACTTCGACTTCAGCGTGTACGTGGACGCCCGCACCGAGGACATCGAGCGCTGGTACCTCAGCCGCTTCCGCAAGCTGCGCGCGACCGCCTTCCAGAACCCGTCCTCGTACTTCCGCAGGTACACCCAGGTCTCCGAGGAGGAGGCACTCGACTACGCCCGCACCACCTGGCGCACCATCAACAAGCCGAACCTCGTGGAGAACGTGGCTCCGACCCGCGGCCGGGCCACCCTCATCCTGCGCAAGGGCCCCGACCACAAGGTCCAGCGGCTCAGCCTGCGCAAACTCTGACACCGCGCCCCGCCCGGCGGAACGCGAAGGGGCGGCCCGAAGGCCGCCCCTTGCGTCACGTCCGGTTCCGCTAGCCGAGCGCGGACTTCACCGCGTCGGCCAGCCGGCCCGCCACCGACCGCGCCTGCTCGATGTCCGCCGCCTCGACCATGACCCGCACCAGCGGTTCGGTCCCCGACGGACGCAGCAGCACCCGGCCGGTGCTGCCCAGCTCCCGCTCGGACTCCGCCACGGCGGTCGCCAGCTCCGCGGAGGTCGTCACCCGCGACTTGTCCACGTCCGGCACGTTGATCAGCACCTGCGGCAGCCGCTCCATCACGGACGCGAGGTCCTGGAGGGTACGGCCGGTCTGCGCGACCCGCGCCGCCAGCATCAGCCCGGTCAGCGTGCCGTCGCCGGTGGTGGCGTGGTCGAGGACGATGACGTGCCCGGACTGCTCGCCGCCGAGGGCGTAGCCGTTGGCCTTCATCTCCTCCAGGACGTACCGGTCGCCGACACCGGTCTGCACGAACCGGATGCCCTCGCGCTCCATGGCCAGCTTGAAGCCCAGGTTGGACATGACGGTCGCCACGACGGTGTCGGAGCGCAGCACCCGTCGCTCCCGCATCGCCAGCGCGAGCACGGCCAGGATCTGGTCGCCGTCCACGTCCGCGCCGGTGTGGTCCACGGCCAGGCAGCGGTCGGCGTCGCCGTCGTGCGCGATGCCCAGGTCGGCACCGTGCTCGACGACGGCGGCCTTGAGCAGGTCGAGGTGGGTCGAGCCGCAGCCGTCGTTGATGTTGAGGCCGTCCGGCACGGCACCGATGGTGACGACCTCGGCCCCGGCCCGCGCGAACGCCTCGGGCGAGACCCGGTGGGCCGCGCCGTGCGCCTCGTCGAGGACGATCTTCAGCCCGTCGAGGCGGTTCGGCAGGACGCCGACCAGGTGGGCGACGTACTGGTCGAGCCCCTCGTCGTAGTCCCGGACCCGGCCCACGCCGCCGCCGGTCGGACGCTCCCAGGGGGCGCCCGTGCGGTGCTCGGCGTAGACGGACTCGATACGGTCCTCCAGCTCGTCGGCGAGCTTGTGGCCGCCGCGGGCGAAGAACTTGATGCCGTTGTCGGGCATCGCGTTGTGGCTGGCGGAGAGCATGACGCCGAGGTCGGCGCCGAGCGCTCCGGTGAGGTGGGCCACCGCGGGCGTCGGCAGCACGCCGACCCGCAGCACGTCCACACCGGCGCTGGCCAGACCGGCGACCACGGCGGCCTCCAGGAACTCCCCGGAGGCGCGCGGGTCACGGCCGACCACGGCCGTCGGCCGGTGTCCGGCGAAGGTGCCCGCCTCGGCCAGTACGTGCGCCGCGGCGACGGAGAGCCCGAGCGCCAGCTCGGCCGTCAGATCCGCGTTGGCGACACCGCGCACGCCGTCCGTGCCGAAGAGTCGTCCCACTTGTCCTCCTGAGGAAACGTCAATTCCGGGAGCCGGCCGCAAGTGCGGCTCACACGGGTCGGCTCCCGTGGCCACGGCCGCGCTTCGCGACGCACCGCCCGACCATCCGATCACACAAGCCTTAGAGCGCCTGAACGTCTGAACTTCTGAACGTCTTGTGCCGTTATACGCCCAACGACGGGGATAAACGAACGCCCCGGCAGCACAGTGGCGTGCCGCCGGGGCGTTCGGAGTACAGGCAGCGAAGCTTAGCGCTTGCTGTACTGCGGGGCCTTGCGGGCCTTCTTCAGACCGGCCTTCTTCCGCTCGACCGCGCGGTCGTCGCGGCGCAGGAAGCCGGCCTTCTTGAGGGCGCCGCGGTTGTTGTCCACGTCGGCCTCGTTCAGGGCGCGGGCGACACCGAGACGGAGCGCACCGGCCTGGCCGGAGACGCCGCCACCCGCGATGCGGGCGATGATGTCGTAACGGCCTTCCAGCTCGAGCACCTTGAAGGGCTCGTTGACCTCCTGCTGGTGCACCTTGTTCGGGAAGTAGTCCTCGAGGGTGCGGCCGTTGATCTTCCACTTGCCGGTGCCCGGGACGATCCGGACACGGGCGATGGCGTTCTTGCGACGGCCCAGGCCGGCGGCCGGCTGGGGCTCGCCGAAGGCGGAGGCCATGGACTCCGAGGTGTACTCGCCCTCGACGGGCACCTCGGACTCGGTGGTGTAGCTGTCGATGTCGATCTCTTCGAGCGGCTGCTCGGCAGTGGTCTCGGCCACGATGCTCCTCAGATTCTGTTCAGTCTTAGGGGGTGGCCGGAACTACTGCGCGACCTGGGTGATCTCGAACGGCTGCGGCTGCTGCGCGCCGTGCGGGTGCTGGTCACCCTTGTAGACCTTCAGCTTCGAGAGCATCTGACGGCCCAGGGAGTTCTTCGGGAGCATGCCCTTGATGGCCTTCTCGACGGCCTTCTCCGGGTTCTTGTCCAGGAGCTCGTCGTAGCGCACGGAGCGCAGACCACCCGGGTACCCGGAGTGGCGGTACGCCATCTTCTGGGTCCGCTTGTTGCCGGAGAGGTGCACCTTGTCGGCGTTGATGATGATGACGAAGTCACCGGTGTCGACGTGGGGCGCGTAGATCGGCTTGTGCTTGCCGCGCAGGATGGAGGCCGCAGTGGTGGCCAGACGACCCAGGACGACGTCCTGAGCGTCGATGACGTGCCACTGGCGGGTCACATCGCCGGGCTTGGGGCTGTACGTACGCACGGTTCGTAGCCTTCGCTTCTTCAGTGAGTGGTCCTGACATTGGTCACCGAAGACGATCACGACAGCCCTGACCGCACTGCGGTGACGCATACCGCGTGCTGGTCGCTGGTCATCGGTCCCGGTGGACCGGTGTAAGGGCCCCTCACGTGAGAATGAGCAAGCCAATACACATACGACTGTGCAGAATACCCGGGGTCCCACGGCCGGGTCAAAACGGAGCCGCGGGGGCCCGCGCGGGCACCGGCGCCCGCCCGGTGACCGCGTGATCGTCGCCGGCCACCGTACCGGCCCCGGCCCGCCGGGCGACCGCCACCGCCAGCACGCACAGCGTGAACGCGTCCTTGAAGGCCCGCCGCTGCCCCGACTCCAGCCAGGGCCAGGTCAGCCCCGGCAGCTGGGGCACCAGTGCGATCCAGAACCACGGCCCCCGGGCCACCGCGCCGGCGTACGGCAGCCCGGCGAGCAGCAGCGGCAGGACGACCAGCAGGTAATGGTCGTAGGAGGGCCGGGAGACGAGGAACGCCGAGAGCATCAGGCCCGCGGCGGTCTCCGCGAGCCGCGCCGGTCCGGGGTCGGCGCGGCGCCAGCGGGCGTACGCGCACAGCACCCCCGCAGCGGCGGCGAGCACCGCCGCGCCCTGGGCGAGCGCCCCGGGCACCCCCAGCCGGGGCAGCACGGCGGCCGGGGAGGCCTCGTAGAGCCGTACGAAGCCGTCGTCGCCGTGGAGCAGGAAGGGCAGGGTGCGGGTGAGGAAGCCCGCCGGGTCGGGCATCAGCAGCGCGGCCACGCCGCAGGCGAGCGCGGGCACCCCCACGGCGGCCGCCAGCGCCCGCCACCGCCCGGCGAACAGCAGGAGCAGACACACGGGCGCGAGCAGCGGCTTGAGCGCCACCGCGGCGCCGATGACCGCGCCCGCCGCCGTCCACCGACCGCGTCCGGCCAGCAGCAGGGCCAGCGGCAGGGCCACCGCCGCCGTCACGGTCCAGTTGCCGAGGCGCACCAGGTGCCCGAAGGGAGCGAAGCCCGCCGCGAGCCCGGTCAGCCCGAGGACCGCGAACCGGCTGCGCAGGGGGACCCGGTGCAGCCGCAGCGCGACGGCCCAGGCCAGCGCCAGCAGGGCTGCCACCGCGCACGGCGCCAGCACCCGCAGTACGCCCGGGGGCAGCAGCGCCTGCGGGGCGGCGGCGAGCACCGCGCTCGGGAAGTAGAGGAAGTGGGGATCGTCGTACGGGGAGCCACCGGCCAGCCAGATGCGGGCGGCGCGCACGACGATCGCGTTGTCCATCCCGCCGTCCGCGCCGCCGGGGGTCGCCCGCGCCGCGTGCGCCACGGTGACCGCCAGCACCGTCCCGAGCACTGCCCACAGATGCCCGCTCGCCGGTCGTACCAACCACCCGGAGATGTCGTCTTTGCCCGTCCGCATGGACGGAACGCTAGGCGCTGCAAGGCCCCGGGAGCCGCACCAGCACGCCACGCGGCCCGTCTAAGATGCGGCCCATGAGCTTTGGGCAGGGGGGACCTCAGTCGCAGTGGGATCCCTGGAAACCGCAATCGCAGCAGCCGCAGCAGCAGCCCTGGAAGAGTGGCGACGGCGACAACTCCCCGGACTGGGCGGCCCTCGCCGAGGCCTCCGAGGCCCGCGCCAAGCGGCGTCGGCTGCTCTTCATCGGCGGGGGCGCGCTGGCCACCGTGGCGATCGCCGGTGCCGTCGCCGTGGCGGTCGTCTCGGCCAACGGCTCGGGGCAGGCCTCGGACAGCCCCTCCTCGCAGCTCCCGGCGACGGCCGACATACCCAGCGCGACGGACGCGACCCCGTCCTTCGCCCCGACCAGCGCCCCGCCGCCGCTCGACCCCAAGGACTTCATCGCCGGTGCGAAGAAGGACAAGGCCCCGCTCAGCCCTGACCTGCTCTTCTCGGGCACGCAGCTGACCATGGGCGAGACGGTGTACAAGAAGGGCCCGACGGCCGACACCCGCACCTGCGGCTCCGCGGCCCAGAAGACGCTGCCGAAGGTGCTGGCCGCCAACGACTGCACCCGCCTGATGCGCGTCACCTACACCGTGGGCGACACCGCGGTGACGGTCGGCGTCGCCGTCTTCGACACCGAGGCCAAGGCCCTCGCGGCCAAGCGGCAGGCCGACGAGAAGAGCATCGTCCGCTCCCTGTCCGGCGGCGGGGTGAAGTCCTTCTGCACCGGCGCCGTCTGCCGCTCCACCACCAACTCCTACGGTCGCTACGCCTACTTCACCCTCGCCGGCTTCACCAACGGCAAGGACGTGACGGAGAAGACCACGGAGGTCTTCCGCGCCGGCGACGACCTGGCCGAGTTCACCTTCCGCCAGATCCACCGGCGCGGCGAGGCGCAGGCCTCGGCGGCGGCCGCGGGCTGACCCTCCGGGGCCGGCCCACGGCGCCCTACGGCGCCCCGCGCCGGGTCAGCAGCAGCCGGCTCCGGGCAGGGAGCGTCGGTTGCGCGCCTCCTTGTTCCGGGCCGCGAGCAGCTCGTCCGCCGGGTAGCCGACCTCCTCCAGCGTCAGGCCGTGCGGCCGTACGACGTGCACGGCCGAGTCCCGTACGCCGGCGGCGAGCACCTTCGCCGGCCAGTCGGGCGTGCGGTGGCCGTCGCCGACGAAGAGCAGCGCCCCGATGAGGGAGCGCACCATGTTGTGGCAGAAGGCGTCGGCCCGCACGGTCGCCGTGACGATCCCGTCGTCCCCCCGCACCAGGCTCAGCTCCTGGAGCGTGCGGATGGTGGTGGCCCCCTCCCGCTTCTTGCAGTAGGCGGCGAAGTCGTGCTCCCCCAGCAGCCCGCGGGCCGCCTCGTTCATGGCGTCCACGTCGAGCGGCCAGTCGTGCCACAGGACGTGCCCGCGCAGCAGCGGGTCGACGCCGCCGGGGTTGTCGGTGACCCGGTAGGCGTAGCGCCGCCAGACGGCGGAGAAACGGGCGTTGAAGCCGGCGGGCGCCTCCCGGAGGGCCCACACCCGCACGTCCCTGGGCAGCCGCCCGGCGAGCCGCTTGAGCAGCTTCTCGTGGTGCTCGGCCCACACCTCGCCCGGCAGGTCGACGTGCGCGACCTGACCGCGCGCGTGCACGCCCGCGTCGGTCCGCCCCGCCACCGTCAGCTCGTACGTCTCCCGCGACCGCGTCACGGTCCGCAGCGCGTCCTCGATCTCGCCCTGGACGGTCCGCCGCCCGCCGGCCTGCTTGGCCCACCCGGAGAACTCGGTCCCGTCGTAGGACAGGTCCAGCCGCACCCGGACGTGCCCGGCCTCTACTTCGTCACTCACCCGGAGATCCTCTCAGCAACGCGAAAGCGGGCCCGCCCCTCGAAAGGGACGGGCCCGCGGCAGAACGCTTACGCGTCCTTCGACTCCTCGGCGGCGTCGTCGGCCTTGGTCGTGTCGACCTTGGTCTCGGCGGCCTCGGTGGTCTCGGCGTCCTTGGCGGCACGCTTGGTGGCGGCCTCGGCCTCACCGGTGGCCTCCTGGGCCACGGTCAGCGCCTCGACCAGCTCGATGACGGCCATGGGCGCGTTGTCACCGCGGCGGTTGCCGACCTTGGTGATCCGGGTGTAACCACCGGGACGGTTCTCGTAGCGCGGGCCGATCTCGGTGAAGAGCGTGTGGACGATGCTCTTGTCCGTGATCACCTGGAGCACCTGACGGCGGTTGTGAAGGTCGCCCTTCTTCGCCTTGGTGACCAGACGCTCGGCGTACGGACGCAGCTTGCGCGCCTTGGCCTCGGTGGTCTTGATCTTGCCGTGCTCGAAGAGCGACTTCGCGAGGTTCGCGAGGAGCAGCTTCTCGTGCGCGGCGCTGCCGCCCATACGGGCACCCTTGCTGGGCTTCGGCATGGTGTTTCTCCTAGGTGTCTGCCCCGGCCGTATCAGGTACCGGAGTCAGTGTCCGAGCGGGCGATCGCCCGTCGGAGATCCGGGGCGCCGTTTCCAGCGCCCCGGAGGGTCCGCGCCCCAGAGGGGCGCGGGGAACTGCGCGACCGGCCACGACGGACCGGCCGCCGCAGTACGGCCCTCCTCGCGGAGCGCTCAGTACTGCTCGGTCTCCACGAAACCGGCGTCCGCGTCGTCGTCGGCGCCGAAGGCGTCCGCGGCGGCGGTCGGGTCGAAGCCGGGAGGCGAGTCCTTCAGCGCCAGGCCCATGCCCGCGAGCTTGGCCTTGACCTCGTCGATCGACTTCGCACCGAAGT
This sequence comes from Streptomyces sp. NPDC045956, assembly GCF_056430705.1. Classification (NCBI taxonomy): domain Bacteria; kingdom Bacillati; phylum Actinomycetota; class Actinomycetes; order Kitasatosporales; family Streptomycetaceae; genus Streptomyces; species Streptomyces sp. NPDC045956. Next base: position 61,343 of record NZ_JBWKKZ010000012.1, on the reverse strand, counting down.
TGCGGATGTCGAGCAGGTCCGCCTCGGAGCGGGCCACGAGCTCACCCACGGAGTGGATGCCCTCGCGCTTGAGGCAGTTGTACGACCGAACGGTGAGCTCCAGCTCCTCGATCGGCAGCGCCAGATCGGCGGCGAGCGCGGCGTCCGTCGGGGACGGACCCATGTCGATGCCCTCGGCGTCGATGTTCAGCTCGCGGGCGAGACCGAACAGCTCGACCAGGGTCTTGCCCGCCGACGCCATGGCGTCGCGCGGACGCATGGCCTGCTTCGTCTCGACGTCGACGATCAGCTTGTCGAAGTCGGTCCGCTGCTCGACACGCGTGGCCTCGACCTTGTACGTGACCTTCAGGACCGGCGAGTAGATCGAGTCGACCGGGATGCGCCCGATCTCCTGACCGACCTGCTTGTTCTGGACGGCGGAGACGTAGCCGCGACCGCGCTCGACGGTCAGCTCCATCTCCAGCTTGCCCTTGCCGTTGAGCGTGGCGAGGACGAGGTCGGGGTTGTGCACCTCGACACCGGCCGGGGGCGCGATGTCGGCGGCGGTGACCAGACCCGGGCCCTGCTTGCGCAGGTACATCACGACCGGCTCGTCGTGCTCCGAGGAGACGACCAGCTGCTTGATGTTGAGGATCAGGTCGGTGACGTCCTCCTTGACACCCGGCACGGTGGTGAACTCGTGCAGGACACCGTCGATACGGATGCTGGTGACAGCAGCGCCGGGGATCGACGAGAGGAGGGTGCGGCGGAGGGAGTTGCCGAGGGTGTAGCCGAAGCCCGGCTCCAGCGGCTCGATGACGAACCGGGAGCGGAACTCGTCGACGACCTCTTCGGTCAACGAGGGACGCTGAGCGATCAGCATGTGGTGTTCCTTCAGTCAGGGGCGCCCGCTATTTGACGCCCGACCAGTACTGCAAGGGTACGGGCGATACGGCCCGAAGGAGCCGTACCGCCCGGAAACCCTGGTGGAGCGAGATCAGACGCGTCGGGAGTGACGCGACGGATCAGACGCGACGACGCTTCGGCGGACGGCAGCCGTTGTGCGGCGTCGGGGTGACGTCCTGGATCGAGCCGACCTCGAGGCCGGTCGCCTGGAGCGAACGGATGGCGGTCTCACGACCGGAACCCGGGCCCTTGACGAAGACGTCGACCTTGCGCATGCCGTGCTCCTGCGCGCGACGGGCAGCCGACTCGGCGGCCATCTGCGCGGCGAACGGCGTGGACTTCCGGGAGCCCTTGAAGCCGACGTGGCCGGCGGAGGCCCAGGAGATCACGTTGCCGGTCGGGTCCGTGATGGACACGATCGTGTTGTTGAACGTGCTCTTGATGTGCGCGTGGCCGTGAGCGACGTTCTTCTTTTCCTTGCGGCGCACCTTCTTGGCAGCGCCCTGACGACCCTTGGGGGGCATGTCGTTCTCCTACGGGAGGTGGTCGGTCCTACAGCGAAGACCGCTGATGAGCGTCCGCTGAGGACTACTTCTTGCCCGGCTTCTTCTTGCCGGCGATCGCGCGACGCGGACCCTTGCGGGTACGGGCGTTCGTGCTGGTGCGCTGACCGCGCACGGGCAGGCCACGACGGTGACGCAGACCCTGGTACGTGCCGATCTCGACCTTGCGGCGGATGTCGGCCTGGACCTCGCGGCGGAGGTCACCCTCGGTCTTGATGTTGTTGTCCACGTACTCGCGGATCGCGACGAGCTGCTCCTCGGAGAGGTCGCGGACGCGGGTGTTCGGGTCGACGCCGGTCGCGGCCAGCGTCTGCTGCGAGAGCGTCCGGCCGATGCCGAACACGTAGGTGAGGGCGATCTCCACGCGCTTTTCGCGCGGGATGTCGACACCGGAAACGCGTGCCATTCAATGGCTCCTGGTGATCTTCGGAGGTCTTCCACAGGACCGGCTCCCCGTCCGCCGTACTAGGTACGGACAAGGTCCCCGGCCTCCGAACCGGGGGTGTCGGGCACACGTGCCCGGGTCCTGCGTATGAACAAATTCAGCTCGCGTCGCGCGAATCCCTGCGAAAAAGATGCAGAGGGTTCGGTCGGTCGAACGTCAGCCCTGGCGCTGCTTGTGGCGCGGGTTGTCGCAGATGACCATGACCCGACCGTGACGGCGGATCACCCTGCACTTGTCGCAGATCTTCTTGACGCTCGGCTTGACCTTCATGGGTGTGAGGTTCTCCGGGTCAGTTGCCGGCGGGCCCGCGCGAGAACCGCGCGGGACGTGGGCAAGATCTACTTGTACCGGTAGACGATCCGGCCACGCGTCAGGTCGTACGGAGACAGCTCCACCACGACCCGGTCGTCAGGGAGGATGCGGATGTAGTGCATACGCATCTTGCCGCTGATGTGTGCCAGGACCTGGTGGCCGTTCTGGAGCTCCACCTTGAACATGGCGTTCGGAAGAGACTCGACGACAGTGCCTTCGATCTCGATGGCACCTTGCTTCTTGGCCACGCTTCGCCCTTCGAATCGACTACCTTGATCGACCCCCGTACGCCGTACGAGCGCATGCAGACATGCGGGTGCACGAGAGCCGACGCGTCAGTCTACGTCAGTACACCCGGAAAGGCGAAACGGGAAAGTCTGCCCCGCAAGGGTGATCCTCATGCCCCCGGGCCCGGAGCCGCCGTGCGTGACGCCCAGCTCGGTCAGAGCCACGGAGCAGCGCAGGCTCCGAGCGGTCGCGCCGGCCCCAGGCCGTCGTCACGCCAGCGGGTCCGGAGCCGCCGTGACGCCCAGCTCGGCCGGCTTCGCCCTGCCACCGTCCGGCGAGGTCAGCACCAGCGGCCCCTGCTCGGTCAGCGCCACGGAGTGCTCCCAGTGCGAGGACCAGGTCCCGTCGGTCGTGATGACCGTCCACTCGACCGATCCCCCACGCCCCTCTCGCGGGCTCGGCGCCGGGAGCGCCTCACATGCTTCGAGCGGCTGCGTCGGCCTCCGACCGACGGACGGACCCCAGGCCGTCGTCACGCCAGCGGGTCCGGAGCCGCCGTGACGCCCAGCTCGGCCAGCTTCGCCCTGCCACCGTCCGGCGAGGTCAGCACCAGCGGCCCCTGCTCGGTCAGCGCCACGGAGTGCTCCCAGTGCGAGGACCAGGTCCCGTCG
>NZ_JBWKKZ010000012.1:0-58140 GCF_056430705.1 Streptomyces sp. NPDC045956 | reverse complement strand
GGTCGTGATGACCGTCCACTCGTCCTCCAGCACCTCCGTGCGCGGGGTGCCGAGGGAGACCATCGGCTCGATGGCCAGGCAGAAGCCGGGGACCAGCTTGGGGCCCTTGCCGCGCCGGCGGTCGACGTAGTTCAGCAGGTGCGGGTCCATGTGCATCTCGGTGCCGATGCCGTGGCCGCCGTAGTCCTCGATGATCCCGTACTTGCCGCCGCCGGGCTTGGGCTGGCGGCGGATGTACGTCTCGATGGCCCGGGAGACGTCCACGAGCCGGTTGCCCTGCTTCATCGCCGCGATGCCCGCCCACATCGACTCCTCGGTCACCCGGGAGAGCTCGACCACCTCCGGGGAGTGACCGGAGCCCACGAAGGCCGTGTAGGCCGCGTCGCCGTGCCAGCCGTCGATGATCGCGCCGCAGTCGATGGAGATGACGTCGCCGTCCTTGAGGACCACGTCGTCGGAGGGGATGCCGTGGACGACGACCTCGTTCACGGACGTGCAGATGGTCGCCGGGAAGCCGCCGTAACCGAGGAAGTTCGGCTTGGCGTCGTGCTCGGTGAGCACCTTGCGGGCGACCTGGTCCAGGTCCTTGGTGGTGGCGCCGGGCACGGCGGCCTCGCGCGTGGCCGCGTGGATGGCGGCGACGACCAGCCCCGCCTCACGCATCTTGGCGATCTGCTCGGGGCTCTTGATCTGCACCATGGGGGCTGCGGCCTTTCTGGACCTGGGGAGGGCGGGGAACGCTTCCAACGATACGGGGCGGCGACCACCCCGTCCCACAGCTCAGCCGCGGCCCTCTGCGTGAGGAACCGCGGCTGCAGCCGTGACTCGGACCTACTTGTCGCGCTTGAGCGCCTCCAGCGCACGGCCGGTGACCTCGTCCACCGGGCCCATGGCCGAGATGGTGACGACCAGACCCTGCGCCTTGTAGTAGTCGATGATCGGCTCGGTCTGCGTGTGGTAGACCTCGAGCCGCTTGCGGACCGTCTCCTCGGAGTCGTCGTCGCGCTGGTACAGCTCGCCGCCGCAGACGTCGCAGACGTCGTCCCGCTTCGACGGGGTGTACGTCACGTGGAAGACGTGCGCCGAGTTGTTGCGGCAGACGCGCCGGCCGGCGATCCGCTTGACGACCTCGTCCTCCGGGGCCTCCAGGTCCAGCACCGCGTCGAGCGTCATGTCCTCGGTCTCGAGCAGCTCGTCCAGCGCCTCGGCCTGGGAGACGTTGCGCGGGAAACCGTCCAGCAGGAAGCCGCCCTCGGCGTCGGGCTGCTCCATCCGGTCCTTCGCCATGGCGATGGTGACCTCGTCCGGGACGAGGTTGCCGGCGTCCATGTAGGACTTGGCGAGCTTGCCCAGCTCGGTCTGCTGGCTGATGTTCGCGCGGAACAGGTCACCCGTGGAGATGTGCGGGATGTGCAGCGTCTCGGCAAGGCGGGTGGCCTGCGTTCCCTTTCCAGCACCCGGCGGCCCGACGAGGACGATTCGCATCAGCGGAGGAACCCTTCGTAATTGCGCTGCTGGAGCTGGCTCTCGATCTGCTTCACCGTTTCAAGACCCACACCCACGATGATCAGGATGCTGGTCCCGCCGAACGGGAAGTTCTGGTTTGCCCCGAAACCGGCCAACGCCATTGTCGGTACGAGAGAGATCAGGCCCAGATACAGCGAACCCGGCCAGGTGATCCGGTTGAGTACGTAGCTCAGATACTCAGCGGTCGGTCGGCCAGCCCGGATGCCCGGGATGAACCCACCATACTTCTTCATGTTGTCCGCGACTTCCTCGGGGTTGAACGAGATCGCCACGTAGAAGAAGGCGAAGAAAACGATCAACAGGAAGTACAGAACGACGTGCGGCGCCGCCTCCGGATCCGCCAGGTTCTTCTGGATCCAGGTGGCCCAGCCCGCGGTCGAGCCGGAGAACTGGACGATCAGGGCCGGGATGTAGAGCAGCGACGAGGCGAAGATGACGGGGATGATGCCCGCCTGGTTCACCTTGAGCGGGATGTACGTCGACGTGCCGCCGTAGGAACGGCGGCCGATCATGCGCTTCGCGTACTGCACCGGGATGCGACGCTGCGCCTGCTCGACGAACACGACCAGGCCGACCATCACAAAGCCGACGAGCATCACCGTGCCGAACTCGATCCAGCCGTCGGCCAGGGTGCCCTCCTGCTTGATGGCCCACAGGGCGGAGGGGAAGGTCGCGGCGATCGAGATGAACATCAGGATCGACATGCCGTTGCCGACACCGCGGTCCGTGATCAGCTCGCCGAGCCACATGACGGTGGCGGTACCGGCGGTCATGGTGATCACCATGACGACGGTGGTGAAGATCGCCTGGTCGGGCACGATCTGACCGGCGACGGTGCAGCCGGAGAACAGGGCGCCGCTGCGGGCGGTGGCCACCAGGCCGGTGCCCTGGAGGATGGCGAGCGCGATGGTCAGGTAGCGCGTGTACTGCGTGATCTTCGCCGTGCCCGCCTGACCCTCCTTCTTCAGGGCCTCCAGACGCGGGATGACCACGGTCAGCAGCTGCAGAATGATGCTCGCCGTGATGTACGGCATGATGCCGAGCGCGAAGACCGTGATCTGCAGCAGGGCGCCGCCGCTGAACATGTTCACCAGGCCGAAGATGCCCTGGTTGCCGGACGCCTGGTCCACGCACTCCTGGACGCTCTTGTAGTCGACGCCTGGGATGGGGATGTGGGTACCGAGCCGGTACACCACGATGATGCCGAGCGTGAAGAGCAGCTTCTTGCGCAGGTCGGGCGTCTTGAACGCCCGGGCGAACGCGGTGAGCACGGTGCCTCCTGCGACCCCCGCGCTACTGCGTCAAGGGTGACGGTCTTGAGGATTCGACTGACGACTAAGTAAGTAACGGTCAACTGCCGCCCAGGGTGCCCCATGTGACGCACCCGTGAAAGAGGGCAGCGCAGGCCACCTTACCGGCGGGAGTACTTTCCTTGGAACGACCAACCGGGGATACCCCTTTTGTGGGGCATCCCCGGTCGGGATCGCTCATGTCATCGAGACGCCTGAAAGGTTCAGACGAGCTCGGTGACGGTACCGCCGGCGGCGGTGATCTTCTCCTTGGCGGAGCCGGAGACGGCGTCGACCGTCACCTGCAGCGCCACGGAGATCTCGCCCTGGCCGAGGACCTTGACGAGGCTGTTCTTGCGAACGGCACCCTTGGCCACCAGGCCCTCGACGGTGACCTCGCCACCCTCGGGGTACAGCGCGGCCAGCTTGTCGAGGTTCACGACCTGGAACTCGGTCTTGAACGGGTTCTTGAAGCCCTTCAGCTTCGGGAGACGCATGTGGAGGGGCATCTGGCCACCCTCGAAGCGCTCCGGAACCTGGTAACGGGCCTTGGTGCCCTTGGTACCACGACCGGCCGTCTTACCCTTCGACGCCTCACCACGACCCACACGGGTCTTGGCGGTCTTGGCGCCCGGGGCGGGACGGAGGTTGTGGATCTTGAGCGGGTTCTGCTCACCCATGATCAGTCGACCTCCTCGACCGTCACGAGGTGGCGGACGGTGTGCACCATGCCGCGGAACTCGGGGCGGTCCTCCTTGACGACCTGCGTGTTGATGCCCTTGAGACCAAGGGAACGCAGGGTGTCACGGTGGTTCTGCTTGCTGCCGATGTAGGACTTGACCTGCGTAATCTTGAGCTGCGCCATGATTACGCACCCGCCCCGGCACGTGCACGGAGAAGAGCCGCGGGGGCGACGTCCTCGAGGGGCAGACCACGGCGGGCCGCGATCTCCTCGGGACGCTGCAGGCCCTTGAGGGCCTCCACGGTCGCGTGCACGATGTTGATCTGGTTGTCGGAGCCGAGCGACTTCGACAGCACGTCGTGGATACCGGCGCACTCGAGCACGGCGCGCACCGGACCACCGGCGATCACGCCGGTACCGGGGGACGCGGGCTTGAGCAGCACGACGCCGGCAGCCTTCTCACCCTGGATGGGGTGCGGGATGGTGCCCTGGATGCGGGGGACCTTGAAGAAGTGCTTCTTGGCCTCCTCAACACCCTTGGCGATGGCGGCCGGCACCTCCTTGGCCTTGCCGTATCCGACACCCACGGTGCCGTCACCGTCGCCCACCACGACCAGCGCGGTGAAGCTGAAGCGACGACCACCCTTCACAACCTTGGCAACGCGGTTGATCGCGACGACGCGCTCAACGTAAGCGGTCTTCTCGGCGGCAGCTGCGCCGCCGTCACGGCCCTTCCGGTCCCGCCGCTCGCCGCCACCGGCACCGCCACCGCGGCGCTGGGGTCCAGCCATTGGAATTACCTCTCTCTGTTTCCGCTAGCGATACGGAACCGGCTCAGAACTTCAGTCCGGCTTCGCGGGCGGCGTCCGCCAGGGCGGCGATGCGCCCGGCGTACTGGTTACCACCACGGTCGAACACGACGGCCTCGACACCGGCGGCCTTGGCGCGCTCGGCGACCAGGGCACCGACCTGCTTGGCCTGGGCCGACTTGTCCGCCTCGCCACCACGGATCGAGGTGTCCAGGGTGGACGCCGACGCAAGGGTGTGACCCTTGAGGTCGTCGATCACCTGGGCCACGATGTGGCGGTTCGAGCGGGTAACGACCAGACGGGGACGCTCCGCCGTACCCGAGAGATTCTTGCGAATCCGGATGTGACGGCGCTTGATCGCGGCGCGCTTGTAGGCGTCGCCCTTGAGGATCTTCTGTCCGTATGCCATGGCTTACTTACCCGCCTTTCCGACCTTGCGGCGGATGACTTCGCCCTCGTACTTGACGCCCTTGGCCTTGTACGGGTCGGGCTTGCGCAGCTTGCGGATGTTGGCCGCAACCTCGCCGACCTTCTGCTTGTCGATGCCCTCGACCGAGAAACGGGTCGGGGACTCCACCTTGAAGGTGATGCCCTCGGGGGCCTCGACCAGGATCGGGTGGCTGTAGCCGAGGGAGAACTCCAGGTTCGAACCCTTGGCGAGCACGCGGTAACCGACACCGCTGATCTCGAGCTTCTTCACGTAACCCTGGGTCACGCCGGTGATCATGTTCGCCACCAGCGTGCGGGACAGGCCGTGCAGGGCCTTGCTCTGACGCTCGTCGTTGGGGCGGGTGACGCTCAGCACGCCGTCCTCACCCTTGGCGATGTCGATCGGCGCCACGACGGTGTGAGTCAGCGAACCCTTGGGGCCCTTGACCGAGACCGTACGGCCGTCGATGGTGACGTCCACGCCGGCGGGAACCGCGATGGGGAGCTTGCCGATGCGCGACATAGCTGTTTCCTCCGTTCCCTTCCGCTACCAGACGTAGGCGAGGACTTCTCCGCCTACGCCCTTCTTGCCGGCCTGCTTGTCGGTGAGGAGCCCGTGGGACGTGGAGATGATCGCCACGCCGAGGCCACCCAGCACCTTGGGCAGGTTGGTGGACTTCGCGTACACCCGGAGACCGGGCTTGGAGATCCGCTTGATGCCCGCGATGGAGCGCTCACGGTTCGGGCCGAACTTCAGCTCGAGGACGAGGTTCTTGCCGACCTCGGCGTCCTCGGTCTTCCAGCCCGTGATGAAGCCCTCCTGCTGGAGGATCTCCGCGATGTGAGACTTGATCTTGGACGCCGGCATCGTCACGGAGTCGTGGTACGCCGAGTTCGCGTTCCGCAGACGCGTAAGCATGTCTGCGATCGGATCAGTCATGGTCATGAATTGGCCTTCGGCCTCTCTCGCCGGGGTTTCCTGGTGCGCCATCCCTCTCCCCGATCCGAGACGGGACGGGTGCGGCGCGGTGGACCTACGGCGTAGTAAGTCGTACGGGCGGCAGACGCCCAACCCCACAAGCCTAAGGCATGCGGAGCCGGGCCCCTGCCGACCCAGATGCTTACCGAGAGTCTGAATAACCCGGAATTACCGGATTACCAGGAGCTCTTGGTCACGCCCGGCAGCTCGCCACGGTGAGCCATCTCACGAAGGCACACGCGGCAGAGGCCGAACTTGCGGTAGACGGAGTGCGGACGGCCGCAGCGCTGGCAGCGCGTGTAGCCGCGGACACCGAACTTGGGCTTGCGAGCAGCCTTGGCAATCAGAGCCTTCTTCGCCATCTCGCTCACGCCTCCTTGAAGGGGAAGCCGAGGTGACGAAGGAGCGCGCGGCCCTCAGCGTCGTTGGTCGCCGTGGTCACCACGGTGATGTCCATACCCCGGGTGCGGTCGATCTTGTCCTGGTCGATCTCGTGGAACATGACCTGCTCGGTGAGACCGAAGGTGTAGTTGCCACGGCCGTCGAACTGCTTGGGGGACAGACCACGGAAGTCGCGGATGCGCGGCAGCGCGAGCGACAGGGTGCGGTCCAGGAACTCCCACATGCGGTCGCCACGGAGCGTGACGTGGGCACCGATCGGCTGGCCCTCACGCAGCTTGAACTGCGCGATGGACTTGCGGGCCTTGGTGACGGCCGGCTTCTGGCCGGTGATCGTGGTGAGGTCCTTGATGGCACCCTCGATCAGCTTGGAGTCGCGGGCGGCGTCGCCCACACCCATGTTGACCACGATCTTGACGAGGCCGGGGACCTGCATGACGTTCTCGTAGGAGAACTCCTCACGCAGCTTGCCCGAGATCTCCTCGCGGTACTTCGTCTTGAGACGCGGAGTGGTGGTGGTAGCCATCAGATGTCCTCACCCGTCCGCTTGGCAACGCGAACCTTGTTGCCCTCGTCGTCGAAGCGGTAACCGACGCGCGTGACGACCTTGTTGCCGTCCTTCTCCACGACCAGCTGGACGTTGGAGACGTGGATCGGGGCCTCGGTGGTCACGATGCCGCCGGCCTGCGAACCGCGAGCGGTCGGCCCGGCCTTGGTGTGCTTCTTGACCCGGTTGACACCCTCGACCAGGACGCGGTCCTCGCGGGGGAAGGCCGCGATGACCTTGCCCTGCTTGCCCTTGTCCTTACCGGTGATGACCTGGACCAGGTCGCCCTTCTTGATCTTCATGCTCACAGCACCTCCGGCGCGAGGGAGATGATCTTCATGAACTTCTTCTCGCGCAGCTCACGGCCCACCGGGCCGAAGATACGGGTGCCGCGGGGGTCGCCGTCGTTCTTCAGAATGACGGCGGCGTTCTCGTCGAAGCGGATGTACGAGCCGTCCGGACGGCGGCGCTCCTTGACGGTGCGAACGATGACCGCCTTGACGACGTCACCCTTCTTCACGTTGCCACCGGGGATCGCGTCCTTGACGGTGGCGACGATGACGTCACCGATACCCGCGTAGCGGCGGCCCGAGCCACCGAGCACACGGATGCAGAGAACTTCCTTCGCACCCGTGTTGTCGGCGACACGAAGCCGCGACTCCTGCTGGATCACGTCTATCTCCTGATTGTCTGCCGGTTCCCCGGGAGCCGCTCAGCGAGCGGCTCCCGGAGCCTGGCGGAACTGACCTGCGGGGTGTTGCCGCAGGAAATTACTTGGCCTTCTCGAGGACCTCGACGACGCGCCAGCGCTTCGTCGCGGACAGCGGCCGGGTCTCCATGAGGAGGACGCGGTCGCCGACACCCGCGGCGTTCTGCTCGTCGTGGGCCTTGAGCTTGCTGGTACGGCGGATGACCTTGCCGTACAGCGCGTGCTTGACGCGGTCCTCGACGGCGACGACGACGGTCTTGTCCATCTTGTCGCTGACGACAAGACCCTCGCGGGTCTTGCGGAAGCCGCGTGCTTCGGTGTTGGTCTCAGTCACGTTGCTCTCGCTCATCAGGCGCTCTCCACCGTCTCGATGCCCAGCTCGCGCTCACGCATCAGGGTGTAGATCCGCGCGATGTCCTTGCGGACGGCCTTGAGCCGACCGTGGTTCTCGAGCTGACCCGTCGCCGCCTGGAAGCGGAGGTTGAACAGCTCTTCCTTGGCTTCGCGGAGCTTCGCCAGAAGCTCCTCGTCACCCAGTTCGCGCAGCTCGGACGCCTTGGTACCGGCCGACATCACGCTTCACCTGCCTCGCGCTTGACGATCCGGCACTTCATCGGCAGCTTGTGGGCCGCACGAGTCAGCGCCTCACGGGCGATCTTCTCGTTGGGGTAGGACAGCTCGAACATGACCCGGCCCGGGTGCACGTTCGCGATCCACCACTCGGGGGAACCCTTACCGGAACCCATGCGGGTCTCGGCGGGCTTCTTCGTGAGCGGGCGGTCCGGGTAGATGTTGATCCAGACCTTGCCGCCACGCTTGATGTGGCGGGTCATCGCGATACGGGCCGCCTCGATCTGGCGGTTGGTCACGTACGCCGGCGTGAGGGCCTGGATGCCGTACTCGCCGAACGCGACCGTCGTACCGCCCTTGGCCTGACCACGGCGCTTCGGGTGGTGCTGCTTGCGGTGCTTGACCCTACGGGGGATCAGCATGTCGGTCAGGCCTCCGTTCCGGTGCTCTCAGCCGGAGCGGCAGCGGCGGCGGGAGCGTCGGCCTTGGGGGCCTCGGCAGCCGGCGCGGACTGCTGCTGCGGCTTGCGACCGCGACCGCCACGCTCGCCACCGCGGCCACCACGGGCCGGGCGGTCGTTGCCACCACGGGCCGGGCGGTTGCCGGCGCGGGCAGCGGCGTTCTCGGCGCGGACCTCGGCGATGTTCTTGACGTCGCCCTTGTAGATCCAGACCTTCACACCGATGCGGCCGAAGGTCGTCTTGGCCTCGAAGAAGCCGTAGTCCACGTTCGCGCGGAGCGTGTGCAGGGGCACACGGCCCTCGCGGTAGAACTCCGAGCGGGACATCTCGGCGCCACCGAGGCGGCCACCGCACTGGATCTTGATGCCCTTGGCGCCGGCCTTCATGGTGCCCTGCATGCTCTTGCGCATGGCACGACGGAAGGAGACGCGGGAGGAGAGCTGCTCGGCGACGGCCTGGGCCACCAGCTGAGCGTCCGTCTCCGGGCTCTTGACCTCGAGGATGTTCAGCTGGACCTGCTTGCCGGTCAGCTTCTCCAGGTCACCGCGGATGCGGTCGGCCTCGGCGCCGCGGCGGCCGATGACGATGCCCGGACGGGCGGTGTGGATGTCCACCCGCACGCGGTCACGGGTGCGCTCGATCTCGACCTTGGAGATGCCGGCGCGCTCCATGCCGGACGTCATCATCCGACGGATGGCGACGTCTTCCTTGACGTAGTCCTTGTACAGCTTGTCGGCGTACCAACGCGACTTGAAGTCGGTGGTGATGCCGAGCCGGAACCCGTGCGGGTTTACCTTCTGGCCCATTACCGGGTTCCTTCCTTGCTGCTGACGACCACGGTGATGTGGCTGGTCCGCTTGCGGATCCGGTAGGCGCGGCCCTGGGCGCGCGGCCGGAACCGCTTCAGGGTCGGGCCCTCGTCGACGTAGGCCTCGGAAATGAAGAGGCTGTCGGCGTCGGTGTGGTCGTAGTTGTGCGCGGCGTTGGCGATGGCGCTGTCCAGCACCTTGCCGACCGGCACGCTCGCGGCCTGCGGGGCGAAACGCAGGACCGCCTGAGCCTCCGTGGCATCCATGCCACGGATGAGGTCCACCACGCGGCGGGCCTTCATGGGCGTGACGCGGATGTACCGCGCCTGGGCCCTGGCTTCCATGGTTGTCCCTTCAGTGTTTGTCATGATCTTTCACACCCCGCTGACTAGCGGCGCTTCGACTTCCGGTCGTCCTTGACGTGACCCCGGAAAGTGCGCGTCGGCGAGAACTCGCCGAGCTTGTGGCCGACCATGGACTCGGTGACAAACACCGGGATGTGGGTCTTGCCGTTGTGCACCGCGATCGTGTGGCCGAGCATCGCCGGGACGATCATCGAGCGACGGGACCAGGTCTTGATGACGTTCTTGGTACCGGCTTCGTTCTGCGTGTCCACCTTCTTGATCAGGTGGTCGTCGACGAAGGGTCCCTTCTTCAAGCTACGAGGCATCTCAACCCGTCCTTAGCGCTTCTTGTTCGTCTTGCGGCGGCGGACGATGTACTTGTTCGACGCCTTCTTGGGCGAACGAGTACGGCCTTCCTTCTTGCCCCAGGGGGACACCGGGTGGCGACCACCCGAGGTACGGCCTTCGCCACCACCGTGCGGGTGGTCCACCGGGTTCATGACCACACCACGCACGGTCGGGCGAACGCCCAGCCAGCGCTTACGGCCCGCCTTGCCCCAGTTGATGTTGCTCTGCTCGGCGTTGCCGACCTCGCCGACGGTGGCGCGGCAGCGCACGTCGACCAGGCGGATCTCTCCGGACGGCATGCGCAGGTGGGCCATCGAGCCCTCCTTCGCGAGCAGCTGCACGGAGGCACCGGCGGAACGGGCGAACTTGGCGCCGCCACCGGGACGGAGCTCGATCGCGTGGATCGTGGTACCGACCGGGATGTTGCGGAGCGCCAGGTTGTTGCCCGGCTTGATGTCGGCCCCGGGACCGTTCTCGACGCGGTCACCCTGCTGCAGGTTGCGCGGGGCGAGGATGTAGCGCTTCTCGCCGTCCGCGTAGTGCAGCAGCGCGATGCGCGCGGTGCGGTTGGGGTCGTACTCGATGTGCGCGACCTTCGCCGGCACGCCGTCCTTGTCGTGACGACGGAAGTCGATCACGCGGTAGGCGCGCTTGTGGCCACCGCCCTGGTGGCGGACGGTCACACGACCGGAGTTGTTACGGCCACCCTTGCTGTGCAGGGGGCGGACCAACGACTTCTCCGGCGTGGACCGCGTGACCTCGACGAAGTCGGCGACGCTGGAGCCACGACGGCCCGGCGTAGTCGGCTTGTACTTGCGGATTCCCATTTCTCAGTCCTCGTCCGATTCCGGACGATCCGGACCTCCGTCAGGAGGTCGGACCGCCGAAGATGTCGATACGGTCGCCCTCGGCAAGGGTCACGATCGCGCGCTTGCTGTCGGCACGCTTGCCGAAGCCCGTGCGGGTCCGCTTGCGCTTGCCCTGGCGGTTGATCGTGTTGACCCCGGTGACCTTGACCGAGAAGACCGCCTGGACGGCTTCCTTGATCTGGGTCTTGTTGGAGCCCGGCGCGACGACGAACGTGTACTTGTTCTCGTCGAGGAGCGCGTAGCTCTTCTCGGACACGACCGGCTTCAGCAGCACGTCACGGGGGTCCGTGAACGCCTTGCTGGCCGGGGTGACGACGGTGTTCTTGCCCTCGGCCTCGTGGCGACGCGCCTTGGCGACGCGCGCGGCCTTGGCGGCCTTGGCCGCCTTGGAGGCGATGCTCGGGTGACGCGTAGCCATCAGGCTTCGCTCCCTTCGGTGTCAGCAGCCTTGGGGCCGGACACGAAGGACTCGAAAGCGGCCTGGGTGAAGACCACGTCGTCCGAGACGAGAACGTCGTACGTGTTCAGCTGGCCCGGCTCCAGAATGTGGATCTGGGGCAGGTTGCGGGCGGACAGCCACGCGGCCTCGTCGGAGCGGTCGGCGACCAGGAGCAGGTTCTTGCGCTCCGAGATCTTGCCGAACAGCGTCCGGGCGGCCTTCGTCGACGGGCTGTCGCCCTCGATGACGCCGGAGACGACGTGGATGCGGTTGTGGCGGGCCCGGTCGGTGAGGGCGTGGCGCAGGGCCGCGGCCTTCATCTTCTTCGGGGTCCGCTGCGAGTAGTCACGCGGCTGCGGGCCGTGGACGACGCCACCGCCGGCGAACTGCGGCGCGCGGGTCGAACCCTGGCGGGCGCGGCCGGTGCCCTTCTGGCGGTACGGCTTCTTGCCGCCACCACGGACCTCGCCGCGACGCTTGGTCTTGTGCGTGCCCTGGCGGGCAGCGGCGTTCTGCGCGACGACGACCTGGTGGATCAGCGGGATGCTGATCTTCTCCACGCCGAAGATCTCCGCGGGGAGCTCGACGCTACCGGTCTTCTCGCCGGCAGGCGAAAGGATGTCAACAGTGCTCATCGGTTACCTCAGGCCCCCTTGGCCGCAGTGCGGACCAGGACGAGGCCGCCGTTCGGACCAGGAACCGCGCCCTTGATGAGGAGCAGGCCCTTCTCCGCGTCAACGGCGTGAACGGTCAGGTTCTGGGTGGTGACCCGCTCGTTGCCCATGCGACCCGCCATGCGCATGCCCTTGAAGACACGGCCGGGGGTGGCACAGCCACCGATGGATCCGGGCATGCGGTGCACACGGTGGGCACCGTGCGACGCCTTGCCACCCTTGAAGTTGTGGCGCTTCATGACGCCGGCGAAGCCCTTGCCCTTGCTCTTCGCGGTGACGTCGACCTTCACGCCGGACTCGAAGGTCTCAGCGGTGATCTCCTGGCCGAGGGTGTACTCGCTGGCGTCAGCGGTACGGATCTCTACGAGGTGACGACGGGGGGTGACGTCGGCCTTGGCGAAGTGGCCCTTGAGGGGCTTGTTCACCTTGCGCGGGTCGATCTCGCCGAAGGCGATCTGGACCGACTCGTAGCCGTCGACGTCGTTCGTGCGGACCTGGGTGACGACGTTGGGGCCGGCCTTGACGACGGTGACCGGAACAACACGGTTGTTCTCGTCCCACACCTGCGTCATGCCGAGCTTCTCGCCCAGGATGCCCTTGATCTGCTTGGTCATCTTCAGATCACCGCCCTCAGAGCTTGATCTCGATGTCGACACCGGCCGGGAGGTCGAGTCGCATCAGAGAGTCAACGGTCTTGGGGGTCGGGTCGAGGATGTCGATCAGGCGCTTGTGCGTGCGCATCTCGAAGTGCTCGCGCGAGTCCTTGTACTTGTGCGGCGACTTGATGACGCAGTACACGTTCTTCTCAGTGGGCAGCGGCACCGGGCCTGCGACCGACGCACCAGTGCGAGTCACCGTCTCGACGATCTTCTTCGCCGAAGAGTCGATGACCTCGTGGTCGTAGGCCTTGAGCCGGATGCGGATCTTCTGTCCCGCCATGGCTACTCAGTAGTCCTGTCTCTCGTAACGCTCTGGACCCGGTGGTCCCTGGTACTCCCTCCCCCTCCGACCCACGCGGTCGGGCGTGTCGCACTCTCGCTGACACAGATGTCCCTTGTTCGAACATCCCTGCTCTGGGAGGTGCGGGCCCTTCCGGAACCGCGGACCGGGGGCGAGAGGCCCACCGGGCGCCTGGCCGGTACCCCGCTGACACTTCCCGGAAGATTCCCGTACGTCCGCCCCTACACCTCTCGGCGTAACGCGTGGGGCGACGAGTACTGTGGGACTCGCTTCCGGTCCCCCCGGCGGGAGGCGCGCAGCATCGGCACTCGACCGAGCAACTCGACCAGTCTGCCATACGGGGCACCGCGCTGGCCAATCGAAGCGGATGACTGTACCCCACGTCACCGAGGGCCACACCTGCCGCGCCTCAGGACGCTCCGGTCCCGGGGCTTGTGCCCCTTTCCTCCCGGGGCGCCGGTCGCACTCCGGGAGGGTGAGCGTGCCCCCGCGGCTCAGATGACGCCCTGCGCCAGCATCGCGTCCGCGACGCGCTCGAAGCCCGCGATGTTCGCGCCCGTGACGTAGTCGCCGGGGGCGCCGTAGCGGGCGGCGGTCTCGTGGCAGGTGGTGTGGATGTTGTTCATGATGTCGGTCAGCTCCTCCTCCACCCGCTCCGCGGTCCAGGACGTCCGCGCGTGGTTCTGGGCCATCTCCAGGGCGCTGACGGCGACGCCGCCCGCGTTGGCCGCCTTGCCGGGGCCGAAGGCGACGCCGGCGCGCTGGAGGAGGTGGACGGCCGCAGGGGTGGTCGGCATGTTCGCGCCCTCCGAGACCGCCTTCACGCCGTTGCGCACGAGCGCCGCGGCGTCGGTCTCGTCCAGCTCGTTCTGCGTGGCGGACGGGAGGGCGATGTCGGCGGGGACCTCCCAGACCCGTCCGCCGGGCACGAAGCGGGCGGAGGAGCCCCGGCGCTCGGCGTAGGTGTCGACGCGGCCGCGCTCAACCTCCTTGACCTGCTTGAGCAGGTCCACGTCGATGCCCTTCTCGTCGACCACGTAGCCGGAGGAGTCCGAGCAGGTGACGGGGTTGGCGCCGAGGGCGGTCAGCTTCTCGATGGTGTAGATCGCCACGTTCCCGGAGCCGGACACGACCGCCGTCCGGCCCTCCAGGTCCTCGCCGCGCTCGCGCAGCATGGCCGCCGCGAAGAGCACGTTGCCGTAGCCGGTGGCCTCCGGGCGGATCAGCGAGCCGCCCCAGCCCGCGCCCTTGCCGGTGAGGACGCCGGCCTCCCAGCGGTTGGTGATCCGGCGGTACTGGCCGAACAGGTAGCCGATCTCGCGGCCGCCGACGCCGATGTCACCGGCCGGGACGTCCGTGTGCTCGCCGATGTGCCGGTACAGCTCCGTCATGAACGACTGGCAGAAGCGCATGACCTCCGCGTCGCTGCGCCCGTGCGGGTCGAAGTCGCTGCCGCCCTTGCCGCCGCCGATGCCGAGTCCGGTCAGCGCGTTCTTGAAGATCTGCTCGAAGCCCAGGAACTTGATGACGCCCAGGTTGACCGAGGGGTGGAAGCGCAGACCGCCCTTGTACGGGCCCAGCGCGCTGTTGAACTCGACGCGGAAGCCGCGGTTGACGTGGACGCGCCCCCGGTCGTCCTGCCACGGCACCCGGAAGATCACCTGCCGCTCGGGCTCGACCAGCCGCTCGACGAGGCCCGGCTCCGCGTACTCGGGGCGGGCCGCGAGCACCGGCGCGAGCGTCTCCAGCACCTCGTGGGCGGCCTGGAGGAACTCGGGCTGGGCGGGGTTGCGGTGTTCGATCTCGGTGAGCAGGTGGTCGAGCGTGCTCGTCGGTGCGGATCGCGTCGTCACGGAAGCCCTTTCTGGCACGGCGACACCGGGACCGGGCGGAAACGCCGGTGCCGGCGTTCCGGTCCCGTCCGGTGAGGGGCGCTCGGCGCCGTTGCCGCGCGCAGGGACACATAAGTGTTACGCGCATGTAAACACCCTGGCCAGGGTGGCGTCGCGGGCGCGACCACTATGTGAGACGCGTACCTCACATATCGGCTGCTCGGGATCATAGGGGACAAGGCGGCGAGCATGCTGCGGCTTTCCCGGGCCCGTCCTCGATCGGGGCTCCACAATCGTTGCCCTGCGGCGACCGCGGACGACCGCCGCCCCTGCCCGCAACGTCGTGAAGGAGATCCCGGCATGATCGACCCCGCCGCCCCCGTCCGGTTGGCCCGGCCTTCGCGGGACCTCGCCGCCGCTGAGCGCTTTCACGTGGACGGGCTCGGCCTCGCCGTCCTGTGGCGCGCGAGCGGACAGGTCCCGGGCGAGCACGACCTGCTGATGGTGGGCCCGCCCGGTGCCGCCTGGCACGTCGAGCTGACACACGACCCGTTGCGTCCGACGGTGCCGGCCCCGACGGTGGACGACCTGTTCGTCGTCTACCTCGGCGGGCCGGTGGACGAGGCTCTCGTCGACCGCCTGGTCGGGGCCGGCGGCTCGCGCGTCGCGTCCCACAGCCCGTACTGGGACGAGCACGGGGTGACGATCGCCGACCCGGACGGCTACCGGCTGGTGCTGTGCTCGCGCACCTGGCCGTGAGGCGCGGCCTCCCGCGCCGGGTACGTCACGCCGCGTCCCCGTCGAGCATCTCGGCGGTGAGCACGTGCCCGGCGACGCCCCAGCCGCCGTCGGCGACCTCGTCGACGAGGACGACGGTGGTGGGGCGGGCCCGTTCGCCGTAGATCTCCGCGTACAGGTCGGTGGTGCGTTCGACGATCTTCCGTTTGTCCTCGGCGGTGACGGTGCCCGCGGGGACCTTGAAGTGGGCGAAGGGCATCAGACCAGGCCCCCGTTGGCCCGCAGGACCTGTCCGTTCACCCAGTGGCCGGCGGGGCTGCCGAGGAAGGCCACCACGGCGGCGATGTCCTCCGGGGTGCCCAGCCGCTCCAGGGGCGGGGTCTTGGCGAGCCGCTCGATCTGCTCGGGGGTCTTGCCGGTGAGGAACAGGTCCGTGGCCGTGGGACCGGGGGCCACGGCGTTCACCGTGACGTCCCGGCCCCGCAGCTCGCGCGCCATGATCAGGACCATGGCCTCCACGGCGCCCTTGCTCGCCGTGTACGCGCCGTAGGTCGGGAACTGCGCGCCGACCACGGAGGTCGAGAAGCCCACGAAGGAGCCGCCCGCCCGCAGCCGCCGGGCCGCCTGCTGGGCGACGACGAAGGCGCCACGGATGTTGGTGCGGTGCATGGCGTCCAGGGCCGCCAGGTCCAGGTCGGCGATGGTCGACAGGGCCATCCGCCCCGCCGAGTTCACCACCACGTCGACACCGCCGTACTCCTCCTCGGCCCGGTCGAACAGCGCGGCGACCTCCTTCTCCTCCGCAACGTCGGCCCGGACGGCGACCGCGCGCCCACCGGCCTCGGTGATCGCCGTCACCGTCTCGTCGGCGGACGCCGCGTCGCGGGCGTAGTTCACGACGACCGCGAGGCCGTCCTGGGCGAGCCTGAGCGAGACCGCCCGTCCGATGCCGCGTGATCCGCCGGTGACGATCGCCACGCGGGTCTCCGCCGCAGGAGTGATGTTCGTGTTCGTGGTCATGCGTCCACGATGCGCGGCACGCGGCGGCGGAGCCAGGGGATGCCATCCCCTGGGTCACGGTCCCGGCCCGGCGCAGAATGGACGACATGAGCGCTGTGAAGCACGCCGAGCTGGGAGCGTTCCTGCGGTCGCGGCGGGAGCGCATCCGGCCGGCCGACGTCGGGTTCCCGGCCGGACCGCGGCGCCGGGTGCCGGGGCTGCGGCGCGAGGAGGTCGCCCAGCTCGCCGGGGCGTCGGTGGACTACTACAACGAGCTGGAGCGCGGCGCCGGGTCCCAGCCGTCCGAGCAGATGGTCGCCGCGCTGGCGAGGGCGCTGCGGCTCTCCGCCGACGAGCGCGACTACCTCTACCGGCTCGCCGACCGCCCGGTGCCCGTACAGGGCGGCGCCGCCTCGCACGTCCACCCCGGCATGCTCGACCTGCTCGGGCGCATGCCGTCGACCCCGGCACAGGTGATCACCGACCTGCACGTCACCCTCGTGCAGAATCCGTCGGCCGTGGCACTGGTCGGGGACCAGTCCGGTCTGACGGGGCCCCGGTCCAGCTTCGTGCACCGGTGGTTCACCGAGCCGGAGGCGCGGCTCCTGCACCCCGAGGCCGACCACGAGAGCCAGTCCCGCGCCTTCGTAGCCGACCTGCGGGCCGCCGCGGCGCGGAGGGACGCGAAGGACCCGGAGGTCACCTCCATGATCCGTACGCTGCTCGGCGTCTCCCCCGAGTTCGCCGCGCTGTGGGCCGACCACGACGTGGCCTTCCGACGCGACGACCGGAAACGGATCGTGCACCCCACGCTCGGCGTCATCGAGGTCAACTGCCTCAACCTGTTCAGCGAGGACGGACGCCAGCGGCTGCTGTGGTTCACCCCGGCCGTGGGGACGGAGAGCGCGGGGCTGCTGGAGCTGCTGGCGGTGGTGGGGACGCAGGAGGTCGTCAGTCCCGCGAGGCGTACGGGAGGAAGTGCGCCCAGGCGCTCGCGGTGAGGGCGAGGCGGGGGCCGTCCTGTAGGTGCTTGGAGTCGCGGACGTGGATGGTGCTGGGGGTAGTAGCGATCTCGACGCAGGACTCGCCGTTGGTGCCGCCGCTGTAGCTGCTCTTGAACCAGGCCAGTTCAGCCTCGCGAATCATGTTTCTCCCAGCAGTGTCTCGATGAAGGCGGACGACTCCCTGGGCGAGAGTGCCTGTGCCCGGATGGTCCCATACTGCAACTCCAAGATGCGGAGTTGCCGCGGTTCAGAGACGGGCCGTCCGTTGAACAAGCCGTCGGCGCGGCCCACCGCTGTGCCGTCTGGGAACTTCAGCAACTCGATCCTGCCGTCCAGCCCTGGGTGGGCGTCGGCGTTCGTCGGCATGACTTGAAGCGTGACGTTGTTCAACCGCCCGACCTCCAGCAGACGTTCGAGCTGGTACTGCCAGGCCATTGTGCCTCCAACCTGCCGACGCAGTGGCGCCTCTTCCAGCACGAAGTGCATCGACGGAGCTGGATCGCGTTCGAAGACGGACTGCCGGGCCAACCGAGCGGCCACCATGCGTTCCACGTCGTCCGGTGAGTACGGCGGCTGCGCTGCCTCGATCAGTGTTCGCGCGTGCTCCGGTGTCTGCAACAGCCCAGCGATGATGTTGCACTCGTACAGACCGATCTCGACCGCCTTCCCCTCCAGTTTCCCCAGCTCCCGCACCTTCTTCGGGTACCGGACCTTCTTCACGTCCTCCCAGGTCGCCGCGATCAGCCCGCCCGCGCCCAGCACCTCGTCGGCCCTGTCCAGGTACTCCTGCCGGGGGATTCGCTTGCCCCCTTCGACCTTGTAGACGAGGTCCTCCCCGTACCCGACCGCCACCCCGAAGTCGGCGGCCCGCATCCCCACCGCCTCGCGGCGGAGCTTCAGCTGCCGTCCCACCGTGGCGATGACCGCGACGCCCCACTCGTCGTCGGGGTCCACCTCCCAGCCCGGCTCGTCCGTACCGACCGTCATCCCGCGCCCCTTCGTCGTCCCGGCATGCTGACCCCCGGGCCCTACCCGCACATCCCGCCCCGACAGCCACGACAGCGGTGGACAAGCGCCGGACAGTGACCGTACGTACCCGCCGAGTCACTTCTCACCGTAAGTGCGTGCCACCACGCTGAGTGACGTGAATGTGAAATCCACCGAACTCACGACCCGCGTACGCAACTTCAGCGTGCAGCTCTCCCCTACGCCCCGCGGTGCCCGCCTGGCCCGTCTGCTCGCGACCGAGCAGCTCCGGTCCTGGGGCCTTCCCCTGGACCCGGCACGTCAGCTCGTCGCCGAGCTGGCGAACAACGCGGTGACCCACGGACGCGTCCCCGGCCGCGACTTCCGGCTCGTGCTCTACGTCGTCGGCGACACCCTTCGTATCGAGGTCACCGACATCCGGGGGGAGCGTCTCCCCCACCCGCAGGCGCCCGCCCCCGACGCGGAATCGGGCCGTGGCCTGCTGCTCGTGGAAGCCCTCGCCGACCGCTGGGGAGTCACGGCGGGCCGCTTCCCGCGCAAGACCGTCTGGGCCGATCTGCGCCTGCGTGCGCAGCCCTCCGGTCCTCTCAGTGAAAGGCCAGCCATCCGATGCCCAGGGCGCAGGTGAGGCCCGTGGCGGTCACAGCGGCGGGCCGGTTGCGGTGCAGGGTGAACCAGAGAAAGGCGGCGGTCACCAGCACGGCGCCCGTGCCGATCGCGGCCCGCATCGGCCCGTCGCTGTAGCCGTATGTGCCGAAGTGCCTGGCCAGCCAGGCGAACCAGGTGATCCTCATGACACTCCCCGTCGCTCTCTTCCGTGGTACGCGATCCCGACGGACCAACGGGGGAGCTTGTTGCCGTCGGTCCGTAGCGGCGAATCTCCTGCGCCTGCCGTCCCCCGGGCCACGGGCCGACCCGTCGCGGCACCGCGGCACCGACCCGTCCGTTCTTCACCGGCACTGTAGTAGCGAGGAACGAGCGGGTACCAGGCGGAACGACCCTCTTCGCGCTCAACTCCGCCCGCTACCGCGGGAGTCACGGTCACGCCGCACCGTCACAGGTCCGGACCAACCCCTTGCCCCCGCCCCTCGCCCGACGCAAGCTCCCCCTATGGAGCTGGAGTTGCGGCATCTCAGGACGGTCCGGGCCATCGCCGACGCCGGGAGCCTCACCAGGGCGGCGACGGCGCTCGGTCTCGCGCAGCCCGCGCTGAGCGCTCAGCTCAAGCGGATCGAACGGGCGCTGGGCGGCGCCCTGTTCGTGCGTGGCCGACACGGCGTGCGGGCCACCGCGCTGGGCGAGCTGGTGCTGGAGCGCAGCCGGATCGTGCTGCCCGCGGTGACCGAGTTGCAGCAGGAGGCGGCGCGGTTCGCGCGGGCCCCCCGTACCGCGCGGCACCTGCGGCTGGGCGGCACGCACGGGCCCTTGCTGGGCGCCCTGGTGGACCGGCTCGCGGACGTGGCGCCGGACACCCGCATGACGACCTGCACCTCCTGGTCGGAGCGGGCGCTGGCCGAACAGCTGGCCGAGGGGCGGCTGGACTTCGCCCTGGCCGGGACCTGCGGCTCCGCCTCCCCGCCCGGTGCCGAGGGGCTGGTCTGGCAGGAGGTCGCCGTCGACCCGGTCTTCGTCATGGTGCCCGAGGGGCATGCGCTCGCCCACCGGCCCGAGGTCGACCTGACCGACCTGGCGGGCGAGGAGTGGGCCTGCGTGCCCGGCGACGGCTGCTTCGGCGACTGCTTCACCGCGTCCTGCACCCGCGCCGGGTTCACCCCGCGCCGCATGTACGAGACGGACACCGCGTCCCTCGTGCACCTCGTGCAGGTGGGACGGGCGGTGGGCCTGTGCCGGGCGACCTTCCCGACCACGCCCGGCATCGTCACCCGTCCGCTCACCGGCACTCCGCTGGCCTGGCGGCACCTGCTCGGCCGGCACGCCGTGGCGCAGCGGCAGGACCTCGCCGCCACCGTGCTGGCGCAGGCACGCATGGCCCACGCGGGCGTGGCGGCGGGCAGCGACAGCTACACGCAGTGGATGGCGGCGAACCGGGTGCCCTGACCCGCGGACGCCTTCCCTGGACGCCTGCGCGTTCCATAACACAGGGGAGAGGGCCGACCGACGGCTTATGACCGCCGGTCGTCCCTCCCTACGGTTTCGGCACCTCCCCACCGAGACCGAGGAGATCCCCCATGCCCCACCGACACACCAGAGCCGTGGGCGCCGCCGTCGCCGCGACGGCCGCCCTGCTCGTGGCCGGGCTCAGCGGCTCCGCGAGCGCCGGGACGGCCCCCGCCGACGCGGCGCCCACCGCGGCCGAGTCCCTGCGCACCGACACCGCGCCGCCCGCGCTGCTCCGGGCCATGGAACGCGACCTCGGCCTCGACCTGCGGCAGGCGGAGCGCCGGCTGGCCAACGAGGCGGACGCGGGCGCCACCGCGGGACGGCTCCGGGCCGCGCTCGGCGCCGACTTCGCGGGCGCGTGGGTGCGCGGCGCCGAGTCCGGCACCCTGACGGTGGCGACCACGGACGCGGGCGACGTGGCGGCGATCGAGGCCGAGGGCGCGGTGGCGGAGGTCGTACGGCACTCGCTCGCCGACCTGGACGCGGCCAAGGCCCGCGTCGACCGTGCCGTCGCCGCCCGGGACAGCGCCGCCGCGCCCGTGCGGTACGTGGACGTACGCGCCAACACGGTCACCGTGCGGGCCCCGCACCCCGCCGCGGCCCGCGCCCTGCTCGACGCGGCCGGGGTCGACGCCGGACCCGTCCGCGTCGAGCAGTCGGCCGAGCGGCCCCGCCCGCTGTACGACCTGCGCGGCGGCGAGGCGTACTACATCAACAACAGCGGACGCTGCTCGATCGGCTTCCCGGTCACCAAGGGCACCCAGCAGGGCTACGCCACCGCCGGTCACTGCGGACGGGCGGGCGCGAGCACCAGCGGCGCCAACCGGGTGGCCCAGGGGACCTTCCAGGGCTCGGTCTTCCCGGGCCGCGACATGGCGTGGGTGGCCACCAACTCCCAGTGGACGGCGACCCCGTACGTCAGCGGCGCGGGCGGGCAGAACGTGCAGGTCGCCGGGTCGACCCAGGCCCCGGTCGGTGCGTCCGTGTGCCGCTCCGGCTCCACCACCGGCTGGCACTGCGGCACCGTGCAGCAGCACAACACCAGCGTGACCTACCCGGAGGGCACCATCACGGGCGTCACCCGCACCACGGTGTGCGCCGAGCCCGGTGACTCGGGCGGCTCCTACATCTCCGGCAGCCAGGCGCAGGGCGTCACCTCGGGCGGCTCGGGCGACTGCCGCAGCGGCGGGACGACGTACTTCCAGCCGATCAACCCGCTGCTCCAGAACTACGGCCTCACCCTGAAGACGACCGGTGGCGGCGGCGAGGACCCGGGTGAGCCCGAGGAGCCCGGCGGCACCTGGGCGGCCGGCACCGTCTACCAGCCGGGCGACACGGTGACGTACGGCGGCGCCACCTACCGCTGCCTCCAGGGTCACCAGGCCCAGCGGGGCTGGGAGCCGTCGGACGTACCGGCGCTGTGGCAGCGGGTGTGAGCGGCTGAGGAACCCACGGGGGACGGCCCCCGGACGACGACCCGCGGGGGGCGTCGCCGGGGAGGTCGGGGACGGGCCCGGGTGCGCACTGGGAGAGCGCCCGGGCCCGGTCGCGTCCGTCCTCCGCCTCGGGCGCGGGGATGCGGCCCGCCTCACCGGTCAGCCCCGCAGGAACGCCAGCACCGCCAGCACCCTGCGGTGCGTCCCGTCCGCCGGGGGCAGGTCGAGCTTGGTGAGGATGCTGCCGACGTGCTTGCCGACGGCCGCCTCGGAGACGACGAGTTCACGGGCGATGGCCCCGTTGGACCTGCCCTCGGCGATCAGTGCCAGCACCTCCCGCTCACGCGGGCTGAGCCGCTCCAGGGGGTCCCGGCGGCGGCGCAGCAACTGACGTACCACCTCGGGGTCGACGACCGTGCCGCCGGCCGCGACCTCGGCCAGCGCGTCGACGAACTCCTCGACCTGGCCGACGCGGTCCTTCAGCAGGTAGCCCACGCCCGTGCCGTCGCCGGAGTCCAGCAGTTCGGCGGCGTAGGCCCGTTGCACGTACTGGCTCAGGACGAGGACGGGCAGGGTGGGGCGCTTCTCGCGCAGCCGCACCGCCGCGTGCAGACCCTCGTCCTGGAAGGCGGGCGGCATCCGGACGTCCGTCACGACGATGTCCGGGATGTGCTCCTCCACCGCCGCGACGAGTGCCTCCGCGTCGCCGACGGCCGCCACCACCTCGTGCCCGCAGCGGCCGAGCAGGCCGACCAGCCCGTCCCGCAGCAGCACGCTGTCCTCGGCCAGCACTACGCGAAGCGTTCGGTCCACTCGCACGGGATCTCCACACGCAACAGGGTCGGTCCGCCCGGCGGACTGGACACGGAGAGTCTGCCATCCAGTACGGACACCCGGTCGGCGAGCCCGGTCAGGCCGCTGCCCGCCCCGGCCTCCGCGCCGCCCCGGCCGTCGTCGCGGACCGCCAGGAGCAGCCGTCCGTCGCGGTGCCCGCCGGTCACCTCCGCGCGATCGGCACCACTGTGCCGGGCGACGTTGGCGAGGGCCTCGCAGACCACGAAGTAGGCGGCGGCCTCCACGGCCTGGGGCAGCCGGCCGGGCAGTTCCAGGTGGACGTCCACGGGGACGGCGGACCGGTCGGCGGCGTCCTCGACGGCCGCCGCCAGGCCGTAGTCGGCGAGCACCTTGGGGTGGATGCCGTGGATCAGCTCCCGCAGTTCCCCCAGCGCCTTCCCCGCCTCCTCGTGGGCCTTGGCCAGCTGGTCGGCGAGCGGGCCGGACGGCGCGTCCAGGCGGGCCAGGCCGAGGGCCATCGTCAGGGCGACCAGGCGCTGCTGGGCGCCGTCGTGCAGGTCGCGCTCGATCCGGCGGCGCTCGGCCTCGAAGGCGTCCACCAACCGCACACGGGAGCGGGTCAGTTCGACGACCCGGGCGTCCGGGTCGCCGCCGCGCGGTGTGCCCACGAGGACGCGGGCCAGCTCGGCCCGCGCGCCCGCCGCGAGCCCCAGCGCGTAGGCGCCGACGACGAGGAGCAGCAGCCCGAGCAGCGCCACGCCGAACGCGGTCGGCCAGGTGGTCACCGTCCACTGCTTGAGGACCTTCGCCTCCTCGCCGTCGCCCACGGTGGCCATCAACAGTGGCGTGGCGACCGTGGAGAGCGGCAGGACCAGGGCGGCGCAGAGGACGAGGGCGTCCACCGGCCAGAGCAGGAAGGCGAACAGCAGCGCGTACCCCAGCTCCCGCCAGGTGGCCGGCTCCCGCAGCCGCGTGGTCAGCCAGGCCCACAGGCCCGCGGCGGCCGGCTGCCGGTGCCGGCCGGGTGCGGGGTCGCGGTCGACGAGACGCAGGCGGTGGCGCTCCAGGTGGGCGACGGGCAGGCCCGCGAGGGCGAGGAGGACCAGCAGCGGCAGACCGACCACGACGACGGCGAGGACACCGCCGACGGCGGCGGCGGTCACGACCCCCACCAGGGTCACGGCACCGGCCACCGCCCCGGACGCCAGGTAGGCGACCGCGCGCCACGGCCAGGCCGACAGCAGGAAGCCGGGGCCCGGGCCGGACATGGCCTGCCACACGTTGCGAGGGTGCATGCGGATCACCGTAGGACGCCCGCGCACGACCGGGCCATCGGTCCAGGGGGCGTCCCGGGGGTATGGCCCGCCCTACCCCGTTTCTCGCCCCTGCCGCACTGCGCCGGGGTGTTCGCGGACGGTTTCGTGGAGTCATCAGCCGAGAAGCCGACGAGTGGGGACAGATGAACAGGAACACGGGCCGGACGGTCGACGCAGAGCACGACCCCGTATTCGACGTGATGAACGCGATGAACGCGATGGACGCGGTGGACGCCGTGGACGCGGTCCGGTTGTGCTCCGTGAGCAGACGGTACGGGTCGGGCGACAGCGCCGTGACCGCCCTCGACGAGGTCTCCCTCGCCTTTCCCCGGGGCACGTTCACCGCCGTGATGGGCCCCTCGGGCTCGGGCAAGTCGTCCCTCCTCCAATGCGCCGCCGGTCTGGACCGGCCCACGTCGGGGGCGGTGGTCGTCGGCGGCACCGACCTGACCGGGCTGAGCGAGCGGCGGCTGACGCTGCTGCGCCGTGACCGCATCGGGTTCGTGTTCCAGGCGTTCAACCTGCTGCCGTCGCTGACCGCCGCGCAGAACGTCGCCCTCCCCCTGCGCCTGGCCGGCCGCCGCCCCTCCCGGGCCCGGGTGCGCGAGGTCCTCGCCCAGGTCGGGCTCGCCGACCGGGCCCGGCACCGGCCCGCGGAGCTGTCCGGCGGCCAGCAGCAGCGCGTCGCGCTGGCCCGCGCGCTGATCACCCGCCCCGAGATCCTTTTCGGCGACGAGCCGACCGGTGCCCTGGACACCCGGACCGGGCGTGAGGTGCTGGCGCTGCTGCGCGGCATGGTCGACGACGCGGGCCAGACGGTCGTCATGGTCACCCACGACCCGGTGGCGGCCTCCTACGCCGACCGCGTGGTCTTCCTCGTCGACGGCCGGGTCCACGGCGAGCTGACCGCGGCGGGCGCCGACGCCGTCGCGACCCGCATGACCCACCTGGAGGCCACCCCGTGCTGACCGCCGCCCCCCACACCCCCCGGCCGGAGGCCACCCCGTGCTGACCGTGGCCCTGCGCACCCTGCGCTTCCGCTGGGCCTCCTTCACCGGCAGCTTCGTCGCGCTGTCGCTGGGCGTCGCCCTGCTCACCGTCATGGGGCTGGTCCTCGCCTCCTCGACGGACGCCCCCGGCCGCGCCCCGGAACGGTTCGCCGCCGCGCCGGTCGTGGTCCGGGGCCAGGACACCCTGACGGTGTCCACGCCGATCGGCGACCGTACGGCGGCGCTCACGCAGCCCCGTGCGGTGCCGGCTCAGGCCGTGGCCCGGCTGGAGCGGCTCGGCACCGTCGTCGAGGACCGCTCCTTCCCGGTACGGGCCGACGGCGGGCCCCGCTCCCTGGTGGGCCACCCGTGGTCCACGGCCCGGTTCGCTCCGTACGCGATCGACGCGGGCCGCGCGCCCCGCACGGCCGACGAGGTCGTCGTCACCGGCGGCTGGGCGGCGCCGGGCGACCGCGTCCGGACCGACCGCGGCACCGTGCGGGTCGTGGGCACCGTCCCCGGCCTCGGGTTCGAGGACGCCGTCTTCTTCACCGACCCGCGTGCCGCCCGGCTGTCCCCCGTCAGCCTCCAGCTCGTGGTGGACGCGGACCCGTCCGCCGTACGGGACGCGGTGCGGGGCAGCGCCGGTGTCCGGGTGCTCACCGGGGACGACCGCCGGTACGCCGACGCCGACCCCGGCCGGGACGGCGAGGCGCTGACCGCGATGAACGCCCTGTTCGGCACGGCCGGCGGCGTCACCGCGTTCGTCTCGGTGTTCGTCGTGGCGTCCACGTTCGCCTTCACGGTCGCCCAGCGGCGACGCGAGTTCGGGCTGCTGCGCACGGCGGGCGCGACGCCGGGCCAGATCCGGCGGACCGTGTTCGCCGAGGCCCTGCTGGTCGGCGTACCGGCCTCGGCCGCGGGGTGCGCACTGGGCGGGTACGGCGCACCGCTGCTCGCCGAGTGGGTGGTCGACGCCGGCCTGGCGCCTGCCTGGTTCACCCTCGGGGATCACACCTGGCCGTTCCACACGGCCTTCTGGACCGGACTCCTCGTCGCCCTGTGCGGAGTGGTGGCGGCGTCGTGGCGGGCGGGCCGGACCGGCCCCGCCGAGGCGCTGCGCGAGGCCGCCGTGGACGCGGGGGCGATGACCCGGGGCCGGTGGCTGTGCGGCCTCGCGCTGCTGCTGACGGCCGTGGTGACGCTCGGTATCGCCCTCGCGGACGACCCCGGCGACCTGCTGCACCGCAAGACGTACATCGTCCGCCCGATGCTGCTGATCACGGCGGCGGCGCTGCTCGCGCCGGTCGTGGTGCGTCCGCTGGCCCGGCTCCTGGCGTGGCTGCCCGCCCGTCTGCCGGGCGCCACGGGCATGCTGGTCCGCGAGAACGCGGCCGGCGCTGTGCGCCGTACCGCGGCCGTGGCGGCACCCGTGCTGGTGACGGTCGCCCTCGCGGGCTCCCTGCTCGGCGCCACCGCGACGCTGAACGAGGCGAAGGCCACCGAGACGCGCGAGCGCACCGCCGCCGCCTTCGTGGTGACCGCGCCGGACGGCACGGGCTTCGACGAACGGACCGTGCGGCGGCTGCGCGCCGTGCCCGGGGCCACCGTCTCGCCGACCTCGTCCAGCGCGGTCCACGTCCTGGAGGAGGGCGTCGCGCTCGTCCGGTCCGAGGCGCGCGCCGTCGCGGGGCCCGCGGCCCTCGCCGCGACCACCCGGCTGCCGCTCGCCGCGGGGAACGTGGCCGACCTCGACGACGGCTCCCTCATCGTCAACGAGGAGTGGGAACGGCACTCCGTGGGCGACAGCGTGCGGGTGTGGCTGGGGGACGGCACCGAGAAGACGCTGCGCATCGCCGCCGTCATGCACACCGGTACCGGCGGCAACGGCGTCTGGGTCACGCCCGCCAACGCCCCCGGCGCCCCCGTCGACCGGGTGGACGTGGCCCTGGCGGACGGCGCCGACACCGGGGCGGTGGCCGCCGGGCTGCGCGAGGCGGTGCGCTCGGACGGGGGGCAGGTGCACGGCACGGACGAGTGGGTCGCGGCCACCTACCCGGAGACCAACCGCCCGACCCGGCTCGGCCTGCTGCTGGTCCTCGGCATCGCCCTGCTCTACACCGGCATCTCGCTGGTCAACACGATGCTGATGGCCACCTCCGACCGGGTCCGCGACCTGGCCGCGCTGCGGCTGACCGGGGCCACGGGCGGACAGGTACTGCGCCTGGTGGGGGCCGAGTCGCTGGTGGTCGTCGCGGTCGGCGCGGTCCTCGGGCTGGTCGTCGCCGGGATCGACCTGGCCGGGATGTGGGCGGCGCTGGGCCTGCTCGGGGTACGCCCCACGCCGGCGGTCCCGTGGACGGCCCTCGGCACGGCCGTCGGCGCCTGCGCGGTGCTCACGGTACTCGCCTCGGTCATCCCTGCGGCCCTAGCCCTGCGACGCACCGCGGTACACCTCGCGGGCACCCGCCCGTGACCACCGCGGTGCCCCGCCTCACCCCTCCGCGGCCCCGAAAACCTCCGCCACCGACCCAGCGGTGATCGCCCGCGAGAACCAGACCCCCAACACCTCAAGATCCCCACACCCCACGATGCGCTCCCGCTCACCACCCGACACCGGCACACCCCGCCGCTCCAACAACAACAGAATGTCCTCGGCACGCCCCGCCGCGCGCCCCTCGGCACGCCCCTCGGCACGCCCCTCGCTGCGCCCCTCAGCACGCAGGCTCTGCGCGGTCTCCGACTGGAAGAACGAAAGGTCGGCGGCCAAGCGGCTCACTCCCCCTCCGCGGCCCCGAAAACCTCCGCCACCGACCCAGCGGTGATCGCCCGCGAGAACCAGACCCCCAACACCTCAAGATCCACACATCCCACGATGCGCTCCCGCTCACCACCCGACACCGGCACACCCCGCCGCTCCAACAACAGCAGAATGTCCTCGGCACGCCCCTCAGCACGCCCCTCAGCACGCAGGCTCTGCGCGGTCTCCGACTGGAAGAACGAAAGGTCGGCGGCCATGATCTGCCTCCAGAAGTCTGCGGCCGGCGTCTTGCCGAGTCCTTGTTCCGTGAGTTCGATGTAGATGCTTGCCGTGCTCTCGTCCTCGGCCGACAGGCCTTTCAACGCCGAGGCCAGCGCCTTCAGTATCGCATCGGCGCCCGGATCGCGGCGGTGCAGCGCCGCGGAGAGAACGGTCAGCGGGATGTCGCGCGCCGCTTCGTCGGGGCTGTCGATCACGGGCACGTGATCGGGCCCGAGAACCAGGGGGCGCACGGTGAGCGAAGGCCACTGCGGGGGCCCGAGGTCCACCTGCCGGGCCGCCCAGGAGGCGGTGCGCCGATCGGCGCAGACGACCAGCAGGACCGGCGGCAACCCGTACTTGGCGTGGAGGTGCGCCAGATAGTAGGCCCAGCTCGCGTGCTTGTCGGGGTCCTGCTTGCCCTGGGACTCGACGGCGAGCAGGAAGCTGCCGTTGTCGCGCGTCTCCATGCGCAGCAGCGTGTCCACGCGTCGCTCCACCGGGCGGCTCTCGGGGAGGTCGGTGGTGAGCGGTACCGCGCAGACCGGTTCGGCGAAGGTGACGCCGAGGGCCCGGACGGCCCGGGCGAAGAGCGCCGGATCCTCCTGGAAGATCCGGTGCAGCGCCTCGTGAGATGAACTGACCATGCACCGAACGTAGAAGAGCGACGGGTCTTGCCAGCCACATATGCCAGCAATGCCGCCGATCGAGTGACGGTCCGGGACGTCGTTTGACGTTTCCGCCCTCACCACCCATGCGAAAGGGCCCGCACGACCGAAGTCGTGCGGGCCCTCTCAGGCATCAGCCCATGTCAGGTCAGAGACCGACAAGCAAGCGGAGCTTACTTGTTGATCTTGGTGACCTGGCCGGCGCCCACGGTCCGGCCACCCTCGCGGATGGCGAACTTCAGGCCCTCTTCCATGGCGACGGGCTGGATGAGCTCCACCTTCATCTCGGTGTTGTCACCCGGCATGACCATCTCGGTGCCCTCGGGGAGGGTCACGACGCCGGTCACGTCCGTCGTACGGAAGTAGAACTGCGGACGGTAGTTGTTGAAGAAGGGGGTGTGACGGCCACCCTCGTCCTTCGACAGGATGTAGGCCTGGGCCTCGAACTCGGTGTGCGGGGTGACCGAGCCCGGCTTGATGATGACCTGGCCGCGCTCGACGTCCTCGCGCTTGATGCCACGGAGGAGCAGACCGACGTTCTCACCGGCCTGGCCCTCGTCGAGCAGCTTGCGGAACATCTCGATGCCGGTGACCGTGGTGGTGGTCTTCTCGGTCTTGATGCCGATGATGTCGACGGTCTCGTTGACCTTGAGGACACCACGCTCGATGCGGCCGGTGACGACCGTACCGCGACCGGTGATGGTGAAGACGTCCTCGATCGGCATCAGGAACGGCTTGTCGACGTCGCGCTCGGGCTCCGGGATGGACTCGTCCACGGCCTTCATGAGCTCGAGGACCGAGTTGCCCCACTCCTTGTCGCCCTCGAGGGCCTTCAGAGCGGAGACCTTGACGACCGGAAGCTCGTCGCCCGGGAACTCGTACTCGGAGAGGAGCTCGCGCACCTCGAGCTCGACGAGCTCCAGGATCTCCTCGTCGTCCACCATGTCGGCCTTGTTCAGGGCGACGACGATGTACGGAACGCCGACCTGGCGGGCCAGGAGCACGTGCTCCTTGGTCTGCGGCATCGGGCCGTCGGTGGCGGCGACCACGAGGATGGCGCCGTCCATCTGCGCCGCACCCGTGATCATGTTCTTGATGTAGTCCGCGTGACCGGGGCAGTCGACGTGGGCGTAGTGACGGGTCTCCGTCTGGTACTCGACGTGCGCGATGGAGATGGTGATACCGCGCTGGCGCTCCTCAGGAGCCTTGTCGATCTGGTCGAAGGCCGAGGCCTCGTTCAGGTCCGGGTACGCGTCGTGCAGCACCTTGGTAATGGCGGCCGTGAGGGTCGTCTTACCGTGGTCGATGTGACCGATGGTGCCGATGTTGACGTGCGGCTTAGTCCGCTCGAACTTCGCCTTCGCCACTGGGGTCCTCCTGTGGAGTGGTTCTGTACGCCTTACTCATCGGCGCCAGGTGATCTTTGCTGGAAAGCCCGGGTGCCGGGGGCATTCCACCGGGTTCGCGGCGGAATGCCCCATGCAGGCTCCGGGGTCAAGCCTAAAGCTTGAGCACGGGGTCCGTTGAACGGAGTCCGTTACTCGCCCTTGGCCTTCGCGATGATCTCCTCGGCGACGTTCCGGGGAACCTCGGCGTAGGAGTCGAACTGCATCGAGTAGCTTGCGCGACCCGACGTCTTGCTGCGGAGGTCTCCGACGTAGCCGAACATCTCCGACAGCGGTACAAGGCCCTTCACGACGCGGGCACCCATCCGCTCCTCCATGGCCTGGATCTGGCCACGGCGGGAGTTGATGTCACCGATGACCTCGCCCATGTAGTCCTCGGGCGTGGTGACCTCTACGGCCATCATCGGCTCCAGGAGCACGGGCGAAGCCTTGCGCGCGGCCTCCTTGAAGGCCTGCGAACCGGCGATCTTGAAGGCGAGCTCGGAGGAGTCGACCTCGTGGTAGCCACCGTCGATGAGCGTGACGCGGACGCCCGTCATCTCGTAGCCGGCCAGGATGCCGAACTGCATGGCCTCCTGGGCACCGGCGTCCACCGAAGGGATGTACTCCTTCGGGATGCGGCCACCGGTCACCTTGTTCACGAACTCGTACGAGGCGTCGCCGCCCTCGATCGGCTCGATCGCGATCTGCACCTTGGCGAACTGACCGGTACCACCGGTCTGCTTCTTGTGGGTGTAGTCCACGCGCTCGACGGTCTTGCGGATCGTCTCACGGTACGCGACCTGCGGCTTGCCGACGTTGGCCTCGACCTTGAACTCACGGCGCATACGGTCGACCAGCACCTCGAGGTGCAGCTCGCCCATACCACCGATGATGGTCTGGCCCGTCTCCTCGTCCGAGTGGACCTGGAACGACGGGTCCTCCTCGGCGAGGCGCTGGATCGCGACGCCCAGCTTCTCCTGGTCGCCCTTCGACTTGGGCTCGATGGCGACCTGGATGACCGGCGCCGGGAAGTCCATGGACTCCAGGATCACCGGGTTCTTGTCGTCGGACAGCGTCTCACCGGTGGTGGTCTGCTTCAGGCCCATGACGGCGACGATGTCGCCGGCGCCCACCGACTCGATCTCCTCACGCTTGTTGGCGTGCATGCGGTAGATCTTGCCGATGCGCTCCTTCTTGCCCTTGACGGAGTTCAGCACCGCGGTGCCGGACTCCAGGCGGCCCGAGTAGACCCGGACGAAGGTGAGCTTGCCGAGGTGCGGGTCGCTCATGATCTTGAACGCGAGCGCGGCCAGCGGCTCGTCCTCGGACGGCTTGCGCTTGACGACGACCTCGGGGTCCTTGACGTCGTGGCCCTCGATGGCCTCGACGTCGAGCGGGGTCGGCAGGTAGCGCACGACCGCGTCGAGCAGGGGCTGGACGCCCTTGTTCTTGAACGCGGTGCCGCAGAACACCGGGGTGACCGTGGTGTCCTCGGACTTGCCGGACGCGATGGTGATGCGACGGATCGCGGCGTACAGCTGCTCCTCGGTGGGCTCCTGGCCCTCCAGGAACAGCTCCATGATCTCTTCGTCGTTCTCCGCGACGGCCTCGACCAGCTTGCCGCGCCACTCCTCGGCGGCCTCGGTGTGCGTGGCCGGGATGTCGACGGTGTCGTACATCTCGCCCTTGGCCGCCTCGGCGGACCACACGAGCGCCTTCATGCGGACCAGGTCCACGACGCCCTTGAAGTCGGCCTCGGCACCGATCGGGAGCTGCATGACGAGCGGCTGGGCGCCCAGGCGGTCCGAGATCATCTCCACGCAGCGGTGGAACTCGGCGCCGGTACGGTCCAGCTTGTTGACGAAGCAGATGCGCGGCACGCCGTAGCGGTCGGCCTGACGCCACACCGTCTCGGACTGCGGCTCGACACCGGCGACACCGTCGAACACGGTCACGGCACCGTCGAGCACACGCAGGGAACGCTCCACCTCGACGGTGAAGTCGACGTGCCCCGGGGTGTCGATGATGTTGATCGTGTAGTCGTTGTCCTCGAGCGGCCAGTGACAGGTGGTCGCAGCAGACGTGATCGTGATGCCACGCTCCTGCTCCTGCTCCATCCAGTCCATCGTGGCGGCGCCGTCGTGGACCTCACCGATCTTGTACGACACACCGGTGTAGAACAGGATCCGCTCGGTGGTGGTCGTCTTGCCCGCGTCGATGTGGGCCATGATCCCGATGTTGCGGACCTTGGCCAGGTCAAGTGAAGTGGTAGCCATAAGGCTTCAGTCTTCTCTCGGTCTCGATGTGGGTAGCGACTACCAGCGGTAGTGCGCGAAGGCCTTGTTGGACTCGGCCATCTTGTGCGTGTCCTCGCGCTTCTTCACAGCGGCACCCAGGCCGTTGGAGGCG
Source organism: Streptomyces sp. NPDC045956 (assembly GCF_056430705.1). Taxonomy (NCBI): domain Bacteria; kingdom Bacillati; phylum Actinomycetota; class Actinomycetes; order Kitasatosporales; family Streptomycetaceae; genus Streptomyces; species Streptomyces sp. NPDC045956. The sequence continues at coordinate 25,595 of NZ_JBWKKZ010000012.1, read as the reverse complement.
TCGAGGAGCTCGTTCAGCAGACGCTCGGTCATGGTCTTCTCGCGACGGGCGCGGGAGTAACCGACCAGCCAGCGCAGGGCGAGCGTGTTCGCACGGCCCGGCTTGACCTCGATCGGGACCTGGTAGGTCGCACCACCGACACGGCGGGACTTGACCTCGAGGGTCGGCTTGATGTTCTCGAGAGCGCGCTTCAGCGTGATGACCGGGTCGTTGCCGGTCTTCTCGCGCAGGCCCTCCATGGCGCCGTAGACGATGCGCTCGGCGGTGGAGCGCTTGCCGTTCAGCAGCACCTTGTTGATCAGGGAGGTCACCAGAGGAGAACCGTAGACCGGGTCGATGATGACCGGGCGCTTCGGGGCGGGGCCCTTACGAGGCATTCTTACTTCTCCTTCTTGGCGCCGTAGCGGCTGCGGGCCTGCTTGCGGTTCTTCACACCCTGGGTGTCAAGCGAACCGCGGATGATCTTGTAGCGAACACCCGGCAGGTCCTTCACACGGCCGCCGCGCACGAGCACGATGGAGTGCTCCTGCAGGTTGTGCCCCTCACCCGGAATGTAAGCAGTGACCTCGATCCCGCTGGTCAGACGCACACGCGCGACCTTACGCAGGGCCGAGTTCGGCTTCTTCGGGGTGGTCGTGAACACACGCGTGCAGACGCCGCGACGCTGGGGCGAACCCTCGAGTGCGGGCGTCTTGTTCTTCTCGACCTTGTCCTGCCGGCCCTTCCGGACCAGCTGCTGGATCGTAGGCACTACTTCTCCGGTTTCTGTGTGCCGAATGGTGAAGCTAACCTGAGACTTTGCCGACCCACGCGGTCGGGTGTGTCGGAGCCGCGGACCCTTGCCGCCAAGGCGGAAGAAGCGCGGATCACGGTGGCCGGTGACGACCCCCACCGCGGTTGAAAGGCACGCACGGGGGCCAGGGCACACCCCAGGCACAAGGTCTGAGCGTACCTATCGCATTCGCTGCGGTCAAAACAAATGCGCTGGACCGACAGCGCCACCCTTTCCGTCCCGGTACGTACCGTTCGGTACCGGCCGCCTCAGGCCCTGGGGGCGGGCACCCGCACCCCGTTCTCCCCGGCCGCGCCCTGCCCCGGCGCCGCGGGCGCGGTCGGCACTGCCGTGTCGTGCCGGACGAAGTACGTCGGCCGGTTCTGCACGGCGGTGTAGATGCGCCCGACGTACTCGCCGAGCAGACCGACGCAGATCAGCTGCACCCCGCCGATGAACACGATGCCGGTGAACAGGGAGGTCCAGCCCGGCACCGTCCGGCCGAGCGCGAAGGCGGTGAGGGTGTAGACCAGCAGCCCCAGGCAGACGACGAACGCGCCGGCGCCCAGCCAGGTCGCGATGCGCAGCGGGGCCGCGGAGAAGCCGGTGACGCTGTCGACCCCGAGCCGGATCATCCTCCCCAACGGGTACTTGGTCCGCCCCGCCGTGCGCGGCGCCCGCTCGTACGTCACCTGCCCGCTCGGGAACCCCAGCCAGGGCACCAGCAGCCGGTAGACCCGCTGCTGGTCCGGCAGGGCCTTCAGGGCGTCGACGGCGGCCCGGCTCAGCAGCCGGAAGTCCCCCGCCTGGGCCGGGACCGAGGGCCCCGCGAGGCGCCGCATGAGCCGGTAGTAGCAGCCCGCCGTCCACCGCTTGAACCCGGAGTCGCTGCTGCGGTCGTCGCGGACGCCGTAGACGATGTCGAGGCCCTCGGCGCGGGCCAGCGCCAGCATGTCGGGGATCTTCTCCGGCGGGTCCTGGAGGTCGGCGTCGAGGCTGACCACGTAGGTGCCCACGGCCCGGTCCAGACCGGCCGTGAGGGCCGCCTGGTGCCCGGAATTGCGCCGCAGCGCGACCACGCGCAGCTCCGGCCAGCCCAGCCGGAAGGCGGCGAGCAGCTCCGCCGTGCGGTCCCCGCTGCCGTCGTCGACCGCCACGACCTCGTGGGCGACGCCCAGCTCCGTCAGGACCGGGCGCAGTCGACTGACCAGCGCGGGGAGGACCTCTTCTTCGTTGTACATCGGTATGACGACCGACAGCACGACCGGTCCGTGCCGCTCCGCGTCCCGTTCCTCGGGCACCGCGCCTCCCCTCACCCTGATCCTGAGCACAGATGTGCGACTCTTGTGCGATCTTATGGCAGCAATTGACGCATGAGCACGGACCGAGGGGGATGACAGCCATGGACACGGCTGCCGACGACACGGTGACCGACAGGCCCGCCGGCGCACCGGACGGGCAGCCCGAGGACCGTCCGGAACGCTCCTGGCGGACCTGGCCTCCCGTCCTCCCCGACCGCGCCCGCCCCTACCTGCCCGCACTGGCCCTGTACGGCGTCACCAAGCTCGTCGGCCTCGCGGTCTTCGCGTCGCTGCTGGAGTACGCCGGGGACTACGAGGGCAAGAACCCGCGCTTCGGCGGCGGCGCCCACTGGTGGGACGTCCTGGCCACCTGGGACGGCTGGTGGTACCTCCAGGTCGCCGAGCACGGCTACAGCCCCTCCCTGGTACGGCTCGGCGGCGACGGCCTGTTCACCGTCCAGCAGAACTCGGTCGCCTTCTTCCCGCTCTACCCGTCCCTGATCCGCATGGTCTCGGAGGTCACCGGCCTCGGGCTGTACGGCGCCGGCATCCTCGTCTCCGTCGTCTGCTCGTTCGTCGCGGCCGCGGGCATCTTCGCCGTGGTCCGCCTGGTGGCCGGGGCCCGCGCGGGCACGATCGCCGCCGGGCTGTGGGCCGTCGCGCCCGGCGCGGGCGTCGAGTGGGCCGTGTACTCCGAGTCCCTGTTCGTCGCCATCGCCGCCTGGGCCTGCTACGCGGTGATGACCGGGCGCTGGGTGACGGCCGGGCTGCTGGCCTTCACCGCGGGCCTGAACCGGCCCACGTCCGCCGTCCTGATAGGCGCCGTGGGCCTGGCCGCCCTGGTGACCCTGGCCCGCCCCGCCTCCCGGCGCGAGCACGGCGTACGGGGCCCGGTGTACGCCATGGTCGTGGCGCCACTGGGCCTGCTCGGCTACATCGCCTGGGTCGGCTACCGCACCGGCGAGGCCACCGCGTACTTCACGCTCCAGCGCGAGGGCTGGGCGCACTTCTTCGACTACGGCGCCTACACCCTGGACGTGCTGCGCAACCTCGCCGTCGGCAAGGGCGACTACGTCTTCGCCTTCTCCACCCCGGACCTGCTCTCCCTCCAGCTGGTCCTGGCGCTGCCCTTCCTGATCGCCCTGATGCTGCGCAAGAAGCCCCCGCTGGTCCTGGTCGCCTACACGCTGGCCACGATCATCACGGTCCTCGGCACCCAGCAGATGTTCGGCAACACCATGCGCTACCTGCTGCCGGCCTTCCCCCTGCTCCTCGCGCCGGCCGCGGCCCTCGCCCGCCTCAGGCTCCCGAGCCTCGCGGTCTTCTTCACCACGGCCGCGCTCGCCTCCGGCTGGTACGCGCACTACGTCATCTTCGAACTGGGCGTGCCGTAGCCACCGTGCGGTGCGGCGGCGCCGTCACAGGGTGAAGAGCAGCCCCGTCACCGACGCCACCCACATCGCCCCCATGACGACCGTCAGGGCTGTGTCGTACCCCACCCGCCGGGTCGCCTCGAACAGCAGCATCGCGCGCTCCGGCCTGCCCGGCTCGTGGACGACCTCCACCACGTCCCCCACCTCCACCGGCGGGACGGAGTACCGCGACGAGCGGACCGTGAGCTGCTGGCCGGCTCCGGCGAAGTACGTGCAGACGGCGCCCACGTGACCGCCGCTCGGCCAGTAGTGGCTGACGCACTCGCCCTCGACGCGGGTGCCCGCGGACTCCAGTCGCCTCGCCTTTCGCAGGGCGTACAGGTTGGTGCCCAGCACCAACGACGAGCCGCACACCATGACGACGAGGAAGATTCCTATCGCGAGCACGACGACTCCAGGGACGGAAGGCGGATGGTGCGGAGAACGGACGACGCACGTGATTCTGCCCCACGCCCGTGCACGCCGAAGGGCGGCCACCCCGTGGGGTGACCGCCCTTCGTTCAACCTGCCCGCTTACTGGTTGTACGGACCGTAGTCGTAGTCCTCCAGCGGAACGGCCTGGCCGGAGCCGGTGCCGAACGGCGAGTAGTCGATGTCGTCGTAGCCGACGGCCGAGTACATCGCGGCCTTGGCCTCCTCGGTCGGCTCCACCCGGATGTTGCGGTAGCGGGACAGACCCGTACCGGCCGGGATGAGCTTACCGATGATGACGTTCTCCTTGAGGCCGATGAGGCTGTCGGACTTGGCGTTGATCGCCGCGTCCGTCAGGACTCGGGTCGTCTCCTGGAAGGAGGCGGCCGACAGCCAGGATTCCGTCGCCAGCGAGGCCTTGGTGATACCCATCAGCTGCGGACGACCGGAGGCCGGGTGACCGCCCTCCTGGACCACACGACGGTTCTCGGTCTCGAACTTCGAGCGCTCGACCAGCTCGCCGGGGAGCAGCTCCGCGTCGCCCGACTCGATGATCGTCACGCGGCGCAGCATCTGCCGGATGATGATCTCGATGTGCTTGTCGTGGATCGACACGCCCTGCGAGTTGTAGACCTTCTGGACCTCGCCGACCAGGTGGACCTGGACGGCACGCTGACCCAGGATGCGCAGCACGTCGTGCGGGTTGGTGGCACCCACGGTGAGCTTCTGGCCCACCTCGACGTGGTCGCCCTCGCCCACCAGCAGACGGGCACGCTTCGAGATCGGGAACGCCGTCTCGTCGCTGCCGTCGTCGGGAGTGACGACGAGCTTCTTCGTCTTCTCGGTCTCCTCGATCCGGACGCGGCCGGAGGCCTCGGAGATCGGGGCGACGCCCTTCGGGGTACGGGCCTCGAAGAGCTCGACGACACGCGGCAGACCCTGCGTGATGTCGTCACCGGCCACACCACCGGTGTGGAAGGTACGCATCGTCAGCTGGGTACCGGGCTCACCGATGGACTGGGCGGCGATGATGCCGACCGCCTCACCGATGTCGACCAGCTTGCCGGTGGCCAGCGAGCGGCCGTAGCACATGGCGCAGGTGCCGACCTGGGACTCGCAGGTCAGGATCGAACGGGTCTTGACCTCCTCGACGCCGTTGGCGACCAGGGCGTCGATCAGGACGTCACCGAGGTCGACGTTGGCCGGCGCGATCACCTTGCCGTCGATGACGACGTCCTCGGCGAGCATGCGGGCGTACACGCTGGTCTCGACGTCCTCGGCCTTGCGCAGCGTGCCGTCCGCGTCGCGCGTGGCGATCGGCAGCTTGAGGCCGCGCTCGGTGCCGCAGTCCTCCTCGCGAATGATGACGTCCTGGGAGACGTCGACCAGACGACGGGTGAGGTAACCCGAGTCGGCGGTACGCAGGGCGGTGTCCGCCAGACCCTTACGGGCACCGTGCGTGGAGATGAAGTACTCCAGCACGGACAGGCCCTCACGGAACGAGGCCTTGATCGGACGCGGGATCGTCTCGTTCTTGGCGTTCGACACGAGACCACGCATACCGGCGATCTGACGCATCTGCATCATGTTGCCTCGTGCACCCGAGTTCACCATCATGAAGATCGGGTTGGTCTTCGGGAAGTTCTCGTTCATCGCCTCGGCGACCTCGTTGGTCGCCTTGGTCCAGATCGCGATGAGCTCCTGCGTGCGCTCGTCCTTGGTGATCAGACCGCGCTCGTACTGCTTCTGGACCTTCTCGTCCTGAGCCTCGTAGCCCTTGACGATCTCCTTCTTCGCCTCGGGGACGACGACGTCGGAGATGGCCACGGTGACGCCGGAACGGGTCGCCCAGAAGAAGCCGGAGGCCTTCAGGTTGTCGAGCGTCGCCGCCACGATGACCTTCGGGTACCGCTCGGCGAGGTCGTTGACGATCTCGGAGAGCTGCTTCTTGCCGACCTCGTAGTCGACGAAGGGGTAGTCCTCGGGCAGCAGCTCGTTGAAGAGCGCGCGGCCCAGCGTGGTCTTCAGGGTGAAGGTGTCACCCTGCTGCCACTCCGGCTCACCCTCCTCGCGGGCCGGGGGCTCCCAGCCGCGGGGCGGGATGGTGCCCACCGGGAAGCGGATGTCGACCTTCGACTGGAGCGACAGGTCGCCCGCGTCGAACGCCATGATCGCCTCGGCGGCGGACCCGAACGCGCGGCCCTCGCCCTTGAGGTCCCGGCCCTCGCCGTCGGTGGTGAGGAAGAACAGACCGAGGACCATGTCCTGGGTCGGCATCGTCACCGGACGGCCGTCGGCCGGCTTGAGGATGTTGTTCGAGGACAGCATCAGGATGCGGGCCTCGGCCTGCGCCTCCGCGGAGAGCGGCAGGTGGACGGCCATCTGGTCACCGTCGAAGTCCGCGTTGAACGCGGTGCAGACGAGCGGGTGGATCTGGATGGCCTTGCCCTCGACCAGCTGCGGCTCGAAGGCCTGGATGCCGAGGCGGTGCAGCGTGGGCGCACGGTTCAGCAGAACCGGGTGCTCCGCGATGACCTCTTCCAGCACGTCGTACACGACCGTGCGGCCGCGCTCGACCATGCGCTTGGCGCTCTTGATGTTCTGCGCGTGGTTCAGGTCGACCAGGCGCTTCATCACGAACGGCTTGAAGAGCTCCAGCGCCATGGCCTTGGGCAGACCGCACTGGTGCAGCTTCAGCTGCGGGCCGACGACGATGACGGAACGCGCCGAGTAGTCGACTCGCTTGCCGAGCAGGTTCTGACGGAAACGACCCTGCTTGCCCTTGAGCATGTCGCTCAGGGACTTCAGCGGGCGGTTGCCGGGACCGGTGACCGGGCGACCGCGACGACCGTTGTCGAAGAGGGCGTCCACGGCCTCCTGGAGCATGCGCTTCTCGTTGTTCACGATGATCTCGGGCGCGCCGAGGTCGAGAAGCCGCTTCAGGCGGTTGTTGCGGTTGATCACGCGGCGGTACAGGTCGTTCAGGTCGGAGGTCGCGAAGCGGCCACCGTCCAGCTGCACCATCGGACGCAGGTCCGGCGGGATGACCGGCACGCAGTCCAGCACCATGCCCTTGGGGCTGTTGCTGGTCTGCAGGAACGCGGAGACGACCTTGAGGCGCTTGAGCGCACGGGTCTTCTTCTGGCCCTTGCCGGTGCGGATGATCTCGCGGAGGCGCTCGGCCTCCTCGTCGAGGTCGAAGGACTCCAGGCGCTTCTGCAGCGCGGCGGCGCCCATCGAGCCGTCGAAGTACGTGCCGAAGCGGTCACGCAGCTCGCGGTAGAGCAGCTCGTCGCCCTCGAGGTCCTGGACCTTGAGGTTCTTGAACCGGTTCCACACCTCGTCGAGGCGGTCGATCTCGCGCTGCGCACGGTCGCGCAGCTGCTTCATCTCGCGCTCGGCACCCTCGCGCACCTTGCGGCGCACGTCGGCCTTGGCGCCCTCGGCCTCCAGCTCGGCGAGGTCCGTCTCGAGCTTCTTGGCGCGGGCCTCCAGGTCGGAGTCGCGACGGTTCTCGATCTGCTGACGCTCGACGGAGACGTGCGCCTCCAGGGACGGCAGGTCGCGGGTACGACGCTCCTCGTCCACGAACGTGATCATGTACGCCGCGAAGTAGATGACCTTCTCGAGGTCCTTCGGGGCGAGGTCGAGCAGGTAGCCCAGGCGCGACGGGACGCCCTTGAAGTACCAGATGTGGGTGACGGGGGCGGCCAGTTCGATGTGGCCCATCCGCTCACGGCGCACCTTGGCGCGCGTGACCTCGACGCCACAGCGCTCACAGATGATGCCCTTGAAGCGGACGCGCTTGTACTTGCCGCAGTAGCACTCCCAGTCCCGGGTCGGACCGAAGATCTTCTCGCAGAAGAGTCCGTCCTTCTCGGGCTTGAGCGTGCGGTAGTTGATCGTCTCGGGCTTCTTGACCTCGCCGTGGCTCCACTGACGGATGTCGTCAGCGGTGGCCAGGCCGATCCGGAGCTCGTCGAAGAAGTTGACGTCGAGCACTATGCGTCAATCCCTCTCAGGGTTGTAAGTCTGTGGTCTGAAACGGGGGTCGCGGGATCGGCGGGGCCTCTGCGTGAGAGGCCCCGCCTGACTCCCGTCAGACCTCTTCGACGCTGCTCGGCTCGCGCCGCGACAGGTCGATGCCGAGCTCCTCCGCAGCGCGGAAGACGTCCTCGTCGGTGTCACGCATCTCGATGGACATGCCGTCCGAGGACAGCACCTCCACGTTGAGGCACAGGGACTGCATCTCCTTGATGAGCACCTTGAAGGACTCGGGGATGCCGGGCTCAGGGATGTTCTCGCCCTTGACGATGGCCTCGTAGACCTTCACGCGGCCGGTCACGTCGTCGGACTTGATGGTCAGCAGCTCCTGGAGGGCGTACGCGGCGCCGTAAGCCTCCAGCGCCCACACCTCCATCTCACCGAAGCGCTGGCCACCGAACTGGGCCTTACCACCCAGCGGCTGCTGGGTGATCATCGAGTACGGGCCGGTCGACCGGGCGTGCAGCTTGTCGTCGACCAGGTGGTGGAGCTTGAGGATGTACATGTAGCCGACCGAGATCGGCTCCGGGAACGGCTCACCCGAGCGGCCGTCGAACAGCCGCGCCTTGCCGGACGGGAGCACCATGCGCTCGCCGTCGCGGTTCGGGATGGTGTGCTGGAGCAGACCGGCCAGCTCGTCCTCACGCGCACCGTCGAAGACCGGGGTGGCGACGTTGGTGCCGGGCTCGACCTTGTCGGCGCCGATGGCCTGCAGACGCTGGGCCCACTCCTCCGCGAGGCCGGAGACGTCCCAGCCGCGGCTGGCGAGCCAGCCGAGGTGGATCTCCAGGACCTGTCCCGGGTTCATTCGGGACGGGACACCCAGCGGGTTCAGGATGATGTCGACGGGCGTGCCGTCCTCCAGGAACGGCATGTCCTCGATCGGGTTGATCTTGGAGATGACGCCCTTGTTGCCGTGGCGGCCGGCGAGCTTGTCACCGTCGGTGATCTTGCGCTTCTGCGCCACGTACACGCGCACCAGCTGGTTCACACCGGGGGGAAGCTCGTCGCCCTCCTCGCGGTCGAAGACGCGGACGCCGATGACCTTGCCGATCTCACCGTGCGGCACCTTCAGGGAGGTGTCGCGCACCTCGCGCGCCTTCTCACCGAAGATCGCGCGGAGCAGACGCTCCTCCGGGGTCAGCTCGGTCTCGCCCTTGGGCGTGACCTTGCCGACGAGGATGTCGCCGGCGACGACCTCGGCACCGATGCGGATGATGCCGCGCTCGTCGAGGTCGGCGAGGACCTCCTCGGAGACGTTCGGGATGTCCCGGGTGATCTCCTCGGGGCCGAGCTTGGTGTCACGGGCGTCGACCTCGTGCTCCTCGATGTGGATCGAGGAGAGGACGTCGTCCTGCACGAGGCGCTGCGACAGGATGATCGCGTCCTCGTAGTTGTGACCCTCCCACGGCATGAACGCGACCAGCAGGTTCTTGCCGAGCGCCATCTCGCCGTTCTCGGTGGCCGGACCGTCGGCCAGGACCTGGCCCTCGATGACCCGGTCGCCCTCGGCGACGATGACCTTCTGGTTGACCGAGGTTCCCTGGTTGGACCGGGAGAACTTGGCCAGGCGGTACGTGATGTACGTGCCGTCGTCGTTGGTCGTGGTGATGTAGTCCGCGGAGACCTCCTGGACCACACCCGCCTTCTCGGCCTTGACCACGTCGCCGGCGTCGGCGGCGGAGCGGTACTCCATGCCGGTGCCGACCAGCGGGGACTCGCTCTTGATGAGCGGCACCGCCTGACGCATCATGTTCGCGCCCATGAGGGCACGGTTGGCGTCGTCGTGCTCGAGGAACGGGATCATGGCGGTCGCGACCGACACCATCTGGCGCGGCGAGACGTCCATGTAGTCGACGTCGTCACCGGGGACGTAGTCGACCTCTCCGCCACGGCGGCGGACCAGGACGCGGGCCTCGGAGAAGCGCATGTCGTCGTTGAGCGTGGCGTTGGCCTGCGCGATGACGAAGCGGTCCTCCTCGTCGGCGGTCAGGTAGTCCACGTCGTCCGTGACCTGGCCGTCGACGACCTTGCGGTACGGCGTCTCGATGAAACCGAAGGGGTTGATGCGGCCGTACGAGGCGAGCGATCCGATCAGACCGATGTTCGGGCCTTCGGGCGTCTCGATCGGGCACATGCGGCCGTAGTGCGACGGGTGCACGTCGCGGACCTCGAAGCCGGCCCGCTCACGGGAGAGACCACCCGGGCCGAGGGCGTTCAGACGACGCTTGTGCGTCAGCCCCGACAGCGGGTTGTTCTGGTCCATGAACTGGGACAGCTGGCTGGTGCCGAAGAACTCCTTGATGGAGGCGACGACCGGCCGGATGTTGATCAGGGTCTGCGGCGTGATCGCCTCGACGTCCTGGGTGGTCATGCGCTCGCGCACGACGCGCTCCATACGGGCGAGACCCGTACGGACCTGGTTCTGGATCAGCTCGCCGACGTTGCGGATGCGGCGGTTGCCGAAGTGGTCGATGTCGTCGGTCTCGACGACGATCTCCCGGCCCGACTCGCCGACCGTCTCGGTCTCACCGGCGTGCAGCTTCACCAGGTACTTGATGGTGGCGATGACGTCGTCGGTGGTGAGGACGCCGGCGTCCAGGGGCTCGTCGGCGCCGAGCTTCTTGTTCACCTTGTAGCGGCCGACCTTGGCGAGGTCGTAGCGCTTCGGGTTGAAGTAGAGGTTCTCGAGCAGCGTCTGAGCGGCCTCACGCGTGGGGGGCTCGCCCGGACGCAGCTTGCGGTAGATGTCGAGCAGCGCGTCGTCCTGGCCCTGGGTGTGGTCCTTCTCCAGGGTGGCGCGCATGGACTCGTACTCGCCGAACTCCTCCAGGATCTGCTCGGTCGTCCAACCGAGAGCCTTGAGCAGGACGGTCACGGACTGCTTGCGCTTGCGGTCGATGCGCACACCGACCATGTCGCGCTTGTCGATCTCCATCTCCAGCCAGGCACCCCGGGACGGGATGATCTTGGCGGAGAAGATGTCCTTGTCGGACGTCTTGTCGATGGAGGAGTCGAAGTAGACACCCGGCGAACGGACCAGCTGCGACACCACGACACGCTCGGTGCCGTTGATGACGAAGGTGCCCTTGTTGGTCATGAGCGGGAAGTCGCCCATGAAGACCGTCTGGGACTTGATCTCGCCGGTCTCGTTGTTGGTGAACTCGGCGGTGACGAAGAGCGGGGCCGCGTACGTGAAGTCGCGGTCCTTGCACTCGTCGATGCTGTTCTTGGGGGGCTCGAAGCGGTGGTCGCGGAACGTCAGCGACATCGACCCGGAGAAGTCCTCGATCGGCGAGATCTCCTCGAAGATCTCTTCCAGACCGGACTTGGTGGGGACGTCCTGACCGGACTCCAGAGCCGACTCGACGCGAGCCTTCCAGGCGTCGTTGCCGAGCAGCCAGTCGAAGCTCTCGGTTTGCAGCGCGAGAAGGTTCGGAACCTCGAGGGGCTCCTTGATCTTTGCAAAGGAGATGCGCAGCGGGGCGGTGCTGGCAGCGTTGTTCGTATTCGCGGTCGAGGCATTGCGCGAGGCGGCCAAGAGGGGGTCCTTCCGAGGGCTCGGACTCACTACGCGCGTACCGGCCCCTCTTCCGTGCACGAAGACAGGGGGTGTCTGATGTGGCCGAAGAGCCAGGTCAGACATGCTCTGGTCGTCAGTGCTCGGGCGAGGGTAGACCCCTGGTGACGGGCAGGGGGCAGCTAACAGGCAGCGCAAAGGGACAGTGTAGCCACTTGGCTCACTGATGTCCAGTGCGGTTCTCGGGGACCGTGTTCGCTCCTCGTTGTTCTCACCACCTGCGGCAAGGCCTCGCCCTCAACGCACGTTGATACTGCCCTCTTCGCCGTCGATCCATGCCTCGGATTCGGATCCTTTGACGACGCCCTGAGAATTGCGCGCTGCGTGCTGTTCGTCAAGGCCCCCCTAGGCCCGAACCGGTCGCCTCCAGCGGCTCTCAGGGCCCTGGAGACGGCACGACGAAGATCACCCTACTCTCCGCCGTCACGCGTGCAAGGCAGCCGCCGCCGCACCCTCGGATACGCCGAAGAGCGACCACCCGGATGGATGATCGCTCTTCGGTGCTACGGCGTTACAGACCCTGACGGATCCGTGGTGCCGGTGCGGTCTTACTTGACCTCGACGGAGGCGCCGGCGCCCTTGAGGGACTCGGCGGCCTTCTCGGCGGCGTCCTTGGCGACCTTCTCGAGGACGGGCTTCGGGGCGCCGTCCACGAGGTCCTTGGCCTCCTTGAGACCCAGGGAGGTCAGCTCACGCACGACCTTGATGACCTGGATCTTCTTGTCGCCGGCACCGGTGAGGATGACGTCGAACTCGTCCTTCTCCTCCTCGGCGGGGGCGGCGGCGGCCGGGCCGGCCGGGGCGGCGGCGACGGCCGCGGCGGCGGTGACGTCGAACTTCTCCTCGAAGGCCTTCACGAACTCGGAGAGCTCGATGAGGGTCATCTCCTCGAACTGGGCGAGCAGGTCGTCCTGGCTGAGCTTCGCCATGATGGCGGTCCTTCCACTATTCGGCAGGGGGTGCCGGATGTACTGGGTGAGGCGGGCGTACGTCGGGCCCGCTGTGACCCGCGCCGCTAGGCGGCGTGAGTCAGAAAGCGAGCCGAGTTACTCGGCACCGCCCTGCTCGTCCTGCTTGGCACGGAGCGCGTCCACGGTGCGGACGAGCTTCGAGGGAAGCGCCTGGAAGAGCTGAGCAGTCTGCGTCTGCTTGCCCTTGAAGGCGCCCGCCAGCTTGGCGAGCAGAACCTCGCGGGACTCGAGGTCCGCAAGCTTCTTGATCTCGTCGGCGGACAGCGCCTTGCCGTCAAGGACACCGCCCTTGATGACGAGGTTGGGGTTGTCCTTGGCGAAGTCGCGCAGACCCTTCGCCGACACCACCGGGTCACCGGTGATGAAGGCGACAGCCGTCGGACCATTGAACTGGTCGTCCAGCGTCGTGATCCCGGCCTCGTTGGCCGCAATCTTGGTCAGCGTGTTCTTCACCACGGCGTACTGGGCGTTCTCACCGAGCGACCGGCGCAGCGTCTTGAGCTGCGCCACGGTGAGACCGCGGTACTCGGTCAGCACGGCGGCGTTGGAGCTGCGGAACTTGTCCGTCAGCTCGGCAACCGCGGCAGCCTTGTCGGGCGTCGCCATAGAGCCTCGGCCTCCTTCCGGGTGATTCGGACCGCGCGGACCCGAAGGAGGACTGGGGAAAACGAAACGCCCCGGCGCAGGCGCACGGGGCGTGGCTCGACCGTCTGGCACACCCAAGGGGTGTGAGGTCCGGGAGCTCATCCACAGTCACCTGCGCGGGTCGTCCGCAGTTCAGCGGATCCTTCGGCCACCGTGCCCTCCGAGGAGCACACGGCAACGACCAGCGGTCTTTGGCTTCTGGTGAAGCGTACGTGAACGGGGCAGTGTCGAGCAAATCCGCCCGTGGGGCCACCCGGGCGGCGGGCGGCCGACGGGTCAGCCCTGCTCGCCCTCCTTCATCATCTCCGCCAGGTCGACCGTGTCCTTGGCCGGCGGGGCGGTGACCTTCACGGGCTCGTTGACGTCGAGGAAGGTGAAGGTCATGTCCAGCGGACCCTTGTCGGCCTCACCCTGCATGCGGAACTGCTTGGTCTGTTCGTCCCCGTCGATCCACATGTCCATCGTGAGCTTGTCGAGGCCCATCTTCTCGTACTGCTCAAGGCTCTTCTGGCGCTTCTCCCGGGTGGCCTCGTCCTCGTCCCCGAGGCTCTTCTCCAGGTCGGCGAGGGTCACGGTGCCCCTGTAGCGGGTGGTCTCGACGCCGTCGACCGTCTCCGTGCCGACCTTCTCCACGTCCTTGGCACCGGTGAGGAAGGTGGACTCGGCCGCCGGGTTCCTGTCGGCCTGGGAGGCCCCGCCCAGCTGGTTCAGCTCGTCCTCGGCCCCCATGGCGGCCAGGTCGAACTTCATCCAGCTCTTGCCGTCCATCTCCTTGGCCGCCGCGGCGCCGCCGCCGATGTACATGGCCTTGTCGACGAGCCGGATCTCCGCCTTGGCGTCGGCGCCCTGGTCGAGCGCCATCATCTTCATGCTCATCGCGAGCGTGGGCTTCAGCTGCATCTGGGCCTCGGCCTCGACCCGGCCCTCCTCGGGAGCCCGCCCGGTCATGCGGTAGTGGAGGGACTTGATCTCCTCCGTGTTCTTCGCCGCCTTGGCGACGGCCGCGGCCGGCGTCATCTTCGGGGACTCCTCGCCCCCGTCGGAACAGCCCACCGCGCCGGCGGCGAGCAGCAGAGCGGTCAGACCGGCGCCCACGGGCACGCGTACGGACGTCTTCATGGATCCCCCCACGGAAACACGCTTCACAGGGCACACGGACTGCGCACTGCTTCTTCACAGCAAGGACGCGAGCGTAGCGGAGATGGTTCGAACGATCTTGTGATTTATGCGGGGCGGTCCGCGGGAGCACGGCGGCCGGAGACCGGTCAGGAGCCGTCGTCCCGCGTCTTCAGCAGTTCCCTGAAGTCCGCCGTGTCCGCGGCCGGCGGGCGCTTCGGGGCGACGCCTGTGCCGTAGTCGCTGTAGTACGCGGTCTGGGTCAGTTTCCCGGTCTCCGTCCGGCCCCGCTCGACCTTCTTGACCAGCAGGTCCCGGTCGTCCACCCAGATGTCGACGGTGCGGGCGGTGGCGCCGCCGACCGTGCCGGTCCAGTGCGTGGTGCGCCGGCCGCGGGTCGTCTCCGCACCGACCTCGCGCACGTCCTCGGCCTCCAGCAGGGCCCGCACCGCCAGGTGCGGGGTGGTCTCGCGCAGCTGGTCCGCGAAGCCGCCGCCCGCGTCCGGACCGAGGGCGTCCAGATCCGCGTAGGCGTACCTGATCCAGTGCCGGCCGCCCACCCGGTCGGCGAAGCGGTCGCCGAGTCTGGCGTAGTAGGCGTCGGGCAGGTAGCGGGCCTCCAGGGCGGTGGTGCCGAGCCGGCGCATCATCTCGGCGGTCGTGCCGCCCGTGTACGTGATCGTCAGGGTGCCGGTGAGGTCGTCGCGCCAGCCGAGGGTGCCGGCGGCCTTCAGGGACAGTTCCCCGCCCATGACGGTCGTGGACTCGACCCTGGCCGAACCGGCCCGTCCGGTGGCCCGCTCCACGGCGCGCAGGGGCCGGGTCGACGGGTCGGTGGCGCGGGCGGCGTCGGAGGAGGGGGCGGACCCGGCGGCGGAGGTGCAGGCGGTGACGGAGACCAACGCGGTCGTCAGCGCGATCCGGAGGACCGTACGGCGTGCCGTCGTGCGCGTCATCCGCCCCACCCCTGTACGCCGTATGCGAGTTCGCTGCCCGCACGCTAGCCCAGCGGGCCGGGGTCCGTACCGGAAAAGCGGAACGGGCCCCGCACCTCGGAAGGTGCGGGGCCCGTGAACCCTGGGGGTTGAGCCGTCGGCTCAGACCGCCGCCGGGTCCTCCTCGACGAGGAGGTTGCGGGTGCGGTTGGAGTCCAGCGGGATGCCGGGGCCCATCGTGGTGCTGATGGCGGCCTTCCGGATGTACCGGCCCTTGGCGGCGGACGGCTTCAGACGGAGGACTTCCTCCAGCGCCGCGCCGTAGTTCTCCACCAGCTTGGTGTCGTCGAACGACGTCTTGCCGATGATGAAGTGCAGGTTCGAGTGCTTGTCGACGCGGAACTCGATCTTGCCGCCCTTGATCTCGGTCACGGCCTTGGCCACGTCCGGGGTCACGGTGCCGGTCTTCGGGTTCGGCATCAGACCACGCGGGCCGAGGACGCGGCCGAGGCGGCCGACCTTGCCCATGAGGTCCGGGGTGGCGACGACGGCGTCGAAGTCCAGACGGCCCTTCGACACCTCGTCGATCAGTTCGTCGGCGCCGACGATGTCGGCGCCCGCGGCACGCGCGGCCTCGGCACGGTCACCGGTCGCGAAGACCAGGACCCGGGCGGTCTTACCGGTGCCGTGCGGGAGGTTCACGGTGCCACGGACCATCTGGTCGGCCTTGCGCGGGTCGACACCCAGGCGGAAGGCGACCTCGACGGTGCTGTCGAACTTGGTCGTGGAGGTCTCCTTGGCGAGACGGACGGCCTCGAGCGGGGCGTAGAGCTTGTCCCGGTCGATCTTCTCGTCCGCAGCGCGGAGAGACTTGCTGCGCTTGCTCACTACTGCTCCTGTTGGCTTCTGAGGAGTCGTGGTCCGGGCCGAGCAGGCCCTGCCACTACTACTGCTGGTGTACGGGGGTGGAGGTCAGCCCTCGACCGTGACGCCCATGGAGCGCGCGGTACCGGCGATGATCTTCTCCGCCTGGTCCAGGTCGTTGGCGTTGAGGTCGGGCATCTTCGTGGTGGCGATCTCACGGACCTGCTCGCGGGTGATCTTCGCGACCTTGGTCTTGTGCGGCTCGCCGGAGCCCTTCTCCACGCCCGCGGCCTTGAGGATCATCTTCGCGGCCGGCGGGGTCTTCGTGATGAAGGTGAAGGAGCGGTCCTCGTAGACCGTGATCTCCACCGGGATGACCCAGCCACGCTGCGACTCGGTCGCGGCGTTGTAGGCCTTGCAGAACTCCATGATGTTGACGCCGTGCTGACCCAGCGCGGGGCCGACCGGCGGGGCCGGGTTCGCGGCACCGGCCTGGATCTGGAGCTTGATGAGCCCCGTGACCTTCTTCTTCTTGGGAGGCATAGCTCTCCGGGTCCTTTCGATTCGGGTCCTGCCCGCATCCGGGGGCGACCCGGACACAGGCATACCGCACAACGATAACGGGTATAGATGCGCGGCCAAAAACCGAGCAGGTCAGGCAGGGCGCGAACGCCCGCCTGACCGGCTCGGAAGCAGTACGTCCAGAGAAGGACCGGGGTGCGGTGCTAGTTCTTCTGGATCTGGTCGAAGCTCAGCTCGACCGGCGTCTCGCGGCCGAAGATCTCGACGAGGCCCTTGACCTTCTTCGAGTCGGCGTTGATCTCGTTGATCGTGGCCTGCAACGTCGCGAACGGGCCGTCGGTGACGGTGACCGAGTCGCCGACCTCGAAGTCCAGGACCTGGACCTCGACCTTGCGCTGCGGAGCGGGCTTGCCCTCGGCCTCGGCGGCCTCGCGGGCGGCCTTCTCCTCGGCCTCGGGGGCGAGCATCTTGACGATCTCGTCCAGCGTCAGCGGGTACGGGTCGTAGGCGTTGCCGACGAAGCCGGTGACGCCGGGGGTGTTGCGGACGACACCCCAGGACTCGTTGGTCAGGTCCATGCGGACCAGGACGTAACCCGGCAGCTTGTTCTGGCGGATCGTCTTGCGGTCGCCGTTCTTGATCTGGACGACCTCTTCCTGCGGCACCTCGGCCTGGAAGATGTAGTCCTCGACGTTGAGCGAGACGGCGCGCTGCTCGAGGTTGGTCTTCACGCGGTTCTCGTAACCGGCGTAGGTGTGGATGACGTACCACTCGCCGGGGAGGACGCGCAGCTCCTGGCGGAGCGCCTCGATCGGGTCGAGCTCGGGCTCGGGCTCCGCGGCCTCGTCCGCCTCTTCGGCGGTCTCGTCCTCGGCCGGCTCGGCGGTCTCGTCCTCGACGTCCTCGTCGGTCTCGTCCGCGACGACGGCGTCGTCGGCAGCCTCGGTCTCGGCGGAGACCTCGGTGTCCTCGTTGTCGGCGCCCTCGACGGTGCCGAGCTCGTCCTCGACGGACTCGACCGGCTCGATGGCGTCGTTCACGTTCGGGTCAGACACTGTGGCTGCTTCTTCCTGGATACATAGGGGTGGAACACGCGAAAGGGGCGCCGGGTACCTCGGCGCCCTTCGCTCTCGACTCAGCCGAAGACGTACTTGGCGGCGTGAGAGAAGCCATAGTCAATCAGAGTCACCAGGCCGATCATGATGACCACGAAGATGATCACCACGGTCGTGTACGTCGTCAGCTGGTTGCGAGTCGGCCAGACGACCTTGCGGAGCTCCGCGACGATCTGGCGGTAGAAGAGGGCGAGGCGCTTCAGGGGGCCCTTCTTGGCACGCTTGCCGCCCTTGCGGGACTTCTTGTCCGGCGCCTCGTCCTGGGCATCAGGCATGTCGATGGAGCCCACGGCGTCCGTCACTCGTCCTCACCTGATTCCGGGTCGTGGCCGTGCCGCGCCCGGTCTGAGCCGCACGGCGGTGCATTGCTGTACGTACATGCGCACACATCCTGGCGAAGGTGTGTGTAGCAGGGCCGGAGGGACTTGAACCCCCAACCGCTGGTTTTGGAGACCAGTGCTCTACCAATTGAGCTACGACCCTTTGTGTGTCCCCCAACGTACCGCATCCGCCCGGGTGCTTGGTGTGCACCGAGTGACCGCGGGCCGGTGAAGGCCAACGAGGTGAGAGTGTACGTGCTCACGGGCCGGGCGTCGAACAGAAAGCACGCCCGGACTGATGTTCAGGACGGGACCCGGTCCTGTTCAGTCCGTGAAACCCCTGTGCCGGGGAGGTTTCCGGTCTGGAACGATGGGGCCATGAGCGCTGCAACCCCACCCACCGAGCGCCGGGTCTCCGCCCGAGTCGGCTCGATCTCCGAGTCCGCCACCCTCGCCGTGGACGCCAAGGCCAAGGCCCTCAAGGCCGCCGGGCGTCCGGTGATCGGCTTCGGCGCAGGCGAACCCGACTTCCCGACGCCGGACTACATCGTCGAGGCCGCGATCGAGGCCTGCAAGAACCCGAAGTTCCACCGGTACACGCCGGCCGGCGGTCTGCCCGAGCTGAAGGCCGCGATCGCCGCGAAGACGCTGCGCGACTCCGGCTACGAGGTCGACCCCTCGCAGATCCTCGTCACCAACGGCGGCAAGCAGGCCATCTACGAGGCGTTCGCCGCGATCCTCGACCCGGGCGACGAGGTCATCGTCCCGGCGCCGTACTGGACCACGTACCCGGAGTCGATCCGGCTGGCCGGCGGTGTGCCCGTCGAGGTCGTCGCCGACGAGACCACCGGCTACCGGGTGAGCGTCGAGCAGCTGGAGGCGGCGCGCACGGAGAAGACGAAGGTGGTCCTCTTCGTCTCCCCGTCGAACCCGACGGGCTCGGTGTACTCCGAGGCCGAGACCGAGGCCATCGGCCAGTGGGCCGTCGAGCACGGCCTGTGGGTGCTGACGGACGAGATCTACGAGCACCTCGTGTACGGCGACGCCTTCTCCGTTTCCCTGCCGGCCCTGCTGCCCGAGCTGCGCGACAAGTGCATCGTGGTCAACGGTGTCGCGAAGACGTACGCGATGACCGGCTGGCGGGTCGGGTGGGTCATCGGCCCGAAGGACGTCGTCAAGGCCGCGACGAACCTCCAGTCGCACGCCACGTCCAACGTGTCCAACGTGGCCCAGGCGGCGGCGATCGCGGCGGTCTCCGGCGACCTGGACGCCGTGGCGAAGATGCGCGAGGCCTTCGACCGGCGCCGCCAGACCATCGTGCGGATGCTCAACGACATCGACGGCGTGCTGTGCCCCGAGCCGAAGGGCGCGTTCTACGCCTACCCGTCGGTGAAGGCGCTCCTCGGCAAGGAGATCCGCGGCAAGCGTCCGCAGGACTCCGTCGAGCTGGCCGCGCTGATCCTGGAGGAGGCCGAGGTCGCGGTGGTGCCGGGCGAGGCCTTCGGCACGCCCGGGTACCTGCGGCTGTCGTACGCGCTCGGTGACGAGGACCTCGTCGAGGGCGTGAGCCGGATCCAGAAGCTGCTGGCGGAGGCCAGGGACTGACCTCCCCCGCTTCCCGCAGGGCACTCCGTGGCTGCACGGGGTGCCCTGTTTGTTTGTGCGAGCAAGACCACGTACGGGGAAAGTGCTGTCGGGTCGGGCGTGTCGTGCGGCAGGATCACGGAATGGAGCGTGTACGTGATGTCTCTGAACTGCCCAAGGCCCATCTCCACCTGCACTTCACCGGATCGATGCGGCCCGCGACCCTGCTGGAGCTGGCCGACAAGCACGGCGTGCGTCTGCCCGAGACGCTGACCGAGTCGCTGGGCCGCGGGGAGTCGCCGAAACTGCGGGCGACGGACGAGCGGGGCTGGTTCCGCTTCCAGCGGCTGTACGACGCGGCGCGGTCGTGTCTGCAGGAGCCGGAGGACATCCAGCGACTGGTGCGGGAGGCCGCGGAGGAGGACCTGCGGGACGGCTCGGGGTGGCTGGAGATCCAGGTCGACCCGACGTCGTACGCGCCGCGGCTGGGCGGGCTGATCCCGGCGCTGGAGATCATCCTGGACGCGGTGGAGACGGCCGCGCGGGACACCGGGATCGGCATGCGGGTGCTGGTCGCCGCGAACCGGATGAAGCATCCGCTGGACGCGCGGACCCTGGCCCGGCTGGCGGTGCGGTACGGGGACCGGGGCGTCGTCGGGTTCGGTCTCTCCAACGACGAGCGGCGGGGCATGGCCCGGGACTTCGACCGGGCGTTCGCGATCGCCCGGGAGGGCGGGCTGCTGTCGGCTCCGCACGGCGGCGAGCTGACCGGTCCGGCGTCCGTGCGGGACTGCCTGGACGACCTGGAGGCCGACCGGATCGGGCACGGGGTGCGGGCGGCGGAGGACCCGCGGCTGCTGAAGCGGCTCGCCGACCGGCAGGTGACGTGCGAGGTGTGTCCGGCGTCGAACGTCGCGCTCGGCGTCTACGAGAAGCCGGAGGACGTGCCGCTGCGGACGCTGTTCGCGGCGGGGGTGCCGATGGCGCTGGGCGCGGACGACCCGCTGCTGTTCGGGGCCCGGCTGGCCGCCCAGTACGAGTTCGCCCGGGAGCACCACGGTTTCACGGACGCGGAGCTGGCGGAGCTGGCCCGGCAGTCGGTGCGGGGGTCGGCCGCGCCGGAGGACGTACGACGAAAGCTGCTGGCGGGGATCGACGACTGGCTGGCCGACGAGGGCGTCGCGCCGACGTCCCAGGGCCGGCGCTGACGAGGGGCCGGACCCGGCGGGCGTGCCGCGCTCGAGGCGGACTCGACCGGCGGGTGAGTGCCCGGTCCCTTCAATGGGCCTTGAAGGGGTGGGAGGCGGTGCGCCGATGAGTCAGCGCTCATCGGCCGGCGCCCGCCCCGGACGCCGCCGCGCGGAAGGGAGTACGCCATGAAGCTCACCGTCTTCGGTGCCACCGGAGGCACCGGCCGGGAGGTCGTCCGGCAGGCCCTCGACGCCGGGCACCACGTCACGGCCGTCGTGCGCGACCCCGCGCGGCTGCCCGGGAGCGGCGAGCGTCTGGAGGTGGTCCGCGCCGATCTGGACGACCTCGCCTCGGTGCGGACCGCCGTGGCCGGGCGGGACGCCGTGCTGTCCGCGCTGGGCCCCCGTCGTCGTGCCGATGCCGGTGTGGTGGCACGGCTGACCCGCACGGTGGTCGGCGCGATGGAGGCGGAGGGCGTGCGCAGGCTGCTGGTGGTCAGCGCCATGCCGGTGGGACCGCGGGCCGAGGGCGAGGGGCTGCTGGACCGGGGGGTGCGGGGCGTGATCTCCACGGTGTTCAAGGAGGTCTACGCCGACCTGCGCGTCATGGAGGACGACCTGGCGCGCGGTGACACGGAGTGGACGGTGGTCCGGCCGCCCCGGTTGCAGGACAGGCCGCTGACCGGCCGGTACCGGACGGTGGTCGGCGGTTTCCCGGCCAGGGGGCGCTTCCTCGGGCGCGCCGAGGTGGCCCACGCGATGCTCGCGATGACCGGCGACCCGGGGACGGTGCGGCAGGGCGTGGGGATCGCCTACTGATGCCCTCGGCTTCGGCTAGAGGCTGACGCCGACCGTCACCGGCTCGTTGACCAGCGTGATCCCGAAGGCCTCGTGGACGCCGCCGACGACCTCGCGGGCCAGGGCGAGCAGATCCTCGGTGGTCGCCTCGCCCCGGTTGGTCAGGGCGAGGGTGTGCTTGGTGGAGATGCGGGCGGGTCCGCTGCCGTACCCCTTGGTGAAGCCGGCCTTGTCGATCAGCCAGGCGGCGGACGTCTTGATGCGACCCTCGCCCGCGGGGAAGGCGGGCGGCTCGACGCCGTCGCCGAGGCGCTCGTCCACGCGCGCGCGGAAGGCCGCGAACTCCTCGTCCGTGAGGATCGGGTTGGTGAAGAACGACCCCGCCGACCAGGTGTCGTGGTCCTCCGGGTCCAGGACCATGCCCTTGCCCGCGCGCAGCTTCAGCACGCTCTCGCGGGCGGTGGCCAGTGGCACCCGGTCACCGGGCTCGACGCCCAGGGCGCGGGCCGTCTCCGCGTAGCGCAGGGGCGCGGAGAGGCCGTCGGCGTCCTCCAGGGCGAAGCGGACGCGCAGGACGACATAGCGCTCCGGCTCGGCCTTGAAGCGGCTGTGCCGGTAGGAGAAGGCGCAGTCGGCGTTGGCGAGGGTGACCGTCCGGCGGGACCGGCGGTCGTACGCGATGACCTCGGTGATCGTGGAGGAGACCTCCTGGCCGTACGCCCCGACGTTCTGGATGGGGGTGGCGCCGGCCGAGCCGGGGATGCCGGCCAGGCACTCCACACCCGCGAGTCCGGCCTCGGCGGTGCGGGCGACGGCGTCGGTCCAGATCTCGCCGGCCGCCAGCTCCAGCGTGGTCCCGTCGAGGGTGAGGCCGCGGGTGGCGAGGTGCAGGGCGGTGCCGTCGAAGCCCTTGTCGCCGATGACCAGGTTGGAGCCGCCGCCGATGAGCAGCAGCGGCGTGCCGGTGTCGTCGGCCTCGCGGACGGCGGCGATCACCTCGGCGTCGGTGGTGGCGGTGACCAGCCGGGTCGCGGGTCCTCCCAGCCGGAAGGTGGTCAGCGGGGCGAGGGGGGCGTCATGGAGTTCCTGCACGCGCTCAAGACTACGAGACGGCACCGACAGCCCCGGGCAGCGGGAAACGCCCCGGCCGGTCGACCGGAGCGTTTCCTCTCTCGTCCTGGGTGCTCATGTCAGGCGCCGTCGGACCTCCGCCCAGCTCACCGGCAGGTCGTCACCGGACGCGGGCCAGGTGGCGAACTCGGCGTCCCTCATCTGTCCGGACAGGCCCCGGGCGGACGGCGCGTGGGCGCCGGAGCGGGCGAAGGCCTTGAGCGCCTCGGGCGTCTCCCAGGCGGACAGGGTCCAGAAGGTCCGCCGGAAGGGCTCCGCCTTCAGGGAGGCCCCGTACGCTCCCGGGGCGCTTCTGACCTGCCGCCACACGCGCGGCGTGGCCGCCAGGAACTTCAGCGCCCCCCAGAGGGTGCGGGTCTCGAAACGGGAGGCGAAGACGTGGACCTCGGTGCCCCGCGGCGGCCGGTGCGGCACGGTCCAGGGAAGGGTGGGCATGTCGGCTCCTTTCGGTTCCGTCGCTCGTGTACGTCAGCGGGACGCCGTGTGCCCGGTGCCGGCCGGCGCCGACTCGGCCGCGGGTACGGGCTCCGTCCCCACCTCGACCGTGTCCGGCTCGGCGCCGCGGCGGCGCCCGGGGACGAACAGGGCCGCGACGCCTCCCAGGGCCACGATCCCGGCGCCCGCCGCGACCGCGGGCCGCAGTCCGTCGACGAAGGCCTGCGGGGTCTCGTAGCCGCCCTGGGCCGAGAAGATCGATGCCATGACGGCGATGCCGAGCGCTCCGCCCACCTCGCGCAGGGCGTTGTTGGCGCCGGAGGCGATGCCCTGCTCCTTCGCGGTGACGCTGGACATCACGAGCGCGGAGGCGGGGGCGAAGTACAGGGCCATGCCGATGCCGCTCAGGATCAGGCCGGGCAGCTGGCTGCCGTAGGAGGCGTCGGTGGTGACCACGTAGGCGAGGTGGCCGAGGCCGGCCGCCTGGAAGAAGAGCCCGGCGGCGACCACCGGGCGCCCTCCGACGCGGTCCGAGAGGATGCCGGCGATCGGCGCGACCAGCATCGGCATGCCGGTCCAGGGCAGCATGCGCAGGCCCGCCTCGGTCGGCGAGTAGCCGAGCACGTTCTGCATGTACTGGCTGAGCAGGAAGATCGAGCCGAACATCCCGAGGAACATGAGCAGGCTCGCCGCGTTGATGCCGGAGAAGGCGCGGGAGCGGAAGAGGCGCATGGGGAGCATGGGGTTCCTGGCGCGTATCCCGTGGTGGACGAACCCGGCGAGCAGCGCGACCCCGGCGAACAGCGCCGTCAGCACCACCGGGCCGGTCCAGCCGTCGACGGGCCCGCGGACCAGGCCGTAGACGATGCCGAAGAGTCCGCCGCTGGCCAGCAGGGTGCCGGGAAGGTCGAGCGGTGCGCCGTTCCCGTACGACTCGTTGAGGCGGAGGCGGGCGAGCGGCAGCAGCGCGAGGCCCAGTGGCACGTTCAGCCAGAAGATCCACTGCCAGGAGACGTGCTCGGTGAGGCTGCCGCCGACCAGGGGACCGGACGCGACGGCCAGCCCGTTGACCGCACCCCAGATGCCGTACGCCATCCCGCGCCGCTCGGCGGGCACGGCGGCCGTGAGCAGGGTCAGCGTCAGCGGCATCATGATCGCCGCGCCGACGCCCTGGACCGCGCGGGCCGCGATCAGGGAGTCGAGGCCGGGCGCCATGGCCGCGACGGCGGAGGCGGCGGTGAAGACGGTGAGGCCGACGACGAAGAGGCGTCGGCGGCCGAAGCGGTCGCCGAGAGCCGCCCCGAACATCAGGAGGACGGCGAAGGTGAGCGTGTAGGCGCTGACGGTCCATTCGAGGTCGTGCATCGCCCCGCCCAGATCCTCACGGATGGAGGGCAGGGCGGTGGTGACGACGAGGTTGTCCAGGGCCGCCATGAAACCGGCGATGCTGGTGATGACGAGGGCCCAGACCGCTCCCCCGCCGCGTGAGCCGCGTTGCGTGCCGTGCTGTGACATCTCTCCCCCAGAGGGTGTGCACTGCTTGCTTGCCATTTGGTTAGTAATTGATGACTAACTTTCGCGGTCGTACGAGAGCACGCTCCCGCACGCCTCCGACCGCCCCTACGCGCCTTCCTGGCCTTCTTTGAGGCGCGCCGAGATGTAGAAGCCGTCCCAGATCCGGTGCCCCGACGGGAAGCCCATCCCGGCCAGCGCGTTGATGAGCATGCCGTACGCCATGAAGGTCGTCGTCTCGGAGACGTCCCCGCCCAGAGGCAGGTGCACGGCGTCCCAGAGCTCCAGCCAGCCCTTGCGCACCATCTTGCCGAACTCGTGGTCACCGGCCGCCTCGGCGGCGGCGACCGCGACGTACACCTGCAACTGCATCTGGAGCTTCTCGGGGTGGTCGGCGATCAGCCGCATGTAGGCCTCGGCCATGGCGTGCAGGGCCTCTTCGCCGTGCAGGCCGTCGGAGGCCTCCACGAAGACCTTGCGCGTGTCCTCCAGGCAGCGCTCCGCGACCGCCAGGAAGATCGCCTTCTTCCCCGGGAAGAGCCGGAAGAGGTACGGCTGGGACACCCCCACCCGCTTGGCGATGGCCTCCGTGGAGGTGCCGTAGAAGCCGCCCTGGGCGAACTCGCTCGTCGCCGCCCGGATGACGCTCTCGCGCCGCTCCTCCGCACTCATCCTGACCATGCTTCGAAGTTAGTACTCAATCACTAACTACGTCAAGGGAAGCGAGGGAAGGCGATGAGTAAGGGGCGTTCCCCATGGAGAACGCCCCTTACCAGACCTCAGATCCCGCGCCCCGGGGCCACGCCAGCCGTACGACGGCCCGGGACATGCCGAGGACCTTCTGGCCGGCGCTGGTGGCGGTGAGGTCGACGCGGACGGTGTGGTCGTCGAGCTTGGCCGCGACCTTGCCGCTGAC
>NZ_JBWKKZ010000011.1:275969-303883 GCF_056430705.1 Streptomyces sp. NPDC045956 | reverse complement strand
TCGCTACGAGCGCAAGCCCGAACACTTCCTCGCCTTCACGGCCATCGCCGCAACCCTCATATGTCACCGCCGCCTGGCCAAGTGAAATGGCGTCTTAAGCGGGTGTCGCAGGTTCGTATCCTGCCGGGGGCACCAGTCCAGAAGGGGCCCACCTCCGGATTTCCGGAGGTGGGCCCCTTCTGACATCCACGGCTGCCACCATGTGGGCGGCGACGTCCCGCCTCGTCCCAGCGGGATAGGCCTTTCCCTACCTCGTTCAAGGCGGTCACGGGCCGCCGCTCCTTGACAGGGCGGCATCTTCGACACCTACGCCAGCAGCTTTGATGCGGTCTGGAGACCGCGACGCCGGTAAGCGAAGGGTGATCATGGCATGGACCGAGTACTACGACGACCCGGCGGCACCTGAGCCGAACAGCTTGGTGGTCGCTGCGTCCGCCGTGGCCACCGACGACGAAGGACGCGTGCTCCTTCAGCGCCGGCGGGACAACGATCTTTGGGCGCTCCCTGGTGGCGGCATGGATACGACCGAATCACTCCCGGAAACGGCCGTCCGCGAGGTGAAGGAAGAAACAGGGCTGGACGTAGAGATCACCGGGCTCGTGGGCACGTGCACCGACCCTCGCCACATCATCGCCTACTCGGACGGTGAGGTGCGCAGACAGTTCAACGTCTGCTTCACCGCCCGCGTGGTCGGGGGCCGACCGGCGATCTCGGACGAGTCCACGGAGCTACGGTTCATCGAGCCGGAGGGGATTGATCAGCTGCCCATGCACCACACACAGCGCCTCCGGGTCCTCCACTTTTTGGAGCACCGTGAGCGGCCCTGTCTCGGCTGATCGCACCTGCGGCACCGGCTTTGGGAGAGAGGCGGGACCACCGTGCCGTGAACTGGGCAAGTGGGCTGTGAAAGCTGCTGAAGAACCTGGGCAGCGCGCCGGAAACCGGTCGAACCCGGCCCTGTTGCCGCTCTAACCTTCCCGCATGGCCCATGGAAAGACCTCGTACGTCTGCCTGCCCTGCCGGGCTTCGTACAAGCAGCCCTACCCCGGCTATCACGACCATGACCGGGTCTGTCCGCGCTGTGCCGAACCGCTGATTCACGTCGGCTCCGCCTTCGCGGCGCCCAAGAGGCGGGACGCCGCCGCCTGGCGCGCGCTCTCCGTGTTGCTGCACGCCGGTGTGCGCTTCCACAAGAGCTGCTGTGGCGGGCCCGGGTACCGCCCGCGCACCCCCGGCGAGGTGCGCCAGCGAATGGCGTATGCCCGGGCCACCGGAGAACCGTTCGCTCGGGCGCTGGTCCGCCCGGAGCTGCCGGAACTGCCCCGGGGCGGGTGAGTCAGGGGCCTGACCACGCGTGACGGGTCGGGCGGAGGCGAGCACCGCCGGAGGTGATGGGAGGGGCCGGTCGCGCAGAGGTCAACCCAGGGCGGCTTCGACGTCGACATGAGCACCGTCCAGGCCGGTGGACGGGGAGACGTCACCCAGAGACGCCGAGCGGGGGGTGCTCAAGCACGCGGGGCTTGTACTCGACCAGCTGGATGCGGCCGTCGAAGGTGCGGTGCTCGGTCATGTCGAGGGCTACGTCCGGATAGCCGTCGTAGATGCGTTCTGCGCCCGTGGCGCCGGTGATCACCGGGAACATCACGACCCGGAAGCGGTCGACGAGTCCGGCTCGCAGCAGGGACCGGCACAGGCTGAGGCTGCCGATCGTACTGAGGAGACCCGAGCCGTTCGCCTTCATGGCGCGGACCGCCTCGACGGCGTCGCCGCGGACCAGCTTGGAGTTGGCCCACGTCAGTGGCTCCTCGAGTGAGGAGGAGAACACCACCTTGGTCGCTTGCGTCAGCTCGTCGACGGACGCCTCTTCTTCCTGCCTGAACTCGTCCTGGCCCTCCGGGACCTCGCCCGCGGCGAAGCCCGACATCAAGCGATAGGTGTTCGCTCCCATCAGGTAGGTGACCTCGGGCTGCTCTCCCAGCCATGCGAGGTACTCCGGGCCCTCCAGGCCCCAGAATCCGGGCCACCCCTCTCCC
This sequence comes from Streptomyces sp. NPDC045956, assembly GCF_056430705.1. Taxonomy (NCBI): domain Bacteria; kingdom Bacillati; phylum Actinomycetota; class Actinomycetes; order Kitasatosporales; family Streptomycetaceae; genus Streptomyces; species Streptomyces sp. NPDC045956. The sequence continues at coordinate 301,850 of NZ_JBWKKZ010000011.1, read as the reverse complement.
GATGCGTAGCCGTCGAGGGAGGTGATGAAGTCGACGAGAAGTTCCGACATGGTTTTGTCCTTTCCTCAGGTGTCATGAGATTGGACCGGCCGGGAGCCACAAACTCATCGGCGGCGCGCGGGAGTGACGAGCCCGCCTTCGCCGACCTGGCGGAATGCGGTGCATGAAGCGGTCTGCTCCTATGCCTTTGAACCCGCTGACCTTGCCCCCGCTCCGCGGCGATGAGTCCATCGTCGGCGTCCTGGACGCGACCGTGGTCGGCTTCTGGCGGTTCGCCATGCCGGACCTCCGTATGAACAGCACACGCGGTCTGTTCGCGGAGTTCCTGGTCCACCAGGCGGTCGACTCCCACAGCCCCCGTGTGGAATGGGCCAGTCACGATGTCGAGACCGATGACGGACTGCGCATCGAAGTCAAGGCCGGCGCTTACCTACAGGCCTGGATCAACGAGCACCTTCCTCGCTCCGCTTCAGTGGGCTCCGCGCTCGCACGTGGTCACCTGGTGGTGGTTACTCGCAGGCGAAGTCGTACAACGCCGACGTCTACGTCTTCACCGTCCAGACTGCGCGTGAGCACGCTGACTACAACCCGCTCGACATGGCTCAGTGGGAGTTCTACGTACTCTCCCGCCCAGTAGTCGCCGGTATGAACACGGACAGTGTCAGCCTGAGCACGGTTCGCGCGGCGGCAGGACCACCAGTGCCCTTTACCGGCCTCGGCGATTGCATCCGGTCGGCCGACCCCCGCCCCGGGAAGACCGGCACGGCCACCGACTGCTGAGCGGATTGCGGTCGACGGCCGTCATCAGCGACCGAGCCCGGACGGGTACGTCCGCCGTGGGAGGGGCTCGCAGTTCCAGGTGTGGATCAGCACCTCGCCGGCGCCTGTCGCCGCATCGGTCATGATGCGCTCGGGCTCTTCCTCAATGGGCTTGTCACAGCGCGCGCAGATTGACGGCACTCTCCCCCGGACGAGGCGGTACAGGGCGCGGCTCGTCTCGCAACGCTCGGCCGCGTCCGTGCACTGCTCGCAGTACGGCGCGTGCTCGAAGAGGGCGCGGTGTGCACGTTCGGCCACGTGCGTGCGGCAGGCGCGCGGCCACCAGCGCCCGTCAGGACCTTCCCGCTCACCGAGGTCCACGGCCGTGATGGCGGTGAGACGCTCCGCACCCCATACGCACACCGCGCCACGTGCCTGGTCCGCCGTCAGGTCGGCGTACTCGGACAGGCCGAGGAGGGCCAGCACCTCAGGCGGGACGATGTGCGTTCCGGCGGCGGCGTCGCTCGGCATGGGGCCCCCTACTGTTGTGGTGATCCGTCTCACACACGGACCGTAGGGCGCGGTACAAAGGGCGCGGGCACACACAGTGTGTGCCTTGTTCCGGGAGCGCTCATGGACACTTCTGGCATCGGCCGCCGCATCGCCTACTGGCGCGACCGGCGCGGCTTCACACAGGCCGACTTCGGTCAGCTCATGGGGCAGACCAGGCGCTGGGTGCAGTCCCTGGAGGGCGGGCAGCGCCAGCAGGACCCCCGGCTCTCGGTACTGGTGCGCGCGGCCGAGGTCCTGCGCGTACCTCTGGAGCAGCTGTTGACCGACACCACGCCCCCGCCTCCTGTGGGCAGCGGTCCGCCCGCCGACGTACTCGCCGTGATCGACGCCCTCTACCACCCGGCCCCGGACTCGGATCCGCCGCCGCTTCCCCTCCTGCGCCGACGCCTCGTCTACTGCTGCGAGGCGTTCCAGGCGTGCCATTACGCAGCGCTGGGCCGTGAGTTGCCCTCGCTCGTCGCCGGTGCGGGGCATGCCGCGGATGCTGCGCCCGTCGGCGAGCGGTCCGAGGCGCAGGCGGTGCTGTCCCGCGTGTACCAGCTGGTGACGTCGTACCTGCACAAGTACGGGGAAACGACCGCCATTCCCGCAGCGCTGGCCGCGGACCGGGCGCTCGTCGCCGCCGAGCGGTCCGGGGATCCTGTGCAGATCGGGGCCGCGGCCCGGCGGGTTGCGAAGAGTCTCGTCCATCAGCAGCGTCCGGCGGCCGCAGTGGAGTTCGCGACCGCTGCTGCCCGACGTCTCGAACACGGTCTCCTCGAACAGGGCCCTGTCGGCTTGTCCACGCTCGGCATGCTGTACCTGTCCGCGGCGATCGCCGCGTCCTCGCAGGACCGCACCACCGCCCGGGTCCGGGCGGCCACCGATTACGTGGACGAGGCCGGAGAGGTCGCCGAGCGGCTGGGTGGGGACCGGGACGAGGACTACACGATGTTCGGGCCGACCAATGTGGGTCTGCACCGGGTGGACATACTGCTGCGGTTCGAGGACGGCTGGTCGGCGCTAGAGGCCGCCGACGACTTGGACGCCGAGGCGGTCGCCGCAATGAGCCGGGAGCGGCAGGCCGGCCATCACGTTGGCATGGCACGCGCTTCGCTCCTGACACGACGCAAGGACGACGCAGCGGCCGCGCTCCTGGAGGCGGACAGCCTGGCTCCGGAGGAGGTGCGGGGCACGCCGGCCACGGTGAATCTGGTGAAGGACGTAGTGGGCGCGACGCCCAACCCGTCCGCAAGCTTGCGTGCGCTAGCCGAGCGTTGTGGACTGCGCGCATGACGCGAGTGCTCTATCTCATCGCCTGCGCTGCCGGACCGGCTCAGTTCGTCGATGACGGAGTGCGGGTGGCGCAGGCCGACGGCTGGGACGTGTGCCTGATCCTGACCCCGTCCGCGGCCGCGTGGTGGGAGCCGCGCATGGACGAACTGGTCGACCTGACGGGGCATCCGGTGCGGTCGCGGTACAAGTTGCCGTGGGAGAAGGATGTGCTGCCGAAGGCGGACGCGATGCTGGTCGCGCCGATGTCCTGCACGACGCTGAACAAGTGGGGCGCGGGGATCTCGGACACGCTGGCAATCGGTGTCCCGTCGGAGGCTGTGCACATGGGGGTGCCGGTGGCGGCCATGCCGTACTTCAACCGGGCGCAGGGCGCACAGCCCGCGGTGGCCCGGTCGCTCGCTGCTCTGCGGAAGCAGGGAGTGCTTGTGCTGGACGGGCCGGACGGCTACGAGTCGCACCCGCCGAAGCAGGGCGACGCAAAGGCGTTCCCGTGGGATCGGGCAGTGGCCGGCGTGCGTCGCCAGGCGGTGTGAGGCCCCGTCCTCCGGAAGCGAGCGGGGCCCGGCCCGAGGGTGGGCCTCCGGGGTTTCGCTGCTGTTGCCGCTTGCGGGTCTACAGGCCCAGGTCGCGGTTGCGAAGAGCCGGAGGGCGCTTACTGAGGGCCCCGGCGGGACGGAGACGTACCGGGGTCCGGCCGGGGGGCGGGGGCACGGGGGCCCTAGCCGAACAGCGGTTCCGTCGTAAGTGCCCCCCGGATCTCTGCGGTGGTGGGCGGGTTCCGGGGGGCGCGGCAGGTACAGGATCGGGCGTCCTTTTGACGGCCCGTCAGGACGCCTCGGCGGGAGCACGTCGGCAGGGGTACGTCGTCCAGGCCGGCCGGCTCCGGGCGTGGTCCGGGGCCGGTCGGCTTTCGTGACGTCGGACGGCGGCGTCCGTCATCTCTCGGTCGCGAGTTGCTTGAGCGCGATGTTCAGTTCGAGGACGTTGACCCGGGGTTCGCCGATGAAGCCGAGGGTGCGGTTCTCGGTGTGTTCGTCGACCAGTTGCTGGACCCGGTCGACGGGCAGGCCGTTCCTCTCGGCGACCCGGTGGACCTGGAGGTCCGCGTACGCGGGGGAGATGTCCGGGTCCAGACCGGAGCCGGAGGAGGTGACCGCGTCGGCGGGGACGTCGGAGGGGGCGACGGTGTAGCCGCGTACGGAGTTGTCCGCGATGACGGCGGCCTTGGCTTCCTTCACCCACTGGAGGAGTTCCGCGTTGTCGGCGGAGCGGTTGGTGGCGCCGGACAGGATGAGGTCGTACTGGGTGTTGACGGTGTTGGTGCCCAGGCCGTTCGCCGGGCGGCCCTGGAACCACTTCAGGTCCGGTTCCGGGGTCTCCTGGCCCTCCTTCAGCGGCAGGTTGTACGACTGGCCGATCAGGGAGGAGCCGACGACCTTGCCGTCGGCCTCGATCTCGGAGCCGTTCGCCCTGCCGGGGAAGAGGCCCTGGGCGATGCCGGTGACCACGAGGGGGTAGACGATGCCGGTGACCACGGTCAGGACGAGCAGGGCGCGCAGGCCGGCGCCGAGCAGCCGGGCGGTGTTGCGGACTGAGGTGTTCATGGCGGTCAACCGATTCCGGGGATGAGCGAGACGAGCAGGTCGATGAGTTTTATGCCGATGAACGGCGCGATCAGGCCGCCCAGGCCGTAGACGGCGAGGTTGCGGCGGAGCAGGCGGTCGGCGCTGACCGGCCGGTAGCGCACCCCCTTGAGGGCGAGCGGGACCAGCGCGACGATGACCAGGGCGTTGAAGATCACCGCGGACAGGATCGCGGAGTCGGGCGAGGACAGACCCATGATGTTGAGCTTGTCCAGGCCGGGGTGGACCGCGGCGAACAGGGCCGGGATGATCGCGAAGTACTTGGCGACGTCGTTGGCGATGGAGAACGTGGTGAGCGCGCCGCGGGTGATCAGGAGCTGCTTGCCGATCTCGACGATCTCGATGAGCTTGGTCGGGTCGGAGTCGAGGTCGACCATGTTGCCGGCCTCCTTGGCGGCCGACGTGCCGGTGTTCATCGCCACGCCGACGTCGGCCTGCGCTAGCGCGGGGGCGTCGTTGGTGCCGTCGCCGGTCATCGCGACGAGCTTGCCGCCGGCCTGCTCCCGCTTGATGAGGGCCATCTTGTCCTCGGGCGTGGCCTCCGCGAGGAAGTCGTCGACACCGGCCTCGTCGGCGATGGCCTTGGCCGTCAGCGGGTTGTCGCCCGTGATCATGACGGTCTTGATGCCCATGCGCCGCAGTTCCTCGAACCGCTCGCGCATGCCCTGCTTGACGACGTCCTTGAGGTGGACGACCCCCAGGACGCGGGCGCCGCGTCCGTCCTCGACGGCGACGAGCAGCGGTGTGCCGCCTGCCGCGGAGATGCGCTCGACGACCGCCTCCGCGTCCTCGGCGACCGTGCCGCCGCGCTCGCGGACCCAGGCGACGACGGAGCCGGCGGCGCCCTTGCGAACCCTGCGCCCGTCGACGTCCACGCCGGACATGCGGGTCTGCGCGGTGAACGGGATCCACGCGGCACCGGTGAGTTCGCCCCGGTGACGTTCGCGCAGGCCGTACGTCTCCTTGGCGAGGACGACGACGGAGCGGCCCTCGGGCGTCTCGTCGGCCAGGGAGGAGAGCTGGGCGGCGTCCGCGACCTCGGGCCCGGTGGTGCCGCGCACCGGCACGAACTCGGCGGCCCGCCGGTTGCCGAGGGTGATGGTGCCGGTCTTGTCGAGCAGCAGGGTGGAGACGTCACCGGCGGCCTCGACGGCGCGGCCGGACATGGCCAGCACGTTGCGCTGGACCAGGCGGTCCATGCCGGCGATGCCGATCGCGGAGAGCAGGGCGCCGATCGTGGTCGGGATGAGGCAGACCAGCAGCGCCACGAGCACGACCATCGTCAGGTCGGAGCCCGCGTGGGCGGCGAAGGACGGGAGGGTGGCGCAGACCAGCAGGAAGACGACGGTCAGCGAGGCGAGCAGGATGTTCAGCGCGATCTCGTTGGGCGTCTTCTGCCGGGCCGCGCCCTCGACCAGGTTGATCATGCGGTCGATGAAGGTCTCCCCCGGCTTCGTCGTGATCTTGACGACGATCCGGTCGGAGAGCACCTTCGTGCCTCCGGTCACGGCGGACCGGTCCCCGCCCGACTCGCGGATCACGGGTGCCGACTCGCCGGTGATCGCCGACTCGTCGACGGAGGCGACGCCTTCCACGACGTCGCCGTCGCCCGGGATGACGTCCCCGGCCTCGCAGACCACCCGGTCGCCGACGCGCAGATCGGTACCCGGGACCCGCTCCTCGCGGTCACCGACGAGGCGGCGGGCGACCGTGTCGGTCTTGGCCTTGCGCAGGGTGTCGGCCTGGGCCTTGCCGCGGCCCTCGGCGACCGCCTCCGCGAGGTTGGCGAAGAGCACGGTCAGCCAGAGCCAGGCGCTGATGGTCCAGCCGAACCAGTCGCCTGGGTCCTGGAAGGAGAAGACGGTGGTCAGGACCGAGCCGACGAGGACCACGAACATGACGGGCGACTTCACCATCACCCGCGGGTCGAGCTTGCGGAAGGCGTCGGGCAGCGACGTGAGCAGCTGCTTCGGGTCGAAGAGGCCCGCTCCGACGCGGCCCTCCCCGGCCTGGTGACCGGTGGGCGCGTCGCCGTGCGGCGCCCGGGTCGGGGTGGCTGTGGACATGGCGTCCTCGTGCTTCTGCGTTTGGGTGTGCTTCTGCGTATGTGTGTGCGTCTGCGTGTGGGGGTGCTTCTGCGTGTGGGGGTGCGTCTGCGTGTGAGGGTGCTTTTGCGTGTGGGGGTGCTTCTGCGCGTCCGTGGTCATGACGCCAGCCCTTCGGCCAGCGGGCCCAGGGCGAGTGCCGGGAAGTAGGTCAGACCGGTGATGATCAGGACGGCGCCCGCGAGCAGACCGGTGAACAGCGGCTTCTCGGTGCGCAGGGTGCCCGCGGTGGCCGGGACGGGACGCTGTCCGGCGAGCGAGCCGGCCAGCGCCAGGACGAACACCATCGGCAGGAAACGGCCGAGCAGCATGGCCAGGCCCAGGGTGGTGTTGAACCACTGGGTGTCCGCGTTCAGACCGGCGAAGGCCGAACCGTTGTTGTTCGAGGCCGAGGTGTAGGCGTAGAGGATCTCGGAGAAGCCGTGCGCCCCGCTGTTGGTCATCGAGTCGCCGGGGGTGGGCAGGGCCATCGCCGCGGCGGTGAAGGTCAGGACCAGCGCGGGGGTGACGAGGATGTAGAGGGCCGCGAACTTGATCTCCCGGCTGCCGATCTTCTTGCCGAGGTACTCCGGGGTCCGTCCGACCATGAGCCCCGCGATGAACACCGCGATGACCGCCATGATCAGCATGCCGTAGAGCCCGGAGCCGACTCCGCCGGGCGCGATCTCGCCCAGCATCATGCCGAGCATCGTGATGCCGCCGCCGAGACCGGTGAAGGAGGAGTGGAAGGAGTCCACCGCGCCGGTCGAGGTGAGGGTGGTGGACACCGCGAAGAGCGACGAGCCGCCGATGCCGAAGCGCAGCTCCTTGCCCTCCATCGCGCCGCCCGCCGCCTGGAGGGCCGGGCCGTGGTGGGCGAACTCCGTCCACATCATCAGGGCGACGAAGCCGGCCCAGATGGCGGCCATGGTGCCGAGGATCGCCCAGCCCTGGCGCACCGAGCCGACCATGACGCCGAAGGTGCGGGTCAGGGCGACCGGGATGAGCAGGATCAGGAAGATCTCGAAGAGGTTGGTGAAGGGGGTGGGGTTCTCGAAGGGGTGGGCGCTGTTGGCGTTGAAGTAGCCGCCGCCGTTGGTGCCCAGCTCCTTGATGACCTCCTGCGAGGCGACCGCACCGCCGTTCCACTGCTGCGGGCCGCCGGTGAACTGGCCGACCTCGTGGATGCCGGCGAAGTTCTGGATCACTCCGCAGGCCACCAGGACCACCGCGCCCGCGACGGCCAGCGGCACCAGGACACGCACGACGCCGCGCACCAGGTCGGCCCAGAAGTTGCCCAGCTCGCCGGTGCGGGACCGAACGAACCCGCGCACCAGGGCGACGGCGACGGCGATGCCGACCGCCGCGGAGACGAAGTTCTGCACGGCCAGGCCGGCGGTCTGCACGACGTGGCCCATGGCCTGTTCGCCGTAGTACGACTGCCAGTTGGTGTTGGCCACGAAGGACGCGGCGGTGTTGAACGCCTGGTCCGGGTCGATGGCGGCGAAGCCCAGGGAGCCGGGCAGGACGCCCTGGAGCCGCTGGAGCAGGTAGAGGAGGAGGACTCCGGCGAGGGAGAAGGCGAGGACGCCGCGCAGGTAGGCGGGCCAGCGCATCTCGGTGTCCGGGTCGGCACCGATGCCCTTGTAGATCCACTTCTCCACACGCCAGTGCGTGCCGGAGGAGTAGACCCTGGCCAGGTGGTCGCCGAGGGGGATGCAGGCGAGCGCCAGCGCTGCCACGAGGGCGAGCGTCTGGAGCAGGCCGGCGAGGACGGGGCTCATGGGGTGCTCAGAACCTCTCCGGGTGGATCAGGGCGAGGACGAGGTACCCGAGCAGGGCGACGGCCACGATCAGGCCGACGATGTTCTCGGCGGTCACAGCTTCGTCACCCCCTTGGCGACGAGGGCCACGAGCGCGAACACCGCGATCATGGTGACGACGAAGGCCACGTCGGCCATCGCGAGCTCCTAGTGAGGTGCGAACGGGAGTCTGACAAGAAGAGGGAAGCCCCCTTCCGGCCGGATTCGTTCGCCGTTGATGGCTTCCTTACGGTGGCGTGAACGGCTTTGACGCCTCTCTTACGGCGGGCCCGCCGGGCGGCGGCCGGAGGAGGCGGCGGCCGGAGGAGGCGGGGCCGCATGGGCAGCGGCCCGACGGACGGCGGCCCGACGGACGGCGGCAGCGAGGCAGCGGCGGCCGCAGGGCGGCGGTCCGTGGGCGTCCTGCGTCGGCATGCCCGGACGGCTGCCGGAAGCGATACTGGTACCAGCCGCGGGACGACGTCCGCCACACGCCTGCGCCACGGGGCGGTCCCGCGGTCGGCCACCGCGGCGGCGCCTTCGCCGCCGCCGGAAGGGGCGTCGCGATGTGCCACTGGACCGCCTTCTCGGGTACCCCCCTCCTTCCCTGCCGGACGCTGCTCCGGCCGGAGCACTCGCCGACCGATGACCCGACCGATGACCCGCCCGGTCATTCGCCCGGTCATTCGCCCGGTCACCCGACCGGTCACCCGACCGGTCACCCGACCGGTCACCCGACCGGTCACCCGTCCAGTCACCCGCCCGGGGCCGACCGCCCGCCGCCGGAGCCGACCCGGCACATCCGCTCGGGCCCGTCCCCCGGGCCCGCCGGTGCGGGACCCCGGGGGTGAGGGCCGTGGCCTACGCCGACGGCACGGCCCGGGAGGCCACCGGTACGGGCACCGACCCGCAGGGCGACCCGTACCTGCGCACACGGTTCGCCCTTCCCGCGCGGCCCGCCACCTTCCTGCGGCGGCAGCGGCTGGTCGCGCATCTGGACCGGGCCCTGCGCACCCCGCTGACGGTGGTCAACGGTGCGGCCGGCGCCGGGAAGACCCTCCTGACGGCCGACTGGGCCGCGGGGCTCCGCCTGCCGGTCGCCTGGCTGACCGTCGAGGCCGGGGACCACCGGCCCGGGGTCTTCTGGGCCTACGTCTTCGAGTCCCTGCGCGTGAGCGGGGCACGGCCGGCCGGTGCCACCGGGGCGCCCGCGGACCCGGGCGGCGTGGGGCGCGGGCTGCTGTCCTCGCTCGCCGCCGAGCTGGACGCCCGCGAGCGTCCCGTGGTCCTCGTGCTGGACGAGTACGACCGGACGGCCGCCGCCGAGGTCGCCGAGCAGCTGGAGTTCGTCCTGCACCACGCCGGACAGGGGTTGCGCCTCGTCCTGGTGACCCGGACCGAGCCACTGCTCCCGCTGCACCGCTACCGGGCCGCCGACGAGCTGACCGAGATCCGCGGTGCCGAGCTGTCCTTCACACCGGAAGAGGCCGGCGCGCTGCTGCGCCTGCACGGACTGCACCTTCCCGAGCACGCCGCGTCCGCCCTGGTGGACCGCACCCGGGGCTGGGCCGCCGGGCTGCGGCTGTCCGCCCTGGCGGCCCGGGAGAGCGCCGACCCCGAGCAGTACCTGAAGGACTTCGAGGCGGACCACAGCACGGTCGCGGACTTCCTGCTGGCGGAGGTCCTGGAGGGCAGGACGGAGGAGGAGCAGGACCTGCTGCTGCGGGTCAGCGTCCTGGACCGGTTCTGCCCGGAGCTGGCCGACGCCCTCACACTGCGCGCCGATGCCGGCCCCCTCCTGGCCGGGCTGCACCGGGAGAACGCGTTCATCGAGCGGCTGGGGCACTCCTGGTACCGGCTGCACCCGCTCTTCCGGGAGATTCTCCGGGCCCACCTGCGCGAACGCCTGCCCGGGGTGGAACCGGAGCTGCACCTGCGGGCCGCGCGCTGGCTGCGCGTATCCGGCTTCCTGCCGGAGACGCTCGCCCACGGCGCCGCGGGCGGCGACTACGACCTGGCCGCCGGCGCGCTCGTCGACAACCTCGCGATCGGCCAGCTCTTCACGGGCCTGCGCGCGGACGCCCTGGCCCAGCTCTTCGCCGGGATGGGGCCCGAGGCCGGCAGCCCGGCGAGCGACCTCGTGCGGGCGGCCGGGGCACTGGCCCGTCGGGACCTCGACCACGGTCTGGACCGGCTGCGGCGGGCCCGGGACCGGCTGTCCGACGCCGAGGACTCCTCCGGCGTGGCGGCGGCCCGGCTGAGCTGCACGCTCCTGGAGGCGCTCGCCGCCCGGCTCACCGGATGCCCTCCGCGGGCCGAGCGGGCCGCCGCGGCGGCCGAGGAGCTGCGCCGGGACCTGCCGGAGCACCTGCTGGACGAGCACCCGGAACTGACCGACCTGCTGAGGACCCACGTGGGTTCGGCCCGTCTGTGGGAGGGGCGCTTCGACGACGCGCGGGCCGTGCTGACCCGGGTGACCGGGGCCCGGGGCGGGTCCGCCACCGTCCTGCCCCGCGCGGAGGCGATGGGGCACCTGGCGCTGATCGACTACCTGGGCGGGTGGCTCGGCCGGGCCGAGCGCAGGGCGCTGGCCGCCGTGTCCGAGGCGGAGCGGGCGGGTCTGCCCCGGCCTCCCGGCGCGGGCCTCGGCCGGCTGGTCCTGGCCGCGGTGGCCGTGGACCGGCAGGAACTGGACCGGGCCCGGGCGCTGCTCGACGAGACGGCCCGGCTCCCGGCGCGGGAGCACGACCCGGTGCCGACGGCGGGGCGGGCCCTGGCCGTCTCCCGGCTGCTCCTCGACGCCGGTGACCCGCGCGCCGCCGCCGAGGCGGCGGAGCCGGCCGTGTCCGCGGCCGTGACCTCTCCCTGGGCGGAGAGCCACGCGGCGGTCGTCCGCTCCGCCGCCCGCCTCGCCGACGGGCGGCCGGACGAGGCCGTGCGGCTGCTCGACGGTGTCTCCGGCGGCCAACCGGTGTGTGCCGTGGAGGCGGCGGCGATCCAGGTCGCCGCGGGGCGCCCGCGGGCGGCGGCCGAACTGCTCGGTGCCGTACGGGCCGAGGGACGCACCGGACCCGCGGTGAGCGTGGGGGCGGCGCTGGCCCGGGCCCGGGTGGCCCAGGAGGCGGGAGACAACGCCACCGCCCGCGGACTCGTCGCGCGTGCCCTGCTCGACGCCCGGCGCGAGCGGCTGCGGCGGCCCTTCCTCCGGGCCGGAGACTGGATCGAACCGCTGCTGGCCACGGCCCCGCTGCGTGCACTCGCCGAGGACTGGCTCCTGCCCGGCCGGCCACGGGGGCACGCCGGGCCGGCGCGACCCGTACCCGAGCGGGCGCCCCGGGCGCCCCTGGTGCCGGTGGAGCTGAGCGCGCGCGAGCGTGACGTCCTGCGGCGGCTGGCGCGCCTGATGACCACGGAGGAGATCGCCGCCGACCTGTACGTGTCGGTCAACACGGTCAAGACCCACCTCAAGAGCGCCTACCGCAAGCTGGCGGTGAACCGGCGCAGCGACGCGGTCCACCGCGCGCGCGAACTGGGACAGCTGTGACGGGGGCGGGGAGGACGCGTGATGTCCAGGGGTACGAGCAGGGCCGAGCGGGTGACGGACCGACGGGAGCGCCGGACCGAGCACCGGGCCCACGCGGACTACACCGGCGGCGTCTACGGCTCCATGCTCGCGGCCTCCGTCGTCGTCGGTGCCGGCTCCCTGGGCTCCTTCCCCCGTGCGGAGCTGGTCCTGTTGCTGCTGCTCACCAGCCTGGTGTTCTGGATCGCCCACGTCCACGCCGAGTTGTTCGGAGCGCGCCTCGCCCGGCGTCCACCGGACCGTCGGGTGATCCTGCACGTGTGCCGGGCCGAGTGGCCCGTCGTCAAGGCGGCCGTACCGCCGGCCGCGGCCATCGCCGTCAGTCCCCTGCTGGGGCTGGACGTCCAGGGAGCCCTGTGGCTGGCGCTGTCCGTCGCCGTCGCCGGACAGGTGGGCTGGTCCGTCGCCGCGGCACGCCGTGCGGGAGCCTCACGACGGCTGGTGGCGGCGACCGCGACGGTCAACGTGCTGCTCGGCCTGGTGATCGTCGTCGTCAAGATCGCGCTGACGCACTGACGCACTGACGCACTGACGCAGATACGCCCGTACGCCCGTCCGCGCTCACCTCACCGTGGCACCGGAGTCACCTGTACCGGGTGAGGGCGCCCGAGGGCGGTGCGGCGCACCATCGTCGGGAGGAGCACCGCCCGCCCCGGAGCCCCGGGCGGCGTCCCGAGCCCGTCCGGTGGGAGGACCGCTCGTGCGCTACGAGATCCGAGTCGAGGGACATCTGTCGGAGACGCTGGCCCACGCGTTCCCGGAGCTGGAGCACGTCGTGATGTCCGGCCAGACCGTCCTGTTCGGCACGGTGATCGACGAGGCCCACCTGTACGGGCTGCTCACCCGCTGCCAGTCCCTGGGCCTGCGCGTGCTGGAGATGCGGCAGCTTCCGGAGTGAGGCTCGCCGCCGCGACGGTACGCGGCCCGCGCGTCGTCGCCGGACCGGTCTCACACCCCGCGACCCGCCGGACCGGTCTCACACCCCCGCGACCCACCGAACCGGCCTCACACCCCCGCGACCCACCGGACCGGCCTCACACCCCGGCGGCCGTGATCCGGCCGGAGCGGCAGGCCGTTCTCAGGGCTTCATGGTCGCGTTCGTTCTGGTCCGCGTACGACTGGGCGAACTCGGTGAGCGCCCGGTCGAAGCGGTCGCCGCCGCCCAGGTAGGCGGCGAGCGCGATGGGGTCGCCGGAGCGGGCGTGGGCCCGGGCCAGGCAGGCACCGCAGAGCCGGGCGAAGAGGGCGAGCAGGTCGGGGCCCATGGTCTCCGGCCGCGCGATGCCCTTCCAGTCCCACAGCTGGCGCACGTAGAAGTCCCGGCTCTTCCCGTCGAGGCCGGTGACGTGCGTCCAGCCGAGGAGGATGTCGCTGGTGGTCTGGATCAGGCGCTGGCCGGTCACGACCCTGCGGCCCTGGTTGTCGTGGCGTTCGCCGCCCGTGTGGGGGGCCAGCACCGATTCCGCCGCTTCCTTGGCCTGGAGCAGCAGCGGATCGTCGTCGTCCCTGCCGAGCAGGAGCAGCACCCAGCAGCGGGTGCCGACGCTTCCGACGCCGACGACCTTGCGGGCCATGTCCACGAGGCGGTAGTGGCGCAGCAGGTGCCGGCGCTCGGGGGGCAGGCTCCGTACGTAGCCGTCCACGACGGACCGCAGTTCCTCTTCCAGGGCCGCCGCGGACAGGCCGGCCGTGGCCGTCAGATCGCCGAGGGGGGTGATCAGCGGCGGGTCGGGGGTGATGCGACGGCCCTCGGCCGTGACCCGGGTGAGTTTCGCGAACGCCTTCGTGTGCGTCCGCGTACGGGCTCTGGCGGCCGCGTCCCTGAGCCGGTGCTCCGCTTCCCCCCGGGCCTGTGCCGCCAGCAGTTGCCGTACGTGGTCGGCGTCGTCCTGGGCGTACCAGATGTCCAGGGTCGGCATCCCGGCGAACTCCCGCATGCGCTCCCGGTAGGCCCGCACACAGGCCCGTACGAGGCGGTTCTGCTCCTTCGGTGCGAAGCCGTTCGCGCGGGCCGCGATCACGAAGCCGGTCGCCAGCCGTTTGACGTCCCATTCGAAGGGACCGGCCAGGGTCTCGTCGAAGTCGTTGATGTCGAAGACCAGCCGGCGCTCCGGTGAGGCGAGGAGCCGGAAGTTCAGCGGGTGGGCGTCCCCGCACAGTTGCGCCCGGAGGCCGCTGTCGGGCAGGCGTGCCAGGTCCGCCGCCATGATCGCCGCCGCGCCGCGGTAGAAGCGGAACGGCGACTCCAGCATGCGGGCGTAGCGGATCGGCACCAGGTCCGGGACGCGCTCCGCGGACTGGCGCTCGAGGAGGTCGACCGGATCACCACGCCGCCGCCCCGCCGCGTACCGGCCGTGGGACGAACGCGGCGCGCGGGCCCGGGCCGTCCTGCCGTACGCGGCCCGCTCGCCCGGCGACGGGGAGGCGGTGAGGAGCCCGGGCACCGGGAAGGTGCGGCCCCCGTCCTGCGCTGTCGGTTCGCTCATCTCGCGTCCCTGCGTCTCGTCGGGGCCCGGTGGGCGGATCGTTCCGCATCCACCTCACCGCCCGGGCGGCGCGGGGGGATCACCCGCGCCGGGTGACCCGGCCCCCGGTTCCGCAGCCGACCCTGGAACGGACACGTATCCGTCCTCCGGCACTCACCGGCCGTCCCCGTCGGGCGGTCCGGCGGCGCCCGGCCGGACCACGAGGAGGCGCCATGACCGTGCCCCGCGACGCGGCGGGACCCACCGGGCGGGGAGGCGGGCCCGGCACCGCGGCGCCGGACGACCCGGCGCGGGTCCTCGCCCGAATCGGCCGTTCCTGGACGTGGCTCATGGGCGCGGCCGTCGCCACGCTGGTCCCCGGTGTCCTGGTGCTGGTCTGGCCGGAGGCCACCCTGCACGTCCTGGCCGTCCTCGTCGGCCTGTACCTGCTGCTGACCGGTGTGTTCCGGTTCGTGGCCGTCTTCGCGCGCGAGGGACACGAAAGGCTGCCGGGGCTCCTGCTGGCCCTGCTGTACGTCCTGGCCGGGGTGCTGTGTCTGCGCAACCCGCTCCAGACCGTCGCCGCGCTCTCGCTGATCGTCGGCCTGGTCTGGCTGGTGTCCGGCCTCCTCACCCTCTACGCCGCCCTCGTCGCCGAGAACCTGCCGCACCGCGGCCTCGTCATGGGGATGGCGGTACTCGCCGTCGTCGCCGGGATCGTGGTGCTCGCGCTGCCCACCGAGTCGGCCCGGGCCCTGACCCGGCTGCTCGGCCTGTGGCTGGTCCTGCTGGGCCTGGCCGAGGCGGTGGCCGCCCTGGGGTGGCGCTCCGCGCTGCGCGGGGTGCGTCCGGGGGGCCGGGGCACATCGCCGGCCGGCACCTGACCCGGCCGCCGCGGCCGCCCGATCACCCGTGGCGGGTGATGCCGAGCGGTGAGCCCGTGAGGACCCTGAAGCCACCACGGAACGACGGCCGGGCCACGCCCGGGACGGAGGACGGACATGAGCGCACCGACCTACCTGGCGTACGACTATCCGCTGCTGGGGGCCTTCTGGACGATGCTGATGATCTTCCTGTGGATCATGTGGTTCGTCCTGCTCTTCCGCGTCATCGCCGACATCTTCCGGGACGACGGGCTGAGCGGCTGGGCGAAGGCCGGCTGGCTGGTGTTCTGCATCCTCCTGCCCTTCCTGGGCGTGTTCGTCTACGTCATCGCCCGCGGCCGGAACATGGGGCACCGGGAGACGACGCGGGCCCGTGCGCAGCAGGAGGAGTTCGACGCCTACATCAGGAAGACCGCGGCCGGCGGGTCCAGCAGCGTGGACGAGCTGGCCCGGCTCTCCGAGATCCGTGACCGGGGTGCCATCACGGACGAGGAGTTCCGCAGGGCGAAGGAGCTGGTCCTGTCCGGTCACGGCCCGGCGGAACGCAAGGAGACGGCGGGTACCGGCGCCGCCGCCCGCTGATCGGCCCCTACCAGGAAACGGAAACGAGGTCCGAGATGACCGCGACACACACCCGCCCGGCCCACACCGCGAGCCAGGGATGGGCGACCGGCCTGACCGCCTTCGCCGCCGTGATGCTCTTCCTCGCCGGGCTGCTCACCCTCTTCCGGGGCATCATGGCCATCGCCGAGGACGACGTGTTCGTCACCACGCCCGACTACGTCTTCGCGTTCGACCTCACCAGCTGGGGCTGGATCCACCTCGTCCTGGGCGCCCTCGCCATGGTCGTCAGCGCCGGGCTGCTCAAGACGGCGGTGTGGGCGCGGGTCACCGGCGTCGCCATAGCCGCGCTGGTGATCATCGCCAACTTCCTCTCCCTGCCGTACTACCCGGTGTGGTCCGTCGTCATGATCACCGTCTCGGGCTTCATCATCTGGGCCCTGTGCGTGGTGGAGCGCGGCGGCAACCTGTACGACCTGTCCGGTGAACGTCGGCCGTGACGGGGAGGGACCCTCATGACTCGGGCAGACAAGGACACGGCGCGGGGGCCGTTCCTCTCCCGCCCCGCCGTCCGTCGCCTGGTGCCGTTCGTGCTGATCACCGCGATCGCTCTGGTCTTCATCTTCGAGAACCGTTCGAGCGTCGAGATCCGCCTCCTGATCCCCATGGTGACGATGCCGCTGTGGGGTGCCCTGCTGATCGCCTGGGCCCTCGGCGTCCTCGCCTGCGTCTTCACCGTCCGGCGACGGTCGAACCGGAACCTGCGGAAAAGGGGGTGACGCCTCGGGGGTGAGGACACAGGTCAGCCCTGCCGGCGTGTGCCGGCAGGGCTGGCGTGCGGTGCCGCTTCCGGCGGGGTGGGTCAGCGGTTGGAGTAGCTGAAGTCGCCCACGGTCCAGGCACTGACGTCCTCGATGGCGATGCGGTACATCCCGCCCGTCTCCGGGATCCCCACCGTGCCCTGGAGGATGCGGGCGACGTGGAAGTGGAGGTGCGTGGGGGGTCCGTCCTTCTTCGCGGGGGTGTCGAAGACGGCGGCGAAGTCACCGAGGCGGGCGGAGTCCGCCAGCACCTCGGACACCCGCTGCCTCCACACGGCTTCGGGAGCAAGGCGACCGGTGATGACAGCACCACCGGTGACCACGGTCAGGGACATCTGGTTGCTCTGCCCGGACTCCACAAGGGCAGCGATGTCAACGATCAGCTCGTCAGGCTTCGGCATGACGACGGATTCTATGCCCCGGCCCGGCCGGGCGGCCCGGCCGGTGGTGCCACCGGACGGGAGGGGCGTGCGCGACGGCGCTCCGCACGACCGCCCGCGCCCTCGCGCCCCGTCAGGCGCGGTCGTCGCCGGAGGCCCGCGCCGTCGGCTCCGCCGCCCGTCCGCCGGGGTGGCGCAGGGCGCAGAAGTAGCCGACGGCGAGGGCGAGGGCCATGCCGTAGAAGACCCACTGGTTGGCCTCGGCGAAGTCCCTGCGGATGTCGGGCATCGCCTCGCGCACCGTCGTGGCCAGGGCGCCGTCCCCCGTGGGGGCGCGGGTGTCCGCGGTGCCGGTGATCGCCTCCGTCACGTCGCGGGCGGCGGCGTGTTCGGCGTCCGGGGGCACCCCGCGCGAGCGGAGCGTCTGAGTGACCCGGTCGGTCATGGTGTGGGTCAGGATCGTGCCGAACACGGCGAGGCCCACGCTCGCCGCGTAGTTGCGGACGGTCTGGGTGATGCCGGTGACCTCGCCGTAGGAGGCGTGCAGGGCGCGGTTGACCGCGTCCGTGGAGGCCGGGGCCAGGATGAGGCCGATGCCCGCGCCGGCGAGCGCGACGTAGGGCCACTGGTCGTGCATCGACAGGTCGGTGAGCTTGCCGGCCCAGAGCGCGAAGCCGACGGCGCCGAGCACGCAGCCCGTCCTCAGTGCCGGCCCGGCGCCCCGCTTGTCCAGGATGCGGCCGCCCCACTGGGAGGCGAGGGCGAACCCGACGAAGAAGTACAGCAGGTACAGGGCCGCCTGGTTGGGCGAGGCGCTGAGGGAGACCTGGGCGTAGACCGAGGCGAAGAAGAACACGGGGACGAACGCCAGCATCGCGAAGAAGAGCACCAGCGCGTCCACGGTGAAGGCGCGGTCCCGGAAGACCGCGAGGTTGACCAGGGGGTGGCGGGTGACGCGGAGTTCGTGGCGGCAGAAGACGTGGAGGAGGGCGAGGCCCGCGGCGATGCAGGCCCAGGTCGCCGCGGAGTCCCAGCCCCAGGACGAGGCCTGCTGGAAGCCGAGCACGCTCAGGCCCATGCCGGCGACGATCAGCAGGGCGCCCTTGACGTCCAGCGACTCGTCGCGGCGGTGGTCGGCGATGCGGGCGAGCGCGGTGAGGACCAGGGCGATGACCGCCACGGGGACGTTGACCCAGAAGACGGACCGCCAGGTCCACGCCGTCAGCCAGCCGCCGAGCAGCGGGCCCACGGCGGTGAGGGCGCCGGTGAGGCCGAAGAAGAGGGCCAGGGCGCGGCCCCGGCGCTCGACGGGGAAGACCGCCACGACCACGGCGAGCGCGGCCGGGAAGAGCAGCGCGGCGCCCAGGCCCTGCGTGGTCCGGAAGACGATGAGCCAGGTCAGCGCGGCGTCCCCGGCGGGTGCGCAGCCGCACAGGACCGAGGAGACGACGAAGATCAGGGTGCCCGCCACGACCACGCGGCGCGGCCCCCACAGGTCGGCCAGGCGCCCGCCGAGGGCGAAGAACGCCGCCAGGGAGAGCAGGTAGGCGTTGATCACCCACTGCATGCCGGAGCTGGAGAGGCCGAGTTCGGCGACGATGTCGGGGGCCGCGATCGAGACGATCGTCTGGTCGATGAAGGTCATCGCCACCGCGAACATCATGGCGGCGAGGGCAAGCGACTGGGAGGCGGTGTGACCGGTTCCGGGCGTCTTCGCGTCCCGCCGCGGGTGCGTTCTGCTCACCCGGCCAGTGTGGGTCCGGCCAGGTGACGGCGCATGCCGAAGGAGGAGGCCCGCCGTACGGACGCCCCGCCGGGCGCGGTACGCAGGCTCAGCCGCGCCCGTACTCCGCCAGGGCCGGCGCCAGCAGGTCGAAGGCGCGCGGGGCCTCCTCGCCGAGCAGCCCGGCGATCTCCGGGTTGGTGCGGCCGGCCAGCGTCAGTTCCTGGATGCGGGTGAACAGGACGCGGTGGACCCCGCCCAGCAGGGCCGCGGCGGTGCGGGGGGTGATGTCCTCGGGCGAGGCGGCCGTGGCCCTGGCCAGTGCCTCGGCGAGGGCGTCCTCCCGCCGGTCGTGGAGGCCGCGGAGGCAGGAGGTGAGGGTGGGGCTGTCGGCGATCATGCGGGTGAAGGCGGGTCCGGCGAACCCCGCGACGGGGTCCTGGGCCGCCACCGCCGCCAGGAAGGCGCGGCGCAGCGCCGACAGGGGGGCCTCCCCCGGCTCGCGCGCGTCCACCGTGCCGGCCAGGGCGGCGACGAACTCCTCCTGGTGGTCGAGGGCCAGGTCCTCCTTGCGCGGGAAGTAGTTGGTCACCGTCTTCTTGGCGACGCGGGCGGCGTCGGCGATCTCGGCGATCGTCGTGCGCTCGAAGCCCTGCTCGATGAAGAGCCCGGTCGCCCGGTCGGAGATGAGCTGTCGCGTCTCGCGCTTCTTGGTCTCGCGCAGGCCCAGGGGTGCGGCGCCGTTCGGGTCCATGGGAATTTTTACCTCTGTCGTAATTTTATGTTGACGGCTAGCTTCGCCGTGGGTAAAGTTACTACCGATGAACGAATTTATCGAGCCGGGCACCGAGCCCGTACAGGAGTTCACCGTCAGCGGCCCCGACGCCGGCCCCTACGCGCTCGCCGAAGGATCGGACGGCGCCCTCTGGTTCACCCTCGTCCACCAGGACGCCGTCGCCCGCCGTGACCCGCGGGACGGCAGCGTCACCGTCCACCCGGTGGGGGCCGGGCCGACCGTCATCGCGCCCGGGCCGGACGGGGCGATGTGGTTCACCGAGTACCGGGCGCACCGCATCGGGCGGATCGCCCTCGACGGCACCTACTCCTCCTTCGCGCCGTCGACGCCCGACGGCGGACCGTTCGGGATCGTCGCCGGGCCGGACGGGGCGATGTGGTTCACGCTCTCCTCGGTGGACCGCGTCGGCCGCGTCACGACGGACGGTGACGTCACCGAGCACCCGGCGCCCGGCGCCTTCCCGTCCGCCCTCGCGGCCGGCCCCGACGGAGCCCTGTGGTGCACCCTCAACCAGCAGAACGCCGTGGGACGGCTCACCGTCGACGGCCGCGGCACGGCCCACCCCCTGCCGACCGGGGGCGCCGCGCCGGTGGGCATGGCCGCGGGGCCCGACGGCGCACTGTGGTTCACCGAGATCGGGGCCGGACGGATCGGCCGGATCACGGTGGACGGCGAGATCACCGAGTACCCGCTGCCCGACCCGGCGGCCCGGCCGCACGCGGTCACGGCCGGGCCCGACGGTGCGCTGTGGTTCACCGAGTGGGGCAGCGGCCGGGTCGGCCGGATCACCGTCGACGGGGCCATCACCTCGTACGCGCTGTCCCGCCCCGACAGCGAACCGCACGGTATCGCCGTGCACGACGGCGCGCTGTGGTGCGCGCTGGAGACCGGCGCCCTCGCCCGGATCGAGGTCCCCGCATGACCGCTCCCGACGCCGGCGTCCCGCACCCGCTCCCGCGGGACGCCCCGCACGCCCCGTACTCCCAGCCCGCCACGGAAGGAACCCGCTTGACCAACCGGACGCACGCCCCCGCCGCCTCCGCCCCCTCCCTCGACGCCGCCGCCGAGTTCGACCGGCAGGTCCGTACGCTCGTCGCGCTCGGCTATCCGGCGCTCTCCGGCCGCACCCCGGAGCAGTTCGCCGAACTGGTGGCCCCGCTGCGCGCCGAGGCCGTGGCCCGTGTCGGTGCCGGCGACGGCGACGGCGACGGCGACGGCGGGGAGTACGACCCCGCCGCCACCGGCCGCGTGCCCTTCGTCCTGGTCGTCACCCGCGAACTCGCCGCGATCGAGCGGACCATGCCGCTGACCGTGCTCCACGGGGGCCGGCTGCCCGGCTTCGTCGACCGCACCTTCGAACCGGGCTCCCTGGAACGGTTCGTCGCCACCGAGGAGGCCCGGCCGCCCGGCGGGAACGGGGTCCACCTGCTGTTCGACGTCGAGCGCGGGGAGGAGTTCTGCGGGGTCGTGCCCAACGACGCCATGGCCGCCATCGCCGGGCGGGGCCGCAGCCTGCTCACCATCGAGGAGGGCATCGCGCTGATGACGCACACCCCGCAGCTCCTGGTCAAGAACAAGTGCTTCTCGCTGGGCGGTTCGCGGTCCGGCGACCGTCGTGTCCCGGCGATCTGGATCAGCAAGAGGGCGCCGAAGCTCGGCTGGTGCTGGGCGGGCAATCCGCACACCTGGCTCGGCATGGCGTCCGCCGGCTCCCGCGGGGCATCCCGGGCCTGACCGCGGCCCCGGCCACGGGGTCTCAGCCGGTCCGCGCCACGCGGACCGGCAGCAGCCCCCCGTCGGCCGCCCCCCGGCGGCTCCGCACCGTCAGCACCAGCGTCACCGCGAGCGAGCCGGCCGCCGTCACGGACATCGCCGTCGCCGGGGAGCTGAACTGCGCCACCGTGCCGGCCAGCAGCGCGGCGAGCCCCTGGCAGGTGAGCATCCCGGCGGAGTGCAGGCCGAGGGCGTGCCCGGAGAGGTCCTCGGGGGTGAGGGCGACCAGCCGCTCCTGCTGGACCAGGCTCGCGCCGAAGCCGACCGAGGCCAGCGCGACCAGCACGGCGGTCAGCGGCAGCGGCGGATGCAGGAAGAGGACGAGGTAGGGAGCGGCCAGCAGCACCAGCAGCGGTACGCCCAGACGCGGGCGCACCCGGGCGGGCAGCAGCCGCCCCACCGTCACGTCCCCGGCCAGCATGCCGAACGCCGCGCAGGCGAAGAGCGTGCCCGCGGCGCGGGGGTCGTAGGAGACGAACAGGGACTCGCAGCCGACGACGAGGCCGTTGGGGATCCACAGGGCCAGGTAGAGGTGGCGGCGCGGACGGGACGACCAGAGCAGGGAGTTGGCCCGCCAGGTCGCCCGTACGGAGGGGCGGCCGGTGGCGCGCGGTGGCCGCCTGGTCAGCCGCAGGGCGAGGCCGGCCGCCGTGCCGTACAGGCCGGCGGCGAGCAGCAGGCACAGGCGCGGCGACAGTACGGCCACCAGGAGACCGCCGGTCGCGTAGCCGCCGATCTGCATGAGGCCGCTCGTCATGTTGAAGAGCGAACGCCCGGCCAGGTAGCCGTCCTTGGACAGGATCTCGGTGAGCAGCCCCCAGCGGACCCCGCCGCCCAGCGAGGCGATCAGCCCCTCGGCGAGGACGATGACGAGCATCGCCCAGACCGGCAGCCCGGGCAGGGCGAGAGCGGCGGTGGCGGCGGCGAAGGCGAGCGAGAGCCCGGCCAGCGTCGTACGCGGCGCCAGCCGGTCCGCTCCGGAGAGGAAGAGCGTGGCGCCGAGCACCTGGGCGAGGGCGGGGCCGAACATGCTCAGCGCGGACAGCAGCGGCGAGTCCGTCGCCCGGAACACCAGGATGCCGAGCGCCAGTCCGCTCAGCGTCTGGGCGGCGATGTTGGCCGAGGAGGAGAGGAAGAGGGGAGCGAACTCCGGGGTGCGGAACAGGTCCGCGTAGCTCTGGCGGCGCGTCGTGTCGGGCATGCGGGGAGTCTGGGCCGGTGCGGGACCCGGCCGTTAGAGTTTCGCGAGCCGGCGAAACCTCGCCGGAGCGCCCCGGCGCCGGGGAGGAGAGGCCGGGACACCGGACGGGGGGTGCGGGTCGCATGGGCTGGTGGCGGATCAGCGCCGACACGCTCGCCCGCAGCCGGTTCGTGCTCTCGCCGCTCGCCGAGGCCTTCGCCGCCCTGAAGCTGCTGCACGCCGGGGCGGCCGCGCACCCGGGCGAGCAGGCCTGGCTCGACACCCACCTGCCCGGCTACCGGCGCCGGCTGGCGGACGACCCAGTGACCGCGCTGCTCGTCCGGTCCGGGCTCGGGCGGCGGTGGATCGCCGACTTCCTCACGCCCGCCCCGCGCGAGGGCGAGTCCTTCGAGGAGGGGGTCGGGCGCGTCCGCGCGGTCCGCGGCGACGAGGCCCGCGCGGATCTGCGCCTGTCCCTCGCCGGTCCGCTCCCCTCCGCCCTGGACCGCGAGGACCTGCCCGAGCGGGCCGCCGCACTGCTGGAGTACGTGTGGGCCGAGACCGTACGGCCGGACTGGGAGCGCCGCCGCCGGGTGCTGGAGGCGGACGTGGCCGCGCGGACGGCACAGGTGAGCCGGGGCGGCTGGGCGGCGGTGCTGGACGCGCTGCGGCCCGGCACGCGCTGGCTCGGCGACAGCCGCCTCCAGGTCAACGCACACCCGTATCCGCCGCGGGCGCTCGCCGGCGCCGAGCTGGTCCTCGTGCCGATCACCGTGCAACGGCACGGCTGGGTGTCGTGGGAGGGGACCGAGCGGTACGCGGTGGTCTACCCCTGTGCCGGCGCGCTCGCGGACGAGGGCGCCCGGACCGTGCCCGCCGCCCTGGGCGCACTGCTCGGGCCGGCGCGCGCGGGGGTGCTGGTGCTGCTCGGCTCCCCCATGAGCACCAGCCACCTCGTCGGCGTGACGGGGCAGGGCCTCGGTTCGGTGGGGCGGCACCTGCGGGTGCTGCTGGACGCCGGGCTGGTGGAGCGGCGGCGCGCGGGCCGGTCGGTGCTGTACTCGCGCTCGGCGGCCGGGGAGGTCCTCGTCGAGGCGGGCTCCGGCGGAGCGGGTGGCGGCGGGGTGGGTGGCGGCGGGGTGGGTGGCGGCGGAGCGGGTGGTGTCGGGCAGGACGTGGCGCGGGCGGGTGGCGGCGGGCAGGACGTGGCGCGGGCGGGTGGCGGCGGGGGTGACGTGGCGCGGGGCTAGCATCCGCTCATGACGACCGCAGAGAACGCGCGCAACAACGACAGCCTCCCCCTCGACGTCGAGATCGGCTCCCTCCAGGGCGGCTCCGCCGACCTCTCCCGGTACGCGGGCCGGGTCGTGCTGGTGGTCAACGTGGCCTCCAAGTGCGGACTGACCCCGCAGTACGCCGGCCTGGAGCGGCTGCACGAGCGGTACGCGGAGCAGGGCCTCACGGTCCTCGGCGTGCCGTGCAACCAGTTCATGGGCCAGGAGCCGGGCACCGCCGGCGAGATCGCCGAGTTCTGTTCGGCGACGTACGGCGTGACCTTCCCGATGACCGAGAAGGTGGAGGTCAACGGCGAGGGCCGGCATCCGCTGTACGACCGGCTGACCGGCTTCGCCGACGCCGAGGGGCACAGCGGGGACATCCGCTGGAACTTCGAGAAGTTCCTGATCGGCCGGGACGGCAAGGTCGCCGCCCGGTTCTCGCCGCAGACCGAGCCGGAGTCGGCCGAGGTCGTGAAGGCCGTGGAGGAGCGGCTGGCGGGCTGAGCGGACGCGTCGGTCGACCTTGCCCTCGGGCCAGGCCCGAGCCTCGTCGTCGCCGGGCCTTCGAGGCGGTGGAGGAGTGGATCGCCGCTCGGGGGCTGACGGTGGCGGGGCCGTGCAGGGAGGTGTACTTCACCGAAACCGGGAGGCGGCGGGTCCCGAGGACCCGGTGTGCGACGTGGCGTCCCCGTGAGGTGAGCCGGCCCCGGGTCCGGAACTGAGCAGAGCCCTCTCGGCAAGGTCGGCGAACTGGTCGAGAGGGCTCCGTCGGCGGTGCCGGCGGACGGCGCGTGGAAGCCGTTACTCCTTGACCGAGGTCACGAAGGCGTTCCACGCGTCGGCGGGGAAAGCCAGGACCGGGCCCTCGAGGACCTTGGAGTCGCGGACGGCGAGCGCCGCCGCGACCGGTGACTTCACCTCGACGCACGCGCCGTTTCCTCCGGAGTAGGAGGACTTGATCCACGATTCCTGGGCGCCCTGAAGAATTGCCATGTCTGCTCCGATGGCGAGTCGCTGAGTGGTGTCGCCGCGCCCCGGACCCGTGGGGCCGCTGCGCGGTTCACGCCAATGACGCTTGATCTTTGGCGTGATCGACGCTACTCGCTGACCTCTCCCCCCGGAGCCGCCATTCACCCGACCGGATGGCATATTCCAGGTGAGTCTTCCAGTGCACCCCGACCGGGGTGTAGCATCCCGCCCTCACCAGCCGGGAAGCCTCGTCGGCCCCGCCGGCCTCAACGCGCGTACTCCTTGGCCACGTCCTCGATGAGCTGCCGGGACTGCTCCACGTTCAGGGCCTGCGCCCGCAGGTGCTCGTACATCACCGTGTACTTCTGCACGTCCTGCGCCTTCTCCAGGTACAGGTCGCTGGTCACGCCCTCGATGTACACGACGCTGGAGTCCGCGGTGTCGGTGAACTCCAGGATGGAGTACTGCCCGTTGATGCCGGGGTGCGCGCCGACGTCGAAGGGCAGCACCTGCACGGTGATGTGCGGGAGCTGCGACATCTCGGCGACGTGCTCCAACTGCTCCCGCATCACCTGCCTGCCGCCCACCGTCCGGCGCAGGCAGGCCTCGTCGAGGACCACCCACAGGCGCAGCGGGTTGCTGTCGGCGGAGATGCGCTCCTGTCGCCGTATGCGGACCTGGACCCGTTTCTCGATGTCGGCGACGGAGGTCTCGGGCAAGGCGCCCTGGATGAGCGCCTCCGCGTAGGGGCGGGTCTGCAACAGGCCGGTGATGATCTGGGGTTCGTAGGTGCGCAGCGATTCCGCGTCGGTCTCCAGGCCGATGTAGACGCTGTACGGGATGTCCCCGAAGGCGTGCCACCAGCCCTGCTGCCGGGAGTCCTTGGCCATCTGCATCAGCGAGTCGACGATCCGCTGGTCCTCGACCTCGTAGACCCCGCACAGGTCGCGGACGTCCCGCTGGCTGATGCTGCGCCGGCCGTTCTCCAGGCGGCTGATCTTCGACTGCGAGACCAGCAGCCGCTCCGCCACCTCCTCGGCCGTCATGCCCTTGACTTCGCGCAGCCGACGCAGCTCCTGGCCGAGCCGGCGCCGCCTGACGGTGGGATTGACATTGGACGCCACGGGACGTGCACCTCCGGCTGCGTGACTCATGTGTGCCACTTTGCGTATCTGCTGCTGAGCAGACTGCCACCAAGGTGCTTTCTACCGCTGGGAAACGGTCGATATGCGCCGCGTACACGCCAGTTCGGGGCGCCACCCTTACACATGGCCGCGCGCGGGGCGGCGGGACGGTGCCGGTGTCCGGTCGTGCCGGACGTTCGGCTGTCCCG
>NZ_JBWKKZ010000011.1:170592-275959 GCF_056430705.1 Streptomyces sp. NPDC045956 | reverse complement strand
TCCTCTCCCCCCCCCCCCCCCCCCTCCCCCCCCCCCCCCCCCCCCCTCTCCCCCCCCCCCCCCCCCCCCCCCCCCCCCCCCCCCCGGACCCGCGGCTCCCGTGACCGGGTCTCGGGGACTGTGGTTCGGCGGTGCGGTGCTACGGAAGGTGCGGTGTTGCGGAAGGTGCGGTGTTGCGAGGGTGCGGTTCAGTGGGCCACGGCGCGTGCCATGGCTCCGTGGCGCGGTTGCGCCGGAACGCCGCGTGCGGGTTCCGGGCCCGGTCCGGCCCCCGGTCCGGCCGCGGCCTGGCGGCCGGCCGGTGCGGGAGCGCGGCGTGGCTGGGCCACCGCGCCGTTCTGGACGTCCATCACCGCGTGCGCCACCAGACCGCCCATCGGGTCGTGTCTGATGAGGTCCCGCAGGCGGGACCGTGACGAGCGTCCTTCGTTGCCCGGGTAGAGGTGCTTGCCGAGTCCGACCGCGTGGGCCAGCGCGGCGAGCGCCGCGGTCCGCGGGTCCGGCGGTACGCCGGTGCGGATCGCCGAGTCCAGCCGGGTCTTGATCTCCCTGCTGATCGCCGTGTCCGTCGCCTGATAGCGAGTCGTCGGCAGCACCCCGCACATCTGGCCCTCCACGGCATGCACCATGCCGCATCGCTCCAGATGCGAGAGGTAGGTCTGGCGCAGCCCCAGGCGGGGCCCGCCAATCCAGTTGACCGCCCGTACGGGAGCGCCACGCCTTCGCAGCAACTCCAACGCGCAGTCCAGTGTTGGATCTCCAGTCGGCCGTGGTGCCACCACGGCGATACGATCCCCGTCTGGGGCTATCCGTCCGGCCAGCGCCAGCTCGACCAGCTGCGCTCCGGCCAGACCCAGGTCGAGCGACTGCGGCTGTGCGGTGGTGCCCGTGGTCGGGTCCAACGCCAGCAGCAGAAGCTCCTCCGGAAGTGTTCTGCGGCTCCTGCCCATCCATGCCTCCCCGCGTGGATGACAGACAGGGTGACCCCTCTCACATTGGTCTGTCGAGGGTGCGTGACCGGTTCGTAGTGGAACCAGTAGGTATGTCGTTCTCGTCTACCGCGTGGGTCCTACCCGTACACAGGACACTGGTACATGGTTTCGGTAGCGCACACAGGACGTGCGGCGCATGGAGGAGGCATCGGTGGCGGGCGAGTCCCCCGACAGGTCGAAGCAGCGCGAGTCGTCGGAAGAACCGACGTCGGGGAGCGCGGGTCCGGTTCCCGAAGCGCGGACCGAGGCGAACGAGACGCCCGATCCGCGGCTGGCGGTGACGCGGGAGACCGCGAAGCCCTCGGCGTCCGCCGGGTCCGCGGAGTCCGCCGGGTCGGGCGGGTCGGGCGGGTCGGGCGCATCCCGGGGCGGCGTCGATACGGCGACCCGGGTGCTGTCGGTCCGTGAGACGGACGCCCGGAGCGAGGGCGAGGACACCGAGGCGGAGGAGACCGTCGAGGAGGACACTCCCGAGACGTCCGACACACCCGCTTCCTCCGATTCGCACCCTTCCCCCGCTTCACCCTCTTCCTCCCCTTCACCCGATTCCGAGGACGCGTCCGACGCTTCCGACGCCGGGCCCGCCACGGACGGCGACGGCCGGCTGCGGGAGGCCGTCGCCGCCTGGGTGGCGACCGCGGACGAGCGTGCCGCCGCGAACGCGCGGACCGCGGACGCGGAACCGGCGGAGGGCGCGGCTGCCGCCGCGACGGGCGGCACCGAATCCCCGGCAGGCGCCGACGAGGACGCGGACGCCGTGACGGACGCCGACGCGGACGCCGTGACAGACGCGGACACCGACGCCGACGCCGAAGGCCAGGCCGAGGGCGTGACGGAGGCCGGCGACGGTCCCGAGGAGCCCGCCGACGGCACCGGTGACGAACCGGACGCCGACGCGGCCGCCGGGGAGCGCGAGGAGCCCGAGAAGGGCGCTGGAGAGGCCGGGGGCGGGGAGCGGGCCGTCGATCAGCCCACCGCCGTCTTCAAGGCCGTACGCCCCTCCGCGCCCGCCGTGGACCAGCCGACGACGATGCTGAAGCTGGGCGACGCCGCCGCGACGGCCGACAAGGCCAAGGACGCCAAGGCCAAGGCCAAGGACGCCAAGGACGCCGACCGAGCCGGGGAAGCCGGCAAGGGCGGCAAGGGCGGCGGCGCGGCCGCACCGGCCGAGCGGGACGCCGAGCGGACCAGCAAGTTCGTCGCGCTGCGGCATCCCGACGACCCCGCCACGCGCAAGCCTCCGTCCGAGGCCCCCCGGGCGCCGCAGGCACCCCGTGCCGGGGCCACCGCCGCCGTGCCGCAGGTCGGGCCGGAGCGGACCACGCAGCAGCCGCTGCCGCCGAAGCCGCCGCTGGACCTGCTGGCGGAGCTGACGAACACCCCGCCGCCCCCGGAGACGCCGCTGCGGACGACGGTCCGCCGGGTCAAGATCTGGACGCCGCTGGTCCTGCTGCTGCTGATCGTCCTCGGGGTCGTGCAGTCGATGCGGGCCCTGCCCGCGCCCGAACTCGACCTCACGGCTCAGGACAGCTTCACCTTCGAGGGCGGCAAGCCGCAGATCCCGTGGCCGGCCTCCGGGCAGGCCGCGCTCGACGTGCAGGGCATCGGCACGTTCGGCTCGTCCGGCGAGCAGAAGCCCGTGCCGATCGCCAGTGTCGCCAAGGTCATGACCGCGTACGTGGTCCTGCGCGACCACCCCCTCAAGAGCGGCGCCGACGGTCCGAAGATCCCGATCGACCAGGCCGCCGAGGACCAGTCGGAGGCGGGGCAGGAGTCGACCGCCCACGTCTACGCGGGCGACTCGATCTCCCAGCGCGAGGCCCTCCAGGCCGTGCTGATCGCGTCCGCGAACAACGTGGCGAGGCTGCTCGCCCGCTGGGACGCGGGGTCCGAGAAGGCGTTCGTGGAGAAGATGAACGCCGCCGCCGAGGACCTCGGCATGAAGAACACGACGTACACCGACCCGTCGGGGCTGAACGACACGACGGTGAGCACGGCCGTGGACCAGGTGAAGCTGGCCAAGGAGGCGATGAAGTCGCCCGCCTTCCGCGAGGTCGCCGCGCAGATGTCGTACGACGACTACAAGGGCGTCAACCACCCCAACTGGAACCAGCTGGTGGGTTCCAACAACGTCGTCGGCATCAAGACCGGCACCACCACCTCCGCCCTCGGCAACCTCGTCTTCGCCGCGAAGAAGGAGATCGGCGGCGAGACCCGGACCATCGTCGGTGCGGTGGTGCGCCAGCCGGCGGGCGGCAAGGACAACACCATCCTCAGCGCCGCGCTGACCTCCGGCGACCAGCTGATCCGGGCCGCGCAGGACACCCTGGAGTCGTCGACGATCCTGAAGAAGGGGAGCGTCGTCGGGTACGTCGACGACGGTCTCGGCGGCCGTACGCCGGTCGTCGCCACGCAGGACGTCAAGGCCGTGGGCTGGCCGGGCCTGACGGTCAAGCTCACGTTCACGGCGGACGAGGTCCCGCACACGGCCGCGGCCGGTACGAAGGTCGGCACCCTCACGGTGGGCGACGGGGGCGCCGCCGGGGCCGTGAAGGTACCGGTCGCGCTCCAGGAGGAGCTCGTGGAGCCCGCCCTCTCGGACAAGCTGACCCGCCTGGGCTGACCCCCGGACCGTCCGGGCAGGACACGGCTCACCAGCCCCCGCGGCCACCCGGCCGCGGGGGCTTTCGCCCGACCGAGGCGAGGAAGCCACGGCCCGGGAGCGCGTGCTAGCGTCGCGAGACGGGGCAGGTCGCCGGTCACGGCAAACGGGACACGGCCGAAAGCAGAAGAACAGGACACGGGGAGTGCCTTCAGGTGGCCACTGCGGAGCCGACACGCGCCGAGAACGCCGACACGGGTTCGGGAGCCGGTCCGCGACCGCGCGTACCCGCACCGCGCCCGGACGGCGACCGTGATCCCGGCGGTCCCGGCCGTGCCGGGCGGGAAGCGCCGTCCGCGGTGAAGGCCGCCTTCCTCGCCCTGCGTGAGCGCATGCTGCGCCACCCCGTGCTCTCCGTCACCGCCCTGGCCGCGGTCCTGCACATCGCCTGGTTCTTCACCTTCGCGAACAGTGGCGGCGACCTCGCGGCGCAGGACGCCTGGGCGGAGTTCGTGGGCCGCCACCCCGGCTCGGCGTACAACCTCGCCTGGTACGGCGGCACGCACCCGGTGTCCTACAGCATGGTCTCGCCGTACCTGATGTCGGTGCTCGGCGTGCGTACGACGATGATGATCGCCGGGACGCTGTCGGCCGGGCTGCTGACCATGCTGCTGATCCGCAGCCGGGCGGTCCGCAACCCGTTGTGGGCGTCGCTGGCGGGCCTCTTCGGCCTGCTGGCCAACGCCGCGTCGGGGCGGGTGACGTTCGGGCTGGGCATGATGTTCGGGCTGGGCGCGGTCGCCACGGTGTTCTGCTGGCCGTACCGCTGGCGGTATGAGCGCTGGGCGAAGGGCCTGTGCGCGGCGCCGCTGGCCGCGCTGGCCACGATGTCCTCGCCGGTCGCGGGCCTGTTCGTGGGCCTGGTGGCGGTGGCGCTGTTCCTCCAGAAGCGCCGCCCGGGCGCCTGGGCGCTGGGAGTGGCGCCGGCCGTCGTGGTCGCGCTGTCGACCTGGCTGTTCCCCTTCTCGGGTACGCAGCCGATGGGCTTCGGCTCGGCGGTCCTGCCCGTGGTGTACGCGGGGCTGGTGTACGTGTTCGTGCCGCGTACCTGGACGACGGTGCGGATCACCTCGGCGGTCTACGGACTGTCCGTGCTGCTGGTCTGGGCGATCAGCTCCCAGATCGGTTCCAACATCACGCGCCTCGCGATGCTCTTCGCCGGGGTGGCGCTGGTGGCCGCGCTGCCGTTCACGGTGGAGCGGACCCGCAAGTGGTACGCGCTCGTGCTCGCGATCGCCGGCTTCGTCGGCTGGATCGGCTTCAAGTCGGCCGACGACATCGTGCACACCACGCCCGCCGCCTCCTGGGCCCGTGAGCTGGCTCCGCTGGTGAACGAGTTGCAGGAGGTCGGTGCCGAGAAGGGCCGGGTGGAGGTCGTGCCCGCCCGCTCCCACCGGGAGGCCTCGGCCCTCGCGCCGTACGTGAACCTGGCCCGTGGCTGGCTCCGCCAGGCCGACATGGAACGCAACCCGCTCTTCTACGACGACACGCTCAACTCGGCGAACTACCACGAGTGGCTGAAGCGCTGGGCCGTGCACTACGTGGTGCTGCCGAAGGGCGAGCCGGACGGCGACGGCGGTGAGCGCGAGCGGGAGCTGGTGCAGCGGGGTCTGCCGTACCTGAAGCAGATCTGGGGCGACGCCAACTGGCAGCTGTTCCAGGTGACCAACCCCTCGCCGCTGGCGGAGCCCGACGCGTTCGTCCAGCGGGCCGAGCAGGGCGAGTGGACGATCGACGTGCGCCGGCCGGGCCGCATCCTGGTCCGGATGCCGTACTCGCCGTGGCTGAGCCTCGTCGACGCCGAGGGGAAGAAGCTGGAGGCGCCGCAGGAGACGGAGGCTTCCGAGAACGCCCCGGAGGGCACGCCGAAGACGTACGACAACGTCAACGGCTGTCTGATGGAGACGGAGGAGACCGCCGAGGGCGACAAGTGGACGATGCTGATCGCCCCCGAGGCCGGTACGTACCGGCTGTCGGCGCCCTATGACGTGCCGCGCGGCACCCCCTGCCCGGACGAGCTGAAGTAGCGCGCCGATCGTTCATGTAGGTGAACGGAGGTCAGCAAGCCGAACATTTTTACTTGCTCTTGACCTTCCGCTTCCTTGTCGTGCCCGCGTCGTCGCAACCACGATGAGCGGGCACTTCGCGCCCTGCCTCGCCCCTACCCCGCTCGTGCGAAGTGCCAGCCAGCTGAGCGGAGTTCACAAGGCGGACCCCGGAAGGGGGCACATGAACGGTCTCGACTGGTCCGTGCTCATCGGCTACTTCGCCATCATGGTGGCGATCGGCGTGTGGTCGCACAAACGCGTGGACAACGTCAGCGACTTCTTCACGGCCGGCGGCAAGATGCCCTGGTGGCTGTCGGGCATCTCGCACCACATGTCGGGCTACAGCGCGGTGATGTTCACCGGGTACGCGGGGATCGCCTACACCTACGGCGTCACGTCCTTCGTCACCTGGTCCTTCCCCATCGCCCTCGGCATCGCCATCGGCTCGAAGCTGTTCGCGCCCCGCATCAACCGGCTGCGCTCACGGCTGCACGTGGCCTCTCCCCTGGAGTACCTGAAGAACCGGTACAACCTGCCCACCCAGCAGGCGCTGGCCTGGTCCGGCATGCTGCTGAAGATCGTGGACGTGGCCGCGAAGTGGGCGGCGATCGCCACCCTGCTCTCGGTCTTCACCGGCATCAGCCTCAACCAGGGCATCCTGATCACCGGCGTCATCACGGGCATCTACTGCACGATCGGCGGCCTGTGGGCGGACGCGCTGACCGAGCTGGGCCAGTTCATCATCCAGCTGCTGGCCGGCATCGCGATGTTCGTGGCCGTCGTCGCGAAACTCGGCGACTACGGCGGCTTCTTCGGCGTCTGGGACGAGCCCGCCCTCCAGGGTCACGGCGAACCGCTGGTCGGCCCGTACGGCACGGTGTTCCTGCTCGCCTTCCTCTTCATCAAGCTCTTCGAGTACAACGGCGGCATGCTCAACCAGGCCCAGCGCTACATGGCCACGCCCAACGCCCGCGAGGCCGAGCGGTCGGCGCGGCTGTCGGCGGTGCTGTGGCTGGTCTGGCCGCTGGTGCTGTTCTTCCCGATGTGGATGTCGCCGCTGCTGGTGGAGTCCCAGAAGCCGGACGGCTCCGACTCCTACGCGCTGATGACCGAGCAGCTGCTGCCGCACGGCCTGCTGGGCCTGGTCATCGTCGGCTTCTTCTCCCACACCATGGCCATGTGCTCCTCGGACGCCAACGCCATCGCGGCCGTCTTCACCCGGGACGTGGCGCCGGTGCTCTCGAAGCGGGCGCGGTCCTGGGGCGAGCGGACCGGGCTGCTGGCGGCGCGGCTGGCGACGGTCGTGTTCCTCGGGCTGTCCATGGCGGTGGCGACCCAGGTCGACTCGCCGACCTTCAAGGACATCATCACCGTCGTGATCAAGTGGGTGGCCGGACTGATGGGCCCGATCGCGATCCCGATGATGCTCGGTCTGCTGCGGCCCTTCCGCCGCTCGGGCCCGACGGCCGCGCTCACCAGCTGGTCGATGGGTCTGCTCGCCTTCTGGCTGGTCAACTACCCGATCAACTGGAGCGTGGACGGCGGGGTGCCGCTGGAGTACCAGGTGTCGATCCCGCTGGCCGTGTCCCTGGTGCTCTACGTCCTGGTCGGCTTCCTGAAGCCGGAGGACACTCCCGAGCGTCTGGCGATCATCGAGCGGGTCAACACGGACGACGACGACGACCTGTCCGGCGCGGCCGCCGCGATCCCCGCGCCGGCCGGCGGGGTGGGCGACGCGAAGCCGGGCAGCAGGGTGACCGACTGACCGGCGCCTGACGCTCTCCGACCGGCACCCGCGGGGGTGCCGGTCGGAGGGCTCAGCGCACTTCCTGGATGCGGATCTGGTTCCCGGCCGGGTCGCGGAACGCGCAGTCTCGGATGCCGTACGGCTGCTCGGTCGGCTCCTGCACGATCTCGGCGTTCCCGGCGCGCAGCTTCTCGAAGGTGCCGTCGAGGTCCTTCGTGGCCAGCAGCAGCCACCCGTAGGTGCCCTTGGCCATCATCTCGGCGACGGTGCGGCGCTCGGCCTCGCTGATGCCGGGGTCGACGGCGGGCGGCGACAGCAGCAGGGAGACGTCCGGCTGGTCGGGCGGGCCCACGGTGATCCAGCGCATCGCGCCCTGCCCCACGTCCTGGCGGACCTCGAACCCGAGGACGTCGCGGTAGAACACCAGCGACGCGTCCGGGTCGTCGTG
Organism: Streptomyces sp. NPDC045956; assembly: GCF_056430705.1. Taxonomy (NCBI): domain Bacteria; kingdom Bacillati; phylum Actinomycetota; class Actinomycetes; order Kitasatosporales; family Streptomycetaceae; genus Streptomyces; species Streptomyces sp. NPDC045956. Next base: position 268,062 of record NZ_JBWKKZ010000011.1, on the reverse strand, counting down.
CGGGAGGACGGTGGTGTGAATGCTGATACCCATAGGGCAACGCTAACGGGAACGGGGTTTCCCAGCGGATCGCTCCGCTGGGAGACCCCCCGGCGCACTACTTCCCTTTCCTGCTCGCGTTGATCACGGCGGCGACGACGACGACCAGTCCGATGACGAGTACGGCGACCGTCACGGGCGGATTGCCACTCGGGAACGCTGCGAGTGGCACGGTCAACCCTTCCTCCTCCTCCGCAGCGTGACGACCGCGAAGACGACGAGGCCGACGATGATGATGGCGACGGTCACGCCGACGCTTCCTCCGACGGCGGCGCCGGAGCGAGCAAGTGTGGAAGACATTCGCTTACCTTGTGCTCATTCAGACGACCGAGGGAGCGTACATGAGGGTCTTCATTGGGGTTTGCTTCATTCTGCTGGGGGCGGGGCTCGCCGCACTGTGCCCCCGCCTCATGCGCGCAGGAGCCAATGATGCCAAGCGTCGTATCGGTCGGGGACCCACCATGACGGAACGAATCATCATACGCATATGCCTTATAGGCGGTGGTTTGGCGCTGGTGGCGTTCGGCATTTCCTATGCACTTTCCCTGGCTGGCTAAGTGCACGGATCCTGACCGAAGAGCGCCCGGCCATTTCTGCGGTCGGGCGCTCCTGTACGACTCCAGTCGCTACGGGAATCAGTCCTTGTTCTTTCTGCGCTTCTGGTCTCGAAAGAAGGCCCATGTGGCCACTGCTACCACCACGATGGCGATGATGGTGGTCCACAGCGGGCTTCCCTTGACCCCTGTTCCCATTGCGATCAGCGTGAGCGACATGTCTATTCCTTTCAGAGCCAGGATCCGCTGATTCCCGCGCCTCCCAGGTATCCGCCCACCGTGTACGCCTTTTCGGTCAGGTTCCCTGCAGTGGTCGCGGTGGCCCCGACTGCCTTGAGCCCTACTCCGACGCCTCCGGTCGCTGCACCGAATATGGCTGAGGCTGCGACCTGCCCGGGCGAGTCGCCCTTCATGATTCCGCCTGCGGTGCTCAGTCCGGTGCTGGCGGCGGCCATTCCGATGGCTACGGGCAACCCGCCCCCAGTGACAGCCAGGCCCGCCAGCCCCACGGCGGTCCCGGCTATGGAGAGCGCGTTGCCCCATTCCTTGGTGTCCCAGCCAAGGAAGTCGAGACCACTGGGGTCCATGTGGTTGACGGGGTCGCCTGCGGTATAGGCGTAGGGGTTGGACTCCTTGCCCGAGGGGTCGGGCTGGGTGAAGCGGCCGAGTTGCGGGTCGTAGTAGCGGGCGCCCATCTTGTACAGGCCGGACGGGTCGAGGTAGGTGCCGGTGTAGCGGTAGGGCTGGTCGGTGCCGCTGGTGGTGCGGGCCTCACCGTAGGGGCCGTAGCTGTAGGTCGCGGTGCGCTTGCCGGTGGCGTCGACCAGGCCGATGACGCTGCCCTGGACGTCGGTGAGGTAGTACTGGCTCGCCCCGCCCGCTGTCATGGCTGTCAGGGTGCCCGAGGGCTCCCGGACGAAACCGGTGCTGTTCTCCCGCGTCATGCCGATCGCGGCGTTGGTGAACGTCGAACTGCCGCGCGTGAGGCGGTCGTTGTGGTCGAGGCCCGCGTAGCCGTACGTCGACGCGGTACCGGAGGCCGTCAGCGCGGAGAGCTGGGTGTACGGGGTCCACTGGCCGCCCGTGCGGGTCCCGGTGGGCGAGGCGGCGGAGGTCTCGTTGCCGTCGCCGTCGTAGGTGAAGTTGGTGTTGCCGCCGAGCGAGGTCAGTTCGTTCGCGTTGTTGTACTCGCGGACGGACTGGGCGTCGGCGCAGGCGGGGAGGCTGGTGCCGGTGGAGCGGCCCGTCATGTTGCCGGACTTGTCGTAGCAGTAGGCCCAGCCGGCCGTGGTGGAGCCGGACTTGGTCTCCACGGCCTTGGTGAGGCGGCCCTTGGTGTCGTAGGTGTAGGCGGTGGCGGCGCCGTCGGTGGTCCGCTTCTGGATCTTGTCGCTGTCCTTGCCGGACTTGTTGTAGTCGTAGGTGATCGTGGACAGGACGGTGGTGCCGTTCTTGACCTCGATCTTCTGGGCGCGGCTGGACTTGTCGTAGTCCGTCTTCTGCACCGTGCCGCCGGGGTAGGTGGTGGTGGTGCGGTCGCCGTTCTTGTCGTAGTCGTACGTGGTCTCGGCGCCGCCCGGCTGGGTCAGGGTGGTGAGCTGGTTGGCGTCGTTGTAGTCGTAGGTGACGGTGCCGCCGGCGTCGGTGGCGGTCTTCACGTTGCCCGCGGCGTCGTAGGTCACGGAGCTGGCGCCGCCCGCGGGCAGGGACCGGGTGCGTTCGCGGTTCTGCTCGTCGTACGTGTACGTGCTGGTACCGGCCGGAGAGGTGCGGGTTCTGATGTTGCCGTCGGCGTCGTAGACGAACGTCGTGAGCTTACCGCCGCTGGTCTGCGTCTTGAGCCGGTCGCGCTTGTCGTAGGTGTAGACCGTCTCCACGCCGCGGCCGTCGGTGACGGTGTCGGTGCGGCCCAGGGCGTCGTAGGTGAAGGTGACGTCCTCCTGCGCGGACGGGCGGTCGACCTTCGTCAGGTTGCCCTTGGCATCGTAGGTGAAGGACGTCTTGTTGCCCTCGGGGTCGGTGGCCGAGCAGCGCTGGCCGGGCAGGCCGTCGCACTTCATCGTGCCGGACTTCGGGTTGTAGTCGTAGGTCCACTTGGCGCCGTCGGAGCCGGTCGTGGTGTCGGTCTGCGACATCATGTTGCCCGAGGTGTCGTAGCCGTTGGTGACCTTGTCGCCGCTCGCGGAGGTCAGGGTCTCGGGGTAGTGGCCGCCGGCCTTCTGGGTCCAGCCCATCGTGGACTGCGCGCCGGTGGGCTGGGTCGCGGTCTTGGGGTTGAAGGAGTCGTCGTAGTCGAACTTGACGGTGTTGCCCGGCGTCGATCCCACGCCCATGCCGTCGACCGCGCTGGTGATGTTGTTGTCCGGCCCCCACGTCCGGGAGCGCTCACGATCGAGCGGATCCTTGGTCTTCTTCACGCGCCAGCGGGCGTCGACCGTCTTCTCGGTGTGCTTGCCCAGCGGGTCGGTGATGCGGGCCACGCCCTCGCCCTCGGTGCCGGGCTGCGGAAGGATGTAGCGGAACGCGGTGGTCGCGCCGGTGCCCGTGGCCTTGTCGACGACGCGGGTGATCGAGGCGAGGAGGTTGGTGTTCCAGGTGAACCGCGTCTCCCGGCCCTCCGGAGTGGTCACCTTCGTCATGCGGTGCGAGGTGTCGTAGTCGAAGACCGTGGTCCTGCCGTCGGTGTCGGTGAACGTCTTAAGGTCGTTCCCGGACCACGTGTAGGTGACGTACCGGCCGGTGTTGTCCGTGACCTTGGTGATCTGCTTGCCATCGTTGTCGAAGGTCAGGGTGCGACCCGAAGCGGCGGTGATCTTCGAGGTGAAGGCGCCCGAGTAGGAGATCGTGGTGGCGTTGCCGTTCTTGTCCTCGACCTTGCTCACGCGGGCGTCGCCGGTGGTGCCGGAGCGGGTGAAAGTGGTCTTCTGGCCGTTCTTGCGCGAGGTGAGGGTGAAGGACTTCTTGTCGGAGGACTGGGTCAGGTCCTGCTTGTAGCCGGGGGCCGCGGTGAACCCGGAGCCGTCCCGCTCGAACACGGCGATGGTGCTGGAGGGGCCCTGCACGTAGACCGACGTCGTGTTCGGCTCGTGGATCAGGTAGTCGCTGCCGGTCGTCGCCTTCCAGCTGGTGTTGAGGCCGTTGTAGGCGTGCCCCAGGGACAGGCCAGGGCCCGCGTCGGCGATGTCGAAGGCGTTCACGGAGACCAGCAGGTTGCCGTTGCCGTAGTTGACCTGCGCGCCGACCGAGTCGGACAGCGGCGCCTCGTGGAACTCCGACCAGGGGACCTGGCCGATGCCCAGTCCCTGGAAGGTGGACTGGAGGATGCCGGGCTGCACCAGCGCGCGGTCCTCGCCCGCGACGCCGATGGGTGTGCTCGCGGGGGCCGTGGTCTTCCCGACCGGGGAGGCCGTCGGCCGGGGCGGGGCCGGTTTACCGACCGGTGAGGCGGATGCCTGGGCGGGTATCAGGGCGACGAGCAGCGCCGCCCCGGCGGCCGAGGCGACCATGGCGGTGGCTGCGGAGCGTCTGCCGCGTCTGATCCGCCGGTTTTCGGGCATGCCGAAGTGCATGGGGAACTCTCCTGGGATCGATCGATCAGGCTTCGGGGCCTGGTGAGGTGAGAAGCGGGAGCGGGACTCGGCGGGTGGCGGCCGGTGGGCGGCGGCCACCCGCACTCCGCGTCCCGTCAGCAGCGCTTGGACGTCCGGCTGTGGTAGCTGCCCTGCTCGCTGAGGATGGTCAGCGTTCCGTCGCCCGAGGTGCAGTCGTCGACGGTGTCGGCGCCGTTGCCCCAGAACTCCTGTTCGAGCGTGTCGTACTGGCGGTCCACGCCGATCAGCGCGGAGCGGTCGTAGGACCACACACCGACCTGGAGATCAAAGGTGATCTTCTTGTCCAGGAACGACTTCCAGACCCAGACGTAGCCGTAGTTCTCGTTGCACTGCGGCGAGTAGAACTGCTTCACCGAGGCGATCTGCACCGCTTCCCGGTAGATGTACGAGGTGGTGCCGATCTGGTAGGCGTCCGAGCAGACGCCGGCCGCCGCAGCCCTGGCGGACGAGGGATTCCCCTCCTCCGTCGGGGCGTTCGCGGCGGAGGGCTGGGCGGGTGCGGGGCGCGGCCCCGTCCCCGCGGACGCCGTACCCGCTCCGGCCAGCGTCAGGGCGAAGGCCCCCGACGCGGCAGTCGCACACACCAGCGTCCTGAAGCTCTTTCGGGCACGCGAAGACCGCGCACCGTTGGTGCGTCGTATCAAGACTTCCCCCCACAGGAAGACAGACCTCGCAGACCCCAGCGGTCACGAGGAGCCCACAACCTGTCACAGAAACCACACACGTCGGCCGCCGTGCCCTCGAACACGCAAGCTATACGGGCCAGAATCAGCCCCTCCGCATGGCGTGTTCCGGGCAGTCCGACGCATCGTCATCCGGCCACGAACGGCCGCCCGTCGGCAGCTCACCCTCACGTTGGCGGTGAAACTGCGACCGGAACTCTTCCTCTCATGTCCTCCGCTGTGGAAACGGCGGCCCGAAAGGCTCAGGGCTGCCACCTGGAACGTGCGAGGAGGGGCGACTCAGCGAAGCGGAACGAACCGGTTCGCCTTGGGCTCCGTCATGGTCGTGAACGGATCGGGAGCCGCGCCCGGGTGACGGAGCGCGCACGCTTCAGGAGGAGCCCACTGATGCGCATCAGCATGTCGAGCCGCCGCAACGCCACTCTGTCGACGCGGTCGCGGTGGCTTCTGCCGGGCATGGTCGTGGCGGCGCTGGCGACCGCCTGCACGATACAGGGCGGTGGCGGGGAGGGTGAAGGATCCTGCGCGATCACTGCCGTGTACGAGGGCCGCACCTATACGCAGGTGGCCGGGGTCGACTTCACCGTTGGCGAAGTACTCGGGGCCGCCGTGGTCCCGCCCTGCGAGGACACGCCGGGCCACGACGACGCCGCGGGGGCCGAACCGACCACGGCCTATGCGGTCGACGGCCTGAATCCACGCATCGCCATCGCGATGCGGTACACCTCGGACGAGGTGATGCTCCTTGCCGTCCGCCCAGGTGGCGGCCTGCCTCCGCTTGGTCCGGAGGCAGCCGTCTAGGCGCGCGGGTAGCGGGTCAGCCAGCCCGGGGACGAGCCTGCCGGGCCGTGCAGGGCGGGGCCCTGGGTCATCTCCATGGCGAAGTCGTCGGCGAGTTCCAGGATCGTGGGGCGGCCCTCCAGTTCGGCGAGCCAGGCCGGTGGGAGCGCGGTCTCGCCGTGCAGGGCGCCGAGCAGGCCTCCGGTCAGGGCGCCGGTCGCGGCGGAGGGTCCGTCGTGGTTGACGGCGAGCCGCAGCCCGTGCCGGATGTCCTCGCCGACGAGGGCGCAGTACACGGCGGCGGCGACCAGGTCCTCCGCCGTCCCCGCGCCGATCAGCCCGGTCACCCGTGCCGGGCCCGGCAGCCCCTGCCGGACGGCGCCCAGCGCGTGCTGGAGGGCGTCCACGACGGGCTCGTGCCCCGGACGGGGGGCCAGCAGGGCGAGGGCCCGCTGCACGGCGGCGTCCAGGCTCTCCCCCCGGGCCAGCCCGTGCACGACCACGGCGTAGGCGCCCGCCGCCAGACCGGCGGTGGGGTGGCCGTGGGTCTGGGCCGCGCACTCGACGGCGAGCTGGGTGACCAGTTGCGGCTCCCAGCCGACCAGCAGCCCGAAGGGTGCCGAGCGGGCGGCGGCCTCGGGGCCGCGCTCACCGGGGTTCTTGGGCGCCTCCGGGGTGCCCATGGTCTCGTCGCCCAGTCCGAGCAGCAGGGCGCGCGTCGCGTCCCGGCGGGCGTACAGCCACTCCTCGTGGGCCAGCCACCCGTCGTCCTTGCGCCGCAGGTCGGGCCCCCAGTCGCGCTGGGTGGCCGCCCAGCGCCGGTAGGCCCGGTGCAGGTCGGTCGGCGGGTGCCAGGCGCCGGTGTCCCGCCGTACCTGGGCGCGTATGAGCCCGTCGACGGAGAACAGGGTGAGCTGCGTGAGGTGGGTGACGGCGCCGCGTCGGCCGTGGGCGGGGGCGAGGTCGGCGAGGCCGTCCGGGCCGTGCGCCTCCTGGATGCCGGCGAGGCTCAGCCCGTCGACGGGTGCGCCGAGGGCGTCGCCGACGGCGGCCCCGAGCAGCGTCCCGCGCACCCGGCTGCGGAAGTCCTGCTGCTCGGCACGCCCCCAGACGGCACCGGCTGTCCCGCTCACCCGGACCTCCCCTCGACCTCTCCACACGCGTCCGTACGTACGACGTCCAGCACTGTATGCGAACCAGGGGGGACGGTTCAGGGCCGTGGAGGTGTGGAAACCTTCACGCGTCGTCCGGTCGGGCGCGGAGCGCCTCGCGACAGCAGCGGACGAAGTCCTGGACGACGGGATCGTCGTCGTCGGCAGGGGCCCAGGCGACCGCGACCGCGCTGGGGCCGACTCCGGTGACGGGGCGGTAGACGACGCCGGGGCGGGTGTAGAAGCGGGCGGCGGACTCCGGGGCGAGGGCGACGCCGTAGCCGTTGGCGATCGCGGTGAGCCAGTCGTCCGGGTGCTCGGTGACGGCGCCGACGCGCACCGGGTGGCCGTCGCGTTCGTCGGCGGCGAGCCAGTACTCCCGCCAGCGGCCCGTCTCGGGCGGAGCGGCGACGAACGGTTCGTCGCGCAGTTCGTGGAAGGCGATCGTCTCGCGGGCCGCCAGGGGGTGGGACTCGGCCAGTGCGACGCAGCGGGGTTCGCTGAACAGCGGCAGCACCCGCAGCGCTTCCTGGCCGGGGAACGGCAGGCGCACCAGGGCGACGTCGACGTCCGAGTCGGCGAGTCCGGCGGACGGGTCCGACCAGGCGGCCTGCCGCATCTCGGCCCGCCGGCCCGGTCGGCGCCGGGCGAACTCGGCGATGATCGACTGTGTCGCCTCGTTGGCGGCGCTGGCGAGGAAGCCGACCCGCAGGACGCGGGCCGCCCGGCTCGCCGCCGCCCTCGTCTCCCGCAGCGCCGCCTCCCATCCGGCCAGCAGGGCGGGGACCCGTTCCGCCAGCGCCCGACCCGGCTCGGTGAGCGTCATGCCGTTCCGCGAGCGGGTGAACAGGTCCGTGCCCAGTACCGCCTCCAGTTGCCGGATCTGCTTGGTCAGCGCGGGCTGGGACACGTAGAGCCGCTGGGCGGCCCTGGTGACGCTGCCCTCCTCCGCCACAGCCGCGAAGTACCTCAGCAGACGCGTGTCGACATCCATGCCTCCAGGTTATGGGTGCAGGTATTGGACGGCGCGGGACGGTATCGCGAGGCTGATTCCTAGGGAACGGCCGGAAGGGGAAGTCCGTGTACACCGCCTACGTGCTCGTCACCGTCGCCGCGATCGTCGCCGATGCCGGGATCGCCGTCGCCGACCTGATGCGGGCGCGGTTCGTCCTCGCCAACTCGGCCGAGGTGGCGGTCCCGGGGTCGTGGCTGCCGTGGCTCGCGGTGCTCAAGGCCGCCGGAGCCGCCGGGCTCCTCGCCGGCCTCCTGGGCGTCCGGCTCCTGGGCGTCGCCGCCGCGGTCGGCCTGGTCCTCTTCTTCGTCGGCGCGGTCGCCGCGCACGTCCGCGCGCGGGTCTTCCACACCATCGCGTATCCCGTCGGGTACCTGGCCCTGAACGCGGCCGCGCTCGTCCTGGTGGCCGTGTGAGTCGTGCGGGGTGAGCAGTCTGGCCACGTCTGTCATCGGTGCGCTCATGTGAGCTGTTGGATGACGGATTGCCCTACGGCGTTCACGCTTTTACGCGGCCATGTGTCCGGTCGGGCGGGCGGCGCGGCAGCCGCGGCAGCGGCCGGGCAGCGGGGAGCGGAAGGCGCGTTCGCAGCCGTCGCAGGTCTGGAGAGGGTCGGGGAGCAGTCGGCCGGGCGCCTGCGGACGGGGCGCGGGCAGCACCGGCGGCAGATCGGTGGTCAGGCGGCGCAGCAGGAAGGCCGCCGGGTGGCGGATCGGTTCCAGGGGGAGCCCGGCCGTCAGTGTCCGCTCCACCGCGGTCGCGGGGACGCCGCGCTCCAGCCAGACCGTCACGGAGGGGGCGAGGCGGCGGACGTCCCGTTCGGTCAGCAGCAGCCGGGAGTCGTGCACGCGCAGACGGGCGAGCAGATCGGCCGCCGGTGACCGGACGGTCTCCGGCACGGGTCCCGGGTCGGCTTCCGCCTCAGTTGCCGGTACGGGTGCGGGGGCCGGTACAGGTGCGGGTACGGCGGCTGCGGCTGCGGCGGCCAGGAGCGCGCGGGGCTTGTTGCGGGAGACCGTCCGGGTCACGACTCGGCCCGATGGAAGACGCTCCTTGGTGCGTGCGAGGTAGCCGTGCTCCTCCAGCTCCCGCAGGGCTGCGGCGATCCGGATCTCGCCCTCGGGGAACTTGCCCGCCAGCGTCTTGATCCCGACCGGTGCCCCGGCGGGCAGCGACTGGATGTGCACGGCCAGGCCGATCGCCGTCAGGGACAGCTCGGGATGCTGGAGGAGGTGGTTCCCGACCACGGTGAAGTGGTCGTCGTGGGGGTGGTTCTCGTGCTCGACACCGCCGGGGCGACGGCCGGACGCGGCGCGCGCGTGCGCGCTAGGGTGCTGCTCAGTCATCGGGAAGTCCTCTTCCTACTTCCTAGGTGATCAGGCCCTCGCAGTGGGATGGCAGTCCCGGCGGGGGCCGATTCATGTCCGGGGGGTTCGCGGCTGACGCTGCACCATGAACACCGCCCGGCGCCAGTCGAGTTGGCGATATTCACTCCGGAGAGTGACCGGCGGGGGCGGTGGGGGTGGGGTGGGTTCTTTCCCCGGTTCTTTGGTCTTTGGCGTCGCGTCCGACCGGGTCACGTCCGGCCGCGACCCGGTGACCATTCGGCCCAGACGGTCTTGGCGGGGGCGGGCCCGCGCTCGACACCCCAACGGTCCGCGTACGCCGCGACGATGAGCAGGCCACGCCCGTGCTCCGCAGCCTCGGTCACCGGGACGTGGGCTTGCGGGACCCGGTCACCCCGGGCGTCGGTCACCTCGACGCGGAGGACTCCGTCGGGGCGCAGCCGCAGCGCGAGCCGGAAGTCGCGCCCCGGCACCCGCCCGTGCAGCACCGCGTTCGCCGCCAGCTCCGCCACGACCTGCACCACCTCCGTCGACGGCATGCCCCAGTCGTCCAGTTGCCGCTCCACGAGCAGGCGCGCGAGCCGGGCCCCTCTGCGCGTCGCGGACAACGCCTCCTGGACCACGTTCGTGCACACCATCACGACGGCCGTCCGCCCCGCGTAGTTCATGATCCGTTAGCGGGGCGACCGTCCGGACGCAGAACGATCCGGCCATGACGACCACGACACGTGTCACCCTGACCTGCGCCCTGTCGGCCGCCGCACTGCTCACCGGAGTGGCGGCCCCCGCCGCGACGGCCGCCCCCGCCGGTCATCACCACGGGCACCCCGGTCACTCCGCACGGGAGATACCCTTCACCGCCGCCGAGGTGACCGCCCAGGACGACGGCACCTACGAGGTCACCTGGAAGGCCCCCGGCGTCCGCAAGGTCGCCGTCCGCGCGAACGGCCGTACCGTCGCCACCGGCGGCTCCACCGGCAGGGTCACCGTGTCGGGGCTGCCCGCCGCCGACCGGCAGTGGTTCGACCTGGTCCCCGACCGGGGTGAGCGGCTGCGCCTCGCCGACCGGCTGATCGCGCTGGACGGCACGGTCAACTTCCGTGACGCGGGCGGCTACCGCACCGAGGACGGGCAGTGGGTGCGCATGGGCGCGGTGTACCGCACCGACTCCCTGGACCGCCTCACCGACGCCGACCTGGCGAAGCTGAAGCGGCTCGGCATCTCCGTCGACTACGACCTGCGCAGCGCCTCCGAGCGCGCGGCGGCCCCGGACCGCGTCCCCGCGGGTGCGCGCTACGTCGTCGCGGACGTCATCGGGGACGACTCCCCCGTCTACACCATGCCGACCACGGCGGCCGAGGCCCAGCAGATGATGATCGACGGCGAGAAGGCCATGGTCAGCGGGGAGAGCGCCAAGGCCGCCTACTCCACCGTGTTCTCCGGTCTGGTGCGCGACGCCGACGGCGTCCTCTACCACTGCACCGCGGGCAAGGACCGCACCGGCTGGGCGAGCGCGGCCCTGCTCACCGCGCTCGGTGTGCCGCGGGAGACGGTCATGAAGGACTACCTCGCCTCCAACGAGTACCGCGCCGAGGCCAACGCCGCCGCCCTGGCCTCGATGCCCGCCGCACAGGCCGCGGTCTACAAGCCGCTGCTCGACGTGCGCGCCGAGTACCTCAACTCCGGGTTCGCCGAGGTCGAGGACGCGTACGGGTCCTTCGCCCGCTACGAGAAGAAGGCGCTGGGCCTGGACGCCCGCGAGGTGCGGCGGCTGAAGGCCGACCTCCTGGTTGGCTGACCGAGATCGTCATGGGGAAGGGTGTGTCCATGACCACCAGCAGACACACACTCTCCCTGGCCGCCACCGTCCTCACCGGTGTCCTGGCCCTCTACATCGCGCTCGTCGCCTTCGGGAACATCACCGACTTCGGCACCAACCAGCAGTTCGTGCGGCACGTGCTGGCGATGGACACGACCTTCAAGGACGACGACCTGATGTGGCGGGCGATCACGAACAAGGGGGTCCAGGACGCCGCGTACGTCGCGATCATCGTGTGGGAGACGGTGGCCGCGCTCGTGCTGCTCTGGGCGACCTGGCTGTGGATACGCCGCGACCACACCGCCGCGCGGCGCATGACCACGTACGGCACGCTCATGCTGATGCTGCTCTTCGGCGCCGGCTTCATCGCGATCGGCGGGGAGTGGTTCTCGATGTGGCAGTCGGCGGACTGGAACGGGCTGGACGCGGCGACCCGGGTGTTCCTGCTGAGCGGGGTCGTGCTGATCGTCGCGCACCTGCCGTTCCCGCAGGCGGAGGTGGAGGCTACGCGACCACGGTGACCGGCGTGCCCGCGGTCCCGAACTCCCAGAGCGCGTCGCCGTCCGCCTTGGGCAGGCGTATGCCGCCGGTCTTCGTGCCCGCGGCCGACGGTGGGGGCGAGGAGCCGTCGACGGCGTTGGAGAAGGCGACCCAGACGCCGTCCTCCTGGACGAAGTACACGATCTGCTCGATCCGCACCCCGTCGGAGCCGGTCGTGGGCTCCTCCCGGCGGGTCCCGACGCTGTACGTGCCCGGGTCCGGGTCGACCGTCCCGGGCCACACCGTGAAGGAGCGGCGGGTGGCGTCGCTGGCGTCCACCAGCCACACCCGGTCCTGACCGACCGAGTAGACGATGCGCCGCCCGGTGCCGGAACCGTCCGGCACCCGGGCCGGTGCCGTCTCCTTCGGCGTCGGCTGCGCCGAGACCGAGGGGCGGGGCTTCGTGGCGGCGGCGGTGGGGTGGGGGCCCTGGTCCGCCTGCACGGCCAGGACGCTCACCGCCGCGATCGCCCCCACGGTCAGACCGGAGACCCAGGCCCATGAGGGAAGTCGGGCTGGCACGGGCACGCATCTCCTCAGCTACGAGAACCCCGACACACCGGGGGCCCGATCATCGTACTGCGGGCGGCCCGTGCCCCGGCCCGGGAGGCGCACCCGTCAGTCCAGCACCGGCAGCAACTCCGGCAGGTGCCCGTCCGACTCCGTCGCCGCCCGCTGCCGCTCCTGCGGCACCGGCCCGTACAGGGTCGTGCGGGGCTTCGCCGGGCGGCCCGCCGCCTCCGCGACCGCGACCAGGTCCTTGACCGACTTGTACGAGCCGTACGACGAACCGGCCATGCGGGAGATCGTCTCCTCCATGAGGGTGCCGCCGAGGTCGTTGGCGCCGGAACGGAGCATCTCCGCCGCCCCCTCGGTGCCCAGTTTCACCCAGCTTGTCTGGATGTTGGGGATGTGCGGGTGCAGGAGGAGGCGGGCCATCGCCGTCACCGCGCGGTTGTCGCGCACGGAGGGGCCGGGCCGCGCGATGCCCGCCAGGTACACCGGCGCGTTGGTGTGGATGAAGGGGAGGGTCACGAACTCGGTGAAGCCGCCGGTGCGCTGCTGGATGCCGGCGAGGGTGCGCAGGTGGCCCAGCCAGTGGCGGGGCTGGTCGACGTGGCCGTACATCATCGTGGAGCTGGAGCGCAGGCCCAGCTCGTGGGCGGTCTCGACGACCTCGATCCAGGTGGCCGTCGGCAGCTTGCCCTTGGTGAGGATCCAGCGGACCTCGTCGTCGAGGATCTCCGCCGCCGTGCCGGGGATCGAGTCGAGCCCCGCCTCCTTGGCCGCGCTCAGCCACTCGCGGATGGACAGGCCGGTGCGGGTCGCGCCGTTGACGACCTCCATGGGCGAGAAGGCGTGCACGTGCATGCCGGGGACGCGTTCCTTGACCGCCCGCGCGATGTCGAAGTACGCCGTGCCCGGCAGGTCGGGGTGGATGCCGCCCTGCATGCAGACCTCGACCGCGCCCACGTCCCACGCCTGCTGGGCGCGGTCGGCGACCTGCTCCAGGGAGAGCGTGTACGCGTCGGCGTCGGTGCGGCGCTGGGCGAAGGCGCAGAAACGGCAGCCGGTGTAGCAGACGTTGGTGAAGTTGATGTTGCGGGTGACGATGTACGTCACGTCGTCGCCGTTGACGGACTTGCGGACGTCGTCGGCGACCCGGCACAGGGCGTCCAGCGCGGGGCCGTCGGCGTGCAGCAGGGCGAGGGCCTCGCCGTCGGTCAGCCTCGTCGGGTCGTCGGCGGCCGTGGCCAGCGCCTGGCGCACGTCGGTGTCGATGCGCTCGGGCACCATGCCGGGGGCGGCGGCCTCGCGCAGGGCGCCCCAGTCGCCGTACACCTCGTCGAAGTCGTCGCGGCGGTCCGAGGTACGGCCCTCGGTGTCGATCGTGGTGTGCAGGTCGGTGCGGCCGGAGGCGGTGAACGCCTCGTCCGGTTCCTGCCACGGGTGGCCCTCGACCGTGGCGTCCTCGCGGGCCAGGCCGGTGGCGGGGTCGGCGAGGGCCGCCACGTGCGGACGCAGCCGGGGGTCCAGCCAGGGCTCGCCGCGCCGCACGAACTCCGGGTACACGCAGAGGCGTTCGCGCAGCTCGAAGCCGGCCGTGCGGGACTTCTCGGCGAGTTCGTCGATCTGCGGCCAGGGACGCTCGGGGTTGACGTGGTCGATGGTGAGGGGGGAGACCCCGCCCCAGTCGTCGATGCCCGCGCCGATCAGCCGCTCGTACTCGGCGTCGACCAGGTTCGGGGGCGCCTGGAGGCAGGCCGAGGGGCCCATGATGTGCCGGGCGACGGCCACCGTGGCGACCAGTTCGTCCAGCTCCGCGTCGGGCATGCCGCGCATCGCGGTGTCCGGCTTGGCGCGGAAGTTCTGGATGATCAGTTCCTGGATGCCGTGGTAGGAGCGGGAGACCTTGCGCAGCGCGAAGAGCGACTCGGCGCGCTCCTCGTACGTCTCGCCGATGCCGATCAGGACCCCGGAGGTGAAGGGCACCGAGGAGCGGCCGGCGTCCTCCAGGACGCGCAGGCGCACCGCGGGCTCCTTGTCCGGGGAGCCGTGGTGGGGGCCGCCGGGCTCGGACCACAGGCGGGTCGCGGTGGTCTCCAGCATCATGCCCATGGAGGGGGCGACCGGCTTGAGGCGCTGGAAGTCCGTCCAGGTCAGGACGCCCGGGTTGAGGTGCGGGAGGAGGCCCGTCTCCTCCAGGACGCGGATCGAGATGGCGCGGACGTAGGCGATCGTGTCGTCGTAGCCGTGCGCGTCGAGCCACTCGCGGGCCTCGGGCCAGCGGTCCTCGGGCTTGTCGCCGAGGGTGATCAGCGCTTCCTTGCAGCCGAGCGCGGCACCGCGCCGGGCGATGTCGAGCACCTCGTCGGGCGACATGAACATCCCGTGCCCCGCCCGGCGCAGCTTGCCGGGGACGGTGACGAAGGTGCAGTAGTGGCACTTGTCCCGGCACAGCCGGGTCAGGGGGATGAAGACGCTCTTCGAGTAGGTGATGACGCCGGGGCGGCCCGCGGCCTCCAGGCCCGCGTCCCGGACCCGGGCGGCGGACGCGGTGAGGTCGGCGAGGTGCTCGCCGCGGGCCTGGAGCAGCACCGCGGCCTCGGACACGTCGAGGGCGACACCGTCCCGCGCGCGTTTGAGGGCGCGGCGCAGGGCGTTCTCGGTGGGGCCTGCGGGGCCGGTTCCGGGGGTCGCGGAAGTCGTCATCCTTCGAGCATACGAGCGGGGTGATCGGGACGCCGGGGCCGTCCCGCCGCCCCCGGCCCCGCCACCCGGGCGGGCACCCCCGGCCCACCGCGCGGTTTCCCGCTCTCCATCCTCCGAACCCCTTTCCTTGCACGGGAGTTCACGGCTCAATACGAGGGTTGCACGCACCACCCCGCACCACCCATGTCAGGTCAGGTCAGCCACGACACCCTGGGAGCAGCAGCATGTGCGAGGACGAGCACACCGGGATCGGCAGGCGCGCGGTGTTCGTGACGGGAGCCGCCGCCGCGCTCACGTTGGGAAGCGTGAGCTTCGCGTCGGCGGCACCCCGGGAACGGCGGAGCGAAACGGTGCGCGGCACCCTCCCCACCGGCTCCCCCGACTTCGTGTACGTACCCGTCGACGTCCCGGCCGGCGTCCGGGAGATCCACGTCGCCTACACCTACGACCGCCCCGCCGTCCCGGCGGGCACCGCGGGCAACGCCCTCGACATCGGCCTCTTCGACGAGCGGGGCACCGACCTGGGCGGCCGGGGCTTCCGGGGCTGGTCGGGCGGGGCGCGCACGGAGTTCTTCGTCCGGGCGGACGAGGCGACCCCCGGATACCTCCCGGGGCCGGTGCGGCCGGGCAGGTGGCACATCGCGCTCGGCCCGTACACGGTGGCTCCGCAGGGACTGTCGTACGAGATCACGATCACGCTGACCTACGGCGAGCAGGGCGCGGCCGTGCGGCCGGTGTACCCGCCCGAGCGCGCCCGGGGGCGGGGGCGGGCCTGGTACCGGGGCGACTGCCACCTGCACTCCGTGTACTCCGACGGCCGCTACACCCTCGCCGAGATCGCGGAGCT
Source organism: Streptomyces sp. NPDC045956 (assembly GCF_056430705.1). Lineage (NCBI taxonomy): Bacteria > Bacillati > Actinomycetota > Actinomycetes > Kitasatosporales > Streptomycetaceae > Streptomyces > Streptomyces sp. NPDC045956. The sequence continues at coordinate 252,467 of NZ_JBWKKZ010000011.1, read as the reverse complement.
GGCGCGGGCGGCGGGGCTGGACTTCATCAACTCCTCCGAGCACAACACGCACGCGGCGCACGCGCACTGGGCCGAGGTGGCCGGCGACGACCTGCTCGTGCTGCTGGGCGAGGAGGTGACGACCCGCAACGGGCACGTCGTCGCCCTCGGCACCGACCCCGGCACCTTCGTCGACTGGCGCTACCGGGCCCGCGACAACCGCTTCGGCCGTTTCGCGCGCCGGATCCGCCGGGCCGGCGGCCTGGTGGTGCCGGCCCACCCGCACGCCACCTGCATCGGCTGCAACTGGAAGTTCGGCTTCGGGGAGGCCGACGTGGTCGAGGTGTGGAACGGGGCCTACACACCCGACGACGAGGTGGCGCTGGCCGACTGGGACGGCATGCTGGTCGCCGCCGTGCGGGACGGGCGGGACGGCAGGGGGTGGCTGCCCGCGATGGGCAGCAGCGACTCCCACCGCGCCCCGGACGTGATCGGCCGCCCGCAGACCGTCGTCCTCGCCGACGACCTGACCCGGCAGGCCGTCCAGGAGGGCCTGCGGGCGGGACGTTCGTACGTCGCCGAGTCCTCGAAGGTGTCGCTGGCCTTCACCGCCTCGGGCGGCCGGGGCGAGCACGCCGGCATCGGCGAACGGCTGCGCGTGGACGACGAGACGCCGGTCACCGTCCGCCTGGAGGCGACGGGCGCCCCGCGCTGCACGGTCCGCCTCGTCACCGACCAGGGCGTGCTCTTCACCAGCGCCCCGCTGCCGGTGTCCGGCTCGGGCACCGTGGAATGGCGGACGACCGCCTCCTACGCGGCGTACGTCCGTGCGGAACTGCGCCACGAGGCAGCCGCGGGCCCGGTCCCGGGGGCGCTGGCGGCGTTCACGAACCCGATCTTCCTGGGGCGGTAGGTCCGCGGGCGCGTGAAGGGGGTCCCCGGCGGCACCCGGACCGGCGGGCACCCGGACCGGGAGGCCCCGGAGCGCCCGGACCGGAGACCGTGGAGGTTCAGGGGCCGTCCAGGTCCACGACGACCGCCGCGTGGTCGGAGGGCCAGACGCCGTCCACGGGGCCGTCGCCGGCCCGGCGCGCGGCGCGGACCCGGCCGAGCCCGCCGGGTCCGGGCGGGCCGACGTGGACGTGGTCGATCCGGGCACCCGGCCCCGACCCGCCCGGGATGTACGGGTTGGCGCCCTCCCAGGTGGCGGACGGCGCCGACGGGTCGGCGTGCTCCCAGGCGTCGAGCAGGACGGCGCCCGCGGGGACGGCGGCCCTGGTGAGGAGCCGGACCTCCGCGGAGTCCGGGGTCGCGTTGAAGTCACCGGTGACGACGGGCGGGAAGAAGCCGGGCCCGTCGCGGTGACGGGCGACGAACTCCGCCAGCGCGGCGCCCTGTTCGCGGCGCACCGCCGCCGCGTGGGCGCCCGAGTTCAGGTGGGTGGTGAAGAAGGGGACGGGATGGCCGGGCGCGTCCAGCAGCGCGTGGAACGCGAGGCGCCCGTCGTCGAACTCCTCCGGAGCGGGCAGCCGCAGCGCCGCCCGCCGCGTCACCGGCCAGCGGCTGAGCACCGCGTTGCCGATGCCCACCGTGTCGTCCCCGATCCGCCGCTGCCACCGGCCGGGAGCCTCGGACGCGGCGAAGGCGCAGTGCAGGCCGAGTTCACCGGCCAGCCACTGCGCGAGGTTCGAGCCGTCGTCGGCGGCCCACACCTCCTGGAGACCGACGACATCCGGCCGCAGCTCCCGCAGTACGGCGAGGATCGCCTTCTGCCGGTCGGCCCAGGGCCCGAACCGCCACCACAGATTCCAGGTCACGACCCGCACGACCGCACCGCCCGTCTCTTGCCCAGCCACCTGCCTTCCCTTTCAGGTTTTCCGGGGAACATGGAGGCACACGAGACGGGAGCGTGAACGCGCGATGACGAGATCCTCCAGCACCCCCGAGCCGGACGGCACCCCCCGGCCGGACGGCACCCCCCGGCCGGACGGCACACCCCGGCCGACGTACGCCGAGCGGAAGTACCGGACGGTCACGGCCGTCCAGCGCCGCCTCAACGCCGTCCTGCGCCGGCTGCCGACCCAGACCCTGCTGGAGACCACCGGCCGCGTCTCCGGCCTCCCCCGCCGCACACCGGTCGGCGGGCGCCGGGTGGGCGGCTCCTTCTGGCTGGTGTCGGAGTTCGGTGAGCGGTCCCAGTACGTCCGCAACCTCCGCGCCGACCCGCGGGTCCGGGTCCGCGTACGCGGCCGCTGGTACGCCGGGACGGCCCACGTCCTGCCCGACGACGACCCGGTGGCGCGGCTGCGGCTCCTCCCCCGGTTCAACAGCCTGGCGGTGCGGGCCATGGGGGTCGGACCGGGGCTGCTGACGGTACGGGTGGACCTGGAGGGGTGAGGGAGCAGGTGAGGGACCTGTGATCGGCGTCTCCCACGGCTGACGAGGTCGGCATGAACAAGGCAAACTGGCGTAGTTGCTCAGGATGTCTAGGGGGACTGCATGGACGGTGTACCGCAGGTCCCGGAGCAGCGGCGTCCCGACCCGGCCGCGCTGCGCTTCGGTGTGCTCGGGCCGGTGCGCGCCTGGCGCGGCGACGAACCGCTGGCCACGGGCTCCCCGCAGCAGCGCGCCCTGCTGGCCGCCCTGCTGCTGCGCGAGGGCCGCACGGCCACGGCCGCCGAGCTGATCGACGCCCTGTGGGGCGAGGAACCGCCCTCGCAGGCGCTGGCGGCGGTGCGGACGTACGCGTCCCGGCTGCGGAAGGTCCTGGACCCCGGCGTCCTGGTGAGCGAGTCCGGCGGGTACGCGGTGCGGGGCCTGGCCGACGGGGCGTCGGACCTCGCGCGGGCCCGGGACCTGGCCGCCGCCGCGGAGAAGGCGCGCGGCGCCGGGGACCTGTGCCACGCCCGCGACGTGCTGCGCCGCGCGCTGGCGCTGTGGGACGGCGAGGCACTGGCCGGCGTACCCGGCCCCTACGCCGAGGCCCAGCGCGTCCGCCTGGAGGAGTGGCGGCTCCAACTCCTGGAGACCTGCCTCGACATGGACCTGGAACAGGGCTGCCACGCGGAGGCCGTCTCGGAGCTGACGGCGCTCACCGCGGCGCACCCGCTGCGCGAACGCCTGCGCGAGCTGCTGATGCTGGCCCTCTACCGCAGCGGACGCCAGGCGGAGTCCCTCGCCGTCTACGCCGACACCCGGCGCCTGCTCGCCGACGAGCTGGGCGTCGACCCGCGCCCCGGCCTCCAGGGACTCCAGCAGCGCATCCTCCGGGCCGACCCGGGCCTGGCCGAACCGTCGGCGCCGGCCGTGGAGACGCCGACGGCCCCGGTCCGCCCGGCCCAGCTGCCCGCCACGGTGCCCGACTTCACCGGGCGCGCGTCCTCCGTCCGCGAGCTGAGCGACGTACTCGCCTCGGCCTCCGGGGACGGCGGGGCGGGCCGGGTGATGGCGGTCTCGGCGCTGGCCGGGATCGGCGGCGTCGGCAAGACCACCCTCGCGGTGCACGTCGCCCACCGGGCGCGGGCCGCCTTCCCCGACGGGCAGCTCTACGTCGACCTCCAGGGGGCGGGCGGGCGCTCGGCGGAACCGGAGACGGTGCTGGGCTCCTTCCTGCGTGCCCTCGGCACGGCCGACTCCGCCGTCCCCGACTCCCTCGCCGAACGGGCCGCGCTCTACCGGTCCGTCCTGGACGGCCGCCGCGTCCTCGTCCTCCTCGACAACGCCCGGGACGCCGCCCAGGTACGCCCGCTGCTGCCCGGCACCGAGGGCTGCGCGGCGCTGGTGACCTCGCGGGTGCGGATGGTGGACCTCGCCGGGGCGCACCTGGTCGACCTGGACGTGATGTCGCCGGACGAGGCGCTGGCGCTCTTCACCAGGATCGTGGGCGAGGAACGGGTGTCCTCGGAACGGGAGGCGGCGCTGGACGTGGTCGGGGCGTGCGGTTTCCTGCCCCTGGCCATCCGCATCGCCGCGTCCCGGCTGGCGGCCCGCCGCACCTGGACGGTGTCCGTCCTCGCCGCGAAGCTGGCCGACGAACGCCGCCGCCTGGACGAACTCCAGGCCGGCGACCTGGCCGTCAAGGCCACCTTCGAACTGGGCTACGGCCAGCTGGAACCGGCCCAGGCCCGCGCCTTCCGCCTGCTGGGCCTGGCCGACGGCCCGGACATCTCCCTGGCCGCCGCGGCGGCGGTACTGGACCTGCCCGCCGAGGACACCGAGGACCTGCTGGAGTCCCTCGTGGACACCTCGCTGCTGGAGTCGGCGGCGCCGGGCCGCTACCGGCTGCACGACCTGGTCCGCCTCTACGCGCGTGCGTGCGCCGAGCGCGACGAGCACCCGCCGGGCGAGCGGGGGGCCGCGCTGTCGCGGTTGCTGGACTTCTACCTGGCCACGGCCGCGGCGGTCTACGCGATCGAGCGGCCCGGGGACCGGCTGGTGGACGGCCTGGAGCCGACGGCGTACCCGGGGCTCGCCTTCACCGAGGGGCCGGCGGCGCTGGACTGGCTGTACAGCGAGGCGTCGCCCCTGCTGGCCTGCGTGCGGCAGTCCGCGGGGACGGATCGGCTGCGGCGGGCGGTGGACCTGCTGTGGGCGGCGAAGGACCTGGCGGAGTCCGGCGCCGACTCGCGCCAGTACGAGACGACGGCCCGGGCGATGTGCGACGCCACGGAAGCCGCCGGTGACCTGCGCGCGCAGGGCAGGGCCCGCACGACCCTCACCAACGTCCTCCTGGTCTCCGGCCGTATCCAGCAGGCCGCCGAGCAGGCGGAGACGGCCATGGCGCTGGCGGAGTCCGAGCGGGACACGACCGCCGTCAGCTGGGTCGCCAACGACCGAGGGCTGATCTCGCTGCACCAGGGCCGGTACGCGGACGGCAGGGCCTTCCTGGAGCAGGCCATCGAGGGCTACCGCGCGGCCGGCAACCGCGCCGGCGAGGCGCTCAGCCTGTGCAACCTGTCCCGCGCGCACCTCGGGATGGGCAACACCGCCAAGGCGGTGGCCATCGCGCACCGCGGACTGACCGCCCAGCTCGACATCGGCCGGACGATGCGCCTGGCCAACGGGCACTTCACCCTCGGCATCGCGCTGAACGCGGCCGACCGCCACGGCGAGGCCCTGGAGCAGTTCGCCGACGCCCTGCGCATCTTCGAGGTCCACCGGCAGCGCCTCTGGCAGGGGACGACCAACTTCCGTATCGCCGAGGTGCACCTGGCGGCCCACCGCCCGGCGCAGGCCGCCCGGCACGCGGAGCAGGCGCTGGCGCTGGGCTGCATCGGCGGCGACCGGATGCGGGGCAACGTGCTGACGCTGCTGGGGCGTTCGCTGGCCGGGCTGGGACAGGCCGACCGGGCCAAGGCCTGCTGGCAGGAGGCGCTCAGCCTCTTCCAGCAGTGCGGCGCCCCGCAGGCCGCCGAGGTGCAGGCCCTGCTCGCGCCGGCGAACGCCGCCTGAACCGGCCCCCGACGGGGGACACGGCGGCGTTCAGCGTTCGTTTATCGCCCTGCGGCAGGGTCGTACCCGTCACACCGTCGCGTCGGGGGGCAGGCGGGGTGACCGGGAGCCCGGGAAGTATCGTGCGGCTCCGAACGCCCGTCCGGCGGCCCACGGGGGAGCCACCGGGCGGGCGTTGCCCACTCGCCGACTCCGCAGCAAAGGACTGAAGACATGAGCGACCCGACCAAGGACGCCGCGGCCACGCCGCAGGACAACGCGATGCCGGCTCCGCCGGCGAACGACGCCACCGTCACCACGCTCGACAACGCCATGCCGAGCGGGCCCGCGCGGGACGCGATCACGACGATGGACAACGCCATGCCGGCCCCGCCCGCCCTGGACCGGGACGGCAAGTAGACCTTCCTGCACACGGGGATCGGCCGCGGCGGCGCGGAGGGGAGCCGCCGCGGCCGACGTGTGTCCCGACACTCCCGCCGGCCCGCACGGCGTCACGGTCCGCACGACGTCACGGCCCGCACGGCCTCAGGTCGTGCGGGCCGTCCCCGTTCCCTTCTCCGCGTCCAGCGCGTACACGCAGCGGTCCTTGCTGCACGCGTACACGATGCCGTCGCGGACCACCGGGGAGCCGGTGATCTCGCCGCCGGTCGCCAGCTTCCAGCGCAGCCGCCCGTCGTCGGCCTTCAGGGTGTAGAGCAGGTGGTCCGTGGAGCCGAAGTGGATCCGGCCCTCGGCGACCGCGGGGGCGCCCACCAGGTCGCCGCCCGCCTGGAAGCGCCACTTGGGCGTCCCCGTCACCGCGTCCAGGGTGTAGAGGCCCTTGCCGCTGCCCACGTGGACGTGTCCGGCGGCGACCAGGACCGGGTCGGTCGAGGAGCGTGCCTCGGTGGCGATGCGCCAGCGGTCGCGGCCGTCGGTGGCGTCGAGGGCGTAGACGGTGCCCAGGTAGTCGGCCAGGTAGACCCCGCCGCCGGTCACCGCCGGGCCCGGCACGAAGGTGGGCGGGGCGAGGAAGACCGCCGGCGCCTCGAAGTGCCAGCGGACGTGGCCGGACGTGACCTCCAGGGCGAGGACCCGGGTGCCGGCCGAGACGTAGACGTAGCCGTCGGGAGCGGGGGCGACCCGGACCGGGACCCCGCCGCAGGAGGCGGCGTCGCCGATCGGGTACGACCATCTCTCGTCGCCGGTACGGGCGTCCAGGGCGCGCAGCCGGGCGTCCTGCCAGACGTACACCGTGCCGTCGTGGACCGCGGGGCCCGCCTCCGGGGACTCGAAGTCGCTCTGGCAGCCGGTGATCTCCCACAGCTTCTGGCCGCCCGAGGCCTCCCAGGCCTGGACGCCGCCGCCGCGGGTGGCGGTGACGACCGTCCCCCGGTCGGCCCGCAGGGAGTACACCCAGGCGTCGGTCTGGACCCGCCACAGGTCGCCGCCCTCCCGGGCGTCCAGAGCGAAGAGGGTCGGGCCGTCGGAGGCGTGGATACGGCCGTCCGCGACCGCCATCGACCAGGCGACGTCCCGGGTCTTGAAGCGGCGGCGCCCGGTGGCCACGTCGAGGGCGTGCACCTCGAAGGAGGTGACGTAGACGAGGTCCCCGGCGACGGACGGGGTGCCCCAGACGTCGTTGGACATGCGGAAGCGCCACGGGCGCCAGCCGGCCGGCGACGCCTCGGGCGGTGCGGCGGGGGCGGGCGGCGCGGCCGTCAGGGCCGGGTCGGCGCCGTTCACGCCGGGGCGGGCCCGGGACCAGGACGCGGCCAGCGCGGACTCCGGCGGGGGTGCCGCCACGGCGGCGGCGCGCATGTCGGCGACGCGCGGGCCGGGGCCGATGGGGACCGCGGCGCCGGCCAGCCGGACCGGGCCGGTGTCGGGGGCGCCGGCCGGCGAGGGCACCGGCGGGGCGTGCACCGGCGGTGCCGGGACGACCGGGTCGTGGGAGGGCGGGGGCGGGAGCGGCGGCGCCGGGACGACGGGATGGGCGCCGGCCGGGCCACGGCCGCCGGCCGTCGTGGCGAGCTTGACCGGGGGGCGTCCGCCCCGGCGGCCCTCGATCAGGCCCACCGCCCGCTCCGGCAGCCACGCCGACGCCGTACCGCTGTCGTCGGAGCCGGAACCGAACAGGTGCGGGGCGAGCTGCGACTGGAGGTCGGCCGGGTTGGGGCGGGCCGTGGCATCCATCTGCATACAGGACTCGATGAGCGGGCGCAGCTCCTCCGGGAGGCCCTCCAGGTCGGGGCCCTCGCGCAGCAGCATGAAGACCGTCTCGACCGGGTTGGCGCCGTGGAAGGGCGGGTGCCCGGTGGCGGCGAAGACCAGCATCGAGCCGAGCGAGAACACGTCGCTGGCGCCGGTGACGCTGCGGGAGTCCTTCGCCTGCTCGGGCGACATGTAGGCGGGGGTGCCGACGGCCACGTTCGTCATGGTCAGGCGGGTGTTGGAGACGCCGGACGCGATGCCGAAGTCGATCACCCGGGGGCCGTCCTCGACGACCAGGACGTTGGAGGGCTTCAGGTCGCGGTGGACCAGTCCGGCGCCGTGGATCGACTGGAGCGCCTCCGCGACGCCCGCCGCCAGCCAGCGCACCGCCTGGGCCGGGAGCGGCCCGCACTCGTTCACTATCTCCTCGAGGGAGGGCGCGGGGACGTACGCGGTGGCCAGCCACGGGACCGCCGCGCGCGGGTCGGCGTCGACCACGGCCGCCGTGTAGAAGCCGGAGACCGCGCGGGCGGCCTCCACCTCGCGCGTGAAGCGGACACGGAACAGCTGGTCCTCCGCCAGCTCCGTCCGGACCGTCTTGATCGCCACGCGCCGGCCGGACGCCGAGCGCGCGAGATAGACCAGCCCCATGCCGCCGGCGCCGAGCCGCCCCAGCACCTCGAACGGCCCGATCCGCCGCGGATCGTGCTGCGTCAGCTGATCCACCACTTGCCTGCCACCTCCCCGTACGGGCCGCGCCATCCACATATGTACGCGACCGAAGTGCAGCGTCTCACCACCGCACCTCCGTGGCGCCACGCACCCCGATTCTTCCTGTCCGGAGCGCTGGTGGCGAACCTGAGGACAATCAGGGTGTCTCACCTCATCCCGGGCAGGCGGACGTGGTACACGCGGCGCCGTTCAGCGTTGCAGCAGCGCGAACGAGGCTCCCTGGTCGTCCGAGACCACGGCCACCCCGCCGTACGACGTCTCGAACGGCGGGACGCGCACCCGCCCGCCGAGCCGGGTCACCGTGCCGAGCGCGGCCTCGGCGTCCTCGACCAGGAAGTGGACGAGGAAGTGCGGCGGCATCTCGGCGGCGAAGACGTCCGTGACCGGGGCGCGGCCGAAGTCGGGGGCGGCGTCCGGGCCGAAGAGGGCGTCGTGGAACAGGTCGCCGTAGAAGGCGTTGGCGGCCTCGGTGTCCCGGGTGTACAGCTCGGCCCAGGCGAAGGCGCCCGGCACGCGCCGGCGTCCGAAGCCGGGGTGGCCGTCCGGCTGCCAGAGGGCGAAGACGGCACCCTCGGGGTCGGCGGCGAGGGCGGTGGTGCCCAGGGCGCCGAGCGGGTGGGGCGGGACGACGATCTGGCCCCCGGCCGCGCGGATGCGCCCGGCCAGCGCGCCGGCGTCCGGAGTGTGGAAGTACACGGACCACACGGTGGGCATCCGCCCGTCCGTCTTGCGGACCAGCGCGGCGACGGGCTCACCGTCGAGGCGGGCCCACACGAGGCCCTCCCCGGCGTCCCCGGCGTCCCCGAAGGTCCACCCGAAGAGTTCGCCGTAGAAGCGCCTGCCCGCCTCGACGTCCGAAAGCTGCGCGTCCACCCAGCAGGGGACGCCCTCCCGCCGCGGGGAGGGAGACGTCGACGGGTCGCTGGATGTCCGCTTCGCGGATGCCCCATTTTCGGCCATGCCGTCAAAGTAACCGCGCGGCCCGCACCGCGCAGACCAGGCACACCAGCCTCTCGGCGCCCGTGCACCCCATTTGCAGTCGGCCGAATCGCGCTCAGATCACCCGTCGGTAAGCTGACGGCATGACAGGACAAGTGCGTACCGTCGACGGCCGCGTGGCCGGTCGACGTGGGCAGGCGACCCGGCAGAAACTGCTCGACTGCCTCAGCGACATGCTCAGCTCCTCTCCCTATCGCGATGTCAAGGTCATCGATGTCGCCCGCAAGGCGGGCACCTCGCCCGCCACCTTCTACCAGTACTTCCCGGACGTCGAAGGCGCCGTCCTGGAGATCGCCGAGCACATGGCCGCCGACAGCGCCGGACTGGCCGAGTCGACGGCCGGGCGCTCGTGGGTGGGCAAGGCCGGCTGGCAGACGGCGCAGGAACTCGTCGACGGGTTCCTGGAGTTCTGGCGGAAGAACGACGCCATTCTCCGGGTCGTCGATCTCGGTGCCGCGGAGGGCGACAAACGGTTCGCCAAGATCCGCATGAAGATCCTGAACTCGGTGAACTCCTCCCTCGCGGACTCCGTCGCCGAACTCCAGGCCAAGGGAAAGATCGACAAGGACGTGAACCCCGCGGCGATCGCCGGTTCCCTGGTCGTCATGCTCGCGGCCGCCGCCTCGCACCAGAAGGGATTCTCCTCCTGGGGCGTCAAGCAGGCGGAACTCAAGCCCACTCTCGCCCTGTTGGTGCACCTGGGCGTCACGGGCAAGAAGCCCGCCAAGTAGCACGCCGGGCAGTCGCGCGGCACCCCGTCCTGTCATCCTCCGGGGATCAGCCGCCCGCCCGACCGGTGTTGTGCTCGACGACCGACGCCCGTGTCCCGCTGCACCCGCTGGAGGAGACCGCAATGGCCCTGACCCGCGAAGAGCGTGAGAAGTTCCTGGCCGAACCCCACGTCGCCGCACTCGCGGTCGACGCCGAGGCGGGCCGCGCCCCGCTGAGCGTGCCGATCTGGTACCAGTACGCACCCGGCGGCGACGTCTGGATCATGACCGGGCTCGACAGCCGCAAGAACCAGCTGATCAAGGCGGCGGGCCGGTTCTCCCTGATGGTCGACCGCCTGGAGCCCACCATCCGGTACGTGTCCGTGGAGGGCCCGGTCGTCGAGACGGTCACCGCGACCGAGGAGCACCTGCGGGAGATCACCGCCCGCTACCTCCCGGCCGAGAAGGTCGACGGGTACGTCGCCTTCGCCACCGCCAACCACGGCGAGCAGGTCGTCGTCCGCATGCGGCCCGAGCGCTGGGTCTCCTCCGACCTCGGTTCCGTCTAGGGCCCGTCCGAACCGCCCCCGCCCGCCCGCGGCGGCGATGTGCTGCGGGGCGCGTGACAATCGGGGCATGGACGGAACCGATCTCCACGAGTCGTTGAGGTCACTGCGGGTGTGGGACGCGGCGGTCACCGAGCTGCCGCCCTTCGACCCGGACACCGCGCCCGGCGAGCCCCTGCCCCTGTTCGCCCGGTGGTTCGCCGACGCGGTGGCGGCCGGCCAGACCGAGCCGCACACGGTGTCGCTGGCGACGGCGGACGCGGACGGCCTGCCGGACGCCCGGGTGGTGATGCTGCACGGCGCGGACGCGGACGGCTGGTCCTTCGCCACGCACGCCGACAGCCGCAAGGGCCGCCACCTCGCCGCCCGCCCGTACGCGGCGCTCGTCTTCTACTGGCCGGTGCTGGGGCGTCAGGTGCGGCTGCGCGGCCCGGTCGCCGTCGCCCCGGCCGGGGAGGCGCAGGCAGATCTGCACGCACGGTCGACCGGCGCCCTGGCCGCCGCCCTCACCGGACGGCAGAGCGAGGACCTGGACTCGGCGGACGAGCTGGCCCGCGCCTCGCAGGCGGCCTGGGACCGGGCCGGCCGGGAACCGGACGCCCCCGTCCCGTCCTGGACGCTGTACCGGCTGCGCCCGGACGAGGTGGAGTTCTTCCAGGGCGACGCCCGCCGCCGCCACGTCCGGCTCGTCTACCGGCGCACGGAGGACGGGAACTGGACCAAGGGCCTCCTCTGGCCCTGAGCCCTGACGGCCCGCCGCCTCTCAGCGGCCGTCCGCCGCCGGTTCCGCGTCCGTCGCGAGGCGGGCGTGCAGGTGCGCGTCGCGGAACGTGTCGTGCCGGCCGGTCTCGAACATCGCCCCGCGCAGCGTGCCCTCGTAGGCGTACCCGGCGCGTTCGGCGATCCGGCAGGAGGCCTCGTGCCGGGCCGCGTGGCCCAGTTCCAGGCGGTGCAGGCCGAGTTCGGCGAAGGCCCAGCGCGAGGCGAGGAGCAGGGCGCGGGTGGCGACGCCCCGGCCGCGGGCCTCGGGCAGCACCCAGTAGCCGATCCGGGCCAGCTTCAGCGGGAGGCTGATCTCGTTCACCCCGATGTGGCCCAGCGTCGCGCCGTTCTCCTCGTCGGTGATCCGGAACGACGCCGACCGGCCCTCCCGGGCGTCCCGCGCCCGTCCGCGCAGCGAATCGCGGGCGCCCTCCAGGTCGGTCCACAGGGTGAGCGGGGTGTTCCAGCGCTGGAACTCCGGGTCGAGGTAGCCGCGCAGCCAGGTCTGCGCGTCCTCGTCGGAGCCGGCGTCCCAGGACCTCAGGCGCAGGCCGTGGCCGCGGGGTTCGCTGAGGGACGGGTCTACGGTGAGCATGCGTGAGGAGGCCATCGGCCCATTCAAGCCGACCGCCCGGCACACCCGGGACGAGGGGCCGTGACCGATCCGCAACCGATTCCGGTCTTGACCGAGACCCATCAACCGGAGCCTTGATTACGCTCGCGGCATGGCCGACTCCACAGCGTCCGCTGAACCGCAGCCCGCCCACCCCGCGGACCGCCCCGTGTACGTCATCGGCGCCGGTCCCGGTGGTCTCGCCGTCGCCCACGCCCTGCGGGCCCGCGGCATCCGGGCCGTCGTCCTGGAACGGGAGGACCGGGTCGGCGCCTCCTGGCGGCGCCACTACGACCGGCTGCGCCTGCACACCACCCGCCGCCTGTCCGCGCTGCCCGGCCTGCCGATGCCGCGCCGCTTCGGACGCTGGGTGTCCCGGGACGACGTGGTGCGGTACCTGGAGAAGTACGCCGAGCACCACCAGCTGGAGATCGTCACCGGCGTCGAGGTCTTCCGCGTCGAGCCCGCGCCGGACGGCTCCGGCTGGCTGCTGCACGCCTCCGGGGGCCGCGAGCTGACCGGCGCCGCGGTCGTGGTCGCCACCGGCTACAACCACACCCCGCGCCTGCCGCAGTGGCCCGGCCGGGACACGTACACCGGCGAGCTGCGGCACGCCGCCGAGTACCGTGCCGCACTCCCCTACACCGGCCGGGACGTGCTGGTCGTCGGCGTCGGCAACACGGGCGCCGAGATCGCCGTGGACCTGGTGGAGGGCGGGGCGGCCCGGGTGCGGCTGTCCGTGCGCACCGCGCCGCACATCGTCCGCCGCTCCACGGCCGGCTGGCCCGCCCAGTACAACGGCGTCCTCGTACGGCGGCTGCCCGCCCGCCTGGTCGACCGGCTCGCCCGGCCGCTGGCCCGCATCAGCACGCCCGACCTGTCGGCGCACGGGCTGCCGCGCCCGGACACCGGCCTCCTCACCCGGGCCGCCGAGGGCGCGATCCCGGTGCAGGACGTCGGACTGATCGACGCGGTGCGCGGCGGCCGGGTGGAGGTCGTGGCCGCCCTGGAGAGCTTCGAGGACGGCAAGGCGGTCCTCGCCGACGGCACCCGGATCGCCCCCGACGCGGTGATCGCCGCCACCGGCTACCTCCGCGGGCTGGAGGGGCTGGTCGGCCATCTCGGCGTGCTCGACGCGCGGGGCCGACCGGTCGTCCACGGCCCCCGCACCCCGGCCGCCGCACCCGGCCTGTACTTCACGGGCTTCACCAACCCGATCAGCGGCATGCTCCGCGAGCTGGCCCGCGACGCCCAGCGCATCGCGAAGGCCGTCGCGAGGAGGGGTGAGGTGCGGACCTCCCGGCTGCCGGGCTGAGACGTCGTCGGCCGCCCATCCCTCAGCGGCGCTCGAGAACACGCAGCTCGCCGGCGTCCGGATCCCCGAACAGCACGAACAACTCGGGACGCCGCCCGGTACCGCCGATCGTCCAGTACGTCTGCTGCCCGCACCCTCCGGTGAGGCGTACGAGGACACCGTCGCGCCCGGTGCCCCGCAGGCCGTCGCCCTCTTCGCGCGTCCACGTGCCGGTGCCGTCACACAAGACGAAGTCACCGTCGCCGTCGTCGAGGGCCGGCACCCGGGTCAGTTCCGCCCGGCCGCCCGGGGCCAGCCTCAGTACGTCCCCGTCCTGGCCGCGCCAGTACCCGGCGAGCTGTTCGGCGGACAGGACGGGGGGCTCGTAGTCAGGAGCCAAGGAGGCCGCCGGCACTCCGCACACGACGAAGAGGACGACGCAGGCGCCCGCCGACCGGAGCCAGACGCCCCACGAGCCCCAGGAGCGTCCGCGCAGCCAGGCGAGCGCCCACACCGGCAGGAGACCGGCGCCGACGCACCACGGGAGGGTGTCGGTCACGGGCACGTCCCACAGCGTGTCTGCCAGCACCGACCAGCCGGCGCCGATCAGCGCGGACCCGGCCAGGTGCCAGGCCCACTCGGGGCCGCGGAGGGCCCGCGGGCGCAGGCGTGCCGCCACGCCGGCCGGTGTGATCTGCGCGGTCGCGTGCAGGAGACCGAGGAACGGCAGGACGAGCGGCACGCAGAGGATGCCCAGGTAGCCGCCACCCCCGTAGCCGTAGTCGTCCCGGCCCGCCTCCTCGGCGAACCACCATGCCAGCCATACCAGCGGCAGTTGTCCCGCGCAGAGCGCGGCCGCCCGGTTCCACTCCTCGTTCGGCCGGGTGGACCGCGAACGCCCGCCCGGCTCCCCCGTGTTCCCGCTCCCCATGGCCGCAGCCTAGAACCGGCCGGGGGCGGGGCTCACGACAGGGCGGCCGCCGGCGTCGTCCGCCGGCGGATGACCAGCGCCATCAGCGCCGCCGCCGCGCACAGGGCGCCGGAGGCGACCCAGACCACGTCGTAGGAGCCGAAGCGGTCGCGGGCGACGCCGCCGAGGAAGGCCACGAGGGCGGCGCCGACCTGGTGGGAGGCGAGGACCCAGCCGAAGACGATCGCGCTGTCCTCGCCGTACTGCTCGCGGCACAGGGCGAGGGTGGGCGGGACGGTGGCGACCCAGTCGAGGCCGTAGAAGACGATGAAGAAGAGCATCGGCGGGTGGACGCTCGGCCCGAGCAGCACGGGGAGGAAGAGGAGGGAGACCCCGCGCAGGGCGTAGTAGACGGCGAGCAGGCGGCGCGGTTCGAAGCGGTCGGTGAACCAGCCGGAGGCGATCGTGCCGACCACGTCGAAGACCCCGATGACGGCGAGCAGCGAGGCGGCGGTCGTCAGCGGCATGTGGTGGTCGTGCGCGGCGGGGATGAAGTGGGTCTGGATCAGGCCGTTGGTGGAGGCGCCGCAGATCGCGAAGGTGCCGGCCAGCAGCCAGAACGGGCCGGTGCGGGCGGCGGAGAAGAGGACCCGCAGGGCGCGGCGGGCGGCGCCCGGGACGGGGGCCGGCTTGGGGACGAACTCCGTGGCGCCGTAGGGCTTCTGGCCGACGTCGGCGGGGTGGTCGTGCAGGAGCAGCCAGACGAAGGGGACGACGGCGAGGGCGGCCAGGGCGACCGTGACGGCCGCGGGACGCCAGTCGTGCGTCTCGACGATCCAGGACAGCAGCGGCAGGAAGATCAGCTGCCCGGAGGCCGAGGCGGCGGTGAGGACGCCGGTGACCAGGCCGCGCCGCTCGGTGAACCAGCGGTTGGTGACGGTGGCCGCGAAGGCCAGTGCCATCGAGCCGGAGCCGAGACCGACCAGCAGGCCCCAGCAGAGGATGAGCTGCCAGGCCGACTCCATCCAGACCGTCGCCCCCGAGCCCAGTGCGATGACGGTCAGGGCGACGGCGACCACCCGGCGGATGCCGAAGCGGTCCATGAGCGCGGCGGCGAAGGGCGCCGTCAGGCCGTAGAGCGCGAGGTTCACGGAGACGGCGGCACCGATCGTGCCGCGCGACCAGCCGAAGTCGTCCTGGAGCGGGTCGATGAGGATGCCGGGCAGCGAGCGGAAGGCGGCGGCGCCGATGATCGTCACGAAGGTGACGGCGGCGACCCACCAGGCGCGGTGCACCCGGAACCGGGGGCGCGGCCGGGCGGGCTCCGGCCGGCGGGCGTCTTCCGCTGCGGCGGCGGTTGTCTCGGTCACGTCATAGAGCTTCCGGTGCGCCGGCCGTCCGATCGAGTGGCCCGAAGGTCATGGTTCGCTAGGATCGGGCCATGACGTCCGACCGCCGCCCCGGCCCGCCGGACCCACCCGGCCCGCCCACCACGCCCGGCCTCACCACCACGCCCGGCCTCACCACCACGCCCGGCCTCACCGCCACGCCCGGCCTCTCCGCCACGCCCGGCCCGGTCACCGCGCCCACCCCGGCCGCCCCGCCCCGGCCGCACCGCGTCGTGGTCCTCGCCCTCGACGGCCTCCTCCCCTTCGAACTCGGCATCCCGCAGCGGATCTTCGGGCTCGCCCGGGACGAACGGCGGCGCCCCCTGTACGAGGTGGTCACCTGCTCGGTCCGCCCGCCGGGGCCGGTCGCCACCGACGCGGACTTCGCCGTCATGGTCGAGAACGGCCCCGAGGCCCTGGCGACCGCCGACACGGTCGTCGTCCCCGCCTCCTACGAGCTGGGCCCGGTGCACGAGCAGGGGGTGCTGACCGCGGAACTGGCCGCGGCGCTGGCCCGCGTCCGGCCCGGCACCCGGCTCGTCGCGATCTGCACGGGCGGCTACGTCCTCGCCGCCGCCGGTCACCTCGACGGCCGCCCGGCGACCACGCACTGGGCCTCCGCCGAGCACTTCCAGCGGCTGTTCCCGAAGGTGCGGGTCGACCCGGACGTGCTGTTCGTCGACGACGGCGACGTGCTCACCTCGGCCGGGGTCGCGGCCGGCATCGACCTGTGCGTGCACATCGTGCGCCGGGACCACGGCGCCGCCGTCGCCAACGAGGTGGCCCGGCGCACCGTCGTGCCGCCCCACCGCGACGGCGGGCAGGCCCAGTACATCGCGCGGCCGGTGCCCGACCCGCAGCAGTCCTCCACGACCCGCGCCCGCGCCTGGGCGCTCGGCCGGCTCCAGGAGCCGATCCAGCTGCGGGACATGGCCGAGCGGGAGTCCATGTCCGTGCGGACCTTCACCCGCCGGTTCCGCGAGGAGGCCGGCGTCAGCCCCGGTCAGTGGCTCACCCGGCAGCGGGTCGAACGGGCCCGGCAGTTGCTGGAGTCCACCGCTCTCTCCGTCGACCAGGTGGCCCGGGACGCGGGGTTCGGCACGGCCCAGTCGATGCGGCAGCACCTGCAAGCGGCGCTCGGGGTCACGCCGACCGCCTACCGGCGGACCTTCCGGGCGGAGTCGTCCACAGCCTGTGGAGAGTGAGCCGGCCCCCGCGGCACCCTCCGTGGAACTCGTCGGCCGGCGGCGCGGCGCTGTCCGCCCCGAGCACGGCACCGCGCGCCGCCACCCGACTCCGGCGCCCCCGCCCGGCTCCCCCGCCCCCGAAGGACACCGCCGCCGAATCACGACCCACACTCGCCGAGGGCTCCGTCACCGAGCCCTCGTCGTCCCCTCGCGGCGAATCGCTGCCTCCCAGCGTGAGGAGGCGGTCACGATCCGTCAACCGGCGCAGGGGGGTTCCTCACCCACGCCCTGTTCGTACGGGACGCGCACGGAAGCACACCCCGGCGCACCGCCGCACCGCTCCGGCGAGGAACGGGGCTCCGTGCACCCGGCGCCCCACGCGCCGCCGCCGTCACACCACCTCGAACGCGAATCCCTCGTACGTCACCGCGCCCTCGCCCCCGCAGGCCGGCGCGGTCTCCTCGCGCCCGCCGCAGCGGTCCAGTTCGCACCAGATGCGCTTGCCGGTGCCCTCCCGGCTCCAGCCCCAGCGGTCGGCGAGGCCGTCGACGAGGGCGAGCCCCCGGCCGCCCGTCGCCTCGCCGTCCACGCAACGGGGCACCGGGGCCCGGTCGCTGGCGTCGTCCACCTCCAGGCGGACGGTCGCCTCCTGCGCCTCCTCGGTCACCGCACCCGGCAGCACCAGCCGCAGCACGGCCGAACGGCCGGTGTGCACCACGGCGTTGGTGACGAGTTCGGAGACGAGCAGGACGAGCGTCTCGGCGAGTGGTTCGTCGGCCCGTATCCCGGCGCCGGCGAGCCGTGAGCGCGCCCACCGTCTGGCACGCCCCACTTCCGAGGGGTCGGGCCGGACCTCCAGCTGCACTTGAAGCACCTGCACCGCTCACACCATCCGAACCGGCGGACACATAGGCTCGCGCCTCATGAGGGCCACGATCGTGGCCATTTTCTGCATGGCCAGAACAACGGCCGGGCCAGGGATCACGGACCGTGAATCCCCTGCGGGACAGCATGGTTGACGTACAGTCACGTCAACAAGCGCTTCGGGCATATTCCAGCGCGAAGGAGTACGGGTGCGGCATACTGTGCGACGCCCGTCACGGGAAGTCGAACAGGCGGGGGCCGACGGCCGTTCCACCCTGCGGGGCAAGGCGCGCACCGCCGCTTCCGGAGCCGCCCCAGGGGCAACTCCGGCACGGCTGGCGCTCGGGACCACTCGCATCCCACACAAGGTACCGGAGTGTGGCGCCGACTCCGGGCCGTGACGGGTCACGCGGTGGACACGACCCGGTATCGACGCTCAGTGACGTGATCGCGCCACAATCCGCGACATCCGGGCGTCGCCGGCCCGGCGGGCGCTACTCGGGCACGGTGAAGTAGCGGGCGAAGGCCGGGACGATCTCCGCTTCCCCCACCTTTCCGTCGTCGTCCGCGTCCAGCGCGGCGGCGACCGACCGGGCGCTGTCCCCGGGCACGCCGAGCGCCGTGAGCACGCGCGCGGCGTCCTCGACGGTGGCGGCTCCGTCGCCGTCGGCGTCGGCGACGGCGAGCGCCGCGTGCAGGAAGGGGCGGGCGATCTCGGCGAAGCGGTCCGGGTTGTCCCGCAGCCGCTTGACCGCCGCCGTGACGAACTCCTCACGGGTGATGCGCTGGTCGCCGTCCCGGTCGGCGATGCCCGCCATGCCCTGCCAGAGCGCCTCCGCGCCCCCGTACAGGGCCTGCCCCTTCTCGGACCGCGCGGCGGTCCCGAACTCGGCGAGCAGCGCCTTGGCCGCCGAGTTGAAGTCCGCGCGGTCGATGTAGCCGTTGCCGTCCTGGTCGAAGGTGGCGAACCGCTCGGCGATCCTGCGCTCGTACTCGCTGTTGACCATGGTTCTCTCCGGCCGCCTCACGTCGGTGGGTGGTCTGCGTCTCGCTCGGAGCGTACGACGCCGGGCGCGGGCGCGGGCGGGTTCCGCGGGTCCGCACACCGGGCGGGTGGGTGGTGACCGGTCGGGTGACCGGACGGCTACGCCGAGAGCGGGCGCGGTTCGTCGCCGGTCGCCGAGGCCAGGTCAGGGTGCACGTCGAAGAGCCGCCGCACGCCGAGCGCGCCGAGGACGCGGTTGACGTGGGAACCGTCCACGGCGCCCTGCGCGGGCAGTATCAGGCGCAGCCGGCCCTGGCAGGAGCGGATGAGCCGCCGGGAGGCGATCAGCACGCCGACGCCGCTGGAGTCGCAGAAAAGGACCTCGGAGAGATCCAGGACGAGGTCGTGCCGCCCCTCGGCCACCTCGTCGTGCACACGCTGCCGCAGCACCGGTGACGTCACCAGGTCCAGTTCGCCCGACACCTGGAGCACGGCCCATTCGCCCTGCTCACCGCCGGTCACATTGAGCGTCACCACCATGCCCTTCATTCGCCGGTCAACGGACGTCCGGAATCACCCGAATCTCACCACATGCTCCTGAAACGGAAGCCGTGCTTACGCTTCTTGGGCGCGCACCTGCCCAGCGGCCGTTCCCGCAAACGCCTCACGGAAAACGGGAGTCGTTCGGAAACGGCTTGTTCCAGACCGTTTCGATCCTGTTCGATCGCATCCGGTCGCACGATAGAGGGTAGGGGAGGCACTTATCACCTGTGGGCGGCCGGGGGCGCGCATTGGCACAAAGGGGCGTGCGACGTCGGACGTGCCGACTACATTCGGAGGGACGCCGGCCGCAGGCTGGAGACCGGAACGGGCACGGGCGAGCAGGCGACGGACTGGGGGTGAGAGGCCGCATGGCGAAGAGCGACGCACCGCTGCGCTGGGACCGCAAGATGCAGCAGCGCCTCGCGCGCGGCGAGGCCGCCGCCCTGGGAGAGCTGTACGACCGGTTCGCCTCCCTCGTGCACGGTCTCGCGCACCGGGTGCTCGGTGACGAGCGGGCCGCCGACCGCATCACCCGCGACGTCTTCGCGTACGTCTGGGAGCATCCGGACGCCTACGACCCCCGGCAGGGCCCGCTGCGCACCTGGGTCGCCACGCTGGCCCACCGCCTGGCCGTGCAGCGGCTGCGGGCCACCGAGACGGCCGCCCTGGCCCGCAGCGGCACCGGGACCACCGAGGAGCTGGAGAGCAGGGTGCGCCACGCCTCGGTCGCCGCCCGCGCCGACTACATCGTCCAGTCGATGCCGGCCCCGCTGCGTGCCGCCCTGGAGCTGGCCTACTTCCAGCGCCGCGACTACCGCCAGACCGCCGTCGACCTCGGCGTCACGGAGGACGAGGCCCGCCGCCGCCTCCGCCTCGGCCTCCAGCTCCTCTCCACCGCCCGGGACGCCGCCTCCCCGGGGGCACCGGGGGCGCCGCCGGGATACGGAGGCGCCGCATGAGGGACGCGCACGGCACCGACGACGAGAACGAGCACACCGGGAACACAGGGAACACCGGGAACACCGGGAACACCGGGAACACCGGGAACACCGGGAACACCGGGAACACCGGGAACACCGGGAACGATGACCCCGGGGACCCGGGAGGTCGGGCAGGACCCGGCAGCCCCGCAGAGCGCGACGACCCCGTCACCCCCGGCAACCCCGGCGGTGCCCCCTCCCCCGCGCGGATACCGCTCCCCCGGGTGTCCGTCGAGGACGGTGGGCGGGCGCTGCCCGACGCGGTGCCGGACGGGCCGGTCCCGCTGGAGCACCAGGTGCTGACGTCCCTGCTCGGCGCGTGGGCGCTGGCGGCCTGTTCGGCGGAGGAGGCGGCGGCCGTCGAGGAGCACCTCGGCGCGTGCGACCCCTGCGCCGAGGAGGCGCTGCGGCTGCGCGAGGCCGTCGGACTGCTGCAACGCCCGGAGAGCCTCGACCTGGACCCCGCCCTGCGCACCCGCGTCCTGGAGGGCTGCCTGGAGCGGCGCCCGCCGCGCATCCCGGTGCCCGAGTGGGCGACGCCCTACGACGCCGAGACCGCACGGCTGGACGCGCTGCTCCAGGACATCGGCGACGCCGAGTGGCACGCGCCGGTCCGGCTGCGCTGGTACGAGGCCGACGGAGCCGCGAGCCGCCGCACCACCGTCGCCGGGGTCATCGCCCACCTGCTGACCGTCGACGGCCTGGTCGCGGTCGCCCTGGGCCTCGCCGATCCGCTGGGGGACATCGCCGCGCCCTCCGCCGCCCCGGCCGGCCGCACCGAGGCGTACTGGCGGGCGTCGCACTACCCGCCCACCCGCGCGGTGCGGGCACCCTGGCGCGAGCAGAGCCACGACATCGTGCGGACCGTGTCGTTCACCGGCGAGGCGGGCCGGATGCCGGTGTCCTACGGCGACTTCGAACTGCCGCTGCACGACGCCATGCTGGACCGCGCCTTCGAGTGCTGGGTGCATGCGGAGGACATCGCCGAGGCGGTGGACTATCCGTACGAGCCGCCCTCCGGGCGCCATCTGCACCGCATGATCGACCTGGCGGCCAGGATGCTGCCGGACGTCCTCGCGGCCCGTCGCCGGGACGGGCTGGCCTCGCCCGCCGCCCGCCCGCGCCTGGTGGCCGCGGGGGAGCCGGGGCGCAGCCTGCGCCTGGAGATCGAGGGCTCGGGCGGCGGGGAATGGCTCATCCCGCTCGACTCCCCGGGCGCGCTGGGCTCCGCCGACCACGAGGTGGCCCATGTGGCGCTGGACGGCGTGGAGTTCTGCCGGCTGGCCGCGGGCCACGTGCCTCCGGCGGACGCCGCGGCGGGACAGCTGGGCGACCGCGAGGCGATCAGGGACGTGCTGTTCGCCGCGGCGAGCCTGAGCAGGCTGTAGGGGCGGAGGCGGGCCGCCCCCGCGGGCCTAGGCGAAGACGACCGTGCGGCGCCCGTTGAGGAGGATGCGCCGCTCCGCGTGCCACTTCACGGCCCGGGCCAGTGCCTGGCACTCCACGTCCCGCCCGACGGCGACCAGCTGGTCCGGCGTGACGTCGTGCCCGACCCGCTCGACCTCCTGCTCGATGATCGGACCCTCGTCGAGGTCGGCCGTCACGTAGTGCGCCGTCGCCCCGATCAGCTTGACGCCCCGGGCGTGCGCCTGGTGGTACGGCTTGGCGCCCTTGAAGCTCGGCAGGAAGGAGTGGTGGATGTTGATGATCCGGCCGCTGAGCTGCTTGCAGAGGTCGTCGGAGAGGACCTGCATGTAGCGGGCCAGCACGACGAGTTCGACGTTCTCCTCGCGCACGATCTCCAGGACGCGCGCCTCGGCGTCCGCCTTGGTGTCCCGGGTCACGGGGATGTGGTGGAAGGGGATGTCATAGGAACCCACCAGCTCGGCGAAGTCGGTGTGATTGGACACCACTGCGGCGATCTCCACCGGCAGCGCACCGATCCGGGCCCGGAAGAGCAGGTCGTTCAGGCAGTGCCCGAACCTGCTGACCATGAGCACGACGCGCATCTTCTCGTCGGCCCGGTTGATCTGCCAGTCCATGTGGAAGGCGTCCCCGATCGCCGTGAAGCTGGCGCGCAGCTTGTCCACGGTCACCGGCGCCTCGGCCGAGAAGTGGACGCGCATGAAGAACAGTCCCGTGTCGTGGTCGCCGAACTGCTGGCTGTCCTCGATGTTGCAGCCGGTCATGAACAGGTAGCTGGACACGGCGTGCACGATGCCCTGCTTGTCCGGACAGGACAGGGTCAGGACGTACTGGTCGGCCGGGGCGGCGGCCGGCGGGACGGCGGCGGGGGACGGCTCATTCATGCAGGACAGGGTCCCATATCCGGGCCCCTGGGCCGAGTGGCGTCCCGCCAGGCGGACCCGTGCGCCCCCTCGGCCCGGCCCGGGGGCCCGCTCAGGCGGACCGGGTCAGGATGCGCAGCAGCTCCAGCGTGCGCGGCTCCGCCTCCGGGTCCTCGCCGTCGCCGGCGGCCAGCCGCACGTGCGCGTCGCGCGCCGCCCGGACCGCTTCCGGCCAGTCGGGGTGCTCGAGGTAGGCGGTCACCGGCGCGTCCGGCCCCACCTGGTGCATGATCCGCAGCACCCGCAGCACGGCGGTGTCGACGAGCGCCGCCTCCTGCGAGTCCCGGAAGACCGTGCCCACGTACTTCTCGGCGGACCAGTGGTCCAGCCAGGTGTCCTCCACCAGCCGGTAGACCGCGTCCGTGACGTCACCGTAGCCGTCCACACCGGCGAGCCAGACGTCCCGCTGGAAGGCGGGGGCGGAGAGCATGTGCAGCGCGGAGCGCACCTGGCTGCGCCAGCGCCACCACGGCATGTCGTTGAGTGGCATGCCGCCCATGGTGGAGGAGCGGCGGCCGCGACGGGAAGAGTTCTCCGAACCTTGCACGGTCATCGATCGTACGTTCCCCCTCGTTCACGCCTCACCGGCCCCCGCAATTCACCCCGGTGTCACCGTGCGTTGACCGCAGGTCACTTCCAGGTTAGCCGTGTGACGGAATCGTGCGGGCACATGACCGGCAGGCGACCCACCCGCAGCACCTTCCTCCGCGGCCTCCGCGGCCGCTCCCGGGCTTCCCGCACCGGTGTCCTGTCCGCGGGCGCGCTGGTGGCGTGCGCGTCGCTCGCCGTCGGCTGCGGGGTCGTCCCCGGTACCACGGGGGGTTCCGGGGACGACCCGATCACCGTCATGACCTGGGCACCGCAGGACACGGGCGCGACCAACAAGCCCGGCATGCCGGCCTTCGCCCAGGCCTACGCCCGCTCCGTCAACGCCCAGGGCGGGTTCGGCGGACGCAAGCTCAACGTCCTGACCTGCAACGACCACAACGACAGCGTGTCCGCCGCGAAGTGCGCCCGGCTCGCGGTCAAGGAGAACGTGGTCGCGGTCGTCGGCTCCTACAGCCAGCACGCCGACTCCTTCCTCCCCGTGCTGGAGGGCGCCGGAATCCCCTACATCGGCGGCTACGGCATCACCAACACGGAGTTCACCAGCCCGCTGTCCTACCCGGTCAACGGGGGCCAGCCCGCGCTGCTGGCAGGCCTCGGCAGCGCCCTCGCCGGCTCCTGCGGGCCGGTCACCCTGGTCCGGCCCGACACCATCGCGGGCGACGAGCTGCCCGTGCTGCTCGACGCCGGACTCGCCTCGGGCGGTCACGAGGACGCCCACGACCAGCGGGCGGCGGAGGACGCCACGGAGTACGGCGGCCAGTCCGAGCAGGCGCTGCGGCGGGCGACCGCCGGTGCGGCGGACCGGGGGTGCGTGGTGCCCGTCCTCGGGGACCGCACGGGCATCTTCATGGACTCCTTCCGCCGGGCCCGCGAGGACCACCCCGAGGTACGGACCGCGACCGTGCTCGGCAGCGTCGACCAGACCGCGGTCAACGCGAGCGGCGGGGAGTCCGGGCCCTACGAGGGGGCGTACGTCACCGGCTGGTACCCGTCGGTGAGCGACCCCGCCTGGGCCGGGATGAAGAAGGTGATCAAGGAGCAGGCGTTCGGCGACAACTACGTCGACGCGGCGGACGCCGGGGTGCAGACCACGTACATCGCGTACACCGTCCTCAGGAAGGTGGTCGAGTCCCTCGGCGACGGCGAGGTCGGCGCCGACACCGTCCGGCGGGCCCTGGACGGCGGGCTGGAGATCGGCACGGGCGGTCTCACGCCGCCGCTGCGGTGGACGTTCGCGGACAAGCTGGCCTCGGTCGGCTTCCCGCGCCTGGTCAACACCGAGGTGTCGCTCCAGGTCGTGCGCGAGGGCCGGCTCGTCTCGGCCCGCCAGGGCACCCTGGACACCACCCGCACCCTGCAGAACGCCGACGTGGCCTGAGCGACCGCCCGGCCCGGCGCCCGGAGGCGGGGGACCGGGGGCGGGGGCCGGGGGCCGTCACAGCTGGGTGGGCTGGCGTTCCGTCAGGCCGTACTCCTTGGCGATGGCGTTCCAGAGCTTGGCGGCCTTCGCCTTCTCCTTGCTCGCCGTGCCGCTCTCCCGGTTGCCGGCCGCCGGGCTGGAGCGGGGCTTGCCCTTCTTGCAGCCGTTCTTGCCGGCCGTCTGGTCGGCCCAGGCCGCGTAGTGGTTGTCGGCCGACGCCGAGGCCTGCCACGCCTTGGTGAGGGCGGTGGTCAGCTCGGAGTGCCGGGGCAGCTTGTCCACGCTCAGCTGGGAGAGGCTGGTGACCAGCCCGGTGCGCTGCTTGGCGGCCTCCCGGAGGTCCTTGGCCGCCTGGGGCAGGTTGTCGCAGGTCTTCACGTCGCCCACGGCGTTGATCACGGTGGACCGGCTGTTGCCGCTGTGGGCCAGCAGCTTGTCCAGCTCGACGGCCTGCTGCCGGACCGGGTCCGCGGACGGCGACGGTGAGGCGGACGCGGAGGCGGAGGCGGAGGCCGGGGCGGTGGCGGACACGGTCTGGTTGCCGCCGGTGTCCTCCTCGCCGCCCCCGCCGGCCATCATCGCGCCGGCTCCGACGCCGACGACGGCGATGCCGACCCCCACGGCCGCCAGGAGCGGCAGCCGGGAACCCGTCCGTCCACCGCGGCCGCCGCGGCCGCCGCCGTCCTCGTTCGCGCGCCGCCTGCCGCCGCCACCACCACCGGGGCCCTGGGGGGCGTACCCGGACCGGTCGCCGGGGCGCGGGGGCTGCGGCTCGTCGAAGCGGGGCATCTGCTGCGTGGACGAGGCCGGGCCGTCGGAGCCGGGCCCGCTGCGGAAGAGGTTGTCGAACTCGGCGGGCGGCTGTCGGTTCTCCTCGCCGCCGGGCGCCCCGTAGGGGGCCGGTGCGGGGCCGCCGGGCACGGGGGCGATGTACTGCGTGGCCTCGGCGTCCGGGTGCGGGGCGGGCGCCGCGGGGGCGGACCGGTGTCCGGCCGCGTCCGGCGCCGGGTAGTGCTGCGGGGCCCGGCCGAGGAACTGCGTCGACTCGGCGTCGGGCCGGCCGTGCCGGGCGTGCGTCTGCGCGGGTCTCTCCGGAGGCAGCGCTCCCGGTCCCACGGGAGGTATGTACTGGGTCGCGCCCTCGTCCGCGGGTATCCCGACCGGCGGCAGGAACTGGGTGAGCCCCTCGTCGGCCGACGGCAGCGGGGCGGACTGCTGCTGCGGCGCCGGGGACCCGGCCCCCTGACCCTGCTGCGGGTACGAGGACGGCACGCCGTAGCCCTGATCGCCGTGGACACCGGGAACCTGGCCACCCGCCTGGTCGCCGTACGCACCCGGCACCTGGCCGCCGTAGGCCGGGGCCGGGGCGCCGTAGGCCGGGGCCGGGGCGCCGTAGGCCGGGGCCTGCGCGCCCTCCGGGGGGAGCGGGCCGGGGCCCGACTGGGGCGGCAGGGCGCCGGGCGACCGGTCCGGGCCGTCCTGGGCGGGCCAGCCGTGCGCGGCGGGCGGCTGGGCGGTCTCCGGTCGGCCGGAGTCCCAGGGCTGGGCTCCGGCCGGAGTCGGCCAGCCCTGGTCCTGCGCCGGGCCCTGCTGCTCGGGGCCCCACGGCCGGTCCCATGCCTGGCCGCCGGGCGGCGCCGAGGGGGGCACGGGCCGGCCGGCCGGGCCGGCACCTGTGCCTGCCAGACCCGGCAGCAGCGGCTCGCCACCGTCGGAGGGCAGCACGATGCCTTCGCGCGCGGGCCGCGCCGAGGGCTCCTCGCCCTGTCCACTCTGCGTCACCGGGACTCCTACGAATGGGGGACCTTCGGAATCGTCGGCTCACGCTACCGGGTCCCCGGAGCCCACTGCCACGCCGCATGGGGCGTGGGCTCCTTCCCTGTGACAGCAGTAACAAAACCGGGCCGGGGCACGCTGTTCACGGAGGCCCGTGCTCACCGTGCCGCCATTTCCCGTGAGTTCACGGGCGCGCGGCCCTCGCGTTCACGCCGCGGCCTGGAGGTCGAGCCGCGCCCCGAACTCCCTCACCACCGCCTCCTCCCGGTACGGTTCCAGCCGTGCCTGGAAGTCGTCCAGGTACTCGGCGCCCCGGTTCGAGCGGAGCGTCTCCAGGAGTTCCACCGCCTTCGTCGCGGTGGTGCAGGCCTGTTCGATCTCCCGCTGCTGCACCTGCGCGGTGGCCAGCAGCACATGCCCGATGGCCCGCCTGCGCGCCCGCGACTCGGGGTGCCCGTCCAGGGACTCCCGCGCGTACCGCGCCGCGGCGTCGGCCTGCCCGAGGTCCCGGTGGCAGTGGGCCAACTCGTCCGCGAGGTAGGCCTCGTCGAAGTGCGCGATCCACACGGGGTCGTCCCCGGAGGCCGCGTCGGCCGCGTCCATTGCGGCGACCGCCCGTCCGGCCGCGGTGTGGGCGGCCCGCACGTCGCCGAGGAGCGCGTGGCCGCGGGCCTCGGCCGCGTGGAACATCGCCTCCGCCCTCGGCGTCACCCGCCCCCGCGCGCCCTCCTGCGCCGCGCGCGCCAACTGCGCGATCTCGCGCGGGTTGCCGAGCTGCGCGGCCAGGTGACTCATGGACGCGGCGAGGACATAGCCGCCGTACCCGCGGTCGCCGGCCGCCTGTGCGAGCCGCAGCGACTGGATGTAGTACCGCTGGGCGAGACCCGGTTGCCCGGTGTCGACGGCCATGTATCCGGCCAGCTCGGTCAGTCGGGCGACGGTGGCGAACAACTCCCGTCCGACCGACTCCCGGTAGGAGCCCGCGAGCAGCCCGGAGACGACGCTGTTCAGGTAGTGCACGACCACCGGGCGCACGTGCCCGCTGCCGTACTGGTGGTCCAGCTCCACCAGTGCCTGCGTCGTCGCCCGCACGGCCGCCACGTCGGAGGGCCCCACCCGCGGCCCGGCCGAGCGCGAGACCTGCGAGTCGGGGGCGGAAATCAGCCAGTCCCGGCTCGGTTCGACGAGCGCGGAGGCGGCGACGGAGGAACCGGACAGGAAGTCCCGGCGGCCGACGTCGCTGCGCCACAGCTCGCAGACCTGCTCGATGGCGCCCAGGACCGTCGGCGAGAACTGGAGGCCGACGCCCGACGCGAGGTTCTTGCCGTTGGCCATGCCGATCTCGTCGATCGTGACCGTGCGGCCGAGCTTGCGTCCGAGCGCCTCGGCGATGATCGCCGGTGCCCGGCCCCGCGGTTGCTGTCCGCGCAGCCAGCGGGCCACGGAGGTCTTGTCGTACCGCAGGTCGAGTCCGTGCTCGACCCCGCACACGTTGACCCGGCGGGCGAGGCCCGCGTTCGAGCAGCCCGCTTCCTGAATGAGCGCCTGCAGTCGTTCGTTCGGCTGCCGCGCGACGAGAGGCCTTGCGGCCATGGCGTAACCCCCATGCGGTCTCTTGCGGTGTCATGCGGTATCGGTGCTGTCCCGGCGGACCGATGAATCCGGCCGTGAAGATCAATGCCCCGTCGATGTGCCGACAATGCGAGACTTGCGAAGCTTGCGAGGATTGCCGGGGCAACGGCTGCCGCCGGCCCCAGACGTGGCTACCCAGCTCCCGCGGCGGATCCTCCCGCGCGCCCCCGAACATGCACCCATGCGCCCCGGGTGCGGAACCGGTGCTCCTCCCCGGCGCAGAGGGCGGGGCGGGGGCCCGGCGGGCACGCCCCGGGAGGGCGGCCGCGGGAGACGGCCGGACCCCCGTAACCCGGGGTGGGCGCGGGAGTTGAGTTCCACGTGGAAGAGACCATCCCGGGCACCGAAGCCGCTCAGATCCCCCGGCAGCGCGGTGCATCGCTGCTGGAGACCGCCGTACGCTACGCCGAGGAGCGCCACTGGGACGTGTTCCCCGGCACCTGGCTCGAAGCCGCCGACGGGGTGCAGCGCTGCTCCTGCGGGGACCCGGCGTGCGCCGCGCCGGGCGCGCACCCGGCGCGCGAGGACTGGGCGACCCAGGCGACGGGCAGCGCCACCGTCGCCCGGCGGATGTGGCAGAAGCAGCCGACGGCGGCGATCCTGCTGCCCACGGGGCGGACGTTCGACGCGATCGACGTGCCCGAGACCGCGGGGTTCCTGGCACTGGCCCGGATGGAGCGGATGGAGCTGACGCTCGGTCCGGTGACGCTGACGCCGGACCGGCGGATGCGGTTCTTCGTCCTCCCGGGTGCCGCGGCCAAGGTGCCGGACCTCGTGCGGCGGCTGGGATGGTCGCCGTCGTCCCTCGACCTGACCGCGCTGGGCGAGGGCACCTTCGTGGCCGCCCCGCCCACGCGGTACGGGACGCGGGGAGCCGTGCAGTGGGCGTGCCGGCCCACCCCGGCGAACCGGTGGCTGCCGGACGTGGAGGAGCTGATCTCACCGCTGGCGTACGCCTGCGGCAGGGACCGTTAGGGCTCCCTGAGGGCGTCCAGGAACGGTTCGATGGCCGCCCGCCACGCCTCCGGCTGGTCGTAGTGGACGAGGTGGCCTGCGTCGGCGACCTCCGCGTACTGGCCGCGCGGGAGCACGCGGACCATCTCCTGCGCCTCCGCGCGGCCCAGCTCGCCGTCGAGGCCGCGGACGACCAGGGTCGGGCAGCGGACCTGGGCCAGCTCCTCCCAGTGGGCGTCGTAGACCCACGTCTCGCGCGACCTGAGCATCTGCTCCGGCTCGAAGACGGGCCGCCAGCCGTCCGGGGACTCGGCCATCACCTCGACGTAGAACTCGCCCCGGGCCGGGTTGGGCCGCTCCACCCACGGGTCGTCCTCGCCGAACCACTTGCGCACGTCCGCGAGGGTGGCGAAGGGGACCGGCCAGGCGCGGAACCACTCGGTCCAGGTGTGCTGCGAGGCGGCGCCGAGCGCCGACGCCCGCATGTCGCAGATGATCAGGCCGCGGACCAGGTCGGGGCGTTTCGCGGCGAGCTGCCAGGCGGTCAGCGCCCCCATGGCGTGGCCGATCAGGACGGCCGGGCCGAGACCGAGCTGCTCCAGGGCGGCCTCGACGTCCTCGACGTAGGCCTCCCGGGTGTAGGCGCCGCGCGGGGGCTTCTCGCTGCGGCCGTGTCCGCGCTGGTCGAGGGCGACGGCCCGGTGCCGGGCGGAGAGCCAGCGGGCGGTGGGGGCCCAGTGCGAGGCGCGGCCCATCAGACCGTGGAGTAACAGCACACCCGGCAGGTCACCGGTGGCCGTGGCACCGGAATCCGGGTGTCCGGGAGCCGTGTCTTCGAGGGCCGTGCCGTGGGGCCCGCCGGTCTTGGGAGGGTCGCCGAACTCCCAGGCCGCGAGGCGTACGCCGCCCGCGCCGGTCACGTCGATGCGCCGCGCCATAGGTCCTGGCACCCCCCAAGCTCCGCTCGGACCGCCCGCTCCTGCCGGGCCGGCCGGTCCTGTGAACCGTGTCCTGCCTGCCGTGCCTGTCCTGCTCGCCGTGACCGCCGTCGCGTGCACGGCCGTCCGACGTCCGCAGAGTATCGAATACTCATTCGAAGGGGCCGTCTCGCTGAGCAACACCCCTCATTCGAGTGACACCCCTCAGGGATTGATCGTCGCCGCCCAGGGGAGATCTTCAACGGGAGGCGGACCGCTCGGGGAAAACGGTCCGAGGGGATTGACCCTGAGAGCTCGGGGCTCCGGGTCAGCACAGGGGAGGACAGGCCCCGGCGCCACACGGCGCCGGGGCCCTCTCCGTCTCTCCGTCACACCCTCCCCCTCCCCGGCCGGGCGACATCGCTGTCGGCGCACGGCCCAGAGCCCCTCACGTCATATGCCTCGCGTCCAGCCTTGCACGCGACGCCGCCGGGCGCTGCGATTCGGCTCACCGGCCGCCGGAATC
The DNA here is from genome assembly GCF_056430705.1 of Streptomyces sp. NPDC045956. NCBI lineage: Bacteria > Bacillati > Actinomycetota > Actinomycetes > Kitasatosporales > Streptomycetaceae > Streptomyces > Streptomyces sp. NPDC045956. The sequence goes on along the minus strand of NZ_JBWKKZ010000011.1, from coordinate 222,129 downwards.
GACGGGATCACACCCGTGGCCGGAACACCCCGCGACGGACGGGACCCGGCCGGCCCTCAGCGCTTGGCGACGAACACGTGGGAGGCGACCTCCGACTCCAGCTCCGCCGCCTCGCCGCCGCTGCCCACCAGCACCCCGCCCGCCGACTCCGTCACGCTCACCACCGAGCCGGGCCGCACGCCCGCCCGGCGCAGCGTGTACATCAGCTGCGCGTCCGTCTGGATCGGCTCCCCGATCCGGCGCACGACGACCGTCTTGCCCTCCAGGCCAGGGTCCAGGTCGGCGAGCGAGACCATGCCCTCGTCCAGGAACGGGTCCGCGCCGTCCGTCTCGCCCAGCTCCTCCAGGCCCGGGATCGGGTTCCCGTACGGCGACTCGGTCGGGTGGCGCAGCAGCTCCAGCACGCGGCGCTCCACGGCCTCGCTCATCACGTGCTCCCAGCGACACGCCTCGGCGTGCACCTGCTCCCACTCCAGGCCGATCACGTCGACGAGCAGGCACTCCGCCAGCCGGTGCTTGCGCATCACGCGGGTGGCCAGCCGGCGGCCCTCCTCGGTCAGCTCCAGGTGCCGGTCGGCCGCCACGGACACCAGACCGTCGCGCTCCATCCGCGCCACCGTCTGGCTGACCGTCGGACCGCTCTGGTCGAGCCGCTCGGCGATCCGGGCGCGCATCGGGACCACACCTTCCTCCTCCAGCTCCAGGATGGTGCGGAGATACATCTCCGTGGTGTCGATCAGTCCGGACATTCGTGCCCCTTGATGAGATTGCCGGAGGCTACGGCCCACCGGCGCGTGCGCTGGCCCTGGAATTCAATTCTGACGCATACCACCGACAACCGTGCCTCACCGCGGAAAGCCGGGCCCCGGCGGCCCTGCCGGGCCGCCCCGACACCGTATTGACACCGCAGTGGTCCAGACCGCACGGTGATCCGCGACACAGCCACACCTAAGGGGTCCCGCATGAGCGACCGCAAGCCGGCCGGCCAGTTCATCGACGCCGCGATCGACCTCCTGCGGCGCGTCCGCGACGAGGAGGCCGACGCCATCGAGGCGGCCGGCACGCTGCTCGCCGACACCGTGGAGAACGGCGGGCGGCTCTTCGCCTTCGGTGCCGGCCACTCCTCGCTCGCCGCCCAGGACGCCGTCTACCGCGCCGGCGGACTCGCCCTGATGAACCTGCTCGCCGTGCCCGGCGTCGTCGGCGTCGACGTCATGCCCGCCACCCTGGGCTCCGCCCTGGAGCGCGTCGGCGGCCTCGCCGGCGTGGTGCTCGACTCCTCGCCCCTGCGCGAGGGCGACGCCCTGGTGATCGTCTCCCTCTCCGGGCGCAACGCCCTGCCCGTGGAGATGGCCCAGTACGCCCGCGCGCTGGGGGTACGGGTCATCGGCGTGACCTCGGTGGCCTACGCCGCCGAGACCACGTCGCGGCACTCCTCCGGCACCTTCCTCAAGGACCACTGCGACCTCGTGCTCGACTCCAAGATCGCCGTCGGCGACGCGGAACTCACCCTCGACACCGTCCCGGCACCCTTCGCCCCCGCCTCCACGGTCGTCACCAGCGCCCTGATGCAGGCCATCACGGCCACGGCCGCCACCGTCCTCGCCGACCGCGGCATCGAACCGCCCCTGCTGCGCTCCGGCAACGTGGACGGCGGCCCCGAGTGGAACGAGCGGGTACTGGACCAGTACCGCGACCGGATCTTCTACCGGCGCTGACCCGCACGGAGGCGGCGCCTGCGCCGCCTCCGCTACCCCTTGCCCACCGCACCGGCCAGGTCCAGCACCGCCGCGATGCGCACGGCCACGTCCTCGGCGTACATCGCGTCGGACCGCTCGAAGGCGCTCCGCCCGGAGCCCCGCAGGAAGGTCACGACGCCCAGCGTCCGGCCCCGGCTGCGCAGCACCGCGCACAGGCCGTGCACCGTGTCCGCCGGCCACTGCCGGGCCGCCGCCCACTCGCGCACCCGCTCGGTGGGCACCGCCCGCACACCGGCGCTGGCCCGCACCGAACCCGCCCGCTCCACGCACTGCACCGCCGGGTGGCTTGCGCCGTAGCGCACCGGCATCCCGGTCGTCCCGGCCGGCACGCTCGGTCCCGGCGCACCGGACGGCGTGGCCGCGACCCGGACCAGCCGGACCGGCTCCGCCGGGTCGGCGTCGGTGTCCGCCGCGCCGCCCACGATCCGGTCGACCAGCGCGTGATCGGCGAACCCGGCGAGCGCGAAGTCCAGGTGGACGACCGCCGCCTCCGCCGGGTCCTCGCACTCGGCCGCCGCCCGCGCCGCGCGGTGCAGCTGGTTGGCCCGGAACCGCAGCAGCGCCGCGTCCTGCTCGCCCTGCTTCGACTCCGTGACGTCCTGGAACAGCCAGCCGACCCCCAGCGGCACCGGCTCCTCCGCCAACGGAGACGCCAGCCGCACGAAGCCGCTGCGCCAGCACCGGCGCCGCTCGCCCTCCGCGGTGCGCACGCTCACCCAGACCTCGGCGGGCCCGGGCGGCGCCCCTTCCGCGAGCACGTGCGTGAGCGCGCTCTCCAGCTCCTCCACGCCCTGCGCGAGCAGGTCGCCGAGCGGCCGGCCCAGCACCGCCGTACGCCCGGCGCCGAGCGCGCGGGCCGCGTGGGCGTTCACCACGGCGGGCCGCAGATCCACGTCCACCAGCACCACGCCCCAGCTCGCGTCCTCCAGCAGGGCCTCGCTCAGCGCGATGGAACGCTCCAGGTCGATCTGGGCGTGCACCTCGCTGAACGCGCAGTACACCCCCGCGGGCCGGCCGTCGGGGCCGCGTACGGCCGCGGACTGGGTGCGCACCAGCACCCGCCCGCCGTCCTTGGTCAGCAGCGCGAACTCGTGCACCTGCCGGCCCGGCGCCCGCATCGCGGACAGCAGCCGCTCCTCGACCTCACCGGCGTCCGCCCGGCGCACGGCCCAGCCCGCGAAGCCCTGCCGCCCCACGGCCTCGGCCGCGGTCCAGCCCAGGATGCGCTCCGCCTCCCGGTTCCAATGGGTGACGACCCCGTCCCCGTCGAAGGCGCACAGGGCCGCGTCCATGCCGTCGAGCAGCGCGGCCAGCAGATCCGCCCCGTCCCGCTCGGGCTGCTCCGGCTCGTCCGGCCCCAGCTCGTCGGTGATCCCACTACTCCGGGAAGCACTCACCTGGACCCCCTGCAGGCTGCGTCCGCCGTACGGTACGTCGGCTCGCTCAGTGGCCTTCACTGGCCTTCATTCAACTCGAACGTGATGCAGCACACACCGAGTTCCCACAAGATTGCGAAAATCGTTGTACTGCGGAAACTCGGCATACGCCCCCGTCATGCGGGGTGCCGGGTGAGCCGCAGATCGACCCACTCGTCGCTCTCGCCGTCCAGCACGTACCGCTCGCGTTCCACGAACCCGCGCGCCTCGGCGAACCGCAGCCCCTCGGCGTTCGCGGCCAGCACCACGGTCTCCACCGCCCCGGCACCGAGGGCGCGCGCGTGCGCCATCCCCGACGCGTAGAGGGCAGAACCGATCCCGCGGCCGCGGTGGCCGGGCAGGACCCGGGCGATCACGGTCGCCACCCGCTCCTCCCCCTGCGGCGGCCGCACGGTGGAGCAGCCGACGAGCACGTCCCCGAGGTAGGCGTTCTCCAGCCGGTACCGCCCGGCGCGCTCCCGCGCCTGGTCCGGACTCATCGCCGCGGGCGGCACGGTCACGTTGTGGACGTGCCGCCACTCCTCGGCCATCGCGTCGCCGCGCACCGCCTCGATCCGCAACCCCGGCACCGCCGCCGGCGGCTCTCCCTCTTCCCTCGTCATGGGCGGAACGGTAGGTGACCAGCGGCGACGCGTCCACGGACGAGGGAGGGCGAACCGGGTCGGAAAAAAGCGATTGCCCGGTGGCCGACCGGTTCCTAATGTGGTGTGCACACAGAAGGGAGGTGGTTCGGCAGATGTATGCATACCGGACGCGTGAGGTGACTGCGGGCTAGCGGCTCGCCACCACACTCAGTGCGGTGCCGGACCAGTGCGCGCGTGACGCGTGCGGCCGGCCCAATCCCAGCAGTCACCCGACCCGCGAGTCGCCGGTACGTCCGGCCGGCTCCTCTCCGGAGGAACCCGACTCGCGGGTCGTCTGCGTTGTCAGCAGCGGTCAGTGGTCAGCGGTCAGCGGTCAGTGGTCGATGTCGGCGTAGCCCTCGATCGCGCGGGGGTCGCGGGGGCCGGGGCCGACGTAGCGGGCGGAGGGACGGACCAGGCGGCCGGTGCGCTTCTGCTCCAGGATGTGCGCCGACCAGCCGGCGGTGCGGGCGCAGGTGAACATCGAGGTGAACATGTGGGCCGGGACCTCGGCGAAGTCCAGCATGATGGCGGCCCAGAACTCGACGTTGGTGGCCAGCACCCGGTCGGGGCGGCGGGCGTTGAGTTCGGCCAGGGCGGCCTTCTCCAGGGCCTCGGCGACCTCGAAGCGCGGCGCGCCCAGTTCCCGGGCGGTGCGGCGCAGGACGCGGGCGCGGGGGTCCTCGGCGCGGTAGACGCGGTGGCCGAAGCCCATGAGGCGTTCGCCCGCGTCGAGGGTCTTCCGGACGTAGGCCTCCGCGTCGCCGGTGCGCTCGATCTCCTCGATCATGCCGAGGACGCGCGAGGGGGCGCCGCCGTGCAGCGGGCCGGACATGGCGCCCACCGCTCCGGAGAGCGCCGCGGCCACGTCGGCGCCGGTGGAGGCGATGACGCGGGCGGTGAAGGTGGAGGCGTTCATGCCGTGCTCGGCGGCCGAGGTCCAGTAGGCGTCGACGGCGGCGACGTGCTTGGGGTCGGGTTCGCCGCGCCAGCGGATCATGAAGCGTTCGACGACGGAGCCCGCCTTGTCTATCTCGCGCTGCGGGACCATGGGCAGGCCCTGGCCGCGGGCGGACTGGGCGACGTAGGACAGGGCCATGACGGCGGCGCGGGCGAGGTCCGCGCGGGCCTGCTCGGCGTCGATGTCGAGGAGGGGCTTGAGGCCCCAGACGGGGGCGAGCATGGCGAGGGCGGACTGGACGTCGACGCGGATGTCGCCGGAGTGGACGGGGATCGGGAAGGGCTCGGCGGGCGGCAGGCCGGGGTTGAAGGCGCCGTCGACGAGCAGGCCCCATACGTTGCCGAAGGAGACGTGGCCGACGAGGTCCTCGATGTCGACGCCGCGGTAGCGCAGCGCGCCGCCCTCCTTGTCGGGTTCGGCGATCTCCGTCTCGAACGCGACGACTCCCTCGAGCCCGGGTACGAAGTCGGACATCAGCGGCTCCTCGTGATCGTGATGTGTGGCGACCGGTGCGGGAGCGGTGCGGCGCCCCCGCGGACGCTCGGTCCCTCGGATCCACGGTCGTCTCGCCGACTCGCGGTCCTGGCGGTCACCCCTGTGATGCCCCGTACGGCCGGCGTTCATCCGACCGGAGCGGGAGCAAGCACGATATCCCCGAGTGCCACGCTTGGGGAGGGGGTGCGGCACTCAGTGCCACGCAGTGACCAAGAACACCGCGGTACGGCAGGATGGCGGCGTGACCGATCCCGACGCCGCTCCCTTCGATCTCCCCTCGATGCGCAAGCAGTACCGGGCCGACGGACTCGCCGAGACCGAGCTGGCCGCCACGCCCGTCGAGCAGTTCGCGCGCTGGTTCCGGCAGGCCGCGACCGAGGGCGGGCTCTTCGAGCCGAACGCCGTGGTCGTCTCGACGGCGGACGCGCGGGGGCGGCCCAGCTCCCGCACGGTGCTGCTGAAGCACTTCGACGAGCAGGGGTTCGTCTTCTACACCAACTACGGCTCCCGCAAGGCGCGCGAGCTGGCGGAGAACCCGCAGGTCGCGCTGCTGTTCCCCTGGCATCCGATGGCCCGGCAGGTGATCGTCACGGGCGTCGCGGAGCGTACCGGGCGGGACGAGACCGCCGCCTACTTCCGCACCCGGCCGCACGGCTCCCAGCTGGGTGCCTGGGCCAGCGTCCAGTCGTCCGTGGTGGCCGGACGGGACGCCCTGGACGCCGCGTACGCGGAGCTGACCGCGCGGTATCCGGAGGGCGAGCAGGTGCCGGTGCCGCCGCACTGGGGCGGGTTCCGGGTGGTGCCGCACGAGGTGGAGTTCTGGCAGGGGCGGGAGAACCGGCTGCACGACCGGCTCCGGTACGTGGCGGAGGCGGACGGGGGCTGGCGGGTGGAGCGGCTCAGCCCCTGAGGGACGGGGCGGCTCAGCCCAGCGCCTCGTCCAGCAGCCGCGCCCACTGGTCGACCACCCGTCGCCGCCGGGCCGCGTCGTCGGTGAGGAGGGTGGCCAGGCCCAGGCCGCGGGCCATGTCGAGGAGGCCCTGGACGGTCTCGCGGACGCCGGGGCGCATCTCGTCGGCGCCGAGGAGTTCGACGGCGATGCGGTGGCTCTCGCGGCCGACGCGGGCCTCCAGCTCGGTCACCCGCTCCCGCAGCTGCTCCTCGTCGGAGGCGGCGACCCACAGGTGCAGGGCGGCCCGGAAGAGGGGGCCGGTGTAGAGGTCGACCAGGGCCGAGACGACGGCCCGGCGGTCGTCGGCCGCCGTGCCCTCGGGGAAGAGCGCACGCAGGGCGCCGGAGCGTTCCTCCGCCACGTACTCCACGGCGGCCGTGAAGAGGTCCTCGCGGGTCGGGAAGTGGTGCTGGGCGGCGCCGCGGGTGACACCCGCGCGTTCGGCGACGACGGAGACCGTGGAGCCCGCCCAGCCGCGTTCGGCGAGGCAGGCCACGGCGGCTTCCAGGAGCCGCTGCCGGGTGGCCCGGCTGCGGTCCTGCTTGGGGACACGCTCCGCGCCGGCCGTGCCCACGGCGCCGCTCACACCACCCATTCCGGATCCCGTCGTTCGAGGAAGGCCGTCATCCCCTCGCGGGCCTGCGGGGAGGCGAACAGCTCGGCCGAGACTGCGGTCAGGTGGGCCGCGTCCCGGTCGAAGGCCTCCAGCACCCTAGCCGTGAGCAGCCGTTTCGTCGCGGCCAGCGCCTGCGGCGAGGCACGGCGCACACCGTCCAGGACGGGTTCCAGTACGGCGTCCACGTCGTCGCCCGCCGCCGTGACCAGGCCGATCCGGGCGGCCTCGGCGGCGTCGAAGCGCTCGCCGGTGAGGTAGTGGCGGGCGAGGGCGCGGGGGTCGGTGCGGGGCAGCAGGGGCAGGGAGATGACGGCGGGGGCCACGCCGATGCGGACCTCGGTGAAGGCGAAGGTCGAGGCGGTGGAGGCGCCGGAGATGTCGCACGCGGCGAGCAGGCCGAGGCCGCCCGCGCGGACGTGCCCGGTGACGCGGGCGACGACCGGCTTGGGGAGTTCGACGATGCCGCGGAGCAGGCCGACCAGGGCGTCCGGGTCGGGCGGGTCGCGCAGATCGGCGCCGGCGCTGAAGGTGTTGCCGGTGTGGGTGAGGACGACGGCGCGGACGTCCGGGTCGCGTCCGGCGTCGTCGAGGGCGCCGGCCAGGTCGGTGACGAGGGCCGCCGAGAGGGCGTTGCGGGTGTGCGGGGAGTCGAGGACGAGGGTCTGGACGCCGCGTGTGCGGGAGCGGCCGAGCACGGTCACCGGCCGCCTCGCAGTTCCCGGCGGAGGATCTTGCCGCTGGCGGACCGGGGGACGCCGTCGACGAAGGTGACCCGGCGGACGCGTTTGTAGGGGGCGACGCGCTCGGCGACGTACATCATGATCTCGCTCTCCGAGAGGCCGGGCGCGGTCGGCCGGCGCACGACGTGGGCGTGCGGCACTTCGTTGCCGTCGTCGTCGTAGGTGCCGACGACGGCCGCGTCGGCGACGCCGGGGTGGGTGAGCAGGAGGGCTTCGAGTTCGGCGGGGGCCACCTGGAAGCCCTTGTACTTGATCAGTTCCTTGACGCGGTCGACGACGAACAGCCAGCCGTCGGCGTCCACGTGTCCGACGTCCCCGGTGTGCAGCCAGCCGTCCTCGTCGATCAGGGCGGCGGTGGCGTCGGGGCGGCCGAGGTAGCCCTTCATGACCTGGGGTCCGCGGATGAGGATCTCGCCGGACTCCCCGACGCCGAGGTCCTTGCCGGGGTCGTCGAGGGAGACGATGCGCATCTCGGTGCCGGCGATGAGCCGGCCGACGGTGCCGGGCGGCGCGTCGGCCATGGCGTCCAGGGGGACGACGTGGGTGCCCGGGGACAGTTCGGTCATGCCGTAGGCCTGGCCGACGGGCGGCAGGCCGAGCCGCTGCGAGCAGGCGGCGGCGAGCCGCGCGTCCAGGGGGGCGGCGGCGCTGAGGACGTACTTGAGGGACGAGAGGTCGTAGTCGGCGACGAGGGGGTGCTTGGCGAGGGCGAGGACGATCGGCGGGGCGACGTACAGGCCGGTGATGCGGTGGTTCTGGATGGCCGCGAGGAACTGCTCCAGGTCGAAGCGGGGCAGGACGACGACGGTGGCGCCGAGCCGCAGCGGGGCGTTCATGAGGGCCGTGAGCCCGTAGATGTGGAAGAACGGCAGGACGGCCAGGATGCGTTCGCCGGGACCGGCGGGTACCAGGGGTTCGAGCTGGGCGAGGTTGGTGGCGATCTGCCGGTGGGTGAGCATCACGCCCTTGGGGGTGCCGGTGGTGCCCGAGGAGTAGGGCAGCGCGGCGATGTCCTCGGCGGGGTCGAGGGTGACGGACGGCTCGGGTGCGGTCGAGGCCAGCATGTCGGCGAGCGAGCGGTGCCCGGGGGCGCTGTCGCAGACGAAGATCTCCTGGACGCCGCCCGCGAGTGCGGCGGCCCGGCGGGCGGTGTCCAGCAGGGGTGAGACGGTGACGATCCAGCGGGCCCGCGAGTCCCCCAGCTGCTTGGCGAACTCCTCGGCGGTGGCGAGCGGGTGCACGGTGGTGACGGAGGCGCCGGCGCGGGTGGCGGCGTAGAAGGCGAGGGGGAAGGCGACGGTGTTGGGGCTGTGCAGGGCGAGGACGTCGCCCTTGCCGACGCCGGCCTCGGCGAGGGCGGCGCTGACCCGCCGGTGGAACCGGTCGACCTGCTCGTAGGTGAGGGTGGTGCCGTCGGTGCCGTCGATCAGCGCCGGGGTGTTCCCGAAGGCGGCGGCCCGGCCGAGGACCGCGTCGTGGATGGGCAGGTCGACGGGCGGGACGGCTGCGTACTGGCTGCGGAACACGGTTCCTCCAGGGCGGGCTAGTACGACTTGGGCAGGCCGAGGGTCTGGTGGGACACGTAGTTGAGGATCATCTCGCGGCTCACCGGCGCGATCCGGGCCACGCGCGCCGCCGTGATCAGCCGGGCGAGCCCGAACTCGCGGGTGAGGCCGTTGCCGCCGAGGGTGTGCACGGCCTGGTCGACGGCCTTCACGCAGGCCTCGCCGGCCGCGTACTTGGCCATGTTGGCGGCCTCGCCGGCGGCCATGTCGTCACCGGCGTCGTAGAGGTGGGCGGCCTTCTGCGTCATCAGCCGGGCCAGTTCCAGCTCGATGTGGGCCTGGGCGAGGGGGTGGGCGATGGCCTGGTGGGCGCCGATCGGGGTCTTCCACACGGTGCGTTCGCGGGCGTAGTCCAGGGCGCGGGTCAGGGCGTAGCGGCCCATGCCGATACCGAAGGCGGCGGTCATCACGCGCTCGGGGTTGAGGCCGGCGAACAGCTGGAGGAGGCCGGCGTCCTCGTCGCCGACGAGGGCCTCGGCGGGCAGGCGCACGTCGTCGAGGGTCAGCTCGAACTGCTTCTCCTCGGCGTTCAGTTCCATGTCGAGCTGCCGCCGCTCGAAGCCGGGGGTGTCGCGGGGGACGATGAACAGGCAGGGTTTGAGCCGGCCGGTGCGGGCGTCCTCCGTGCGGCCGACGATCAGGGTGGCGTCGGCGATGTCGACGCCGCTGATGAAGACCTTGCGGCCGGTGAGGAGCCAGTCGGTGCCGTCGCGGCGGGCGGTGGTGGTGATGCGGTGGCTGTTGGAACCGGCGTCGGGTTCGGTGATGCCGAAGGCCATCAGGCGGCTGCCGTCGGCGAGTGCCGGGAGCCACTCGCGCTTCTGGGCCTCGGTGCCGAAGCGGGCGATGACGGTGCCGCAGATCGCCGGGGAGACGATCATCATGAGGAGGGGGTTGCCGGCGGCGCCCATCTCCTCCAGCACGAGGGAGAGTTCGGTGATGCCGCCGCCGCCTCCGCCGTAGGCCTCGGGCAGGTTGACGCCTATGTAGCCGAGCTTGGCGGCCTCCTGCCAGAACTGCCGGTTGTCGGTGCGGGGGTGGCTCCGGGCGAAGGCGGAGACCGCTGCGCGGAGGGACGTGTGCTCTTCGGATTCGATGAGGGTGGTCATCTCGGTGCTCCTTCGGGTACGGAGATCGTCGTGGCTTGTCGCGCCCACGCGGCAGAGCCGCATGTTCCGTGCGGTCCCGCGCCCCTAGGTCTCCTGCACCGTCGCCAGGAGCGAGCCGACCGTGACCTGCTGCCCGGGTACGGCCTTCAGGGTCGTCAGAGTGCCGTCGGCCGGGGCGGTGATCCGGTGTTCCATCTTCATCGCCTCCAGCCAGAGCAGGGGCTGGCCCGCCGCCACGCGCGCGCCCTCCGTCACGCCCTCGGCGACGCGGACGACCGTGCCGGGCATCGGGGCGAGGAGGGAGCCGGGGGCGTGCTCGGCGGTGGGGTCGGGGAAGCGGGGCAGGGCGGTGAGCGTGGTGGAGCCGACGTGGACGGTGTCGCCGTAGCGGGCGATCTCGAAGCGGCGCCGTACGCCGTCGGTCTCCAGGACGACGGTGCGGGCGTCGGCGCGCACCACGCGTACGCCGTCCGCGGTGAGGCCCGCGCGGGTGTGGTGGTAGCGGACCTCGTGCTCCTCGCCGGCCAGGGCGTACCGCTTGACCTGGGGCGCCGAGGGCAGGTTGCGCCAGCCACCGAAGCGGCCCGCGCGGGCGCTCGCGTCGGCGAGGGCGGCGGCCAGCGGGGCGAGGGGGTCGGGGGCGGGCTCGGTGAGGGCGGCCAGGTGGCGGTCGTAGAAGCCGGTGTCCATGCGGGCGGAGGTGAACTCCTCGTGCCGCAGGGAGCGGACGAGCAGGTCCCGGTTGGTGACCGGGCCGTGGATCGCCGCCCGTTCCAGGGCCCCGGCGAGCCGCCGGACGGCCTCCGCGCGGGTGGGCGCGTGGGCGACGAGCTTGGCCAGCATCGGGTCGTAGTGGACGCCGATGTCGTCGCCGTCGGTGTAGCCGGTGTCCAGGCGGATGCCGTCCGGGACGGCGAGGCGGTGCAGGCGGCCGGTCTGCGGCGTCCAGCCGTGTGCCGGGTCCTCGGCGTACAGGCGGGCCTCGACGGCGTGGCCGCGCGGGGTCGGCGGCTCGCTCCCCAGGGCGTGGCCCTCGGCGACGCGGAGCTGGAGGGCGACCAGGTCGATGCCGAACACGGCCTCGGTGACGGGGTGTTCGACCTGGAGGCGGGTGTTCATCTCCAGGAAGTGCGCGCGGCCGCCGGCGACGAGGAACTCGACGGTCCCGGCGCCGGTGTAGTGCACGGCGCGGGCGGCGCGGACGGCCTGCTCGTGCAGGTCCCGGGTGAGGGAGGCGTCCAGGCCGGGGGCCGGGGCCTCCTCGATCACCTTCTGGTGGCGGCGCTGGAGGGAGCAGTCGCGGGTGCCGAGCACCCATACCGTGCCGTGGGTGTCGGCGAGGATCTGCACCTCGACGTGGCGCCCGTCCTCCACGTACGGCTCGACGAAGACCTCGCCGTCGCCGAAGGCGCTCGCCGCCTCCGCGCGGGCGGCGGTCAGTGCGGCGCCGAGGTCGGCGAGCCGCCGTACGACGCGCATGCCGCGCCCGCCGCCGCCGGCCGCCGCCTTCACCAGCACCGGCAGGTCGGCCTCGGTGACCTCGCCGAGGGGGGCGATGCCCATCAGCTCCTTGGCGCGGGTCTTGGACGCCATCGCCTCGATCGCCTCCGGCGGCGGCCCGATCCAGGTCAGGCCCGCGTCGGTGACGGCCCGCGCGAAGCCGGCGTTCTCGGAGAGGAAGCCGTAGCCGGGGTGCACGGCGTCGGCGCCGGCGGCGAGCGCGGCCTTTACGATGAGGTCGCCGCGCAGGTACGTGTCGGCGGAGGCGGTGCCCGGCAGGCGGACGGCCGCGTCCGCCACGCGCGCGTGGAGGGCGTCCTCGTCGGCGTCGGAGTGGACGGCGACCGTCCTGATGCCCGCCTCGCGGCAGGTGCGGAAGATCCGGCAGGCGATCTCGCCCCGGTTGGCGACGAGGACGGTGCCGATCACAGGGTGCTCCTCGCTGGTCACAGTGGTTCCCTCACATCCGGAAGACGCCGAAGCCACCGCGCACGCCCTGGTAGGGCGCGGTGTGGACGGCCGACAGGCACAGGCCGAGGACGGTGCGGGTGTCGCGCGGGTCGATGACGCCGTCGTCGTAGAGCCGCCCGGACAGGAACATGGGCAGCGACTCGGACTCGATCTGCTGCTCCACCATGGCGCGCAGCGCCGCGTCGCCCTCGTCGTCGTAGGGCCGGCCCTTCGCGGCGGCGGACTGGCGGGCGACGATGGAGAGCACGCCGGCGAGCTGCTGGGGGCCCATGACGGCGGACTTGGCGCTGGGCCAGGCGAAGAGGAAGCGCGGGTCGTAGGCCCGGCCGCACATGCCGTAGTGGCCGGCGCCGTAGGACGCGCCCATCAGGACGGACAGGTGGGGGACGCGGGAGTTGGAGACGGCGTTGATCATCATCGCGCCGTGCTTGATGATGCCGCCCTGCTCGTACTCCCTGCCGACCATGTAGCCGGTGGTGTTGTGCAGGAACAGGAGCGGGACGTCGCGCTGGTTGGCGAGCTGGATGAACTGGGCCGCCTTCTGCGACTCCTCGCTGAAGAGGACCCCCTGGGCGTTGGCGAGGATGCCCACGGGGTAGCCGTGCAGGGCAGCCCAGCCGGTGACCAGGCTCGTCCCGTAGAGCGGCTTGAACTCGTCGAAGTCGGAGGCGTCGACGATCCGGGCGATCACCTCGCGCGGGTCGAAGGGGATCTTGAGGTCGCCGGGGACGATGCCGAGGAGTTCCTCCGGGTCGTACTTCGGGGGCTCGGCGACCGGCGGATCGGGGTGTGCCTTGCGGTGGTTGAGCCGGGCGACGACCCTGCGGGCCCGGCGCAGGGCGTCGGGTTCGTCCACGGCGAAGTAGTCGGCGAGACCGGAGGTGCGGGCGTGCATCTCGGCGCCGCCCAGCGACTCGTCGTCGCTCTCCTCGCCGGTGGCCATCTTGACCAGGGGCGGCCCGCCGAGGAACACCTTCGCCCGCTCCTTGACCATGATCACGTGGTCGGACATGCCGGGGATGTAGGCGCCGCCCGCCGTGGAGTTGCCGAAGACGACGGCGACGGTGGGGATGCCGGCCGCCGACAGCCGCGTCAGGTCGCGGAAGATCGCGCCGCCGGGGATGAAGATCTCCTTCTGGGACGGCAGGTCGGCGCCGCCGGACTCGACCAGGCTGACGCAGGGCAGCCGGTTGGCGAGGGCGATGTCGTTGGCGCGCAGGGCCTTCTTCAGCGACCAGGGATTGCTGGCACCGCCGCGCACGGTCGGGTCGTTGGCGGTGATCAGGCACTCCACGCCCTCGACGGTGCCGATGCCGGTGACCAGGGACGCGCCGACGGTGTACTCGCTGCCCCAGGCCGCCAGCGGGGACAGCTCCAGGAAGGGCGTGTCGGGGTCGAGGAGCAGCTCGATGCGCTCGCGGGCCAGGAGCTTGCCCCGCTCGCGGTGCCGGGCGACGTACTTCTCGCCGCCGCCCGCGAGGGCCTTGGCGTGCTCGGCGTCCAGCTCGGCGAGCTTGCCGAGCATGGCCTCGCGGTGGGCCCGGTGGTCCGGGGCGGCCGGGTCCAGGGCCGAGGGCAGGACCGTCACGCGAGTACCTCCGGGATGTCCAGGTGGCGGGCCGTCACAGGAGTACCTCCGGGATGTCCAGGTCACAGACCGTCACAGCAGTACCTCCGGGATGTCCAGGTCACAGCCGTCACAGGAGTACCTCCGGGCTGTCCAGGTCACGGACCGTCACAGGAGTACCTCCGGGATGTCCAGGTGGCGGGCGCGCAGCCATTCGCCGAGCGCCTTGGCCTGCGGGTCGAAGCGGGCCTGGGCGGCGACTCCCTCGCCGAGGATGCCCTCGACGACGAAGTTGAGGGCGCGCAGGGCGGGCAGCGCGTGCCGGGTGACGGGCAGGTCGCGGGCCTCGGGGATCAGCTCCCGGAACCGCTCGGCGGTCAGCTCGTGCGCGAGCCAGCGCCAGGCCTCGTCGGTCCGGACCCACACGCCGACGTTGGCGTTGCCGCCCTTGTCGCCGCTGCGCGCCCCGGCGACCAGGCCGAGGGCGGCCCGGCGTACCGGCCCGGGCGGAAGCGGCTCGGGCAGGGGCGGTTCCGGTACGGCGTCGAGGGCGGCGGTCTGCGGAGGCGGCGCCACCTCGACCCGGCGCCCGTCGTGGAGGACGGCCACCTGGGCGACGGCGCCCTGCGGGACGCGGTCCTCCTCGAAGACCCCGTAGGGCGCCCCCTTGCCGGGCGGCGCGAGCACGTGGAAGCCGGGATAGCTGGCGAGGGCCAGCTCGATCGCGGCGCCGCTCAGCGCCCGCCCCACGGTCTGCTGGTCCGCGTCGCGGACGACGAGCCTCAGCAGGGCGCTCGCGGTCTCCTCGGTCGGGGCGTCGGGCCGGTCGGTGCGCACGAGGTCCCAGCGGACGTCGGCGACCTTGCCCAGGGCGGGTTCCAGCTGCTCCCGCACCAGCGCGGCCTTGGCCTCGACGCCGAGGCCGGTGAGCACGAAGACGACCTCGTTGCGGAAGCCGCCGAGGCGGCTCAGGCCCACCTTGAGCGTGGGCGGCGGGGCCTCGCCGCGCACGCCGTCGATCCGTACCCGGTCCGGTCCGTCCGGGGTGAGCCGTACGGTGTCCAGCCGGGCGGTGACGTCGGGTCCCGCGTACCGGGCGCCGCCCGTCTCGTACAGCAGCTGGGCGGTGACCGTGCCGACGTCGACGAAGCCGCCGGTGCCGGGGTGCTTGGTGATGACCGAGGTGCCGTCGGCGTGCAGTTCGGCGAGGGGGAAGCCGGGGCGCCGGAGGTCCCCGGCGCGTTCCTCGAAGAAGGCGTAGTTGCCGCCGGTCGCCTGCGCCCCGCACTCCAGGACGTGTCCGGCGACGACCGCGCCCGCCAGCCGGTCGTGGTCCGTGGGCGCCCAGCCGAAGTGCGCGACGGCGGGGCCGGTGACCAGGGCGGCGTCGGTGACCCGCCCGGTGACGACCACGTCGGCGCCCTCGCTCAGGCACCGGGCGATGCCGAAGCCGCCGAGGTAGGCGTGGGCGGTGAGGCTGCCCGGGTGGGCGGTGGTGCGGTCGTCGCCCTCGACGTGCGCGACCCGCACGGGCAGGCCGAGCCGTCCGGCGAGCGTCCGTACGGCGTCGGCGAGTCCGGCCGGGTTGAGTCCGCCGGCGTTCGCGACGATCTTCACGCCCCGCTCGTGGGCGAGGCCGAGGCACTCCTCCAGTTGCCGCAGGAAGCTGCGCGCGTACCCGGCGTCCGGGTCCTTCAGCCGGTCGCGGCCGAGGATCAACATGGTCAGCTCGGCGAGGTAGTCACCGGTCAGGACGTCCAGCGGGCCGTCGGTGAGCATCTCCCGCACGGCGTCGAAGCGGTCGCCGTAGAAGCCCGAGGCGTTGCCGACGCGGAGCACGCTCACCGGCCGGCTCCCTTCGGCGGCCTGCCCGCTCCGGGCGGCCCCGCGAAGGCCTGGGCGATGTCCAGCCAGCGGTCGGCGTCCGGGCCCTCGGCCCGCAGGGCGAGGTCGGCGCGATGGGCGCGCTGGGCCGCGAGGAGGCAGAAGTCGAGGGCGGGGCCGGTGACCCGCTGGCGGGCGTCCTCGGGGCCGTACGTCCACAGGTCGCCGCCGGGGCCGGTGAGTTCGACGCGGAACGGCTCGGCGGGCGGGGTGAGGCCGTGGGCCGCGTGGGCGAAGTCCCGGGCGCGGACGCCGATGCGGGCGATGTGCCGCAGCCGGTCGGTGGGCGGCCGGGTGACGCCGAGGGCGTCGGCGATGTCGAGGCCGTGGGCCCAGGTCTCCATCAGGCGGGCGGTGGCCATGGAGGCGGCGGCCATGGGCGGGCCGTACCAGGGGAACCGGGCGCCGGGGGGCGCCTCGCGCAGCGCCCTGTCGAGGGCGGCACGCCCTTCCCGCCAGCCGGCCAGCAGCTCGGCGGGGTCCTGCCGGGCGCCTTCGTCGGCGCCGTCGTCGACGTACCGGTCGGGCGCGGCGAGGGCCTGCTCGACCAGGCCGGCGAAGCCCTTCTCGTCGGTGACGGCGAGCAGGGCGGCCCGGTCGGTCCAGGCCAGGTGCGCGATCTGGTGGGCGATCGTCCAGCGGGGCGCGGGGGTGGCGAGGCGCCACTCCCCGGGGCTGAGCCGCGCGACCAGCGCGTCGACTTCCCCGCTCTCCTCGCGCAGGTCGTCGATCACGGGCGTGGGATCGGACACGGACGCTCCCCTCGGGCACGGCGGTGTGCGGCGCGGTGTGGTGAGGAGCATGGCAGTGGCCCACGGAACAATCAAGCGTGCATGCATGATTTTCGGGCGGGGGCCAGCGGGGTCTCATGAGGGGCCCGGAGACCCGGAGGCCCGGAGGCCCCCGGCAGTCATGGGGGCACTCGGGGCACTCGGGGCCCTCGCTGACCGGGTCACGGGGAGCAAGCCGGCGTCCGTTCGCGAGGGTCCGCGCGTGCAGCGCGCTCGCTCGCGACGAACCGCGCGTGCACCGCGCCCCTTCCCGAAGACCACCCGTGCGCCGCGCGCCCCTTCGCGGTAACCGCGTGTGCTCCACGACGGCTAGCGGCGGACCGCAGCAATTCGCCGCGACTCGCAGCGGACCGCAACGGACCGCAGCGGCTCACAGCGGCTCACCGCGGCTCACCGCGGTCCGTACGGCCTACCGCAGGTCCCCGCGCTTCTTGGCCCGCCCGCGTCCCACCTGGGTCCGCACCGCTCCCATGCTGGCCGCGATGACCAGCGCGATGGCGGCGGACTGGGGCGCGGTCAGGGCCTGGTCCAGGATGAGGAAACCGGCCGCCGCGGCGATGGCGGGCTCCAGGCTCATGAGGATCGCGAAGGTGGGCGCGGGCAGGCGGCGCAGCGCGAGGAGTTCGAGGGTGTAGGGCAGGACGGAGGAGAGCAGGGCGACCCCCGCGCCCAGCGCCAGCGTCACCGGGTCGATCAGCTCGGCGCCGGACTCGGCGATGCCCAGCGGCAGGAACAGCACCGCCCCGACCGCCATCGCGAGGGCCAGCCCGTCGGCCTGCGGGAAGCGCCGCCCGGTACGCGCGCTGAACACGATGTACGCCGCCCACATGACGCCCGCCCCGAGCGCGAAGGCGGCGCCGGCCGGGTCGAGGCTGTCGAAGCCGCCGCCGCTGAGCAGGAAGACGCCGGCCAGGGCGAGCGCGGCCCAGACCAGGTTGACCGCGCGGCGGGAGGCGAAGACGGAGAGCGCGAGCGGGCCGAGCACCTCCAGGGTGACGGCCGGGCCGAGGGGGATGCGGTCGACGGCCTGGTAGAAGAGTCCGTTCATGCCGGCCATGGCGATGCCGAAGACGACGACCGTGCCCCAGTCGGCCCGCGAGTGCCCGCGCAGCCGAGGCCGGCAGATCAGGAGCAGCACGACGGCGGCCACGACCAGCCGCAGCGTCACCACGCCCAGCGCCCCGGCCCGCGGCATCAGGCTCACCGCCAGCGCGGCGCCGAACTGCACGGACAGGCCCCCGGCGAGGACCAGCCCCACGGGGCCGAGGGCACCGAACCGGCCGCCGTCGGCCGGGGCGCCGCCCGGCGCGGAGGCAGGGCCGGCGGCGGACGCCTGACCGGCGGCTCCCGCTGCCTCGGGCCCCGCCATGGAGGCGGCCGGGGCGGGGGTGCCGGGGGTAGCGCTGGGGGTACTCACGAGGGCTCCGGGACGGTTCGCGGGGAGGGTTGGTTCATCATGCTGTACGGCACGGTCCACAGTAATGGACTCGGTCAGGCGCGTATACCTTTCATGCAACTGTCGTGGGCGGGGAACAGGGCTGTCAACGCACTTCCACCGGCTGGACGGGGCTCACCCTCCGGGGCTCACCCGCCGGGGCCGCGCGCCGACCCGGTAGCGTCCCCCGTGTGAGACGACTCCTCGCCCGCCTGTGGCGCCTCCTGCGCCCGGTGCAGAGCCGCGTGATGTGGCTGCTGCACACGAAGTACGTGGTCGGTGTGACCGGCGTGGTGCGCGACGACGAGGGGCGGGTCCTGCTGCTGAAGCACCGGATGTGGCCGCCGGGCCGCCAGTGGGGCCTGCCGAGCGGCTTCGCGCGCAAGGGCGAGGACTTCCGGCACACCGTGGTGCGCGAGGTCAAGGAGGAGACGGACCTCGACGTGGAGGTGGGCCGCCTGGTCATGCTGGGCAGCGGTCTCCGCACCCGCCTGGAGGTGGCCTTCGAGGCCCGGCTGCTCGGCGGCGAGCTGCGCATCGACCCGTTGGAGATCCTGGAGGCCCGCTGGTGCCGTCCGGACGACCTCCCCGAGGACGTCCAGCCGGTGTGCCGTCCCCTGGTGCGCGGCGACACCACTCCCTGACGGTCCCGGACCCGCCCCGGGGCGTACGGTCGGAACCGGACGGAACCCGTACCGAGGAGGAGTCCCGATGCGCAGCGTCACCTATTCGATGGGTGCCTCGCTGGACGGCTACATCGTCGGACCGGACGGCGGCTTCGACTGGGCGTCACCCGACCCGGACGTCTTCCGCTTCTGGATCGACGAGATCCGGCAGGTCGACGTCCACCTGCTGGGCCGGCGGCTGTACGAGACGATGCTGTACTGGGAGACCGCCGGCCGGGACGAGGGGCTCGACGACGCCGGACGCGAGTGGGCCGCGCTCTGGAATCCCCTCCCCAAGGTGGTGTTCTCCACCACGCTGACGTCCGTGGAGGGCAACGCCCGGCTGGCCACCGGGAGTGTCGCGGAGGAGATCGAACGGCTGCGGGCCGAGCCGGGCGAGGGCGAGATCGCGATCGGCGGCGCGACCCTCGCCGCCGAGGCGGCCGCGGCCGACCTGATCGACGAGTACCGGGTCGTGCTCCACCCGGTCATGGTCGGCGGCGGCGTTCCCTACTTCCCCGGGGGTGAGCGCCGGGTGGACCTCGACCTGGTCACCACCCGCACCTTCGGCTCGGGCGTCGTCCACCTCCACTACCGCGTGAACCACCGCCCCCGGCCCTGACCGCCTCTCAGGGGTGATCCAACCCCTCCGCCAGCACCTCCGCCAGGTGCCGCCCCCGCACCCCCGCCAGCTGCTCCAGCTGGGTCCGGCACGAGAAGCCGTCCGCCATTACCACCGCCCCCTCCGGGGCCTCCCGCACCGCCGGCAGCAGCTGGTCCTCGGCGCAGGCGACCGAGACCTCGTAGTGGCCGGTCTCGAAGCCGAAGTTGCCCGCGAGGCCGCAGCAGCCGCCGCTCAGCTCGCCGGTCAGGCCGGCCGCCTCGCGCAGACGGCGGTCGGCGGCGTCGCCGAGGACCGCGTGCTGGTGGCAGTGGGTCTGGCCGACCGCCGGGACGTCCAGGGCGGGCGGGGTCCAGTCGGGGGCGTGGCGTTCCAGGGCCTCCGCGAAGGTCACCACGCGGGCGGCGAGGCGGGCCGCGCGGGGGTCGTCGTGCAGCAGCTCGGGCAGGTCCGTGCGCAGGGCCGCGGCGCAGCTCGGCTCCAGGACGACGACCGGCGCGGAGGTCTCCAGCACCGGCGCCATCAGGTCCAGCGTGCGGCGCAGCACCGCGCGGGCGCGGTCCAGCTGGCCCGTGGACACGTACGTCAGGCCGCAGCAGACCCGGCCCCGGCGGGCGGTGAGCAGGGCGGCCGCCGAGCGCGTGCGGCCGTCCGCAAGGGCGCCTCCCGCGAGGGTCGGCGGCAGCGCCACCCCCAGCCCCGCCGCCTCCAGCACCCGCGCCGCCGCCCGGCCCACGGACGGCGAGAGGTGCTCGGTGAAGGTGTCGGGCCACAGGACCACCAGGTCGCCGCCGCCCGTCGGGGCGGGCCGCCCCCGCCACCACCGGCTGAACGTCTCCCCCGCCAGCCGAGGCACGTCCCGCTCCCCCGCGATCCCGCCCAGCCGCTTCGCCACCGCCGCCAAGGGCCGCACGGAGGACAGGGCGTTGACGACGGGCGCCACCCGCGCCCGCGCCGCCCAGCGCAGCCACACCGGCAGCCACCCCATCGCGTAGTGGGCGGCCGGGCGGCGGCGCCCGGCGTAGTGGTGGTGCAGGAACTCCGCCTTGTACGTGGCCATGTCGACCCCGACCGGGCAGTCGGAGCGGCAGCCCTTGCAGGACAGGCACAGGTCGAGGGCGTCCCGGACCTCCGTCGACCGCCAGCCGTCGGTCACCAGCTCGCCGGCGAGCATCTCGTGCAGCAGGCGGGCCCGGCCGCGCGTCGAGTGCTCCTCCTCACCCGTCGCCCGGAAGGACGGGCACATCACCGACGCGCCCGCCGCCGACGTCGTACGGCACTTGGCGACCCCGACGCAGCGGCGCACGGCGGCCGAGAAGTCGCCGCCGTCGGCGGGGTAGCCGAAGGCCACGTCCACCGGTTCGCGGGGCAGGACGGAGAAGCGGAGATTGGCGTCCAGCGGCGCCGGGCGGACCAGCATCCCGGGGTTGAGGAGGTCGTCCGGGTCCCAGAGGGCCTTCGCCCGCTCGAAGAGGGCCACCGTCTCCTCGCCGTACATCCGCGGCAGCAGTTCCGCCCGCGCCTGCCCGTCACCGTGCTCGCCGGACAGCGACCCGCCGTGTGCCACGACGACGTCCGCCAGCTCCTCCGAGAAGCGGCGGAAACGGGCGACTCCGGCCGCCGTCAGCAGGTCGAAGTCGATGCGCACGTGGATGCAGCCGTCGCCGAAGTGCCCGTACGGCGTGCCGCGCAGGCCGTACGCGGTCAACAGGCCCCGGAAGTCCCGCAGGTACGCGCCCAGCCGGGCGGGCGGCACCGCGCAGTCCTCCCAGCCGGGCCACGCCTCCGAACCGTCCGGCATCCGGGTCGCCGTACCGCTCGCGTCCTCCCGGACCCGCCACAGCGCCCGCTGCCCGGCCGGGTCGGTCACCACCAACGCGTCGACGACATCGGCCGCCCGGACCACGTCCTCCGCCCGCGCCCGCGCCTCGGCCTCCGTGTCGCCGCCGGTCTCCACGAACAGCCACGCCCCGCCCCGGGGCAGGCCGGCCGGGGACGGCACCAGGTCGGCGGCCATGCCCTCCACCGTCAGCGGGCCCAGCGGCAGCAGCCCGGCCGCCGCCTCCGCCGCAGCGGCCTCGTCGGCGTAGCCCAGCACGGCGAGCGCCCGCGCGCGCGGCGCCTCGACCAGCCCCACGACCGCCTCGGTCAGCACGCCGAGCGTGCCCTCCGAGCCGCAGAAGGAGCGGGCGACGTCGGCACCGTTCTCGGGCAGCAGCGCGTCCAGCGCGTAGCCGGAGATACGGCGGGGCAGCTCCGGGAAGCCGGTGCGCAGCCGCGCCAGTTCCCCGTCGACGAGAGCACGCAGACCGTCCGGGGCCCCGGCCCACCCCGGTCCGAGCCCCAGCCTGTGCCCGCCCGCCGTGAGGACGGTCAGCTCCCGCACACTGTCGGCCGTCGTGCCCCAGGCCACGGAGTGGGAGCCGCACGAGTTGTTGCCGATCATGCCGCCGAGCGTGCACCGGCTGTGCGTGGACGGGTCGGGGCCGAACCGCAGGCCGTGCGGGGCGGCGGCCTCCTGGAGCCGGTCGAGGACGAGCCCCGGCTCGACGACGGCCGTGCGCGCCTCGGCGTCCAGGGAGACCAGCCGGTTCATGTGCCGGGTGAAGTCGAGCACGACCCCGGTCCCGGTCGCCTGACCGGCGATGGACGTCCCCCCGCCCCGGGGCACCACCGGCACCCCCCGCTCCCGGCACACCGCCAGGACGGCCGCCACGTCCTCGGCGTCCTTGGGCGCCACCACGCCGAGCGGGACCCTGCGGTAGTTGGACGCGTCCATCGTCGTCAGGGCCCGCGAGGTGACGTCGAAGGCGACCTCGCCCCGGACGGCTCCGCGCAGTGCTGCCTCCAGATCGGTCATGCCTCCAGCATGGGCTCTCGTGGTTCCGTACAGGTCCGCAAGGCGGAGATCTCGTCTCATCGGACGGACATGTTCCCGTCCGGTTCGGCCGGGACGATACGCTCCGGCACGTGGCTGAGATCCAGATTCCTGCTGACATCAAGCCCGCGGACGGTCGATTCGGCGCGGGCCCCTCCAAGGTGCGGGTGGAGGCGCTGGACGCCCTGGCCGCCACCGGTACGTCCCTCCTCGGCACCTCCCACCGCCAGGCCCCGGTCAAGAACCTGGTCGGCAAGGTCCGTGAGGGCATCCGCGAGCTGTTCCGGCTCCCCGACGGCTACGAGGTGATCCTCGGCAACGGCGGCTCCACCGCGTTCTGGGACGTC
Organism: Streptomyces sp. NPDC045956; assembly: GCF_056430705.1. Classification (NCBI taxonomy): domain Bacteria; kingdom Bacillati; phylum Actinomycetota; class Actinomycetes; order Kitasatosporales; family Streptomycetaceae; genus Streptomyces; species Streptomyces sp. NPDC045956. The sequence goes on along the minus strand of NZ_JBWKKZ010000011.1, from coordinate 199,712 downwards.
GCGACCCACGGCCTGATCGAGAACAAGTCCCAGCACCTGACCTTCGGCGAGTTCTCCTCGAAGTTCGCCAAGGCCGCGAAGCTCGCCCCCTGGCTGGCCGAGCCCACCGTCGTCTCCTCCGACCCGGGCACCCACCCCGAGGCGCGCGCCGAGGCCGGCGTGGACGTGTACGCCTTCACCCACAACGAGACCTCGACCGGCGTCGCCATGCCGATCAAGCGCGTCGCCGGTGCCGACGAGGGCTCCCTCGTGCTGGTCGACGCCACCTCCGGCGCCGGCGGCCTGCCCGTGGACGTCGCCGAGACCGACGTCTACTACTTCGCCCCGCAGAAGTCCTTCGCCTCCGACGGCGGCCTGTGGATCGGCGTCTTCTCCCCCGCCGCGATCGAGCGCGCCGAGCGCGTCCACGCGTCCGGCCGCCACGTCCCGGAGTTCTTCTCCCTCCCGACGGCGATCGACAACTCGCGCAAGAACCAGACGTACAACACCCCGGCGCTGGCCACCCTGTTCCTCCTGGGCGAGCAGCTCGACTGGATGAACGGCCAGGGCGGCCTGGACTTCACCACCGGCCGCACCAAGGACTCCTCGACCCGCCTGTACACCTGGGCCGACGAGTCCAAGTACGCCACGCCGTTCGTCTCGGACCCGGCCAAGCGCTCGCAGGTCATCGGCACGATCGACTTCGCCGACGAGATCGACGCGGCCGCCGTCGCCAAGGTGCTGCGCGCCAACGGCGTCGTCGACACCGAGCCCTACCGCAAGCTCGGCCGCAACCAGCTGCGCGTGGCGATGTTCCCGGCGATCGACCCGGCAGACGTCGAGGCGCTCACGAAGTGCGTCGACTACGTCATCGAGAAGCTCTAGCCTCCGGCGACAGCACGCGAAGGGCGCCCGGCGGATGATCCGCCGGGCGCCCTTCGCGCCTCCGCACGCTCTACTCCTCGACGAACAACTCCTCGGCGTGCGTCACGCTCAGGGAGCGGTCGAGCCAGGTCCCCAGCACGTCGAGATCGGTGCAGTCGGTAATCCGCTCCCGGGCGATGTCGGGGATCTCGGTACCCCGCACTTCGAGAATGCGCAGGATGTCATCGGCCCTACCCTTGGCTCGGCCTTCGAGCCAGGAAGTCAGCCCCGGATCCTCGCGCTTCGCGAGTACGCGCCCCGCTTCGCCTGCGACGCTCAGCGGGACGCGGTCCGCCTGGCCGCCCTCGTCGCCTCGGCCCAGGCACGGCTCGGGTGGGGCGGGGACGTGTCGCTGGGCTGCTACCTCGAACGTCCCGCGTTCCTCTCCGTCGCCCTGGTGACCTGCCCGCCGGACGATGACGGCAGTGGGCCCCGCACCCCGCCCTGCCCGCTGCCCCGCTGACGCCTACCGGCTCAGCCGCTGGAACCGCCGGACCGCCAGCGGCAGGAAGATCACCGTCAGGACGACCGGCCAGACGCACGCCATAAGGACCGCGTGCTGCTCGACCCACGAGTCGCCGCCGCCGACCGGCGTGCCGAACAGCTCGCGGGCGGCCGCCGCCGTGGAGGAGATCGGGTTCCAGGCGGCCACCCAGCCCAGCCAGTCCGGCATGAGCTGCGGGGCGACGAAGATGCTGGAGATCATCGTCAGCGGGAAGGCCACCGCGAACAGGCCGCCGGCCGCCTCCGGATTCGGCACCATCAGTCCCAGCCACACACCGATCCAGATCAGCGCGAACCGCAGCCACAGCAGCAGCGCGAACGCCGCCAGGAAGCCCCAGCCGCCGTCCGGCCGCCAGCCCATGGCCATCGCGGTCAGCATCATGATCGCCAGCTCGGCGCAGGCGATCACCAGGTCGGTCACCCCGCGCCCCGCGACCACCGCGGAGGAGGACATCGGCATGGAGCGGAACCGGTCGATGACGCCCTTGGTGGAGTCGTAGACGACGACGGTGGCGGTGTTGATGAAGCCGAACGCCATGGTCATCACGAACATGCCCGGCATCAGGAAGTCCTTGTAGTCCCCGCCGCCCGGCACGGTCATCGCACTGCCGAAGACGTAGCCGTAGAGGAGGACGGACAGGATCGGGAAGCCGAGCTGCCAGGCGATGTTGACGGGCTGGCGCTGGTAGTGGGTCAGGCCGCGGCGCACGATGTTGCCGCAGTCGGCGAGCAGCCAGTACAGCCGCCCGCGCTCGCGCGGGGCCGTCGTCGGGTCGAGGGCGCTCATGCCACCGCCTCCTTCTCGGTCAGGGCGGCGCGGTCGGTGCGGTGCCCGGTCAGGCGCAGGAACACGTCGTCGAGGCTCGGCCTGCGCAGCCCGATGTCCTCCACGCCGACCCCCTCGTCCTGGAGGGTCCGCGCCACCTCGGTCAGCGCGGCGACCCGGTCGGTGACCGGGGCGTGCACGCGCAGCGCCTCCTCGTCGGCCTCGGGTTCGCCCTCGCAGACCCGGGCCACCACCTTCACCACCCGCGGGATGTCGGCCCGCTCGGTCACCACGACCTCGACACGGTCGCCGCCGACCAGGTTCTTCAGCCCGTCCGGGGTGTCGTCGGCGATGGCCCGGCCCTGGTCGATGACGGTGATGCGGGAGGCCAGCTTGTCGGCCTCCTCCAGGTACTGCGTGGTCAGCAGCACGGTCGTGCCGCTCGCCACCAGGGCCCGGACGGAGTCCCAGACCTCGCCGCGGCTGCGGGGGTCGAGGCCCGTGGTCGGCTCGTCCAGGAACAGGACGGCGGGGGCGAGGATCATCGAGGCGGCGAGGTCGAGGCGGCGCCGCATGCCGCCGCTGTACTTGCCGACGCCCCGGTCGGCGGCGTCCGTCAGGTCGAACTGCTCCAGCAGCTCGACGGCGCGGGCCCGGGCCCGGCGGCCGCCCAGGTGGAACAGGCGCCCGAACATCTCCAGGTTCTGCCGGCCGGTGAGCACCTCGTCCACCGCCGCGTACTGCCCGGTGAGGCCGATCCGGGCCCGCACCTCGCGCGGCCGGCGGGCGACGTCCAGACCCGCCACCTCGGCGCGTCCGCCGTCCAGCCTGATCAGCGTGGACAGGATGCGCACGGCGGTGGTCTTCCCGGCGCCGTTCGGCCCCAGCAGGCCGTGCACGGTGCCCTCGCGGACGGCCAGGTCGAAGCCGTCGAGGGCGCGCTTCTCGCCGTACCGCTTCTCCAGCCCCTCGGCCCGTACCGCGTGTCCCTCAGTCATGGGTCCCCCCTTCGCTCACCAACTGAGTACACCGTACCCGATTGCGCGTACGCCGTACCCAATTTTTCTCCGCGGACCTAGACTGACCCCATGGCGAGCGGCACGGAGACCAGCGGCAGCGGCGACATCGGCCGCACCATCGAACTGTTGTGGGACACCGGCCGGCGGCCGAGCCGCGGGCCGAAACCCGGGCTGACGCTGGAGCGGATCGTGGAAGCCGCCGTCGAGATCGCCGACCGGGAAGGGCTCGCCGCCGTCTCCATGCGCCGGATCGCCACCGACCTCGGCACCGGCACGATGTCCCTCTACCGCTACGTCCCCGGCAAGGGCGAACTGCTCGACCTGATGCTGGACCGCGTGCAGCGCACCTCCGAGGACCCCGAAGACTACGGCGACGGCGGCTGGCGTTCGGCGCTGGAGGCCCTCGGCCGCTCCGCCCTCGCCCTCCACCGGCGCCACACCTGGCTGCTGAACGTCAACCAGTCCCGCCCCGTGCTCGGGCCGAGCGCCCTGGACGGCATGGAGAAGGTGCTCACCCGGATCAAGCCGATGGGCCTGACCGACCCCGAACTCCTGTCGGTGATCATCATGCTCGACGGGTACGTCGTCGGGGCCGCCCGCACGCAGGTGTACCAGGAGGAGGCCGAGCGCAGCTCCGGGCTCACGGACGCCCAGTTCTGGGCCGCCCAGCAGCCGGTGCTGGAGAAGGTCATGACCAGCGGGCGCTACCCGGTGCTGGCCTCCCTCTCCGAGGACACCTTCGGCCCCGGCTTCGACCACTTCGAGTTCGGCCTCCAGCGCATCCTGGACGGACTGGAGGTACTGGTGGCCGCGCGCGCCACGGCGGGCGGCCCGGCGACACCCGGCCCGGCGACGCCCTGCTCACCGGCGCCCGGCTCAGCGGCGCCCGGCTCACCGGCGCCGGACCAGCCTGCGTAGCCCGAACAGGGCCGCGCACGCGACGACCAGCCCGAGCGCCCCGACCTTCAGCGTGCCCGCGCCGGAACCGTCGTCACCGGAGGCGGCCGACCCTCCCGAGGAGGACGACGACGAGCCCCCGCCCCCGCCGCCCCCGGGCGCGTCCTGCGCCCGCACCGGGCTCCGGGAACCCTCCATGCCGAGCAGCAGCTTCGCGCCGTCGGCGGTGTAGGTGGTCGACTCGCCCTGGCCGAGGGGCACACTGATCCGCCCCTTGCGCTGGATCTTCCCGCCGTTCCAGTCGTACCAGAGGCCCCCCAGGTAGCCGCGCACCGCGAGCCGCTCGCCGTCCGGGGAGAAGGCGGCGTCGGTGGCCCACAGCTCCACGGGGGCCGCGCGCCGGAAGACGTTGGTGCCGGACGCGGAGAGTTTCGCCGGCCCTTCGTAGAGGTGCCCGCCGTCCTCGTTCTTGTCGATGATGTAGACCCGCCCGGTCTTCGGGTGCACGGCGAGCGACTCCGCGTCCCGGGCGCCGTCCGCGTACTTCACCACGTACTGCGTCGCCTTGACCGTCTGGTCCTTCAGCTCCGCGGGCTCCGGCAGTTCGTAGACCCACACGTACGGCCAGGTGCCGCCGAGGTTGTCGCCGATGTCCCCGACGAAGATCCGGTTGCCGGGCCCGATCGAGATCGCCTCGATGTCCCGCGGCGTGCCGACGCCGGAGAGCGCGACGCGGGCGACGGTCTTCCCGGTGCCGCCGTCCACCGCGTACAGGTAGGGCCCGTTGTCCTGGTCGTTGTGCGTCCAGTAGACGCCGGGGTGGAGGCGGGAGGCGGCGAGGCCGCTCGACTCGGTGATCCTCGGGTCCTCGATCGTGAACCCGTCGCCGCCGTCGCCGCCGTCGGCTGCGGAGGCGGGCACGGCGAACGCGCCCACGAGGAGGGCCGAGACGAGGAGGGCGAAGGGTCGGCGCATGCGCCAAGCCTGCCATCCCGCGCGGGTGTTCACGCCGGGGGTCACGCTGCGTGGTCGGGCTCACATCGCGCCGGCCGGGCCGATCGTCCATGATGAGCGGATGCTCAGGTTCATGTTCGTCGGAGACTCCATGACGATAGGGAGCGCCGGCGAGCACACGTGGCGCCACCGGCTGTGGCAGCACCTGCGCGACACGTACGGCGGCCCCTTCACGTTCGTCGGACCGCGCGAGGCGCTGCACGACCCGTCGACGGACGCGCCCACGTCGCAGGCCTACGCCGAGCCCGACTTCCCCCGCGCGCACCTGGCCGGCTGGGGCGAGGGCTGGCACCACATGACCCCGCTCATCGGCGAGACGGTACGGTCCTGCCGCGCGGACGTGCTCCTGGTCTCCCTCGGCCTCATCGACCTGGGCTTCTACACGAACGCGGAGCAGACCGCGGACAACGTCCGGAGCTTCGTGGCGGACGCGCGCGCGGCGAACCCGCACATCCGCGTCGCCGTGATGCCGGTGCTCCACAACATCCGCGTGGACACCGACGCACCCTTCGCCGAACAGGTCGCCCGCTTCAACGAACTCCTCGCCAAGACGCTCGCCGACCTCGACGAGGCGGACTCCCCGCTGCTGCTCGTCCCGCCCCCCGCGTCGTACGACTTCCACACGGACACCTACGACGGCACCCATCCCAACAGGAGCGGCGAGCACGGAATCGCGGGCGCCTTCGCGGAGGCGATGTACGAGGCGTGGGAACTGGGCGGCCCCTACAGCGCGGCGCCGTAGCCCGCCTCCGCCCTCCCCCGCGGTGGCATATGCGCGGGCTCCCGTGTCCCGGTCACCGTGCGTATCGTTGTACCGCGCGGCTGCTCCCGCCCGTGGGACAGCCGGGGAGGAGCGCCACGATGACCGTCCTTGAAGACAGGATCGCCATGGCCGACGCCAACACCCAGCGCCTGGACGAGTGGTTCGAGCGGCTGGAGCGGATGCCCGTCCCCGAAGGATTCAGGGTCGAGATCGTCGGGGGCAGCGTCCACATGACACCGCAGCGGGACACGCACTGGGGAATCATCCGCCGGATCGTACGGCCCATCGAAGACCGGTTCGGCATGGACGTCGTCGTGTTCTCGGATGTCCGCATCGACTTCCCCGGCCACGAGAACGGCTTCTGCCCGGACGTCGCCAAGCTCCGCGACGGAGCGGAGCAGGACGACACCGGCCACTGGCGGTACGAGGACGTCGAGTTCGTCGCCGAGGTCATCTCCCAGGGCACGGCCGCGAACGACTACGGCCCCAAGAAGCTCGCCTACGCCGCCGCCGAGGTCCCCCTCTACCTCGTCGCCGATCCCTACCAGGGCCGCTGCCACGTCTTCACCCACCCCAAGGACGGTGACTACACGACCGAGACGCGGGTCGCCTTCGGCCAGGACCTGGACCTCACCGACACCGTCCTCGACCTGACCCTCCCCACCGCCGGCTTCCCCCGCGACTGACCGGGCCCGACCCGCTTGCCTGGAGCGCACTCCAGGTCGTTGGCTTGGGGACCATGGAGTACACGCAGCTCGGACGCACGGGACTCAAGGTCAGCCGGCTCGTCCTCGGCACCATGAACTTCGGTCCGCAGACCGACGAGGCCGACAGCCACGCCATCATGGACGCGGCGCTGGACGCCGGCATCAACTTCTTCGACACCGCCAACGTGTACGGCTGGGGCGAGAACAAGGGCCGTACCGAGGAGATCATCGGCAACTGGTTCGCCCAGGGCGGCGACCGGCGCGAGCGGACCGTCATCGCCACCAAGGTGTACGGCAACATGGGCGCCGACGGCGAGGCGTGGCCCAACCACGACAAGCTGTCCGCCGTGAACATCCGGCGGGCGGTCGACGCCAGCCTCAAGCGGCTGCGGACCGACCACATCGACCTGTACCAGTTCCACCACATCGACCGCGCCACCGGATTCGACGAGATCTGGCAGGCGATCGACACCCTGGTCCAGCAGGGCAAGATCCTCTACGCGGGTTCCTCCAACTTCCCCGGCTACAAGATCGCCCAGGCCAACGAGACCGCCGCCCGGCGCGGCGGCACCATCGGCCTGGTCAGCGAGCAGTGCCTGTACAACCTGGCCGAGCGCCGGGCCGAGATGGAGGTCATCCCGGCCGCGCGGGACTACGGGCTCGGTGTCATCCCGTGGTCGCCGCTGCACGGCGGGCTGCTCGGGGGCGTCATTCGCAAGGAGGTCCAGGGCGGGCGCCGTGCCTCCGGCCGGGCCGCCGACACCCTCGCCGACCCCGCGAAGCGGGCGCAGATCCAGGCCTACGAGGACCTGCTCGACAAGCACGGCGTCGAGCCCGGCGAGGCCGCGCTGGCCTGGCTGCTGACCCGGCCCGGCGTGACCGGCCCCATCGTCGGTCCGCGTACGGCGGAGCAGCTCGCGTCGGCGCTGCGGGCCGTGGAGCTGGAGCTGTCGGAGGAGCTGCTGACCGGGCTGGACGAGGTCTTCCCGGGGCCGGGGCCCTCGCCGGAGGCCTTCGCCTGGTAGCGGTGTGCGCGGGGCGGCGGTCGCCGCACGGCCGCTCAGCCGAGGGCCGCCGCCACCGCCACCACCACGAGCATCAGCACGAGCACACCGGCCATGATCCGGTTACGGGTCTTCGGGTCCACGCCCCCGAGCCTAACCGCAGGCGCCGAGCGGCCAGCGGCCGACCGCCTCGTAACGGGGCTGCTCCCCCGGTACGCCGGAGTCGGGCAGATTGCTGCGGACCAGCGCGAGGTCCGTCACGGTCCAGGTGGGCCCGGTGAAGCCGGCGAGCGCCTCGACGTACGGCCGCACGTCGAACGCCTCCCGGCTGCGGGCGACCGTCAGGTGTGGCGTGTAACGCCGGTGCTCGCCCCTCTCGACGCCCGCTCTGCGCCCCGCCGCCTCCGCACGCTCCGCGAGCAGCCGCAGCGTGGCCAGGTCGCCCTCGGCCCCCGCCCACAGGGCCCGCCCGCGCCCGAACTGCCCGCCCCCGCGCAGGGCCAGCGGGAAGGGGGCGGTGCGGTGCGCGGCCCGCTCCAGCCGGGCCGACAGGTCGGGTACGACGTCGTCGGCGACCTCTCCGTAGAACGCGAGCGTGAAGTGCCACCCGGGCCGGCCGGTCCAGCGCAGCCCGTCCGCCCCGGGCAGCTCCCGCAGCGCGGCCACCTCGGCGGCGAGCGCGGCGGTGACGTCCTCGGGGGGCAGCACGGCGGCGAAGAGTCTCATGGGCCACAGTTTGCCCGGCACGGCTCCGGCGCCGTGCGGGTCGTTGTGCCGAGCGAGGGTTGTCGTCCGGAGAGGCAGGACTGGCGTGACCGGCAGCAACAGCAACGACGGGCCCACTATCGACAGAACGTTCGAGTGGCGGGAGAAGCCGCCCGTCCCTGAGGGCCACAAGTCCGAGATCGTGGGCGGCCACATCGTCGGCCTCACCCTCACGACCGACGGCTTCCCCCGCGACTGACCGGCGTCGGAGCCGGTCTACGCCGCCGGGGCCAGCTCCTCCCGGCGTTCCCGCGGTACGAAGCGCACCTGCGGGTGACCGCGGTGCCAGCCGACCGACAGGCGCAGGTTGCCCACGCGGGCCAGGACCAGGCCGATCACGAGCGCGGCGAGGGCGGCCACGGCGCCTCCGGCGGCGAAGCCGACCCGGGCGCCGTAGGTGTCGGTGACCCAGCCGACGATCGGGGCGCCGACCGGGGACCCGCCCAGGAACACCATCATGTACAGGGCCATGACGCGGCCCCGCATGGCCGGGTCGGTGGACATCTGGATGCTGGTGTTGGCGGTGACGTTGACCGTCATGCTGAAGACGCCTATCGGGACCATCAGCAGCGCGAAGAGCCACAGCTCGGGCGCCGTCGCCGCCGCGATCTCCAGGGCGCCGAAGCCCAGCGCCGCCGCGATCAGGACGCGCAGGCGGGCCGTGCCGCGCCGGGCGGCGAGCAGGGCGCCGGTCACCGAGCCGACGGCCATGAGGGTGTTGAAGAGGCTGTAGGCTCCGGCGCCCGCGTCGAAGACGTCGTCGGCGAAGGCGGACAGGAAGACCGGGAAGTTGAAGCCGAAGGTGCCGATGAAACCGACCAGCACGATGGTCCAGGTCAACTCGGGGCGCCCGGCCACGTAGTGCAGCCCTTCGCGCAGCTGGCCCTTGCCGCGCGGGGCGCGCTGGACGGAGTGCAGTTCGCGGGCGCGCATCAGCAGCAGGCAGCTCAGCGGCGCGACGAAGGAGAGGCCGTTGGCGAGGAAGGCCCAGCCGGTGCCCACCCCGGTGATCATCAGGCCGGCGACGGCCGGGCCGACCAGCCGGGCGGACTGGAAGTTGGCCGAGTTCAGGCTGACCGCGTTCTGCAGCTGGTCGCGGCCGACCAGCTCGGAGACGAAGGACTGGCGGGCCGGGTTGTCGACGACGGTGGCCAGGCCCATCGCGAAGGCGGCGACGTAGACGTGCCAGACCTGGACGTGGCCGGTCAGGGTGAGCACGGCGAGGAAGAGCGCGGTCAGGGCCATCGCGGACTGGCTGACCAGCAGCGTGGGGCGCTTGCGCCAGCGGTCGACGAGGACACCGCCGTAGAGACCGAAGAGGAGCATCGGCAGGAACTGGAGGGCCGTGGTGATGCCGACGGCCGCCGAGGAGCCGGTGAGGCTGAGGACCAGCCAGTCCTGGGCGATGCGCTGCATCCAGGTGCCGATGTTGGAGACGACCTGGCCCGCGAAGAACAGGCGGTAGTTCCTGACCTTCAGGGAGGCGAACATCGAGGTCCTGCGGGGCGCGTCGGGGGTGGTCGTCTCGTCGTGGCCGTCAGGTGCGGGGGCGGAAGCTGCTCCGGGTCCCGTACTCAAAGGGTTCGCCTCCTCGTCTGCGCCGCTTACAGGTGGGCGAGCTTCTCCAGTACGGGGGCGGCGGCGCGCAGTTTCGCCCACTCGTCCTCGTCGAGGCCCTCGACCAGCGTGGCCAGGAACGCGTTCCGCTTGCGGCGGCTCTCCTCGAGCATGACCACGGCCTGCTCGGTCTGCGTCACGACCTTCTGGCGCCGGTCCTCCGGATGCGGCTCCAGCCGGACCAGCCCCTTGGCCTCCAGCAGCGCCACGATGCGGGTCATCGAGGGCGGCTGGACGTGTTCCTTGCGGGCGAGTTCGCCCGGGGTCGCACTGCCGCAGTTGGACAGGGTGCCGAGCACCGACATCTCGGTGGGGCTGAGCGACTCGTCGACCCGCTGGTGCTTGAGGCGACGGGACAACCGCATCACGGCGGAGCGCAGGGAGTTCACGGCGGCGGCGTCGTCGCCATGCTTGAGGTCCGGCATGTTCCTTAGCGTAACTCATTAGTCTGGCGAAGTACCACCGCACGACCGCCGCGTGCCCGTGACACCCGCCACTGAAACCGACGGTTCACCCGAACGAGTGAGCAGTCCAGGGAAATCGGAGCATCACCCGGCCGGCGAGGGCGACCCTCGTCCGCATGGGGACCAGCGTGCTCAGCCTGCGGATGGACGGGGAGCTGCTCGACCGGCTCCGGGACCATGCGGCGAAAAGGGGAATGAGCGTCCAGGACTATGTCGTCCGGACGCTCATTCGGGATGACTTCGACGAGCGGTTCCTATCCGCCGTGGAGGAGACGGAACGGTTCTACGGGGTCACCTGAACCCCGCCGGTCAGGTGAGGCCCAGGGCCGGCATCAGGTAGTAGAAGGCGAAGACCGCCGAGACCACGTACATGGTGACCGGCACCTCCCGGCCCCGGCCCACCGCCAGGCGCAGCACCGAGAAGGTGATGAAGCCCATGCCGATGCCGTTGGTGATCGAGTAGCTGAACGGCATCATCAGCATCGTCACGAAGGCCGGGACGGCGATCGTGAAGTCGCTCCAGTCGATCTCCCTGATGGAGCCCGCCAGGATCAGGAAGCCGACCGCGACCAGTGCCGGGGTGGCCGCCTGGGACGGCACCATGGTGGCGACCGGCGTGAGGAACAGGGCGACGGCGAAGAGCGCGCCGCTGACGATGTTCGCGAAACCGGTGCGCGCGCCCTCGCCGACCCCGGCCGTGGACTCCACGAAGCAGGTCGTCGCCGACGCGGAGCTGGCGCCGCCCGCGGCGACCGCGATGCCGTCGACGAACAGGACCTTGTTGATGCCCGGCATCTGGCCCTCGCCGTCGGTCAGCTTCGCCTCGTCGCTGACCGCCATGATCGTGCCCATCGCGTCGAAGAAGCACGACAGCAGCACGGTGAAGACGAACAGCACGCCGGTCAGCACGCCGACCTTCTCGAAGCCGCCGAACAGGCTGACCTCGCCGACCAGGCCGAAGTCGGGGGTGGAGACGGGGTTGCCGGGCCACTCCGGGGTGGTCAGGCCCCAGGAGGGGATGTCGGCGACCGCGTTGATGATCATCGCGACGACGGTCATCACCACGATGGAGATCAGGATCGCGCCGGGCGTCCTGCGGACGATCAGGGCCAGGGTGAGCAGCACCCCGAGGGCGAAGACCAGCACCGGCCAGCCCAGCAGGTGACCGCCGGTGCCCAGCTGGAGCGGGACGGTGGTCTGGGCGGCGTCCGGCATCCGGGTGATGAAGCCGGAGTCGACGAGGCCGATCAGCATGATGAACAGGCCGATACCGATGGCGATGGCCTTGCGCAGGCCGTAGGGCACGGCGTTCATCACGCGCTCGCGCAGGCCGGTGGCGACCAGCAGCATCACGACGAAGCCGGCCAGCACCACCATGCCCATGGCGTCCGGCCAGGACATCCGCGGGGCGAGCTGGAGGGCGACCACCGAGTTCACGCCGAGGCCGGCGGCCAGGGCGATGGGCACGTTGCCGATGACGCCCATCAGGAGCGTGGTGAACGCCGCCGTCAGCGCGGTCGCGGTGACCAGCTGACCGTTGTCGAGCTGGTTGCCGTACATGTCCTTCGCGCTGCCCAGGATGATCGGGTTCAGCACGATGATGTAGGCCATCGCGAAGAAGGTGGCGAGACCGCCGCGGATCTCACGGGGCAGCGTGCTGCCGCGCTCGGAGATCCGGAAGTAGCGGTCGAGCGCGTTCTGCGGGGGCCGCCGGTCTTCGGGCGACTCGGGGGACGGGGGGACCTTGGCGGAGGCCGAGGTGGGCATGCGTGGACCTCATCACCAACAGGTTCCCCCACGGCCTTATTGGTGTTTCCTACGAATGAAAGTGGTCAGAGACAAACGAATTCAGTATGAAGGTATGAGGCACGGATCGCTATCTCCGCGCGTAGACCCCGGTGGCGCCGCGCCGTCACCCGTCCGGTGCCTTCCTCGTAAGCTGTACGCATGAAGAAGTGGACACCCACGCACGAGGCGCCGCCACCCCTGGAGGGCCCCGTGGTTCCGACCGTCGTCGGCGGCACCGTCCTCTGGTTCGTCCTCTTCCTCGTGCAGCTTCCCTTCTACGGCTGGTTCGACGAGCGCGGCCACGCCTGGTGGGTGTGGACCTGCCTGGCCGGAGCCGGACTCGGACTGATCGGCATCTGGTACGTGCGCAAGCGCGACGCCGCGCTCCGGCGGGCCGAGCGGGACGCCGCCTGACCCGCTCCCGGCCGGTCCGCGGTACGGATCTCGCGGCGGCCCCGTAGTACTCCGGCATCACTCGGCGGCGCACCCCTCCTCCCCCGGTCGGATCTTCCGCGCATTCGGCGGGTGGAGCCCCAAAACGGCACGTACCGTCGAACGCATGACGCATCTCGACGCGGACGAGGGACTCGCCCCCGCGCATTCCGTCCACGCCCCCTCACCGGCCACCGGGCTGACGGCGGCCGGTGTCGCCGAACGGGTCGCGCGCGGTCAGGTCAACGACGTGCCGGTGCGCAGCAGCCGCTCGCTGACCGACATCGTCCGCGCCAACGTCTTCACCCGGTTCAACGCCATCATCGGCGTGCTCTGGGTGATCATGCTGTTCGTGGCGCCGATCCAGGACAGCCTCTTCGGCTTCGTGATCCTCGCCAACACCGGCATCGGGATCATCCAGGAGTGGCGGGCGAAGAAGACCCTCGACTCCCTGGCCGTCATCGGCGAAGCGCGGCCGACCGTGCGGCGGGACGGGGCGGCGGCCGAGATCGGCACCTCGGAGATCGTGCTGGACGACGTCATCGAGATCGGGCCCGGGGACAAGGCCGTCGTCGACGGGGTGTGCGTCGAGGCGGACGGGCTGGAGATCGACGAGTCGCTGCTGACCGGCGAGGCCGACCCGGTCGTCAAGCAGCCGGGGGATCAGGTCATGTCCGGCAGCTTCGTGGTCGCCGGCGGCGGCGCGTTCCGGGCGACGAAGGTCGGGCGGGAGGCGTACGCCGCGCAGCTCGCCGAGGAGGCCTCCCGTTTCACCCTGGTCCAGTCCGAACTGCGCTCCGGCATCTCCACCATCCTGAAGTACGTCACCTGGATGATGGTCCCGACCGCGATCGGCCTGATCCTCAGCCAGCTCCTCGCCAAGGACGACGCGCTGGACGACTCGATCGCGCGGACGGTCGGCGGCATCGTGCCCATGGTCCCGGAGGGCCTGGTCCTGCTGACCTCCGTCGCCTTCGCGATCGGCGTGATCCGGCTCGGCCGCAAGCAGTGCCTCGTCCAGGAGCTGCCCGCCATCGAGGGCCTGGCCCGCGTCGACACCGTCTGCCTGGACAAGACCGGCACCCTCACCGAGGGCGGCATGGACGTCACCGAGCTGCGCACCCTCGACGGCGCCGACGAGCGGTACGTGCGCACGGTGCTCGGCGCCCTCGGCGCGTCCGACCCGCGCCCGAACGCGTCCCTCCAGGCGATCATCGACACCTACCCGGCCGCCGAGGCCGCCGAGGAGTGGCGCTGCACGGAGTCGCTGCCGTTCTCCTCCGCCCGCAAGTACAGCGGCGCCACCTTCGGCGAGGGCGACGAGACCTCCGGCACCTGGCTGCTGGGCGCACCCGACGTGCTGCTCGCCGAGGACGCCCCGGCCCTCGCCGAGACCGTGCGGCTCAACGAGCGGGGGCTGCGGGTCCTGTTGCTCGCCCGCGCCGGCCGCGCGCTCGACGACCCCGAGGTGGCCGAGGGCGCCACGCCCGTCGCCCTGGTCGTCCTGGAGCAGCGGCTGCGTCCGGACGCCGCCGACACCCTGCGCTACTTCGCCGACCAGGACGTCCGCGCCAAGGTCATTTCCGGCGACAACGCGGTGTCGGTCGGGGCGGTCGCCGCCAAGCTGGGGCTGTCCGGCACCACCGTCGACGCGCGCCGGCTGCCCGCCGGGCGCGAGGAGATGGCCGGGGCGCTCGACGAGGGCACGGTCTTCGGGCGGGTCACCCCGCAGCAGAAGCGGGACATGGTGGGCGCCCTCCAGTCACGCGGCCACACGGTCGCGATGACCGGCGACGGGGTCAACGACGTCCTGGCGCTGAAGGACGCCGACATCGGGGTGGCCATGGGCTCGGGCTCGGAGGCCACCCGGGCCGTCGCGCAGATCGTGCTGCTCAACAACAGCTTCGCCACGCTGCCGTCGGTGGTGGCCGAGGGCCGCCGGGTCATCGGCAACATCACCCGGGTCGCGACCCTGTTCCTGGTGAAGACCGTCTACTCGGTGCTGCTGGCGATCCTGGTGGTCTGCTCCCAGGTCGAGTACCCGTTCCTGCCCCGGCACCTCACCCTGCTCTCCACGCTGACCATCGGCGTCCCGGCCTTCTTCCTGGCGCTCGCCCCGAACAAGGAGCGGGCCAAGCCGCAGTTCGTGCGGCGGGTGATGCGCTACGCCGTCCCGGGCGGGGTGGTGGCCGCCACGGCGACCTTCGTGACGTACCTCGTGGCCCGGCAGCACTACTCCGGGCCGGGGGCGCTGGACGCGGAGACCAGCGCGGCGACGCTGACGCTGTTCCTGGTCTCGATGTGGGTGCTGGCGATCATCGCCCGTCCCTACACCTGGTGGCGCATGGTGCTGGTGGCGGCGATGGGCGCGGGCTTCCTGGTGGTACTGGCGGTGCCGTGGCTCCAGGACTTCTTCGCGCTGAAGCTGGTGGGCGTGACGATGCCGTGGGCCGCCGTGGGCATCGCGGCGGTGGCGGCGGGTGTGCTGGAGCTTGCGTGGCGGTGGGTCGACCGGCGGCTTCCGATGTGAGGTCCTCCCCGAGGTCCTTCCGAGAAGCGTGAGCATCCCGGCCCTCGATGTCCTCGGTGCGCTCACATGAGCGCACCGAGGACGCTTCCCCGTCGACTGTTCACGTCCTCTCGGAAGTACCTCAGTCGAACCAGCGGTCCCGGGCCAGTTCCTCCGTGCGCGACTCGTCCTCCAGCAGCGCCGCCACCTCGAACCGCCGCGGCCACTGCCCCGCCGCCCAGGCGAGCCCCGCCGCGACGCCCTCCAGGGTCGCCGCGTGCAGCGCGCCGTCGTCGGTCAGCCGCCAGTCGACCTCCACGCCGTCGACGACCAGTTCCTCGTGCTCCACGTACGACGCCGGGGTCCGCGCCCCCAGCAGCACCCGCACCGGCTCCGGCACGTCGTGCTCGACGCCCTCGGAGTGCACCCGGCCGGTGACCGACTCGCTCAGCCGCCGCACCTGGAACAGCTCCGCCAGCTCGGCGGCGCGGGCCGGCCGCACGGGCAGCAGCGGCACACCCGACGTGAAGGGCAGCAGGTCCGGCGAGTCCACCACCACGGCGTCGGCGGCGTCCACCACCTCCACCCGGCCGTCGACCACGGCCCGCACCTCGTCCGGGAGGGTCACCTGCTCCGGGTCCAGCTCGGCCAGCGCGCCGTACAGGGCGTGCAGTTGGGCGGCGGTGACCGGGCGGTCCGGGTCGGCGAGGCGGTCCAGCAGCTCGGCCCCGCCACCGGGCTCGTCGAGGAGGGCGGCGACCGACGTGCGCACGCCCAGCGCCCGCAGCACCTGCTCGTCCTCGAAACCGGTGGCGTCGGTCTCGTCGTACAGGCCCCGCAGCAGCGGGTCGCCGCCCGCCGCGCGCAGACCCGCCGGGCGCCGCCCGCCGAGCACCGGGTGCCCGCGCAGCCACCATGCGGTGTACGGCCGGACGACCTCGTGCGTGCCGTCGTGCAGCAGGACGCGCACGGGCTGCACGAGCGCGTCGCGCAGCGGGGGCCGCGACAGCAGGGCGAGGGCCTCGGGCCACCGGTCGTCGTCCACGAGGTCCAGGTCGCGCACGGCGACGATCTCGGTGGCGACCGGGGGGACGGGGGAATCGGGGAAGCGGTCGAGGACGTCCTCGCTCCACACGTCCACGGCGTCCAGCAGACCCGCGTCGTCCGGTTCGGCGAAGTCGCTCTCGCGGGGCTCCAGTTCGTCGGGGTCGAGTACGACGTCGGTCGCCCGCACCAGCGCGAAGGTGTGGAGCACGCCGCAGGCCGCCAGGGGCTCCGGCCCCCACTTCCGTGCCAGCTCCGCGTCCACGGCGGCGAGTTCGTCCTCGCGCATGACCTCGGCGAACGGGCCGCCGGGGAAGACGAGTTCGCACGCCGGGGACAGTTCCCCGTCCTCGTCGGGCAGGGCGAGCGCGCCGAGCCAGGGTTCGTCCCCGGGGTCGAGCCCGGCGTCGCGGACCAGGCCGAGGACGGTGTCGGCCAGTTCGTCGGCGTCGAGGGTGTCCTCCTCCCAGTTCGCGCCGCCCTCGTCCGCCAGGGACGCGGCGACGGCGGCCCTGACCTGCGGGGTGGTGAGCACGGCTCGCGGGGTGGCCGGGAGGGCGCCGAGCTTCTCCAGGAGCCCGTGGGCGGCGTCCGGGTGGGCGACCTTCAGGCCGAGACGGGTGAGGACCTCGGGGTCGAGGGACGCGGCGTCCGCCGAGGGCAGGAGCACCTGCCGGGGCCCGATGGCCGTCCGGCTTCCCCCCGTGCCGAAAGCCCGGGAGGTGTCCCCGGCGAGCGGCACCGGCAGCCCCGTCAGCCGGTCCGGGTCGACCCCGGCGAGGCTGTCGTAGAGCCGCCACCACCAGCCCGGGTCCTTCTCCAGCCCGGCCAGCCGGTCGATCGCTTCGGTCAGCGGCAGCCGGGCCACGCCCAGCGCGCGCAGTTCCGCGCGGCGCTCCAGGCCGGCGGGCAGCAGCGTCGGCAGCACTTCCGCGAGGACCCGCACGGTGTCGGCGCCCGCGCCCTCGACCACCTCGGCGTCGCGGGGCCGCAGGGACTCGGGCAGGTCGGGTTCGTCCTCGCGCGGCTCGGCGGCGGGCGGCAGGAAGGAGGTGCGCGGCAGCCGCTGAAGGATCGCCTGCCGCAGCACGCCGTCCAGTTCGCCCTTGCCCAGCGGGCCGGGTACCAGGTCGATGAGGCCGACGCCGACCGGCCGCCAGTCGGCGAGCAGCCCGGCGTAGGCGTCCGCCGCCCGCTCCGTCAGGAAGTCCGTCAGCGGGCCGCGCGCGGCGTGCCGGCGGGTGGAGTCCAGCGGGAAGGAGGCGATGAGCAGGGCCGGTACGCCGAGGGGCTCGTCGCTCGGGGTGGGGGCGTGCACGACGGGGCTGGTGCGGGGGCGTGCCGGAGCGCCGTCGGCGTCCACGGGCACCGCCCAGGTCACCGACCAGTGCGGACGCAGCCGCTCCTCGACCGGCCGGTCGGCGAGGAGGTCGGGGGTGAGCGGGCCGTGCGCGGCGGCGGTGCGCCAGCGGGTGGTGCCCTCGCCGGAGTCCTCGACGACGGTCAGCGGGCCCTCGGTGCGGCGGGACAGCGTGCGCACGTCGTCCGCCACCTCGACGACTACCTCCTGGAGACCCGGCAGGGCGAGGAGCAGGGCGTCGTCCACGGCGTGCAGGAGCCGCTCGGCGAGGTCGGCGGCGGCCGTGTCGCGCAGCGGCAGGATGACGGCCGTGTCGTACGGGCCGGGGGCGCTGCCCTCGGCGGGGAACGGCAGCCGCAGCAGCGGGACGTGCCCGTCGCGCCGCCGGACCTCTTCGCCGAGGCCCGGGCTGCGCAGGGCGGTGTCGGCGGCCAGGCCGCGCGCCTCGGCCAGGGACCAGCGCACCCCGCCGTGCAGGCCGACGACGGCGGGCTCGTCGGTGACGGCCAGGACGGCGGCGAAGCCGACCCCGAACCGGCCGACCGTGCTGTCCCCGGCGTCCCGTTTGGCGGAGGCGCGCAGGGTGGACAGCGACTCGACGCCGGTCGCGTCCAGCGGGGCGCCGGTGTTGGCGGCGACGAGGACGCCGTCGCGCAGGGTGAGCCGGAGCCGGCCGGGGACACCGGCGCGGGCGGCGGCGTCGGCGGCGTTCTGCGCGAGTTCGACGACCAGCCGGTCGCGGTAGCCGCCGAGGACGAGGTCCTCCTCCGCGTTGGCGTCCTCACGGAACCGGGCGGGGCTCGTCGCCCAGGCGTCCAGCACCCCGCGCCGCAGACGTGCCGTGCCGAACGGATCGGCGCCCTCGGCGGCAGGCTGCACGAACATGCTCACGGTGACTCTCCTCATCGACGGGCCACGAAGGTACCGCGAGGACCCGGCCCCACCGGTCCGGACGCCGGGCCGGGGCCCCCGGGGGCCCCGAGGGGGACCGCCGCCCTACGAGTGCCCCAGCTCCGCCGACGCCTCGTCCTCGACCGGGGGGACCGACCCGGAATCCGCCGCCGGACGCAGCGGGAACGGGTCGACCCGCGTCTCGTCGATCACCGGCGGGGCCGGCTGCGGCGGCCTCGGCATGACCGCCGCCTCGGAGTGCCCCCCGCACCCGTAGGCCAGCGACACGACCCGGCCGTCCGCCGGGGAGAACTCGTTGGCGCACACGCCGAAGGCCTGTCCCAGCGAGCCGCCGATACGGGCCAGGAAGCCGCAGCTCACGCAGGAGGCGGGGGCCGCCTGGGCCATCGGGGTCTTCGGGCCGTAGGAGTCCTCCCAGCGGTCGGCGGCGACGTGCAGCCCGTACCGGGACAGGACCCGGGTGCGGCGCAGGCCCAGTTCCTCGGCGACGGCCGAGATCGTGCCGCGGGCCGGGACGGTGGTCAGCTCGGCCGGGGGCCCGGCGGCGACCTCGGCGTCCTCGGCCTCGACCAGGTCGGCCATCTCGTGGGAGACGACAGAGTTGGGCGGCGGCTCGTCCTCGCCGGTCCAGCCGGGCTCCAGCCGCAGGTCCTCGGCGTCGGTGGGCAGCAGGTCGCCGGGGCCCATGTCGCCGGGGCGCAGGCGCTCGCTCCAGGGCACCCACTCGGGCGCGAGGAGGGCGTCGGGGCCGGGCAGCAGCACCGCCTCGTCCACCGTGACGATCTTGGCGCGGGAGGCACGGGCCACGGTCACGGCCCAGCGCCAGCCTCGGTAGCCGAGTTCCTTGCAGGCGAAGAAGTGGGTGACGACCCGGTCGCCCTCCGACACCGCCCCCTCGTGCTCGCCGACGACGCCGGGTGCGGCGGCCTCCTCGGCTGCGGCGCGGGCGAGGTCGACGGCCTCGGCGCACAGACGGTCAGGGGTGCGGCTTCGCGTTGTCGCTGCGCTCACAGGTATCGCTTCTCTCCATACGCCGTCTCACGAGTGCGCCGCTGCCTGCGAGGGGCGAACGGAGCGGACCTGTGGACCGCGTCGACGTCCGCGCCCGATCGCGCTCGGGCACACCTACTCCATCCATTCTGCGGGATGGCCGTGAGGCGCGCGGCCGAGAACGTTCGCCACGGCGCGCTAGGCACGCTACCTGCTCATGTGCGCTGGGCCTACACCGACGGGAGTTTCGGCGGTGTACGGTACCGCGTTCCCCGGTGGTGTCACCCGACTCGGTCACCGCCATCCGCGCCGTATCGACGCTATAGCCCCCGCTCTCGGGGCACTATGACGGGGTGGCAGCCGCACGGACTGAGTTCAAGGGCGGGAGCCGGGGGCGCGGCCCCGGCTCCCGGTTCCGTGCGGTCGGCCGGGCGCTGCGCCTGCCGGTGACGGGGACCGCGCGCGGCATCCGCAAGGCGACGCACGCGCACGGCGCCGGCGAGTCCGGCCTCGGCAAGCTGATCGAGCTGCACGGGGTGAACGGCGCCGGCGACGTCATGATCACCGTGGCCCTGGCCTCCACCGTCTTCTTCTCCGTCCCCACCGACGAGGCGCGCGGCCGGGTCGCGCTCTACCTGGCCATCACCATGGCCCCCTTCACGCTCCTCGCGCCGGTGATCGGGCCGCTGCTGGACCGCCTGCCGCACGGCCGCCGCGCCGCGATGGCCGTCGCGATGGGTGCCCGGGCGCTGCTCGCGCTGGTGCTGTCGGGGGCGGTGGTCAGCGGGAGCATCGGGATGTACCCGGCGGCGCTCGGCGTGCTGGTCGCCTCGAAGGCGTACGGCGTGGTCAGAAGCGCCGTCGTGCCGCGGCTGCTGCCGCCCGGCTTCTCCCTGGTGAAGGCCAACTCGCGGGTCACGCTGTGCGGGCTGCTGGCCACCGGGGTCGCCGCGCCGGTCGCGGCCGGCCTCCAGCAGGTCGGGCCGCGCTGGCCGCTGTACGGCGCTTTCGTGATCTTCGTCGCGGGGACCGTGCTGTCGTTCACGCTGCCGCCGAAGGTCGACTCGGCGCGGGGCGAGGACCGGGCGCTGCTCGCCGCGGACGAGCGGCACCTGCACGGCCCGCACCGCAAGCCGGTCAAGCGCCCCGGGCTGCGCACGGTGGGTCCGGCAGTGACGCACGCGCTGGCCGCCAACGCCGCGATCCGCTGCCTGACCGGCTTCCTGATCTTCTTCCTGGCCTTCCTGCTGCGGGTGCACCCGCTGTCCGGGCAGAGCGCGGCCGTGTCGCTGGGCATCGTGGGCGTGGCGGCGGGCGCGGGCAACGCGCTGGGCACGGCGGTCGGGGCGTGGCTGCGCTCGCGGGCGCCGGAGGTCATCATCGTGACGGTCGTCGCGGTGGTGCTGGGTGCGGCGGTCACGGCCGCGGTGTTCTTCAGCACCGTCCTGGTGGCCTGTCTGGCCGCGGTCGCGGGGTTCGCGCAGGCGCTGGCCAAGCTGTCCCTGGACGCGCTGATCCAGCGGGACGTGCCCGAGCAGGTCCGCACCTCGGCGTTCGCGCGCTCGGAGACGCTGCTCCAGGTCTCCTGGGTGTTCGGCGGGGCGGTCGGGATCGTGCTGCCGCTGAACGGGACGCTGGGCCTGTCGGTGGCGGCGGCGATCATCGCCGCCGGGTGGCTGACGACCGTACGGGGGCTGATCGGCTCGGCCCGGCGCGGGGGACGGGCCCGGCCGAGGGTGGCGTGACCACGCCACGCCGTACCCAGGTGGGGAGCGGGCCACAAGCGCCGTATAGCCTTCGCCCATGACCACGTTGCCCCGCGGCACCGCCGCTATCGGACACGGCGTAGTGCGACGCCGCCGCGCCGTCGCCGCCGCCGGCGCCGTATCCGCCGGACTGCTCCTGCTGTCAGCCTGTGACAAGCCGACGCCCATGGGGACCGTCACGGTCGGCAGTGACTCGGTCAGCTCCGAGGCCACCTGCGGCGGGCACGACAAGGCCCTGGAGAACGCCGAGATCCAGAAGTGCCTCAAGGACGACGACGTCAAGTCCATCTCGGTCGGCGAGGACGACACGGTGCGCTTCGGTGTGGACCCGGAGGTCGCCGACCAGCGCTGGACGATCCTGATGAACGGTCAGCAGCTGACCAACGACACGGACAACACCTACCGCACGGTGCCGGGCAGCGTCTTCTTCAACGAGCAGTACGGCGCCCAGGGCGACTCGACGCTCGTCACCATCAAGGCCGGCGACGGCAAGGACGACAGCGAGGAGGCCACCGGTCTGTGGTCCTTCAAGCTGAAGAAGGACGACTGACCACGTCCTCCGTACGTGTTCTCGTGGCCACCGCGGTCCCCGTCGAACGGGACGCGGTGGCTCGGGCGTTCCCGGGGACGGGTCCGGACGCGGCCGTGGAGGTGCCCCGGCCCGGCACGGTCCTGCACCGGCTCCCGGGCGGCTGGGACCTCCTGGCCGCCGGCGTCGGCCCCGCCCTCGCCGCCGCCTCGACCGCCGCCGCCCTGACCGCGGCGGCCCTCGACTCCGCGCCCTACGACCTGGTCGTCTCGGCCGGGATCGGCGGCGGCTTCGCACCGGACGCGCCCGTGGGCTCGCTCGTCGTCGCCGACGAGATCACCGCGGCCGACCTGGGCGCCGAGACCGCCGACGGATTCCTCCCGGTGACCGACCTCGGCTTCGGCACCGTCACCCACCACCCGCCCGCCGGCCTCGTCCGCGCCGCCGCCGCCGCGACCGGGGCCCGCACCGGCACCGTGCTGACCGGGTCCACCGTCACCGGCACCGCCGAACGCGCCGCGCTGCTGCGCGCCCGCCACCCGCGGGCCCTGGCCGAGGCCATGGAGGGCTTCGGCGTCGCCGAGGCCGCCACCGCGCACGGGGTGCCGGTGCTGGAACTGCGTGCCGTCTCCAACCCGGTCGGCCCGCGCGACCGCGCCGCCTGGCGCATCGCGGAGGCACTGGCGGCGCTGACGGACGCCTTCGGGAAGCTCGCACCCGTCCTCAGGAGTTGGAACCCCCATGAGCGCTGAGACCTTGCAGATCGCGTACTCCCCCTGTCCGAACGACACCTTCGTCTTCGACGCCCTCGCGCACGGCCGCGTCGCCGGAGCACCCGCCCTCGACGTGACGTTCGCGGACATCGACGTCACCAACGGCATGGCCGAGCGCGGCGAGTTCGACGTGCTGAAGGTGTCGTACGCCGTGCTGCCGTACGTCCTCGACGAGTACGCCCTGCTGCCCTGCGGCGGGGCACTGGGCCGGGGCTGCGGGCCGCTGGTGCTGACCCGGGAGGCGCGGGCCGACCTCCGCGGGCGCACGGTCGCGGTGCCGAGCGAGACGTCGACGGCGTACCTGCTGTTCCGACTGTGGGCGGCGGACACCGTGCCGGGCGGGGTCGGCGAGATCGTGGTGATGCCGTTCCACGAGATCATGCCGGCCGTGCGGGACGGCAAGGTCGACGCGGGACTCGTGATCCACGAGGCGCGCTTCACGTACCGGAACTACGGGCTGCACAAGCTCGCCGACATGGGCGAGCACTGGGAGGACACCACCGGGCTGCCGATCCCGCTCGGCGCGATCATCGCCAAGCGGTCGCTCGGCGCGGGGACGCTGACGCACCTGGCCGACTCGGTCCGTGCCTCGGTGCGGGCGGCCTGGGACGACCCGGAGGTCTCCCGGCCCTACGTCATGGCGCACGCCCAGGAGATGGACCCGGCCGTCGCCGACCAGCACATCGGGCTCTACGTCAACGAGTTCACGGCCGACCTCGGCGAGGACGGGTACGCGGCGATCCGGGGCCTGCTGACGCGCGCGGCGGCCGAGGGACTGGTACCGGCCCTCGGCCCGGACGCGCTGGCGTTCCCGTGAGACGCGAGACGTGAGACGTGAGGTGTGACGGGCGGGCGACCGGCGGGGGTCAGACGTCCAGCTGGTCGGCCACCGCGCGGAGCAGGCCGGCGATCTTCTTGCCGGCGGTCTTCTCCGGGTAGCGGCCCCGCTCCAGCATCGGGGTGATGTTCTCCAGGAGCGTCGTCAGGTCCTGGACGATGGAGGCCAGTTCGTCGGGCTTCTTGCGCTGCGCGGCCGCGACCGAGGGCGCCGGGTCCAGCAGGGTCAGGGACAGGGCCTGGTCGCCGCGCTGCCCGGCGACCACGCCGAACTCCACGCGCTGCCCCGGCTTCAGGGCCTCGACTCCGGCGGGGAGGACCGAGGAATGGACGAAGACGTCACCGCCGTCGTCACGGGAGAGAAAGCCGAAGCCCTTCTCACTGTTGAACCACTTGACCTTGCCGGTGGGCACGTCTGTCCTCGTCCTCGTACTCGTCGGAAAACTGCTCGGAAACGGCTTCTGATAGCACTTGGGCGGGTCGTCCGGACCCGCCGGTACCAAGGCTAATGGGGTTCGGGCCGGTGACAAGACGTCCCCCGGTCGTTCCCCAGGCCTGGGAACTACCCTGGTCGAGTGCGTGAACAAACCCAAACGAATTCCGCCGCGCCCGGTGACCGACTGATCCGCGCCGGTGCGATCGTCTTTCTCGTCGGCACCGTGGCCACCCTCGTCACGGTGGCACCGCTGCTGCTGGGGACGACGCCCTTCCCCACCTTCATGTTCGTGCTGAGCATGCTGATGGGCGTGGGCTTCCTGATCGCCGGCGCGGGGGTGTTCCGGTCGATCGCGGCGGGCCGGCGTCAGGCGCGCGCCGGGGCCGGCCCGTCGCCGTCGCGGTAGCCGGCGAGCCACGCCGGGAACTCCGTGAGGTCGGCGAGGACGACGTCGGCGCCGGCCGCGCGCAGCTCCTCGGCACTGCACGGACCGCTGGCCACGGCCACGGAGAGGGCGCCTGCGGCGCGCGCGCCGCGGACGTCGCCGAGGTGGTCGCCGACGTACACGTGCGCGCCGTGCTCGCGCAGCGCCACGGCCTTCTGCTCGGCCCACAGGTCGCCGACGACGGCGTCCGGCTCGATGCCGAGGTGCGCCAGGTGCAGCTTGGCGTTGGGCTCGTACTTCGCGGTGACGACGAGCGCCCGTCCGCCGGCCGCCCGCACCGCCTCGACCGACTCCCGGGCGCCGGGCAGCGCGGGCGTGGCGGTGACGGCGTACGTCGGGTACATCGCGCGGTACAGCTCGGCGGTGGCCGCGATCTCCTCGGCCGGGAACCAGTGGGCCAGCTCCTCCTCCAGCGGCGGCCCGAGGCGCGTCACGGCCAGGTCGGCGTCGACGTACGTCCCGGTCCGCTCCGTGAGCGCGAGGTAGCAGGCGCGGATGCCGGGCCGCGAGTCGATCAGCGTCATGTCGAGATCGAAGCCGACGGTGGGCGCGGGGCGGGTCGTGGAGGCCATGGGGCCCATTGTGCCGGGCGCCGTCGCCGCGCCGGCCGGACGGTCCCGGGTCAGCCCCGGGGGCGGCGGGAGCGCCACAGGAGGTAGAGGGCGGTGGCGACGGCGGCGGTGCGCAGCACCCAGGGCCAGGTGTCGGTGACGGCGTCGTTCATGCGGCCCTCGGCGATCGGATCGCCCCAGCGGCCCTCCGTGCGGCCCCACAGCCAGACGACGCCGGCGGCGGCGACCGTGCCGGGCAGTCCCAGGACCGCCCACTTGGTCTGGGCGGGGGTGAGGCGGCGGGAGAGGTAGGCGATCAGCCAGCCCAGGCCCAGCGGGACGAGGCTGCCCAGCACGGCGCCGGCGAGCAGCAGGGCCGCGGCGAGCAGCAGCAGGGGGTTGGGCCGGCCGCCCTCGGGCCACAGGCGGCGCAGGTGCCGGCGTGCGGCGCGGCCCGGCTTCCCGGCGACCGGCTCGGCAGGCTCCGCGGCCGCCTCCACGGCCGCCTTCCCGAGGGTCCCGTCGGCGGCCCGGGGCGCCTTGCCGGTCTCGTCGCCGTCCTTCGGCGGCGGTTTGAGCAGCTCCGGGATCTCCACACCGCCGACGAATCCCGGCACGCTGTCGCCGACGCCCCCGAACGGGCCGTTGTCCACCCGCCACCAGTCCTGTCGGCCGGTGGCGCTCTCCCCCAGCTCGTGGGCGCTCGCCAGATGGGGCGGGGAGGCGGCCGGGGCCGGCGCGGGGGCGGGTGCGGCCTCGGACTCGGCGGGGCGGGGGCGCGGTGCGGCGGCGCGCCGCAGGCCCCTGAGCCGCTCCGTCCCGCGCCGCTCGCCCTCCCGCTGCCGGCCCTCCCGCTGCCGGCCCTCCCGCTCGCGGCCCTCCCGCTGCTCGGGCACCGCGGTGGGCGGCGGCGCCGGGGGCCGCGGGGCACCGCTCGTGCCGCCGGCCGCGCCGACGATGTCGTCGGGGCTGCCCAGCCGGTCCAGGATGCGGCGGACGGCCGCGGGGCTGTCGACGGTGGTGCCGGCTCGGCGCCGGTCGATCTCGTCGCGCAGCTCGGAGACCAGCCGCATCCGGGTGGCCGACGGCAGCTGCCGTTGCTGGGCCACGTCGCCGACGCGGCTCAGATACTCGTAGACGACCTGGTCGCTCTCGATCCCCACGAACCCCTCCGGGGCGGTGTGTTGTGGTGTGCCGCCGGTATCCCGCGGGACGAAGGTACCTAATCCTCCCGCGCGGGGCGGACACCCCGCGCACGGCACCGGCGCACACGCCGCCCCACCGTCGTACCCACCCGCTAACGTGGGCCGGATGAGCACCGAGGAGAAGTCCGCGACCCCCCGGTCCCTCGCGGAGGCGCTCCGCGCCAGGGACGACGTCTCGCTGGCGGCCCTCCTGCGCAGCCGTCCCGACCTCGTCACTCCCGTGCCCACCGACCTCACCCAGCTCGCCACCCGGGCCGGCACCCGCGCCTCGGTCGTGCGGGCGCTGGAGCGGCTGGACCGGTTCGCGCTCCAGACGGCGGAGGCGCTGGCCGTGGCGGCCGACCCGGCGCCCTACGACGAGGTGCTCCGGCTCATGGCGGGCGACCCCGGGCCCGCGACCGACCCGGCCGTCGCCGCCGCCCTGCCCCGGTCCCTGGCCGTGCTGCGCGAGCAGGCGCTGGTGTGGGGCGCGGACGACCGGCTGCGGCTGGTGCGCACCGCTCGCGAGCTGCTCGCGCCCTCCCCGCAGCACCCGTCGCCGACGGGGCTCGGCCCCACCGTGCGGGAGGCGACGGCGGGGATGTCGCCGGGCCGGATCCAGGAGCTGCTCACCACCGTCGGTCTGCCCTCGACCCACGACTCGGTCTCCGCGGTGTCCGCGCTCGGCGCCCTCTTCAGCGACCGGCCGCGGATGACGGAGCTGCTCGCCGCCCTGCCCGAGGAGTCCCGGGAGGTGCTGGCCCGGCTGGTGTGGGGGCCGCCGTACGGCCAGGTCACCCACGATCCCGCGCCGCACCTGCGGGCGCTGCTCGACCGCGGCCTGCTGCTGCCGACCGCGCCGGGCACGGTCGTCCTGCCCCGCGAGGTCGCCCTGCACCTGCGGGAGGGCCGCGCGCACCGCGCGCCCGAGCCGGTGCCGCCGCCGGTGGAGGCCGCGGCGGCGCACCGTCCGCGGATCGTCGACGCCACCGCGGCCGGGCAGGCCCTGGCGGCGCTGGCGACCGTCGAGGAGCTGCTCAAGGAATGGGACGAGGGTGGTCCGGCGGTGCTGCGGGCCGGCGGGCTGAGCGTGCGGGACCTGAAGCGGACGGCCGTCGCCCTGGACGTGACCGAGCCGGTGGCCGCCTTCTGGGTCGAACTGGCCTACGCGGCGGGGCTGATCGCCTCGGACGGCCAGGCCGACGAGCGGTACGCGGCGACGCCGGCCTACGACGAGTGGCGGGAGCTGCCCACCGCCGAGCGGTGGGCGGGGCTGGCCGAGGCGTGGCTGACGGCCACGCGCACCCCGGGTGTGGTCGGCGGGCGGGACGCGAAGGACCGTACGCTCTCGGCGCTGGGGCCGAACCTGGACCGTTCGGCGGCGCCGGAGGTACGGCACCGGGTGCTCGCGCTTCTCGCCGGGCTGCCCGAGGGCGCCTCGCCCACCGAGGAGTCGGTGCTGGCGCGGCTGCGCTGGGAGCGGCCCCTGCGTGGACCGCAGCGGGAGACGCGGGAGCCGCGTGAGGAGGACCTGCGCAGCAGGCTCGCCCGGTGGACGCTGTCCGAGGCGGAGCTGCTGGGCGTCACCGGGCGCGGTGCGCTGGCGGCGCCCGGACGGGCCCTGATCGGGGCGCCCGAGCCGGTGCGTCCGGCGCCGGAGGCCGCGGAGTCCGGGGGTCCCGGCGACAAGCTCCCCGTCCACCACCGCGCCCTTCCCTCCCCGCTCCCCGCGACGCCCGCCGAGCAGGCCGCCGCCACCGCGGCCGCCGCCCGGCTGATCGCGCCGCTCTTCCCCGAACCGCTGGACCACGTGCTGCTCCAGGCCGATCTGACGGCGGTGGCGCCGGGCCCGCTGGAGCGTCCGCTGGCCGACCTGCTGGGGGTGCTCGCGGACGTGGAGTCCAAGGGCGGGGCGACCGTGTACCGGTTCACGCCGGGTTCGGTGCGCCGCGCGCTGGACGCCGGGCGGACCGCCGCGGACCTGCACGCCGTCCTCGCCCGGCACTCCCGCACGCCGGTGCCGCAGCCCCTCGCGTACCTGATCGACGACGTGGCCCGGCGGCACGGGCGGCTGCGGGTGGGTGCCGCCTCGGCGTACGTGCGCTGCGACGACGACGCCACGCTGGACGAGATCCTCGCCGACAAGCGGGCCGCCGGTCTGGGGCTGCGCCGTCTCGCGCCGACGGTGCTGGCCGCGCAGGCCGACCCGGCGGCGCTGCTGGAAGGGCTGCGGGCGATCGGTTTCGCGCCGGCCGCGGAGTCCGCCGCGGGTGACGTGCTGATCGCCCGGGCCGACGCCCACCGCACGCCGCCGCGCACGCCCCCGGTGCCGGTCCCGGAGGGCCCGCCGGTCCCCGACGACACACTGCTGACGGCGGCGATCCGCGCCGTCCGGGCCGGTGACCTGGCCTCCACCGCCCCGCGCAAGCCGGGACCCGGCGAGGGCGGGGCACCGGCCGCGGGCGAGCTGCCCCGCACCGGCGCCGCCGAGACCCTCGCCACCATGCAGGCGGCGGTCATGACCGGCGAGGCGCTGTGGATCGGCTACGTGAACGCCGAGGGCGCCGCCAGCCAGCGGGTGGTGGCCCCGATCCGGGTCGAGGGCGGCTTCGTCACGGCGTACGACCACACGGCGGACGAGGTGCGCACCTATCCGCTGCACCGGATCACCGGGGTGGCCGAACTGGCCGACGACGCGCTGTGAGCGGTGGCCCCTCTTTCGAGCGTACGGGCCGGTTCATGCACGCCACGCCGGGTGATTAGCACCTGCGAGGGAGCTTTTTTCATAATCCGCATCGAACTTTCGGCGCTCGGGCAGCCACCGGTTGTCCTGAACCGAACCGAAAGGAACCACCTGATGCGTGCCGTTCGTCGCGTCGCCACCGTCCTGACCTCCACCGCCGCCCTGGTCGCGGCGTTCGCCGCCGAGGCCGCGGCGATCGGCATCGACCTCGGCGGAGGCCTCACCCTCTGATCCGGCCGTCGCGCGTCCCCTTCGGCGGGCCGCGTCCCCTTCGGCGGGCCGCGTCCCCTTCGGCGGGGCGGGGCCAAGCCCCCGGGACCCGCCCCCCCCCGAGCCCCCCCCCCCCCCCCCCCGAGCTCCCCCCCCCCCCCCCCCGACCCCCCCCCCCCCCCCCCCCC
>NZ_JBWKKZ010000011.1:145592-170582 GCF_056430705.1 Streptomyces sp. NPDC045956 | reverse complement strand
TTTGGTTTCGCTTTTGCGTCTTCCTCTGTGGGGGACCTTGCCCCTTTCGGGGGCCCCCCCCCTTTGGGGCACCCCGCCCCCGCCCCCCTGCCCCCCCCCCGCTCCGGATCTCCTCCCCCTCCCGCCCGGATCTCCTCTCCCTCCCGCCCGGATCTCCTCCCCCCTCCCCCGCCGGTCTCCCGATCTCCCGGTCTCCCCGAAAGGACCCGCATGCGCGCCAAGCCCGCCGATCCCTGCCGCTCCGCCACCCGTTCCGCCGTCGCCGTCTCCGTCGCCGCCCTGATCACCGCCGCCGCGCTGTTCGGGGCGCTCGCCCCCGAGGCCACCGCGCTGCCGCTGCCCCTCCCCGTCGCCGGCGTCGAACCCCTGCTCACGGAGGGCGTCACCATCGAGGGGCCGCTGATCAACAACATCAGTCTCAGGTAGCCGGTCCGCGCGATCAGGCACACTGGATGTTTGGCCGATCCGTCCCGTCGCGGTCGGCCGTAGCGCGTGAAAGGGTGCCGCCCGTGAATGGTCCGCTGATCGTCCAGTCCGACAAGACCCTGCTCCTCGAAGTCGACCACGAGCAGGCCGGCGACTGCCGTCGGGCCATCGCGCCGTTCGCCGAGCTGGAGCGGGCGCCGGAGCACATCCACACCTACCGGGTGACCCCGCTGGGCCTGTGGAACGCGCGGGCGGCCGGCCACGACGCCGAGCAGGTCGTGGACGCGCTCGTCGAGTACAGCCGCTATCCGGTGCCGCACGCGCTGCTCGTCGACATCGCCGAGACCATGGACCGCTACGGCCGCCTCACCCTCTCCAAGCACCCGGCGCACGGGCTGGTCCTGACGACCACGGACCGTCCGGTGCTGGAGGAAGTGCTGAAGTCGAAGCGGATCGCGCCGCTGGTCGGCACCCGCATCGACCCGGACACGGTGGCCGTGCACCCCTCCGAGCGCGGGCAGATCAAGCAGACGCTGCTGAAGCTGGGCTGGCCCGCCGAGGACCTCGCCGGGTACGTCGACGGCGAGGCGCACTCGATCGAGCTGGCCGAGGACGGCTGGGCGCTGCGCCCGTACCAGAAGCAGGCGGTGGAGAACTTCTGGCACGGCGGCAGCGGCGTCGTCGTGCTGCCCTGCGGCGCGGGCAAGACCCTGGTCGGGGCCGGTGCGATGGCGCAGGCCAAGTCGACGACGCTGATCCTGGTGACCAACACCGTCTCCGCCCGGCAGTGGAAGCACGAGCTGGTGAAGCGGACCTCCCTCACCGAGGACGAGATCGGCGAGTACAGCGGGACGAGGAAGGAGATCCGGCCCGTCACCATCGCGACCTACCAGGTGCTGACGACCCGCCGCAAGGGCGTCTACCCGCACCTGGAGCTGTTCGACTCCCGGGACTGGGGCCTGATCGTCTACGACGAGGTGCACCTGCTGCCGGCGCCGGTCTTCAAGTTCACCGCCGACCTCCAGGCGCGGCGGCGGCTCGGCCTGACCGCGACGCTGGTGCGCGAGGACGGCCGCGAGTCGGACGTGTTCTCCCTGATCGGTCCGAAGCGGTTCGACGCGCCGTGGAAGGAGATCGAGGCGCAGGGCTACATCGCGCCCGCCGACTGCGTGGAGGTCCGGGTCAACCTCACCGACTCCGAGCGGCTCGCGTACGCCACCGCCGAGACGGAGGAGAAGTACCGCTTCTGCGCGACGACCGCGACCAAGCGGAAGGTGACGGAGGCGATCGTCCGGCGCTTCGCCGGGCAGCAGATCCTCGTCATCGGGCAGTACATCGACCAGCTCGACGAGCTGGGCGAGCACCTGGGGGCGCCGGTCATCAAGGGCGAGACGTCCAACGCCCAGCGGGAGAAGCTCTTCGAGTCCTTCCGCCAGGGCGAGATCAGCGTCCTCGTGGTGTCGAAGGTCGCGAACTTCTCCATCGACCTGCCGGAGGCCACGGTCGCCGTCCAGGTGTCGGGCACCTTCGGGTCCCGGCAGGAGGAGGCGCAGCGCCTCGGACGGGTGCTGCGCCCGAAGTCCGACGGCCACCAGGCGCACTTCTACTCCGTGGTCGCGCGCGACACGCTCGACCAGGACTTCGCCGCGCACCGCCAGCGCTTCCTGGCGGAGCAGGGCTACGCGTACCGGATCATGGACGCGGACGAGCTGCTGACCGAGAGCTGACGCCGGGGCCGGCTCCCGGGGCGCTCACCTGCGGCGGACGCCGGCCTCCTCGCCGTACTCGCCGAGCACGACCACGTCGAAGGCGGCGCCCGCGAACACCCTGACGGCGCGCAGGGCGTCACCGAGCCGGTGCCGGTGGCTGCCGGCCACGGGCGTGGCACCGGACGCGCGGCCCGGTGCCGGGGCGGGGGAGATGGTTGCTGCGCTCATGTCTCCATGGTGCGACCGCGGACCCCGGTCCGGCATCGGTCCAAGGACCCAACCCCGGCCCGCGTCCCGTCCCCCTTCAGAGGGACCCGGACCCCTCGGGCAGGAGGGTGCGTCCCCTAGGGGACGACGGGGTGCGGCGGCAGGCCGGTGGCAGGCCGCGCCGGGCCGGGGCCGGCCGGGGCCGGGAAAACGGTTGGCCCCCGCGGTCCTCGCTCCCCTACACTCTCCGCTCCTGCCCGCCTCCCTCGCGGAGTGCCGCCCTCCGGACGGAAACCGGTCGGCTCCTCGCGCGCACCCGCGCCCAGCCCACGACGGCCCCCCGGAGGCACTCCCTTGTCCACGCCCGTCCACGACGACCCCCTGACCCGCGAGCGCTCGCATCTCGCCGCGTCCCGTGCCGCCCTGCGCGCCATGCGCGCCGACGTGGAGGCCCTCGACATCACCGACGTCACCGCGAACTGGGTCAACGCCGCGGTGCTGGAGAGCCAGATCGAGGAGCGCATCAAGGCGCTCGCCGACCTCAGCGACACCCCGCTGTTCTTCGGCCGGCTCGACTACCTGCACTCCCCGGGCGCGGAACGGGCCGAGGGCGCGGAGGGGGAGAGCTTCTACATCGGGCGCCGGCACGTGCACGACGGGGACGGCGACCCGATGGTGATCGACTGGCGGGCGCCGGTGTCGCAGCCGTTCTACCGGGCGTCGAAGAAGGACCCGCTGGACGTCGCGCTGCGCCGCCGCTTCGGCTACACCGGCGGCGAGCTGACGGCGTACGAGGACGAGCACCTGTCCGACCCGGCGGAGGCGGCGGTCACCAGCCGGCTGCTCCAGCGGGAGATCGAGCGGCCCCGCGTCGGTCCGATGCGCGACATCGTGGCGACCATCCAGCCCGAGCAGGACGAGATCGTGCGCGCCGGACTGTCCGGCTCGGTCTGCGTGCAGGGCGGCCCCGGCACCGGGAAGACCGCCGTCGGCCTGCACCGGGTCGCCTACCTCCTCTACGCGCACCGTGAGCGCCTCGCCCGCACCGGCACCCTGGTCATCGGGCCGAACCGGTCCTTCCTGCACTACATCGAGCAGGTGCTCCCCGCCCTCGGCGAGCTGACGGTCCGCCAGGCCACCGTCGACGACCTGGTGGCCCACGTCGAGGTGCGGGGCGCGGACGAGGCGGCGACGGCGGTGGTCAAGGGCGACGCGCGGATGGCGGAGGTGCTGCGCCGGGCGCTCTACTCGCACGTCACCCCGCCCAACGAGGGGGTCGTCGTGGTGCGCGGCTCGCGGCGCTGGCGGGTGGCGGCGTACGAGGTGGAGGAGATCGTCCGCGAGCTGCTGGCCCGCGACATCCGCTACGGGGCCGCCCGTGAGGCCCTTCCCCAGCGGATCGCGCACGCGGTGCTGGTGCAGATGGAGCGGGCCGGCGAGGCGCCGGACGACCGGGTGCAGAACGCGGTGGCCCGCAACGCCGCCGTGAAGGCGCTGGTGAAGCAGGTCTGGCCGCAGGTGGAGCCCGCGAAGCTGGTCCTGCGCCTGCTGTCGGACGCGGATTTCCTCGCGGAGCACTCCGCGGGCGTCCTCACCGAGGAGGAGCGCAAGGCGGTGCTGTGGGTGAAGCCGGCCCGCTCGGTGCGGACGGCCCGGTGGTCGGCCGCCGACGCCGTGCTGATCGACGAGGCCACCGATCTGGTCGAGCGCACCCACTCCCTCGGGCACGTGGTGCTCGACGAGGCGCAGGACCTGTCCCCCATGCAGTACCGCGCGGTGGGCCGGCGCTGCACCACCGGTTCGGCGACCGTCCTCGGGGACCTGGCGCAGGGGACCACGCCGTGGGCGACCCGCAGCTGGTCCGAGGCGCTGGCCCACCTGGGCAAGGGCGAGGCCGTGGTGGAGGAGCTGACGGCCGGTTTCCGGGTGCCGACGGACGTGATCGCGTACGCCTCCCGGCTGCTGCCGCACATCGCGCCGGGCCTGACGCCGGTGGCGTCGATCCGCGAGAACCCGGGCTTCTTCGACATCCGCCCGACGTCGCCGGGTACGGCGGGCACGGCGGACGTGCTGGCGGCCTGCCGCGAGCTGCTGGCACGGGAGGGCTCGGTCGGCCTGATCGCCGCCGACGCGCGGGTGCCGGAGCTGGCGGCGGCCCTCGGGGCGGCCGGGCTCGGCTTCGTGGGTCCCGGCGAGGAGACCACGCGCGCCACCCGCCTGACCCTGGTCCCGGCCTCCCTGGCCAAGGGCCTGGAGTACGACTACGTGGTCCTGGACGAGCCGGGGGCGGTGGTCGACGGCGAGCCGGACGAGCGGACCGGGCTGCGGCGGCTGTACGTGGCGCTGACCCGCGCGGTCTCGGGCCTGATCGTGACCCACGGCACGGACCTGCCCGCGCAGCTGGCCCGGTAGCGCCGCACCGGGCCCGCGCGGTCGGCCCGGTCGGCCCGGTGCCGCCGTACCCGGGGGCGGCCGGCCGTGCCACCGGGGCGGCACGACCACCCCCCGCGGCCACGGGGGTGCGGCAGGAGCGGGGCCGCCGCCTAGGCGTCCAGTGCCCGGCGCCACTCCGCCACGGCCTGCGCGGACACCGGGCCGGTCCACCCGGAGGGCCGCGCCGCGCCGCCGATGTGGAAGCCGTCGATCCCGGCGTCCCGCAGACCCCGTACGTGGTCCAGCCGCAGACCGCCGCCGACCAGCAGCCGCTGCTCGTACCCCGGCTCGCCCCGCCGCCGCGCCTCGGCGAGCAGCACGGGCAGCCCGTCGTCCACCCCGGCCGCCGACCCGGCGGTCAGGTAGGTGTCCAGCCCCGGGAAGTCCGCGAGCTGCTTGCGCAGGGCGTCCCGGTCGGCGGCGCGGTCGATCGCGCGGTGGAAGGTCCACCGGCACCCGTCCAGCGCCCCGGCGACCCGCTCCACGGCGACGAGGTCCACGTCGCCGTGCGCGTCGAGGAAGCCGAGCACGAACTGCGTGGCCCCGGCCTCCCGCATCTCCGCGGCGAGCCGCACCAGCCGCTCGACGTCCCCGGCGGCGAACCCGTCCGCGAGCCGCAGCATCACCCGCAGGTCGATGTCGACGGCCCCGCGGATCGCGGCGACCGTCGCGGTCGACGGGGTGAGGCCGTCGGCCGCCATGTCGGTGACCAGTTCGAGGCGATCCGCGCCTCCGGCCTGGGCGGCGACCGCGTCCTCGACGTCGAGGGCGATCACCTCCAGGACTGCACGCTTGCTCATGGGACCCCATTCGTCGGCCTACTACAGGTCTAGTCCAATCCAAGACTACGCCCAGACAGCCGGGCCGGGTTCCGTCTCGGCCCACCGGCCCGCTCAGCCGCCGAAGAGGTTCAGCTCCGCCGCCCGCACCCCGGCCAGCTCGTACCCGGCCGCGCCGTCCGCGCCCGCCGTGTCGTTCACGGGCCGGCCGGCGTACAGCCGTACGAGGGTCGCGGCGTCCCCGATGAACCGCCCCGGCGGCCGCTCGCCGCTCACCGCGCCCAGCTTCAGCGGCTCGTCCACGTCGTCGAGGTCGGCGTGGAGCGGGACGTGGCCGCGGTCGCGGGTGAGGGTGCCGAGCAGCGCCAGCGCCTCCGGCAGCCCGCGCCCCGCGTACGCCCCCGGCTCGCCGAGGGCGACCCGCACGTCGCCCGCGTGCACCCACTCCCCCAGGGCGATCCCGTCCAGCGCGCCGTCGGCGCGGGCGATCACCGGGCCGGCTTCCGTCATCCCGCGCTCCAGTTCGTCGAGGACACGGGCGTGCGTCCAGTCGGCGCGCTCGGCGATGTCCCGGTCGTTGGACTCGGGGGAGAAGACGCCGTCCTCGAAGCGGTTCTCCACCACCCGGACCAGCGCGGCGGAGCAGTGCGCCAGCACGTCCCGCACGGTCCATCCCGGGCACGCGGCCACCGGCAGCGCGAAGTCGCCGTCCGCCCGGGAGCGCAGCAGCGGCACCAGCTCGTCCCGTTCGAGGGCCAGCAGCCGGCCGGGCCGCTCGGGGTCGCGTACGTCGTGCACGTCTGCGGGAGTCGTCATGGCCCCACGGTAGGCGCGGCCCCGCCCCGAGGTCAGCACCACGGGCCCCGGATGCCACGGACACCGCGGACACCGCGGACACCGCGGACACCACGGGCTTCGGACATCGGTGTCCCGGACGCCACCGACACCCCGGACCTCGGACACAGCGGGCCCGGACACCGCGGGCCTCGGACCGCACCCACCCGGGACCGCACGGAGCCGCGACCACACCCACCCGGGACCGCACGGAGCCGCGACCACACCCACCCGGGACCGCACGGAGCCGGGACCGCACGGACCGGGCCGGCGGTCCGGTCCCGCTGGAAGAATGGCCGCCATGGCCGATCTCGACGCCCTGCGCTCCCGCTGGCTGCACGCCCTCGTCCCGGCCCGCGAGGGCGCCGGTCACCCCGACCCGGACCGGTACGCGGACGACCTGCTGCGCCGGTGGTCCGAGCCCCAGCGGCGCTACCACACGCTCGCCCACCTGACCGCGGTCCTGGACCACGTCGACGTGCTGGAGGAGTACGCGGCCGACCCGGCCGCGGTCCGGCTGGCCGCGTGGTTCCACGACGCGGTGTACCGGCCCGAGCGGTCCGAGAACGAGGAGCGGTCGGCCCGCCTGGCCGAGCGGGCGTTGACCGAGGCGGGCGTGCCGGCGCCCAGGACCGCCGAGGTGGTCCGGCTGGTGCGGCTCACCGTCACCCACGCCCCGGCCGACGGCGACCGCGACGGGCAGGTGCTGTGCGACGCCGACCTGGCCGTGCTGGCCTCGCCGCCGTCGGCGTACGCCGCGTACACGGCGGCCGTGCGCGAGGAGTACCACTTCGTGCCGGACGACGCCTTCCGCGAGGGACGCGCCGCGGTGCTCCGCCAACTCCTCGCCCTGCCCCGGCTGTTCCACACCCCGCACGGGCGGCGCGCGTGGGAGACGACCGCCCGGTACAACCTCACCGGCGAGCTGGAAATGCTGTCGCCCGGCGGGGGCCGCGCGCCGTAGCCTGCCCGGCATGCGGACCATGGGCGGGGAACAGGTGGAGGAGGCCGTCGCGGGCGCCGTCGCGCTGCTGCGGACGGTGACCGACCGGGACTGGGAGGGGGCGCGGGCCGGCCGGCTGGAGTGGAGCTGCCGGTACACGGCGGAGCACGTCGCGGGCGACCTCATCGCCTACGCGGGCCAGCTGGCCGGACGCGCCACCGAGGCCTACGTGCCCTTCGAGCTGACCCTGGACGAGGGCACCGGCAACGAGGGCGTGCTCCAGGTGATCGAGACGACCGGCGCCCTGCTCGCCGCCACCGTCCGCACCACCCCGCGCGAGGTCCGAGCCTTCCACCCGTACCCCTTCCGCAGCGCGGACCGCGAGGGGTTCGCGGCGATGGGGATCACCGAGGTGCTCGTGCACACGCACGACATCGCCGAGGGCCTCGGCCTGGCGTACGAGCCGCCCGCCGGGCTGTGCGCCGACGTCCTCGCCCGGATCTTCCCGCACGTCCAGCCCGGCACCGACCCCTGGCGCACCCTGCTGTGGGCCACCGGGCGCGGCGACCTGTCGGGGCGTGCCCCGCTGACCGGGTGGCGCTGGAAGAACAACCTGGCCCTGCCCGCCGGACGGCTCACCCTCGTGGGCCTCACCCCGGCCTCGGCCGCCGATCTGGCGGCCGGTGGCGACGGCGGGTTCGTGTGGACCGACAGCGGGCCCTTCCAGGGCACGCGGGAGGGCGCGGGACTGCTGCTGAAGGACTACGAGGCGGGTGTGCACCGGCCGGAGTGGGGCATGTTCGCGCTCGTCCGGAACGAGGACGGCCGCGCGGTCGGTGCCATGGGCTTCCACGGGCCGCCGGACGAGGAGGGCCGGGCCGAGGTCGGCTACGACCTCGCGGAGGACGCCCGCGGCCAGGGCTACGCCACCGAGGCGCTGCGCGCGCTGTCGGCCTGGCCGCCGGCCCGCGAGGGCGGCACCATCCTCCTCGCGAAGATCGACCGGGACAACGTCCGCTCGCAGGCCGTCGTCACCCGCGCCGGCTACCGCCTGGTCGCCGAGGACGAGGAGCTGCTCGCCTACGAGCTGCGCGGCTGAGCCCCGCCCTTCCTGCGCCGCAGCCCCGCACCGTGCAGCAGCCGCACCACCTCGCGGCTGCTGACCTCCAGCGCCCCGGCGGACACGGCGTCGGCGTACCGCTGGGCGGGGAGGTCGTAGTGGTCGCGTTCGAAGGCGCGGCGCGGCACGCCCAGGGTCTCGGCGAACGCGTGGAGTTCGGCGTAGGAGACGTCGCTGACGAGGTGCGACCACAGCCGGCCGTGGCCGGGCCAGGTCGGCGGGTCGATGTAGACGGTCACCGGTCCGGCCTCACGACGCGGACGGGCCGACGGCGCCCAGCGAACCGACCGCCGCGACCTTCACGCCCGCCTTGCCGCACACCCAGTGCGGGTCGGGGCCCAGTTCCGGCTCGACGTCCAGCGCGTGCGGGTCGCCCGCGCCGCACACCGGGCACAGCGGCCAGCGACCGTACCGCTCCAGCAGGGCGTCCTGCACGTCCTGGGCGACCAGCCCGGCGACGAACTCCGCACCCTCCGGCCACTGCTCGACCCACCAGCGGCGCTCGGTGACGGACTCCTCGACCAGCGACACGACGTCGGGCTCGGCGACCTGGCCCGCCACCAGGTCGGCGAGGACGAGGGCGCGCGCGGCATGCAGCGTCTGCTCCAGAGGGCTGATGGGGTCCATGCACCCATTGTGCGCACTCTTGACCCGCGGACCGAAACGAAAATATCTTTCATGAGTGACCGATGAAGTGAAGGAAACTTTCGGCAGTCCGGGCGGCAGGGCGGCGGGCGGCACCGCGTCCGCCGGCCGTCGCGGCGCCGGAAGCGGCGGCACACCCCCCGCGCCCGGCGCCCTCGCGGCCAAGGTGCGCACGCTGGCGCCCTCGATGACACGGTCCATGCAGCGGGTCGCCGAGGCCGTGGCGAACGACCCGGCCGGCTGCGCGGCCCTCACGGTCACCGGCCTCGCCGAGCTCACCGGCACCAGCGAGGCGACCGTCGTCCGCACGGCCCGGCTCCTCGGCTACCCCGGCTACCGCGATCTGCGCCTCGCGCTCGCCGGACTCGCCGCCCAGCAGCAGTCCGGCCGCGCACCCGCCATCACGACCGACATCGCGGTCGACGACCCGATCGCCGACGTCGTCGCCAAGCTGGCCTACGACGAGCAGCAGACCCTCGCCGACACCGCCGCCGGACTGGACACCGTCCAGCTCGGCGCGGCCGTCACCGCGCTCGCCGCCGCCCGCCGCACCGACGTGTACGGCATCGGCGCCTCCGGCCTGGTCGCCCAGGACCTCACCCAGAAGCTGCTGCGGATAGGGCTGATGGCGCACGCCCCCGGCGACCCGCACCTCGCCGTCACCAACGCGGTGCAGCTGCGCGCCGGGGACGTCGCCCTCGCGATCACCCACTCCGGATCGACGGGGGACGTCATCGAGCCGCTGCGGGTGGCCTTCGAACGCGGCGCGACGACCGTCGCCATCACCGGCCGCCCCGACAGCCCCGTCACGCAGTACGCCGACCACGTGCTGACCACCTCCACATCGCGGGAGAGCGAGCTGCGGCCGGCGGCGATGTCGTCCCGGACCAGCCAGCTGCTGGTGGTGGACTGTCTCTTCGTGGGCGTGGCGCAGCGGACCTACGAGTCGGCGGCGCCGGCGCTCGCGGCGTCCTACGAGGCGCTGGCGCATCGCCACGGGGGGCCGCGCGGGAGACCGTAGAGGGTGCTCGTCGTGGGCGACTGCGGGCAGTGCGCGGCTGATCGCGCAGTTCCCCGCGCCCCTGGGACAAGCTGCCTCGACCCACAATGGAAAAGTCACCGAAGAGAGCTGCTCCGTCATGACCTCAACCCCCCACCACCCCGACCTCCGCTCCCAGTTGGAGACCCTCGCCACCGAGGCGTTCCGGCCCGAGCTGGCCGAGATCGACCGGCTCCCCACACTGGACATCGCGCGGGCCATGAACGGCGAGGACCTGACCGTGCCCTCCGCCGTCGCCGAGCGGCTGCCCGAGATCGCCGCCGCGATCGACGCGGTGGCCGCCCGGATGGCCCGCGGCGGACGGCTGGTCTACGCGGGCGCCGGCACGGCCGGCCGGCTCGGCGTACTGGACGCCTCGGAGTGCCCGCCCACCTTCAACACCGCCCCCGGACAGGTCGTCGGCCTCATCGCGGGCGGCCCGGAGGCCATGGTCACCTCCGTCGAGGGCGCCGAGGACTCGGCCGAGCTGGCCCGCGCCGACCTGGACGCCCTCGGTCTCACCGCCGACGACGCGGTGGTCGGCGTCTCCGCCTCCGGCCGCACCCCGTACGCCGTCGGCGCCGTCGAGCACGCCCGCGCGCTCGGCGCCCTGACCGTGGGCCTCGCCTGCAACCGGGGCAGCGCCCTGGCGGCCGCCGCCGAGCACGGCATCGAGGTCGTCACCGGCCCCGAGCTGATCACCGGGTCGACCCGCCTGAAGGCCGGCACGGCGCAGAAGCTGGTCCTGAACATGCTGTCGACGATCACGATGATCCGCCTCGGCAAGACCTACGGGAACCTGATGGTGGACGTGCGCGCCTCCAACGAGAAGCTGCGCGCCCGCTCCCGCCGGATCGTGGCACTGGCCACCGGCGCCGCCGACGACGAGATCGAGCGCGCGCTGACCGCCACCGGCGGTGAGGTCAAGGACGCGATCCTGACCCTGCTGGCCGACGTGGACGGCCCGACGGCCGCCCGCCTTCTGGAGGACTCCGGCGGCCACCTGCGCGCCGCGCTGGCGGCGGGACGGGGCTGACCGCACGCTCGGGGGGTGCACAAGGACCCCCACTCCACGGCCGCCGCGCTGCTCCCCCTGGTCGGCGGCCCCGCCAACGTCGTCTCCGTCGCCCACTGCATGACCCGCCTCCGCCTGGGCCTGGCCGACCGGTCCCGGGTGGAGGACGAGGCGCTGCGCGCCCTGCCCGGCGTGCTCGGGGTGGTGGAGGACGGCGACTCGTACCAGGTGGTGCTGGGCCCCGGCGTGGTCGGGCGGGTGACGGAGGCCTTCGAGGCGCTGCTGGCGGCCGGGGGCGGCGGCACGGCAGACGTCCTCGCCCGGCGCGGCGCCGCGCTGAAGGAGCGTCAGCGGCAGCGGGCCGCGACGCCCCTGCGGACGGCCCTGCGCCGCGTCGCGGACATCTTCGTCCCGCTCATCCCGGCGCTGATCGGCTGCGGAATCGTCGCGGGCGTCGGCGGCCTGCTCACGAACCTGGGGCTGCTCCCCGGCATCACCCCGGCCCTGGCGGCCGTCTCCTCCGCCTTCATGGCGCTGATCGCGGTGTTCGTCGGCCACAACACGGCGAAGGAGTTCGGCGGCACGCCCGTGCTGGGCGGCGCGGTCGCCGCCGTCGTCGTCTACCCGGGTGTCGCGAAGGTGACCGTGTTCGGCGCCGCGCTCGCCCCCGGCCAGGGCGGCGTCCTCGGCGCGCTGGCGGCGGCCCTGCTGGCCACCCGGGTCGAGAAGTGGTGCCGCGCCCGCTTCCCCGGCACCCTGGACGTCCTGCTCACCCCCACCCTGACGGTCCTGGTCCCCGGCCTGGTCACCCTGTACCTCCTCATGTACGCGGCCGGCGAGGCCGCCACGGCCGTCGGCGCCGCCGCGACCTGGCTGCTGGCGACGACGGGCGCCCTGGCCGGACTGGTCCTCGGCGGCCTCTTCCTCCCCCTGGTGATGCTGGGCCTGCACCAGGCCCTCATCCCCCTGCACACCACCCTCATCGAGCAGCAGGGCCACACCGCCTTGCTGCCCCTGCTGGCCATGGCCGGGGCCGGCCAGGTCGGCGCGGCCGCGGCGGTCTACGTCCGGCTGCGCCACGACACGTCCCTGCGGACGACGATCAGGTCGGCGCTCCCCGCCGGGCTGCTGGGCGTCGGCGAACCCTTGATCTACGGCGTCTCCCTGCCTCTCGGCCGCCCCTTCCTCACCGCCTGCGTGGGCGGGGCGGCGGGCGGTGCCTTCGTCGGCCTGTTCGCGATGCTCGGCACCGAGGTGGGGGCGACGGCGATCGGCCCGTCCGGCTGGGCGCTGTTCCCGCTCCTGGCGGGCGGCGGGGGGTGGGCGGCGACGGCGGGAGTGTACGGGGGCGGGCTGCTCACCGGGTACGTGGTCGGGTTCGCGGCGACGTACTTCTTCGGTCTGGACGAGGGCGCCGGCCGCACCGTGTGCGACGCTGGGGAGCATGAACCACGCCCAGCTGACCGCCCTGGGCCGCGCCCTGCGTCTCCTCGGTGAGCACGGCGAGGCCCTCACCGCCGACACGCCGGACGCCAAGCTGCACGAGGTCCGCGCCGACCTGAAGCGCGCGCTGGACCAGCTGGAGGAGAGTGTCACGGCGGCGGCTCCCGTCACCCGCTGCCCCGAGCACCCGAACGGGCCGGTGGACCAGGCCGCCCCCGACCTCTGCCTGCTCTGCGAGACCCGGCGCCGCGCCGCCCGCCGCGCCGAGTACAACGGGGGCCCGCTGCCCGCGCGGCCCACCGAGCCGGTCCCGTCCCGGTACGGGACGCGCGGCGACCGGCCGCAGCCCCAGCAGCGCTGGCTGCCCGAGCTGTGGAACGGGCAGGCGTGGCAGCTGTGCGGCACCCCGCGCCGCGACCGCCGCGAGGCCGAGCTGTACATCGCGGCCCAACTGCGCGCGCCCCGCGCGGCGATGGCGTACCGGCTCGTCCACGAGTTCACGGACTACGAGGTGCTGCGGGTGTGGGGGACGCCGGTGCGGGTGGACGTGGAGCCGATGGGCGGCCTCTGAGCCGAGCCGCTGACGGCGGCGGAACGGATCGCGGCTCCGGATCAGCCCTGGACGCTCTCCTGGTTCGTCCTGTGCAGCCGGGCCCGCATCACGTCCCCCGGGCTCGCGTCCGCCACTGACGCGACCGGGCAGTCCCACGCACGTCCGCCGCCGACCGGCCGCAGCCGCACGCCGCCCTCGCCGTGCCCCATGACCTCGCCCACGCGCCCGTCCCGCACGTCCACGGCGTGCGCGCCCACCGGCGGCCGCTCACCCCGCACCACCGAGGCCAGCCGCTCGGCGACCCGCACGTTGCAGCGCCCCAGCTCGACCAGCGCGAACGGCTCCTCGCTCGCGCCCGTCACCGGATCGACGCCCAGGGACGGCAACACCACACCGGCGCCCACGAGGGCCTGTCGCAGGGTCTCGACGACTTCTTCGGTCGACCGCACGCTTCCTCACCTCCACACAGAGTTCATGATTCGCGACACAGCGTGTCCGACCGGTTCTAACCTGGCCAGACAGGGCGCCCCAACAACCCTCGCTGTACGACCGGGAGTTCCGCTGCCATGCCTGGACCGAAAGACCTCGACCCCTCGTCGTCCCCCCGCGCCCTGCTGGGCGCCGAACTGCGGCACGCCCGCGAGAAGGCCGGGCTGAGCCAGGACGACCTGGGCGGCCGGCTGTTCGTCAGCGGCTCGTTCATCGGGCAGCTGGAGTCCGGTACGCGCAGGATGCAGCCGGAGTACGCGCGGCTGCTGGACGAGGCGCTGGGGACGGAGGACTTCTTCCGGCGGAACTGCGCGGCTTCGGCGAAGTCGAAGTACCCCGAGCATTTCGCCGAGGCGGCGGAGGCGGAGAGGTCGGCGACGACGATCAGGGAGTACGCGTCGATGCTGGTCCCGGGGTTGCTGCAAACCCCGGGATATACGCGGGCCGTTTGCCGCGCCTACCAGCCGACTGCGGCGGACGATGTGATCGACGAGCTCGTGGCGGCACGGATGGAGCGAGCCCGTGTGCTCGCCGATCCAACAGGGCCTGTGTTGTGGGCCGTCCTTGACGAAGCCGCGCTGCACCGGGCCACCGGCGGGCGCGCGGTAATGGCGGAGGCCCTCCGCCACCTCGCCGCGCTGATGCGGGACAACCGGGTCATCGTGCAGGTGCTGACCTTCGATGTGGGCGCGCATCCGGCGATGCAGGGCTGTGTGCGGCTGATGGACTTCGCGGACACCCCACCCCTGGTCTATCTCGAAGGAGTCGGTACCGGACGGGTCGACGACGACCCCGCTACGGTTGCGCGCTACCGCGGCTACTACGACCTGCTGATGATGTCCGCCCTCCCGCCTGGGAAGTCCCTGTCCATGATCGAGCAGGTGGCGCAGAATTACGCCCATGGAGACCAACCCTGAGAACGACTGGCACAGGTCC
The DNA here is from genome assembly GCF_056430705.1 of Streptomyces sp. NPDC045956. Classification (NCBI taxonomy): domain Bacteria; kingdom Bacillati; phylum Actinomycetota; class Actinomycetes; order Kitasatosporales; family Streptomycetaceae; genus Streptomyces; species Streptomyces sp. NPDC045956. The sequence goes on along the minus strand of NZ_JBWKKZ010000011.1, from coordinate 156,011 downwards.
AGCTACAGCGGCGGAAGCGGCGACAACTGCCTCGAAGCCTCCGTCGGCAATGCGGCCGTCGTCCCGGTCCGCGACTCCAAGAACCCCTACGGCCCGAATCTCCTGTTCCGGGCCGATGCCTGGGTGTTCTTCGTCAGCGCCCTCAAGGCGTCGTCGGCTTCCAGGTGACCGTGGGGCCAGAGGTGGTCCCGAAAGCGTGAACACTTCGGGGCGAAGTGTCCACGCTTTTCGAGACCACCCCCGCCAGACCTACGGAACAACCCGCTTGCCACACGCCGCACGGCACATGTCGCCGCGCGCCCAGCGCGCCCCACCACCCGCAGAGAGCCGCCGAGACGGCCCGCGCCCGTCACGCCGGGCGGCCCTCACGTTCACTCCACCGGCACGGCCCGGCGTACCGGCCTCACCCCAGCAGAGGCAGCGCCGCGAACTCGTGGCCCTCCCACAAGCGACGCGACGTCTCCTCCGGGTACGGCACGACGGCCGGCTCCGCGTCCAGCACCTGGACCAGGCGCCGCTCGGTGTCGTACGCCGGCCAGCCCGGGTCACCGGTGCGCGCGAACGCCGTCCAGGCGGAGCGGAAACGGGACGACAGGGCCAGCGCCTCGGCGGACGGTTCCGCACCGGCGAAGAGCAGCAGCCCCAGGTCCGCCTCGAAGGTGCCGAAGAGCAGGGGGACGTCCAGGGCGTGGCAGGCGCCGAAGGCACCGCCGCTGCCCGGGGCCGCCCAGGTCAGCTCGTAGACGTGCGCCCGGCCACCGCCCGCGAGGTGCGCCTCGGCCAGGTGCAGCGACGGCATGCCGAACAGCCAGTCCGTCTGGACGCGTTCGTACAGGTCGTTGGCGGACGCGTCGGGGTACGCGGCCCGGTAGGCCGCCTCGCCGCCCGGCGCGTACAGGGCGAGGGCGGCGCTCGCGCGCTCGTCGCCGATCCGGCCGAGCTTGCCCGCCATCGCGGTGAACAGGCGGTTCTCGTCGCGGTTGTGGCCGACGACCAGGTCGACGTCCCGGGCCGCGCCGGTCGCCAGCGCCTGCCACGGCGTGACCCGCAGCACCTCGCCGTCGACGACCGGCGAGTACGGGGTGACGGTGGGCGCGGCTTGGCCCCAGCGGGCCACCTGGCCGGGCATCTTCGGGGCGAGGGACTGCCCCGCCTTGACCAGCTGGTCGGGGTCCACGGCCGCCAGGTCGGCGACGGTGGGGCGCAGGCCGATCTCGGCGGCCAGCGCGGTGCCGATGTCCCGGGCGAGTTCGGCGGAGAAGAAGGTGCCCGGCACGCTCTGGGCGATGGCCCGGTGGAAGAGCCCGGCCGCGCGGTCCATGGCCAGCAGGGAGGCGACCGAACCGGCGCCCGCCGACTCGCCGAAGACGGTCACCCGGTCCGGGTCGCCGCCGAACGCGGTGATGTTGTCCCGCACCCACTCCAGCGCGGCCACCTGGTCGAGCAGGCCCCGGTTGGCGGGGGCGCCCTCGATGTGGGCGAAGCCCTCCATGCCGACCCGGTAGTTGAAGGTGACGACGACGAGGTCGCCGTCGACGGCTATGCGGCGGGCGTCGTAGCCGGGGCTGCCGGAGTGGCCGAGCTTGTAGGCACCGCCGTAGATCCACACCATCACCGGGCGGCGCGCGGCCGGGTCGGGCTCGGGGGTCCAGACGTTGACCGTCAGCCAGTCGTCGCCCCCGGACTGGGTGCCGGCCGGGCCCGCCAGGCCCAGGTCCTGCGGGGGCGGCGGGCCGAAGGCGTACGCGTCGCGGGTGCCGTCCCAGGGGCGGGCGGGGCGCGGGGCGGCGAACCTGGCCGGCCCGACCGGGGCTTCGGCGAAGGGGATGCCGCGGAAGACGGCCAGGCCGTCCGCGGTCTGTCCGCGCACCGCGCCGCCGACGGTGCGCACCACGGGTCCGGTCGTGCTCATCGATCACTCCTCACTGGTCTACCGCAGGCCGTACGCCAGTTGGTGATCCACGGACCCTACGCCGTGGTGCGCGCGGCGCTCAGCTGAGGGTCTTGATCGACGCCGCGTCGTAGGGGGCGAGCGCGTCGAAGCGGCCGGCGAGGACCTTCTCGGCCCACTGGGGGTCCTGGAGCAGCGCGCGGCCGACGGCGACGAGGTCGAACTCGTCGCGCTCCATGCGGTCGAGGAGGTTGTCGAGGCTGCCGACGGGGGCGCCCTCGCCCAGGAATGCCTTGGTGAAGTCGCCGTCGAGGCCGACCGAGCCGACGGTGATGGCGGGCCTGCCGGTCAGCTTCTTGGTCCAGCCGGCCAGGTTGAGGTCGGAGCCGTCGAACTCCGGGCGCCAGTAGCGGCGGGTGGAGGCGTGGAAGGCGTCGACGCCGGCCGAGGCGAGCGGGGCGAGGATCGCCTCCAGCTCCTCGGGCGTCTCGGCGAGGCGGGCGGCATAGGCCTCCTGCTTCCACTGCGAGTAGCGGAAGATCACGGGGAAGGCGGGCGAGACGGCGTCGCGCACGGCGGCCACGATCTCGGCGGCGAACCGGGTGCGGGAGACGGGGTCGCCGCCGTAGGCGTCGGTGCGGCGGTTGGTGCCGGCCCACAGGAACTGGTCGACGAGGTAGCCGTGAGCGCCGTGGATCTCCACACCGTCGAGCCCGATGCGCTCGGCCGCGGCCGCGGCCTCGGCGAAGGCGCCGATCACGTCGTCCAGGTCGCGCTGCGTCATCGCCGTGCCGGTGACCTCGTCCTCGCCGATGCGCAGACCGGACGGTCCGACGGCGGGCGCGTCGGCGAAGGGGGGCTCGCCCTGCTTGCGGACCATGCCGATGTGCCACAGCTGCGGCACGATCGTGCCGCCCGCCGCGTGCACGGCCTCGGCCACCTTCGCCCAGCCGGCCAGCTGCTCCTCGCCGTGGAAGCGCGGCACCCGGTCGCTCTGCCCGGCGGAGGCGTGGCCGACGTAGGTGCCCTCGGTGACGATCAGACCGACACCGGCGGCGGCGCGGCGGGCGTAGTACGACACCACGTCGTCGCCGGGGACGCCGCCCGGGGAGAACATCCGGGTCATCGGGGCCATGGCGATCCGGTTCGGCACGGTCAGGCCGTTGAGGGTGACGGGCCGGGCGAGGACCTGCGCGGCGCGCGAGGCGGTGTCGGAGGCGGTGACGGTCACGTGGGGGCTCCTTCGGAGGTACCGGTCAGTATGTGCATGCGCATGCACCCACCGGCGCCAACAGGGCCGCTCGTCGCCCGCATTCCGACGGGCCGCCATGAGTGGCCCAGGTCACATCCGTCCGGGAGGAGTCGGGGAGCGGAAACGCCCGAGGGCGGCGCCCCCCTGTCGGGGAGTGCCGCCCTCGGTCCGTAGGACGGTTGATCGACCGGAGCCGATCAGAAGTCCATGTCACCGCCCGGCATGCCGCCCGGGGCGCCGCCCGCGGCGGCCTTCTCCGGCTTGTCGGCGATGACGGCCTCGGTGGTGAGGAACAGCGCGGCGATGGAGGCGGCGTTCTGCAGGGCAGAGCGCGTCACCTTCGCCGGGTCGATGATGCCCTCGGCGATCATGTCGACGTACTCACCGGTCGCGGCGTTCAGACCGTGGCCGACGGTGAGGTTGCGGACCTTCTCCACGACGACGCCGCCCTCGAGACCACCGTTGACGGCGATCTGCTTGAGCGGGGCCTCCAGGGCGAGCTTCACGGCGTTGGCGCCGGTCGCCTCGTCACCCGTCAGCTCCAGCTTCTCGAAGACCTGGGAGGCCTGGAGCAGGGCCACGCCACCACCGGCGACGATGCCCTCCTCGACGGCCGCCTTCGCGTTGCGAACGGCGTCCTCGATGCGGTGCTTGCGCTCCTTGAGCTCGACCTCGGTGGCGGCACCGGCCTTGATGACGGCCACGCCGCCGGCCAGCTTCGCCAGGCGCTCCTGGAGCTTCTCGCGGTCGTAGTCCGAGTCGCTGTTCTCGATCTCGGCGCGGATCTGGTTGACGCGGCCGTTGACCTGGTCGGTCGAGCCGGCGCCGTCGACGATGGTGGTCTCGTCCTTGGTGATGACGACCTTGCGGGCGCGGCCCAGGAGGTCCAGGGTCGCGTTCTCCAGCTTGAGGCCGACCTCCTCGGAGATGACCTCGCCGCCCGTGAGGATGGCGATGTCGCCGAGCATGGCCTTGCGGCGGTCGCCGAAGCCCGGGGCCTTGACGGCGACGGACTTGAAGGTGCCGCGGATCTTGTTGACGACCAGGGTCGACAGGGCCTCGCCCTCGACGTCCTCGGCGATGATCAGCAGCGGCTTGCCCGACTGCATGACCTTCTCCAGGAGCGGCAGCAGGTCCTTGACGTTGCCGATCTTGGAGTTGGCGATCAGGATGTACGGGTCGTCGAGCGACGCCTCCATACGCTCCATGTCGGTGGCGAAGTACGCCGAGATGTAGCCCTTGTCGAAGCGCATACCCTCGGTGAGCTCCAGCTCCAGACCGAAGGTCTGGGACTCCTCGACGGTGATGACGCCTTCCTTGCCGACCTTGTCCATGGCCTCGGCGATCAGCTCGCCGATCTGGGTGTCGGCGGCGGAGATGGAGGCCGTGGAGGCGATCTGCTCCTTGGTCTCGACGTCCTTCGCCTGCTCCAGCAGGGCGGCGGAGACGGCCTCGACGGCCTTCTCGATGCCGCGCTTCAGGGCCATCGGGTTGGCGCCGGCCGCGACGTTGCGCAGGCCTTCCTTGACCAGGGCCTGGGCGAGAACGGTCGCGGTGGTCGTACCGTCACCGGCGACGTCGTCCGTCTTCTTGGCGACTTCCTTGACCAGCTCGGCGCCGATCTTCTCGTACGGGTCCTCGAGCTCGATCTCCTTGGCGATGGAGACACCATCGTTGGTGATCGTGGGGGCGCCCCACTTCTTCTCGAGGACGACGTTGCGGCCCTTGGGGCCGAGCGTCACCTTGACGGCGTCCGCGAGCTGGTTCATGCCGCGCTCGAGGCCGCGCCGTGCCTCCTCGTCGAACGCGATGATCTTGGCCATGTGAAGTGGTCCCTCCAGGACTGGGGGTGATTCCTTCGGACCGCGCCCGCGCCCGCGACGGACGGCTCGCCGGCCTTGTGGTTCCTTCCCCACCCGGCCTGCGGGCCTCACCGACCCGGTCCTTCGTTGTCACTCTCACCTTCAGAGTGCTAACGCCAATGATTAGCACTCGCCCCCATCGAGTGCAAGCGCCTTCGGGGGATCGGCCCGGCCGCTCAGCCCCCGGCGAACACCGGTGCGCCCCGGCGCGGACAGGCCCGTGCCCCGGCGCGGACAGCCCGAAGGGCCCGCACCTCCGGGGAGGTGCGGGCCCTTCGGAGAAGAACCGTTCGCTTTGCGTGGCCGGACGTCTCAGGCGCTGAGGCGAACCATGTCGGCCTGCGGGCCCTTCTGACCCTGCGAGATCTCGAACTCGACCCGCTGGCCTTCTTCGAGGGTGCGGTAGCCGTCCATCTGAATCGCGCTGTAGTGGACGAAAACATCCGCACCACCGTCGACCGCGATGAAGCCGTACCCCTTCTCCGCGTTGAACCACTTGACGGTGCCCTGAGCCATGCCTAACTCCCCTATTACTGGCCCTTGCACAGATCCGCACTTCGCGGACCCGGGTCAGACCTCGCCCCCCACGACTGGGGGCGTGCGCCGGAACGCGTCGACCGCGGCTGAATGTATCTGTCCAACTGCCGTCTGCAACAGGTCAATCGGACGAGAAATCCGGACGCACCCGGTCCGCAATGTGGCGAGAATTCGCCTGAATTCGGGTCAAGTCGGGGCACGCAAAGGGCACAAAAGCCGCGAAATACGCCCACACTTTGGCTACATCTTGTCGGGCGCCGGGCAGGAATTCGAGATTCCCGATCTTTCGATCGGGAGCGCGTTCCCCAACCCTACCGCGCTCAATCCCATGGAATTGCCCCCTCCGCTTCTCTCACGGAGGGGGCAATTCGATGAACGCTGCGTCACCTCAATTACCGATGGTAACGGCGGGGGCGGGTCAGCCGCCGGCGACCGCCGGGATGATGGAGACGCCCGCGCCGTCGGGGGTGGCGGTCTCCAGGCCCTGCTCGAAGCGGACGTCGTCGTCGTTGACGTAGACGTTGACGAAGCGGCGCAGCTTGCCCTGGTCGTCCAGGACGCGGGCGGCGATGCCCGTGTGGTTCTTCTCCAGGTCGGCGATGACCTCACCGAGGTTCGTACCGTCGGCGGCGACCTCGGCCTTTCCACCGGTGTAGGTGCGCAGGATGGTGGGGATGCGAACGGTCACGCTCATGCGAGGCCAGCCTCTCGGAAGGAGTCCAGGTTCGGGCGGATGGTGGTGGTGAGTCCGGTGCCGGCCACCGCGTCCAGCGTCTTCAGGCCGTCGCCGGTGTTGAGGACGACGGTGGTGAGCGACGGGTCCAGGACGCCGTCCTCGATCAGCTTCCTGGTGACGCCGACCGTCACGCCGCCCGCCGTCTCCGCGAAGATGCCCTCGGTGCGGGCGAGCAGCTTGATGGCGTCGACGACCTGCTCGTCCGTCACGTCCTCGACGGCACCGCCGGTGCGGCGCGCGATGTCCAGCACGTACGGCCCGTCGGCCGGGTTGCCGATCGCGAGGGACTTGGCGATGGTGTCCGGCTTCTGCGGGCGTACGACGTCGTGGCCGGCCTTGTAGGCGGTGGACACCGGCGAGCAGCCGGCGGCCTGGGCACCGAAGATCCTGTACGGCCGGTCCTCGACGAGACCGAGCCTGATCAGCTCCTGGAGACCCTTGTCGATCTTCGTGAGCTGGGAGCCGGAGGCGATCGGGACCACGAGCTGGTCGGGCAGCCGCCAGCCGAGCTGCTCGCAGATCTCGTACGCCAGCGTCTTGGAGCCCTCGGCGTAGTACGGCCGCAGGTTGACGTTGACGAAGCCCCAGCCCTCGCCCGCCGGGTCGCCGATCAGCTCGGAGCAGAAGCGGTTCACGTCGTCGTAGTTGCCCTCGATGCCGACGAGCTCTCCGCCGTAGACGGCGGCCATGACGACCTTGCCCTGCTCCAGGTCGTGCGGGATGAACACGCAGGACCGGAAGCCGGCGCGGGCGGCGGCGGCGCCGACGGCACCCGCGAGGTTGCCGGTGGAGGAGCAGGAGAGGGTGGTGAAGCCGAAGGCGCGGGCGGCCTCGATGGCCTGGGCGACGACGCGGTCCTTGAAGGAGTGCGTCGGGTTGCCGGAGTCGTCCTTGACGTAGAGACCGCCGGTGACGCCCAGCTCGCGGGCGAGGTTGTCGGCCTTGACGAGCTTGGTCCAGCCCGGGTTGATGTTCGGCTTGTCGGCCACGTCGGCGGGGACGGGCAGCAGCGGGGCGTAACGCCAGATGTTCGCGGGGCCCGCCTCGATGCGCTTCCGCAGCTCCTCGGTGTCGTAGGCCGAGAAGTCGTAGGCGATCTCCAGCGGGCCGAAACACTCCTCGCAGGCGAAGACCGGGCCGAGCGGCACGCGGTGGCCGCACTCGCGACAGGAGAGCGCCGCGGCGGGGCCCAGATCGACGGAGCCGGCGGGGGCGGCGGAGGGGGTGGTGGTGCTTTCGGCGGTCTGCACAGCCATGGAGGCGAGGCCCTTTCTCCTCATCTTCCTCACGACGCATCTCGCCGCGAGACGGATTTGGCACCTTCCCTAGCCGGGAGCCTCGCCACGTCTGCGTGACAAGAACCGACTGGAGGGTTGCCGGGGCTTCAACGGGCCGTATCCCTCTGCCCCTCTGGATGAGCGGTATTCGATTGTTGTGCGGTGCGCGCGGCGACCCCGGCATGCGGTGGCCCCACGCGTTGTTCAAGACTGTAACCGAAGGCCAGGGCGGTTGAGACAGTCGTCCGTACCGCGAGATGGATCACAGAGGAGCCACCGACCGTGCTGGAAGAAGTCGAGCGCTGGCTGGGCGCACGCTCCTGGTCCGTGACGGACCGGCCCCGCCGGCAGCTGCTGACCGCCAAGCACACCACCGGACAGACGGTGAGCGTGGTGCTCCCCGCCCTGGACGAGGAGGCGACGGTCGGCGACATCGTCACGACGATCCGCCGGGAGCTGATGGGGCGGGACCCGCTCGTCGACGAGGTCGTGGTCGTGGACTCCGGGTCGCGCGACCGCACGTCGGCGGTGGCCGCGGCGGCGGGCGCCCGGGTCGTGCACCGCGACGCGATCCTCCCCCGCATCCCGGCCGTCCCCGGCAAGGGCGAGGTGCTGTGGCGCTCGCTGCTGGTCACCAGGGGCGACCTCGTCTGCTTCGTCGACGCCGACCTGCGGGAGTTCTCGGCCGACTTCGTCTCCGGGATCGTGGGCCCGCTGCTCACCGACCCGGACGTGCACCTCGTCAAGGCCATGTACGACCGTCCGCTCGGCGCGGCTCCCGGGCAGGGCGGCCGGGTCACCGAGCTGATGGCCCGCCCGCTGCTCAACATGCACTGGCCGCGGCTGGCCGGCTTCGTGCAGCCGCTGGGCGGCGAGTACGCGGCCCGCCGCTCGCTGCTCGAACGGCTGCCCTTCCCCGTCGGGTACGGCGTCGAGCTGGGCATGCTGGTCGACGCCCTGCACCTGGTGGGCCTGGACGGCCTGGCGCAGGTCGACGTCGGGGTCCGCCTCCACCGCCACCAGGACGGCCAGGCCCTGGGCCGGATGTCCGCCGCGATCTACCGCACCGCCCAGCTCCGGCTGGCCCGCGGCCACCTGGTCCGGCCGGCCCTCACCCAGTTCGAGCGGGGCCCCGCCGGTTTCGAGCCGCGCACGTACACCGTGGACACGGAGGAACGGCCCCCCATGACGGAGATCGCGGAGTACGCGGCCCGGAGGGTGGCGTGAATCTCGGCCGCACGCGCGCCGAAGGGCCGGCGGACCACGTTTGAGGGTTCGGGGGCCGGGCTAGGTTGAGGCGTATGGCTTCAAGGTTCGGTGCTGCTCAGGTGCTGGTCGCCTCCAATCGGGGGCCCGTCTCGTACGAGGTGCGTGAGGACGGTTCGCTGCACGCCAGACGCGGGGGTGGCGGGCTGGTCTCGGGACTGTCGGCCATCGGGCCCGACGCGGGGGCGCTGTGGGTGTGCTCCGCGCTCGGCGACGGCGACCGCGAGGCGGTGCGGCGCGGGACCGGCGAGGACGGCGTGCGGATGCTGGACGTGCCGGCCGACGTGCACGCGGACGCGTACAACGGGATCGCGAACTCGGTGCTGTGGTTCGTGCACCACATGCTGTACCAGACGCCCGTGGAACCCGTCTTCGACGCGGAGTTCCGGCGCCGGTGGGCTTCCTACGAGGCGTACAACCGGGCCTTCGCCGAGGCGCTGGCCGAGGAGGCCGCCGAGGGCGCGGTCGCGATCGTGCAGGACTACCACCTGACGCTGGTGCCGGGGATGCTCCGCGAGCTCCGGCCCGACCTGCGCATCGGCCACTTCTCACACACGCCGTGGGCGCCGGTGGACTACTTCCGGATGCTGCCGGACGACATCGCCGAGCAGGTGCTGCGCGGCATGCTGGGCGCCGACCGGCTCGGGTTCCTCACCCGGCGCTGGGCCGACGCGTTCACCGCGTGCTGCGACGCGCTGGTGGGCGGGACCGGCTCCACCGAGATCGGCGTGCACGGGCTGGGCGCCGACGCGGACTTCCTGCGGAAGCGGTCGCACGAGGCCGACGTGGACGAGCGGATGGCCGCGCTGCGGACGGAGATCGGCGAGGGGCGCCGGACGATCGTGCGGGTGGACCGGACCGAGCTGTCCAAGAACATCGTGCGGGGGCTGCTGGCCTACCGGCAGCTGCTCACCGACCGGCCCGAGTGGCGCGAGCGGGTCGTGCACGTGGCGTTCGCCTACCCGTCGCGGCAGGACCTCGCCGTGTACCGGGACTACACCGCCGAGGTGCAGCGGGTGGCGGAGTCGATCAACGTGGAGTTCGGGACGGCGGACTGGACGCCGGTCGTGCTGCACGTGAAGGACGACTTCGCGCGGTCGCTGGCGGCGTACCGGCTGGCCGACGTGGCCCTGGTCAACCCGATCAGGGACGGCATGAACCTCGTCGCCAAGGAGGTGCCGGTCGTCTCCGACGAGGGGTGCGTGCTGGTGCTGTCGCGGGAGGCGGGGGCGTACGAGGAGCTGGGCGAGGACGCGCTGGTGGTGAATCCGTACGACGTGTCGGGGACGGCGCAGGCGCTGCACGAGGCGTTGTCGGTGGGCGCCGGGGAGCGGGCGGAGCGGTCGAAGCGCCTGGCCGCGGCGGGCACGGCGCTGCCTCCGGCGCGCTGGTTCCTGGAGCAGCTGGAGGCGCTGAGGTCCTGACGCGCCTGACGACCGGTGGGAGCGGGGGGGGGGGGGGGTCCCCCCCCCCCCCCCCCCCCCCCCCCCCCCCCAACCCCCCCCCCCCCCCCCCCCCCCCAACCCCCCCCCCCCCCCCCCCCCACCCCCCCCCCCCCCCTCCCCCCCCACCCCCCCCCCCCCCCCCCCCCCCCCCTT
>NZ_JBWKKZ010000011.1:104647-145584 GCF_056430705.1 Streptomyces sp. NPDC045956 | reverse complement strand
CGTATGGGTTAGGGGAGAGGTGGGGGGTATGGAGCTCTGGGGGGGGCGGGGGGTGGGGGGGGGGGGGGGGGGGGCCCCCCCCCCCCCCCCGCTCCCGGTTCTCCCCGGGCGTGGTTCAGGCCAGCCGGTCCGCCAGGGCGCGCAGCAGCCGTACGACCCCCGCCGGGCCGTCCACCACCACGTCCGCGCGCTTCCTGAGGTCGGGGACCTCGTCGCTGCCGCTGCACACCAGCAGGCCGGGGGTGCCCTCCCCGCGCAGGGTGTCGACGGCCGCGAAGGCGGGGAGGTCGCCGAGGTCGTCGCCGGCGTAGACGACGGTCTCGGCGCCGACGTCCCGGGCGTACGCCCGCAGCGCGGCGCCCTTGTCCATGCCGGGCGGGCGCAGTTCCAGGACCATGCGGCCCGGCTCGACGATCAGGCCGTGGCGGGCGGCCAGGCCGGTGAGCGGAGCGCGCAGCGCGTCGAAGGCCGCCTGCGGGTCGGGGGCGCGGCGGGTGTGGACGGCGACGGCGTGGCCCTTCTCCTCGACCCAGGTGCCCGGTCCGGCGCCGGACCGCTCCAGCAGCCCGGGCAGTTCGGCGCGGACGGCGGCGACGCCGGGGTGCGGTTCGGGTGCGGTGAGGGTGCCGGTGGCGGCGTCCCAGCGCTCGGCGCCGTAGTGGCCGAGGACGACGAGGTGCTCCAGGCCGGGGGCGTTCGCGAAGCCGCCGTGGCGGACGGCGACCTCGGCCGGGCGGCCGGTGATCACCGCGACGGAGGCGACCTTCGGCGCGAGGGCCGCGAGCGCCGGTACGGCGTCCGGGTGGGCGCGGGCCCGGTCGGGGTCGGGCACGATCGGCGCGAGGGTGCCGTCGAAGTCGAGCGCGACGACCGCGCGGGCGGGGCGGGCGAGCAGGGCGTCGAGCCCCGCACGTCCGGCCTCCGTCGCGGGCGTCGGCAGGTGGTCCGGCGAGTCGTCTCGGGTGGATTCCTGGTGGCTGCCCATACCGCGAACCTATCCCGCGGACCCGCACCGCACGCCTGACCCGCGCATCCGGCCCGTGCGTCCGGCCGGTGGCCTACCGCTCCCCGCGCCGCGTCTCCCGCACCCGGCGCAGGCGGTTGACCGTCACCGGGTCGGCGGCCAGGGCGCGGGGGTCGTCCAGCAGGGCGTTGAGGAGCTGGTAGTAGCGGACCGGGGCCAGGCCCAGCTCCTCGCGGATCGCCCGCTCCTTCGCGCCGGGGCCGGGAAAGCCGCGGCGCTCCAGCGCGAGGATGTTCCGCTCCCTCTGTCCGAGCCGTCCCAGGTCCATGTACGGCACCGTAGCGCCCGCCACCGACAGCCCCGCTACTCCGCGCTGCCCGCCCGCATCGCCGTCGTCTGGATCCGGCCGAGCACCTCCGAGGGGCTGTTGCCGGGGGCGACCGCCTGGCCGATGAGCTTCTTGACGTCCGCGCTGACCGAGGCCCAGGAGGTCTTGCCGACCGGGTACAGCTCCGAGAGCAGCAGTTCGTCCAGGAACGGCCGCAGGGCCTTGTCCTCCTCCGCGGTGCTCATGACCTGGGAGGCGGAGGTGGTCACCGGCAGCAGGTCGTAGCGGCGGGAGAAGTCCAGGACGTTCTCGTCGCTGTAGACGAAGTCGAGGAAGTCGCCGATCTCCTCCTGGTGGCCGCCCGCCTTGAAGGCGGTCATCCAGTCGGTGACGCCGAGCGTGTTCCGGCTCTCGCCCTCGGCGCCGGGGGTGGTCACCATGCCGTACTTCACGCCCTTGTCGGAGGCCATCTTCATCAGCGAGGGGTGGCCGTTGAGCATGCCGACCTCGCCGTTCGCGAAGGCGGCGAAGGCGGCGGCGCGGTTCAGCTTGCCGGGGGCGACCGGGCCGGTGAGGCCCTTGCCGACCAGTTCGTCCCGGAGCCAGGTGAAGGTGGTGACGTTCTGCGGCGAGTCGACGGAGTAGGTGCCGACGTCGTCGGTGTAGCCGCCCCCGCCGCTGAGCATCCACTGCATGGTCTCGGCCTGCGCCTCCTCCGGGCCCAGCGGCAGCGCGTACGGGTACTTCACGCCCTCCGCCTTCAGCGCCTCGGCGGCGTCCGCGAGGTCGTCCCAGCTCTTGGGCGGGGTGATGCCGGCCTCGCTGAAGAGGGTCTTGTTGTAGAAGAGCACGCGCGTGGAGGCGGCGAAGGGCAGCCCGTACTGGACGCCGTTGACCTGGCCCGCGCCGGCGAGCTGGGAGACGAAGTCGGCCTGGACGGGGATGGAGAGCACGTCGTCGGCCCGGTAGAGCAGGTCCTTGTCGGCGTAGTCGGAGTAGGCGCCGATCTGCGCCAGGTCGGGCGCGTCACCGGCGTCGACCATCTCGCGGACCTCGCGGTCGACGTCGTTCCAGGAGTGGACGGTGACGTTTACGGTCACGTCGGGGTGCTTGGCCTCGTAGGCCTTGGCCAGCTCGTCCCAGTACTCCTTCGAGCCGTTGGCCTCGCTGTCGCCGTAGTCGGCGGCGACCAGCCTCAGCGTCACCTCGCCGGAGTCGCCGGTGAGCCCGCAGCCGCCGAGGACCGCCACCATGCCCAGCGCGGACACCGCCGCGACCGTTCCTGCCCTGTGCCGCTGCACCCTGATTCCCCAACCCCGGCGACGTACGCCGTTCACACGCACGCGCTTGTCCGCTTGTTCGCCTGTCCGTTTAACGGATTAAGGTCTACACCACGGCAGTGGACTAGACCTCTCCCGGGTCGACGGGCCACACTGTCCCCGTGAGACACGTCATCGCCCTCGATGTGGGCGGCACCGGGATGAAGGCCGCCCTCGCGGGACCGGGGGGCGAGCTGCTCCACGAGGCCCGCCGGGCCACCGGCCGCGACCGCGGGCCCGAGGCGGTGGTCGCCGGCATCCTGGACTTCGCCGCCGAACTGCGCGCCCACGGCGCCGACCGCTTCGGCGAGCCCGCCCTCGCGGCGGGGGTCGCCGTCCCCGGCATCGTCGACGAGGAGCACGGCACCGCCGTCTACGCGGCCAACCTGGGCTGGCGCGACGTGCCCCTGCGGGCGCTGCTCGGCGAACGGCTCGGCTCCATCCCGGTCGCCCTGGGCCACGACGTGCGCACCGGCGGGCTCGCCGAGGGGAGGATCGGCGCCGGCCGCGGCGCGGACCGGTTCCTGTTCGTGCCGCTGGGCACCGGCATCGCGGGCGCCATCGGCATCGACGGCCGGGTCGAGTCGGGGGCCCACGGCTTCGCCGGCGAGATCGGCCACGTCGTCGTACGCCCCGGCGGTACCCCCTGCCCGTGCGGGCAGCGCGGCTGCCTGGAGCGGTTCGCGTCCGCGTCGGCCGTCAGCCAGGCTTGGGCCGAGGCCTGCGGCGACCCGGGCGCGGACGCCGCCGACTGCGCCGAGGCCGTCGCCTCGGGGGACGGCCGCGCGCGCGCCGTGTGGCAGGACGCCGTGGACGCGCTCGCCGACGGGCTGGTCACCGCGCTCACTCTGCTGGACCCGCGCGTCCTGATCATCGGTGGCGGCCTGGCCGAGGCGGGGGAAACCTTGTTCACACCGCTGCGGGAGGCCGTGGGGCGGCGCGTCACCTTCCAGAAGCTGCCGGAGATCGTCCCCGCCGCGCTGGGGGACACCGCCGGCTGCCTGGGTGCCGGGCTGATGGCCTGGGACCTGCTCGGCACCGATCCGAACGGCACCACCCCGACGACCGCGACTCCCCCGGAGGTAACCACCTGATGGCCCCAAGCAAGGTTCTCGCCGGTGCCCGGGTGGTACTGCCCACCGGGACCGTGGACGACGGCCGCGTGATCGTCGACGGCACGCGGATCGCCTCCGCCGCCTCCGCCGACGCCGAGGTCGTCGACCTGTCGGGCCACTGGGTGGTCCCCGGCTTCGTCGACCTCCACAACCACGGGGGTGGCGGGGCGTCCTTCGCCGGCGGCACCGCCGAGGACGTCCTGAAGGGCGTCGCCACCCACCGCCGGCACGGCACCACCACGGTGGTCGCCTCGGCCGTCACCGGTGACCTGGACTTCCTCGCCCGGCACGCCGGGATGCTCGCCGAACTCGCCCAGCAGGGCGACATCGCGGGCATCCACTTCGAGGGGCCGTTCATCTCCCCGTGCCGCAAGGGCGCGCACGACGAGCAGCTGCTGCGCCACCCCGACCCGGCCGAGGTCCGCAAGCTCGTCGACGCCGCGCACGGGCACGCGAGGATGATGACGCTGGCCACCGAGCTGCCGGGCGGACTGGACTCCGTACGGCTGCTCGTGGAGCACGGCGTGATCGCGGCCGTCGGGCACACCGACGCGACGTACGAGCAGACGCTCCTGGCCATCGACGCGGGCGCCACGGTCGCCACGCACCTGTTCAACGCGATGCCGCCGCTCGGCCACCGCGCCCCCGGCCCGATCGCGGCGCTGCTGGAGGACGAGCGGATCACCGTCGAGCTGATCAACGACGGCACCCACCTGCACCCGGCCGCCCTGCGGCTGGCCTTCCACCGCGCGGGCGCCGCCCGGGTCGCCTTCATCACCGACGCGATGGACGCCGCGGGCTTCGGCGACGGCCGCTACCTGCTCGGCCCGCTGGAGGTCGAGGTGGCGGACGGCGTGGCCCGGCTGGTGGAGGGCGGCTCGATCGCGGGCTCCACGCTCACCCAGGACCGCGCCTTCAAGCGGGCGGTGACGGTGGACGGGCTGCCCGTCGAGGACGTCGTCGCGGCGATCTCCGCCAACCCGGCGCGGCTGCTCGGCATGGACGACCGGATCGGCTCCCTGGAGCCCGGCAAGGACGCCGACCTGGTGGTCCTGGACGCCGCGTTCGACCTGGTGGGCGTGATGCGCCGGGGCGAGTGGGCGGTCGATCCCCAACTGGGCTGATCCGTCCCCCCGTACGCTCCCGGACCGGCGCCCGATGGCCGAACCGGGGGCTGGGCCCACCGCCGTCCGTTTGGCATGATCGTGTCCCCCGGAGCACGTCGCCGGGGACGCACGGAACGCCGCAGACGATCGGGGAGGCCGGCCCGGGTGATCCTCACCGTCACGCTGAACACCGCTCTCGACATCACCTACCGCGTCCCGGGCCTGCGGCCGCACGCCTCCCACCGGGTCACCGCGGTGACGGAGCGCCCCGGCGGCAAGGGGCTGAACGTGGCCCGGGTGCTGGCGGCCCTGGGCCACGAGGTGACGGTCACCGGCTTCGCGGGCGGCGGCACCGGGGACGTCGTGCGCGCGGGGCTGACCGGCGTGCGCGGGGTGACCGACGCGCTCGTGCCCGTCGCCGGGGCGACCCGGCGCACCATAGCCGTCGTCGACGAGCGCACCGGCGACACCACCCAGCTCAACGAACCGGGCCCGGCCGTCGCCCCCGCCGAGTGGGACGCCTTCCAGGAGGCGTACGGGCCCCTGGTCGCCGCCGCCTCGGCCGTCGCCCTGTGCGGCAGCCTGCCCCCGGGCGTCCCGGTGGGCGCCTACGCCGGTCTGGTGCGCACCGCCCGTGCGGCGGGCGTGCCGGTGCTGCTGGACACCAGCGGGGAACCGCTGCGCCGGGGAGTCGCCGCCCGCCCGGACCTGATCAAGCCGAACGCCGACGAACTGGCCGAGCTGACCGGCTCCCACGAACCGCTGCGGGCCACCCAGGCCGCCCGGCGGCGCGGTGCCCGTGCCGTGGTCGCCTCGCTGGGCGCGGAGGGGCTGCTCGCGGTGACCCCGGAGGGCCGCTGGCGCGCCGCCCCGCCCGCCCACGTCCGCGGCAACCCGACCGGCGCGGGCGACTCTGCGGTCGCGGGCCTGCTGTCGGGCCTGGTCGAGCACCTCTCCTGGCCGGACCGCCTGGCCCGCGCGGTCGCCCTGTCGGCGGCGACGGTTCTCTCACCGGTGGCGGGCGAGTTCGACCGGGGGGCGTACGAGGAGCTGCTCGGGCGCGGGGTCGCGGTGACGGCGGAGGCCGGCGCGGCGTGAGGCCTCCGGGCCGGAGGATCAGCCGGTGGTGAGCGAGAACTGGTCGAGGACCACGTCGCACTTGTTGCCCGCATTGCACGCGAGCTCGATCGTGTTGGTGCCCTCGGTCAGGTTCACGGTCGCCCAGGTGGTCTGCCAGCCCTTCTCCCAGTCGCCCTGGGGGGTGCCGCCGAAGTTCTTCATGTTCATCGGGCGGGAATCGGCCTTGCCGTTGACCATCAGGGTGGCGTCGGCGTCGACGCCCGGAATGCCGTAGCGCACGTTGAACCGGTAGCTGCCGGCCTTCTCGATGCCGTCCACGGTCCAGGTGACCTTGGCGCCGACCTGGTTGAAGCCCGCGACGTAGACGCCGCCGTCGGACTTCGCACCCTCGATGTCCGACGCCGTCGCCACGCCGGGCGACAGCCGCAGCGCCTTCGCGTCGATCGTCGGGAGCTCCGCCTCTTCCTCGGCGCCGTCGCTCGACGACGGGCTCGGGTCGGTGGTCTGGGACTGGGTGGGGGCCGTGCCGCCGCCCGCCTCCTCGCCGCCCTTGTCGTCGTCCGAGCCGCTGCTGGTCATGGCCACGGCGATGCCGATGACGACCGCGGCGACGACCGCGACCGCGCCGATCAGCAGGCCCTTGGTGTTGGGACCGCGGCGTCCGCCCCCGCCGTGCGCCGACTGCTGCGGGGCGGTGGGGGCACCGCCGCCGGGGAAGGTCTCCGGCGCGGCGTAGTGCGCGTTCGACCGGCCGTAGGCGCCCTGCTGCTGGCCGTGCCCGCCCTGGTGCTGTCCGTAGGCACCCTGCTGCGGGGCCGCCTGGCCGTAGGCGGCGGTCTGGGCGGCCTGGCCCTGCGGTGCCCCGTACTGCCGTGCGCCGACGGGACGCACCCGGTTGACGGAGTTCGGGTAGCCGTAGCCACCGGAGGGCGGCTGGGCTCCGTTGGCCTGCCCGTCGGCGTAGAGGTAGCCGAAGGGGTCGTCGTCCTCGGGCGTGCTCGCGCCGTTGTTGCCGGGCGTCATCCCTTGGTCTCCTAACCAGATGCGGTGCGTGTGCGGTATGGGTGTGAGAGGGCGAGCCTACCCGCTCCTACTGACCCGAACGGGTGACTCAGACCGCATCAGCGCTCTGACCTGGGGCTCATCCGGCTCGGCGATGTTGTTTGGGACGAGATCGTTTCTCGACGTACATCCGTTCGTCAGCTGACTTCAGCACCTCGTCCGCCGTCATGCCGCAGTGCGCCCATCCGATGCCGAAACTGGCCCCCACGCGCACGGCCCGTCCCTCGGCCCGGATCGGCTGGATGATCTCGTTGCGCAGCCGTACGGCGAGGTCCTGGGCGTCGGCGAGGCCGAGCCCGTTGGCGAGGATCACGAACTCGTCGCCGCCGAGCCGGGCCACCGTGTCGCCGTCGCGGACGCCGCCGCTGAGCCTGCGGGCGACCTCGATGAGCACGGCGTCACCGGCGTTGTGCCCGAACCGGTCGTTGATCGACTTGAAGCCGTCCAGGTCGCAGAAGAGGACCGCGAGCCCCTTGGTGCCGTCGTCCCGGCCGTCCGTGGGCGCGACGGCGTGCACGTGGTGGTCGTAGGCGCCGTAGGGCTCGGGCGTCGCGCCGAAGTCGAAGGTGTGGCCGCCGGAGTCGGTCACGGCGGGGTGGCCGTAGGCCGCGTCCATGGCGTCGACCACGGCCGCGTGCGAGGACTGCGGGCGCCGGCACAGCCGGGCGGAGAGGCGGGAGCGCAGCTCGGCGGAGTTCGGCAGGCCGGTGAGGGAGTCGTGGGAGGCGCGGTGGGCGAGTTGCAGCTCGCGGCGCTTGCGCTCCTCTATGTCCTCGACGTGCGTGAGCAGGAAGCGCGGCCCGTCGGCGGCGTCGGCGACGACGCTGTTGCGCAGCGAGACCCAGACGTAGGTGCCGTCGCGGCGGCCCAGGCGCAGCTCGGCCCGGCCGCCCTCGGCGGAGGTCCGCAGCAGGGTGCCGATGTCCTCGGGGTGGACGAGGTCGGAGAAGGCGTAGCGGCGCATCGCGGAGGCAGGGCGGCCCAGCAGGCGGCAGAGCGCGTCGTTGGTCCTGAGGATGCGGCCGTGCTGGTCACCGCCCATCTCGGCGATGGCCATGCCGGAGGGGGCGTACTCGAAGGCCTGGCGGAAGCTTTCCTCGCTGGCCCTGAGGGCCTGCTGGTCGCGCTCCAGGCGGACCAGGGCGCGCTGCATGTTGGAGCGGAGCCGGGCGTTGCTGATCGCGATGGCGGCCTGGAACGCGTACATCTGCAAAGCCTCGCGTCCCCAGGCGCCGGGCCGGCGGCCGTTGCGCGGCCGGTCGACGGAGAGGACGCCGATCAGCTCGCCGCTGTTGCCGCCGCCCTGCGGGCCGGGCGCGTACATCGGGGCGAAGAGGCGGTCCGAGGGGTGCCACTCGTCCTCGAAGCGGGGGGCGGGGCCGTCGGTGTACCACTGCGGGACGTCGTCGTCGTCGAGGATCCAGCCCTCGGTGTGGGGTATGAAGATCAGGTCGCCCCACTGCTCGCCCATGTTCAGGCGGCGGTCCCAGGACTCGCGGGAGCCCGCCCGGCCGGTGATCAGCGCCTCGGCGGCCTGGTTGCCGGAGAAGGCGGCGACGACGAGGTCGCCGTCGGGTCGGACCAGGTTGACGCACGCCAGCTCGTACCCGAGGGCCTGGACGACGCCGTCGGCGACGGCCTGCAGGGTGTCCGCCAGGCTGCGGGCCTTGTTCATCTCGGCCATGACCTGGTGCAGCTGCCGCAGGGACGCAAGACGGACGTAGGGCTCCGACTCGGTCTCCATGCTCGCCCTCCCCCCGAGACCTCGCAGCGAATCAAGGGTTCCCTTCGGCGCCTTCACTGATGGTGCCCTTGCAGGTTCTCCGCCACTGAATCACAGCGCGCTCCCCACTCGGTACACAGGGTCAACAATTACCGCTCCTTGTGACTCAAGTCACAGCGAAAGATGAACAATTGAGTGGGGTTTCTGCGTTTTCCCTGTGCGTTTACTGAACGCAAAGTTTGTAGGTATGCGCACGTCTCCCCCGAGTTCTCCGCGGACTCTCCTTCCGTGGTCCTAGGTCCCGGTTCGGACCGGGGCCCGATGCCGCGCCGACGGCCCGGAGATTAGCGTGGCGGGGTGCCGAACACTCCCTCCCTCACGTCCCCCGCGCCCCTCACGTCCCCCCGGTCACCGCTGGTGTCACCGGTCGCCGGGCATGCTGAGGGGGTGAGCAACGACGAGTTCCGTGCCGCCATGTCCCGGCTGGCCTCGGGTGTGGTCCTGGTGACCGCCCAGGAGCCGCCGCTGGACCCCGACGACCCGCTGGCGCCGCGCGGCGAGGACGTCGGGATGACGGCCACCGCCTTCATGTCGGTGTCGCTGGACCCGCCGCTGGTGCTCGTGAGCCTGCGCGAGGGCTCCCGCATGGACGACCTGCTGGACGAACAGCCGCTGTGGGGGGTCTCCGTGCTCTCCGAGAGCCAGCGCCACATCGCCGGACGGTTCGCCATGAAGGGCCGCGTCAGCGACCGGCTGCTCTTCGCGGACATCCCCTACCGGCGCGGCGAGGCGACCGGGGTGCCGCTGGTGGGCGGGGCCCTGGCCACGCTGGAGTGCCGTACCGAGCAGCGGGTGGCGGCCGGGGACCACACCCTGGTGATCGGCCGGGTGCTGACCGCCTCACTGCCGAGCGCGGACGGGGGGCCGCTGGCGTACTTCAAGGGGCGCTACCGGCAGTTGGGGTGATCGGTGCTGGGGAGCGATCGGGGCCGGGGAGCGATCGGGGCTGCGGGTGACCGGTGCTTCGGGGTGACCGGTGCTTCGGGGGTGATCGGTAAATCGCTCGTGCGGCGCGGGACGCCCGCCTAGGGTGCGCGCATGACGAGGAGCACGCTCCGCCTGGAGGAGATCACTCCCGCGAACATCGAGGCCGCCCTGGACATCCGGGTGCGCCCGGAGCAGGAGTTCGCCGTCTCGCCGGTGGTGAAGTCCCTGGCGGAGGCCTACGCGCACGCCGGCGTCGCCTGGCCGCGGCTGATCGTGGACGGGGACCGTCCGGTCGGCTTCCTCATGGCCTTCCTGGACATCGACTGGTACGGGGACGGCCGTGTCCGGCGGTCCGGGCTGTGGCGGCTGAACATCGCGGCCGGGGAACAGGGCCGGGGCTACGGGCGCTTCGCCGTGGCGTCGGTGGCCGCGGAGGTCCGCCGGCGCGGCGGCCGGGAGTGCTACGTGACGTGGCACACCGGTCCGCACGGCCCGGAGGGCTTCTACCTGGGCCTCGGCTTCACCCCCGACGGGGAGACGAGCGAGGGGGAGACGGTGGGCGTGCTGAGCCTCGGCTGAGCACCGCCGCCCGGCACGGAGCACGCCCCGGCAGGGGCGCGGGGAACTGCGCGACCCGCCACGACGGACCCGCGGACAGCCGCGGCGGGCGCCCCGCGCCGGTCAGTCCCAGCCCCGCGCGGAGCGGCCCTGCTTGGTCTGGGAGCGCTGCTTCTTCTCCCGCAGCCGGCGCTCGTTGATGCCGCGGGGGATGCGGGTCGGTCTGCGCGGCTTGGGCGGGGGCGCGGTGGCCTCGGCGAGGAGGGCGGCCAGGCGGACCGCGGCGGTCTCGCGGTTGCGCCACTGGGAGCGGTGCTCGGAGGCGCGGACGGTGACGACGCCGTCGGCCAGGCGGTCGGCCAGCCGCTCCAGCGCCCGCCGCTTCCACACCTCGGGCAGCGCCTCGGTGCGCGCCAGGTCGAAGCGGAGCTCCACCGCCGTGTCCGTGGTGTTCACGTGCTGCCCGCCGGGTCCCGAGGAGCGCGAGAAACGCCAGACCAGCTCGGCCTCGGGCAGGGAGACGGAGCCGCGGATGACATGGGGACCGGACATGCCGTCCATGTTCCCGTCCCCGTGCGGTCCACGTCACCCGAATATCCTCGGCCCGGTCACTCGGTAAAGAAAGTAAAGAGAGCAGGAACCTTGCGCACCCCTCTCGTCGTTCATGGGGGTAGCTGTAGCTTTCTTGCCGTACGTAAACGAGGGAAGGGACTCCCAACAATGGCTGTAAGCCTGTCCAAGGGTGGCAACGTCTCGCTCACCAAGGAGGCACCGGGCCTGACCGACGTCACCGTGGGCCTCGGCTGGGACGTCCGCACCACCACCGGTACCGACTTCGACCTCGACGCCTCCGCGATCGCGGTCAACACGCAGGGCAAGGTCTACTCCGACGCCCACTTCGTGTTCTTCAACAACAAGCAGACGCCGGACAACACCATCGTCCACACCGGTGACAACCGCACCGGTGAGGGCGCGGGCGACGACGAGGCGATCAACGTCAACCTCGCCGGTCTGCCGGCCGACATCGAGAAGATCGTCTTCCCGGTGTCGATCTACGACGCGGAGAACCGCTCGCAGAACTTCGGCCAGGTGCGCAACGCCTACATCCGCATCGTCAACCAGGCCGGCGGCGCCGAGATCGCGCGCTACGACCTGTCCGAGGACGCGGCCACCGAGACCGCCATGGTCTTCGGCGAGCTGTACCGCAACGGCGCCGAGTGGAAGTTCCGCGCCGTCGGCCAGGGCTACGCCTCGGGCCTGGTGGGCATCGCCCAGGACTTCGGCGTGAACGTCTGACGTCCACTCGCCCGTCCGTTCCGTACGAAGGCCCCCCGGTCGTGCGCCCGGGGGGCCTTCGGCGTTCCCGGTGGCGGGACGGCGCCTCACGGGCGGGGTGTCAGGGCAGCAGGCGCCGCTCCTTGGCCACGGCGACCGCGCCCGCGCGGGTCTCGACGCCCAGCTTGTCGTAGACGCGGCGCAGATGGGTCTTGACCGTGGCCTCGCTGATGAACAGGGCCCGGGCGATCTCCCGGTTGCCGAGGCCGGTGGCGAGCTGGGCGAGGATGTCGCGCTCGCGGTCGGTGAGCGAGGGGCGGGGACTGCGCAGGTTGGCCATGACCCGGCTGGCGACGGGCCCGGACAGGGACGTGCGGCCCTGGGCGGCGGCGTGGATGGCGGCGAACAGCTCCTCGGGGCGTTCGGCCTTGAGCAGGTACCCGGTCGCGCCCGCCTCGATGGCGCGGGTGATGTCGGCGTCGGTGTCGTACGTGGTCAGGACCAGCACGTGCGGGGCCGTTCCCGGGCCGGCCGTGAGACGGCGGGTGGTCTCCACGCCGTCGATGCCCTCGCCGAGCTGAAGGTCCATCAGCACCACGTCGGGGGCCAGCCGCGCGGCGAGCGCGAGGGCCTCCTCGCCGGTGCCCGCCTCGCCGACCACCTCGATGCCGGGGGCGCTGTCGAGCAGGGCGAGCAGCCCGGCCCGTACGACGACGTGGTCGTCGCAGACCAGGATGCGCACGGGGGACGGGGCGAGGCCGGGGCCGGCCGGGTCGGTCATCGGGGTGTCTCCTGCGGGTCGGCGGGGTCGGTCCGGGGCGTTTCCAGGGGGACGGCGGCGGACAGGGCGGTGCCCTCGCCGGGGGCGGACTCGACGGTGAGCCTGCCGCCGAGCTGGCGCAGCCTGGCGTGCATCGCGGGCAGCCCGTGGCCGCGCACCCCGGCGGGGGCCTCGGGCAGGGCGGCCGGGTCGAACCCGTGCCCGTCGTCGGTGACGTCCAGGACGGCCTGGTCGTCGAGGAGGGTGAGGGTCAGCGCCGCGGTGGAGGCGCCCGCGTGTTCCCGGACGTTGGCCAGGGCGCCCTGGGCGATGCGCAGCAGGGCCGACTGGACGCGGTCGGGCAGCGGGGGGAGGCGGGTGCCGCCGTCGACGTGGACGCGGACGGTGAGGTGGTCGCCGGACTCCCGCGCGGCCAGGGTGCGCAGCGCCGCCTCCAGGCCGCCGCCGCGGGCGAGGTCGGCCGGGGCGAGATCGTGGACGAAGCGGCGGGCCTCGGCCAGGTTGTGCTCGGCGACGCCGGCGGCGCCCCGGACGTGGGTGCGGGCCTTGCCCGGATCGGTCTCCCAGACCCGCTCGGCCGCCTGGAGCAGCATCCGCTGGCTGGACAGCCCCTGGGCGAGGGTGTCGTGGATCTCCATGGACAGCCGCTGGCGTTCGGCGAGGGTGCCCTCGCGGCGCTCCGAGGCGGCGAGTTCGCGGCGGGTGCGGATCAGGTCGTCGATCAGGGCGCGCTGCCGGGCCGTCTGCCGCTCGGTGTGCAGGAACACGGCCGCGGCGATGGCGGCGACGGCGGGCGGCGCGAGCAGCAGGTTCGGGTCGAAACGCCCGGCGAGCCGGAGCTGGGCGGCCACGACGAACACCGTCAGGACGGTCACCAGGACCAGCGCCGCCCGGGCCGGGAGGGTGCGCAGACCGGTGTAGAAGAGGGGCACCGCGCACCAGGAGAAGCTCGGCGCGAGGACGACGAGCACCATCCAGACCGCCACCACCACGCCCAGCCAGACCAGGCGCCGCGGGGTCGGTCGCGGGGTCGGGCCGCTCAGCGCGGGCCCGAGCAGGTGCAGCACCGCGAGGGCCAGGGACAGGGCGAGGACCCACGGGGTACGGGGCTCGCCGGGGTGGCGCAGCAGGAAGCGGGCCAGCGCGCCGCCGAGCAGCAGGAGGAACGCCGCGTGCATCACGGCGCCGAGCCACCGGGTGTCCGGGTCGTACGGCTTGGTCATCCCGCGCCCCTCCTTCCGGTCCTCTCTCCCCAACGTGCCGTAGGTGACCGCTGAGCTGCGCGAACACTCCCATGGTGCCCTCTGCGGGGGGTCCCCGGGTCAACCGATCGGACGACCCCGCCCTCGCCCGTTCCGTCGCCCGGGAGGAGCCGGACCGGCGACCGTGCTCCCGCGGTGCGGGGCGGAGGGTGGAAAGCGGCGGAAGGAGACGGTCCGGCCCGACCACCTCGGCCCGGCACCCTCCGGCACCCTCCGCCCCGACCGGTCCCCGTCCGAACCGGCGCCCTCCGTACCGGGCCCTCCGTCCCGGCCGGCTCCGGCCGCCCGTGGCCCCGACCCACCCGACACCAGGAGCAGACCACCATGAAGAAGACGCTCTCGCGACGCGCCCGCATCGCCACCGGCAGCGCCGTCCTCGCCGCCGTAGCGGCCGGCACCTTCGGCACCGTCGCGGCCAACGCCTCCGCGCCGGACGCCGCCCGTGACGCGGCCGTGGCCGCCGCTCCCGCCGCCGCGGCCGGCAAGCGCGACACCACCACCTCCACCCACCTGACGATCGACGCCGCGACCGAGGCGGCGCAGGCCGCGCTGCGGGCCGCCAAGAAGGAGGGCCAGCGGATCACGGTCGCGGTCGTCGACCGCAACGGCAACACGCTCCTGACCATGCGCGGTGACGGCGCCGGCCCGCAGTCGTACGAGTCGGCCGAGAAGAAGGCGTTCACCGCCGTCTCCTGGAACGCCCCGACCAGCGAGCTGGAGGGCCGCCTGGAGAACACGCCGAACCTGAAGGACATCCCGGGCACGCTGTTCCTGGGCGGTGGCGTCCCGGTCACCGCGGACAAGGCGCCGATCGCCGGCATCGGCGTGGCGGGTGCGCCGTCCGGCGCCCTGGACGAGAAGTTCGCGCAGGCGGGCGCGGCGGCCCTGAACTAGACACAGCGGGGCCCGCACACCCCCTGCCCCCGGCTCCGGCTGCCGAGCCGGCGGCAGGGTCGACAGCCGGGCCCAACGGGCGTTTCACGTGAAACGCCCCATAGGATCACGGCGTGCGCACCACCCGTCTGCTCGTCGCCGCCGCCACCGTCACCGCCCTCGCGGCGTGCAGCGGTGGCGGCTCGGTCGAGGGCACTCCCGGTGGCTCCGGCGTGCGCGACCCCTACTTCCCGAAAGCGGGCAACAGCGGCTACGACGTCGGCCACTACGAC
Source organism: Streptomyces sp. NPDC045956 (assembly GCF_056430705.1). Lineage (NCBI taxonomy): Bacteria > Bacillati > Actinomycetota > Actinomycetes > Kitasatosporales > Streptomycetaceae > Streptomyces > Streptomyces sp. NPDC045956. Next base: position 130,858 of record NZ_JBWKKZ010000011.1, on the reverse strand, counting down.
CTGGCCCTGGCCTACGACCCGGACGCCGAGCACCTCGACGGCACCGCGACGATCACCGCCCGCGCGACCCAGGACCTGTCGGCCTTCCACCTGGACCTCAAGGGCCTGGACGTCGAGAAGGTCGCCGTCGAGGGCCGGGCCGCCCGCTTCAACCGGGCCGGGCAGGAACTGACCGTGCGCCCGGCGGACGAGCTGCGCGACGGGGAGACGTTCCGGGTGACCGTCCGCTACTCGGGCGAGCCCGTGACGATCACCGATCCCGACGGCTCCGAGGAGGGCTGGCTGCCCACCGAGGACGGCGCCGTCGCGCTCGGTCAGCCGACGGGTTCGATGGCCTGGTTCCCGGGCAGCCACCACCCCTCCGACAAGGCCGCGTACGACCTCGCGGTGACCGTTCCGGAAGGCTTCGGGGTGGTCTCCAACGGCGAGCTGACCAGCGAGACGACGCGTGACGGCCGTACGACGTCCACCTGGCACTCCGCCGAGCCGATGTCGAGCCACGTCGTCACGGTCGCCGTCGGCGACTGGGAGACCGCCCGTTCCACCACGGACGACGGCCTGCCGGTGTACACGGCGGTCGACCCGCAGCAGGCCGACGCGAGCCGCGAGGTGCTGGGGCGGATCCCCGAGGTCATGGCGTGGGCGCGGAAGAACTTCGGCCCGTACCCCTTCTCCTCCACCGGCGCGATCGTGGACCGCGTGGAGGACGCCGGGTACGCCCTGGAGACCCAGAACCGCCCCTACTTCCCGGGCGCCCCCGACACCGTCCTGCTCGTCCACGAACTGGCCCACCAGTGGTACGGGAACTCCGTCAGTCCGAAGAGCTGGCGGGACATGTGGCTCAACGAGGGTTTCGCCACCTACGCCGAGTGGCTGTGGGAGGAGGACGAGGGCGGCGACACCGCGCAGGAGACCTTCGACGCGCTCTACGAGGGTTCCTACTACCCCGACCAGGACGCGAACGACTCGGTCTGGGCCTTCCCGCCCGCGGACCCGCCCGACGCCGAGCACATCTCCGCGAGCCCCGTCTACCAGCGCGGCGCGATGGTGCTGCACAAGATCCGCGAGGCGGTCGGCGACGACGCCTTCCCGGCCCTGCTGCGGGGCTGGGCCGCCGCCCACCGCCACGGCAACGCGGACACCGCGGACTTCACGGCGTACGTGGAGAAGTCGGCGCCGGACGAGGACTTCACGGAGATCTGGGAGGACTGGCTGTACGGGGACGGCAGGCCGGACGTCCCCTGAACCGTGGGGCCCCTCCTCCCGGTCGGCCGCCTCAGTCCCCGGACGCGCCCGAGCGGTCGAACGCGTCGAGCAGCCGGGCCAGGTCCGGGGGCCAGAGCGGCTCGGGGACCCCGGCGAGTTCCTTCCGGGTCCACCAGCGCCAGGTGTGGATGCCGTCCGCGGCGTGGGCGGCGGCGAGACCGGGGCCGGTGGGTTCGCGGCGCGGGCCGCGGGCGACGTAGACGTGCTCGTGCTGGCGGACGGGGCCGACGCTCAGGTGGGTGAAGTCGTGTTCCCAGGTGCAGAGCAGCGGGCCGGGTTCCAGGTCGGTCCAGCCGGTCTCCTCGCGCAGCTCGCGCAGGGCGCCCTCGCGCGGACCCTCGCCCGCCTCCAGGCCGCCGCCGGGCATCGCCCAGTGCACGCCGACCTCGACGTTGTCGTACCGGAAGAGGAACACCGCGCCGTCGGGGTCGAGCACCGCCACGCGGGCGGCGCGGCGCGGGGTGCGGGCCGGCCCGTCGAGCGGTTCGCGCGGCCCCTCCAACGGTTCGCGGGGTCCGTCCAGCGGTTCGCGCACACCGCCCAACGGTTCACGCACCCCGTCCAGTGGTTTGCGCAGCACCGCGCAGGGACGGCTGCGGCGCAGGTCCGGGCGGTGGTCGACGACCGTGTAGCCGAGGGCGGTCCAGAAGGCGAGCGCGTCGGTGTGGCCGTCCAGGACGGCCAGCCGGACGGCGGTGCGGCCGTCGGCGCGGAAGCGGTCCTCGACGAGGGAGGCCAGCCGTCGGCCGTACCCCTGCCGGCGCAGGCCCGCGTCCACCATCAGCAGCCCGATCCACGGGTCCGGGTCGGCCGGGTCGGGATGCCGGGCCAGCGTGACCGCGCACCCCACCAGCCGGCCCGCGTCCCGGGCGAGCAGCACCTCGGCGTCCGGCCGCGCCAGCTCCTCGGCCAGCGCCGCCGCCACCTGCTCCGGACGGATGTCGTCCGGGTCGGGGAAGTCGCCGCTCAGCGCGTGGAAGGCGCGGTGGGAGGCGTACAGGGCGGTCAGCTCGGTGAGCAGCGGGCCCGGGATGTCCCGGTCGGGGGTGAGGGGGAGGCGGCTGAGGATCACGGGGGCAACCTATCCGACGCCCGGGCGGCCGGACCGGCCCGCGGCGGCACCCTGCCCGGCCGCCGTGACACCATCACCAGCGTGCTCGACATCGGCTACGCCCTCTCCAACCGCTTCCCCGACCCGCCGCAGACGGACTACCGCCGGGCGGACGTGCGCGCCCTGCGGCACGACCTGTTCTGCGGGGACGTGTACCTCGCGGACACCGAGGCGGACCGGGAGCTGTCCACAGCCTGGGGATGGGTGCCGGTGCTCGACTTCGCCTGGGCGCTGTGCGACATCGTGGAGCGCGTCGACCGGGACCCGGCGGGCTCCCGGGCGGCCCGGCCGCAGCGGGCGGAGCTGGACTTCACCGAGTCCACCGACCGCCTGCTCTTCGAGCGCCGCTTCGGGTGGGTCGACATCGAGGCGGAGTGGCTGCCGGCGACCGAGCCGCCGCTGTCCTTCTCCCACGCGGAGCTGCGCCGGGAGGCGCGGGACTTCCTGCACGACCTGCTCGCGGACCTCGTCGACCTGCACGACGACCTGGCGGAGAACCCGGCGATCTGGACCCTCCAGGCCCGCTTCCCGCGGGTCTCCTGACGGCCGGGGAGCGGGCGGCGGGCGGCCCCGGTGGCGCCCCTACTCCTCCGCGAGCACCCGCACGCCCAGCTCCGCCGCCAGCACCGGCGCCAGGTCCAGGAGCTGGGCGGGGCTGATCACCGAGCCCGAGAGCCGGTCCACGCCCCGGCTCAGCTCCAGCGGGGACGCGCCGCGCAGGTCGACGTCGGTGAGGACCGCCGCGCTGAAGTCCGCCCCCTTGAGGGCGCAGTCCACGAACGCGACCCGCTCCAGGCGGGCGCCCCCGAAGTCCGGCTCCACCAGGACGCAGCCCTCGAAGACGACGTCCTTGAGCCGGGACCGGCGCAGGTTCAGATAGTCGATCTTGCCGCCGCGGACCAGGACCCGCTCCAGCACGGCACCGTGCAGCTGGGTGCCGCCCAGGCGGGCGTCGACCAGCTCGACGTCGCGCAGCGTCGCCTCGGACAGCCGCGTACCGACGCCCCGGACGCCGGTGAGGACCGAGTCGAGCACCCGGGCCCGGGTCAGGGACGTCTCGTCCAGCGCGCACCCGGTCAGCGCGCAGTCCATGAAGCGGGCGCCCGCGCCGTCCTGCCCGGCGAGGTCGCGGTCCCGGAACTCCAGCCCGTCGTAGTCCCCGTCCGCCTCCAGCCCGCCGCCGCCGTACGGCTCCAGCGGCGGCAGCCGCAGCTCGGGGCGGCGCGCCGCCCGTACCTTCGCCGTACCGCCGCCGCCCACCGCTCTCCTCGCCATGGCCCCCATGCTGCACCCCGCCACTGACATCCCGGTCCACGGGCCGCCGGGCGGCCCCGTCCCAACGGGATGCGGTATGCCCCGATTCATGGTCTTCTGGCCAGATGAGTGGCCCTCGGACAGGTGAGCCGGCCGCGCCCACGCATTCCGACCCCCGCCGTTGGTGGGGGTTGGTCGTGATCGCCCTGGCACAGCTGATGGTCGTCCTCGACGCGACCATCGTGAACATCGCGCTGCCCTCGGCCCAGCGCGACCTGGACATGTCCGACGGCAACCGGCAGTGGGTGATCACGGCCTACACCCTCGCCTTCGGCGGCCTGCTGCTGCTCGGCGGCCGGGTGGCGGACCTGGTGGGCCGCAAACGCACCTTCGTCATCGGGCTGATCGGCTTCGCCGCCGCCTCGGCGCTCGGCGGCGCCGCGACCACCCCGGCGATGCTGTTCGGCGCGCGGGCCCTCCAGGGCGTGTTCGCGGCCCTCCTCGCGCCGTCCGCGCTGTCGCTGCTGGCGACGACGTTCACCGAACCCAAGGAGCGCGGGAAGGCCTTCGGCATCTACGGCACGCTGGCCGCCAGCGGCGCCGCCGTCGGGTTCATCGTCGGCGGGGTGCTCACCGAGTACCTGAACTGGCGCTGGTGCCTGTACGTCAACGTCCCCATCGCCGTCGCCGCCGTGATCGGCGCGTACCTGCTGCTGCACGACCGCCCCGCGCGCACCGGCGCCCGGCTCGACGTCCCCGGCGTACTGATGGGCTGCGGCGGCCTGGTCGCCCTGGTCTACGGCTTCAGCGAGGCCCAGCCCCGCGGCTGGACCGACCCGCTGGTGCTGGGGCTCTTCGCCGCGGGCGTCGTGCTCCTGGTCGTCTTCGTGTGGTGGCAGACCCGCGCCCCGAACCCGCTGCTGCCCCTGCACGTCATCCGCGACCGCAACCGCGCCGGCTGCTTCCTGACGATGATGCTGGCCGTGGTCGGCATGTTCGGGATGTTCCTGTTCATGACCTACTACCTCCAGGAGATCCTCGGCTACTCCCCGCTCCGGACCGGCCTGGCGTTCCTGCCGATGACCGCCGCGATCCTCGTCGGCTCCACCCAGATCTCGGCCCGGCTGCTGCGCCGGGTGGGCCCCCGGATGCTGATGGTCCCCGGCATGCTCCTCGCCTCCAGCGGCATGGTGATCCTCACCCGGATGACCGTGCACTCGGAGTACGCCTCCGCGATCCTGCCCGCGCTGCTGCTGATGGGGCTCGGCATGGGCCTGACCTTCATGCCCGTCTTCTCCACCGCCACCGCCGGCGTCGCCCCGCGGGACTCCGGCGTGACCTCGGCGACGGTCAACACCTCGCAGCAGGTGGGCGGCTCGATCGGCACGGCGCTGCTGAACACGATCGCGACCAGCACCGGCGCGTCCTACGTCGCCTCCCACCTCGCCGACGCCTCCCAGCGGGCGGAGGTGGAGCGGGCGGGCATCGTGCACGGCTACACGGTCGCCATCTGGGTGGCCGCCGGCATCATGCTGCTGGCGGGCCTGATCGCGGGCCTGATGGTGACCGCCAGGGCCCCGGGACGCGACACCCCGGCCGACCGGCCGGTACCGGAACCGGTGGCCTAGGAACCGGGGCCCGGAGGGCCCGGGAACCGGGGCCCAGGAACCGGGGGGCGCGGCCGGGGGTCAGGCGCGGCCCGAGACGCGGTCCGCGAGGCGGGCCAGCCGGGAGGAGCCGGCGCGGTGGGAAGCGCGTTCACGCCGGTCCGCCTCGCGGTAGACGGCGTACAGGCCCTGGACGCCGAGCCAGCGCAGCGGCTCCGGTTCCCAGCGGCGTACCCGGTGGCCGACCCAGGGCAGGTCGGTGAGGTCGGTGCGGCCGCCCCGGCCCGAGTCCCGCTGGACCAGGTCGCACAGGGTGCGGGCGGCGAGGTGGGCGGTGGCGACGCCGGAGCCGACGTAGCCGCCGGCCCAGCCGAGGCCCGTCGAACGGTCCAGGGTGACGGTCGCGCACCAGTCGCGGGGCACGCCCAGCACCCCCGACCAGGCGTGCTCGATCCGCACTCCGGCCAGGGCGGGGAAGAAGCGGACCAGGATCTCCCGCAGCGCCTCGACGGTCGCCGCCCCGGTGGTGCCGTCGTTGTCGGTGCGGGAGCCGAAGCGGTACGGCACCCCGCGTCCGCCGAGCGCGATCCGGCCGTCGGCGGTGCGCTGGGCGTACATGTAGGCGTGCGCCATGTCGCCGAGGGTCTCGCGGCCCGCCCAGCCGACCGCCTCCCACTGCCGGTCGGTCAGCGGCTCGGTGGCGATCATCGACGAGTTCATGGGCAGCCAGGTCCGCCGCTGGCCCTTGAGGGAGGCGGTGAAGCCCTCGGTGCAGCGCAGCACGTGGGGCGCGCGGACGGTGCCGTACGGGGTGACCGCGTTCCGGGGCCGGATCTCCGTCACCGGCGTCGACTCGTGGATCGTCACGCCGAGACGCTCGACGGCCGCCGCGAGTCCCTTCACCAGCTTGACCGGGTGCAGCCGGGCCCCGTGCGGTGTCCAGGTCGAGGCGACGGCGTCCGCGACCCTGATCCGCTCGGCGGTCTCCCGGGCGCCGTACAGCTCCCGGTCCTGCTCGCCGAACGCCACCTCGGCCTCGTGGAACGCCCTCAGCCGGGCCGCCTGGGCGGGGGTGCACGCCACTTCGAGCACCCCGCCCTTGTGTATGCCGGCGTCGATGCCCTCGGCCGCGGCGACCCGGATGACCTCGTCGACGGTGTCGTTCATCGCCCGTTGCAGCCGCGCCGCCGCCTCGTGGCCGTGCAGCCTCGCGTACCGGTCGCGGCCCGCGATGCCGTTGTAGAGCCAGCCGCCGTTGCGGCCGGAGGCGCCGTAGCCGCAGAACTTCTGCTCCAGGACGGTGATCCGCAGGGAGGGCGCGGCCCGCTTGAGGTAGTAGGCCGTCCACAGGCCGGTGTAGCCGCCTCCCACGATCACCACGTCCGCCGACGCGTCGCCGGCCAGGGGCTCGCGGGCCGCGGCCGGGAGTCCGTCGTCCGCGTACCAGAAGGAGATGCCACCGTTGACGACGCCGCTGGTCGAGCTGCTCATGACCTGGACGCTAGTCCCGGTCGACGGCGCCTGTCTCCTTCGGATTCCGTCGAGTTCCCGCCGCTCGGAGGGGCTCGGGAGCGGCAGGGAGCCGAATAATGCCGTGCCCGCCGCACCGTGTGCCGGTAGCGTCGGCCGACGTGATCGACGTACCGCAGGCGCTGGCCGTGTCGCAGGCGAAGTACAACGGGGAGGCGGGCCGCGCCTTCGTCGCGGGGCTGCCCGCGCTGGCGGCCGGTTTCCTGGACCGCTGGGAACTCCGCCTCGACGGACCGTCCATGCACGGCTGGGCGGCGCTGGTGCTGCCCGTCGTGTGCCGCGACGGCACACCGGCGGCGCTGAAGCTCCAGCTCCTCGACGAGGAGACCGAGGGGGAGCCCGTGGCCCTGCGGCGGTGGGACGGGGACGGGGCGGTGCGGCTGCTCGACCACGACGCGGCCACCGGCACCATGCTTCTGGAACGCCTGGACCCGCACCGGACGCTCGCCCACGTCGAGGACTCCCGCGAGGCGGTCCTCGCCCTCGCCCGGCTGCTCGCCCACCTCACCGCCGTCCCCGCACCGCCCGGCGTGCGCCGCCTCGGCGACATCGCGCGGGCCATGCTGGAGCGGACGCGGTGGGCCCTCGACCGCATCCCGGACCCGGCGGACCGGCGGCTGGTCGCCGACTGCGCCGCCGCCCTGCGCGAGGTCGCGGACCAGCCCGGCGACCGGCTGCTGCACTGGGACCTGCACTACGAGAACGTCCTCGGCTCCGACCGCGCGCCCTGGCTCGCCATCGACCCCAAGCCACTGGCCGGCGACCCCGGTTTCGACCTGCTGCCGGCCCTCGACAACCGCTACGACCCGGCGCAGACGCGGTGGCGCTTCGACGCGATGACCGACGTCCTCGGGCTGGACCGGGAGCGGGCCCGCGCCTGGTCCCTCGGCCGCGTCCTGCAGAACAGCCTATGGAACGTCGAGGACGGCGACCCGCTGGAGACCCCGCAGCTGGAGATCGGACGGCTGCTGCGGGCGGGGTGAGGCGCGCGGGCGCCGCTCGTCAGCGTCGAGCGCAGCCGGCGGTGCCGGCGCCGTCGGGGGGAGCGGGGGGACCGGGGGGCGCGGCACGGCTCCGGCCTTGGCCCAGCGCGTCCGCCAACTCCGTCCTGCGGCGTATCCGCAGCTTGCGGTACGTGCTGGTCAGGTGGGTCTCCACGGTGCGCCGGGCGAGGTGCAGCAGGTCGGCGATCTCCGTGTTCGTCCGGCCGTCGGCGGCCAGTTCGGCGATGCGGCGCTCGCTGCCGGTCAGGGCCCCCGAGCCGGTCCGGGCCGTCGCCGGGCCCCGGGCGCCGCCTGCGCGCAGCGCCTCTCCGACCAGGGTGAGCAGCCGCTGGGCGCCCTTGCGTTCGGCCAGCTCCGCCGCCTCGCGCAGGCAGTCGCGGGCCCGGCCGCGTTCCCCGGCGGCGGTGAGCTGACGGCCCTGGGCGAGCAGCGCCGGGATCAGCTCCATGTCGGCGTCGGCGGGCGCCTTCCGCAGGGTCCGTACGGCCTCCTCGGCCAGCTCCAGACCGCGTCGCCCGCCGGTCGCGGTGCCCAGCACGCGCAGGGCGCGGCCCACCGTGCGGGGGGTGTCCCACACGCGGGCCAGCCGCAGTTCCTCCGTCGCCAGGGCCAGCGCCTCCCGGCCGCCGCCCAGCGCCAGCCGGCACTCCGCGACCGCCGTCCGCCACGGGGTGACGACCGGGCTGACGACCTCGCGGGCGGTCTGGCGCCGTCCGCACTCCAGGAAGTCGTGGAGCGCGCCCGCCGGATCGCCGGTGGCGGCGCGCAGCACCCCGCGGGCGTACAGGAAGCGGTTCAGCTCCCAGTTCTCCGGCACCGCGCGCAGGTCGAACCGGTCGGCGAAGCGCCGCGCCTCGTCGGTGCGGCCGGTGTGCACGAGCGCCATCAGGACGTGGGCGTCCCGGTTGGAGGGGCCGGTACGGGACGGCGACCGGCCCCCCGGTCCGCCGTCGGCGGCGAGCAGCCGGGCGTGGTCCCCGCGTGCCCCGGCGATGTCCGCGCGGGTGTTGAGGAGCGCGTGCTGCATCGGGTGGAGCAGGGCGGGGTGCTGCCCGGCCAGGCCGCGCTCCACGAGCCGGTCCGCCTCGTCGAGTTCGTCGGCCCACTGGGCGACCGCGGCGGCCGTGCCCAGCAGGAAGGGCTCGGCGAGCGGGTCGGTGGGCTGCGCCAGCAGGGCCCGCAGGCGGGTCATCGCCTCCTCGGCCGAGATCAGCGCGGCCGTCGCCGCGTACCGCACGAGCAGGGCCTGTCCGGCGGTGCCCAGCATCTCCGGGGACTGCGCACCGGCCTCGCACAGCGACCGGTACACCTCCTGACGGGTCGCCAGGTCCTGGTCGGACAGCAGCGCGACGGCGGTCTGCACGGTGCGGGTGAGGCCGGGGTGGCCGGAGAGCCGGCCCTCCGTGCGGCGCAGCACCTCCATGGCGGTACGGATCTCGCCGCGGCCGGCCAGGGCGGTGCCGAGGGCCACGGCCGTCCGGACCCGGTTGCGGGGGTCGGCCGGCAGGTGCTGCGCCTCGGCGAGCCGCGCGATGGCCGCCGGGGTGTCGGCCGACGCGTACTCCAGTGAGCCCAGTTCGGTCAGCAGCCGCTGACGGAGGTCGTCCGGCAGCGGCTCGTCCAGCACCCGGCGCAGATAGCCGACGGCGTCGTCGGGCCGGGCGTCGTGCACGGCGACCGTGACCGCGTCGCGCAGGACGCGCAGGGCCCAGGGCAGGCCGACGGCCGGCGTCCGCAGGAGATGCCGGGCGACCGCCTCGACCCGGTCGCCGCGGCGCAGCATCGCCTCCGCCGCGGCCCGGTGCGCCGCCTCCCGCCGGGACCTCGGCCAGCCGGTGAGCACGGCGTCGCGCAACAGCGGGTGCGCGTAACGGGGTTGACCTGCGCTGTCCGGGCGCAGGAGGCCCAGCCGGGTCATGGCGGCGAGCCACCCGGCGACCCGGGCGGGGTCGGCGCCGGCCGCCTCGGCGAGCAGCTGGTGCCGCGCGTACGGCTCACCGCCCGCGCCTCCGGCGTCCCGGTCGCGGTCGGTGCGACGCGGGTACGGGGGCGGGTGCTCGGGCGGGGGGACGGAAGCGCCGCCCGGGGGCGGCGGAGCGGGCGGGGCGTCCCGCCGGCCCGGCGGCCAGGCCTGCTCCAGGGTCGCGAGGCAACGGGCCACGTCGACGGTGGCGTCACCGGCGCTGTTCAGCCACCAGGAGACGGCCGCCGGGTAGGCCCCCGGGTACAGCGCGGCCGAGCTGCCGGGCAGCGACGGGACACCCCGGGCGTGGGGATCGCCCTCGGCGTACGGGCCGCCCTCGGCGTACGGGTCACCCTCGGCGTACGGGTCGCCCTCGGCGCGCGGTCCGCCCCCGGCATACGGGTCACCCTCGGCATGCGGTCCGCCCCCGGCGTACGGGTCGCCCTCGGCGCGCGGTCCGCCCCCGGCATACGGGTCACCCTCGGCATGCGGTCCGCCCCCGGCATACGGGTCGCCCTCGGCGTACGGGCCGCCCCCGGCATACGGGGCGCCCCCGACGTACGAGGCGCCCCCGGCGCACGGGTCGCCCCCGGCGTACGGGTCGTCCTCGGTGGGCGGGATGCCGCGCAGGTCGTCGAGGAGGGCGTGCAGCAGGAGGGGGCTGCCGGCGCCCGCCCGTACGCACTCCGCCGTCCAGCGCGCGCCGGCCGCGGGGAAGGCCGCGCGGACCAGGGCGCCCGCCGCCGCGTCGGAGAGCGGGGCGAGGGTGTGGGTGCGCACGAGGGAGGGGGACAGGGCCTGGGTGAGTCCGGCGGGCCGCGGGTCGACGTCGTACTGGCTGCGCTCGGTGACCACCAGCAGCACCGGTAATCGGTCCACGCGCCGGGCGGCCTCGACCAGCCAGCGGCGTGAGGAGTCGTCGGCCAGGTGCACGTCGTCCACGGCCAGCATCAGGGGCCCCTCGTCCGCGTAGGCACGCAGCAGCCGCCACAGCCGGGCCGCGCTGCCGCGGTCGTCGCCGCCGGGCGCCAGGTCCGTGAACTCGGAGACCGGGCCCAGCAGATGCAGGACCGTGGCCAGGGGCACCGCGGTGTCCTCGGGCGAGCAGCGGGCCCGCAGCACCCGCAGGCCGCGGTCGGCGGCGTGCCGGGCGGCGGCCTCCAGGACGGCGGTCCGGCCGGTGCCGGTGGCACCGCGCAGCAGGACGAGGGCGCCGGTGCCGGCCCGGGCTCGTTCGGTCTCGGCCGCGAACAGCGCGAGAGCGTCGTCGCGTTCGCGGAGCGGTCCGGTCATCGCTGCCTCCCGTGCTGGATGATGCTCCCCCGGTGTGTGAGACGCGGCCTGCGGTCCCGTGGTGGTGTGAAGTGGCCCACCTCACCCGCACCACGAGCCTGCCTCCGCCCTTGCACCACGGCGCTGACCTGCTGCGACGTCCACCCGATGACCCGCCCGCCGCACCGGCCGCACTGGTCTCGTGGTGCGCCTCGTGGTCCTCCACGATTGCGCTCGCCCCAACGGTCCCAGAAGTGTGGAAGATGCTCATCCGCCCCCGGTCCACACCGGACGGCGGGCTTCTGAACAGGGGGGAAACGGTTGCTCAACTCACCCCGGACCACCACCACGCATACCCTCGGCGCCGGCGGGGCCGTCGGCGTCACCGACCGGCGCGTCCCGGTGGCGGTGTCCGCTCCGGACCCGATCAGCCGCGAGGGCGCGGTCAGCCAGTTGCGCCGCCACCCCGAGATCGACCTGCGCGAGGAGTCCGGCCCCGGCACGGTGGCCCTCCTCATCGCGGACACGCTCGACGAGGCGACGCTCACCCGGTTGCGCCGGCTCGTGCGCAGCGAGGGCGCGCGCGCCGTGCTGGTGGTCGGCACGATCCGGGAGAGCGAACTGCTCGACGTCGTCGAGTGCGGCGTCGGCGCCATCGTCTGGCGGCACGAGGCCACCGCCCACCGGCTGGTGCAGGCGGTGCTGGCCGCCGCCCGCGGTGACGGGGACCTGCCCGCCGACCTGCTCGGCCGGCTCATCAGCCAGGTGGGCACGTTGCACCGGGGCGCGGCGGGCCGCCCCGGCGCCCCCTCGCTGGGGCTCGCACCCCGCGAGGTGGACGTCCTGCGACTGGTCGCCGAGGGTTTCGACACCGGTGAGATCGCCGGCAAGCTGTCCTACTCCGAACGGACCGTCAAGAACGTCATGCACGGACTCACCACCCGGCTCCATCTGCGCAACCGCGCACACGCCGTGGCCTATGCCCTGCGGGAAGGCTACATCTGACCGAACGGGCAAGCGAATACGGTCCCTTGGGGCCGTGCGGGCAGGGCGGGATGCCCGGCCGCCGTCCCCGGTGCGCCTGCGGGACGGGCGGCGCCCGGGGCACGATCGGTGGCGCAGGGCGGCGGGCGAGACGGCAGGGCGGGAGCGCACGGGTGATCCACGAGGTGGACGAGGTCCTCAAGGGCCTCCTCGGCGGCGGAGCCCTGACGGGTTCGGGCATCGACGTGTCCTTCGAGGCACCCACCCGTGACTGGGCGGCCCGGCGCAACGCTCCGGTGGTCAACGCCTACCTGTACGACATCCGGGAGGACGTGGCCCGGCGGCAGAGCGGCCGGGTGTCGGTGCGCGACGAGCGGGACATCGAGGTGCGGCGCCGACGGCCACCGCGCTGGTTCAAGCTGTCGTACCTCGTGACCGCCTGGACGAAGACCCCGCAGGACGAGCACCGGCTGCTGTCCGCCGTACTGGCGACGCTCCTGCCGCGCGAGGTCCTGGCGCCCGCCGAACTCCCGCCCGGCCTGCGGGCCCTGCAACTGTCCATGCCGCTGACGGTGGCGGGGACCCAGACGGAGTCCCGTTCCCTCGCGGAGATCTGGTCCGCGCTCGGCGGCGAGCTGAAACCGTCCCTGGACCTGGTGGTGACCGTGCCCTTCCCCGCCTTCCCGGAGTACGACGCAGGGCCGCCGGTCACGGAGGGCGCGGTGGTCCGGGTGCGCGAGCTGCCGGGCGAACCGGCGCGGTCCAGCGAACGCTCCCACCGGCCCCACCAGGTGGCGGCCGCCCGCACCGCCCGCAAGGACGCGGGCCCCGGCTCCCGCGAGGACCCGGCCTCCCGCGAGGACGCCGCCGACCGGCGCGCGGACCGGCGGTGAGCGCCTCGGCCGGGGGGTCGTCCGCGGCGGCCCCCGACTCCGTGGCCTCCGGCCCGTACGACGACTCCTATGGCTCGTACGAGGCCCACGGCTCGCACGACTCGCCCGCCTCGCACGCCTCGCACGCCTCGCACGGACTGTACGACTCCCAGGACTCGTACGCCCCCGACACCCCGCAGGACCCGCACGACCCGCACGCCGACCCCGCGCACGTCCTGCTCGGCCGTCTGGCCGCCCTGCGGGAGCGGGTGGCCGCGCTGGTCGAGCACCGTGCCGCGGGCGACCCCACGGCCGACGACCCCCTGCGCGGCCTGTACCTGTCCGACGACGCCGTGCGCCATCTGCTGCGCACCTGGCCGGCGCCCGGCGCCCCCGCTGCCGTACCGCCGCACGCGCCGGCCGGCGGCCCCGCCGGTCCCGGTGACCGGCTGGCGCTGCTGGCCGGACGGAACGGGCTGACCGAGCTGGACACCGCAGTCCTGCTCACCGCGCTCGCCCCCGACGTCGACCGCACCTTCGAGCCGCTCTACGGCTACCTCAACGACGACGTGAGCCGCCGCCGCGCCACCGTGAGCCTCGCCCTGGACCTGTGCGGTGTCCCCGCCCACCAGGCGGCGGTCCGCGCCCGCTTCCACGCCTCGGCACCGCTGCGCGCCCTCGGCCTGCTGGAGGTGGAGGAGGCCGAACGGCCCTACCTCACCCGCTCGTTGCGCGTGCCGGACCGGCTGGCCGGGCATCTGCTCGGCGACGACGCCCCGGACGCCGCGCTCCTCGGCCGGCTGCATCCGCTGCCGGACCCGCTGCCGACGGGCACCGACGCCGCCGCCGACGGCTTCGTACGCCATCTGACGGCGCGTCTGCTCGACGGTCCGCTCACCGTCTACCTCCGCGAACAGCGCGAGGGGGACGGACTGGCCGCGCTCGCCTCCGTCCTGCGCGCCGCCGGTCTCGACGCGCTCTGCTGCTCCGGCTCCGAGGAGGACCTCCCGGGCGTCCCCGAGCTGCTGCGCGAGGCCCGCCTCGGCGGCCGGGCCGTCGTGGTGTCGGCACTGCCCGAGCGGCCGGGCCCGCTGGTCCGGGCGCTGACCGCGGCGACGGACGTGACCGTGCTGCTGACCGACCCCCGCCCCTACGACCCGCACTGGTCCCCGGTCGATCCCCTGGTCCTCGACGCACCGGGCCGCCGGGCCGGCGGTGCCGCCGCCTGGCGGGCCGCGCTGGGCCCGGACGCCGACGGGTTCGACCTGGCCACCGCCGTCGCCCCCTACCGGCTGGGCGGCGACCGGATCCAGCGGGCCGCGCAGGCCGCCCGCGCCCTCGCGGCCTTCGACGGCGGGCCGGTCACCGCCGACCACGTCCGGCTGGCGGCCCGCCGGCAGTCGGCGTCCGGCCTGGAGAGCCACGCCCGGCGGATCCGCCCCGCCGTGGACTGGCGGGACCTGGTGCTGCCCGAGGCCCCCCTCACCCAGCTGCGCGAACTCGCCCTGCGCGCCCGCCACCGCGACCGTGTCCTCGGCGACTGGCGGCTCAGCGCGGGCGGCGGACGCGGCCGGGGCGTCCTCGGCCTGTTCGCGGGCGAGTCCGGCACCGGCAAGACCCTGTCGGCGGAGGTGGTCGCGGCCGACCTGGGCCTGGACCTCTACGTCGTCCAGCTGTCGTCGATCGTGGACAAGTACGTCGGGGAGACCGAGAAGAACCTCGAACGGATCTTCACGGAGGCCGACCGCACCGACGCCGTGCTCCTCTTCGACGAGGCCGACGCCGTCTTCGGCAAGCGCTCCGAGGTCAAGGACTCGCACGACCGGTACGCCAACATGGAGAGCGCCTACCTGCTCCAGCGCCTGGAGTCCTTCGACGGCATCGCCCTGCTCACCACCAACCTGCGGGCCAACATCGACGAGGCGTTCACGCGGCGCCTGGACCTGGTGGTCGACTTCCCGTTCCCGGACGCCGGCCAGCGGCTGGCGCTGTGGCGGCACGGCCTGTCGCACGTCCCGTCCGCCGAGGGCATCGACCCGGCCCCGCTTGCGCGGGAGTTCGAGCTGGCCGGCGGGTCGATCCGCAGCGCGGTGGTCACCGCCGCCTACCTCGCCGCCGGACGCGGGGACCACGTGACGGCGGGCGACCTCCTGGAGGGCGCCCGCCGCGAGTACCGCAAGGCCGGACGGCTGGTGCCCGGCGAGGGCGGCTGGTGACCGGCGGCCCCGCCGGGCCGCCGGCACCGGTCCGGCTCAGTCCTTCTTCAGCTGGATGATCTTCCACTCCTGGTCGTCGGAGTTGGTGCAGTTCCAGATCGTCAACCGGGCGAAGAGACCGCCGTTGTCGGCGCCGTCCACGTCCAGGCACTTGTTGTTGCTGGCGAAGTTGCGGATCCAGTAGTCGCCGCTCGGCTGCTTGTCGACCCACCAGAGCTGGTTGTCGGCGGTCGTGCCGTCGCAGTGGAACTCGGCGACGGGCGTCCCGACGGGCCGGGCCCCGTACTCGCCCAGGTCCATGCAGAACTTGTCCTTGACGTTCCGGATCTGGAAGAGAGCCGTCCCGCCGGGTCCGCCCTTGGGGTACTTGACCTCCAGGTCCCAGATCTGGTTGTCCCCGTCGGTCTCGTCGCAGACGGCCTGCTGCACCGGCCCGTTGATGGCCCCCTTCTCCCGGCCGGGGAGTTCGGCGCACATGTCGCTGGTGGTGTTGCGCAGCAGGACGTTCTCGGCGGGCACCACGCCCTTCGGCTCGGGCTTCTTCGACTCCCCGCCGCCGCCACCGCCGCCCCCGCCATCGCCGGCCCCGTCCTTCTCCGGCTCCTCGGAGGCGGGCTGCTCGGGCGGCGCCAACACCTCGGCGGGCGACTCGGCCGCGCTGGGCAGCGTCTCCGGGCTGGCACTGGGGCTGGGCGCGAGGGCGCTGCCCGCGTTCTCCACCTGCTCGGTGGCGCTGGTGCGGACCTGCGGCTTGTAGGCGATCCAGATCATGACGAACGCGATGGTCAGCGCCAGGACGATGCCGAAGACCCCCGCGAGCCAGCCGGGCAGGAACCCGCGCTGGACGTACGTACCCTCGACCTCCGTGGGCTCCACCCCGGACCGGCGTACCGCCAGCGTGTAGGGCCGCTCCTCCTTGGAGCCGAACCAGATGATCTGCCGCGGCTTCAGCGTCGTCTCCACGAACGCCGCCCGGCCCGGCTCGATCTGCACGTTCCCCGGGCGGATGTCGTACGACAGGTGGTCCCCGTTGTCGCTGCCGGCGACGGAGGCGGTCACCTTGGTGTTGCCGAGGTTGTCCACCGCCAGCCGCGGCCGCCCCCGGAACCGGCCCTTCACCGTCGGCGGCACCAGCTCGGCCCGCACCTCGGTGAACGGGGTGATGGTGAGGTTCCCCTCCGGCACCGTCACCGCGTCCGGGTGCTCGGTCGGCGTGATCCGCACCGCGTACGGGTTGGGGCCGGCGGTCGCGTCGGACGTCCGGGGCGGCGCGAACGTCAGCTCCACCGTCCCCGTCGTCCCCGGGTAGAGCCGCAGCGTGGGCGGCTCCACCGTCGTCCAGGGCGCCACGTCCCCCACGGGCTCGAACCGGTACTCGTCGACGACATCACCGGTGTTGCGCACCCGCAGCCGCACGCGCGTGCTGCTGCCGGGGTCGACGGTGGCGGACGCGGGCTCCAGGGAAGTCCAAAGGCTCACACGCCGACGCTACGGCGTCGCCGACGGTCCGTCAGGAGCCGTGAGGGCAGGGTTGGTTGCCCGAACGGGTCCGTCCCGCTATCCGCGCCGGGACCGGGTGGTCCTGCGGACCAGGGAGTTGAGGATCTCGGTGTGCCGGCCCTTGAGCGCCGCGACCGGCACCTCGATCATCACGTACTGGTCGGCGTCTTCCTGACGGCCTTCCACGCTGTTCGCGTCGTTCAGCCGGAGGTCGGTGCCGCCCGCCTCGTAGTGGTCCATGTCCGGGACCGTCTGGACCATGACCCGGCCGCCTCCCGGGACGGGCAGCTCGATCCAGAAGTGCTCGGGGAAGCCGACCGTGCCGCTCTTCTTGTAGTGGCACACGACCCAGCCCGCCGGGTCGTCCCGCTGGATCTGGAAGCCGTGCGCCCGCACGAAGTTCTCGACGGAGCGCTGCATGTAGGGGCGGATCAGGTCCTCGCTCCGCTCCGTGTTGGCGACGCCCGAGCTGAGCCCGTCGGCCGTCAGCTCCTGCTTCAGCCGGTCCAGCTCGGCCTTGACCGCCGGCTCCAGCTGGTCGAGCCCTCTCACGTCTCCCTCCTCGGACCACCCCGAGAGGTAGGCCCAGTACTCTCCCCGGTCGAGGCCCCCCGAGGTCTCGGCGGCCCGCACGGCCCACTCCCAGCAGGCGACCTGCGTGTTCGACTTCGCGATGCGCTTGCCCATCCCGGCGCCGTCGTAGTTCTCGACCCGGCCGCGGGGGTCCGCGATGGCGGCGACCGCCTCGTCCACCGTCTCCTCCTCGGCGGCACCGCGCTTACGGCCCCCCGCCCGCTGCACCGTCGCCGTGCCGCCCCCGCCGTCCGTGCTCCGCTGCACGGCCGGTCCCTGCTCGGTGGCCCGGTCGGTGGCGTGGTCGGCGACCTGGCGCTGGGTGACGACGGAGGGGGCGGTGCCGGCGCCGGCCATGAAGGCGTCGCTGTCGGAGTCCGCCGCCCGCTCGGAGCCCTGGTTGGGGTCCGTGACCGTGACGCCGGCTCCGTGGCTGTGACCCGTCTCGGGGATGCCCCGGATGTTCTTGTCCAGGTGACTGGCCTCGTGGACGAGGGTCTTCGTGTTCCCGACGGCCTTCGGGCCGAGGAAGATGTGCTTGCCGACCGTCATGGCCTCCGCGCCCAGCGCCGCGGTCGCCCGCTGGGCGATCGGGTTGTCGTGCAGGCGGCCCTCGGACAGCCGCTCGTTCTGGAAGAACGGCTTCGCCTTGGAGAGGAAGGCCGCGGGCAGCGACGTGCTCGGCGTGTTCCTCGCGGCGTCGAGGAGGCTGCGCTGAGCCGTCGGGTGGGTGTCCTCCACACCGCCGTGCCCGCAGCCGGGCCCGTGCTCGTGCCGGTCCTCCTCGACGGACCGGGCCACGGCCGCGTTGCCCGCCAGCCGCTGGAGGTTCAGCATCCGCTGCACCGGCGCGCTGGGCGCGGCCACGTGGCGGGGCGCCGCGTCCCGCTCGTCGGACGATCGGCTCCGCGTTCCGTGCGCGCGCACGACGCTCCCTTCGACACCGGACGGTTGACCACCCAGCCTTACCGGAACGCCCCCACCCCCGCCAGGTCCCCGAGGGCAGCGACGGGGGCAACGACGCCGGGACCTACCCGTCCGCCGCGAACCGCCGGGCCTCGGACGCCGGCATCCGGATCACCACCGGGACCGGCAGCACACCGTCCCGCACACCGACGGACTCCGGGCCCCGCACCCGCTGCGTGTGCCGGTGCCGTACCCGCGCCACGGCCCGGAACTCCAGGGTGAACTGGACCAGCGCCGAGGTCTCCTTGGGCTTGTGGAGCGGCACCGTGCCGGCCGCGTTGCCCACCGTGCCGGCCGCGCCGCCCTCGCTGCCGACCCCGCCGGGCGCGTTGGTGAGGCCGGACTGCTCGACCCGCACCGGCCCCCCGCCGCCCGAGAAGCCCGCCGAACGACCGTGCCGC
This sequence comes from Streptomyces sp. NPDC045956, assembly GCF_056430705.1. Taxonomy (NCBI): domain Bacteria; kingdom Bacillati; phylum Actinomycetota; class Actinomycetes; order Kitasatosporales; family Streptomycetaceae; genus Streptomyces; species Streptomyces sp. NPDC045956. The sequence continues at coordinate 112,339 of NZ_JBWKKZ010000011.1, read as the reverse complement.
GCCGCCTGCCGGTGCTCCACGCCCGCGGGACGGGGACCCTCCGGGCCGCTCTGGGCCACCGTCTCGAAGGTCATCGCCTCGCTCTCCCCGAGGAACCGCGCGTCGAGCAGCCGCGCGTGCAGCGCGCAGTCGACGTCCCGGCCCTCGGCGCCGGAGACGTGCACCGGCGGCAGCTCGGCGCCGGCGGACACCAGCAGCGGCAGGGCGGCCAGCAGCCACTCGGTGGAGACCGCCTCACCGTGCGCGTAGTGCGCGGCGCTCCCCGCGCGCAGGCCGGTGCCCGCGTCGGCGGCCGTCATCGCCCGGCCGAGCAGCTCCCGCACCTGCGGCGCGCCCCGGAACCCGTCGGCCTGCGCCTCCATCGGCAGCCTCGCCCCCGCCGCCCGCCAGGTGCGCAGCGCCGCCGGGTGGGCGCCGCTGCCGCCCGGCGCGACGGCGGGCCGCCGTCCGGGGAGGCGCTCCTCGGGTACCGGGGTCACCTGGGCGAGGGCGGCCAGGTCCTTCTCCAGGGCGCGGTGCACCAGGGCGCCGCCGAGTTCGACGCGGGCCACCCGGCCGTCACCGGAGAGCAGTTCCAGTTCGGCGGTGACCGGGACGCGCACCTTCACGGAGGGTGCCTCGCCCACGATGGCCCGCAGTCCGGTCTGTCCGCGCGCGGCGACGGCCCGGCTGGTGGCCCCGGACCGGCCGGCCGCCGGCCCCAGGACCCCGGCGCTGCGGTCGGCGGCCGTCTCCCCGGACGCCTCGGAGCCGGTGAGCACGAGACCCACGCCGTCGGAGGCGCTCTCCTGGTGCGTGCTCGTACGCTGCGCGGCGGCGACGGTCGCGTACTCCATCTCGCGGTCGCCGGCGGACGGCCCGACGATCTCGCCGGCACCGGTCCGCCGGACGTGGAACACGGCCCGGTACGGCTTCGCCCGGCGGCCGGGCCTGGCGCTGTTGCGCAGCAGTTCCACGGGCACGCCGCCGTCCATGGCCCCGGCGAGCAGGCCGGTGGCACCGGCGCGGTCCAGGACCCGCAGCAGCCGCTGCACGTTGTCGAAGCGGTCGTCGAGCCGGTGCGTGGGCAGCAGGTCCTCGGCCAGGCCCTGGTCCTTCACGGCCGAGCGCAGGCGCGTCAGCAGGGGTACGAAGTCGGGCAGTTCGTCGATCAGGCCGAACCCGAGGGGCATCTCCCCGGCCTGCCGCGGCAGGGGCACGGGGGCGGGGGTGTCCGCGTCCCTCTCCCTCTCCCTGTGCTTGCCCCTGTCCTCGCCCCCGCCCTCGGTGTCGCGCGACCCGGTCGCCGGCGCGGGCGGGCGGAACAGGCCGTCCGGGCCCAACTGCGCGAGCGCCTCCGCCTGCTCCCTCGCCCGGTCCTCGGGGTCGCGCAGCCCCGCCGCCTCCAGTTGGGCCGCGGTCAGCCACAGGCCGACGCTGCCGGGGACCGTCCGCTGCCGGGCCGCCGTGCCGGGACCCCGGCCGTTGACCGCGACCTCGGCGACCATGCTGACGGCCAGGTCGCACTGGACGAGGTAGAGGGGGCGGTTGCGCGGGGCGACGGCGTTGCGCTCCACCGTGCCGCTCAGCGACGCGCTCTCGGCGTCGGTCGAGGCCTTGGTACGGCGGTAGGCCGGGGTCTCCCACAGCGACCAGCCCCGGCCCGTCTCCATCGCCCGGGCGTTGCCCGAGTACGTGGTGCTCCGGGTCCGTGCCCGCTGCCCGGAGCCCTGGTGGCCGCCCAGCGCCATGTTCTCCATGCCGGCGCCCGTGCTCCGGTGCCGCACACGGGGGTTGACAAGGGCGAAGCGGGTACCGATCGCGCCGTCCAGCGCGGTGAGCCGCCTGGGGTGCCGCAGGCCCGCCACCACCCAGCCCGAGCCGACACCCTGCCGCAGGGCCGCCGTGACCGCCTGCGGACTGAACCGCTCCTCGACCGCCAGCCGCGGCGCCAGGCCCTCCGCCTCGAAGGCGGTGTCCCCCGGCCTGTCGGTAAGCCCCCCGCGCGCGGCCCGGGCGAGCAGCGTGAAGGCCAGGTCGCGGATCTCCCGGGCGTCCCCGACGGTCTCCACGAAGTCCCAGTCCCGCAGACCGCGGCCCGCGGGCCGGGTGGTGAGGTCGGTGATGCCGGTGGCGTCGAGTGCGCCGGCCCGGCCCGGGCGCGCCGCGGCCCGCCGCCGGTTCAGCGCCTCGTACGCCTCGTCGTCCAGGGTCGTCGCGGTGGGGGCGCTCAGCCGTACGTCCTGGCCCTGCTCGCTCAGTTCGCGCAGCGGGTCGTCCGCGCCGGTGCGGGCACCCGGTCCGGCGATCGGCTCGGCCGCCGGGGTGTGCCGTCCGGGGCGGCCGGGGGTGAGGGCCCGCTTCGCGGTGCGTTCCCGGCTGGTCATGGTGACGTCCACGTCCAGCCACAGCCGGGTGGCGAAGGTGCTGGTCGACACGTCACCGCTGTTCAGCGAGTCGGTACGGGTCACCGGCCCGCCCTGGGCGCTGCGGGCGCTCTCCACCGCGGCCTCGGCGGCCACCTGCGCGGACAGCGCGCCGGGCACCAGGGTGCCCTGGACGGCGCCCTGGACGCCCGCCTTCCGGGCCGAGACGCCGCCCGTCTGACCGCTCGACCCGACGCCCGCGCTGCTGCGCACCAGCCAGTCGGGGGTGTCGCCGAGGTAGCTGACCGGGCCGATCCGGCCCCGGACACGGACCTGGACGTCGTCCGACCGCAGCGCGGACTTGCGGCGCAGGCGCACGGGGACACCGGTGGACAGCAACTGGTCCTTGTTGGCCCGCAGGTTGGTCTCCGACAGGACGGTCAGCAGCTCCCGGTAGTTGCGCCGCTGCGCCTCGGCGTCCGTGCGGTCGGCGGTCCGGCCGACGGCGTCCTCGCCGAACCCCGGCAGATAGCCGGCCAGCCGGGGGTGGGACGCGAACAGCCGCTCCAGCGTGTCGATGAGGGGTCGGGTGTCGAGGTGGGTGAGGGCCGCGCTGGAGCCCATCGCGCCGAACGGGAGGTGGCGTTCGCGGGCGCGCGGGCCGCCGTCGGCGTCCGGGGCGGAGGCGCCGTCGGCCTGGGGGCGGTCCGCCTTGGTGTACAGCTCGCCGGCCTCCGTGCCGGCGGGCAGCGGCAGCCCCAGGTGCCGGGCCTCCTCGGCCCGCATGCTGATCCAGGCGTCGACGGTGTGCCGGGCCGTGCGCCGGGCGGGGTCGGCGGTGTGCTGCGGCGCGGCCGGCCCGGTGCCCTGCACGGTCAGCAGGATCCGGCCCAGGTACAGCACCTTGGCGCCGCGCACCTCGGCGCCCTGCCGGGTGGCCGCCGCCTGGTCGGCCGAGGAGAACCGCATCCGCCGGAAGCTGACGCCGGGCATCGCCTTGAGGCGTACGGAGGGACCCGCGCCGGGAGCGCCGAAGCCGACGGCGGGCCCGGCCCCCGCCATGCCGCTCATGCCCTTGCCCGTGGTGGCGCCCGTGCCGTGCTGGCTCTGCTGGTGGGTGCGCAGCTGGGTCTGCCCGGCCTGCCAGGCGGGGGTCAGGGAGACGATGTCGGCCCGCATCCGGTAGGCGCTCTCGGCCCCGGCGGCACCGGCCGCCAGGTCCTCGCTCGCGACCCAGCCGGTCAGCAGGCGCGGCAGGTCCTGGAGGATCGTCGCGGCGGCGGTCGCCTCGTAGAGCCGGGAGCGGCCGGCGGAGTCCGGGGGCGCCGCCTGGGGGTGCAGGGTGGAGTCGATCTTGTCGAAGAGGCCCCCGCCGCCGGCGTGCGGGGCGCCGCTGTCCTCCACGCCGACGACCGCCGTGGAGGTGGCCTGCCGTACGCCCTCGCGCTGCTGCGCGCCGAGGGCCGGGCCGGGGGCGGGCCGCTCGGTGCCCAGCGGGACGAGGTGTTCCTGCGGGACGCGCTGGATGAGGGTGCCGCCGGCCTCCACGACCCGCGCGGTGCCGTAGGGGCCCTGCGGTCTGATCCGTACGGTCCAGCGCACGTGGCGCAGCGCCCGGACCGTGCCGCCGGAGCTGCGCAGGGTGCGGGGCTCGGCCACCGTCCGGGTGTGGTGCACGTCGTGGTCGCTGCGCAGGCCGAGGCCGCCGGCGAGCTGTGCCCCGCCCCAGATGCCGGGTACGGGCGTCGGGACCAGGACCGTGCCGGAGCCGCTGAGGCCGGTCTGCCGGGAGCGGGCGGAGTCGGTGACCACGGTGGCGGACGAGGAGTGCTGCTGGTCCACCTTGGTGTCGTCGTCGCGGGCCGCCCGGTCGGCCGGCGCCCGCTGCTCGGGCAGGACGGGTGAGGCGGCGCCGGGGTTCTCGAACACGGACGGCTCCGGCGCACGGTGGCCGGGGTCGGGCCGGACGGAGACCGTGACGTCGTACGCGCCCTCGCGCCCCCGCACGGTGAAGACCCGGCCGTGGCCGTAGAAGGACTCCGGGCGCCCCGCCAGCTCCCGCTCCACCGTCGCCACGTCGTCCTTCGCGCCGCCCGGGATCGCGGCGACCGCCCGGCCCACCGCCTCGTGGCCGGTCGGTCCCGAGGCGGTCGAGAGCCCCGCCGACGTCATGTCGGCCAGGTACGGCGGCAGCACCAGCGGCGGGTGCTTCGGCGCGCCGCCCGCCGCCGGGGCGAGCGGCCCGGTGCCCCGGCCGGGGGCGGGCGGGGTGCGCCGGGCACGGGGGGCGGGCCGTGGGCGGGGCGGGGTCCGGACGGCCGGCGCCCGCTCCGCCGGTGCCGCCTCCTCCTCCGCGATCGGGGCCAGCGGCGTCCGCGCCACGACGAGCGAACCACCCCCGCCGGCCGGCGGGGAGGGGGCGAGGCGGTCACCGGGGAGCGGGGACGCGGCGGGCCGGTCGCCGAGGAACGGAGGCGTGGCCGGGCGGTTGCCCAGGAAGAGGGAGGCGGCGGCGTTCCCCGCGCTGCCCTGGAGGGCCGCCAGCCCGCGCGGGCCGAGCGCGGCCGCGGTACCGGGGGCCGGGGCCGGGCCGCCGGGCACCTCCCGCGCGCCGGCTCCGCCGGCGGACCTGTTCGGCACCGGCACGGCCGCCGTGCGGCCCGTCCCGCCGCCGTCCGGGCCGGGCTTCTCCTGTCGTCCCCGCATCGCACGCCCCTGCCCGACGAGGTGTCGGCCCGCCCCGCACGTCACCGGCCGCCGCATGAGACGGCCGGCCCGGCGTGGTGCGCAGCCCGGCCAGGCGGGGAGGCTAACCCACGAACGGCGGGTGGCCACAGGGTGAAGATCGAACGAACTCGGCGCCCGCGGACGGGAAAGGGCGCGGCACCGGCGCTCCCACCAGCGGCTGGACGCGCGGCCCTGCCCCTACGGGCACAGCCGGGGGCAGATCCCGTGCCCCCGCTCCGGCACCCCGGGACGTTTCGGCGGGATCAACGCGCGCGCGAGGGTGAGGGGCGTCCTGTCTCGTACCCCGAGGAGAGCAGAGCATGCCGTCCTACCTGTCGCCCGGCGTCTACGTCGAGGAGGTGGCCAGCGGCTCGCGCCCGATCGAGGGGGTGGGCACCTCGGTGGCGGCCTTCGTCGGGCTCGCGCCGACCGGCCCGCTGAACGAGCCCACGCTGGTGACCAACTGGACCCAGTACGTGGCGGCCTTCGGGGACTTCACCGACGGGTACTACCTCGCGCACTCCGTCTACGGGTTCTTCAACAACGGCGGCAGCGCCGCGTACGTCGTCCGGGTCGGCGGCTCCGCCGAGGACGCCGCCGCCGGCCGGGACGGTACCTCCGCTCCCGCCGGGGTCACGGGCACCTCCGCCCCGGCCGCGCTGCCCGCCGCCGAGCCCCGGCAGCTCGGCACGTTCGCCGTGACGGCCACCGCCGCCGGACAGCACGGCCCGCTCTCCGTCGAGGTCGCCGACCCCGAGGGCGAGGGCCCCGCCGAGCGCTTCAAGCTCGTCGTCAAGGACGGCGACAAGCCGGTCGAGACCTTCGACGTGAGCGCCAAGAAGGGCAACCGCTCCTACGTCGTCACCCAGGTGAAGGAGCGTTCCAAGCTCATCACCGTGACGGAGGCCGCGCCCACCGCGCAGCTGGCCCGCCCGGAGAACCAGAGCCTGACGCTGCCCGCCCCGCCGGCCGCCGCGCCCGCCGCCCCGGTCGAGAAGGGCGAGAGCGCCCACCCCGGCCCGGCGCACTACCTCGGCGACTCCGCGGACCGCACCGGCTTCGGCGGCCTGGAGGCCATCGACGAGATCTCCATGGTCGCGGTGCCCGACCTGATGGCCGCCTACCAGCGCGGCGCGATCGACCTGGAGGCCGTCAAGGCCGTCCAGCTCGGCCTCATCGCGCACTGCGAGCTGATGGGCGACCGGGTCGCCATCATCGACCCGCCGCCCGGTCAGAACGCCCGTCAGATCCGGGTCTGGCGCCAGGAGACGGCCGGGTACGACTCCAAGTACGCGGCCCTGTACTACCCCTGGATCAAGTCCTTCGACCCGGCCTCCGGCCAGTCCCGCCTGATCCCGCCGAGCGGTCACGTCGCCGGCATCTGGGCCCGTAACGACACCGAGCGCGGCGTGCACAAGGCCCCCGCCAACGAGGTCGTGCGCGGCGCCGTCGACCTCGAACTCCAGATCACCCGCGGCGAGCAGGACCTGCTCAACCCGATCGGCGTCAACTGCATCCGCTCCTTCCCGGGCCGCGGCATCCGCGTCTGGGGCGCCCGCACCCTCTCCTCCGACCCGGCCTGGCGCTACCTGAACATCCGCCGGTACTTCAACTACCTGGAGGAGTCGATCCTGATCGGCACCCAGTGGGTGGTCTTCGAGCCGAACGACCACAACCTCTGGGCCCGCATCCGCCGCAACGTCTCGGCGTTCCTCGTCAACGAGTGGCGCAGCGGCGCCCTGTTCGGCCAGAGCCCGGCCGAGGCGTACTACGTGAAGTGCGACGAGGAGACCAACCCGCCGGAGTCGGTCGACCTCGGCCGGGTCATCTGCGAGATCGGCATCGCGCCGGTCAAGCCCGCCGAGTTCGTGATCTTCCGGCTGGCGCAGTTCTCCAGCGGCAGCGGCGAGCTGGAGGAGTAGGACGCCCCGCGCGTCCACCACCTCCCGGGGGCCCCAGCCCCCACCCTCCACTCACAGATTTCCAGAAGGACAGCGAACACATGGCTCTGATGCCGGGTGACTCCCTCACAGCGAACAACTTCGGGCTCCAGATCGACGGGGTGATGGTCGAGTACCTCGCCGAGGTCAACGGCCTCACCCTCGAACAGGACGTCATCAAGTACCCGCAGAACAACAGCACCACCGGCAAGCACGAGACGGCCGTGCTCCCGGGCAACAAGAAGGACGGTCAGTGCACCGTCGTACGGGGCATGACCCAGTCGTCGTCGTTCACCCAGTGGATCAACGACTCGATGAACGGCCGGATGTCCACGGCGCGCAAGAACGCCTCCATCATCCTGATGGACTCCGAGGACACCCCCGTCAAGCGCTACAACCTGCGCAACGCCTGGTGCAGCAAGATCGACGCCAGCGCGGTGAAGGCCGGCGACACCTCCGCGCTGACCGAGACGGTCACCATCGTGTTCGAAGAACTGGTCATCGAATAATGCGGCGCGCGGCTGTCGGGGCGCCCGTCGCGGCCCCCGAGAACCCCCAGACCGCGGGGGGGGGGGGGGGGGGGGTCCCCCCCCTCCCCCCCCCCCCCCCCCCCCCAACCGCCTTCCCATCTGGTTCTTTTTCTCCCCCTCCTGCCCCCGCCTCCCTCCCCCGATTCTCTC
>NZ_JBWKKZ010000011.1:0-104637 GCF_056430705.1 Streptomyces sp. NPDC045956 | reverse complement strand
TCCCCCGTCCTCTTTCCTCTCCCCCCCCCCCCCCCCCCCCCCCCCCCCCCCCCCCCCCCCCCCCCCCCCCCCCCCCCCCCCCCCCCCCCCCCCCCCCCCCACCTCCGGAGACTCCTGCCGAGGCGGTTCCGCGGCAGCAGCTGCGCACCGAGTTCCCCTTCGAGCTGCCGCGCGGCTACGTCGACGACTCGGGCACGGTGCACCGGGACGGCGTGATGCGCCTGTCGACGGCGCGGGACGAACTCATCCCGCTGCGCGACGTGCGGGTGCAGGAGAACCCGGCCTACCTGTCGGTGGTGCTGCTCGGCCGGGTGATCACCCGGCTGGGCACCCTGGCGATGGTGCACGACGGGATCGTGGAGAACATGTTCGCCTCCGACCTCGCGTTCCTCCAGGACTTCTACCGGCAGATCAACGCGGAGGGCCACACCCGCGCGGCCGTCCAGTGCCCGCACTGCACGGAGCCCTTCGAGGTGGAACTCGGCGGGAGCCGCCTGGGGGAATCGTGACGTACGCGACCGACCGGCTGCACGAGGAGATCGCGTACGTCGCCTACCACTTCCACTGGAGCCTGGAGGCGATCCTGGACCTGGAGCACCAGGACCGCCGCCGGTACACGGACCAGATCGCGTCCCTCGTGACGCGGGGCGCGGCGGAGGGCTGATCGGTGGGATTCCTGGACCGGCTGCGAGGCCGTGGCGCCGGCACGCCGGACGGCGCGGGCACGGGCGGGGGCGGGGGTACGGCGGACACGTCGGGCACGGCGAGTGCGTCGCGTCCGGCCGGGGCGTCGGGTACGACCGCTTCCGCGCCCGCTAACGCTACGGCGCCCGCTTCCGCTCCCCCGCCCGTGGCCGTCGCCGCCTGGTCGGGTCTGCCGCCGATCCAGCGGGCCACGGGGGGCGCCCGTACGGGGGTCGCGGACGCCGGGTTCGGCGGCCGGCTGCCGACCTGGCAGAACCCGTCGTTCACGGGAGCGCCGTCCCCCGCGGTGCTGGACCCGGCGGCGGGCCACGGCATGCTGTCCGGCGCGTTCGCCGAGTCGGCCCGGCCGGGAGCGGGGCCCCAGGGTCCCGCTCCGTCCCAGCCGCCGTCGGCGCCGGCGGGCGCGGCCCCGGTGCAGCGGATGCCGGTCGTGCCGCTGCGGGCGATACCCACGACGGCCCCGTCGACGCCCACGGGCCCCGTGCGGGGCGCGGGTACGGGCGCGGGTACGGGGGCGGAGGCGGCCGTCCCGCCCGCGACAGCGCCCGCACAGGCCGCGCCGGTCCGGCGGGCGCGGTCCACCGACCCGGCGTCGTCCGACGCACCGGCCACCACGCCGCCCCGGGCCGCCCGCGGGGTCCGCGTGTCACCGGTGCCGTCCGCGGCACCTCACTCCCGGACTCCGCTGACCAGGGCTCCCTCCGGGTCGGCGGCCGTGCAGCGCCGGTCCCTGCCCGCGAGCCGCCGGACCACCGACGCCCCGGCGGCCGCACCGGGCCCGGCACCGTCGTCGGCGGACGGCGACCGAGCGGACCCCGGCCCGGCCCCGGTCCCGGCCGCGCCCTCCCCGGCCCGCCCGTCCGGCGCCGCGCCGTCCCCACCGACGGCACCGAGATCCGCCCCGCCGCCCCCGTCCGGCGGCGGCGACACCACCGGCCTGCCCGTACAGCGCGCGGTGCCGCGCTCCGATGCCGGTCAGCGGCCCGCGGGCCGCCGTACCGCCCCGGCCTCCGCGCCTCCCGCGCGCGGCACGGGACCCACCCGCGCTGCCACCGGCGAGGCCGGCACCCCCGTACCGCGCGCCACACCGCAACCCGGCCCCGCGCCGACGACCCCCGCCCGGCAGACCGCCCCGGCGCCCGCACCCGCCCCGTCCGGCGACAGCCCGCCGAACGCTGCCCCCGTCCAGCGCGCGCGGGCCCGGACCGGCCCCGCACCGGCCACCACCCCGGCCACCGCGCCCGGCGCCCCACCGCGCCCGACGGTGAACGGCCCCGCTCCCGCCCCCGGTTCCGGCGCCGCGAGCACGGCCGGCCCCGTCGCGGACGGCCGGACCGCCGCACCGGACGCCCCCGGCAGAGCGGTGCGGCGCGTCGTACCGCAGCCCGGCACCACGGCGGGCGACGGCGGCGCCGCACGGGCGGCCCGGACCACGCCCCCGGCCGGCGCCGACACGCCGGTGCAGCGGGCGGTGACCCGGCCCGGACCCACCCGGAGCGACGTGAGCGGCAGCCGTCCGGCATCCCCGGCGGTGCCCGCGTCCCCGCCCGCCTCCGGCCGGTCGGCCACCTCGGCCGACGGTGCGCCGGGCACATCACCCGTGCGGCCTGCGGCGGCGCACCCCGCCCCCGTCCCGCCGTCGTCCGGCGCCGGCCCCGCGCGTTCCGTCCGCACCCCGGGGGCGCCGTCCCCGGGCCCGGCACCGTCGCCGGCACCGTCACGGCCACCGGCCCATGCGTCGGCACCGTCGCCGTCTCCGTCGGGTGCCACCCCGCCCGTCCAGCGGGTCACCGCACCGCGCAACCCCTCCACCACCGGCCGCACGGCGCCCCCCGGCACCCCGGCCCGGCCCACCGCCTCACCGTCCGACCGCTCCCCCGCGGTCCCCGGGAAGCGCGACGCGCGCCGAGCCGAAACGGCCCCCCAGGGCACCGCCCCCCGGCCGGCGGCCCCGCCCCCGCCGGTGCAGCGAGCGGCGATCCGGACCGGCCCCACGTCCACCCCGGGCCACGCCACCGGCACACCCCCGGCGTCCCGCCCACCGACCGGCAACACCCCGCCGACCGGCAACAATTCGACGTCCGGCGGCGCGACGACCGCACCGTCAGGCCGCCCCGCAGCCGGGGGAAGCGCGCCCGCGCCCTCCCGCGGCCCCCGTGGCACGACCGAGCCGCCGCGCCCCGCCCCCGCCTCGCACCCCGCCCCCGCCTCACCTCCCGTCGCCCCGCCCGGCGGCGCCCAGCCCCCCGTACAGCGGCAGGCGGCACCCGCCGACCTGGCGAAGCCGCCCCACCCCACGCAGCCCACGCACCCCCGGCAGCCCACGCAACCCCGGCAGTCCGCGCAGCCCCCGCGCCCCGCCCCGGCCCGCCACGCCCCCGCCGCACCCACCCCGGCCGCGTCCACGCCCACGGCCGCCGCCCCGCCCCCGGTACAGCGCTCCGCGGCAGCCCGGGCGGCCACGGCACCGAACCCGCCCGCCGCCGCGCATCCCGCCACCTCACCGCCCGCCGGCACCGGCGCGGGACCGGCCGCCGTTCCTCTCTCCCACCCGGGGGCCGAGAAGCCGACCGCCGCCGCCCCCGCACGACCGGTGCAGCGCAGCGTCACGGCGCCCCGGCCGGGGCTCGGCGCTCCCCTGTCGTCCCGACCCGCCGCCCCGGCAGGCCAGCCCGTGGGACCCGCCGCCGCCTCGCGCCCGGCCCCCGGCCCGGCACCGTCGGCACCGTCGGTCCCTGCCACCCCGGCCCCCCGCCCCGCACCGGCGGCCCCCTCCTCCCCGGCGCCGCGGCGTTCCCCCCTCGGTGCTCCCCGCTCCGCCCCGCCGGCCGACGCCACCTCCCTCACCGCACGCTCGTCGGCGGCGGTACCAACCCCCGGCACCGGCCGCGCCGCCGCCCGTTCACCGTTGCCGTCGCCGTTGCCGCCGGTCCAGCGGGCCACCGCCCCGTCCGGCCCGGCCCCCACCGTCACGGCACCGGCGCCGCCCTTCACATCCGCGCCCCCCGCCGTACCCGTACCGGCGCCCCCGACCGGCCCCTTTCCCACCCCCGTACCGGCACCCCCGTCCGGCCCGGCCTCCGCCCTCCCGGCACCGGTCCCGCCCGTCACCCCGGCGCCCCCCGCCGTACCCGTACCGGCGTCCCCGACCGGCCCCGCGCCCACGACCGCCGCGCACCGGACCGAACGCCCCGTCGTCCAGCGCTCCGCCCGGCCCGCCCCCGCCCGGGCCGTACCGCTGCGCCGGCCCGCGCCCGCCGGGGCCACGGCCACCGGGGCCCCGCTCCCCGTGGCCCCCCTCGCTCCCCCCGCGCCGTCACCCTCGGACCCGCCGCGGCCGGTCGTCGCACCGACGGCGCCGCCGGCACCCACGGCACCCGGAGCCGCCTCCGCACCCGGCGCCGCCCCCGCGCCCCCCGTCCAGCGCCTCTTCGGCCGGCACCGCACCACCGGTGCCCTCGCCGCCGCGACGTCGGTCGCCGTGGCCGAGACCCTGAGCCGCCTGCACACCCCGCCGCGCCGGCCCGCCCCGGCCGACCCGCCGCCGCCCTACAGCCCGCCGGAGACCCCGGGCGCCGCACCGCCCGGCGGCCCGCCCCCGCAGTCGCCGCACGCCGCCTCCCCGGCCCGGGAGGACCCGCCCCCGGCGTACACGGCGGTCCCGGCCGGCGGCTTCGACCCGCGCGCACTCACCGAGTTCCAGCTGGACGAACTGGTGCACCGCATCGTCGGCCGCGTCACCCGCCAGGTCCGTACCGAACTGCGCATGGACCGCGAACGGATCGGCAGACTCCGCGACCCCCGCCACTGACCGGCCCACCGCTCCCCGCACCCCACCCGCTCCCGACCGCGACGCGCCTGCCCCACCTGCCCCGCCCGACAGAAAGGCCCACCCCCGATGCCCCGCCAGGACCCGGGCTCCACGATCTGGTTCACCCTCACCATCGACGGCGAGAGCCTCGGCTACTGGAACGGGTGCGAAGGCCTGTCGTCCCAGGTGGAGATCGAGCAGCGCCAGGAGGGCGGCAACAACGGGTTCGTGTGGCAACTGCCCACCCGTGTCTCCTTCTCCAACATCCGCCTGACCCGCCCCCTCACGCCGGACACGACCAAGGTCGCCAAGTGGATCTCCTCCGTCCAGACGGGGATCAAGCGGCCGACCGCGCAGATCTCCGCGCTGCGCGCGGACGGCTCGCTGGTCGCCCGCTGGGGGCTCATCGACGTACTGCCCGTCAGCTGGCAGGGCCCCAGCCTCGACCCCGGCAACCCGGCCGTGGCCAACGAGGTACTGGAGATCACCCACCACGGCTTCACCGACTGACGGCGTCGCGGAGCAGAGAGGAAGACCCATGGCACAGAGCGGCAAGGGCGCCGGCAAGAGCCTCGTACGCGCCAACCTCGCCATCCACGAGCCCCCCACCGGCACGACCACCACACCCGGGGCGCTGATGCGCACCTTCGGCTTCGAGTTCAACCCGGCCCAGCTGTCCCTCTCCCAGCGGACCCAGTGGAAGGCGACGCCGACGGCGGCCGTGCGCAAGGCCGCGAAGCCGCAGTTCATGGGCGCCGAGCCGCGGGAGATGACGCTGGAGATCTTCCTGGACTCCTCCACCAGGCCGGGCGGCAACACCGTTCTGAAGAAGGTCGAGTCGCTGCTGCGCTGCTGCGAGGTGACCGCCAAGAGCCTCGCCGCCGACCAGCCGTCGCCGCCCTGGGTGGTCTTCGAGTGGGGCTCCTTCTCCACGGCCCGGTTCACCGCGTACGTCGCCTCCGTCGAGGCCTCCTACACCCTCTTCGGCACCACCGGCATCCCCATCCGCGCCACCTGCCAGGTGCACCTCGTCGAGATCCCCGGCCCGACCCGGGGGCAGAACCCGACCTCGGGCGCGCTCACCGCCCAGCGCGTGCACCGGGTCGTCGCCGGGGACTCGCTCCAGTCGCTGGCCTGGCGCGAGTACGGCAGCGCGAACGCGTGGCGGGCGATCGCCGAGGCCAACGGCATCGACGACCCCGCGCGCCTGCCGACCGGCACCGAACTCATGCTGCCCGCCGCCGAGGAGGTGCCGCACTGATGGTGCGCCCCGCGTTCTCCAGCATCGTCCAGGTCCGGATCGGTGCCGCGAAGCTGCCCGACGACATCGCCCTGATGCTCGTCGACGGCTGGGTCGACCAGGGCATCGGCGTGCCCGCCGCCTTCCGCATCACCTTCCGCGACCCCGACCACCTGGTCCTCGGCAAGCTGAACGTGCAGTTCGGCACCCGGGTGGTGATCACCCCGGTGGCCGACGGCCAGGGCGTCGGCAAACCCCTGCTGACCGGCGAGGTCACCGCCATGGAGGCCGACTACGACGGCACCGGCAGCTACACCGTCATCCGCGGCTACGACTTCGGGCACCGCATGATGCGCCAGCGCCGCGTGGCCGCCTACCGCAACCAGAAGGCCTCCGACATCGCCCGCAAACTCGCCGCCATGGACGGCGTGTCCATCGGCCGGATCGAGCCGACGAAGGGCGCATACGGGTTCATCAGCCAGTCCAACGTGACCGACTGGGACTTCCTCGCCCGGCTCGCCGACGAGAACAACATGGTGATGTCCGTGGACGCCAAGGGGAAGTTCCGGTTCGTCAGGCCGACCCCGGCCGCCGGGGCGCCCTCCCCGAAGACCGACGGCGACCAGAGCGCCTTCGTCCTCCAGGCCCGGCACGACATCATGCGGCTGCGGGCCGCGGTGACCGCCGCCGACCAGACCGGCAAGGTCGAGTCGCGCGGCTGGAACGTCACCACCAAGAAGAAGATCACCGAGGTCGCGCCCGCCACCACCGACCCGGGCCTCACCATCGGCTCCACCCCGGGCGAGGCCGCCGGCAGGTTCAAGGCGGCCAAACTCGTCGAGACCGCCAACCCCTACGACCGCCAGGACGAGGTCCGGCACGCCGCGCAGTCCCTCGCCGCCGACGTCACGTCCTCCTTCGCCGAACTGGAGATCGCGGTCAAGGGCAGCCCCGACCTGCGGCCCGGCGTACCCGTGGCGCTCAGCGACGTCGGCAAGCCCTTCGAGGGCAAGTACACCGTCACCTCCGTACGCCACCACTTCGGCGACAGCGAGCCCTACCAGTCCTGGATCACCGTCAGCGGACGCCAGTGGCGCTCCCTGTACGGGCTGGCCTCGGGCGGCGGCGGCGGTGCGGACCCGGCGAGCGCCGCCCGCATCCCCAGCGTCGCCAACGCCATCGTCACCGACGTCCAGGACCCGCTGAAGCAGGGCAGGGTCAAGCTCCAGTTCCCGTGGCTGGACGACGCCTACGTCAGCGACTGGACGCGCAGCGTGCAGCTGGGCGGCGTGGGCGGCGGCGGCGTCTTCCCCATGGACGTCGGCGACGAGGTGCTGGTCGCCTTCGACCGGGGGGCACTGGACCACCCGTTCGTCATCGGCGGGCTCTACAACGGCCGGGACCTGCCCACCAAGGTCGACGTCCCGCTGCACGACGGCCTGAAGAAGAAGGCCGCCCGGCACACCCTGTCCGACCGCCAGGGCAACCGCGTCGACCTGCTCAGCCAGCGCACCGGCGGGCGCAGGCAGGGGGTCCGCATCGCCAGCGGCAACGACAAGCTCACCATCAACCTCGACCGCACCAAGACCGAGATCACCGTGGACAGCGCGGGCACGGTCAGCATCACCGGCAGCCGCTCGGTGTCGGTGGAGGCGGGCACCAGCCTGTCGCTCAGCGCCGGACGCTCCCTGACCATCAAGAGCGGCGGCCCGCTCACCCTCCAGGGCGGCAGCGTGATCAACATGCGCAGCGCCGGCCAGATCGGGGTGAACGCGGGAGGTGCCCTGAACCTGGTGGCGGGCGGCGCGGCGAGCCTGACCGGCGGGGCCGCCACGAACATCACCGGCGGCGCCAGCCTCCAGCTCAACTCCGCCACGACGAGGGTCGTCGGAGCGAGCTTCTCCGTCCTGGCCCCCTCGTTCAAGGTCATCACGATCCCCGTGCCGGGTGCGTCGTGAACCGTCCCCGCGGAAGGCAGGTGGCCCTCTGATGGCCGAACAGTTCGTCGGCTCCGGCTGGTCGTTCCCGCTGCGCATCGGGCCGACCGGCGGCATCGCCCTGGTCAGCGGCGAGCGCGAGATCGAGGAGGCCATGCAGCTGGTGCTGGCCACCGCCCCGGGCGAGCGGCCGATGCGGCCCGAGTTCGGCTGCGCCATCCACGACCTGGTCTTCGCCCCGGTCAACGAGCAGACCGCCGGCCGCATCCAGCACGAGGTGTACACGAGCCTGGACCGCTGGGAGCCGCGCATCGAGGTCCACCAGGTGGAGGTCACCACCGGCGGCGACCAGAGCGTCCTCTACATCGACGTGCGCTACTCGATCCGCGGCACCAACAACCCGCGCAGCCTCGTCTTCCCGTTCTACGTCATCCCCTCCCACGACGAGCCGGACCTCACCGAGGGTCCCGCCGGCCCCGCGGGCCTCCCGGGCTCTCCCGAAAGCGACCGCTGATGTCCCTGCCCTCCCCCAACCTCGACGACCGCCGCTTCCAGCAGTTCGTCGACGACGCCAAGCGCTACATCCAGCAGCGCGCCCCGGAGTGGACCGACCACAACGTCTCCGACCCCGGCGTCACCCTCGTCGAGACGGTCGCCCACATGGCCGACCAGATCGTCTACCGGCTCAACCGGGTACCGGAGAAGAACCACCTCGCCTTCCTCGACCTGGTCGGCATCACCCTCTTCCCGCCGTCCGCCGCCCGCACGGACGTCACCTTCTGGCTGTCCGCGCCGCAAGAGGACACGGTCCTGGTCCCGGCCGGCACCGAGGTCGCCACCCTGCGCACCGAGCGGGACGAGGCCGTCGTCTTCGCCACCGTCGGCGACCTGACCGTCCTGCCGTGCGCGCTCGGCCGGCTGATGGTGCAGCACCGCGGCGAGGCCGTCACCGACCGGACCACGGACCTCGCCGAGGGCCAGCACCTGATGTGCTTCTCCGAGGCCCCGGCCCCCGGCGACTGCATGCTCATCGGCCTCACCGCGGCCGTCCCGCACTGCGCGCTCGCCCTGGAACTCGACAGCCGCGTCGACGGCGTCGGCGTCGACCCCCGCCAGCCGCCCCTGGTGTGGGAGGCCTGGACCGAGGACGGCTGGCAGCCCTGCGAGGTCGACCGGGACGGCACCGGCGGCCTCAACCGCCCCGGCGACATCGTGCTCCACGTCCCCGGCGGGCACGTCCTGTCCCGCAACGGCGGCCAGGAGGCCGGCTGGATCCGCTGCCGGGTCACCGACCCGCTGCCCGGCCAGCCGTTCTACACGACCTCGCCGACCATCCACTCCGCCGAGGCGTACACCATCGGCGGCACCACCGGCACCGTGCACGCCGAGACCGTGCACGACGAGGCCCTCGGCGAGTCCACCGGCCTGCCCGGCCAGCGGCTGCGGCTCGAACACGCCCCCGTCGTCGCCGACGACCCGCCCGTCGTCCTCCAGACCGCCGCCGACGACGGCTGGCAGGACTGGCAGGTCGTCCCGCACTTCGCCGGCTCCCGGCCCGGCGACCACCACATCACCCTGGACGCCGCGACCGGCCGGATCGCCTTCGGCCCCGCCGTCCGCGAGGCCGACGGCACCCTGCGCCAGTACGGCGCCGTCGCCCCCAAGGGCGCCGTCGTCCGCGCCCTGCGCTACCGCACCGGCGGCGGCCGGGCCGGCAACGTGGCCCGCGGCGCCGTCCAGGTGCTGCGCACCTCCATCCCGTACGTCTCCGAGGTCGTCAACCGCGAGGCCGCGCGGGGCGGTGTGGACGGCGAGACCGTCGAGGAGGCGAAGCTGCGGGCCCCGATCACGCTACGGGCCCAGGAGCGCGCCGTGACCCTGCGGGACTACGAGGAACTCGCCCGCCGGGCCGCCCCCGAGACCGCCCGGATCACCTGCCTGGAGGGCGAGGAGGGCGACCACGGGGCCTACGCGGTCCGCGTCCTGGTCGTGCCGCAGGCCGTGCCCGACCCCGGCGGGCGGCTCCGCTTCGAGCAGCTCGTCCCCGGCGACGCCCTGCTGGACCGCATCACCCGCCACCTCGACGAACGCCGCCTGATCGGCACCCGTCTCGCCGTCGGCCCGCCGTACTACCAGGGCGTCACCGTCGTCGCGACCGTGCACGCCTTCCGCGGCGTCGACACCGACCGCGTCCGCCGCCGGGCCCACGACGCCCTCTACCGGCACCTGGACCCGCTCACCGGCGGCGCCGACGGCACGGGCTGGCCCTTCGGCCGCCCCGTGCAGGCCGGCGAGGTCTTCGCCGTCCTCCAGCGGGTCCCCGGCGTCGAACTCGTCGACGAGGTCGTCCTGCACCCCGCCGACCCGCTCACCGGCAAGCGCGGCGACCCCACCGACCGCATCGACCTCGAAGCGCCCGCGCTGGTCTTCTCCTTCGACCACCGGGTCCGCGTGATCGGGGACAACGGGTGACGGCCGGCTCCCGCCGGGGCTCCGTCGACGGCCTCGGCTCCTCGTTGCCCATCGGCTCGATGCTCCCGGCCGTCTTCGCCGACGACGACCTCGCCCAGCGCTTCGTCGGCGGCCTCGACGACGTCCTCGCCCCGATCCTGAACGTCCTGGACTGCCTGGACGCCTACTTCGACCCCGCCCTCACCCCGGCCGACTTCGCCCGGTGGCTCGGCACCTGGGTCGGCGCCGAGACCGACGGCACCGAACCCGAGGACCGGCTGCGCGCCGCCGTGTCCGCCGCCGCCCGCCTGCACCGCGTACGCGGCACCCGGCGCGGTCTGTCCGAGGCGGTGCGGCTCGCGTTCGGCGTCGCACCCGAGATCACCGAGAGCGGCGGCGCCGCCTGGAACGCCCGCCCGCTGGGCCCCTTCCCCGGCGCCCCGCGCCCCCGCCTCCACGTCGCCCTGCGGCTGCCCGACCCGTCCCCGGCCGACACCCACCGCCTGGACCGGCTCGTCGCCGCCGCCCGCCCCGCCCACATGCCCTACACCGTCGAAGTGACCGCCCCCGAAAGGACCCCGGAGAGATGACCACCCAGAACTGCGCCGAGTGCGGAACCCGCGCGGAACCGGGCCAGTCCTTCTGCGACGCGTGCGGCGCCGTACTCCGCTGGGACCAGGCCGGCGGCGCCCGCACCACGCAGCCGGCGGCCTCCTCGCCCGACCGGGACCCCGGCTGGGACGCCTTCTCGCGCCCCGGCCCGGGCGGCACCGGCGTGCCCCCCGCCCGCAACGGCCTGCCCGCCCCGGAGCCCACCGGCGGCAGGCGCGGGGACGACGGCACCGCCGGCCCGCCGATGGTGCCGCACCCGCGCCGCCCGGCCGACGCGGACGGCCCCGGCGGAACGGACCCCGCGGGACCGGCCGCCGCCGCGCACGCACCGGGCACCCCGGACCGCACCGCCGACGACCCGGCGGCCCCGCCCCGGGAACCCGGCGCCGCGACCGCGGGAGCCGCGGGGACCACCGCGGGACCGGCCGCACCCCGCGTACCCGGGACCGCCGCCGGAGGCACCGCACCCTCCGCACCCCCCGCCACCGGCCCCCGCACCCCCGACGTCGACGAGACCGCCCCCACCACGCCGGTACCGTCCGCCCCGGCCCCGAACGCCCTCACCGACACCATGTCCGACCGGGCCCGCTCCCTCCTCGTCCCCGTCGCCGACCCGAACGCCCCCGCGCCCGCCGCGCCCCCCGCCGTCGCGCCCGTCCTGCCCGGCCGCCCCGACGCCGACCGGCCTCAGGTCCGCGCGCCCGGCCACCAGCCGGACTTCGCCGACGGCCCGCCCTGCCCGTGGTGCTCCACCCCCAACCGCCCCGACCGCCACTACTGCGCCCGCTGCGCGATGCCCCTGGTGCGCACCGGCGAGCACACCACCGCGCCCGCCCCCTGGTGGCGCCGCCTCTTCGGCGGCCGGCGCCGCGAGACCCCCTGGGCCGGCGACCGCCCGCGCCTGCGCCGGGTGTTCGACCGCATCGGCACCTGGATCACCCTCGCCGTCGTCGTCACCCTGGCGGTCCTCGGCTTCGTCTACATCCCCGACGGCATCCAGGCCACCCGCGACCACTTCGCCAAGCGCGCCCCGGTCTCCCCGGACCGGATCACGGCCTCCCGGTCCTACGCCGGCCACAAGCCGGAACTCCTCATCGACAAGCTCAGCAACACCTGGTGGGGCCCGGGCATCTCGCAGTCCGGCCAGGGCCAGTGGTTCGAGGTCTCCTTCACCGAGCCCACCCGCCTGCTGGACCTGATCATCACCCCGGGCGTGTCCACCAAGGCCGACCAGCTGAGCGAGTCCGCCCTGCCGCACCGCGTGCGGGCCGCCGTCACCACCAAGGACGGCCGGACCACGACCCGCGACCTCACCCTCGACCAGGGCCCCGGCGGCCAGCGCCGCCCCTTCCGCGTCGGCGAGGTCACCAAGGTCCGCTTCACCATCGAGTCGGCCCACGCGGCCTCCGCCGACAAGCAGGTCGCCATCGCCGAGATCGAGTTCTTCGGCCCCTCCAGCGCGAACCGCTGACCCACCCGGACACGACGTCGGCCCCCCGGCTCACAGGCCGGGGGGCCGACGTCGTACGGAGCCCCCTGTCGGATTCGAACCGACGACCTACGCATTACAAGTGCGTTGCTCTGGCCATCTGAGCTAAGGAGGCGTCGCGCGGCTGCGCGCGCGGAGGCTGCTCCACTGTACACAGCGGCGGTGAACGATGTGATGCGAAAATTTCGGCGAAGTTCACAGGCCCACAGGTACTGACAGACCAGGTGAACGCCAGGTACCGTCCTGACCCAGTTCACCCGTGTGGACTACACCACACCACCTTCCTACAACGGATCGTCCGGCACGTTCCTGCCGGTAGAAGGGGGCCCATCACCATGGCCACTGTTACGTTCGACAAGGCGACCCGCGTCTACCCGGGTTCCACCAAGCCCGCCGTCGACGGTCTCGACATCGCGATCGAGGACGGCGAGTTCCTCGTCCTCGTCGGACCCTCCGGCTGTGGCAAGTCCACCTCGCTCCGCATGCTCGCGGGGCTCGAGGACGTGAACGGCGGCGCCATCCGCATCGGCGACCGCGACGTCACGCACCTGCCGCCGAAGGACCGGGACATCGCCATGGTGTTCCAGAACTACGCGCTGTACCCGCACATGACGGTCGCCGACAACATGGGCTTCGCGCTCAAGATCGCCGGCGTCAACAAGGCGGAGATCCGGCAGAAGGTCGAGGAGGCCGCGAAGATCCTCGACCTCACCGAGTACCTGGACCGCAAGCCGAAGGCCCTCTCCGGCGGTCAGCGCCAGCGTGTGGCGATGGGCCGCGCGATCGTGCGTGAGCCGCAGGTGTTCCTCATGGACGAGCCGCTGTCCAACCTGGACGCCAAGCTCCGCGTCTCCACCCGTACGCAGATCGCCTCGCTCCAGCGCCGCCTCGGCATCACCACCGTCTACGTCACCCACGACCAGGTCGAGGCCATGACGATGGGCGACCGCGTGGCGGTCCTCAAGGACGGTCTGCTCCAGCAGGTCGACTCGCCGCGCAACATGTACGACAAGCCCGCGAACCTCTTCGTGGCCGGCTTCATCGGCTCCCCCGCCATGAACCTGATCGAGGTGCCGATCACCGACGGCGGCGTGAAGTTCGGCAACAGCGTGGTCCCGGTCAACCGGGACGCCCTGAAGGCCGCCGCCGACAAGGGCGACCGCACGGTCACCGTCGGCGTCCGCCCCGAGCACTTCGACGTGGTCGAGCTGAACGGCGGAGTCTCCGCGAGCCTGTCGAAGAGCAGCGAGGACGCCCCGGCGGGCATGGCGGTCACCGTGAACGTCGTGGAGGAGACCGGCGCCGACGGCTACGTCTACGGCAGCGTCGACGTCGGCGGCGAGAGCAAGGACCTCGTGGTCCGCGTCAGCAGCCGCGCGGTGCCGGAGAAGGGCGCGACCGTCCACGTCGTGCCGCGTCCGGGCGAGAGCCACGTCTTCTCGTCCTCCACGGGCGAGCGCCTCTCCGACTGATTTCACCCGAGTTCCCCCGAGTTGACGAGAAGGGCCCCGCGGCCGGCCGCGGGGCCCTTCTCGTTGTCGACAAATACCCCGGCACAACGGACGTTTCGAGCGACGTACGTCAACCCCCTACCCACTGAGTAGCTCTTCCTCGTCACCCGAAGGGGTGACCAAATGTCGCCATATGGTTACCGGGCGCTACCCTCACTCGCGTGAAGCACTCCGTGAAGCACTCCAGCAACCGACAGACGCGACGCGGCCGGGGCCCCGCCCGCCGGATCGGCCGCTCTCTCGCCTTCGTCCTGCCCGTGGTCCTGGTGCTCTCCGGGACCCTCGCGGTCACCCGGGTCAACTGGTCGGGGGATCCCTCCGACTCGGTGCTCGCCGCGTCGGAGGCCTCCTCCTCGAAGGCCTCCTCCCGGGCCGCCGCCCGCGCGCCGCACGAGGTGCTGCGCGACCGGCTGCTGACGGAACTCCAGGAGGAGGACCCGGGCGTCGCGCTCACCCACCTCCAGCAGGCGGTGAACGAGCGCCCGTCGCTGGCCGGGCACTGCGCCTCCCTGGCCCGCGCCCTGGGCCGCGCCGCGGTCAAGGTGTACGGCCCGACCCGCGCCCAGTCCTACGCGCGCCCGGTCTGCGACACCGCCTTCGCCTCGGGCGTGCTGGCCGCGCACGGCTGATCGCGCTTCGGCGGCCGGTGGGGCGCCGCGTACAGTTCGGGCATGACCGATCCGAACGCCGCGTCCCGCCGCCCCGTTCAAGCCGTCGTCCTGGCCGGCGGACAGGGTTCCCGGCTGCGTCCCTACACCGACGACCGGCCCAAGCCGATGGTCGAGATCCCCGGCACGGGCACTCCGATCATCGGCCACCAGCTCGCCTGGCTCGCCGAGGAGGGCGTGACGGACGTCGTCGTCTCCTGCGGCCATCTGGCCGAGGTGCTCCAGCAGTGGCTGGAGACCGCCGACCTGCCGCTCTCCGTCACCACGGTCGTCGAGACCGAGCCCCTCGGCCGGGGCGGCGGCCTCAAGTACGCCGCCGCGCGCCTCCCGCACCCCGACCGGCCCTGGTACGCCACGAACGGTGACATCTGGACCCGTTTTTCGCTGCGCGACATGGCCGACTTCCACGCCGAGCGGGACGCCGTCGCCACCCTCTCCCTGGCCCGTCCGCGGCTGCCTTGGGGCGCCGTGCAGACGGACGGCTTCGGCCACATCACCGACTTCATCGAGGCACCCCCGTCGACCTTCGAGATCAACGCCGGGGTGTACGTGTTCTCGCCCGGGTTCGCGGCGATGCTCCCGGAACGCGGTGACCACGAGCGGACGACGTTCCCGAGGCTGGCCCGGGAGCGCCGGCTGGCCGGCTTCCCGATCCCGCAGGGCTCCTACTGGCGGGCGATCGACACCGCCAAGGACCTGACGGAGGCGGCCCGCGAACTGGCCGCCCAGGGTCGCTGAAGCCTCCGGAGCCCCCGGGGCGGCCTCCCGGACGTCCCGGGCACCCCCGGCGCCCGTGACACGCAGCAGGGGCCCCGCACGGACGACGTGCGGGGCCCCTCGGCGTGGGTGGGGCCGGTGCGGCCCCTCGGGCTAGCCCAGGAGGCCGCCCACCAGCCGGCTGCCGGGCTCCCCGGTGGTGGAGGAGTCCCCGCCCTCGCTGCCGCTTCCGGTGCCGCCGGTGGAGCCGCTGCCGCCGCCGCCGGTCGTGGTGCCGCCGGAGGTCGGCCCCGCCGTGGTGCTCGGCGCCTGCCCGGCCGGGGTGGACCGCTGCGGCGGGGCCTGGCCCGTGGTGCCCTGGGTCTGGCTGGGCACGGTGCCCCCGGGGGCGGTGCCGCCGCTGTCGCGGGTGGCCCCGGCCGTGGCCGCGGCGTCCTCGGAGGGGGTGGCCGCGCCGCTGGTGGCGCCCTGGGTGGGTGAGGCGGAGGCCTCCGGGGACTTCGGCTCGCGCGTGCCGGGCTCCTGCGGGAGCGGGGAGCCGGGCAGCTCGTTGCGCGGGGCCTCACCGGGCCCGGGCACGACCACGCGGTCGGCGTCCCGGACGGCACCGCCGAGGAGCGAGCCGACGAGGAGGGTGACTCCGGCGACGAGGAAGGTGACGAGCGCGCCGCGCCGCAGGACGTAGCGGCGCAGGTCCCAGATGTCGGCGCGGGGGCCGAGCCGCCGCCAGGCGCTGCCCGCGAGCCGGCCGTCCACGGAGTAGACGGGTGCACCGGCGATGATCAGCGGGGACCAGGCGGCGAGGTAGATGATGTCGGGCGCGTCGTAGACGGGGACGCTCTTCCAGCTGACGGTG
The DNA here is from genome assembly GCF_056430705.1 of Streptomyces sp. NPDC045956. NCBI lineage: Bacteria > Bacillati > Actinomycetota > Actinomycetes > Kitasatosporales > Streptomycetaceae > Streptomyces > Streptomyces sp. NPDC045956. The sequence continues at coordinate 88,640 of NZ_JBWKKZ010000011.1, read as the reverse complement.
AGCAGGAGCGCGGCGGACAGGCCGGCGCCGAAGACGGCGGCGACGCGCTGCCAGCAGCCGAAGATGGTCAGGACGCCCACCAGCACCTGGAGGAAGGCGATGACGAGGCCGGCGCCGACGGGGTGGGCGAGGGCGAACTGGCGCAGGGGCTCGGCGACGTCCCAGGGGTGCAGGGTGTTGAGCCACTTGACCATGGAGCCGCGTTCGCCGCCGTCGAAGTAGACGGGGTCGCAGAGCTTGCCCATGCCGGCGTAGATGGAGATGAAGCCGAGGAAGACGCGCAGCGGCAGCAGCACGACGCCGAGGTTCATGCGGCGGCCGGGGAAGTAGGCGTGCCGCGCCGGGTCGTCGGCGTGGCGCCTGGTGCGCGGCTCGGCCGGTGCGGTCTCGTCCTCGCCGTAGCCGTCGGGGCCGGGGTCGAAGTCCTCGCCGGCGTAGGCGGGTTCGTCGTAGGCGCTGCCGACGGTGCGCATGGCGGGCAGCAGCCGGGTGCCGTCGGGGACGGGGCCCCGCTGGGCGCCCACGAGGGGGGTCTCGAGGGTCTGGGTGGCGGGGCCGTCGTCGTAGCCGTCGTAGCCCTCGTAGCCGTCGTAACCCGGTGCGCCCCCGTCGACGCGGGGGATGACCTGGGTGGCCCCGGCGTCGGCCGGGGCGTCGGCGGTCTGGTCCGCGAGGTGCCGGCCGGCTCCGGCCCGCACCGCCTGGAGCAGACGGTGGGCGCCGGTGTCGTCCGGGTCGGAGCGTCCGCTCCAGACGACGGCGCGGCGCCGGGCGGCGGCCGGGGCGGTGCCCGCGACGGGCATGCGGGCGGTGTCCTGGGTGGCGCTCAAGTGCCGCGCGATCCGCGGGGACCGGGTCCGCTTCGCGGAGGCACCGAGCTGCACGCGGAAACTCGCGTGGTTGACGATGACCTGGGCCGGATCGCTCGGCACCTTCACCATGCTCAGCGCGGGAGCGTCGTCGATTCCCGACGAGCGGTCCCCCGTGGGTGTGCGGGGTGTTCTGGTGTCCACACTCATCTAACCGAGTGATGTGTCGTTAGGACACTGCCTTGACCGGCCGGATCTGTCCGGACCGCGTCAAGCATGTCCGGACCGTCCGGAACACCCCGTACGGGCTACGGTGTCGAACCCTCGTTCACGACCGCCGACGCGCCGCCTCGTACAGCACGATCCCCGCCGCCACACCGGCATTGAGCGACTCGGCCCCACCCGGCATCGGGATCCGCACCAGGTGGTCGCAGGTTTCCCCGACGAGCCGGGACAGGCCCTTGCCCTCGCTGCCGACCACGACGACCACGGGGCCGCCGAGGGCCTCCAGGTCACCGATCTCGACGTCGCCGTCGGCGGCGAGGCCCACGACGGTGATGCCGGCCTTCTGGTACGACTCCAGCGCACGCGTGAGGTTGGTGGCGCGCGCCACCGGCGTACGGGCGGCCGTACCGGCGGACGTCTTCCAGGCACCCGCCGTCATGCCGGCCGCGCGCCGCTCGGGCACGACGACGCCGTGGCCGCCGAAGGCGGAGACGGAGCGGACGACGGCACCGAGGTTGCGCGGGTCGGTCACGCCGTCGAGGGCGACGATCAGCGGGTCGGCGCCCTCGTCGTGGGCGGCGGCGACCAGGTCCTCGGGGTGCGCGTACTCGTAGGGCGGGACCTGGAGGACGAGGCCCTGGTGGTTGAGCCCGTTGGTCATCCGGTCCAGCTCGGGGCGCGGCGCCTCCATGAGGTTGATGTTGCCGCGCTCGGCCGCGAGCTGGAGCGCCTCGCGCACCCGCTCGTCGTTGTCGATGAACTGCTGCACGTAGAGCGTCGAGGCGGGCACGCCCTCACGCAGGGCCTCGTAGACGGGGTTGCGGCCGACGACCAGCTCGGACGTCGACCGTCCGCCGCCGCGTCGCTGCTGCTGCTGGCGTCCCGTGGCGCGGCGCGCCTTCGCGTTGGCGGCACGCTGCTTGACGTGCCCCTTGCGCATCTCGGCGGGAGGCGTGGGCCCCTTGCCTTCCAGGCCCCGGCGTCGCTTGCCGCCGCTGCCGACCTGCGCGCCCTTCTTGCCGGACATGCGGCGGTTGTTCGCGGCCATGAGTTACCTGTCTCCGCTCTCTACGGGAGTGTGCGTGCTGCTTGCTTCACATGCAGTGTGCCGCCCGGGAGGCCGGGCGGCACAATCGATCTACGAGACCGGACCGCGGGGAGCCGGTCGGGTCAGCGGGAGCCGAGGCTCCAACGGGGCCCCTGGGGGCCGTCCTCGATGACGAGACCGGAGTGCCCGAGCTGGTCGCGGATGGCGTCCGCGGTGGCCCAGTCCTTGCGGGTCCGCGCGGCCTCGCGCTGGTCGAGGACGAGGCGTACGAGGCTGTCGACGACCTGCTTCAGGTCCTCGCCCTGCTCCTGCTCGCCCGCCCACTGCGGGGCCAGCGGGTCGAGCCCGAGCACGCCGAGCATGGCCCGCACCTCGGCGAGCCGGCCGACGGCGGCCTCCTTGTCGTCGGCGGCCAGCGCGCTGTTGCCCTGCCGGACGGTGGTGTGCACGACGGCGAGGGCCTGCGGGACGCCCAGGTCGTCGTCCATCGCCTCGGCGAAGGCGGGCGGCACCTCGGCGGCGGGCTCGACGGCCCGGCCGGCCAGTTCGGTGACGCGCTGCGCGAAGCCCTCGATCCGCGCGTACGCCGACTCGGCCTCGCGCAGCGACTCCTCGCTGTACTCGATGGTGGAGCGGTAGTGCGGGGTGCCGAGGTAGTACCGCAGCACGACCGGCCGCCACTTCTTGACCATCTCGCTCACGAGCACGCTGTTGCCGAGCGACTTCGACATCTTCTCGCCGCTCATGGTGACCCAGGCGTTGTGCACCCAGTACCGGGCGAAGGCGTCGCCGAAGCCCTCGGCCTGGGCGATCTCGTTCTCGTGGTGCGGGAAGATCAGGTCGATCCCGCCACCGTGGATGTCGAACTCGCTGCCCAGGTACTTGTGCGCCATGGCGGAGCACTCCAGGTGCCAGCCGGGACGGCCGCGCCCCCACGGCGTCTCCCAGCTCGGCTCGCCGGGCTTGGCCGCCTTCCACATGGCGAAGTCCCGCGGGTCCCGCTTGCCGCTCTCGCCCTCGCCGGAGGGCTGGCGCAGCTCGTCGAGGTCCTGGTTGGACAGCGACAGGTACCCGGGCAGGGACCGCACGTCGAAGTAGACGTTGCCCTCGGCCTCGTAGGCGTGGCCGCGCTCGATGAGGCCGCGCATCATCTCGACCATCTCGGTGATGTGGCCGGTGGCGCGGGGCTCGTAGGTGGGCGGCAGGCAGCCGAGGGCGTCGTAGGCGTTGTTGAAGGCCCGCTCGTTCTCGTAACCGATGGACCACCAGGGGCGGTTCTGCTCCGCCGCCTTCTTGATGATCTTGTCGTCGATGTCGGTGACGTTGCGGACGAACGTGACGTCGTAGCCGCGGTGGGCGAACCAGCGGCGCATGATGTCGAAGTTCAGGCCCGACCGGATGTGCCCGATGTGCGGGGCGGCCTGCACGGTGGCACCGCACAGGTAGATCGAGACACAGCCCGGCACGAGGGGGGCGAAGTCACGGATCTGCCGGGCGCTGGTGTCGTACAGGCGAATAGTCACGACTCCAGGGTAGTAGGCGCCGGGCAGTGCCAAGGGCACACGGCCCCACGCGCCCCTTCCCCCCACCCGCCTTCCACCCCCGCGCGAGGGGCGGAGGCCCCGGCGGGGGTGGAGTCCGGCGCGGACCCGCGGCACCCGGCGCGCACCGGGGCCGGCGCCCCCGTACCCGCCGCAGACCCGCCGGGATCCGTCACCCCACCCGGACCACCAGGGCCGTCGCCACCGCCATCAGCCCTTCCTCACGCCCGGGGAAGCCGAGCCCGTCCGTCGTCGCGCCGGACACCGACACCGGCGCTCCCACCGCCGCGGACAGCACCGCCTGCGCCTCCTCGCGCCGCTTGCCGATCTTCGGGCGCGCCCCGACCACCTGCACCGCGACGTTCCCGATCCGGAACCCGGCCGCGCGCACGATCCGCGCCGCCTCGGTCAGCAGCGTCACCCCCGACGCCCCGGACCACTCGGGCCGTCCGGTGCCGAAGTGCTGCCCGAGGTCCCCGGCCCCCGCCGCGGAGAACAGCGCGTTGCACGCCGCGTGCGCGACGACGTCCGCGTCGGAGTGCCCGGCGAGCCCGGGCCCCTCGCCCTCCCACTTCAGCCCGGCGCACCACAGCTCGCGCCCGTCCTCGAAGGCGTGGATGTCCGTACCGATCCCGACCTGCGGCAGCACCATCGGCACCGGCACCGCCCCGTCCGTCTCAGAACCCATCGTTCAGCCTCCGTCGCGCCAGTACCGCCTCCGCGAGGACCAGGTCGAGGGGTCGCGTCACCTTGAACGCCTCCTCGTGCCCCGGCACGACCACCACCGTCGGCCCGAGCCGCTCGACCATGCTCGCGTCGTCGGTGACCTCGCCGGTCACCGTCTCGTGGGCCCGCACCAGCGTCGCCCGGTCGAAGCCCTGCGGCGTCTGCACCGCCCGCAGCCGCGCCCGTTCCGGCGTCGCGACCACCGGCTCGGGCTCCCCCGGCGCGGTGGCGGGCTCGACCTGCTTGACCGTGTCGGCCAGCGGCACCGCCGGCACCACGGCGGGCGCGCCCTCGCGCACCGCCTCGATCACGGCGTCCACCGTGTCCACGGGCACCAGCGGCCGGGCCGCGTCGTGCACGAGGACGATGTCGTACGCGGGCGGCAGCGCGTCCAGGCCGAGCCGGACGGACTCCTGCCGCGACGCACCGCCGGGCACGACGAGGAAGTCCGTCCGCTCCGGCAGCGCGTGCGCGTCGAGCAGGTTCCTGACCTCGGCCGCGCCGTCGGGCGGTGCCACGACGACGACCAGGGAGACGGCCCGGGAGGCGGCCATCGCCCGGACGGCGTGGATGAGCATGGGTGTGCCGCCCAGTGCCCGGAGGGCCTTCGGCGCGCCGGGACCGAGCCGTACGCCCCGGCCGGCGGCCGGGATCACGGCCGCGGTCCGGGTCCGCGTACGGGTGTCGGGGGGCGTCTGCGCGGGCGAGGGACGCGATTCGTCAGACATCGGTTCCTGTCAGGTTTGTGTGCTCGACCTAGTTGGGTATGGCCTCACCGTGCCGGGCGCGAAGCCCCGACCGGACCCTTCCGTGACCCCGGTCGAGCCAGCAGCCCGGGCCCGGCACGCCAGTACCCGGGGGGAATCCCCCGGGAAGAGCCTACGAACACGAGGGCGTACCGGGACGGGTGTCCGGGTACGAACATGCCGCAGCGCCCGGCGACAGCAAAGATGTCATCGGGCACCGCGGCATTCAGTGCGCTGTTCCGAGCGGGCAGCGGGCTGCGTTCCGCCTCGGGAGGCGACTCACCTCGGGAGGCGGCTCAGGAAGCGAGCACCTCGTCGAGCAGGGCCTCCGCCTTGTCCTCGTTGGTGTTCTCCGCGAGAGCCAGCTCGCTCACCAGGATCTGGCGGGCCTTGGCGAGCATGCGCTTCTCACCGGCGGAGAGTCCGCGCTCGCGCTCCCGGCGCCACAGGTCGCGTACGACTTCCGCGACCTTGATGACGTCGCCGGAGGCGAGCTTCTCCAGGTTTGCCTTGTAACGACGCGACCAGTTCGTGGGCTCCTCGGCATACGGCGCGCGCAGCACCTCGAAGACCCGGTCCAGCCCGTCCTGACCGACCACATCACGCACGCCGACGAACTCCGCATTGTCCGCTGGCACACGTACCGTCAGGTCGCCCTGGGCGACCTTCAGCACCAAGTAGGTCTTGTCCACGCCTTTGATCTGGCGAGTTTCGATAGCCTCGATCAGCGCGGCCCCGTGATGGGGATAGACCACGGTGTCGCCAACCTTGAACGTCATGTGACAGGTACCCCTTCCGTGGCTATCCAGGGTAACACGGATACGGCGTCTTCTGAATGGCGTTTTCGCAGGTCAGGGCATATCTCGGGGCTTGACAACAGCAACAGGAACGTGCTGCGGCGGGCGAGCGGAAGAAAGTATTCGCAGGTCGGAGCGGCTCTTCAGGCACGGCGAAACACGCACGTCACACACATCCGGAGGGCCCTCCACCTGCCCGAAACACGCCCTATGTCCGGTTCCATGCGTGCGACTTCCGCTACTCCGTTCGGTGGCCGAGGCGGGCTTCCGGGCGAATCCGGAATTGATCACGCGGCGCCCCGGCGGGCCCGCCGATGATCAATTTCCTGGCCGCCCGCGCATTCCTCCGGGAAATCTCGCGCACCCGCCGGCCGACCCGTATCACGAGGGCTTCTTATGTGAATGACGGACGAGTGCCGACCGCAAAGCGACCGCGGCGAGCGCCCCCGCGGGACGCCCTCCGCGCACCCCGCCCGCGCTCCCCCGGCCACCCGGCGGCGCCGTCACCCCGCCGCCGTCCCACCGCCGTCCCGCCGCTCTCCTACCGCCTGCCGGGCGAAGCCGGGTGCCTTCGGGGAGGGTCGGGTGCGGCCGCCCGGGAACGGCTCGGTAGCCTAAGGCCGCTGACAGCCACTTAGGGCGGCTTTATCCGTTGCCGCCGTCTCGCTCGAGTCTAGGAGTTGCCGCCGCCGTGAGCAGCAGCCTTCGACGCGGCGCCCTCGCCGCCGCCGCCATCGCGTTCTCGATCGCCTCGCTCGCCGCGTGCGGTGCCGGTCACAACGCCCAGACGCTGGAGATCAAGCCGGACAACGCCGCGACGACGGTCGGTGACATCCAGATCCAGAACGCGATCGTCATCACGCAGCCCGACCTGGAGTCGACCGGCCCGGCCGTGGTCTCCGCCACCCTGTTCAACAACGGCAGGACGGACCAGACGCTCGAGTCCATCACCGTGGTGGGCACCGACAAGTCCGCCGAGCTGAAGCCCGCCGAGGGCGAGAAGGGCGGCAACGGCCTGACGGTGCCCGCGGGCGGTTCCGTGGTCATCGGCGGCGAGAACAACGCCTCCGCCGTCCTGCCCAGCAGCCGCGAGGCCGTCAGGGACGGCAACGCGCAGGAGATCACCTTCACCTTCAGCAAGACCGGTGAGGTCAGCCTGAAGGCGTTCGTCGTCCCCGCCGAGAGCTACTTCTCCGGCTGGGGCCCGAGCGACGTCCCGGCGGCCCCCGGCGCGTCGGGGCAGCCCTCGCAGGAGACCTCCGGCGAGCCGTCCGACGGCCAGACCTCGGGCGCGCCGGCCGACGGCGAGTCCCCCGCGGCCGGCGAGTCCGCCACCGGGACCGAGGACGGGTCCGGCACCGGCACGGCGACGGACGGCTCCTCGCACGAGGCCGGCGCGGGTCACTGAGCCGCGCGGAACGAACGGCGGAAGGGCGGGACCTCCTCGGAGGTCCCGCCCTTCTTCGTACGGCCGCTGGGCGCTTCCCGGACGCGGACGCCGGGCGCGCCGGGCGCTCTACGGCTCGAACTTGTAGCCGAGGCCCCGCACCGTGACCAGGTAGCGCGGCGCCCCCGGGTCGGGCTCGATCTTGGCGCGCAGCCGCTTGACGTGGACGTCGAGGGTCTTGGTGTCACCGACGTAGTCGGCGCCCCACACCCGGTCGATCAGCTGCATGCGGGTCAGCACGCGGCCGGCGTTGCGCAGCAGCATCTCCAGCAGGTCGAACTCCTTCAGCGGCAGGTCGACCTTGGTGCCGCCGACCGTCACCACGTGCCGGTCGACGTCCATGCGGACGGGACCGGCCTCCAGCGCGGCCGGGGTGACCTCCTCCGGCTCGCCGCGGCGGCGCAGTACGGCGCGGATACGGGCGACCAGCTCGCGGGACGAGAAGGGCTTGGTGACGTAGTCGTCGGCCCCTATCTCCAGCCCGACGACCTTGTCGATCTCGCTGTCCTTGGCGGTCACCATGATCACGGGGACGTTCGAGCGGCCGCGCAGCTGGCGGCACACCTCGGTGCCCGGCAGGCCGGGCAGCATCAGGTCGAGGAGCACGAGGTCGGCGCCGTTGCGCTCGAACTCGTCGAGTCCGTCGGGGCCGGTGGTCGCGACGGCGACCTCGAAGCCCTCCTTGCGGAGCATGTACGACAGGGCGTCGGAGAAGGACTCCTCGTCCTCGACGACGAGCACACGGGTCACGGAAGGACCTCCGGGGCGGGAAGCGTTGCGTACGGGGAAGTATGGGGGGAAGTGGGGGGCCGCTCGGTCTCGGCACTGAGTCCGGCGCGGCCCGAGCCGTGCGCTGCGCGGTCGCGGGACGCGCCCGACTCCGGCAGTCGCAGGGTGAACGTGGAGCCCTGGCCTTCGGCACTCCACACCGTGACCTCCCCGCCGTGCGAGGCGACCACGTGCTTGACGATCGCCAGACCCAGGCCGGTGCCTCCGGTGGCCCGGGAGCGGGCGGGGTCCACGCGGTAGAAGCGCTCGAAGACGCGCTCCTTGTCCTTCTCCGAGATGCCGATGCCCTGGTCGGTCACGGCGATCTCGATCAGGTCGCCCCCGGGGGCCCCGACCCGGCGGGCGGCTATGCCGACGCGGGTGCGGGCGGGCGAGTAGTTGACGGCGTTCTCGACCAGGTTGCCGAGGGCGGCGGCGAGCTGGCCGCGGTTGCCCCGTACGTGCAGATCCGCCGTTCCTCCGGCGGCCATGGTGATCTGCTTGGTGCCGGCCGCGTGCCGGCAGCGGTCGATGGCCTCGGCGACCAGCTCGTCCACCCGGACGGGCTCGGCGTCGTCGAGGGGGTCGTCGTTCTGGACCCGGGACAGGTCGATCAGCTCCTGCACGAGGTTGGTGAGCCGGGTCGCCTCGATCTGCATGCGTCCGGCGAACCGCTCCACCGCCTCCGGATCCTCGGAGGCGTCCATGACGGCCTCGGAGAGCAGGGAGAGGGCGCCGACCGGCGTCTTCAGCTCGTGGCTCACGTTGGCGACGAAGTCGCGGCGTACGGCCTCGATGCGGCGGGCCTCGGTGAGGTCCTCGACGAGCAGCAGCACCAGCCGGGAGCCGAGCGGGGCGACGCGCGCGGAGACGGCCAGTGCCTCACCGCGTCCGTTGCCCCGCCTCGGCAGGTCCAGCTCGACCTGCCGTATCTCGCCGTCCCGCCGGGTGTCCCGGGCCATCAGCAGCATCGGCTCGACGGCGAGCTTGCCGCCCCGGACCAGGCCGAGGGCGTACGCCGCCGAGCTGGCCTTGACCACCGCGTCGGCCTCGTCGAGGACGACCGCGGAGGAGCGGAGCACCGACAGGACGGTGTCCACACCGGGCGGGAGCACCGGATCGGTGTGCAGGGAGGTACGGGTGGGGCGTTTCTGGTCGCGCTCGCTCCAGCGGAACGCCAGCATGGCGATGACACCGGTGAGTACTCCGGCGATCGCTGCCGCTGCGGCGACCGCCGCGTTCACGTCCATGCTTCCAGGTTAGGCATGCCGAACGGCCCCGCCCCAGCCATCGGACTGCGACCTCGAACACTCGTCGCCCAGAGTTCACCTTGGAGCCAGGGATGGTTCATTTGTGATGCCGGAAACGGACGCGTAGGGGCCGGACCGTGTAAGCGTGGGGGCACGGCAAGGGTGAGAGCCGGTGCCGAGCCGGTGCGAGCCCCCGAAATGGACGTACGAGAGGGAAATCCTGATGCGGGACGCGTACCACGAGGAACTGGACTCGATCGGCGACAGCCTGGTGGAGATGGCCCGGCTCGTCGGGTCGGCGATCGGGCGCGCCACGACCGCCATCCTGGACTCGGACCTGAAGCTGGCCGAGAACGTGATCGAGGGCGACCAGAAGGTCGACGAGCTCCACCACGAGCTGGAGGCCCGGGCGATAGCCCTCCTGGCCCGGCAGCAGCCGGTCGCCACGGACCTGCGCATCGTCGTCACGTCGCTGCGCATGTCGGCCGACCTGGAGCGCTCGGGCGACCTGGCGCAGCACGTGGCCAAGCTGGCCCGGCTGCGCTACCCGGAGCGGGCGGTCCCGAGCGACCTGCACGCCACCATCCTGGAGATGGGCCAGCTCGCGCAGCGCCTGATGGCGAAGGCCGCCGAGGTGATCATCACCAAGGACGTCGACCTGGCCCTCCAGCTGGAGCAGGACGACGACGCGATGGACCTCCTGCACCGCGCCCTCTTCCAGCACCTGATGGACGACCGGTGGAAGCACGGCATCGAGACGGCCGTGGACGTCACCCTCCTCGGCCGCTACTACGAGCGCTACGCCGACCACGCCGTCGCGGTCGCCAAGCGGGTCGTCTACCTGGTCACCGGCGAGCACGCGGACAGCCTCCAGGCGGACATCCAGCCGCCCACCCAGGTCGAGGGCGCCTGAACTCACCGCGCGCGGGCGCGCGGGGCCGACGGGCGCGCGGGCGCGGCGGGCCGGGGGCGCGCGCCCGCCGACCCAGTGCGCCGTTGATGCGACGGCCGCTCGGGGCGTGCAATGGGGCCAGGCACCAGCCTCTAGGAGGAACCCGATGGCCGATTCCCCCAGCACCGAACCCGCTCCCACCGAGGAACGCCGCACCGAGCGGCCGCCCGAGCTGCGCAGCCTGCCCCTGGTCGCCGCCTGCGGCTGCGGCTCGGGCTGCGGCTGCGGCTGTCAGTCGGGCAATCCCTGCCAGTGCGGCTGACCCGCCGACGGCAGCGGCAGGCACACACGCGCCCCCTCGGCGGCCGGGTTCGCCCCGGCCGCCGAGGGGGCGCACCCTGGAGGGGAGACCCTGAAGGGGGTGCGAGGCCATGGCTCACTTCATGGACGTGCACCACGGGATGCACGGCATCACCTCGGACCAGCTCCACGAGGCCCACCAGGCGGACCTCGCCGTCGAGAAGGACGAGGACGTCCACTTCGAACGCGCGTGGGCGGACCCGGGTTCCGGCACCGTCTACTGCCTCTCCGAGGGACCGTCGGCCGAGGCGGTCCAGCGCGTCCACGAGCGCGCGGGCCACAGGGCGGACGAGATCCACGAGGTCCCGCTGACGGTGTGAGCCTCGTGCGCCTCCCCTGGGTGCCGCGTCCCTCGACCTGAGTACGGCTACTCAGGCCCGGGGGCCCGTCTCCGTCCCACCCTGGAGACCGGAAGACGACCCACGGTGACCCACGGGGAGACGAGAACCGCATGAAGCCCAGCCCGGAACCGACGAAGCCCAGCCCGAGGGGCACCCTTGCCCGCCTCACCGTGGCCAACCGCGTCTCGGCCGCCTACCTCACGCTGGTCGGCGGCGCGACGGCCGTGGCCGCGCTGGAGCCCCTGTTCGCGTCCGGCCCCGACGCCTCCCTCGCCTGGGTCTGGCCGGCCCTGCTCACCTTCCCGGCCTTCGGCTTCGTGGCGTGGCTCGGCGAGGCGACCTGGGGCGGCGAGGCGCCGACCTGGTTCTTCGTCGGCGGCATCGCGGTCTCGGCGCTGGCCCAGTCGCTGGCGCTGGGCGCGGCCTGGCGGGCGCTGCGCGGGCGGCGGGAACGCCGGAGCCGGCTGACGACGGCGGGCTGAGCCGACGCCCTGCGGCGGGGCCCGGCGGCACGGGAGGATGGACGCGGCCACCCGGGAGCAGGAGAGCGCCATGACCGTAGGCACGGGCAGAGTGATCTGCGACCTCACGATCTCGGCCGACGGTTTCTCGGCGGGCCACGGCCAGACCGAGGAGCGCCCCTTCGGCGACGACGGCGGCGACGGCACGGGCGCCGGGCTGCACGCCTGGATGTTCGACACCCCCGACGAGAACCGGGCCGAGATCGCGGCCATGACCGACGCCGGCGCGTTCGTCATGGGCCGCAACATGTTCGGTCCGGTGCGCGGTGCGTGGGACCGGCCCTGGAACGGCTGGTGGGGCGAGGAGCCCCCGTTCCACGCGCCGGTGTACGTCCTCACCCACCACGCCCGCGAGCCGCAGCCGATGGCCGGCGGCACCACGTTCCACTTCGTCACCGACGGCATCGCCCCGGCGCTGGCCCGGGCCCGCGTGACGGCCGGCGACGGCGACGTTCTCGTCCTGGGCGGCGCCAGCACGATCAACCAGTACCTCGCCGCCGGTCTGGCGGACGTCCTGCGCCTGCACATCGTCCCCTTCACCCTGCGCACCGGCACCCGCCTCTTCGAGGACGTACCGCCCCTGCGCCTGGACCAGGTGGAGTCCCGCCCGGCGACCCAGGTCACGCACGTGACGTACCGCGTGCGGTCCTGAGCGGGCGGGCCGGACGGCGGCCCCGGCGACCGCTCCTCAGGGCGTGCGCCGGGCCGGCTCCGCCCCCGTCCCGACGAGGAAGTCGGTCAGCACCTCGGCGAGCCGTTCGGGCTGGTCCTCGGGGACGAGGGTGGAGGAGTCGGCGATCTCGACCAGCCGCCCCTGGGGATACAGCGCCGCCAGCCGGGGGCCGTGCTCCCGCGGCATCAGCCGGTCCTCCTTCGCCCAGACGACCAGGACCGGGCGGTCGAACGCCCGCAGCCCCTCGCTCCAGGCCAGCAGGGTCCGGCGGTCGGGCGCCCCGGTGGCGAACTTGGCCAGGTCCCGGCGGATGTCCCTGCTGCGGGCGGCGGGGGCGAGCCAGTCGTCCATGACCTCGTCGGGGATGCCGCGCAGGCTCATCCCGCCGTAGCCGGAGCGCATGTGCCGCACGGCCGGGACGCCCATCAGCCGGATCAGCAGCCGGACGCCACCGGGGATCCGGCACACCTGGGACATGGCCTTCGCGGGGCCGGGCGGGAAGTTGTCGAAGGCCTCGCAGGCGACCAGCACCATGCGCGCGATGCGCTCGTCCCGCCCCTCCGTCACCAGGAACTGGCCCCCGCCCCAGTCGTTGAGGACGAGCGTCACCCCGTCCAGCCCGAGCCGCTCGACGAACTCCCCCAGCAGCCGGGCCACACCCCGCTGCGACAGGTCGGCGTCCGGCTTCATCGGCAGGCGGTGACCACCGAGCGGCAACGTGGGCAGCACGCACCGGTACCCGTCCAGCAGCGGCACCACCTTGCGCCACTGGGTCCCGCTCATCGGCATCCCGTGGCCGAAGACCAGTACCGGCCCTTCAGCTCCGGTGTCCTGGTACTCGACCGGCCCGGACGACAGCTCGACACTCGGCATCGCGGTTCCCCCACTTGATAGAGTGTTCTACTGCCACAGTGACGGCCGGAGAGGCGGACGGCAATGGGGCCGGCAAGCGGACCGGGCACGGAACCGGGACCGGGACCTGCATCGGAACCGGGACCTGGACCTGCATCGGAACCGGGACCTGGACCTGCATCGGAACCGGGACCTGGACCGGGACAGGGACGACCGGACACGCGAGCCAGGATCCGGGATACGGCCGGGACCCTGTTCCGCCGCCACGGCTACTCCGCGACCGGCCTCAAGCGGATCGCCGCGGAGGCTCAGGCGCCGTTCGGCTCGATCTACCACTTCTTCCCCGGCGGCAAGCAGCAACTGGCCGAGGACATGATCCGCACCTCGGGCCCCGCGTACGGCCGCATGGTGCTGGCCCTGCTCGACTCCGTCCCGGACCCCGCCGAGTCCCTGGTCCACGCCTTCGACGCGGCCGCGACCGACCTGGCCGCCGCCGACTACGCCGACGCCTGCCCGATCGGGACGGTGGCCCTGGAGGTGGCGAGCAGCAACGAGGTCCTGCGGACGGCGACGGCGGAGGTCTTCGAGGAGTGGGTGGAGGCGGCGGCCGGATGGTTCACCCGCTGGGTCCCCGCCCCGGAGACGGCCCGATCGCTCGCGTACTCCCTGGTCATGATGCTGGAGGGCGCGTTCATGCTCAGCAGGGCCACCCGCGACCCGGAACCCCTCCGCGTGGCCGGCCGCACGATGGCCCACCTCCTGCGCACGACCCTCGCCGAGCCCGGGGCGCCGGCTTCGGACTAGACGGAGATCGACCTCGCCCGGGAAGGACCCGACGGCCTTCGGCACACCGGCGAACACGTCGCCGTTCCGGTGGGTCTCCGCCTGACCGACGGCTCGGCTTCGTCGATGGCCAAGCAGTGACCTGCCGGCGTCGGCCGCGCACCACTTCTTGCCGGGGGCGACAGTCGGTGCGTGCGCTCCAACTGTGTCGCAAGGGTGGAGAACGACGGCCCTGAAGGGCTGGCAGAAGCCGGGGAGACGCTCAGCTCAGGCGTCGAAGTCGTATTCCAGGATGTACGAGGCCGCGTCCAGCGTCATCTCGCTGATCTCGACGGGGCGGCCCTCGTCCGTGAACGCCGTGCGGCAGACGAGGATGACCGGGGTGCCCGCGGACATGCCCAACTCGGCGGCCTCGTCCTTCGTCGGCATCCGGGAGCGGATCTCCTCACGGAAGTGCACCGGCTCGTGGCCGAGTTCGGCGAGCCTGGCGTACGTACCACCCGGCCCGGTGTCCTCCCGCGTGATCGCCGAACCGGCGACCAGCGACGCGGGCAGGTAACTCGTGGCGAGGAGGACGGCCTTGCCGTCCAGGACGAAGCGTCGGCGCCGTACGCACACCGCCTCCCCGCCGTCCAGGTCCAGTACTGCGCTCACGCGGTCGGGGGCGGCCTCCTCGGAGACGGAGACCCGGTCGACCTCCAGCGAGCGGTTCTCGATGTCCGCCGACCAGATGGAACGGCCGTTGCCCCACTGCTCCGACGCCAGGCGCTGGATGCCCCGGCGCCGGAGCGGCCGGAACTCCCGGACGAACACGCCGGCGCCCTTGCGGGCTTCGGCGACGCCTTCGTCACGGAGGACGCTCAGGGCCTGACGTGCCGTCATGCGGGCCACGCCGTAGGTGGCCATGAGGTCGTTCTCTCCTGGCAGCCGATCACCGGGACCGTACCGACCCGACTGGATCGCCTCGCGCAACGCGTCGGCGATCCGCTGGTACTTGGGCCGACGGTCGTGCTCGGTGCTCGCCATCCCGTGGACCTCCCTCTCTTCTCTAGACACCTTAGGTCACGGGTTGGAGGTCCGCTCGACGCATGTACCCGCGGTGCGCGAAGCCTGACCGGATGAGGTCGCTTCACATGATTCGCCTACATCTCTAGAGACCTAGCCCTAGAGTAGATGTCTAGAGAGGTTGCAGAACTTCCAGTGAGGGGTGCTCATGGCATCGTTCGACATCGATTCTTCGGCTTCCATGAAGCGCACGTGGGCGGCGAGAGCGTCTGCGGCGCAGACGGGGAGTGAGTACCGATGACCTACGTCGTCGACCGCTACCCCTGCGAGGAATCGCCGCGCCTCGGCGCAATGACCCTGCCCCCCGTCGCCGAATCCGTGCCTCGCGCCCGGCGCTGGTTCCGGAAGTTCATCAGTCCCTACGCGCCCGCCTGCTCCGTGGACGACTGTCTCCTGCTGATCTCGGAGCTGGTGACCAACGCCGTCATCCACGGCAGCTCGGCCGAACCCTGGGTCGTCCGGGTGGAGTGGTTCCGTGAGGGGACCTTCCTCCGGGTCGAGGTGCACAACGCGGGACTCCCGGAGAACGTGCGCCTGCGACACCCCGACGCCCGCGACGCGCACGGCCGCGGGCTGCTCCTGGTGGACTCCGTCTCCGACTCGTGGCACTCCGGGCCCAGCCGTTTCGGCGGAACGGTGGTCTCCTTCCGGATGGCCGACGCCTGGCCGTCCTGAGTGCCGAACCGCCCCCCTGCGAGGGCGCACACGGCAGAACAGTGGGCTCGCGCCGACGAACAAGCCCCCGGCCCCGGGGAACCGCAGGGTCAGGGGCTCACTCGGGTGGGCCTACTTCTCGTCTTCGTAGTCCTCCTCCTCTTCGTCCTCCTCGTCCTCGTCCTCCTCGTCCTCGTCTTCGTCGTCTTCGTCCTCGTAGCGGGCGTCGTCGTCGGTGTCCTCGTCGGACTCGTCGTCCTGGTCGTCGTCTTCCTGATCCTCCTCATCCTGGCCGTCCGCCTCGAGGCCCTCCTCGTGAGAGCGGACCACCTCGCCGTCGCGGATCTCGCCGCGCCAGCCCTCGAGGTCCTCGTCGTCGGAGAGGGTGGCGTACCGCAGGAAGTGCTTGAGGTCGAGGCGCAGGCGACGCCCCTGTGCTCGCCAGATGTTGCCGGTCTTCTCGAAGAACCCGGACGGGTAGTACTCGACGACGGCGACGACGCGGGTGAGTTCCGGTGCCAGTTCGTGGAAGCTGATCGCACCGCGCGTGGTGCCCTTGGCCCCTTCGGAGTTCCAGACGATGCGCTTGTCCGGGATCTGCTCCTGCACGGTGGCTTTCCAACTGCGGCTGGAGAACGCGATCTTCGCCTTCCAGTCGCTCTCGGTCTCGTCCGACTGGGAGACGCTCTGGACACCCTTGGTGAAGCCGCTGAACTCCTCGAGCTGGGTCCAGCGGTCGTACACGGTGCGCAGCGGCTTGCCGACGTCGATGACCTCGACGATGTTCGTGACCTTCACGCTCCCCGCCTTGCCACCGCGGCCGAAGGCGCCCTTGACGGTGTCGACCACCTTGTCCTTCACCTCGCCGGTCTTCTCGCCGAGGAACGCCTTGACCGGCGAATCCCCCTCGCCCAGGACGCGCTTGCCGACGTTGAGCAACGTGCTGTTGCCGTCGCCGACGTCTCCCAGGCCCTGCGCGAGATCACTGATCTTGCCGCCGGCCTTGTCCGCCATCCGCTGTCCCTGCGCCGTGGCGTAGGCCGCCACCTGCTCCTTGAGCCGGTCGAGGCCCGAGGTACCGGTGGGGGTGGACTTCTCCTCCGTCTTGGCCATGGCCTACCTCCTACGGCTGCTGCGGGTCGCATCCCTGCCGGCGGCGGTCTTCTTTGCGGCAGGCTTCGACGCGGCGGTCTTCTTTCCCGCAGGCTTCTTCGACGCGGCGGCCTTCTTCCCGGCGGGTGCCTTCTTCGCCGGAGGCGCTCCGGCTCCGGACCGCTTCGCGGCAGCCTTCTTCTTCGCCGGGCTTCGGGAGGGCGGCGCCTCGGCCTCCTCTTCCCGCTCCTCCTCATCGTCGGACTCGTCGTCCGGCCGCTCCTCGTCCTCCGCATCCGAGTCCTCCGAGTCCTCCAAGTCCTCCGAGTCCTCCGAGTCCCCGGCCGGCTCCTCTTCCTCGTCGTCGGCTGGCCGCCCCAGAGACTCGGTGCGCTGCTGCAGCGAGTCGGCGAGTGCTCCCAGGCCGCGGTCGGTGGACGCGGACAGCGCGGACCGGGCGGAGTCCATCAGCTCCCCACGGAGCTGGCCGAGCAACTGTGCGGCCTGCGGACTCTCGGCCACCGTGTGCAGCACCCGCGTGACCAGCTTCTTCGGGGTCAGCAGCCCTTGTCCGGCGAGCAGGGAGGCGGCCCCGACGGCGAATTTGCCCTTCTTGGTGCGTCCCAGGACGTATCCGGCCGCGAGGGCCGCGCCCAGAGTGGCTTTCGTTTCGGTTTCCATGAATGGCCTCAAGTCCAGTCAGCGGAATCAGGCAGCTCAGGTCACGAACGGCCGGTGCCGCCCCAACCCCCGCGCGCCCCTGATGCACCCCGCGCACGACACGGCCCCGCGCCCCGGCTCGGCGGCCGCAACAACCGCCCCTTCCACCCTCCACCCACATCCGCGGACACGCATCTCCCCGGGACGCGGGACAGCGGGAAGCCCCCTGCCCGGCACAGTTTGCTCGGGGTGGGGAGGCGCGTCAGAGAGCGATGATGCGGACCTGGTTTCCGCAGAGCTTGGTCATGTCGTCGCTGTCGGACGTCAGGAGGGCGACGGGTTTCGGCTGGCGCAGTGCGACCTCGGCCACCGTGGCGTCGAGGGCGTACTTGTGCCCGTGCAGGCCGGCGCCCTTGAGCAGTTCCGCTGCCGCTTTCGCCGCCTGTTCGGTGACCGGCTCCACCTTGACGCGGGAGAGGGCCCAGTTCAGGCGGGGCATGTGGGTGCGGGAATGAGTGATTTCCACGATGGTGTTGGCCCCGATCACCAGGTCGGCGCCCATGTCGTGGAAGACCCGGAGCATCGCGAGGAGCTTGCGGTCCTGTGCGATCCAGGCGGAGAGCCCTTCCGCGTCCAGGACAACGGTCTCGATGCGCTCGCTCACGCGGCGTCCGCGCCCTCGGCGGAACCGTCGCCGCCGAAGATCTTCGCGCGCGCCTCGGCGAGCTCCTCGTCGCTGAAGTCTCCGTGCTCTTCTTCGTACCGGCGAAGGTCGTCGCCCAGAAGCTGGTGCCGGATCTGGCGGGCCACGGCTTCCGCTACATAGCCGGAGACGTTGTCCGTGAGCTTGCGGAGCTCCGCCACCTGATCGCTGGGAAGCGTGACGGTGATGCGAGTCGTCGACGACATGAGGCAAGCATACTGAAGTATGCGGCATGTCGCCGCCGTGCGGTGCCTGGGCGGGGCCGCGGCCGGAGTTCCTGTCCTCCGGCCGCCACAGAACCCGCCACGCCGAGGTCCCGCAGCGTGCCCAGGCCGCGAAAATGCCCCCGCCCCGCGCCGTACGCGCAGGTCGGGGGCATGTTCACAGTCTCTACTTCTTCTTGCCCTGGTTCTTGACCGCCTCGATCGCCGCCGCGGCCGCGTCCGGGTCGAGGTAGGTGCCGCCCGGGTTGAGGGGCTTGAACTCGGCGTCCAGTTCGTAGGAGAGCGGGATGCCGGTCGGGATGTTCAGGCCCGCGATGTCCTCGTCCGAGACGCCGTCCAGGTGCTTGACCAGGGCGCGCAGCGAGTTGCCGTGGGCCGCGACCAGGACCGTGCGGCCGGTGAGCAGGTCGGGGACGATCGCGTCGAACCAGTACGGGAGCATCCGGACGACGACGTCCTTGAGGCACTCCGTCTGCGGGCGCAGCTCCGGCGGGAGGGTCGCGTAGCGCGGGTCGGAGAACTGGGAGTACTCGGCGTCGCGGTCCAGCGCCGGCGGCGGGGTGTCGTAGGAGCGGCGCCACAGCATGAACTGCTCCTCGCCGAACTCGGCGAGGGTCTGGGCCTTGTCCTTGCCCTGGAGGGCGCCGTAGTGGCGCTCGTTGAGGCGCCAGTGGCGGTGGACGGGGATCCAGTGGCGGTCGGCGGCCTCCAGCGCGAGCTGGGCGGTGCGGATGGCGCGCTTCTGCACGGACGTGTGGACCACGTCGGGCAGCAGGCCGGCGTCCTTGAGCAGCTCGCCGCCGCGCGTCGCCTCCTTCTCGCCCTTGGGGGTGAGGTTGACGTCCACCCAGCCGGTGAACAGGTTCTTCTCGTTCCACTCGCTCTCGCCGTGGCGGAGGAGGATCAGCTTGTACGGTGCGTCGGCCATGGGTCCGAGCGTAATCGAACCCCCTCACCGTCCGCGCGGGGCGCCCGATGGACGGACGGTTGACGGGAAGTGCTAATTCACTGGCCGGGTCGGGCCGCCCGTTCGTAGGTTGTGCGTCGTAGGCGGTGCGTAAGACGTGCGTGCCGCCTCCGCCGCTTACACCTGCGGGTCGCGCCAACTCAACGGGGGTCCCATGTCAGTCGCCGGACTGAGACGTGCCGCACGCGAGACCGTCTCCGGCCTCCCCCGCGAGTTCTGGTGGCTGTGGACCAGCACCCTGGTCAACCGGCTCGGGGCCTTCGTCGCCACCTTCATGGCCCTGTACCTGACCATCGACCGCGGCTACTCCGCCTCGTACGCCGGTATGGTCGCCGCCCTGCACGGGCTCGGCGGGGTCGTGTCCTCGCTGGTGGCCGGGGTGATGACGGACCGGTTCGGGCGGCGGCCCACGCTGCTCGTCGCCCAGGTCTCCACCGCGCTGTCGGTCGCCCTGCTCGGCTTCGTGCGCGACCCCGTCGCCATCGCGGCCGTCGCCTTCCTGGTCGGCATGGCCAGCAACGCCTCCCGGCCCGCCGTGCAGGCGATGATGGCGGACATCGTGCGCCCCGAGGACCGTATCCGGGCCTTCTCGCTGAACTACTGGGCCATCAACCTCGGCTTCGCGATCTCCTCCATGGCGGCCGGGTTCATCGCCGAGGCCAGCTACCTCGCCGGGTTCCTGATCGAGGCGGGGATGACCATGGCCTGCGCGGTCCTGATCTTCGTCAAGCTGCCCGAGTCCCGGCCGGAGCGGTCGCCCGGGAAGGGCAGCGCCGGCGGCGTCCCCGCGGCGGGCGAGCCGGCCGTCTCGCTCGGGACGGTGCTGCGCGACGGGCGTTACATGAGCGTCGTCGGGCTGTCCTTCCTCATCGCCCTGATCTTCCAGCAGGCGTACGTGGGGCTGCCGGTGGCCATGGGCGAGGCCGGGTTCACACCGGCGGACTTCGGGCTCGCGATCGCCGTCAACGGCGTCCTGATCGTCGTCCTCCAGATTCCCGTCACCCGGTTCATCCAGCACCGGGACCCGCGGCTGCTGCTCGTCGCCTCGTCCCTGCTCGCCGGGTACGGCTTCGGGCTCACCGCCTTCGCCGGGTCGGTCGGCGTCTTCGCCCTGACCGTGTGCGTGTGGACGCTGGCCGAGATCGTCAACGCGCCGACCCAGACGGGGCTCGTCGTCCGCCTCTCCCCCGTGCACGGGCGCGGGCGCTACCAGGGCATGTACACGATGTCCTGGGCGGTCGCCGCCCTCGTCGCCCCGCTGATGTCCGGTTTCGTCATCGACCACTGGGGCGCCGAGTGGCTGTGGGGCGTCTGCGCGG
The DNA here is from genome assembly GCF_056430705.1 of Streptomyces sp. NPDC045956. NCBI lineage: Bacteria > Bacillati > Actinomycetota > Actinomycetes > Kitasatosporales > Streptomycetaceae > Streptomyces > Streptomyces sp. NPDC045956. Next base: position 68,177 of record NZ_JBWKKZ010000011.1, on the reverse strand, counting down.
TCGTCGGCACGGTGGCGGCGGCGGGGTACTGGGCCCTGATGCGGGGGCTGCCGCGCGAGGACGACGAGGCGACGGCGACGACCCTCCCCGGAGCCGGCCCCTCCAAGGCCGCCGCGCCCGCGAAGGACGAGGTCAGCACCGCCTGAGGCACGCCTGCACCCGCCCTCACGGGTGCATCCGCGCTCCCTTCAGCACCTTGTCCACCGCGTTCTTCGGGCCGTACACCGCGAGGCCCACCAGGTCCAGCTCCGCCGTGGTGACCGCCCGCACCGCCGCCCGGTTGTCGCGGTCGTTGCCCGTGGTGAAGAGGTCGGACGTGAACAGCGCACGGGGCAGGGCCCGGGACAACGCGCGGGTGTGGGCGTTCCTCAGCGTCTCCTTGGTGCCCTCGAAGACCAGCACCGGCTGGCGGAACATCGGCAGGTAGCCCACCGCGTCGGCGTCCTCGTAGGGCTCCCCGATCACCTCGGGGAACTGCGTGCTCAGGCCGCTGACCAGGAAGGCCGTGACGTTGAGGCGCTGCCAGGTCTCCAGGTCCTCGCGCAGCAGGACGGCGATCTTGGTGTCGAAGCGGACGGGTTCGTCGGTGTCGCGCATGCTCATGGAGTGAGACTGCCGGTCGGCGGACGGCCCGGTCTTGTACGTTTTTTGCATGGCGGGCCGGCGCAAGGACGGAAAGGGCGCGAGGGACGGGAGCGACCTGCGGACCGTCTCCGCCTGGCGCCCCCGCGTCCCGGGCGTCGTCGAGGTCTTCCACGCCCACTACACCGAGTACGCCTACCCGATGCACGTCCACGAGGCGTGGACGCTGCTCATCGTCGACGCCGGGGCCGTACGGTACGACCTGGACCGGCACGAGCACGGCACCCCGCACGACACGGTGACGCTGCTGCCGCCGCACGTGCCGCACAACGGCTCCCCCGCCACCCCGGACGGCTTCCGAAAACGGGTCCTGTACCTGGACGCCACCCGCCTGGGCGACGACCTGATCGGCCCGGCCGTGGACGCTCCCGACCTGCGCGACCCGGTGCTGCGGCGGCGCGTCGGACGACTGCACGCGGCGCTCTCCCGGCCCGGGGAGGAGCTGGAGGCGGAGAGCAGGCTGACCCTGATCGGCGAGCGGCTGCACGAGCACCTGCGGCCCGGGGACGACGCGAGCGGTGTGCGCCGGGACCCCGTCCTCGCGCGGCGGCTGCGGGAACTGCTCGACGAGCGGGTCGTGCCGGGGATCGGGCTGGCGGAGGCTGCCACGCTCGTGTCCGCTCACCCGGCCCACCTCGTACGGGCGTTCAGCGGCGCCTACGGCATCGCGCCGCACCAGTACCTGATGTCCCGCCGCGTCGACCGGGCCCGGCGGCTGCTGCTGGCGGGGCGCTCCCCGGCGGACGTGGCGGGGGCCACCGGCTTCTACGACCAGGCCCACCTGACCCGGCACTTCAAGCGGTTGGTGGGGGTCACCCCGGGGCGGTACCGCGCCGGCGGGCGGTGAGCGAGGGGGCGGGTCAGTCGGCGGGGCGCTCGATGAGGTGCTGGAACGCCTCCAGGTTGCGGGTCGACTCGCCGCGCGAGGTGCGCCACGCGTGCTCCTTGCGGATGGCGGACGCGAAGCCCAGCTCCAGCAGGGTGTTGAAGGAGCCGTCGGCGGCCTCCAGGACCTGGCCGAGGAGGCGGTCGATCTCGTCGGCGGTGACGGCGGCCAGGGGGAGCTTCGCGGTGACGTAGATGTCGCCGAGGCGGTCGACCGCGTAACTCACGCCGTACAGCTTGAGGTTGCGCTCCAGCAGCCAGCGGTGGACGGCCGGTTCGTTCTCGTCGGGGTGGCGGATGACGAACGCGTTCAGGGAGAGCGAGTGGCGGCCCACGATGAGGGAGACCGTCGTCGAGAGTTTGCGGGTGCCGGGGAGCTTGGCGACGTAGGTCCCGGGCTCTGGGCTCTCCCATTCCAGCTCGGCGTCCTTGAGGGCGCCTTCCAGGACCTGTGCCGCCTTCGGTGCGTCAGCCGTCTTCGGTACGTCAGCCATGGTGGGAGCGTACGCGACGGCGGTGCGACTGGATCGCGGCCGTGTAGGCGTCGGCCGTGGCGGCGGCGGAGGCGTCCCAGCCGAAGGACCGGGCGTGCCGGGCGGCGGCCTCGCCCATCCGGGACGTCAGCTCCGGGTGGTCGGCGAAGTCGCGCAGTACGCGCGCGTACGCGGCGGGGTCGTGCCCCTCGACGAGCCGGCCGGTGTGCCCGTCCCGCACGGCCACCGGCAGACCGCCGACCGCGGCGGCCAGCACCGGCGTACCGGCGGCCTGGGCCTCTATGGCGACCAGTCCGAAGGACTCGCTGTAGGACGGCATCACCAGCACGGAGGCGGCCCGGAACCAGTCGGCGAGCTGCTCCTGGTCGACCGGCGGGCGGAACCGTACGACGTCGGCGATGCCGAGGCGCGCGGCGAGCTTCTGAAGCCCCTCCGGCTTCGCGAGGCCGCTGCCGCTGGGGCCGCCGACGACGGGGACGAGGATGCGGGAGCGCAGCTCGGGGCGTTCGCCGAGGAGGACGGCCACGGCGCGCAGCAGCACGTCCGGCGCCTTCAGCGGCTGTATGCGGCCGGCGAAGAGCGGGATGAGCGCGTCCTGGGGCAGTCCGAGGCGGGCGCGGGCGGCGGCCCGGGCGGCGGCGATGTCCCCGGTGCCGGGGTCGGCGCCCCGGGGGAAGGGGCGGAACCGGTCCAGGTTCACGCCGGGGTGGACGACGGCGACCTTCGCCGGGTCGGCGGCGTAGTGGCGGACGAGTTCGTCGGCCTCCTCGGCCGTGTTGGCGATCAGCCGGTCGGAGGCGGCGACGATCTGCGTCTCGCCGATGACCCGCGCGGCCGGTTCGGGGGTGTCGCCCGCGGCCAGGCTGGCGTTCTTGACCTTGGCCATGGTGTGCATGGCGTGCACCAGGGGGGTGCCCCAGCGCTGGGCGGCGAGCCAGCCCACGTGGCCGGAGAGCCAGTAGTGGGAGTGGACCAGGTCGTAGTAGCCGGGGCGGTGACCGGCCCAGGCCTGCATCACCCCGTGCGTGAAGGCGCACAGCTGGGCGGGCAGCTCCTCCTTGGCCAGGCCCTCGTAGGGGCCCGCGTCGACGTGCCGCACCAGGACGCCGGGCGCCAGCTCGACGGTGGGGGGCAGGGCGGCGGTCGTCGCGCGCGTGAAGATCTCGACCTCGACGTTGATCGCGGCGAGGCGCTGCGCGAGTTCGACGATGTAGACGTTCATGCCGCCGGCGTCTCCGGTGCCGGGCTGGTGGAGCGGCGAGGTGTGCACGGAGAGCATGGCGACGCGGCGGGGCCTGCGCAGCAGCCGGAGCCGCGGGGAAGCCGCCGGTGAGCGACGCCCGAGCCTGCTGACGTACTGGCTCACGAGCCGATCCTCCTCGCTGCGGGCATGCCGGTCGGAGGACACGCGCCGCCCTCCAAGAGGTGGGAACACCGGATCACGGTGCTCCATTTCCGGTTTTCCGACCTTTGCCGAATCATTACCGCTGCTCGCTCAACCGTTCGAGCAGGCGTTGCGTCAGAAGCGTCGGGAGGGACAGGTGCGCCCAGGGGCGGAAGCCCCCTTCCGGGCCGCCCCCTTCCGGGCCGCGCCCTGCCCGTACGCCCCCCGGGATTCCCGCCGCATACCCTCGTACGCATGCCTGTCCGCCCCACCGACCACCCCCGCTCCCGGCCCGGCCCGTCGGGCAGGGGACCCCAGGTCGTCGGCACGGTGACCCGCGGGACGACCAACCCGAACCGGCTGCGTCGCATGGACCGCTGGATCGCCGCCGCGCACGGCGCGGAACTGCGCCGCGCCGTCGACCCCGTCGCCGTCGACCTCGGCTACGGCGCCGCCCCCTGGACCGCCGTCGAACTGCTGCACCGCCTGCGCACGGTCGCGCCGCGCGTGCGCGTGGTGGGCGTGGAGATCGACCCGGCACGGGTGGCGGCGGCCGAGCCGTACGCGCGCGAGGGGCTCGTCTTCCGGCACGGCGGCTTCGAGGTCCCCCTCTCCCGCCGGCCCCTCCTGATCCGCGCGGCGAACGTGCTGCGCCAGTACGACGAGGCCGAGGTCGCCGCCGTCTGGCAGCGGCTGTGCGCGCGCCTCGCGCCGGCGTCGGAGCACTCCCGCGGCGGGCTCCTGGTCGAGGGGACCTGCGACGAGATCGGGCGCCGGCACGTGTGGGTGGCGCTGGGGCCCGAGGGGCCGCGCACGGTCACCTTCGCGACCCGGCTGGGCTCCCTCGACCGCCCCTCCGACCTGGCGGAACGGCTGCCGAAGGCGCTCATCCACCGCAACGTCCCCGGGGAGCCCGTGCACGCCTTCCTGCGCGACTTCGACCGCGCCTGGGCCGCCGCCGCGCCCTACGCCTCCTACGGCGCCCGCCAGCGCTGGATGCGGGCCGTGCGGGACCTGCGGGCCGACTGGCCGGTGGCGGACGGGCCTGCGCGGTGGCGCCAGGGCGAAGTGACGGTGCGGTGGGAGGCGTTGGCGCCGCGCGCGTGAAACGCCGGCGGCACACGCGCCCCCCTCGGCCGGGAACGATCTCCCCGCAGCGTTCGTCACACAGCGGGGGAATCGTCGTACGGCCAGACAGAAGGGGGGAAGGAGAAGGAAAGCACGACCTCTGTCGCTTTCCCCGCCGACGTGGCACGATCCCCCAGGCGACCTAAGTTACTGACGGTTAACCAGTTTTGGGGGCGAGGTATGCGTACGGGGAAGCATGGCTTGATGACCGCTGCCGTGACCGTGGTGTGCGCGGTCACCGTGCTCGCGGCACCGGGCACGGCGTTCGCCGATCCCGGACCCACCCCGTCGCCCGGCACCCCCAGCGCCTCCCCCGCCCCGGCGGCCACGCCGGGCAAGGACCTGGAAGCCGTACGCAAGAAGCTCGACAAGCTCTACCGCGCGGCGGCCTCGGCCACCGACGAGTACAACGCCGCCGAGGAGAAGGCGGACCGGCAGTCCGCCGAGATCGTCGAACTGGCCAAGAAGATCGTCAAGGGCCAGGAGAAGCTGGACGGCCTGAAGGACCGCGCCGGTGCGGCGGCCCGCTCCCAGTACCGCACCGGCGGCCTGCCCGACGAGGCCAAGCTGCTGCTGAGCGAGGACCCCGCGGACTTCCTCGACGGCACCGGCCGGGTGAGACAGGGACAGCGCGCCACCAAGGGCCTGCTCGGCGAGATGACGCGCACCCAGCAGGACCTGGAGGCCTACGCCGCGGACGCCTCCGCCCAGTTCCAGAAGCTGGAGGCGAACCGCAAGGCCAAGGCCACCGCCCAGAAGAAAATCGAGAAGCAGATCGCGGCGGCCGAGGAGCTGGAGGCCGACCTGGCGCAGGAGGAGAAGGAGCGCCTCGCCAGACTGGAGCGGGAGGCCCAGGCCAGGGCCCAGACCGCCTGGCTCGACTCCGGCATCCTGAAGGACCTCGACGCCGAGGCGACCGAGCGCGGCAGGAAGGCCGTCGAGTACGCCACCGCCCAGGTCGGCAAGCCGTACCAGTGGGGCGCCGAGGGCCCGAAGGCCTACGACTGCTCCGGCCTGACCTCCCAGGCCTGGGTGTCGGCCGGGAAGCCCATCCCGCGCACCTCGCAGGAGCAGTGGAAGCAGCTGACGCGCGTCGACGTCGAGGACATGCGGCCCGGCGACCTGATCATCTACTTCGACGACGCCAGCCATGTCGGCATGTACGTCGGCGACGGCTCCGTCGTGCACGCCCCTCGCCCGGGGCGTTCGATCACGATCGCGGGCGCCGGCTCGATGCCCATCCTCGGAGTGGTGCGCCCGGACACGGGCACGATCCCCTCGCGGTGACCCGGACCACACGCCCCGCGCCACGGGCGTGAAGCGGGCCACGTGACCCACTCCACGCGCTGACGCACCCCCCGCGTGACGTTCGTCATCCCCGGCCCCCGGGCGACGTGTCCAACTGCGGTACTTAACGCGGCATATGACAGTGGCCGATGGCGGTCCGGCGTGTCCTGGACCATTCCGCAGCGGCGCCGTCACCCGCTATGGTCCCCGTCGGTGGGTCGAGGTCCTTCGCCCCGCCATGCCCTCGGGGGGAGGGAAGGAAACCAAGACGATGCCCGTACCCGTACCGCGGCAGAGGGCGATCCCGGCCGTGGAGTGTGGTCAGGCGCCCGCCGCGTCCCCGGACAGCGGCCCTTCCACGGAACTGGCCCCGCCCGGGACGCCCCCGGCCGAAAGCCCCACCAGTCAGCGAGAGAACCCGACGGAGAAGCGCGAGAAGACGACGGAACGGACCAGGGACGAGCGCGAGAGCGCGGTCCCCACCAACCTGACGGTGCTGCTGATCGAGGACGATCCGGGCGGCTCCCCGATCGTGCCCGACCTGCTCGACCCGGCGGGCCGGCCGATCCGCGTCCGCACGGCCCGCAACCTCACCGAGGCCGGGCGGCTGCTGACCGACGACGTCCACTGCATCCTGCTGGACCTCGCGCTGTCGCCCGCCCCGGCCCGCACGGGCGCCGAGGGCGGCGACGGCGCCGGTGACGGGGCGGACGAGCTGGCGGTGCTCCGGCACGTGCTGGAGCTGGCGCCCCGGCACGCCGTGCTCGCCCTCACCTCCTCCAGCGACGCCGAGCGCGGCGCGGAGGCCGTGGCGGTCGGCGCCCAGGACTACCTGTTCCGCGACGAGCTGGACGGCCGCCTGCTGAGCCGGGCGATCCGCTACGCCGTCGAGCGCAAGCGGTCCGACTCGGCGGAGCGGCGCCTGGCCGAGGGCCGCCTGCGCGCCCAGGAGAACCGCCGGCTGGAGCGCGGCCTGCTGCCCACGCCGCTGCTGGCCGGCTCCCCGCTGCGCTTCGCCGCCCGCTACCGCCCGGGCCGCTCCCGCGCGCTGCTCGGCGGTGACTTCTACGACGTCGTCCGCACCCCGGACGGCACCGTGCACGCCATGATCGGCGACGTCTGCGGGCACGGCCCGGACGAGGCGGCCCTCGGCGTGGAGCTGCGGATCGCCTGGCGGGCGCTGACCCTCGCGGGGCTCTGCGGCGACCAGCTGCTGGGCACCCTCCAGCAGGTGCTGGAGCACGAGCGCGCACACGACGAGATCTTCGCGACCGTGTGCACCGTGGACATCACCCCGGACGGCCGCCGCGCCGGCCTGTGCCTGGCCGGCCACCCGGCACCGCTGATCGCCGGCCCGGGAACGCCCGCACGGCTCCTGCCCTACGACAACAACGGCCCGGCGCTGGGGCTGCTGCCCGGCGCCCGCTGGCCGCGGATGCAGGTGGAGCTGGGCGCCGAGTGGAGCCTGATGCTCTACACCGACGGCCTCATCGAGGGCCACGTCGGACAGGGCCGGGAGCGGCTCGGCCAGGACGGCATGGTGGAGATGGTCCGCCGCCAGCTCGCCGAGGGTCTTCAGGGCGAGCAGTTGCTGCGGGCGACCGTCAACGAGGTCCGCCGGCTCAACGGCGGCGAACTGGCGGACGACGTGGCCGTGGTCCTGCTGGACCGGTCGGCCTGAGCGGCTCGCTGGGCGGGTCGGCCTGAGCGGGCTCGCTGGGCGGGTCGGCCTGAGCGGTGCCGCCGGACGGGTCGGCCTCAGGCCGCCCGGTCCCGCCGCGGCGGCAACCGCGCGCCCCCAGCGCCCCGTGGCACGCGCCCCGCGGCACGCGGCCCCAGGCCGGCGGGACCTCAGCGCCCGCCGTTGTACGGACCGTAAGGGCCGTCGCTGCTGGAGCCGCGGCGGCTGCTGCGTCCGCCACCCGGCAGGCCGCGCAGCGCGGGCCGTACGTCGACCATGTACACGATCGTCGCGATGAGGCCGATGATCGGCAGGAACGACAGGACGTTGAAGATCAGGTTCACCACGAAGGCGAGCCCGAGGATGATCAGCCAGAACGGCTTGGTCTTCTTGTCGGCCGCGCGGTAGGCGTCCTCACGGCGCGTGGCGGCGTCGATCAAAGCGAAGCCGCTGAAAACGATCAGGGCCATGCTCAGCAGCCACATGAAGCCTGCGAACCCCTGCATCAGCACAACGTCCACCACCAGACTCGGGTCGTCCTTACGCGGTCACCGTACCCGGAGAACGGGCCGGACACCCCAAGGGTGCCCGGCCCGCTCCGGACTCGTCGCGCCCCGCGTCCCTACTGGGCGGGCGGCACCGTCTTCTTGCCGGTGGTGCTCTTCTTGGCCGGAGCCTTGCGCGGGGCGGGCGTCTTCTTCGCCGCGGCGGACTTGTCGTCGGTGACCTGGACCGGCTCGGGCTTGGCGGGCTCGACCGCGATGGCGAGCTCCTCCACCTCCGCGGCGACGTCCTCGATGCCGTCGGCGGCCTGGCCGCGCCAGGTGCGCACCGCGTGCTCACCGCGCTCGGCGACCTTCTCGTAGGCCTCCCGGGCCTTGACGGCGTACTCGGCGGCGACGCCGACCGAGCGCAGCGCGAGGTCCTGGGCGGTCTCGCCGAGTTTCTTGAAGTCGGTGTCGAGGGAGCCGAACAGCTCGTTGGCCTTGGCCTGGAGGCTGCCCTGCGTCTCCTTGACGCGGGCCGTCGCCTTCTCCTGGACGGCCTTCGGGTCGGTGTTGCGCACGGCCTCGATCCGCGCCGGCGCCTCGGCGCGCAGCTGCTCGACCAGCACCGGCACCTTCTTGGCCTGCTGGAAGGCCAGGTCGGCGGTGCCCGCGGCGAAGTAGAGCGGGGTGGGGTCGCTGAGGGTCTTGCGCAGGTCGTCGGTGATGGCCATGGTGATGGTCCTCCGGAAAATACGTTCGACTGAGGGTTGTGTGGTGGTCCCGCGCCCGGTCGGCTGCCGGCTCCCGCTCATCCGGCCGTCCGCGGCGGGCCGGCGTCGCTGCCGCCGGTCGTGCGGGGGTCGAGGCCGGGTATGGAGGCCGCCACCCCGGCGGTGCCGCCCGCCGTCGCGTCCTCGTCGTACCGCGCCTCGCCGTCCGTGTCGTCAGCGTCTTCGGCGTCGGGCCCGAAGCCGTTCTCCTTGCGGAACGACTCGTAGATCTGGAGCAGCACCTGCTTCTGCCGCTCGTTGAGCGAGGGGTCGGCGAGGAGGACCGCACGCGTCTCCACGTCGTCCCGGTCCCGCTCCGCGTCAAGGATCCCGGCGCGCACGTACAGCGTCTCGGCGGAGATCCGCAGCGCCTTGGCGACCTGCTGGAGCACCTCCGCGCTCGGCTTGCGCAGGCCGCGCTCGATCTGGCTCAGGTACGGATTGGACACGCCGGCGGCCTCGGCGAGCTGGCGCAGCGACAGCTGCGCGCTGCGCCGCTGCTCGCGCAGGTACTCACCGAGATTGCCGACGTTGAGCGATGCCATGCCTCCACCATGCAACACGTCGCTAACTATTGCAAGCAGGTGCTTGCAATAGTGCGCTAGGCGCCGCCGCGTGTCCCCCTACCCACTTTTTTGTGGGTACTTGGCAGGGCGGGGCCGCCGTCGGAAGCTGAGGGGGCGGGCAGGGATCAGGAGGCCGGGCGTACGGCGGCCTCCGGGCCGGCCAGCCGGTCCAGGCGGCGGTGGCCCCAGTCGGAGAGGGGGGAGAGGGCCTCGGCGAGATCGCGGCCGAACGCGGTCAGCGAGTACTCGGTCTTCAGCGGCAGCACGTCGTACACCCGGCGGTCCACCAGACCGTCCGCCTCCATCTCCCGCAGTGCCTGGGTCAGCACCTTCTCGGTGAGACCGGGTGCCTTCCGGCGCAGTTCGGCCGGCCGGTGCGGGCCGGACTCCAGCAGCCACAGCAGCGTGGTCTTCCACTTGCCCTCGATCACGGCGATCGCGGCGGTCACTCCGCAGACGTCCGGATCGTGCCGCCGGTGTGCCATCTCACGCCCCCATTCCTCAGCAATTGTTCACTACGTTACGGGAGTTGCAGCATGACCGCACAGACCGACCAGCCCGCCGCCGTCACCGTCCTCGGGCTCGGCCCGATGGGCCGGGCGCTGGCCGCCGCGTTCCTGGACGCCGGGCTGCGCACCACCGTCTGGAACCGCACGCCCGGCCGGGACACCGACCTGGTCGCCCGGGGCGCGGTGTCGGCGCCCTCGGCCGCGGAGGCCGTCGCGGCATCCCCGCTGACCGTCGTCTGCGTGGTGAACTACGACGCCTCGGACGCCGTCCTGCGGCAGGACGCCGTCACCGCCGCCCTCAAGGGCCGTACGGTCGCGAACCTGAGCGCCGACATCCCCGACCGTGCCCGGGACACGGCCGAGTGGGCCGACCGGCACGGCGTCCGCTACCTGGACGGCGCGATCATGACGCCCACCACCACCATCGGCACGGACGCCGGGGTGTTCCTGTACAGCGGCCCCGAGGAGCTGTACGGGGAGCACCGCGCCGTGCTGGCGGCGCTCGGCGGCAGCCACACCCACCTCGGCGAGGACGCCGGCCGGGCCGCCGCCTACGACGTCGCGCTGCTCGACGTCTTCTGGACGGCGACGGCCGGCTTCACGCACGCCCTCGCCATGGCCCGGGCGGAGGGCATCACCGGCGCCGAGTTCGCGCCCTTCGCCCAGGGCATCGCCGCGATCCTGCCGGAGCTGTTCACCGAGTTCGCCGCCGACACCGACGCCGGCACGTACTCGGGCGAGCTGAACCCGATCACCTCGGCCGCCTCGACCATGGCGCACGTCGTCCACGCCTCCGAGGCGCACGGCATCGACGCGAGCCTGATGCGGGTGATCGAGGGCCAGGCCCGCCGGGTCATCGCCTGCGGGCACGGCACCGACGGTTACTCCCGCGTCGCCGAGGTGCTCACGGGGCGCTGACGGGCGGGCGCCGGAGGGGAGAGGACCGGCCCCGGGGCGCTGCCGTCCCGGGGCCGCTAGCGCCCCGCGGGCCCCGGCTCCCCGGCCGGTGCCCCGGCGGACCCGCGGTGCCGGCGGACCAGTGCCGCCATGATCTGCCGCCGGTTCGGCACGTCCTCCAGGGCGAGCGGCCCGGCCGCGGCGGTCAGGACGTCCTGCAAGTTCCCGGCCACCCGCGGAAGGGCGGACCAGCGCAGGCCGGTCTCGTCGCGCAGGGACATCGCGGCGCGCACGATGTCCGTGCAGACGGACTGCGCCCGCTTGAAGTCCGTGATCACCCGCAGGTCGCGCTGCCACCCGCGGGAACTGCCGGGGCGGACTCCTTCCACCGCCCCGCACCATTCCCGGATCAGGCGCTCCTCCTGATCGGCCGGGTATCCCATCAGGTAGAGATGGGTGGCCAGGTCGTAGAGCGGGTCACCGACCATGGCCAGCTCCCAGTCGATCGTCCAGAGGCCGCCCCGCGGGTCGATGACGAAGTTCTCCCGGTGCAGGTCCGCGTGGAGCAGGCAGAAGGGCCGCTCGGTCAGTCCGGTCGCGTTCTCCGCGAGCCGGACCAGGGACGCGTCCCGTACGCCGAGGTCCGCGAAGAGCGCACCGAACTCCGGCCGGTTGGCCTCGTAGACCTGCTCCTCGACGAAGGCGACCAGGCGTTGCAGGAAGCCTTCGGTGTCTCCGTCCTCCGGGGCGTCCCGCGGTGAGCAGCGCCGCTCCACGCGCAGCGTCCGGGCCGTGATGGGGACCATCTGCCGGAACAGGCCGACGATCTGCTCGAACACCGGGTCGGGCACCCGCCGGCCCCACCGGCGGTGCGCGCCGAGGGTCCGGCCCTCGATGAACGTCTGGAGTCCCATGCCCTCGACGTCGACGATGTCGGGCACCCGGTCGATCCGGCCCTTCAGGCCCCGGAGCAGCTCCTCCTCCGACCGGAAGCACCTGCGGTCGAACCAGAGGCTCGTGGAGCGCGGCTCCCGCAGCTTCACGGGTCCCGCCCCACCCGGCGGCGAGAGCACGTACGTCTCGTGGTGGTAGCCCGTGAGCGGGCCCCTGACCAGGGACGCGCCACCACTCATCGCTTCGGCTCGCTGCCTGACGGGCGAGGCCAGTCGGGGTGTCATCCTGTGCGTTCTGCCCGTCCCGGTGGTGCCAGTGGGGTAAGACGGACGGCACGTTACTGCACGGTCCTGGAGCGCGCGTGGAGAACCCGGCCCTCGGACACCTCCCTCCCCGCCCCCGGGGGAACGGGCGCACGCCCGAACGGTTCCGCCGGGCGGGACTTCAGGGCCTCCTGGGGCTCCGCAGCAGCCGCAGCAGTGGCTCGAAGGAGTCGACGAGGGTCTCGGCTCCGGCGTCCCTGAGGAGCTTCGCCTTGCGTTCGTCGCGGGCGTAGCCGAGGAAGGGGACGCCGGCCCGCCGCGCGGCCTCGCAGTCGGAGGGGGTGTCGCCGATGAACAGCGACCCGGACGGGGCGGCGCCCAGCGCGCTGAGGGCGCGGACGAGTGTGTGCGGGTCGGGCTTGAGCAGGCCGAGTTCCCGCGTGCGCCCGTAGATGTGCGGGGTGAAGCAGGGCAGCAGGCCGCGGCCGGCGAGGTAGGTGCGCACGACCCGCGGGGAGTTGTTGGTGGCGACGGCCAGCCGCACGCCCACCGCCGTCCAGGTCCGGATCAGCGGATCGGCGTACGCGGTCGGCATCGCGGAGGCGGTGGCCCGCAGCTCCTCGTGGGTGAGGCGTTCCTCCAGCTCCTCGACCAGGTCGCTGCGCGGGTGCCGGCGGTCGACGGCGCGCAGCACCGCGTGCGGGTCGGGGGACTCCCGTTCGTCCTCGGTCAGCAGCCCGCGCAGGCCGCGCCGTTCGAGCCAGTCGACGAGGTCGCCCGCCACCAGCTCCGCCCGGTGCCCGGCGAACAGGCGGCAGATCGGCCCGTCGAAGTCCCAGAGCACGAAGCGGGCACCGCTCACCAGTCGCTCGAGGTTCCCCGTGTCCGCCGCCGGCCCGGTCCGCGTCGCATCAGAAGTCACTAGGAGAGTGTCATGTCCGAGGTGATGGTTTCCCAGAGGGCGTCGAACCACTTCTGCGATTCCTCCACGAACACCGCGTCCCGGTGCCCCGCCCGCTTCAGGAAGGAGAACAGCAGCGACTGGGAGCCCAGGGCGTCGTACATCTCCAGCGTCCGGCTCTCGTACTCCTCCTCGCGCCGGGTGAGCATGTAGTAGCCGAACAGCGCCTCCTCGCCGTTGAGCAGGTAGAGCTTCATCGGCGGGGTGAACGGCAGCGCGCGGAAGGCGATGTGCACGTCGACGCGGTGGGTGGACCGTACGGCGTGCAGGTTGTGCTGGAGCACCCGGGCCTGGGCGTTGCGCATCTGGAGCCAGCGCTGGTGGACCGGGTCGTCCGGCTCGTCCTCGACCAGGACGGGGAAGGCCAGCGCGATGTCCCGCGACGGCATCAGGACGCGGAAGTCGATGGCCTCCGGACGGATGCGGCCCTCGTGGATCAGGCGGAGCGGCTCGCTCAGGGCCAGCATCAGGGTCTCCGAGGTGTGGCACACGACGTCGACCCGGACGCGCGGTACGGAGAACGCCTCCGAGAGCCGGGGCCCGAGGGACACCATGGTGGGCTGCGGTTCGCCCCGGGGGGTGGCGGGCTCGGCGATGCGGGGCGGGCTGCCCTTGCTGACGTTGGTGAGCAGGCCGTCCTCCTGGAGCGCCCGCAGGGCCTGGCGGACGGTGCCGCGCTCCACGCCGAACTCGTCGGCCAGCTCGGCCTGGGTGGGCAGGCGGTCGCCCGCCTTGAGATCCCCCCCGCGGATACGTTCCCGCAGGACGTCGGCGATCTCCTGGGACGAGAGCCTTCTGCTGCCGTTCACCGAGACGTTCTCCTGAGTCACGACCAAACGCTACAACTCCGACCTACCTAGAGGGAGTTGTTTGAAACTCGTTTACAACTCCCCGCCAAGTGGGGACAACCTAATCAGAGTTGGTTGCCAACTTGGTCTAGTTGGCGGAAGTTTTCCCGTCCCGAACTTCCGAAGGGGGAAAGACCATGCCCGTCCTCGCTCTCCTCTCCACGCTCCTCGTCGTCACCTTCGAGCAGGTCGTCCAGTGGAAGTACGGCGCCACCGGACTCATCGGCCTGCTCCTGCTCACCGTGGGCATCAAGGCGAAGAGCCCCTCCGTCAGCTCCGCCGGAGCGGTGGTGCTGGCCCTCCTGGTCGCGGGCCCCGCGCTGTGACCGGGAGGTGATCACGCCGTGAGCAGCAGCTCCGAACTGATCGTCTCCCACAGCGCGTCGAACCACTCCCGCGACTGCCGCACGAACGCCCCGTCGCGCAGACCACCGGTCCGCTCGAAGGCGAACAGCGTCGAACGGATGCCCTCCGCGTCGTACGTCTCCATCGGCTCGTGATCGATCTCCTGCTCGCGCCGGCCGACGGTGTAGTACGCGAGGAGGGCTTCCGTGCGGTTGAGCACGTACAGCTTCACGGGCGGCGTGAAGGGCAGCGCCCGGAAGGTCACGCGCACGTCGATGCCGTGCGTGGCCCGCAGGCTCAGCAGGTTGTGCCGGAGCACCTGCCCCTGGGCGTTGCGCATCGCCAGCCACCGCTCGTGCACCGGGTCCCCGTCCCCGCGGCCGCTCACCGCCACCGGGAACGCCAGCTCGATGTCCCGGCCCGGCAGCAGCACGCGCACGTCGATCTTGGCCGGTTTCCGTCGCCCCGCGTGGACCTCGCGCATGGCCTCGCCGAGGGCGAGGGTGAGGGAGACCGAGGTCAGGCACAGGGCGTCGATCTCGACGTGGGGGGCGGCGAAGGCCTCGGCGATCCGGGGCGCGAGGGCGGCCGTGGTGGGCATCGGCGGCGCCTCGGACCCGGTCAGGGCGCCGCGCGGGTCGGGCGCGACGGTCGCGGGGCTCCCCTTGGACACATTGGTGAGCAGACGTTCCGACTGGAGCACGCGCAGGGCCTGGCGGACGGTGCCGCGCTCCACGCCGAACTCGTCGGCCAGCTGGGCCTGGGTGGGCATGCGCCGGCCCGGCCGCAGCTCCCCGGACCTGATCCGGGCGCGCAGCTCGTCGGCCACCTCGCGCGGCGTCACCTGTGGCCGCTGCGGTCTCTTCCGTCCGTTGACGGGGGCATGTTCCGGCTCCACGACCAAACACTACAACTTCCCGCCATCTTTGGGCAGTTCAAGCGAAGGTGGTTATGAGTCGCTTCCAAGCGGAGATAAGTACAGTGAAGTTGGCAGCCAACTTGAGCAACGTGGTCGAACCTCCCAAGGGTTGGCCACCACGGTGAACAGGGGGTCCACCATGCCGCTCATCGCCCTCGTCGTCGCCGCTCTGGCCATCGGGTTCGAGCAGCTCGTGCAGTGGAAGTACGGGCCGATGGGAATCATCGCGTTCGTCGCGCTGTCCATCGGCATCAAGGCGAAGAACACCATGATCGGCGGTGTGGGCGCGGTGATCCTCGTGATGCTGCTCGCACAGTCCGGCTGAACCGGCGTACTGCTGTCCGGGCCCCCTTCCGGAGGGGAGCCGGGAGCCCGGACAGTCAGTCGGCACCACCGCACGACCGGTACCACCGCACAACCGGTACCACCGCACAACCGCACAACAACCACAACTGAAGAGCACGCGCTACGGATGCGCGCACCCACCCGTCACCGGCAGAAGGGAGCAGCTCAGAACATGTCCGGGCACCAAGGCCGCCTGGACGTACGCAGCAGGGCGTCGGCCACACGGGCGGCGCCCGCTCGTATCTCCCGGACCCGGCCCAGCGCGGCCAGCCGGACGGCCGACTCGTCGCCCAGCCACAGCGCCGCCAGCTCGGCCACGTCGAGCCCGAGGTGGGCGCTCTCGGTGGTCGGCGTGCAGGACGCCCCGTCCTCTCCCGCCTCCAGCCGCCACCGCCCGCCGGTCAGTCCCGCCCGGTCCTCGATCTCCAGCACCAGCGAACCCGACCCCTCGTACGTGCGCGCCTCCAGCGCCCGGACGACGTCCAGGATCCGCACCCACAGCCAGTCGGCCTGCGTGGTGATCCTGGCCGCGCGCGGGTCCGGCAGGAGGTGCGGGAGCAGGTCGTCGGGGGACCGCCAGCCGCTCTTCACCGTGGTGACCCAGTCGATCGAGCACAGGTAGCCCCACAGGGCGCGCTCGGCGGCCGGTGTCACGGCCAGCAGCCACAGCACGGTCGCCGTGTTCAGCGGCTGCTTGGCGTCGCCCCAGTGGTCGTCGGCCTTGT
The DNA here is from genome assembly GCF_056430705.1 of Streptomyces sp. NPDC045956. Taxonomy (NCBI): domain Bacteria; kingdom Bacillati; phylum Actinomycetota; class Actinomycetes; order Kitasatosporales; family Streptomycetaceae; genus Streptomyces; species Streptomyces sp. NPDC045956. The sequence continues at coordinate 52,146 of NZ_JBWKKZ010000011.1, read as the reverse complement.
AGGCGACCATGCCCTCGACCTCGCCGTCCGCCGAGCGGTACACGGCGAAAAAGGGCTCGGTCCACGGGGAGCCGTAGGTGTTCAGCACGCCGGTCTGGATCTGCCACCACAGCTCCGCCCGGCTGACCGCGCCCGGCTGGGCCCGGCGCAGCCGCTCGTGCAGCTCGGGACCGAGCTTGCGGACGTCCTCGCCCTCGACGAGGTCGATCCGGCCGCCGTCCTCGGGGGCCGACCAGCGGGCGTCGAGTCCGGCGCGGGGCACGTCGACCGTCCACTCGGTCATGGTGGTGGCGGGGCCGAAGCCGTACCGGCCGTAGATCGGGTACTCGGCCGCGATCAGGGTCGCGAGGACGTCCCCGCGCTCCTTCGCCGCCGCCAGGTCCTGGGCCATCATGCGGGTGAGCAGGCCACGGCGGCGGTGGGTCGGGGAGACGGTGACGTTGGAGATCGCGTCGGCGGGAACGCGGGCGCCTCCGACGGCGGTGACCTCCTGGTCGAAGGACCGGAAGGTCGCCACACAGCGCTCCCCGTCGAAGGCGCCGAGCGAACGGCCGGGCACGAACAGGTGACGGCGGGCCTCCAACTGCTCCGGCGCGACGGCGGGCGGCATCAGGAACCCGGTGTTCAGGGCCCGCTGCCAGTCGGCGAACTCGGCCTCGGTGATGGGGCGTACGTCGATGTCGATGCGGCTGGTCATGCCCTCACGGTAGGTCGGCCACCCCGCCCGCGTCGCGGGCATTTCGGCCCGCCCCGGTTCTCTCAGAACGCCGCCCGGATCTCCCCCACCTCGCGCCCGCCGCCGAGCAGGGGCGCACGGCCGATGCGGTCGACCACGGGGCCGTCCACGCCCATCAGCGTCAGCGCGCGGCCCAGGACCGGTCCCAGGGCCCGGGTCGCGCCGTCCTCCACCTTGAAGGCGAGCGCGCGGCCGTCCGGCAGGGCCACCGCCTGGACGGCCTCCGCGCCCATCTTGGACAGGGTGCCGGGCACCTCGCGCATCAGCCAGGTGTCGGGGCGCCGGGTGCCGGCCACGTACTCGGGGTGGGCGCGCATCGCGTCGGCGACCCGGCGCTCCGCCGTGCCGGGCTCGGCGCCGACGAAGGAGCGGAAGGCGCGGGCCAGCCCGACCAGGCTGATCGCCATCAGCGGCGCGCCGCACCCGTCCGTGCCGACGGCGGCGACCGGCTCGCCCGCCGCGTCCTCCACGACGCCGTGGATGATCCGCTGCAACGGGTGCTCCGGGTCGAGGTACGACTCCACCGGCCAGCCCCGCTGGACGCAGACCGCCAGCATCGCGGTGTGCTTGCCGGAGCAGTTCATGGTGATCCGGTCGGGCGACGCGCCCGACGCCAGGTAGGTGTCCCGTTCCTCGGGGTCCAGGGGGAGGTCGGCCGGGCACTGGAGCAGGGCCGGGTCCAGGCCGTACTCGTCCAGCATCTTGCGGACCAGATCCCGGTGAAACGATTCTCCGGAGTGGCTGGCGGCAGCCAGCGCCAGCCGCTCCCCCGAGAGGTCGAGCCCGGCCCGCAGCACCCCCGCCGCCTGCATCGGCTTGCTGGTGGAGCGCGGGAAGACCGGCGCCGTCACGTCCCCCAGCGCCAGCTCCACCGCCCCGTCGGCGCCCAGCACGACCAGCGCGCCCCGGTGCCGCCCCTCGATGAAGCCGGACCGGACGACCTCGGCGAGGACGGGCGGTACGACGGGCGGTACGACGGACGGGGGCCCGGGCCGACGGACGTCCCCCCGCTCGGACTCCACCGGGAGCGAGGACGGGTCGGTCGGCTGGGGCGAGTGGGGGGCGGGCATCGGCGGTGGCCTTCCGGACGGGTGACCCGCCGCGGCGACGGCCCGGGGTCACCGGGCCTGCGAGGGGCGGCGTTCCGGCCGCCCCTCGTGTCACACCAGCAGGTCGTCGACTTGTGCTTCCCCCTCACGGTACCGGCGTGCGATCTCCGCGCTGCACTCGTCCGCGGTGCGCTGGAGCCGCTGCCGCCGCCGGGACACCTGCTGCTCGTAGCGCACGAGCCGGCCCGTCCCGGTGGTCAGCTCGGCGTCGGTGCGGGCCGTCAGGTCGGACAGCTCCACCTCGCCGAGCATCTCCGCGGCCAGCCGACGGCACTCCTCGCTGCGGGGCGTGCCCAGCGTCACGTGGCGCGCGGAGGACCGTTGCCGGGCCGGGGCGTCGGCCAGGATCTCCGACAGCCGCTCGACGACGGACCCCGTCGCCGCCGTGGTCACCACGGATGTGGGACCGCGCCGGGCCAGCTCCGCGCGCAGGATGTCGATCCGCCCTTGCAGCAGCCGGCGCACATAGCTGAGATCGGCCTCCTCACGCTGGGCGTCCCGGCGCAGGGTGCGCAGTTCGGGCAGGCTCAGCGCGGTCAGGTCCTGCCCGGCAGGAGCCGCGGGCAGCTCCGGGCTGTCCGTGCGCTGCACGGGTGGCCGGGGCGCCTCCAGGCCCCCCGGATATGTCAACGCGACAGTCCCAAGCGGCTGCCCCGTACTCGGTGTGCTCATTCGCCTCAACCGTCCCCTCGACCGGCGTCTGGGAGCATCGTGCCACCCCAAGTGGCCGCTATGTGACCGAGTGCCCACGATCGGCCCCAGATGGGGGGTTAGGGAGCGAAAAAAACCCCGTACGGGCCCGCGTGCCCACACCCTGGGGGCGCACGGCATCATGACGGGATGCGTGCAGTGGTACAGAGGGTGGACGGCGCGAGCGTCGTCGTGGACGGCGAGACGGTGGGGGCGATCGAGGGCGAGGGCCTGTGCGTCCTGGTCGGCGTCACGCACGAGGACACCGTGGAGGAGGCGGAGCGGCTGGCCCGCAAGCTGTGGTCGGTGCGGGTGCTGCACGACGAGAAGTCGTGCAGCGACGTGGACGCCCCGCTGCTGGTGATCAGCCAGTTCACCCTTTACGGCGACGCCCGCAAGGGCCGCCGCCCCACCTGGAACGCCGCCGCGCCCGGTGACGTGGCCGAGCCGCTCGTCGACGAGGTCGTGGCGCGGCTGCGCGCGCTGGGCGCCACCGTGGCGACGGGGCGCTTCGGCGCCCACATGCGGGTGTCACTGACGAACGACGGCCCGTTCACGGTGCTGCTGGAGGTCTAGCGCCGCGCCGGGCCGTCCGGGCACTGCGTCCTACGGCTGGACGACCGTCTCCTGTGCGGCGGCCGTGTCCTCCGCCATCAGCCGGGCGTCCACCGGGACGTTCCGCTTCACCAGGGCGAGGGCGACCGGGCCCAGCTCGTGGTGGCGTACGGACGTGGTGACGAAGCCGATCTTGCGGCCGTCCGGCCCGTCCTGCGCGAGGCGCACCTCGGCCCCGGCGGGCGGCAGGTGGACCTCGCTGCCGTCCAGGTGCAGGAAGACCAGGCGGCGCGGCGGCTTGCCGAGGTTCTGCACCCGGGCGACGGTCTCCTGCCCCCGGTAGCAGCCCTTCTGCAGGTGCACGGCGGTGCCGATCCAGCCCAGCTCGTGCGGGATGGTGCGGTGGTCGGTCTCGAAGCCGACCCGGGGGCGGTGCTGCTCGACGCGGAGCGCCTCGTGGGCGAGGATCCCGGCCGGCGGTCCGGCCTCGGCGGCGTACGCCTCCAGCTCCGCGCGCGGCAGGAAGAGGTCGCGGCCGTACGGCGTCTCCCGGACGACGGCGCTCGCGGGGGCCGCCGCGATGGAACCGGCCGGCAGGTGGACGACCGCGGTGTCGGCGGTGCGGTCGGCGACCTCGACCCGGTAGAAGAACTTCATCGACTCCAGGTAGGCGATCAGCGCCTCCTGGCTGCCGGGCTCCACGTGGGCCCAGACGGTCGTGCCGTCGTCGACCAGGTACAGGGCGTGCTCGATGTGGCCGTTGGCGGAGAGGATCAGCGCCTCGGCGGCCTGGTGGGCCGGCAGGTCGCTGACGTGCTGGGTGAGCAGCAGGTGCAGCCAGCTCAGCCGGTCGTCGCCGGTGACGGCGACCACACCGCGGTGCGAGAGGTCGACGAATCCGGTGCCGTCGGCGAGGGCACGCTGCTCGCGGAACAGGTCGCCGTAGTGGGCGGCGACGCCTTCGTCCACGCCCTCGGCGGGGACGGCGCCGGGCAGGGACAGCAGGGGACTCTTCATACGCCTAGCCTACGACTCGGTAGTTGAACCCTTACGGGAGCAGTCCTGGCACCGGCCGAAGATCGCGAAGTGCTTCATGTCGGTGTCGAAGCCGAACTGCTCGCGCAGCTTGGCGGTGAACTCGGCGGCCACCGACAGGTCGGCCTCGATCACGTGGGTGCAGTCCCGGCAGACCAGGTGGATGTGGTGGTGCCGGTCGGCGAGGTGGTAGGTGGGCGCGCCGTGCCCGAGATGGGCGTGGCTCACCAGCCCGAGCTCCTCCAGGAGCTCCAGCGTGCGGTAGACGGTGGAGATGTTGACCCCCGACGCCGTCTTCCTCACTTCGCCGAGGATGTCGTCGGGGGTCGCGTGTTCCAGATGGTCGACGGCTTCGAGCACCAGCTGCCGCTGCGGGGTCAGCCGGTAGCCGCGCTGCCTGAGGTCGCTCTTCCAGTCGGTGCTCACCACACCCAAGAGTCTAGGACTACTTGAAGAAAGCGATCCCGTCGTCCGGCATGTCGTCGGGCAGCGCCTTGGCCCAGCGCTCGACGTCCTCCGGGGTGACGACCTTCTTCAGGTGCGCCGACATGTAGGGGCGCAGCTCGACCTCGGGGGTCTGCTTCTCGCCGACCCACATCAGGTCGCTCTTGACGTACCCGTACAGGCGCTTGCCGCCGGTGTAGGGCCGGGAGGCGGCCGTGCGGGCCACCGCGTCCGTGACCAGGTCGATCTGCGGCTTCTGGTCGGCCAGCTCGCCGTACCAGATCTCGATGACGCCGTCGTCGCGGGTCATCGTGGCCTCGACCTTGCGGTTCGCGTCGATGCGCCAGAAGCCGTACTCGGACTCCAGGGGGCGGACCTTGTTGCCGTCCTGGTCCAGGACCCAGGTGTGGGACCGGTACTCCAGGAAGTCCCGGCCGTCGTGGGTGAAGGAGACCTCCTGCCCGAAGTTGCACTTCTCGGCACCGGGGAAGTCGTGCACGCCCGCGCCCGCCCAGTCACCGAGCAGGAAGACGAGCGGGACGAGGTCCTTGTGGAGGTCGGACGGGATCTCGATCATGAGCAGAACTTCCTGGCGTGGGGGATCAGCGCTGGCCCTGGTACAGCTTCTTCACGGTCAGCCCCGCGAAGGCGAGGACGCCGACGCAGACCAGAACCAGCAGGGCTTCGAAGAAGATCTCCACGGGGTGCTCCTCGGTGATGCGGAGTGCGGTGCGTGCGCTGCACGCACAGGGCCGGCCCCCAGCTTACGCGGCCATGCCCTGGCCCACCGGGCGAGGTGGGCCCGCGGTGCGGCCGTACCATGCGGCCATGGCGAAGAAGCTCGTGATCAAGGTGACGGCGGGGGCCGATGCCCCCGAGCGGTGCTCGCAGGCGTTCACGGTGGCGGCGGTGGCCGTGGCCAGTGGCGTCGACGTCTCCGTGTGGCTGACCGGCGAGTCCGCGTGGTTCGCGGTGCCGGGCCGGGCGGCCGAGTTCGAGCTGCCGCACGCGGCGCCGCTGCCCGACCTGCTGGACTCGATCCTGGCCGGCGGCCGGGTGACCCTGTGCACCCAGTGCGCGGCGCGACGGGACCTCACCGAGCAGGACGTGATCGAGGGGGTGCGGATCGCGGGCGCCCAGGTCTTCGTGCAGGAGGCGCTGGCCGACGACACCCAGGCCCTCGTCTACTGACCCTGCTGAGAAGCGTGGGCGAACGACGGAGAAGTGTCCTCGGGGCGTTCATTTGAGCGCCCCGAGGACAGCTGAGGCCGAGATGCTCACGCTCTCCAGGGGCGGTGCCGTGGGGCTCGGGTTCCCGGCACCCGTGACGGCGAGGCGTTCGTACGCGACCGCCCCGAGGCCGAGGCGCACACCTGGCGCTGTGCTCACGGTGCGCGGCCCGGGCGCGACGGGGTGGGCTCCGTTACCGGGAGTGCGGGCGTTTCTTCCCGTCCAGCTCGTCCCACCACTCGTCGGAGCGGGGGTCGCCGGAGGGATCGTCCCACCAGCGGTCGTCGGGGCCGCGGCGGTTGGCGACGATCGCGGCGAGCGGAGGGATGACCATGGCGACCAGGCACATGCCGACGGCCGCGGGGACCGACCAGAGGCGGACGACACCCCAGGCCAGGACGAACAGCGCGATGCAGATCCCCATCATCACGAAGTAGCGGTGCCGCCGCCGCGCGTACATACCTCCAGCGTAGGTCCGGGCACGGCGAAGGGCCGCACCCCGGGCGTCCAACCCGTGGGGTGCGGCCCCTCGCCGCTCGGTCGCCGTCAGACGGCGATCGCGACCTCCGCAAGTCCGCCCTGCTGGGCGACGACCGTGCGGTCGGCGCTGGCGCCCGGGACGAGTGCCCGCAGCGTCCAGGTGCCCTCGGCCGCGTAGAACCGGAACTGGCCCGTCGCGGAGGTGGGGACCTCCGCCGTGAACTCACCGGTGGAGTCCAGCAGACGGACGTAGCCCGTCACCGGCTCGCCGTCGCGGGTCACCTGGCCCTGGATCGTGGTCTCACCGGGCTTGATCGTCGAGGCGTCGGGGCCGCCGGCCTTCGCTCCGCACATGTCGTACTCCTGAGGGGTTGGGAAAGGTCGGTCGGGTGGCTTACTTCGCGGCGCCGAGCTCGATCGGCACGCCGACGAGGGAGCCGTACTCGGTCCAGGAGCCGTCGTAGTTCTTGACGTTCTCCACGCCCAGCAGCTCGTGCAGGACGAACCAGGTCAGGGCCGAGCGCTCGCCGATGCGGCAGTAGGCGATGGTGTCCTTCGCCAGGTCGACCTGCTCGTCGGTGTAGAGCTGCTTCAGCTCGTCGTCCGACTTGAAGGTGCCGTCGTCGTTGGCGTTCTTCGACCACGGGATGTTGCGGGCGCTGGGCACGTGGCCCGGGCGCTGCGACTGCTCCTGGGGGAGGTGGGCCGGGGCGAGGAGCTTGCCGGAGAACTCGTCGGGCGAGCGGACGTCGACCAGGTTCTGCGCGCCGATCGCCTGGACGACGTCGTCGCGGAAGGCGCGGATCGAGGTGTCCTGCGGCTTGGCCTTGTAGTCGGTGGCCGGGCGCTCGGGGACCTCGGTGCCGTCGACCAGCTCGCGGGCGTCCAGCTCCCACTTCTTGCGGCCGCCGTCGAGGAGCTTGACGTTGTCGTGGCCGTACAGCTTGAAGTACCAGTAGGCGTAGGACGCGAACCAGTTGTTGTTGCCGCCGTAGAGGACCACGGTGTGGTCGTTGGAGATGCCCTTCTTCGACAGGAGCTTCTCGAAGCCCTCCTGGTCGACGAAGTCGCGGCGGACCGGGTCCTGGAGGTCCTGGGTCCAGTCGATCCGGATCGCGTTCTTGATGTGGTTCTTGTCGTACGCGGACGTGTCCTCGTCCACCTCGACGATCGCGATGCTCGGGTCGTCCAGGTGGTCCTGCAGCCAGTCGGCGTCGACCAGGACGTCGCTGCGGCTCATGTTTTCTCCTCCGGGGCAGGTGCGGCGGGGCGTGCGGCGAGAGGGTGCGCGCTCATGCCGGGGCGGCGCGCGGGTGCCCTCGACGGCAGGGCGGTGAGGGGGACACGGACGGCGGCGTCGCCGTCCGCTCAGAAGGTGCGACAGAGCATGGCGGCAACGCGGCACAGGTCCACTGCCCGCCGCTTCGTGAGGTCCGCCTGTCGCTCCATAGGTCCCGATCGTAGGGAGGGTCGGCGGGCGATGTCACCGGCGTGTCGTCATATGAGACGGGATCGTCCGCAAGGTGGGACGCGAGCGGGCTTCGGGGTGGAGCCGGGCGGCGTCCGGACGGGACTTCCGGGCCGGCATCTGCGGTACGGACAGCGCTGTCTCGCCTGTCGGACGCGGGGCGTCGCGAGGGCGGACGCTCGACGTCCTACCCGGCCAGCTGGATGTTCGAACCCCGCACCGTGATCTCGACGCCGTCCCGCGCCGCCTCGACCTTGTCCAGCTCGATGCCGCCGGGCTGCTCGTCGATGCCCTGCTGGAAGTCGGTGATGGCCCGGATCCGGGACTCGGCGAGCTGCCTGCCGCCGACCGTCGGCAGTCCGTCGGCGACGACGTCGACGCGGTTGTCCTCGACCGTGACCGAGCTGAGCACGTCGACCGGCTCGGGCAGTTCCACGCCCAGCACCGTGGCCCGGAGCGACACCTTGATCTTGCCGTCGCCGCCGTCGGAGAGGCCCACCACCTTGGCGGTGATGCCGGGGCCGATGTCCGTGGGCTCGGACTTGGTGGCCTTCATCAGCTCGTCGTAGCCGACGGTCGCGGTGCCGGTGGCGGTGGCCGCCGTGGCGGAGCCGAAGCCGCTGGAGAACTCGACGCCCCGCATGGTCGCGTGCAGCTCGTCGATACGGATCTTGCCGGCGCCGTCGCCGGTGGCCGCCTCGTAGTCGCCGATGCCGATCTCGACCTCGTCGAGTTCACCGGCCGCGGCCTGGGTGAGGAAGGGGAAGCCGTTGATCGAGACGTCCGGCGTCGAGGCCAGGTTCTCGGCGGACCGGATCCTGTCCGCCGCCTCGCCCTCGGCGAAGTTGACCGCCACGCGGTCCGCGATCACGAAGAGCCCGCCGAGGATCACGACGACGATCAACAGTATTCGCAGTGCACGCATGCGGTGTTCCCCACCTGGGCGGTCGACGACGGTCCCCGACGACCGGCGGCCGTCCAGCGCGAGGGTAACGCGACCGGAACGGGCCGCCGGGGTTTTGTCGATCAGCTGTGACAGGAGGACCGGAGACCTCGGGACGGCTCAGCCGAGCGCCCTGCCGAGTACGTACACGGCGGGGGCCGCGGCCGCGAGGGGCAGCGCCACGCCCGCCGTGAAGTGCACGAACCGGGACGGGTAGTCGTAGGCCGCGGCCCGGTGCCCGATCAGCGCACACACCGCCGCGCCCGCGCCGAGCAGCGCCCCCGAGGTCCCGAAGTCCGTCATCGAACCGACCGCGATGCCCGCTCCGGCCGCCGCGAGCAGCGCGACGACCAGGGAGGCGGGCGTCGGCAGCGGCAGGGCGCGGGCCACGACGGCGACCGCCACCGCGACCGCGCCGACGGTCACCGCGTCCGCGTCGGCGGCGAGGTAGCCGCCCGCGAGGACGGCCAGGGCCGCCGCCGCGACGGTCGCCATCAGGCCGTGCATCCGCTCGTCGGGGTCGGCGTGCGAGCGCAGTTGCAGGACGAGGGAGAGCAGCACCCAGACGCCGAGCGTGCCGAGGATCGCCGCCGGGGAGCGGTCCGACACCAGCATCGCCGCGTCGGCGGCGAGGGCGCCCGCGAAGCCCAGCGCGATGCCCTGCCGGGCCGGCCACATGCCGTTCAGCCGGAACCAGCCCGCCGCGGTGACGGCCTGGAGGGCGACGAGCGGGACGAGCAGGGCGTACGTGCCGAGCGCCGCCGCGCCGGCCAGCAGCAGCCCGAGCAGCGCGGTGAGCCCGGCCGGCTGCATCCCCGGGTCGATGATGGGCGAGCGCCCCTCGGCCCGGGCGCGCTGAGCGTCGGTGACCCGCGTGTTCCCGGCGAGGGTCGCGGGGCCGTACCCGGCGGCGGGAGCCTGCGCGGCGGGCTCGTGCCGGGCCGGGGGCTCGGGTGAGGGCTGCTGCTGGGGCTGGGGCTGGGGCTGAGGAGAGTAGGCGTGCGGCTGCGGCTGTGACGGGTAGGACTGCGACGGGTACGGCTGCGGCTGGGACCCGTCCGCGTACGGCTGCGACGGATACGGCTGGGGCTGCGGCGCGTACTGCTGCGGCCCGGGCGCGTGGCCACCGGCCGTCCCGTACGGCGTGCCCGTCGGCTGCGGCTCCTGGTAGCCCTGCGGCGGCAGGTACGCCGTCTCCTCCGCGGAGACCGGCGGCTGCACCTGGGTCTCCCAGGTCTGCCCCTGCCACTGCTGGGTGTACTGGGCGGCGTCCGGGTCCTCGTACGCCGGCCGGCCCTGGTACCCCTGCTGTCCCTGGGCCTGCTGGTGTGCGGGCCACGCCTGGGCGGCGCACCCCGTCTGTCCCTCGTACCCCTCATGTCCCCCGTACGGCTGGTTCTGCCCCTGCCCGTACGAGGGGTCGTACGGCTGGTCGTACGGCTGCTGCGGCTGGTCGGTCATGCTCACCCTCCTGCGAACGGCGGGAGCACCTCGACCGTGCCGCCGTCGGCCAGCCGTACCGTCTCATGCCCGCGGGTGCCCACGGGGTCGCCGTCGACGAGGAACGAGCAGCGCAGCAGGACGCGCGTGAGTTCGCCGGGGTGCCGCTCGCGCACCGCGCCGAGCGCGTCGGCGAGCGTCGCCGCCTCGTACGGCTCCTCGGCCACCCCCGCCGCGGCCTTCGCGGCGGCCCAGTAGCGCACCGTGACCTTTGCCATCTGGATCCTTCGTCGCCGGTGCCGATCGGCGTCCGTGCCGATCGGCGGTGAACACCGCCAGGCTAGCCCGCCCGGGCCACGGCCCAGTCGCCGATCCTGTGCAGCAGCTCCTCGCCGGACGCGTGCTCGGCGTGGCCCATCCCCGGTTCCACCCAGAGTTCCCCGTGGTCACCGGCCGCATCGGCCAGCATCCGGGGGTGGTCGAGGGGGAAATAGCCGTCCCGGTCCCCGTGCACGACCAGCAGCGGCGTCGGCGCGATCCGCCCCGCGGCCTCCACCGGCGACAACGGCACCGGGTCCCAGTCCCGGTGGTGGATGCGGGTGCGCAGGCCGTAGCGGCCCACCAGGCGCCCTGTGGGCCGCATCACCAGCCAGTGCAGCCGGCGCATCGGCGCCGTCCCCCGGTAGTACCAGCGGGCGGGGGCGCTCACCGACACGACGGCGTCCGGGCCCGGCCCGCCGTCGTCGCCGGACAGGGCGGCGTGGCGCAGCACCACCGAGCCGCCCATGGAGAAGCCGACGGTCACCACGCGCGCGTGCCCGAAGCCGCGGGCCCAGGCGACCGCCGCCGCCAGGTCCAGCACCTCGCGGTCGCCGACGGTCGACCGTCCGCCGGAGGCGCCGTGCCCGCGGAAGGAGAACGTGACCACCGCGCCGTGGTGCGCGAGGGCCTCGGCGATCCGCCGAACGTGCGGGCGGTCCGCGTCCCCCGTGAACCCGTGCGCGACGACGAAGACCAGGTCGGGGGCGTCGCGACCGGCCGCGCCCGGCGCGTACACGGCGTCGATCGGCACCCCGTCGGAGGCGCGGAGGAAGGTGCGTGCGGACGTGCGGCGCGGGGTCCCGGAAAGCCCCTCGGAGGACGCCCCGGAGGGTGTCTCGGAAGGCGTCTCGGGATGTGGACGAATGGTGGGACGCGCCACATGTCCCGCCCGGCGGTTGCTCATGTCGGCTATTCTGCTGGGCAGAGGACTCGGGCAACGTAGCCCCCGGGTCCTTTTGTGCTTCCGGGAGCGTTGCACGGCGGTCGCCGAGCGATCGCCGAGCGTTCACCTCCCGGCCGTGCAGCGGGCCCCACGGGCACGGGATCCGCACCCGTACGAAGCAGTGCCGTAAACGTCCTCGCAGGGACCGAGGAGGAACCAGACGTTATGGGCGAGCGAACCGTGCACGACCGTGAGACGACCCAGGCAGGTGGGGCGCGATGAGTTCTCTGCTGCTCCTGACCAACGCCCTCCAGCCGTCGACGGAGGTGCTTCCCGCCCTCGGCCTGCTGCTGCACAACGTGCGGGTGGCACCCGCGGAGGGCCCCGCCCTCGTCGACACCCCGGGCGCCGACGTGATCCTCGTCGACGGGCGCCGTGATCTTCCCCAGGTGCGCAGCCTGTGCCAGCTGCTGCGTTCCACGGGGCTCAGCTGTCCGCTGGTCCTCGTCGTCACCGAGGGCGGCCTCGCCGCCGTCACCGCCGACTGGGGCATCGACGACGTACTGCTGGACACCGCAGGCCCGGCCGAGGTCGAGGCCCGGCTGCGCCTCGCCATGGGCCGCCAGCAGATCGTCGGCGACGACTCCCCCATGGAGATCCGCAACGGCGACCTGTCGGTCGACGAGGCCACGTACTCCGCCAAGCTCAAGGGCCGGGTCCTGGACCTGACCTTCAAGGAGTTCGAGCTGCTGAAGTACCTCGCCCAGCACCCGGGCCGGGTCTTCACCCGCGCCCAGCTCCTCCAGGAGGTGTGGGGGTACGACTACTTCGGCGGCACCCGCACGGTCGACGTGCACGTCCGGCGGCTGCGCGCCAAGCTCGGCCCCGAGCACGAGTCGCTGATCGGCACCGTCCGCAACGTGGGCTACCGCTTCGTCACGCCGGAGAAGCCCGAGAAGGCCGACAAGGCAGACAGGGCAGACAGGGCAGACAGGGCAGACAGGGCAGACAGGGCAGACAAGACGGAGAAGGCGCAGGCGGACGCGACGGCGGGAGCGGCTTCCACCAAGGTATGAACCAAGGGGTGATACGCCCTGCCCGGGGCGCATCCATCCGCGTAGACTCCGCGCGTGGCCAAGGTGACTCGGGATGACGTGGCGCGGCTGGCGGGGACTTCCACCGCCGTCGTCAGCTATGTCATCAACAACGGACCCCGGCCGGTCGCCCCGGCCACGCGCGAGCGTGTCCTCGCCGCGATCAAGGAACTGGGGTACCGGCCGGACCGGGTCGCCCAGGCCATGGCGTCGCGGCGCACGGACCTCATAGGCCTGATCGTGCCGGACGCCCGCCAGCCCTTCTTCGCGGAGATGGCGCACGCGGTCGAGTGGGCCGCCTCCGAGCGCGGGAAGATGGTCCTCGTCGGCAACTCCGACTACGTCGGCGAGCGCGAGGTCCACTACCTGCGCGCCTTCCTCGGCATGCGGGTGTCCGGCCTGATCCTGGTCAGCCACGCGCTGAACGACCTGGCCGCGGCCGAGATCGACGCCTGGGACGCCCGGGTGGTCCTGCTGCACGAGCGGCCCGAGGCCATCGACGACGTCGCCGTCGTCACAGACGACCTCGGGGGCGCCCAGCTCGCCGTGCGCCACCTGCTGGAGCACGGCTACGAGTACGTCGCCTGCATGGGCGGCACCGCCGAGACACCGTCCGTCGGCGACCCGGTCTCCGACCACGTCGAGGGCTGGAAGCGGGCCATGAAGGAGGCCGGGCTCTCCACCGAGGGCCGGCTCTTCGAGGCCCCGTACAACCGCTACGACGCGTACCGCGTGGCGCTGGAGCTGCTCGCCGGCCCGCAGCGGCCGCCCGCGATCTTCTGCTCCACCGACGACCAGGCGATCGGCCTGCTGCGCGCGGCGCGCGAGCTGCGCATCGACGTGCCCGGCGAACTGGCGGTGGCCGGCTTCGACGACATCAAGGAGGCGGCCCTGGCGGACCCGCCGCTGACGACGGTCGCCTCGGACCGGTCGGCGATGGCGCGGGAGGCCGTGGACCTGGTCCTGGACGACGGCCTGCGGGTGGCGGGCTCCCGGCGGGAGCGACTGAAGGTGTTCCCGTCGCAGCTGGTCGTACGGCAGTCCTGCGGCTGCGCGTAGGGCCCGCCCGGCGCCGTCCGGCAGGCCTTCCGCCTGTCTTTACATCGGGCATACGAGGTTCTGCCGGGCTTCTCAGACAGTACTCAGGCCGCTCTCATCAGCGGGCGGGAAGCTCATGAACATGACCGAGAGCCTCCGCCGGAACGGCGAGTACGAGCACGCGCACCCGTACCAGGGAACCCAGCAGCACGCCTCCTCTCCCGTCAGCCCCGAGTGGCCGCCCCCGCCGGCCCAGCCGCCCGCCGCCGCCTTCGCGGAGGACGGGCCGGAGCAGCCCGGACAGCCCGAGCAGCCCCGCCGCAGGCGCACGGCCCGTCGCGGCCCCGCCGCCCTGCTCGCGGCCGTGGCGATCGTCGCGGCGGCCGTCGGCGGCGGCACCGCGTACGGCATCCAGGAGCTGACCGGCGGCGACACCGTCGCCTCCAGCTCCACCAGCACCAACGTGGTGCCGTCCAGCCAGAAGGGCACGGTCTCCGGGGTCGCCGAGGCGGTCAGCCCGAGCATCGTCGAGATCAGCGCCACCTCGAACGCCGGCTCCTCCACCGGCTCCGGCGTGATCATCACGGGTGACGGCGAGATCATCACCAACAACCACGTCGTCGCCGGCGCCGACTCCGTCAAGGTCAGGACCAGCGACGGCAAGCAGTACACCGCCCGGGTCGTCGGCACCGACAGCGGCAAGGACCTCGCGCTGATCAAGCTGGAGGACGCCTCCGGCCTGAAGGCCGCGACCCTCGGCGACTCCGACGGGGTCGGGGTCGGTGACCAGGTCGTCGCGATCGGCTCCCCGGAGGGCCTGACCGGCACCGTGACCAGCGGCATCGTCTCGGCCCTGGACCGCGACGTGACCGTCTCGACGGACGAGGGGCAGCAACAGCAGCAGGGTCAAGGACAGGGGCAGGGGCAGGGCGGTGGCTGGCCGTTCGAGTTCGGCGGTCAGGAGTTCAACGGCGACACCGGCTCGTCCACCACGACGTACAAGGCCATCCAGACGGACGCCTCGCTCAACCCGGGCAACTCCGGCGGCGCGCTGATCGACATGAACGGCAACATCGTCGGCATCAACTCCGCGATGTACTCGGCGACCGAGTCCTCCGCCAGCGCGGGCAGCGTCGGTCTCGGCTTCGCCATCCCCATCAACACCGTCAAGGCCGACCTGTCCGCGCTGCGCGCCGGTGCCGACGGCTGAGCGGGCCCGCGAACGTGCGACGCTGAAGGCGTCGGCAGCCCGTACCCCATCGCATCCGAGGACCCGAGCCCATGAGCCCCGCAGAAGGCGACCGCGACCGTGAGACCCGGCGCATCCTGATCGTCGACGACGAGCCGGCGGTCCGCGAGGCCCTCCAGCGCAGCCTCGCCTTCGAGGGATACGACACCGAGGTCGCCGTCGACGGCGCCGACGCCCTCCGGAAGGCGGCGGCGTACCGGCCCGACCTGGTCGTCCTCGACATCCAGATGCCCCGCATGGACGGCCTGACCGCCGCCCGCCGGATCCGCGGCGCGGGTGACCTCACCCCGATCCTGATGCTCACGGCACGCGACACCGTCGGCGACCGGGTGACCGGCCTCGACGCCGGCGCCGACGACTACCTGGTCAAGCCCTTCGAGCTGGACGAGCTGTTCGCCCGGATCCGGGCGCTGCTGCGCCGCAGCTCCTACGCGGCCGCCGTCGACGCCGCCCACGGCAACGACGACACCCTGACCTTCGCCGACCTGACCATGGACCTGGCGACGCGGGAGGTCGTGCGGGGCGGGCGGCCGGTGGAGCTGACCCGCACCGAGTTCACCCTGCTGGAGATGTTCATGGCGCACCCGCGCCAGGTGCTCACCCGGGAGCAGATCCTGAAGGCGGTCTGGGGCTTCGACTTCGAGCCGTCCTCCAACTCCCTCGACGTGTACGTCATGTACCTGCGCCGCAAGACCGAGGCGGCGGGCGAACCGCGCCTGGTGCACACCGTGCGCGGCGTCGGTTACGTCCTGCGGCAGGGCGGCGCGGAGTGAGGAGACTGGTCCGGCGCCTGCGCACCCTGCCGCTGCGCTCGCGCCTGGCGCTGCTGGTGGCGGCGGCGGTGGCGTTCGCGGTCGCCGCGGTCTCGGTGACGTGCTGGTTCCTGGTCCGCGACCAGCTGTACAAGCAGCTGGACGACCAGCTGCGCAGCGAGCAGGTGTCCCGGGGGCTGCTGAACAGCATGCTGCGCAACTGCCAGTCCGGCACGCCGCAGGAACTTCCCCAGGTGCCGAACGCCCCCGTCGTCACCATCCTCTACTCGGACGGCTCGACCTGCGTCAATCCCGGCGACGAGGAGCTGCGCGTCCAAGGCGCGGACCTGGACGTCGCCGACGGCCGGGCGAAGGACGCGCTGCACACCGCGCGGACCACCGACGGCACCACCATGCGCGTCTTCACCCAGCGGGTCCTGGACGCGACCAGCGGCCAGGTGCAGCCGGGCATCGCCGTCTCCATCGCCAAGCCGGTCGAGGACGTGACCAAGCCCCTCTCCTCCCTGGTCTGGGTCCTCCTCATCGTCTCCGGTGTCGGAGTCATCGGCTCCGGCGCCGCCGGCCTCGCCGTGGCCCGGGCCGGTCTGCGTCCCGTCGACGAACTCACCGAGGCCGTCGAGCACGTCGCCCGCACCGAGGACCTGGCCGTCCGCATCCCCGTCGAGGACGGCGGGGAGGACGAGATCGCCCGCCTCTCCCGTTCCTTCAACAGCATGACCTCGTCCCTGGCCAGCTCCCGCGACCTGCAACAGCAGCTCATCGCCGACGCGGGCCACGAGCTGCGCACCCCCCTCACCTCCCTGCGCACCAACATCGAACTCCTCACCCGCAGCGAGGAGACCGGCCGCCCGATCCCCGAAGCCGACCGCAGGGCGCTGCTCGCCTCGGTGAAGGCCCAGATGACGGAACTGGCGGCGCTGATCGGCGACCTCCAGGAACTCTCCCGCCCCGACACCGACCAGCACGCGGGCCGCACCCGCATCCTCGCCTGGCACGAGGTCGTCGAGTCCGCGCTGCGCCGCGCCCGTCTGCGCGGCCCGGAACTGACGATCACGGCGGACGTCCACCCCTGGTACGTACGGGCGGAACCGGCCGCCCTGGAACGCGCGGTGGTGAACATCCTGGACAACGCGGTGAAGTTCAGCCCCGAGTCCGGCACCGTCGACGTACGCCTCGCCGACGGCGTCCTCACCGTCCGCGACCACGGCCCCGGCATCCCCGCCGACGAACTCCCCCACGTCTTCGACCGCTTCTGGCGCTCCCCGTCGGCCCGCGCGCTGCCCGGCTCGGGCCTGGGCCTGTCGATCGTGGCCCGCACGGTGCAGCAGGCGGGCGGCGAGGTGGGCCTGACCCCGGCGGAGGGGGGCGGTACGACCGCGACGGTCCGCCTGCCGGGGGCGCCGGTGCCGCCGCCGGAGGTGCCGTGAGGGACGGCGCCTACGCGGGCCGCCCCCGCATGCCCGCCAGGAACGCCGCCCAGGACCCGGCCCCGAACACCAGCACCCGCCCCTCCGGCACCTTGCTGTCCCGCACGGGGACGAGCCCGGGGCAGCCGTCGGCGACCTCGACGCAGTTCGTACCGCCCCCGTCGCTGTAGGAGGACTTGCGCCAGGTCGCGGCTGTGAGGTCAGGGAGTCGGTTCATGATCTGCGCTCCTCCAGAAGGCCCTTGATGAACGCCATCGACTCCACCGCAGTCAGAGCCGCGTCCCTGACCAGATCGTAGGACAGGCGAAAGGACAGGACCTTGTCCGGATCGTCGGTCAACTCGCCGAAGCCGTTGCCCTCCGCATAGGCGACCGGATCGCCGACGCGTTGCCACAGGAGCCAGAGATGGCTGTCCATGAGGTCGTGCACCCCTGCCGTGTAGGGCAGCACCTGAAGCGCGACCGAGGGGAGATCCGCCGCGTCCAGCAGGTGGGAGAGCTGGTCCCGCCACACCTTCACGTCCGGGACGCGCCGCCGCAACGCGCCCTCGTCCAGGATCACGCGGACACTCGGCGCGGGTTGGCGGTACAGCAGCTCCTGCCGCCCCAGACGCAAGGCGACCTGCTCCTCGACCGCTTCGACGTTGCCCGCCGTTGTCTGGGCGCCCGACAACCCCGACAACACGGCGCGGGCATAGTCCTCGGTCTGCAACAGACCCGGTACCCGGAGCTGGAAAAGCCACATCACCCGAGCCGTCGCCTCAAGTTCCATGAACGCCTTGTACTTGTCCTTGACGACCTCGTGGCGCGCGTCCCTCCACAGCCGGACCAGCAGGTCGCCCGTGCCGTGGTACCTGTCCAGGTCCTCCATGACCGCCTGCTTGGAGAGCCGTTCGCCCTTCTCCAGGCGGAACAGGTAACTCTTGTCGTACGACGTCTCCTCGGCGAGCTGCCCGAGCGACCTGCCCGCCTTCTCCCGCAGTATTCGAAGCGTCTGCCCGAGTTCCGCACGCCTCGATTCCCGTTCCCCGTCCGGACCTTGCGCCACTTCACTCCTCCCCGTTGTCCGGTCCGCAGGCAACCCCGGACCTCTTTCGCAGCGTACGCCGGGACAGTGACGCTTCACACACGGAAAGTGATGAACTGCTCTCGAAGGGAAACGCACCGATGAACTCATCCCTCCGCCTCCTCCCCTGGACCACCCCCGAAGGCAACCCCTGCTACCTGAGCACCGACGACAGCCACAGCCTGCTGTCCCGGATCGCCGATGACATCGAGGCGGCCCAGCTGGACTCGGGCGAGCAGGTACTCGCGGGAGCCAGGGCCGTGCTCGCCGACCGGAAGGCAGGCGAGCGGGCGGTGCGGTTCGCGCTGACCAGGGCGACGGAGTCGCTGGAGGACGTGCTGAGGGTCGCGGTCAGCCGTGGGCGGCGCATCCCCCACCCGGTCGAGTGATCCGGCCGCATCTCACCTGGTCGGCCGCGCCGGCATCCGTAGCGTGAGCGTGCTGCTTGTGGCCCGAACCCGCTCAGCCCACACTTGAGGAGGTGACGTCACCATGACCGCTCTTGCGCACGAGAGGCCCGAAATCATGCCCGAGTTCTCAACGCTGGGCCTGGACGAGGTCGTGTGGCAGGCATGGAAGGCCATGGAACTCCCCGAGGGCTACCGCGCCGAGATCATCGAGGGAGCCATCGAGGTGTCACCCACCGGTCGCCTGCCCCATGCCCGGATCGTGAACCGGCTACGGGACGCCCTGGTGCGTTTTCTGGGAGAGGGCGAGTATGCGGCCTATCAGGACGCGAACGTCGTCTTCCGGCGCAAGGTCTGGATTCCCGACCTCTTCCTCGCGCCCGAGGATCTGGAGCCCTACGCGGACGAGGACGGGCTGGGTGTCGACGCGGCGGCGGTCCGGCTGGTGGTCGAGGTGGTCTCGCCCGGCAGACTCAACGAGGACCGGGACCGCGTCAGGAAGCGCCGTGAGTACGCCCGCGCCGGTATCCCCGTCTACGTGATCGTCGATGACCACGATGCCCAGGGGACCGTCACGGTGCTCACCGAACCCCGACCCGACAAGGGCGACTGGCTGGGCGTCGTACGAGTCCCCTACGGGACGGACGCCGAGGTTCCGAAGGGACCCGCCACGGGTTTCGTGATCGGAGAGGCCGTCACCGGACCCAAGCGACCCTGACCCGGCGCGGCAGGAGGAAGCGGAAGGGGCCCGGTGACCCCGCACGGTGCTGCGGGGTCACCGGGCCCCTGGCGGAGCCGAGGTCGGCTACCGCACGATCGTGATGCGGTCGGCCGTCGGTACCGCGAGCGGGTCGGCTGCCGAGGAGTTGGCCGTCAGGTACTGCTCCAGCGCCGTCAGGTCGTCCGCGCCGACGAGTTCGTTCGCGCCCTCGCCGAGGGTCGGGAAGCCGTCGCCGCCGCCCGCGAGGAAGCTGTTCGACGCGACGCGGTAGGTGGCCGCCGGGTCGATCGGGGAGCCGTTCAGGCGGACGGAGTCCGTCACGACGCGGTCCGCGCCCGTCTTCGTCAGGTCCAGGGTGTAGGTCAGACCGGACGAGACCTGGAGGATCTTCGGGGCCGCCTCGTTCGGGCCGCTCACCTGCTCCTTGAGGACCTGCACGAGCTGGGCGCCCGTGTAGTCCTGGAGGTTCACCGTGTTGGCGAAGGGCTGGACGGCGAAGGCCTCGGCGTAGGTGACGACGCCGTCGCCCTCGCTGCCCGTGGACGCGTGGGTCAGGGATGCGCGGATGCCGCCCGGGTTCATCAGGGCCAGGTCGGTCTCCGGGTCCTGGGACCTGCCGTACGCGAGCTGCGCGTCGGCTATCAGGTCGCCGAGCGGGGACTCGGTGCCGTCACGGGATATGTCGCCGGCGATGTAGCCGATGGGGCGGTTGCCGATCGGGGCGGCGAGGGTGTTCCACCGGCCGATCAGGCGGGTCATGTCCGGCGCCTTCGGGACGTCCCGCGTCACCACGTGGTTGGCCGACTTCACCGACGTACGGGCGATGTCACCGGTGCGGCGGTCGTACGTCAGCGTCGTGTCCGTGTAGAGACGGCCGAAGGACGAGGCGGAGGTGACCATGCGGGGCTGGCCCGCCGGGTCGGGGATCGTGCAGACGTACGCGTTGTGGGTGTGGCCGGTGACCAGCGCGTCGACCTGCGGGGTGACGTTCTTCGCGATGTCGACGATCGGACCGGAGACGCCGTCGCCGGCGCCCGGGGAGTCGCAGTCGTAGTTGTAGGACGTCGATGCCGGGAAGCCGCCCTCGTGGACCAGGGCGACGATGGACTTCACGCCCTGGCGCCGGAGCACCTCGGCGTACTTGTTGATCGTCTCGACCTCGTCCTTGAAGGACAGGCCCTTGACGCCCTCCGCCGAGACGACGTCCGGGGTGCCCTCCAGGGTCACGCCGATGAAGCCGACCTTGACGCCGCCCTGCTTCCACACCCAGTAGGGCTTGAGGAGGGGCTTGCCGGTCTTCTCGTCGAGGACGTTCGCCGCCAGGTACGGGAAGTCGGCGCCCTTGAAGCGCTTGTCCGTGTAGCAGCCCTCGGTGGGGTGGCAGCCGCCGTTCTGGAGGCGGGCCAGTTCCCTGGCTCCCTCGTCGAACTCGTGGTTGCCGACGGTCGTCACGTCCAGGTCGAGGGCGTTCAGCGCCTCGATGGTCGGCTCGTCGTGGAACAGGCCGGAGAGCAGCGGGGACGCGCCGACCATGTCGCCGCCGGCCGCGGTGACGGAGTAGCGGTGGCCCTTGCGCGCCTCGCGCAGGTGGGTGGCCAGGTACTCGACGCCACCCGCGTCGACCGTCTTCGTCGTGCCGTCGGGCTGCACCTCGGTGACCCGGCCGGAGGAGCCGGCCGGCGGCTCCAGGTTGCCGTGCAGGTCGTTGAAGGAAAGGAGCTGGACGTCCTGGTAGCGGCCGGTCCCGTGACCGTGGCCGCCGTGGCCCCGCTCGCCGTCGCCCGCGTTCGCCGAGGCGGGCAGGGCCGCGGCGGCGAGCGCGCCGGCGGTGACGACGGTGGCGGCGACGGCGAGGAGACGGCTCGTACGGCGTCCGCGGCGCGGTTGGTGCGACTGTGCTGTGGCTGGCATGCGCCCCCCTGTGGGTGTGCGTGACGCGAGCCGCTGAGGAGAGGGCTCGCCGGCGCAGCAGCCTAGAGTCAACGCGCGTAGCGCGACAGGGGTTTCCGGGTTACATCCTGGTTTACCTTGCTCGTCCTCGGCTGCCGCCGGTTTGCCGCGGGCGCCCCTTACCCTCGTACGCATGACCAGCGACGACTCCGTGCGGCCCGGCCGCCCCCGCTCGATCGAGACCCTCGCCGAACTCACCCCGGAGCAGACCGACGCCGTCCTCGCCCTGCTCGCCGAGGCCGCCCGCAGGGACGGGCAGCAGGCGGTGTCCGAGCAGGGCCGGCTGCAACTGCGCGGGCCCGCGCGGGAGGGCGTCTCGCACCTGCTGCTCTCCGTGAACGGTGGCGACCTCGTGGGCTACGCCCAGCTGGAGGGCACCGACCCGATCGAGCCCCCGGCCGCCGAGCTGGTCGTCCACCCCTCGCACCGGGGGCAGGGCCACGGCCGGGCGCTGGGCGCCGCGCTGCTCGCCGCGTCCGGCAAGCGGCTGCGGGTCTGGGCGCACGGCGGCCACTCCGCCGCACGGCACCTCGCGCAGGTGCTCGGGCTGACCCTGTTCCGCGAACTGCGCCAGATGCGTCGCCCGTTGGCCGGCCTGGACCTGCCGGACCCGAAGCTGCCCGAGGGCGTGACCGTCCGCACCTTCGTGCCCGGGCAGGACGACGCGGCCTGGCTCGCGGTGAACGCCGCCGCCTTCGCCCACCACCCCGAGCAGGGCTCCCTCACCCAGCGGGACCTCGACGACCGCAAGGCCGAGGCGTGGTTCGACCCGGCGGGGTTCTTCCTGGCCGAGCGGGACGGCAGGCTGATCGGCTTCCACTGGACCAAGGTGCACCCCGAGGAGCGGCTCGGCGAGGTGTACGTCCTCGGCATCAGCCCCGACACGCAGGGCGGCGGCCTGGGCAAGGCCCTGACCACGATCGGCCTGCGGCACCTGGCGGAGGCGGGGCTGCCCACGGCGATGCTGTACGTCGACGCCGACAACAAGGCGGCGGTGTCCGTCTACGAGCGCCTGGGCTTCACCACCCACGAGACGGACCTGATGTACCGCACGGAGACCTGAGCAGGACGCCTCCGGCCGGCTCACCGGTGTGGCGCACCCGGCCGGTTCACTGGCGCCGCGAGCCCGGCCGGTCCACCGGCGCGGTGCGCTTCAGACCCGTCCACCGACGCCGCGCGCACCCGGCCGATTCACCGGCGCCACGCACCCGGCCGGTCCACCGTCGCGGTGCGCTTCGGGCCCGTCCGCCGACGCCACGCGCACCCGGCCGATGCACCGGCGCCGCGCACCCGGCCGATGCACCGTCGCGGTGCGCTTCGGGCCCGTCCGCCGTCGCCGCGCGCCCGGCCGGTTCACGGCGTGGCGCGCTGGGCCGGTCCGCCCGCGCCGCGCACCCGCCGCCCCCGGCGCCCCAGCGGCTCCGGCCCGCAGGCCGCCCCCACCGTCGCCGCCGCGGCGCACAGCACCGCCCACCGGTCGTGCCCCCGCGCCCACCCCGGGTCGTCGGGCGTCACGAAGAGCCCCCAGGTCTCCGGCGTCAGCAGCGGCGCGAGGACGGCGGCGAGCAGCAGGGCCACCGCGACGGCCCGCCCCGGACGGGCCTCGCCGGTCAGCCGTACGGCCGCCGCGGCACCGGCGAGCGCCAGGGCGCCCGTCGCCCCCGCCTCCAGGGTGATGTCGCCGGCCGGGGGCCGGGACGCGGAGGGGACGAGCAACAGGACGGCAATCCACCACAGCACCGCGCCCGGTGCGACCAGGGCCACCCGCAGCGCCTGCCGCAGCGGGCGCCGGGCCGGCACGGGAGCGGTGAGGTGCCGCGCCGGGTCGTCGAACAGGAAGGCCAGACCGAGCGCGCCGATCAGGGCGGTGCCGCGCAGCAGGGTGAGCGTCTGCCAGGGGGTGGGCTCCGCACCGGTCAGGCCCGGTACCGCGGCGACCAGCAGGCCGAGCGCACCGGCCGCGGCCAGGGCCCGCCACGGCAGCGTACGCCCCACCGGGACGACCAGGGCCGGCGTCACTCGTCGCACGAGTCGGCCTTCTCGGGCCCGGCCACGCCGAGCAGTTCGGCGACCCGGGCCGTCGTGACGCCCGGCGAGGTCAGCTCGGCCCAGTGCGTCCTCACCCGCTCCGCCACCCCGGCGGGCGGCTCCTCCAGCAGGCGCCGTACGACGTCCGTCTGGCCCTCCGTCATGGTCAGCGGGTCGGTGGGCGCCAGGACGATCGCGGAGCCCCGCACGCTGTCGTCGAGGCGGACCCGGCGCAGGGCGTCCATCGGGTCTTCCATCCAGCTGAGGGAGAGCCACATGACGGTGACCATCCGCCCGTCGCACACCTCGCTCGCCGCCTGCTCCGTGCCCGCGACGAGCACCGCGGCGACCGCGCTGGAGAACTCCGGGACCCGGTTGCCGCCCCAGGCGGTGCCGACGGTCACCTGGTCCGGTGCGGCCAGCGCGGGGATCGCGGCGTCGCCGTCCAGGCCGTACCGGGCCTCGATGCGCTGCCGTACGACGAGCGGCCGGTCGTGCGCGGAGCCGCCCGCCAGGGACCGGACCCGGTCCACGACCCCGGCCCAGGTCTCCGTCCGGGGCACCCATTCCGGGAACGCGCAGTACGTCGTACGGCCGCGCTCGACGCAGGTGTGCTCCGGCCGCACCGAGGCACGTTCGCGGGCCGCGGTCAGCTCCGGGGACGGTGCCACGCCGCCCGCCTGGAGGACACCGCCCGTGACCGCCAGCGCGAGGGCCAGGGCGGTGCCCGCCCGGACGGCGAGGGTGCGCCCGCCGGCGAGGAGCACGGCGAGGAAGGCGGCACACAGGCCGGCGCCCGCCAGGTAGAGGGCGTGCCAGGCGGCGGGCCGGCCCAGCAGGTCGGAGGGCAGGGTGTGCGAGCTGACCGCGGTGACGGCCGGGGCCAGCCACGACAGGCCGCCCTCGCCGCTGGGTCCCGTACCGAGCATGAAGGCGAACAGCAGCACCACCACCAGCAGGGGCGCGGCGAGCGGCGAGGGCAGCAGGCGGGCCGCCAGCACCCCGAGCGCTCCGAACAGCAGCACCGTCAGCGGTCCGACGGCCAGTTCGGCCGGTGACCCGTGCCCGACCGCGCCCGGCTTGAGCGCCTCCCAGGCGAACTGCCCGGCCACGCACACCGCGGTCAGCAGGGCGACCGGCACGACGGACAGCGCGTGGGCCGCCGTCCGGCGCCAGGGCTGGACGACGAGCACCCCGAAGTGGTCCTCGGTGCCGTGCCGCAGGGACCGCAGCGCCCCGAGGTTGGTGCTCACCAGGACCGCAAGTCCGACGAGCATCGGCATGCCCTGGGTGGCCCGGTCGGCGTCCTGGAGGGCCGGGTAGCCGTCCCAGGAACTGCGTCCGCGCCACACGATCCAGGCGAGGTACGCGACGAAGGCGAGGACGACGGGCACGCTCGTGAGCGTGCGGCGCGCCTCGAAGCGGGCGAGGGCGAGCACGGACCGGGCCCCACCGCGCCGCTCGGCCTCCACGGCGGGCTCCGCCGCCGTCAGCAGGGCGCTCACGCGGCCACCTCCGCGTCGGCGCCGTCGAGGACGAGCAGGTAGCCGTCCTCCAACGCGGGTTCGACCAACTCCGCTCCCGGGGGCGGATCGCCCACGTTGCGGAAGGTCCCCGCACCCGTGCGCCAGCCGGCCTTCGCGCCCGCGTCCCGCTCCCCGCTGCTCCACACGCGCCCGGCGGCCCGTGCGGTCAGTTCGGCGGGCGTGCCGTCGAACCGCACCGCCCCGGCGGCCATGACGACCACCCGGTGGCAGAGCATCGCGACGTCCTCGGTCTGGTGGGTGGACAGCAGCACGGTCCGCCCTTCCCCCGCCCCGGCGATCAGCTCCCGGAAGCGCATCCGCTGCTCCGGGTCCAGGCCGACGGTCGGCTCGTCGAGCACGAGGAACGCGGGGTCGCCCACCAGCGCGGCCGCGAGCGCGACCCGCTGCCGCATCCCGCCGGACAGCTTCTTGATCCGGCGGCCGCGGACGTCTCCCAGGTCGACCTCCTCCAGCACCCGCCGCACCTCGCGGTGCCGGGCGGAACGGTCCGCCAGCTCCTTCAGGATCGCGACGTAGTCGACGAACTCGAAGGCGGTGAAGTCGGGGTGGAAACCGGGTGTCTGCGGCAGGTACCCGAGCCGCCGCCGCACCTCCTGCCGCCCGCGTGAGGTGCCGGGATCGTGCCCGAGCACGGTGAACGCCCCCCGCTCGGGCGGCACGGCGGTGGCGAGCACGCGCAGCAGCGTGGTCTTGCCGGCCCCGTTGGGACCCAGCAGCCCGGTGACGCCCGGGGTCAGCCGCAGCGACACGTCGTCGAGGGCGCGGGTACGGCCGTAACGGAGGCTGAGCCCGGAGGCGGAGACGGTGGGGTTCATACGGTGCTCCCGTACACGAAGGAAACAAGGAAGAAGAAGAGAAGGGACGTCACACGGCACCGCGCACGGCGGTGTCGAACCGGTCGCGCACCAGCAGCAGCAGCCCGACGCCCGCCACCGCCACGGCACCGCAGACGCCCTGTCCGGCGGCGGTGAACGGCGCGAGCGGAACGTCGTCGGCCGCCCGCGCCGCACCCGCCACCGACAGCACGGCCACCCAGGCCCCCGCGACCGCGGACGGCGCGGCCACCGGTCCCAGCCGGGGCGTCAGCGCGAGCCCGGACGCGGTGAGGGCGAGCCCCGGCAGCAGCCAGGCGAGGGCGCTCAGCTCGAACCCCGGCAGGGCGAGGCTCGCCAGGGCTCCGGTGCCCAGGGCCACGACGAGCACGGCGACCGTGCGGATCATCAGCAGCCGGAAGCCGTGCAGGGGCGCGACGACCGTCATCTCGTACGTCGGGTCCAGCGCCGGCCCGTAGGCGAGCGCCACCCCGGCCAGCGGCAGCAGCGGAGCGAGCGCGAGGAAGAGGGTGGGCCGGCCGGCCGCGCCCGCCGAGAAGGCCACGACGAAGGTCGTCAGCAGTACGGTGACGACCGCGCCGAGCCAGGACCGGCGCAGCACGGGGGTCGCCGCGAGCAGCCGAGCGGTGCCGTCGTCGACCCCGCACCGCACCAGCAGGCCCTCGAACCACCCCGGCCGGGGCGCGTCCAGCTCCGCGTCGAGCCGCTCCCACCCGGCGTCCAGGGCGGCCGCGTCACCGACCCCAGCGAGCACGGCCCGGCAGTGCGCGCAGGCGGTCAGGTGGGTGTCGGCGGACCACAGCAGGGGTGCCGCCAGTTCTCCCCGGGCGTAGGCCCGCAGGTCGTCCTCGTCGACGTGCCAGGCCGCCCGGCGGTGGCTGTCCTCGTCCCTCATGCCAGCGCCTCCCGCAGCTGCCGGCGGGCGCGCATCGCCCGCGTCTTGACCGTGCCCGGCGGGATGCCGAGCAGGACGGCCGCCTCGCGGGTGGTCAACCCGTCGACGACCGTGGCCTGGAGCACCGCGCGCAGCTCCGGCGAGAGCCGGACGAGGGCGCCGGCGAGGTCCCCGTGCTCGACCCCGGCGAGCACACGCTCCTCCGCCGAGGCCTCCTCCCGGTGCCGCAGCCGCCCGAGCGCCTGCCGCAACCGGCCCCGCGCCCCGTCACCGCGCGCCGCGTCGACCAGCCGCCGCGACCCGATCCGCCACAGCCACCCCGCCACGTCACCGTCCTCCCGGTACCGCGCGCTCCCGCGCCACACCGCGAGGAACGTCTCCTGCACGACGTCGTCGACGACACCGCCGTCGGCACACCGGCCACGCATACGGGCGGTCAGCCACGGCGCGTACCGGCGGTACAACTCCTCGAAGGCTCCCCGGTCCCCGTCGTCCGCGACGGCCCGCAGCAACTCCCCGTCGCTCCTCGTCTCGCTCACACCCCCTCATCGGACGACCCCACCGGACCGGTTCACGATCTCAACGACGACTTCCACCCCGTAACCGAGGGGACGCCCCCGCGCATGGCGAGAAGTCCCGAGCCGAGCAGACGAGGCCCCGCACCCGCGCACGGCGAGAAGCAGCCCCGAGCGGGCGAGGCCCCACAGCCCCGTACGGCGAGAAGCCCCGACCCAAGCGGGCGACGCCCCACAGCCCCGTACGGCGAGAAGTCCCGATCCGAGCGGGCGAGGCCCCACAGCCCCGTACGGCGAGAAGCCCCGATCCGAGCGGGCGAGGCCCCGCACCCGCGTACGGCGAGAAGGGGCCGGGCCGGGGGGTGTCCGCCCGCAGCGGTTGGCGCGTCAACGAGGGGCACCCCGTTCCCCGACCGATTCCGCGCCGTTCCGAGGACGGACACCCCCCGGCCCGGCCCCGACCCCCCACCCACGCACCGCGCACCCACACCGCACCCCCACCGAACCCGCACAGGCCGCCGCAGGCACCCCGCACCACAACCCCAGGCACCCGCAGGCACCCCGCCCAACCGCCGGAGGCCGCCCGCCGCTATCCCACACGTCATGTCCCCGTAACCATCGATTCAGACTGCCTTGCGACCCTCACCGAATGAAGCCGACCGTGCCGGAGCAACCAGGAGCAGAGCATTCCGCGCCCTCCGACGCGCCTGTCCTGCGCGTGGCGCGGAAGAATGGGTTCATGAGGCAGCCGAACAGCCAGGCCGAGGTCCAGCACACGCAGCCCTCCGTGGGCTCCATCGCCGCGCACCGCTCGCACACCGTGGCCGCCACGGTCTCCGACCTGGAGCCCGACATCGACGCCGACCTCGACGCGTACGAGGAGTCGGAGGAGTCCCAGGCCGGCGGCGCCCAGCTCCCGCAGGGCCGCTTCCTGGACCGCGAACGCAGCTGGCTCGCGTTCAACGAACGTGTGCTCGAACTCGCCGAGGACCCGAGCACCCCCCTCCTGGAGCGTGCCAACTTCCTCGCGATCTTCGCCAGCAACCTGGACGAGTTCTTCATGGTCCGCGTCGCCGGCCTCAAGCGTCGCATCGCCACCGGCGTCGCCACCCGCTCCGCCTCCGGCCTCCAGCCCCGCGAGGTGCTGGAGATGATCTGGGCCCGCTCCCGCGAGCTGATGGCCCGGCACGCCGCCTGTTTCCAGGAGGACGTCCTCCCCGCCCTGGCCGACGAGGGCATCCACCTGGTCCGCTGGAGCGAACTCGCGGAGAAGGAGCAGGCCCGCCTCTTCACCCTGTTCCGGCACCAGATCTTCCCGGTCCTCACCCCGCTCGCGGTCGACCCGGCGCACCCCTTCCCGTACATCTCGGGCCTCTCCCTGAACCTCGCGGTGGTCGTCCGCAACCCGGTCACCGGCCACCGGCACTTCGCCCGCGTCAAGGTCCCGCCGCTGCTCTCCCGCTTCCTGGAGGCCTCCCCGGGCCGCTACGTCCCCCTGGAGGACGTGATCGCGGCCCACCTGGAAGAGCTGTTCCCGGGCATGGAGGTCCTGCAGCACCACGCCTTCCGCCTCACCCGCAACGAGGACCTGGAGGTGGAGGAGGACGACACCGAGAACCTCCTCCAGGCCCTGGAGAAGGAGCTGATGCGGCGCCGCTTCGGCCCGCCCGTGCGCCTGGAGGTCGAGGAGAGCGTCGACCGCGAGGTCCTGGACCTCCTCGTCCGCGAGCTGAAGATCAGCGAGGCGGAGGTCTACCCGCTCCCCGGCCCCCTCGACCTCACCGGCCTCTTCCGCATCCACGGCCTCGACCGGCCCGAGCTGAAGTACCCGAAGTTCGTCGCCGGGACCCACCGCGACCTGGCCGAGGTCGAGTCCGCCTCCGCGCCGGACGTCTTCGCCGCCGTCCGCAGCCGGGACGTCCTGCTGCACCACCCGTACGACTCGTTCTCGACGTCCGTCCAGGCCTTCCTGGAGCAGGCCGCCGCCGATCCGGACGTCCTCGCGATCAAGCAGACGCTGTACCGCACCTCCGGCGACTCCCCGATAGTCGACGCGCTGATCGACGCCGCAGAGTCCGGCAAGCAGGTCCTGGTCCTGGTCGAGATCAAGGCCCGCTTCGACGAGCACGCCAACATCAAGTGGGCGCGCAAGCTGGAGGAGGCCGGCTGCCACGTGGTCTACGGCCTGGTGGGCCTGAAGACCCACTGCAAGCTCTCCCTGGTCGTACGCCAGGAGGGCGAGACCCTCCGCCGCTACAGCCACGTCGGCACCGGCAACTACCACCCGAAGACGGCCCGCCTCTACGAGGACCTGGGGCTGCTCACCGCGGACCCGCAGGTCGGCGCGGACCTCTCCGACCTGTTCAACCGCCTCTCCGGCTACTCCCGCCGGGAGACCTACCGCCGTCTGCTCGTCGCGCCCAAGTCCCTGCGCGACGGCCTGGTCTCCCGCATCCACAAGGAGATCCAGCACCACCGCGCCGGCCGCCCCGCCTCCATACGCATCAAGGTCAACTCGATGGTCGACGAGGCCGTGGTCGACGCCTGCTACCGGGCGTCCCAGGCCGGTGTCCCCGTCGACGTGTGGGTGCGCGGCATCTGCGCGCTGCGCCCGGGCGTGGCGGGCCTGTCGGAGAACATCCGGGTCCGTTCGGTCCTCGGCCGCTTCCTGGAGCACTCCCGCGTCTTCGCCTTCGGCAACGGCGGCGAGCCGGAGGTCTGGTTCGGCAGCGCCGACATGATGCACCGCAACCTCGACCGCCGGATAGAGGCCCTGGTCAGGGTCGCCGACCCGGCCCACCGGGCGGCCCTCAACCGGCTGCTGGAGACCGGCATGTCCGACGGCACCGCCTCCTGGCACCTCGGTCCGGACGGCGAGTGGACCCGGCACGCGACCGACGCGGACGGCCAGCCCCTGCGCAACATCCAGGAGATGCTCATAGACGCCCGGAGGCGCCGGCGTGGCACAGCGACACCTTGACCCGACGGACCCGCCGGTGGCGGCCACGACCGCGCCCCCGGCCGCCACCGCCGCCGCGCCCGGCCGTTCGGCTCCCGGCCGTTCGGCTCCCGACCGTTCGGCTCCCGACCGTTCCGCACCCGCGGACGCGGAGGCCCTCACCGGCTACCTGCGCGCCCAGGCCACGGAGTTCCTCCGCGCCCTGCGCCTGCACCGGGAGACGGGAACCGGCACGCACGGCGGACACGGCGCACACGGAGGAACAGCCGGACCCGGCGGACCCGGCGCACAGGCCACCGAGCAGCGGCCCGCGGGCCCCGTGGACGCGTCCCGCCTCCTGCGCCGGGCGGCCCGCCGCCTCAGCGGCACGCTGCACACCTTCCAGCCCGTGCTGGACGCCGACTGGGCGGAGGCCATGCGCCCCGAGCTGGCATGGCTGTCCGGCACGCTGGCCCTGGAGCACGCCTGCGCGTCCCGCCTGGAGCGCCTCCTGGAGGCCCTGCACCGGCTGTCGGGGTCGTCGGCGTTCCCCACGCGGCAGCAGGGCCGGACTGCGGCCGTGGCGGTCACCGTGCCCGCCCCGCACCAGTCGCCCCCGGACCGCGGCAACCTCACCGTGGGCGCCGCCAAGGCGGGTGCGCTGCTCGACCGCCAGCTGACCCTGGCCCGCACCCGCGCGCACTCCACCGCCCTGCAAGCACTGGGCAGCAGCCGCTTCCACGCGGTCGCCGACAAGGTCGCCTTACTGGCCAGCGAGGTCCCGCTGAGGAAGACCACCACCCCCACCACCGACCTCCGCCCGCTGGCCGCAGCCGCGGAGAGCCGCCTGACGGACGCCGTGGCCGCCCTCCCCCTCGTCACCGCCGGCAACCCGTACAACGCCCAGGCTCTGATCCACGGCCTCTCGCCGGACCCGGTGCCCCACCCGCAGGACGCCCAGTGGCACCAGGTCCGGCTGCTGCTGCGCCTGCACCGGTACGCGCTCGAAGTGCTGTCCGGCGGGGCCGCCGGGGACGCCGGGGACACCGAGGGCCCGGCCCCCTCCCAGGACATCCGCCTTCTGGCCGCCGGCGAGGCCCTCAACCGCCACCGGGACGCCTCGGAGGCCGCCGCCGCCGCGGCCCAGGCCGCCCGCACCCCGCGTATCGCCCCGGCGACCGCGTACGCGCTCGGCGTGCTCCACGCCGACCAGCGGCATGAGGTCGAGGCGGCGAGGTACGCGTTCCAGCACAGCTGGCGCAAGGAACCGATCAGGCTGCCGTAGGACCGCCACACCGCACGGGAGGGCGAGCGCACCGTGAACCCGGCCGAGGACACCCCCGCCCCCACCGTCCGCGCCGCGGGCTGCGTCCTGTGGCGCCGCGCCCCTCGCGCCCCCGGCCTCGAGCTGTGTCTCGTCCACCGGCCGAAGTACGACGACTGGTCGCACCCCAAGGGCAAGCTGCACCCCGGCGAGGACGCGCTCGCGGGCGCCCTGCGCGAGGTCGCCGAGGAGACCGGGTACGCCGCCGCGCCGGGCACCGAGCTGCCCACCGTGCGCTACCTGGTGGACGGCCGCCCCAAGGAGGTCCGCTACTGGGCGGCGGCGGCCACCACCGGCGCCTTCACCCCCTCCGACGAGGTGGACCGCATCGTGTGGCTGGAGCCCGCGGCGGCCCGCGCCCGGCTCACCCAGCCCCGGGACCGGTCCCTCGTCGACGCGTTCCTGGCGACGCCCCCGCCCGGGACCACTCCGTGTCCTTGACGTAAGCGTTCCGTGACCTCACCGCACCGTCCTCAGGGGTTCACCCTGCGTTCATTTACGGCCATCGGCGGCTTCACCTGTTCTGCCTAATTTCGGCCTTACCGATACGGGGCGCACCTCGAAAGGGCGTCCGTGTCCCCACGTCTTCATCGCAGTCCTCGCACGCCGCCGGATTCAGGACGGCGGCTCCTGGAAGGAACTCCCTCAGTGAAGCTTCAGCGCAAGAACCGGCGGGCCCTCGCTCTCGGTGCTCTCGCCGTCTCCGGCGCCCTGGCCCTCACGGCGTGCGGCTCCGACGACACGGGCGGCAACGACAGCGGCGGCGACGCCAGCGCGGCCGCCAACAGCAACATCAAGTGCGAGGACGCCAAGGGCCAGCTCCAGGCCTCCGGCTCCTCCGCCCAGAAGAACGCGATCGACGCCTGGGTCAAGCAGTACGTGGCCGCCTGCAAGGGTGTGCAGATCAACTACAACCCGACCGGCTCGGGTGCGGGCATCACCGCGTTCACGCAGGGCCAGACCGCGTTCGCCGGTTCGGACTCCGCGCTCAAGCCCGAAGAGGTCGAGGCCTCCAAGAAGGTCTGCAAGGACGGCCAGGCCATCAACCTGCCGATGGTCGGCGGCCCGATCGCGGTCGGCTTCAACGTCCCGGGCGTCGACACGCTCAACCTGGACGCCGCGACGCTCGCCAAGATCTTCGACAGCAAGATCACCAACTGGAACGACGCGGCGATCGCCAAGCTCAACCCCGAGGCGAAGCTGCCCGACCTGAAGATCCAGGCCTTCCACCGCTCGGACGAGTCCGGCACCACGGACAACTTCACCAAGTACCTGAAGGCCGCCGCGCCCGAGGACTGGAAGTACGAGGGCGGCAAGTCCTGGGAGGCCAAGGGCGGCCAGTCCGCGCAGGGCTCCTCCGGCCTGGCCGCGCAGGTGAAGCAGACCTCCGGCGCCCTCTCGTACTTCGAGCTGTCCTACGCCAAGGACGGCATCAAGACGGTCGACATCAAGACCGAGGCCGCCGAGCCGGTCAAGGCCACCGTCGAGAACGCCACCGCCGCCATCGGCGCGGCCAAGGTCGTCGGCACCGGCAAGGACCTCGCGCTGGAGCTGGACTACACCCCGGACGCCGCCGGCGCCTACCCGATCGTCCTGGTGACGTACGAGATCGCCTGCGACAAGGGCAACAAGGCGGAGACCCTGCCCGCCACCAAGTCCTTCCTGAACTACGTCGCCTCGGAGGACGGCCAGGGCCTGCTGGCGGACGCCGGCTACGCCCCGATGCCCACCGAGATCATCACCAAGGTCCGCGAGACCATCTCGGGCCTGAGCTGACCCGAGTGCGGTCCGGCTCCCACCCCGGGGCCGGGCCGCACCGTCCGGTGCACCGCCGCCAGGAGCCCCCCGCGGGCTCCGCCCGAGCCGCCGCCCACGACGGCTCCGCAGACCGGAGAACCCGATGGACACAACTACGGACACCCACAAGCCCATACCCTCCCCCGCGCCCGGGACCACCGGCCCCGGGGACCAGCGCACCACCCGCGGCGCCACCCGCCCCGGCGACCGGATCTTCCTCGGGCTCTCCCGCGGTTCCGGCATCCTGGTGCTGGTCATCATGGCCGCCATCGCGGCCTTCCTCACCTACCGCGCGACCCTCGCGATCAGCAAGGACGAGGCCAACTTCTTCACCACCTTCGAGTGGAACCCGAGCGGTGATCCGGCCGAGTTCGGCATCGCGGTCCTGGCCTTCGGCACCATCGTGTCGTCGATCATCGCCATGGTCATCGCGGTCCCGATCGCGGTCGGCATCGCGCTGTTCATCACGCACTACGCGCCGCGCAGGCTGGGCGGTCCGATCGCCTACGTGATCGACCTGCTCGCCGCGGTGCCCTCGATCGTCTACGGCCTGTGGGGCGCGCTCGTCCTCGTGCCGCACCTGAACGGCCTCTACGGCTGGCTCGACCAGTACCTCGGCTGGACCGGGATCCTGGAGTGGAACGGCGGCGCCCCGCGCTCGCTGTTCACCGTCGGCATCCTGCTCGCGATCATGATCCTGCCGATCATCACCAACGTCAGCCGTGAGGTCTTCCGGCAGGTCCCACGCATGCACGAGGAGGCCGCCCTGGCCCTCGGCGCCACGCGCTGGGAGGTCATCCGGATGTCGGTGATCCCCTTCGGCCGCTCCGGCGTCATCTCCGCCTCGATGCTCGGCCTCGGCCGCGCCCTCGGCGAGACGATGGCCGTCGCCATGGTCCTCTCGCCGACCTTCGACATCAGCCCCAGCCTGCTCGACCCGGGCGGCGGCACCTTCGCGCAGAACATCGCCAGCAAGTTCAACGAGGCGACCGTGATGGGCCAGGACGCGCTGATCGCCTCCGGCCTGGTGCTCTTCGTGATCACCCTGGCGGTCAACGGCGCCGCCCGCATGATCATCGCCCGCCGCAAGGAGTACTCGGGGGCCAACGCATGAGCCACGCAACCCTTACCCCCAAGAGCCGCAGCTCCCTGCGCGGCGCGACCCTGCCCAAGTGGTTCCCCTGGGCGGTCGCCGGCGGCTCGGTCCTCGCGGGCCTCGGCATCAGCGCGGCGGCCGGGCTGAGCAGCAGCATCCAGTGGGCCCTGATCGCCGCGGTGCTCTTCGTCGTCGGCACGTACGCCGTCTCGGCGCGTGTAGAGGGCGTGCGCCAGGCCAAGGACCGGGTGGCGACCAGCATGGTCTGGGTCGCCTTCCTGATGGCGCTGATCCCGCTGCTCTCCCTGATCTGGGAGACCCTGAAGCAGGGCGTGAAGGTCCTCGACGGCTACTTCCTGAGCCACTCGATGGGCGTGGTCGCCGACAGCGAGCCCGGCGGCGGCATCTACCACGCCATCCTCGGCACCCTGGAGCAGGTCGGCCTCGCCACCCTGTTCTCCGTGCCGATCGGCGTGCTCACCGCGATCTACCTGGTCGAGTACGGCCGCGGCCGGCTCGCCAAGGCCGTCACCTTCTTCGTCGACGTCATGACGGGCATCCCGTCGATCGTCGCGGGTCTGTTCGTCCTCAGCCTGTGGGTCCTGATCCTCGACATGGGCCCGTCCGGCATCGCCGGTTCCTTCGCCCTGTGCATCCTGATGATCCCGGTGGTCGTCCGCTCCACCGAGGAGATGCTCAAGCTCGTCCCGAACGAGCTGCGCGAGGCGTCGCTCGCCCTGGGCGTGCCCAAGTGGCGCACGATCCTCAAGGTGGTCCTCCCGACGTCGATGGGCGGCATCGTCACCGGCGTCATGCTGGCCGTGGCCCGCATCACCGGCGAGACGGCCCCCGTGCTGCTGCTGGTCTGGGGCACCGACTTCATCAACGCGAACCCGTTCCAGGATCCGCAGGAGTCGCTGCCGATGTACATCTACCTCCAGTACAGCGCGGGCTCCGACCCGGCCTACGACCGTGCCTGGGCGGCGGCCCTGACGCTCATCGCGTTCATCATGATCCTCAACCTGGCCGCCCGCGGCATCGCCCGCTGGAAGGCCCCGAAGACCGGTCGCTGACGCGGCCAAGGCGACAACAGTCAGCGACCCGAAAGAAGCAGTGATTGCCATGGCCAAGCGCATAGATGTCAGCGGCCTCAACGCCTACTACGGCTCCTTCCTGGCCATCGAGGACATCTCGATGACCGTCGAGCCCCGCTCCGTGACGGCCTTCATCGGCCCCTCCGGCTGCGGCAAGTCGACCTTCCTGCGCACGCTCAACCGCATGCACGAGGTCACCCCCGGCGGCCGGGTGGACGGCAAGGTCATGCTCGACGACGAGAACCTCTACGGCGTCGGCATCGACCCGGTGTCCGTACGCCGCGAGGTCGGCATGGTCTTCCAGCGCCCGAACCCGTTCCCGACGATGTCGGTCTACGACAACGTGGCGGCGGGCCTGCGCCTGAACGGCAAGTACAAGAAGTCCCAGCTGGACGACATCGTCGAGAAGTCCCTCCGGGGCGCCAACCTCTGGAACGAGGTCAAGGACCGCCTGAACAAGCCGGGCTCCGGCCTCTCCGGCGGTCAGCAGCAGCGCCTGTGCATCGCCCGCGCGATCGCGGTCGAGCCGAACGTCCTGCTCATGGACGAGCCCTGCTCCGCCCTGGACCCGATCTCCACCCTCGCCATCGAGGACCTGATCGGCGAGCTGAAGGAGCGCTTCACGATCGTCATCGTGACGCACAACATGCAGCAGGCGGCCCGCGTCTCGGACCGTACGGCCTTCTTCAACCTGGCGGCCGTCGGCCAGCCCGGCAAGCTGATCGAGATCGACGAGACGGAGCGCATCTTCTCCAACCCGTCGGTCCAGGCCACGGAGGACTACATCTCGGGCCGCTTCGGCTAGGCCTGGACCCCGACCCCTCGCGGTGCTGCATGGCGGTGCCACCGCGAGGAGCACAAAGGGCCCGCCCCCGGTCTCCGGGGGCGGGCCCTCTCCGTTGCGCGCGGCCCCGTCCCGGGGCCGCTCCCGGCTACAGGAACGCCAGGTGGACCAGCCAGAACGAGCAGGCCGCCACGAGCGCGGCGGCCGGCATCGTGATGAACCAGCCCAGGATGATGTTCTTCGCGACACCCCACCGCACGGCGTTCACCCGCTTCGTGGCCCCCACACCCATGATCGCGGAGGTGATGACGTGCGTGGTGGAGATCGGCGCGTGGAAGAGGAAGGCCGACCCGAACATGATCGAGGCGCCCGTCGTCTCGGCGGCGAAGCCCTGCGGCGGGTCCAGCTCGATGATCTTGCGTCCCAGCGTCCGCATGATCCGCCAGCCGCCCGCGTACGTTCCCGCGGAGAGCATCAGCGCACAGGCGATCTTGACCCACACCGGGATCGGGTCGCCGTAGTCCTCGACGTCGGCGATGACCAGCGCCATCACCACGATGCCCATCGTCTTCTGCGCGTCCTGGAGGCCGTGCCCCAGCGCCATGCCGGCCGCCGACACCGTCTGCGCGATACGGAAGCCGCGCTTCGCCTTGTGCGGGTTGGCGCGCCGGAACATCCACATGATCGCGGTCATCACGAGGTAGCCGGCCACCAGACCGATCACCGGCGACAGGAACATCGGGATGACGATCTTGTCGACGACCCCGTGCCAGTACACGGTCGTCCCCCCGGCCAGCGCCGCCCCGACCAGGCCGCCGAAGAGCGCGTGCGAGGACGACGAGGGCAGGCCGAAGTACCAGGTGATCAGGTTCCAGACGATCGCGCCCACGAGCGCCGCGAAGAGGATGCCCATCCCCTTCGAACCCTCGGGCGTCTCGATCAGCCCCTCACTGACGGTCTTGGCGATCCCGGAGCCGAGGAACGCGCCGGCGAGGTTCATCACGGCGGCCATCGCGAGCGCCGCACGGGGCGTGAGCGCACGCGTCGACACGGACGTCGCGATCGCGTTCGCCGAGTCGTGGAAACCGTTGGTGTACGTGAAGAAGAGCGCGACCCCGATGGTCGCGATCAGAGCGAAGGTGTCCATGGAGAGGTCAGGACTCCTTGACCGCGATGGTCTCCACCGTGTTCGCCACGTGCTCGAAGGCGTCCGCCGCCTCTTCCAGTACGTCCACGATCTGCTTCAGCTTGAGCACCTCGATGGCCTCGTACTTGCCGTTGAAGAGGTGGGCGAGCAGCTTGCGGTGGACCTGGTCGGCCTGGTTCTCGAGCCGGTTGACCTCGATCCAGTACTCGGTGAGGTTGTCCATGGTGCGCAGGTTCGGCATGGCCTCGGCGGTCAGCTCGGCGGCCCGCGCCAGCACCTCGATCTGCTGGTCGACGCCCTTGGGCAGTTCCTCGACGTTGTAGAGGACGACCAGGTCGACGGCCTCCTCCATGAAGTCCATGATGTCGTCGAGGGAGGAGGCGAGGTTGTAGATGTCCTCGCGGTCGAAGGGCGTGATGAACGAGGAGTTCAGCTGGTGGAAGATCGCGTGCGTGGCGTCGTCACCCGCGTGTTCGGCGGCCCGCATACGCTCTGCGATCTCGGCCCGGGCGGATGCGTCCGCCCCGAGCAGTTCCATCAGGAGCTTGGAGCCCGTGACGATGTTGTCCGCGGAGGCGGCGAACATGTCGTAGAAGCTCGTCTCCCTGGGGGTCAGACGAAAGCGCACGTGGGGTCCTCGGGGTGCATCGGTTTCGGTCAGGCTGATGCTAGGCGCATCATCCGGCCACGGCTAACGGGCCGTCCCCCAGTGTCGCCCATCAGGCAGAGTGATGAGCAGGGGGGCGACGCCAGGGGCCGCGGCCGGGTTCCGCGAAGGCCCACCTACCCCGCAAAGTTCGTTACCATATACCCGCCAGGGGTATATGTCCGCTATCTGCTCGATGTCGGTGCACTCCACCCGCCCCGCCCCCTCATCTCCCACAGGAGGACGCGATGACGACCACAGAGGCCGGCGCAGGTGCGCCCTCCCCCGCCGTGGACGCGGTGGTGCCGGAAGGAACCGACGGGACGCGGACGGAGGGCACGGGGACGGACGTGGTGACCGACCACGACCGCGGTGTGCACGGCTACCACCACCAGAAGGACGAGCACCTCAAGCGCCTGCGCCGCATCGAGGGCCAGATCCGCGGCCTGCAGCGCATGGTCGACGAGGACGTCTACTGCATCGACATACTCACCCAGGTCTCCGCCTCCACCAAGGCCCTCCAGTCCTTCGCCCTGCAACTCCTCGAGGAGCACCTGCGCCACTGCGTCGCCGACGCGGCCGTCAAGGGCGGCGCCGAGATCGACGCGAAGGTGGAAGAGGCGACGAAGGCGATCGGCCGCCTCCTGCGCACCTGACCCGCCCCCGAGCCGGGCGACCCGGCGCCTACGGGTCGGAGCGGCGTTCCTCCGCCACGCGCAGCACCTCGTCGATGCTCTCCAGGCTGAGCCGCTCCCGGGCGGCCGACGCCGCGATGATCAGCTCCCCGCACAGCTCGATCTCGGCGAGGGCCACGTGGTCCTGAACCGCCGTACCGCCGACCGGAGCCACGCCGTCACCTCGTCTCTGCCGTCACCGACTTCCTAGAGTAGGGAGCGGCCTACACACCGCGCATGGCACGGAAGGGCTAGTTCTTGCCGTTCGTCCCGTCGCCGGCCCCGCGTCCCGGCACCCCGCCCGGCTCCGCTCCGATCCGGCCCGCGTAGATGTCGCGGTCCTCGGGCAGCCGTACGCGGACGGCGGCGCCGAAATCGTAGAGCAGCGTCGTCGAGGCGACGCCCACCTCGCCCTCGTCCCGCCCGTTGGAGAAGCTGAAGCGGTGCCGGAGCTTGCGGATCCGGCCCTCGTCGTCCACGTACGCGTCGAACGGCACCTCGATGGTCGCGAACCCCTCGGCCGCCGCGGCCAGCGCCTTCCGGTTGCCCTCCGACGCGTCCCGCGACGCCCGCGCGAGATCGGCGGTGCCCCGGTAGTGCCGCACGGCGGTCCCCGCGACCTCCGTGCGCCCCACGAACGTCGCCGTCCGCGTCCCCCGCAGCACCTCGGCGGCGGCGAGGGGGTCCGTCGCCCCGCCGGTCACCAGGTTCCCGTCGGTCAGCGAGGCGGTGTCCACCCGCACCCACTTGTCGTCGGGCACACCGGCCCCCCGGTTCTTCATGTAGAGGGCACCCGGCGAGAGCAGTTCGGTGATCGGCCGCTGCCCGCTCGTGCCGGCCGGGTCCTGCGGCAGCCGCACCTTCAGCCGCCCGAGCCGCCGCGTGAAGTCGTACACGCCCTCGCCCCGGATGGTCACCCGGGTCCCGCCGCTGGCCATCTCCATCGCGGTCCGCGTCTTGGCGCTCCCGGCGGCCACCAGGCGGTCCGCGGTCCCGTGCAGCACGGCGACCGGATCACCGGCGCCCGGCCCCGGAGCGGCGGCCCCCTGCCCCGAGCACGCGCTGCCGGCGAGGCACACGCAGACCAGGCCCTCGGCGAGGACCAGCGGACCGCCGGCCCGTCCCAGCCGCCGCTCCCGTGCCCTCCGCCACCCGACCATCGCCACCTGCCCCAGCCGTCCCGCCCGTTCCGGACCCCTGCCGTCCCGGTTAACGAGGGGTGGGTGACCCCGGTAACGTGGTCGGCGTGGCGCAGCAGGACGGTCTCGAAGCTCCCCAGGAAGTCCCGGAACACCTCACGACGACGGTCGAACAGGGCCCCTTCTGCCTGGCCCGCTGCTCCTGCGGCTGGCGGGGCCCTGCCCGCAGGGCGAGAAGCCAGGCCCGCACGGACGCCAGACTCCACATCCCGGCCTGACCCGCACCCGCCCGACGAAGCGACGCGGCCCCGGCCCCTGGCGCCAACTGAGCGCCAGTACGGCCGGGACCGCGTCCTCACCTGCCCGCGGGCGCTCCGGGCGCCCGCGCACTCCCACCGAGCCCTAGGCGGCGAGATCCCGCTCGCCCGCCTCGGCACTCTCCTTGCGCGCCCCGGGGATCACTGCGCCCTGCCCGGCGGCACCGCCTCGCCCCCGCGCGCTGACCAGCCATCCCACCCGGGGCGACCGCTCGACGGCCCGGGTCAGCGGCGTCAGCAGCGCCATGGCGACCGGCGACAGCAGCAGCGCGACCGCCGTACCGAGGGCGAAGCCCCCGATGACGTCCGTCGGATAGTGCACGCCCATGTAGACCCGGGCGAACCCGCCGAAGACGGCGAGCACGATCGCCACGAGCCCGAACTTCCGGTGGGCGACGAACAGCGCGACGGCGAGCGCCATGACGAGCGTCGCGTGGTCGC
The DNA here is from genome assembly GCF_056430705.1 of Streptomyces sp. NPDC045956. NCBI lineage: Bacteria > Bacillati > Actinomycetota > Actinomycetes > Kitasatosporales > Streptomycetaceae > Streptomyces > Streptomyces sp. NPDC045956. The sequence continues at coordinate 11,873 of NZ_JBWKKZ010000011.1, read as the reverse complement.
TCACGAAGGAGAAGTCGTTCTTCCCCTCGATGAGCACCTCCAGCCCGTCATGGGTCTTGAACGGCCGGGGCCGCTCCACGAAACCCCGTATCGGCACGTTGACGAGGACCGCGACGCCGGCCGCGAGCGGGGCCCAGACCAGGGCCGCCACGCTGGAGGCCGCGTCCTCGCCACCCCGCCGCCGCACGGTCCACCAGCACCACACCACCAGCAGCACGATCGCGAACAGCAGTCCGTACTCACCCACGAACTCCATGACCCGGTCGAACCAGTGCGGTGCGTCCTTGGCCAGGCCATTGATGTCGTAGAGCAGCTCGACGTCGGGGTTCGACCCGGATTCGGCGAGTCCAGCCATGGTGCTGCGGCCCCTTCGTCATGTCCTCCGGCGCACCGAACGCACGCCTCTTTCCGCCACCCCCGTGGTCGTAGATCCGCCGGCTCCGTCCGTCGCCGCACACCTACACGTCAACAGGAACGCACGGTCCCCGTTGATACGTTCCACACTCCACTGAATGATCACGCAGACGTTATCGAAGAGAAACACGTCGTCGCAGCTCAGGGCTGGGGTTGACGCTCCGTCCAAACCATGGCATTCACACCGTCGTGGGCAGCGCTTTCGCGCCATCCTCGGTCACGCGGGTGGCCCCGAAATAGTCCGGAGTGTCGATCGGGTCGAACCGGATCACGGCCCCCGTCCGCGGCGCGTTGATCATGTACCCGCCGCCGACGTACATCCCCACGTGCCGGATCGCCCGGGAGTTGGTGAGGTCGTCCGAGAAGAACACCAGGTCCCCGGGGAGCAGCTCCTCCCGACTCGGATGCGGCCCCGCGTTGTACTGGTCGTTGGCGACCCGCGGCAGCTTGATCCCCACGCTCTCGTACGCCGCCTTGGTCAGCCCCGAGCAGTCGAACCGCCCGCCCTGCTCGGCCGTCCCGTTACCGCCCCACAGATAGAGCGTGCCGAGCTTCTCCTGCGCGTAGGCGATGGCCCCGGCGGCCTGCTCGGAGGGATCGACCCGGGTCTCGGGCGCGGCGAAGCTCTTCTCCAGGGTCGTGATCACCTTGACGTAGTTCTGGGTCTCCTTGTACGGCGGGACACCCTGGTACTTGATCACCGCGTAGGCCCCCGCGTTGTAGGAGGCCAGCATGTTTTCGGTCAGGTTCCCGGGCACGTCCTTCACGTACGACGCGAGGGAGCAGTCGTAGGACGCCGCGGACGGAATGGCGTCGTTCGGGTCCCACACGTCCCGGTCGCCGTCCCCGTCCCCGTCGACGCCGTGGGTGGCCCACGTGCCGGGGATGAACTGCGCTATGCCCTGCGCCGCCGCGTGGCTCTGCGCCCTCGGGTTGAAGCCGCTCTCCTGGTAGAGCTGGGCGGCGAGCAGCGCCGGGTTGATGGCGGGGCAGAGATTGCCCCACTTCTGCACGAGCGGCTGGTAGGCGGCGGGCACCGACCCCTTGGCGAGCCTCTTCGTCCCGCCGCCGGCGCCGCCCGCGAGATCCCCGGCGACGAGGTAGACGCCCACGACGAGCAGCATCACGAACGACAGGCCGGAACCGACGACCACGGTCCCCGCGATCCACGCCTTACGCACCGTCAACCGCCCCTCGCCGTCCAGGACTCATGGCGACGCCAGTGTAGAGGCGACCCACGGTGCGGCGGTGGTCACCGGGCGAACAGGAACGCGCCTGTTCACCCGACCACCCGTCAGGATCCGCCACCGAGACGCGAAAGGGCCTAACGACCGAACCGGCCGTCAGGTTTCGCTCAGGCCTCGTTGCCCGGCGTGACCTGCTGTGATACACAGAGTGACGATACGGCACTTCGAACACCGTCCCCTGCCCGCCTGAGCAGTCGGCGTGGGGCGGTGGCAAGCTATTCGTACGAAACCCGCCAATCAATGACGCCAAGTCGACATCTCCCGGCGCCGTTGTCGGCGACAATGAGGCCTGACCTCTGCACGTCCGCAGAGGGTGCGGAACTACCCAACAGGGGCGGTGACTTACATGCTCTTTGCGGCCGACGAGGGAGACATCAACACCATCATCGGGGGGATCGCTCCGGACTGGGGCCCCTTCGGTGCGCTGGGGGCCGAGGCGAAGACGATGGTCCAGGTCGTCATGGCCGTCGCCATCCTGCTCTGTCTCGGCATCGCCATCTGGGGCGCCGCCAAGCAGCGCATCGGTGCCACCGCGCTGCGGGACACCTTCAGCGCGGAGCAGGGCAAGGGCCTGATCGTGGCGGGGCTGACGGGCGTTTTCATCATCGGCTCGCTCGGCACGCTCTTCACCATCGTGTACGGGATGGCCGTGTAGCCCGGCGCGCATCCGTCCTCCCGTTCCCCCTCCACCCCACCCGCCCGTCGTGCCAACCGGCTGAGGTTGCGTTTCCCTGATGTCGAGTCACCACACCGCGCCCGCGCGGGAACCAGCACGGCTACCGTCGTACTTCTACGGCAGGCACGACGGCGAGGGGGAGTACGCGGCATGAGTCTCGGAGACGACCACCAGTCCTCCGGCGGTTACGGCGGCACCGGCCAGACCCGGACCCGACTGCCCGACGGGGACGCCGACGGCTACGGCACCCCCCGGCGCGGCGGCCGCTCCTCGTCCCGGAGCCTGGTCACGGTGGTCGGCGTCGTCGTCCTCCTCATCGCCGCGATCGCCTTCGCGAACCGTGGAGGGGGCGATTCCGACGCCTCCGACGAGGCCGCCGACAAGCCGAAGACCTCCGCAACGGCCCCGACCGGCACCACCCCTGTCCAGTCCGGCTTCGCCCACGACGAACAGGGGGCGCAGAGCGCGGCGGCGAATTATGCGGTGGCGTTGGGGTCCGACGGCATGTTCGACAAGGCCAGGCGACACGAGATCGTGCAGGCCATTGCCGATCCCGGCTCGGTCGACCGACTCCAGTCCGGCTTCGACGCCGACTACTCAGCGTCCTTGCTGCAGAGAATCGGCCTCACCGAGGACGGTAAGGCTCCCCCAGGTGCCACTTTCGTCAACCGAACGCTGCCGGCGGGTACCAAGGTCACGTCCTTCGCCGACAGTGCCGCCAGTGTCGAAGTCTGGTGCAACGGACTCTTCGGGCTCACAGGGGAGAAGACGACCAACCCCGTGGCGAACAGCTGGTTCACGGTCACCATGAAGCTGAACTGGGACGGGAGCGACTGGAAGGTCGTAGAGACCAGCCAGAAGACCGGCCCGACCCCCGTCCCTGGGGACAATCCTGTCTCCAGCGCGGAAGAGATGAGCAAGGCGGTCCAGGAGTTCGGAGGCTTCACGTATGCCCGGTAGCCAGCACCGCGCGCTCAAAGTCACCGGAGCGGTGGCCGCCACACAGGCCTTCGCCGTCCTCCTTGCCACACGCGCTTCCGCAGAGCCCAGCCCGACCCCGACGAAGACTGACGACCCCTGTTCGCTCATCGCAGGTCCTGCCAAGAGGTACTGCGAAGACGGCGCGGCAAACGATGGCTCCGGTGGCGGCAGCGTCCGCAGCGTGCCCGACACCCTCGACCCCCTCTCCTCCCTGGCCAAGGGCTGCGCCGACGCCGCCTCCTGGACCGTCGACAAGCTCAGCGCCGCCGTCCAGGACACGGCCGACGTCGACTTCACCAACCCGAAGTTCCTCCAGCAGTACGCCGTGGTCTTCGCGGCCTCGACGATCCTCACGCTCGTCCTCTGGCTCCTCGCCGTGGCGAAGCGTGCCGTGCGCGGCGTCCCCCTCACCACCGCGCTCTCCGAGGCCATCGGGTTCCTCTGGCTCACCGTCCTGGCCTCGGCGTTCACGCCGCTGGTCCTCTACACGGTCGTCTCGGCGACCGACGGCGTCACGGACGTCCTCGCCAACACGACCGGCGACCAGACGGACACCTTCTTCGGCACGTTCTCCGGCGCGCTGAAGAAGGGCGAGGACATCGGCGGCGGCCCGATCATGCTGATCGTCGTCTCCCTGGTGTCGATCCTCGCCGCCGGCGTCCTCTGGCTGGAACTCGTCATCCGCGCCGCCCTGCTCTACGTCGGCGCCCTGCTCGGCACCGTCGTCTACGCCGGCCTGGTCGACAAGAACCTGTGGGGCCACGTCCGCCGCTGGGCGGGCATCATGATCGCCGTGATCCTGGTCAAGCCCGTCATCGTCATCGTCCTGGGCCTCGCCGGGGCGCTCTCCGCCGACGACGGACCCGACGCCTTCTCCGCCGTCGTCTCCGGCCTCGCGATCATCCTGCTCGCCATCTTCGCGTCCGCGATGATCTACCGCTTCGTCCCCGGCTTCGGCGACGAGATCGCCGGCTCCCGCAACAACCGCATCATGCAGGGTGCCGAGGGCAAGGCCGCGGCCGTGATCAGCTCCCCGGCGAACCTGGTCGCCCAGGGCATCCGGACCCACAGCACCCGCCACAACGGCGACGGCGGAGGCGGCCAGTCCGCGTCCCGTCCCTCGAACCCCGCCTCCGGCGGGGTCGCCGCGCACAGCTCGCGCCCCTCGAACGGCGGCGGCGGAAATGTCCCCTCCGCCGCACCCGCACCGCGCTCCGGCAGCCCGGTGAACACGCCCCACGCCAGCAACACCCGCAACAGCAGCACCAAGAGCACAGGAGGTGACGGGCGTTGACGACCGAGTCCCACGTGTCCCATCCGGTCACGCCCCGCCGCACGTATCTGATCGGCCGCGCCCGGCCGAACGCGATCGTCGGCCGCAACCGCGAGACCGGTGAGATCGCGCTGATCGTCGTCGGCGCGTTCCTCGGCATGATGTGCGGGCTCCTCGTCCCCGTCCTGTCCCTGCGCATCGTGCTGCTCGTCGGCTTCCCCATGCTCGGGCTGGCGGCCGTCTACGTGCCGTACAAGCACCGCACGTTCTACAAGTGGTTCGAGATCAACCGCAGCTACAAGCGGACGCTGCGCAGGGGCACCACGTACCGTTCCGGCGCCGTGGAGGCCGGCACCCGGCTCGACGGGCGGGAGATCGAGGTCGGCCCGCCGCCCGGCATCGGCCGCATCACCTGGCTGGCCGCGCCCTTCGGCCCCGACGAGATCGCCGTCCTGCTGCACGCCGACCGCAAGACGGTGACCGCCGCCATCGAGATCGAGGGCCCCGGCGTCGGCCTGCGCGACTCCGAGGACCAGGAAGCCCTCGTCGACCGCTTCGGCACCCTGCTCAAGCACGTGGCCAACGGCGACGGTTTCGTCACCCGCATCCAGATGCTCGCCCGCACCCTCCCGGCCGACCCCGACGCGCACGCCAAGGACGTCGCCCAGCGCGGCGACGACCGGGCGCTGCCGTGGCTCCAGCAGTCGTACGACCAGCTCCAGTCGATGGTGTCCACCAGCAGCGAGCAGCACCGCGCCTACCTCATCGCCTGCATGCACTACTCCCGGGAGCTGGCGGCCGAGGCCAACGCCATGGCCCGCGCCGCCCGCCCGCAGAACGGGCGCAAGCTGGACCGGGACGCGGGCCTCGCCGTCGTGATGGCGCGCGAGCTGACCGACATCTGCTCGCGCCTCCAGGAGGCGGACATCCGCGTGCGCCAGCCGCTCGGCCAGGGCCGGCTCGCCTCCCTCATCCACGCCATGTACGACCCGGACCACCCCATCGACCACATCCAGGCGATGACCAAGCGCAACGCCTGGCCGGCCGAGCTGGACGCCATGGAGCCCACCTACCTCCAGGCCAAGACCCGCGAGTCCTCCACCCGCGCCCCCTGGTGCCACGCCACCGCCTGGGTCAAGGAGTGGCCGATGACCCCCGTCGGCGTGAACTTCCTCGCGCCGCTGCTCGTCCACACCCCGGACGTCATCCGCACGGTCGCCGTCACGATGGACCTCGAACCCACCGAGGTCGCCATCGAGCGCATGCTGACCGAGAAGACCAACGACGAGGCCGACGCCTCCCGCGCCGCCAAGATGAACCGCACCGTCGACCCCCGCGACATCGCCGCCCACGGCCGCCTGGACCAGCGCGGCGAGGACCTCGCCAGCGGCGCGGCCGGCGTCAACCTGGTCGGCTACATCACCGTGTCCTCCCGCTCCCCCGAGGCACTCGCCCGCGACAAGCGGACGATAAGGGCCTCGGCCGGAAAGTCGTACCTGAAGCTGGAGTGGTGCGACCGTGAGCACCATCGCGCCTTCGTGAACACACTTCCGTTCGCCACCGGCATCCGAAGGTAGGGGCTGAGCCTGATGCGGGACCCGCTGACCGTCCTCACCGACGCCTTCACGTCCTTCCTCTTCGGGAAGGTGGAGACGACCCGCCTCCCGGTCCGCACCTCCACGGGCCAGGCCCAGGCCGTCTACCTGCCCACCGCCGCGCCGGGCCTCGGCGACTCCGGCGTGATCATCGGCCGCGAGGTCTACTCCGGCAAGGGCTACATCTACGACCCCTTCCAGCTGTACGGCCAGCAGCTCCCCGCCCCGCACTGGCTGGTGCTCGGCGAGTCCGGCAACGGCAAGTCGGCGCTGGAGAAGACGTACGTCCTGCGCCAGCTCCGCTTCCGCGACCGCCAGGTCGTCGTCCTGGACGCCCAGGGCGAGGACGGCGTCGGCGAGTGGAACCTCATCGCGGAAGAGCTGGGCATAACTCCCATCCGCCTGGACCCGGCGGCCGCCCTGGACCACGGCATCCGGCTCAACCCCCTGGACCCGGCGATCACGACGACGGGGCAGCTGGCGCTGCTGCGGACGATCATCGAGGTCGCGATGGGCCACGGCCTCGACGAACGCTCCGGCTTCGCCCTGAAGGTCGCGCACGCCTACGTCAACGAGACCATCGTCGAGCGCCAGCCGGTCCTCACCGACATCGTCGAGCAGCTCCGCCACCCCGAGCCGGAGTCCGCCGAGGCGATGAACGTCGCCATAGACGACGTACGGGCCTGGGGCCTGGACGTGGCGCTGGTCCTGGACCGCCTCGTCGACGGCGACCTGCGCGGCATGTTCGACGGCCCGACCACGGTCGGCATCGACCTCGACGCGCCCCTCATCGTCTTCGACCTGTCCCACATCGACCGCAACTCCATCGCCATGCCGATCCTCATGGCCATCGTCGGCGTGTGGCTGGAGCACACCTGGATCCGCCCCGACCGCAAGAAGCGCATCTTCCTGGTCGAGGAGGCCTGGCACATCATCAACAGCCCGTTCGTGGCGCAGCTGTTCCAGCGGCTGCTCAAGTTCGGGCGGCGCCTCGGCCTGTCGTTCGTGGCGGTGGTCCACCACCTGTCGGACGTCGTCGACGGGGCCGCGGCGAGAGAGGCCGCGGCGATCCTGAAGATGGCCTCCACCCGGACCATCTACGCCCAGAAGGCCGACGAGGCACGCGCCACCGGACGCGTCCTCGGCCTGCCCCGCTGGGCGGTGGAGATCATCCCCACCCTCACCCCCGGCATCGCGGTGTGGGACGTCAACGGCAACGTGCAGGTGGTCAAGCACCTGATCACGGAGACCGAACGCCCTCTGGTCTTCACCGACCGCGCGATGACCGAGTCCTCCGCCGACTTCAACGACGACGCCCTGCGCGCCGCCGAACTGGAGGCCGAGGAACGGGCGGCGGCCTTCGTGGAGCAGCACATCGGCGACCCGTCCGAATCGACGGTGGCGTAGGCGGAGGGGGAGGACGGAACGGATGAGACCGGACGACCGGCGGCGGGACGGCGGCATCCCGGACGGCCTGCTGCTCGGCACCCTCGCCTTCATCCTCTGCATGGCGCTGCTGGTGTGGACGGCGACGGGCCTCGCCGCCCTGCTCGCCCACGGTTCCTGGCCCGCGGGGGTCACCTTCGGCGGCACCCCGCCGGCCATGCGCCACCTCGTCGCCGAGCCGCACGACCTCGCCGGTGCCTGGCCGGACGCCCCGGAGACGGCCCTGTCCGGGTACGGCCTGTTCTGGGGCCTGTTCATCGGCCAGCTCATGGTGCTGGTCGTCCTCACCGTGTTCGTGATGGGCACGGTGGCTCGGTGGCGTGCGGTCCGCCGGCGACGGCGCACGGAGGCGCGGGCGGCAGCCCTGCAAGAGCGCACGCCCGTGGTGGCGCCGCAGGCGGCGCCCGAGCCGGAGCGCACGCGGCGGCAGGCGCCCGTACCGGTGCACGAGGTACCGACCCCGAGGGCGCCGCGGCGGGAGGAGCCTCCGGGGGCGCCCCCGGAGGAGGAGCCCTCGGAGGAGAAGCCCCTCCCCGCAGCGGCCGGCGGCGGGCGGATCGGCGTCCGGCACACCCACCGACCCGAGCCCGCGGTGCACTACGGTCCCTCCGACCTCCGCCTCTCGACCGCCGCGAACGCCCTGCGCGAAGCGGAAGGCGCGGCCCTCGTCATCACCTCCGGCCCGGCCCTCTGGGCGGCGACCAAGGACGCCCGCGCGAAGCTCGGTCCCTGCCACCTCTACGACCCGGGCCACCTCTGCGACACCCCGGCCCGACTCCACTGGTCCCCCACCGCCGGATGCGAGGACAGGCCGACGGCCACGACCAGGGCGGCCGCCCTCCTCGCCCCCGTCCGCCCCACCGCCCGGCTCGACCAGGCGGTCGGCGACACCGCCGAGTTGCTCCTGCGCAGCTATCTCCACGCCGCCGCCGTCGACGGCCGCACCGTCCGCCACGTCCACCGCTGGTCCCAGGGCGTCCAGGTCCAGGACGCCGTCCGCATCCTCCGTACCAGTCCCAAGGCCGCGGCGGGTGCCGCGGGCGAGCTGGAGGGCGCCCTCACCGCCCATCCCGAACGGCGGGACATGGCCCAGCAGCTGACCGCCCGGGCCCTGGCCGCCCTCTCGACGGTCAACATCCGTGAGGCCTGCACCCCGAACCGAACTGATGCCCTCGCCCTGGATTCCTTCGTCCACGAACAGGGAACGCTTTACGTGGTGGGTGAATCCATCGAGGACCCCCGTACGAGCCCGGGCGCGATGCCGCTGCTGACGGCGCTCGTCTCCAGCGTGGTCGAGCGCGGCCGGCGCATGGCCGAACGGTCATCCTCCGGTCGCCTCGACCCACCACTGACGCTCGTCCTGGACGATGTCGCGGCCGTCGCTCCGCTCCCCCAGCTCCCCGAGCTGCTGGCCACCGGCGCGGACCGCGGCATGCCGGCCCTGGCCCTGCTCCGCTCCCGCGAACAGGGCCGCGCCCGCTGGCCGCACGCCCAACTGCCCGTCTAGCGCTCGAGCACGAACTCCAGCTCGACCTCTCCGGGGCCCGGACCCATCAGCGGCACCGTCCGCCCGCTCGGCGCGAACCCCGCCTTCCGGTAGGCGCCCTGGGCGCGCTCGTTGTCCGGGTGCACGATGAGCCGCATCCGCTCCAGGCCGTTCGCCCACGCCCATTCCAGCCCCGCGTCGAACAGCGCCTTGGTCAGCCCGCTCCCCCGCCACTCGGGACGCACGAACACCCCGACCACGTGTCCCTGCCGACGCTCCACCGGGAACCCGGCCCAGTCCGTCGTCCCGGCGTCCTCCACCAGCACGGTCAGCGTGCCGAGCCACGTCCCGCCGGGCACCTCCGCGACGAACTGCCGCGCCCCGGCTGCTCCGTCGGCCGCCAGGGCCGCCCGCTCCCGCCAGTAGGAGTCGGGCCGCGCGGCGGCTTCGTCGTACGTCTCCAGGTACGCGAGGTGGGCCAGCGGGTCGCGCAGCGCGCGCAGCCGCAGCTCCTTCACGGCGGGCCACTCGTCGGCACGTATGGAGCGGATCACGTAGTCACCGGGGACCGAGGCACTCATGCGGGCCACCGTAATACCCGGGTACTACGGCGCTCATCCGATATACCGGCCCAAGGACGGACGCCCTGCCTCCGCGCAGCCCCGACCATGGTCGGATGGAGCCCGTGGAACCCCCGCCGCAGGACCGCGCGGCGGAGCCCCTCACCGAGTACGTGCACCGCGTCACCCGCCGGGTACGCGCCTTCGACCGGCGTCGGCCCCTCGTCTGGGACCTGCTCCTCACCGGCTTCTGGGTACTGGCCGCCCTGATCGACGCCGCCGGCGGCTGGCGGAACGTCGCCCACGACGCCGATGTGCCCGCCGGCCTGGTCCTCGCCCTGAGCCTCGCCCTCACCGTCCCCCTCCTCTGGCGCCGCGCTCACCCGCGGGCCGCTCTCCTGGTGACGATGCCCGCGGCCCTGCTCAGCAGCTGGTCGGGCGCCGCCCTTCAGGCGGCTCTGCTCCAGCTGCTCCTCCTCCACCACATCGCGCTGCGGCTGCCGTTGCGCAGTCTCTGGTGGGCGGTGGCCGTCGTGACGGCCCCGGCCTGCGTCACGGCGCTCCGCCACGGCGACGACGCGGGCTCCTGGAACCAGCAGCTCGGCTCGCACCTCCTGTCCGCCGGCGTGGCGGTGCTCATCGGCGTCACGGTCCGCACGCGCCGCGACTACACCGAGGTGCTGGAGGACCGCGCCCGTCGCCTGGAGACCGAGCGCGACCAGCAGCTCCGGCTCGCCGCCGCGGCCGAACGCGCCCGCATCGCCCGGGAGATGCACGACATCATCGGCCACAACCTCTCCGTCGTCACCGGCCTCGCCGACGGTGGCCGCTACGCCGCCGCCAAGTCCCCCGAGCGCGCCGCCCAGGCCCTGGAGTCCATCGCCACCACCAGCCGCCAGGCGCTGGGCGAGCTGCGCCGCCTGCTGGACGTCCTGCGCGACGAGGACCGGGCAGGCTCCCGGGCGGAGCTCGCCCCCCAACCCGCCCTCACCGACCTCGACCGACTCCTCACCGGCGTACGCGGCGCCGGGCTCCCGGTCCGTACGACCGTCCAGGGCCGGGCCACCCTCCCCGAGGGCCGCCAGCTCACGGTCTACCGCGTCATCCAGGAGGCCCTCACCAACACCCTCAAGCACGCCGGTCCCGACGCCACCGCCCACGTCGACCTCTCCTACGAGGCCGGTGGCGCCGTCGCCCTCACCGTCACCGACACCGGCCGCGGCGGCCCGTCCCCCGCCGCGTCGGAAGGCCGGGGCTTGACCGGCATGCGTGAGCGCACCTCCCTGTACGGCGGCACACTGGAGGCCGGCCCACGGCCACGCCCCGAGCGGGGCTGGCGCGTCCACCTGCGTCTCCCGGAGGAATCCGCCCAGTGACCACCGTGCTCATAGCCGACGACCAGCCGCTCCAGCGTTTCGGCTTCCGGATGCTGCTGGAGAGTCAGGACGACATGACGGTCGTGGGGGAAGCCGCGAACGGCGCCGAGGCCACCCGGATGACCGCCGGCCTCCACCCGGACGTCGTTCTCATGGATGTCCGTATGCCGGGCCTGGACGGTATCGAGGCGACCCGCCGCATCGTCGCCGCCGGCGGGCGCACCCGGGTCCTCATCCTCACGACCTTCGATCTCGACGAGTACGCCTACGCCGGCCTGCGCGCGGGTGCCTCGGGTTTCCTGGTCAAGGACGCCCAGCCGGAAGAGCTGCTCTCCGGCGTCCGGGCGGTGGCGACGGGAGACGCCGTGGTGGCTCCGAGCCTGACGCGCCGTCTGCTCGACGCCTACGTCCACCACCTGCCGGCGTCCACGGCACCGGACGGCGCCCCCGACCCGCGTCTGGCCACTCTCACCGACCGCGAGAGCGAGATCCTCAGAGTCATGGGTCAGGGCTGGACCAACACGGAGATAGCCGAGCGTCTGCATCTGGCGGAGTCGACGGTGAAGACCCATGTGGGCCGCATCCTCGCCAAGACGGGCTCACGCGACCGCGTACAAGCGGTGATCCTGGCCTACGACACGAAACTCGTGACACCGACCTGAGCCCAAGGAGAAGAAGGACGCGCTAAACGCAGAAAACCCCGCACCGTTCCCGGTGCGGGGTCTTCTCGCAATGATTGTTCGGCGGCGTCCTACTCTCCCACAGGGTCCCCCCTGCAGTACCATCGGCGCTGAAAGGCTTAGCTTCCGGGTTCGGAAT
>NZ_JBWKKZ010000010.1:0-358683 GCF_056430705.1 Streptomyces sp. NPDC045956 | reverse complement strand
CTCCCTTGCCCGGGCGGGGGACCGACCCGCGACCGCCACACCGGTGTCGGCACCGCACGCGGTCACCCCTGCCCCGCCCACCCCACCCCCTCTCGGGGCTGGGGGGGGGGGTGGGGGGGTTGGGTGGGGGGAGGGGGAAGACATGGTTATGGGGGGGGTGGGATCTGACCTACAGAGATACTGCCCCCCCCACCCCGTTCTGCGGCGCGGGTCAGCGGCGCAGCGCCTGCGCACCCGCGTAGCGCGCGCCGTCTCCCAGCTCCTCCTCGATGCGCAGGAGCTGGTTGTACTTGGCGGTGCGGTCGGAGCGGGACAGCGAGCCGGTCTTGATCTGGCCGCAGCCCGTGGCCACCGCCAGGTCGGCGATCGTGGTGTCCTCCGTCTCCCCCGAGCGGTGCGACATCACGACGGTCCAGCCCGCCCGGTGGGCGGTGTCCACGGTGGCCAGGGCCTCCGTGAGCGTGCCGATCTGATTGACCTTCACCAGCACCGAGTTGGCCACGCCGGAGGCGATGCCCTCGCGCAGGAGGGTCTCGTTCGTGCAGAAGACGTCGTCGCCGGTGAGCTGGCAGCGGTCGCCGACCCGACCGGTCAGGTCCCGCCACCCCGCCAGGTCGTCCTCGGCCATCGGGTCCTCGATCGACACGACCGGGTAGGCGTCGATCAGCTTCACGAGGTACTCCGCGTGCTCGGCGGGCGTGCGCCGCACCCCCTCCCCGGCGTAGTCGTAGACCCCGTCGCGGAAGAACTCGGACGACGCCGGGTCCATGACCAGGCCGATGTCCGTGCCGGGCCGGTACCCCGTGCGTTCGACGGCCGCCACCACGAAGTCGAGCGCCTCCTCGGCGGTGCGCAGCGCGGGCGCGAAGCCGCCCTCGTCGCCCACGCCCGTGGAGTGCCCGGCGGCCAGCAGGTCGCGGCGCAGGGTGTGGAAGATCTCGGAACCCATCCGCACGGCCTCGGCGAAGGTCTCCGCGCCGATCGGGGCGATCATGAACTCCTGGAAGTCCAGGGGATTGTCGGCGTGCGCGCCCCCGTTGACGATGTTCATCATCGGCACGGGCAGCAGCCGGGCGTCGGAGCCGCCGAGGTAGCGGTACAGCGGCAGCCGGTGAGCGGCGGCCGCGGCCTTGGCCGTGGCCAGGGACACCCCGAGGAGCGCGTTGGCGCCGAGCCGCGACTTGGCGGCGGTGCCGTCGGTGGCGACGAGGACGGCGTCCAGACCGGCCTGGTCCTCGGCCTCGCGACCGCGGACGGCGGCTGCCAGCTCCGTGTTGACGTGGGCCACCGCGCGGTCGACCCCCTTGCCGTGCCAGCGGGCAGGGTCGCCGTCGCGGAGCTCGACGGCCTCGCGGGCGCCGGTCGACGCGCCGGAGGGGACCGCGGCCCGGCCGAGGGAACCGTCGGACAGCTGCACGTCCACCTCGACGGTGGGGTTGCCCCGGCTGTCGAGGACGCGGCGGCCGGTGACGGAGGTGATGGCGGTCATGGGAGTCCTCCCGTTGTCTGCGTGCCGGGCTCGGCTGCGACGACGGTGGCGCTGGACCCGACGACGGTCACTCTACAGCAATGCTGTTCAGTTGCGCTGTTCAGCTGTGCTGTTCAGTTGTGCTGGTAGGTTCGCTGTACAGGCTCGCTGGTCAGGGAGGCTGTTCGTATCGGCTGCGCAGAGCGGCTGCGTTAAAGTTCGGTATGCCCCTTCCGGAATCCACCGCCGTCGCGGCCGAACTGCGCACCGCGATGGGAAAGCTCACGCGGCGCGTGAAACTCGAGGACCAGATGCCCCTCGGCCAGGTGGCCGTCCTCGGCGCGCTGGACCGCAGCGGGGCGATGACGACCAGCGAACTGGCGGCCGATCAGCGCGTACGCCCGCAGTCCATGGCGCGAGCCGTCGGACTTCTCATGGAACAGGGCCTGATCACGCGGCGGGCGCATCCGACCGACGGCCGCAAGAGCCTCGTCGAGCTCTCGCCGCAGGGGCAGGCGCTGCTGGAGGAGGAGCGGGGGCGCAGGGCGGACTGGCTGGCGCGGGCCATCGAGGCGGAACTGACCGGCGAGGAGCGGGAGTTGCTGGCACGGGGCATCGGGCTGGTGGAGAGGCTCGCGGCGCACCGGGTCCCGCCGACGGAACGGTCCGACGCGCCCCCGGCCGGTGCCGCGGGGAGGTGACCCGCACCAGGAGCGGCCGCGCGCTCGCGTCGGCACCGCTCCGACGGTGCTGCCAGGAGGTGCCGACGAGGAGAGGGGCCGGGCAAGGATGCGGGCAGAGGAGTCCACGAGGGCGGTGGCGGCGGCCGTGGCGGTCGCGGCGTCGCTCGACCTGGAAGTCGGCGACGCGGTCGTGCTCCACGACTCGAACAAGCTCACCGTGCGCCTGCTCCCCGGCGACGTACTGGCCCGGGTGGCGCCCGAGGCCCAGCAGGTCGCGCGGTTCGAGGTCGACCTCGCCCTGCGGCTGGCCGAAGCCGGGTGCCCGGTGGCGGCTCCCGACCCCCGCGTGGAGCCCCGCGTGCACGAGCGCGACGGTTTCGTGGTGACACTGTGGACCCACCACGAACCCGTGGCACCTCGTGAGGTCCCGCCGGCCGACTACGCCGCCGCGCTCGAACGGTTGCACGCCGGGATGCGGAAGGTCGACGTCCCCACCCCGCACTTCACGGACCGGGTGGAGCAGGCGCGCGGGCTCCTGACGGACCGCGACCGCACCCCCGCGCTCGCCGACGCGGACCGGGAGCTGCTCGCCCGCACGCTGAGCGACCTGAGCCTGGTGATCGGCGAGAGCGGCGGCCCCGAACAACTGCTGCACGGCGAGCCGCACCCGGGCAACCTCCTACCCACCGGGAGAGGCCCGCTCTTCATCGACTTCGAGACCTGCTGCCGCGGACCCGTCGAGTTCGACCTCGCCCACGCGCCCGAGGAGGTCGGCGGCCACTACCCGGGAGCGGACCGGGAGTTGCTGCGTACGTGCCGACTGCTCGTCCTGGCGATGGTCACGACGTGGCGCTGGGACCGGGACGACGAGTTCCCCGACGGGCACCGGCTCGGCACCCAGTGGCTCGGCCGGATCCGGGCGGCGGTCGGTGACACCGGGGCGGGCTCCTACGGCTGACCGCCGGCCGGCGGGCGGCGGTGCGGCACGTCCCGACGCACTCTGGCGTACGCGCGTAGACCTCGGGCACCATCGTCGTGCACCGCATGCTCAACCACCCCACAGGCAGCATGACGTACCGCATGGAGGTCCGATGAAGTCTCCGACCGTCCCCGGTGGCACCTCGACGGGAACGAAGCGAAGGCGGCACCGCACGACCGGCACGCGCCTCCGGTCGGTGGTCACGGCCCTGGCCCTGGTGGCCGCACCGGGCGCCGTGGTCGTCGGGGGCGCAGGCGACGCCTTCGCGGCCACGAAGATCAGCCACGCCACCGCGACGTCGATGTTCCGTGACGTCGGCATCACCTGGTCGTCCTCCGGCAAC
This sequence comes from Streptomyces sp. NPDC045956, assembly GCF_056430705.1. Taxonomy (NCBI): domain Bacteria; kingdom Bacillati; phylum Actinomycetota; class Actinomycetes; order Kitasatosporales; family Streptomycetaceae; genus Streptomyces; species Streptomyces sp. NPDC045956. The sequence continues at coordinate 355,210 of NZ_JBWKKZ010000010.1, read as the reverse complement.
TGCTCCAACCGGAACAACGCGACCTGTACCTCCTTCGACCAGCTCAACCTCGCCACCGCCCAGGGCGCCCAGACCCTCAAGCGGGCCAGCGGCTGCGCACTGAACGTCACGGGCGGCACCGAGACGGGACACGCCTCCGGCACCTACTCGCACTGGAACGGCTACAAACTGGACTTCAGCAAGTACACGTGCGTCGGCAACTACATCAAGAACACCTTCACCTACATCGGCGTCCGCGGTGACGGCGCGCCGCAGTGGCGATCGGGCTCCGGCAACGTGTACGCCGACGAGGGCAACCACTGGGACGTCACGTACCACAACTGCGGCGGCTGCTGAGGCGCCATCGCGGCCCGCGGTACGGGGCGGGGCGGCTTCCCCGGCGGGCGCCGCCCCGTCTGCACCGCGCGGCGCCGGTGGAGTGCGCGCGGGGTCAGCAGGCGGGCACGCCCGGGAGCCAGGCGTCGGCGACGTCGAGGAAGACGTTGGAGACATAGCCGCCGTAGTCGGGCAGGTACGACCACGCGTCGTTGCTCCGGCCGTCCTGGTCCACGACCTGGCCGTGGACCTGGCACCTCACCCGCACGGTCGTGGGTCCGGGCAGGTTCGCCACGCGGGTCGAGGTGGTCGTGGCCTGCTGCCGGACGCCGACGTCGGTGCCCGACGTCGGGAAGGAGGTGGTGTCGCCGCCGCCGTCCGTCCACAGGTAGGTGACGCTCACCCAGCCGTTGTCGTCGAGGCCCACGTTGTAGAAGGTGCCGTCGGCCAGGTCGATGCCCGCCGGGTTGGCGACCTGCCGGCCGAACTCGTCGCGTCCGCCGTTGTAGTCGTCCTCGTAGGCGGCCTGCGCCTCGGGCAGACCCCTCGGCAGGTCCTTCCACTGCTCGCGCTGCGCGGACGGGTTCCAGTGGTCGTCGTGGGTGTTCCAGGGGCCGACGTCCCACACGGGCGCCGTCTCGCAGCGGACCGGACCGCACACCTGCACCGAGTACTGGCCGCTGCCGGCCGGGGACAGCGCCCGGCGCGAGGGCAGTGCCACGAAGTGGTCGTCCTCGCGGATGACGTGACCGTTGGCGGTGGTGTGCCCGACCAGGCCCTCACGGGTGGCGTAGACCCTGGCCGAGAAGGCGGAGGCCGCCAGCCCGGGACCGGCGGGGACGCTGCCCGCGTCGTCCGCCGCGAGGGTCAGTCCCCGCACGGCGGCGGTGTCTCCCCCCTCGGCGTTCCACAGGGTGAGCCGGGCCTGGACGTCGACGACCCGGCGCGGCAGGAGCGTCGCGGCGCCGGCCGCCGTGCTCCGCCACTCGGTCCACGCTCCGTCGGCCGACCGTCCCCGCACGTCGACCTCGGCGCTCGCCGTCGCGGGCACCGTCGCGTCGAGGGTCACCGTGACCCGGTTCACCGGCCGGTCCACGTGATGCGTCTCCAGTACGGCGGAGGCGTAACCGCCGTCGCGGCCCAGGGACGCGGGGCTGACGGAACCGTCACGCACCCTCAGGGCACCTTCCCGGTACTGGACGTTGACGTCGTCGGCGCCGGTCCGGGAGAGGTCCGACTGCCAGGACACCGGGGCGGACGACGAGGTTGCGGCGGCCGGTGCCGGCGCCGAGGCCAACGCGGTACCGGCCAGGGAGAGCAGGCACACCGTGCCGGCCATCAGGGGCGCGGACCGCGCTCCGCGGCGCGGGGCGGAGGCGCGGTAGGAGGTGGGCGGGGTCAGCATGCGGGCACTCCCGGAAGCCAGGCGTCATGGACGTCGCTACGGATGGGGGAGACGCAGCCGCCGTGGTCGGGCAGGTACGACCCTGCGTCGTCGCTGTAGCCGTCGTACTCCACGGGTGCGCCGTGCACCGGGCAGGCCACGCGGACGGAGGCCGGTCCGGGCCGCGCCGCCACCCGGGCGGAGTCCTGCGACGTAAGCTGACGGGCGCTCACCTCCGTGCCGCGTGGCGGGACGGGGTGCCCGTGGTGCCGTCGTCGCCGGGCACCGCGTGACGCCCGACGACGCGCGCGGTCCCGGGGGATGCCGGTCCGTGGCCGTCACGGTGGCAGGTCGCCGTCCCCGAGCGGGTGCAGGACGTCGGTGAACCACCCGGGGCAGGACCGCCGACCGCCGACCACCGCCCCCTGGCCCCGGCCCCGGCCGGCAGCCCATGCCTGATGACCTGGTGCTGGCCAGGCGCGGACCGGCATGACGGCGCCCGGCCGGGCGGTGCGGCGGCGGTCGGATGATCCGGGGCTTTTCGGACCGCCCGGCCAGGGAACACGGTCGCTGACTTCGCTCCACGAGACACAGGAGGCCGATGTGGCGGACGACCAGCGTCACCAGCAGGACCCGACGGATCAGTACCCGCGCCCCGACTTCGCCGCGCAGGACCAGCCGCATCCGGGCTGGACCGGGCCGATGGACCCGCCGCCCGACCACGGTGAGGAGTCGTACCGCGGGTCGGGGCGCCTGGTGGGCCGCAGGACCGTCATCACGGGCGGCGACTCGGGCATCGGCCGGGCCGTGGCGCTGGCCTTCGCCCGGGAGGGCGCCGACGTGCTGTTCACCTACCTCGAGCAGGAGGAGGACGAGGCCCGGGAGACGTCCCGGCTGGTGGAGGAGGCCGGGCGGAAGGCCGTGGCCGTCTCCTGCGACATCCGTACGGAGGAGAACTGCAGGGCGCTCATCGACCGGGCCGTCTCGGAGTTCGGCGGCATCGACGTGCTGGTGAACAACGCCGCCTACCAGATGTCCCAGCCGGACGGCATCGAGGCGATCCCGACGGAGCAGTTCGACCGGGTCGTGCGGACGAACCTCTACGGCATGTTCTGGCTGACGAAGTTCGCCGTGCCGCACATTCCCGCGGGTGGCAGCGTCATCAACACCACCTCGGTCCAGGCGTACAAGCCCAGCCCGCACCTGCTCGACTACGCGATGACCAAGGGGGCGATCGTGACCTTCACGCAAGGTCTCGCCCAGATGCTCGCGGAACGCGGCATCAGGGTGAACGCGGTGGCGCCGGGTCCGGTGTGGACGCCGCTGATCCCGGCGACGATGCCGGACACGGCCGAGTTCGGCAAGCAGAGTCCGCTCGGACGTCCCGCGCAGCCGGCCGAGCTGGCACCCGCCTACGTCTACCTCGCCTCGCAGGAAGCCGGCTACGTCACGGCGGAGATCATGAACGTGACCGGTGGGACGCCCCTGCCCTAGAGGGTGTCGTCTGGATCATGCCGGGGCCGCGGGGGCCAGAAGGCGCCGTGGGCCGGAACCCGCCTGATCCGAACGACACCTCCTGGCCCCCTCGCGGCGCGGCCCGGCGACGGGCGCGGCGACGGCGACGAGTTCCCTCCGGTCGGGGAGTCCGCCCTGGTGTACGGACCCGCGCCGCAGAGAAAGGCCTCATCATGCTCTTCACTCACGTCCTCGCGGTCGCCCCGGTGAGCGACATCGAGTCCGCGGTCGCCTGGTACGAGCGGTTCCTGGGCCGGCCGGCCGACGCGAGGCCGATGGCGGGGCTGGCCGACTGGCACATCGCCCCGTCCGGCTGGCTCCAGGTGTTCCAGGACCCCGAGCGCGCCGGGGCATCGCTGGTGAACCTCGTGGTGGACGACCTGGACCAGGCGCTGTCGGACCTCGCCGGCCGCGGCATCACCGCCGGGGCGATCGAGCCGGGTGCACGGAACGTGCGGTTCGCCGCCGTCCACGACCCCGACGGCAACCGTGTGACGCTGATCGAGAACCCGGTCATGTAGCTCAGGGGCGGCCGGGCCGCCGGCCCTCCTCAGGGGCGGAAGGACCGGAAGGCCCCGCCCGCGGATTCACTCGCCTCCCGGGTCGGCGGCCACCGCCCGGTGGACGCACTCACGCAGCAGCGTACGACGCCGCTCGTGCACGGAAGCCGGCTCCTCCGCGGTCGCCGCGTAGACGTTGCTCACCGGCGACCAGGCCATGGACAGGGCGATGACCACGGCCATGACGTCGAAGGGGTCTCCCCGGCGCACCAGACCGGCGGCCTGCGCCTCGGCGATCGCACGCAGCTTGGGATCGTCGAGGCGGTCGGTGTCCTCGACCAGGTGACCGGCCGGGCGCCGCTCCAGACGTGCCCACGTGGCCAGTCGGATCAGATCGGGCCGCCGCAGGTACTCGTCGTACAGGCGGACGGCCCAGTCGGCGAGGTCGGTGGCGTCGATCGGGACGACGTTCACGATCCGCTCCAGCGAGCCGAAGAAGATGGCGTCGAAGAGCCCGTCCTTGTTGCCGAAGTAGGCGTAGAGCTGAGCCTTGTTGGTGCGGGCGGCCGCCACGATCCGCTCGATACGCGCTCCGGCGATCCCGTGCTCGGCGAACTCCCGGGTCGCCACGTCGAGGATGCGCTGGTACGTCGCGGCTCCGCGCGAGGTCAGGGGCTGATCGGCCATGCGCCGAAGCTACCAGACAGAACAGTTGGTTTGCCTTGGCGGTCCGGTTGTGCCACCGTGAATAGACCGAACAGTCTGTCTGTAACCGGGTCCGGAAGGTGGCACCATGAGAAGCACGGTCGGCTGGCAGGCGGATGGTCCGTCGGCGGCATGGGAGCGGACCAGGCTCGAACGGAGGGATCTGCGCCCCGACGACATCGCCCTCCGGGTGGACTTCTGCGGTGTATGCCACACCGACCTGCACGCCCTCGGCGCCCGGGGCGACGGGGCGCGGCGACCTCTCGTGCCGGGGCACGAGTTCACCGGGGTGGTGACGGAGACCGGCCCCGCGGTCACCCGCTTCGCCGTCGGGGACCCGGTCGCGGTGGGCAACATCGTCGACTCGTGCGGCGTGTGCGCCATGTGCCGGGTCGGTCAGGAGAACTTCTGCCACGCGTTTCCGACGCTGACCTACGACGGCGTCGACCGGCACGACGGATCCACCACCCTGGGTGGCTTCGCCCGCGAGTACGTCGTCCGGGACCACTTCGCCCATCCGCTGCCCGCCGGTCTGGACCCGGCCGCCGCCGCACCCCTGCTGTGTGCCGGCATCACCGTGTGGGAACCACTGCGTGCCCTCGGAGTGGGTCAGGGCACCCGCGTCGCCGTGGCGGGACTGGGCGGCCTCGGTCATCTCGCGGTCAAGATGGCCGTGGCCCTGGGGGCCGACACCTCGGTCATCACCCGTTCACCGGGCAAGGGCGACGACGCCCGCGCTCTCGGCGCCACGGGGCTCGTGGTCTCCACGGACCCGCGGCAGATGGCCGCCGCCCGCGACCGCTTCGACGTCGTCATCGACACCGTCTCCGCGCCGCACGACCTCGCGCCCTACCTCGGTCTGGTCGCCATGGACGGCACCCTCAGCTGTGTCGGCCACCTCGGATCGGTCACCCTGGAGGTCACCGACCTGCTCGTGGGTCGCAAGAGGCTCAGCTCCGCGGGCAGCGGCGGGGTGCGGGCGACCGCCGAGATGCTGGACTTCTGCGCACGGCACGGCATCGCCGCTGACATCGAACTCCTCCCCTCGGCGCGTCTGCACGAGGCCTTCGACCGGCTGGGGCGCAACGACGTCCGCTACCGCTTCGTGCTGGACCTGTCCGACCTCGACCGAACGCCGGGGCGCGACCGGCACGCGGACGGCCGCCGCTGACCCGGGCCGCGCGGGTGGCCAGTGCCTTGTCAGCGTGACGACAACGGATGTATAACGTTGTAAAATCGGGGCACGGGCTCGGCGCACGGCTCACGGTGACGGCACCGGTTCCGCACCGGCCACCCGAGTCGGGTCGCTCAGGAGGGGAATGCCGTGCGGGTCAGCCTCAAGGACGTCGCCGCGCACGCGGGGGTCTCCATCAAGACCGTCTCCAACGTGGTGAACAACTTCCGGCACGTCACCCCCGCCATGCGCGAGCGCGTCCAGCGTTCCATCGACGAGCTGGGTTACCGGCCCAACCTGACCGCCCGGCACCTGCGCGCGGGACGCACGGGCATCATCGCCCTCGCCCTGCCCGAGCTGGGCAACCCCTACTTCGCGGAGCTCGCCGCGGCCGTCATCGACACGGCGGCCGAGCACGACTACACCGTGCTCCTGGACCACACCGGCGGGCGACGCGAGCAGGAACTCCTGGTCAGCCAGGGGTTCAGGGCCCGGGTCATCGACGGACTGATCCTCAGTCCCATCGAGCTGGAGGCCGAGGACCTGCGCGACCGTGCGGGGAACGTGCCGCTGGTGCTGCTGGGCGAACGGGACTACGACCTGCCGTACGACCACATCGCCATCGACAACGTCGCCGCCGCGCGCGCGGCGGTGCGGCACCTGGTCGGACTGGGGCGCCGCGAGGTCGCGTTCATCGGCGCCCGGCGCGGGCGCAACGAACCCGCCCAGCTCCGGGTACGCGGCTGGCGCGAGGAGCTGACGGCCGCGGGCCTCCCCGTGGACGACGCGCTCGTCGCCGCCACCGACGGCTGGGGGCACGCCGACGGCGCGGCGGCCATGACCCGCATCCTCGACGCGGGCAGGCACCCCGACGCGGTCTTCGCCTACAACGACCCGATGGCCATCGGAGCGATGCGGGTGCTCCATGCACGGGGACTGCGGGTGCCGGAGGACATCGCGGTGGTCGGTTTCGACGACGTGGTCGAGGGGCGGTTCGGTGCGGTGACCCTCACCTCGGTCTCGCCGGACAAGGGGGCCATCGGCCGCCTCGCCGTGGAGTCGGTGCTCGCCCGGCTCGGCGGGGCCGCTCCCGAACCCCGGCGCGTGTGGGCGGAGTACCGTCTGGTCGAGCGGGAGAGCACCCTGGGCCGCGGCACGGAGTGACGAGACGACGGGGCCCGGAAGGCGACGAGATCCTTGCCGTGAGGGCCCCGCGTTCCGCGCGCTCAGTCGAGACAGAACTCGTTGCCCTCGACGTCCTGCATGTTGAGGCACGACTCGTTCTCGTCGTCGGCGAGCAGCAGCCGTCCGCGCACCGCGCCGAGCGGGACCAGCCGCGCGCACTCGGCCTCCAGGGCGGCCAGACGCTCTTCCCCCACCAGTCCGGTGCCGACCCGTACGTCGAGATGCACCCGGTTCTTGACGACCTTGCCCTCGGGAACGCGCTGGAAGTACAGGCGCGGGCCCGTGCCGGAGGGGTCGTGGCACACGAACCCGGCCCCCTGGCGCTCGGGCGGCAGTGAACGGTCGTAGTCGCCCCACGTGGCGAACCCCTCCGGCGGCGGCGGTACCACGTACCCCAGCACCTCGCACCAGAAGCGGGCCACCCGCTCGGGTTCCGCGCAGTCGAAGGTGACCTGGAACTGCTTGATCGTCGTCATCGGGTCATCGTAGGGGCGCAGTTCACCGCTGTCTCCGTCGTTTCGCTCCCGGGGGCCACCCGGACGTCCGCGTGCCCCGCACGCTCCACGCAACCCGCCCGCAGGTCGCGCACGGGGGGTTTACAGCCCCCTTTCAACGATGTAAAACCTCATTGCGGCGGACCTGACAACGTTGGCCGCCGGGGGAGCAGCGCCACCTCCGCTCGTCTGCCCGGCTCCCCAATTCCCTTTCAGCGTCGCCCGGATCGGGGTCACCATGCAGCGCAGCACGCACCGCCCGCACCACCTCGCCCGTCCCGTCCTCGTGGCCCTGGCCGCCGCGGTCGCCCTGACCGCGACCGCCTGCTCGAAGTCGGAGGACGACGCTTCGGGCGACCAGGAGTCCACCGCGGCCGCCGGTTCGGAACAGAAGGTCGTCACGCCCGCTCCGGGCAGCAAGACCTGTGCCATCGACGCCTACGGGGCGGAGAAGATCGACCTGAAGAACGCCACCGTCGGCTTCTCCCAGTCGGAGAAGGAAGCCAACCCCTTCCGCATCGCGGAGACCCGGTCCATCAAGGACGAGGCCGGCAAGCGGGGCGTCAAACTGCTGACGGCCAACGCCCAGTCGCAGTTCTCCAAGCAGATCAGCGACGTGCAGAACCTGCTGGCCAAGGGAGCTGACCTGCTGGTCATCGCCCCGCTCAACTCCGACGGCTGGGACCCGGTGCTCCAGGCAGCCGCCGCCAAGAAGGTGCCGATCATCACGATCGACCGCAAGATCAACGCGGACCCCTGCAAGGACTACGTCTCCTTCATCGCCTCCGACTTCGTCGAGCAGGGCCGGCGGGCCGCCGACCAGATGATCGAGGCCACGGGCGGCAAGGGCGAGGTCGCGATCCTGCTCGGTTCCGCCGGGAACAACGTCACCACCGAGCGGACCAAGGGCTTCAAGGAGCGGCTCGCCGAGAAGGCCCCGAAGCTGAAGGTCGTCTTCGAGCAGACCGGCGACTTCGCCCGCGAGAAGGGCCAGCAGGTCACCGAGCAACTCATCCAGTCCAAGCCGGACATCAAGGGGATCTACGCAGAGAACGACGAGATGGGCCTCGGCGCGGTGACCGCCCTGAAGGGTGCCGGCAGGAAGGCGGGCGACGTCAGGATCGTCACCGTGGACGGCACCCGCAACGCCGTGCAGGGTGCCGTGGACGGCTGGATCAGCGGCGTCATCGAGTCCAACCCGCGGTTCGGACCGCTGGCGTTCCAGACGCTCGACACCTTCACCAAGGGCGGGGAAGTCCCCCAGGACGTCATCATCCAGGACGGCGCCTACAACGCGGACAACGCCAAGCAGGACATCGGCAAGGCCTACTGACCACCCCGAGGGGCCCGGAGACCCCGGGCCCCTCCGCCGCTCCCGAACCCCTTCTCCTCCTGGAGGCACAGGTGGCACCCCCCGCCGAAGTCCTCGCCGTCCGCGGACTCAGCAAGACCTTCCCCGGCGTCCGGGCCCTGGTCGACGTGGACCTGACCCTGCACCCCGGCGAGGTGCACGCGCTGATCGGCGAGAACGGCGCCGGCAAGTCGACCCTCATCAAGCTCCTCACCGGCGTCCACCGGCCCGACGCGGGCACCCTCACCTTCCAGGGCCGCGAGGTCTCCTTCGCCACCCCGCTGGAGGCGCAGCGGGCCGGGATCTCCACCATCTACCAAGAGGTCAACCTCATCCCGCTGCTGAGCGTGGCCCGCAACCTCTTCCTGGGCCGCGAACCGCGCAACCGCTTCGGCCTGTTGGACGTGGCCCGCATGAACCGGGAGGCCGAGGAGGCACTCGCCGCCCACGGCGTCCGGGTGGACGTACGGCAACCGCTGCGCACCCTCGGTGTCGGAGCCCAGCAGATGGTCGCCCTGGCCCGAGCCGTGGCGACGGACGCCCGGATCGTCATCATGGACGAACCGACCTCCTCGCTCGAACCCCGGGAAGTGGCGACCCTGTTCTCGGTCATCCGGCGCCTGCGGGAGGCGGGGATCGCCGTCGTCTACGTGAGCCACCGCCTCGACGAGCTCTACACCGTGTGCGACACCGTCACCGTGCTGCGCGACGGCCGCCGCGTGCACCACGGCCGGCTGGCCGACCTGGACCGCCTCTCCCTGGTGTCCACCATGCTCGGCCGGGACCTGGGCGAGGTCCGCGAGGAGGGGGCGACCAAGTTCTCCGGGGACCACGACGCCGTGGACGCCCGGCCCGTCCTCCACGCGGAGGGGCTGACGGTCCCGCACAAGCTGCACGACGTCTCCGTCAGCATCCGCCCGGGTGAGGTCGTGGGCCTCGGCGGCCTGCTCGGTTCGGGACGCACCGAGACGGCGAAGGCCGTCTCCGGAGCCCTCGCCCGCAGCGCGGGCCGGGTCACGGTGGCCGGCGTACCGTTGCGCGGCGGCTCCACCCCGGCCGCGATCCGCGCCGGGATCAGCCTGCTGCCGGAGGACCGCAAGAGCGAGGGCATCGTCCCCGGGCTGTCGGTCCGCGAGAACATAGCGCTCGCGGCACTGCCCCGGCTCTCCCGCTTCGGCCTGGTCTCCGAGGCCCGCGTGGACAGCATCGTCGACACCTTCGTCAAGCGGCTGCGCATCAAGGCGTCCTCCCCGCACCAGAAGGTCGGCGAACTCTCCGGCGGCAACCAGCAGAAGGTGCTCCTCGCCCGCTGGCTGGCCATGAACCCCAAGGTGCTGCTCCTGGACGAGCCCACCCGCGGCATCGACGTCGGCGCCAAGGCCGAGGTGCAGAAACTCGTGGACGAACTGGCCGGGGACGGCCTGGGCGTCCTGCTCATCTCCTCCGACCCGGAGGAACTGATCGAAGGGTCCGACCGCGTGGTCGTACTGAAGGACGGTGCGGTCGTCGGTGTGCTGACCGGCGACGACGTCACCGAGGACAAGCTGATGCGCACGATCGCCGGCGGCGCCCCGGCACCCGACGCGGCGGAGGAGGCCGGCACCGATGGCTGAAGCCACCCTCCGCACCGCCCCGCTCGACAAGGCCCGCCTCCTCCAGTGGTTGCAGACCTACGGCGTCTACGCGGGCGTGGCGCTCCTCCTGGTCGTCAACATCGTCATCACCCCGCACTTCCTGTCCGCCGAGAACTTCCGCACCCAGGCCGTGCAGGTCGCGCCCGTCATCATCGTCGCGCTGGGCATGGCCCTGGTCATCGGCACCGAGGGCGTCGACCTGTCGGTCGGCGCGGTGATGGCCCTGGCGGCCTCGGTGACGGCCCTCTACCTCGGCTACGGACTGCTGCCCGCCCTGCTGGTGGTGGCCCTGTTCGCCGCGGGGGCGGGGCTGGCCAACGGAGCGCTGGTGGCGTTCGTCGGGGTCCAGCCCATCGTGGCCACGCTGGCCCTCATGGTCGGCGGCCGGGGCCTGGCCCTGGTGCTGCTCCCGCAACTGAAGGACCTGCACAACCCGGCGCTGGCCTCCCTCGGCTCAGGTGACGTCCTCGGGGTCCCCCACCTCATCCTGATCGCCGCCGTACTGGCACTGCTGGTCGCCTTCGTGGTCCGCCGCACCACCTTCGGCCGGCAACTGCTGGCCATCGGCGACAGCCGCCCCGCCGCACACCTCGCGGGCCTGCCGGTGCGCCGCGTGCTCATCATCGTGTACGTCGCCTGCGCCCTGCTCGCCGCGGTGGCGGGCGTGCTGGCCACCGCCCGGCTCCAGGCCAGCGACCCGACCTCGCTGGGCAACCTGATGGAGCTGTCCGCCATCACCGCGGTGGTGGTCGGCGGCACCCCGCTGACCGGCGGCCGGGTCAACATCGCCGGCACCGTGGCCGGGGCGGTGCTCATCCAACTGCTCACCGCCACCCTGATCAAGCACGATCTGCCCCCGTCGTGGACCCAGATCGCCCAGGCCATAGTGATCGTGTGCGCGGTCTACGTGGCACGGGGACGAGGGAAGCGATGACCGTCACGAACACGGACACGCCCGTGACCACCGCGAGCGACGCGGCCGCCGACACCGAGGGACCCGTCGGCTCCGCCCGCTCCGAACGGTTGAGCGCCCTCGTCCAGCAGCACGGCGCGCCGGCGGTGCTGGTGATCGTCTCGATCGTCGCCTCGTTCAGCTTCGACTCGTTCGCCACCGGCGACAACGTCTCCAACATGGCCACGAGTTCGGCGTTCCTCGCGATCGTCGCGCTCGGCATGACCTTCGTCATCGTCACCGGCGGCATCGACCTGTCGGTCGGCTCCCTGTTCGCACTCGGCGGCGTCCTCGCGGCCTGGGGCTCCCGGCACGGAACCCTGGTGGCGCTGCTGCTGCCCCTCCTGGTCTGCGGCCTGATCGGCGTCGTCAACGGGCTGCTCGTGGCCCGCTCCCGCCTCGCCCCCTTCATCGTCACTCTGGCCGCCATGCTGGGGGCGCGGGGACTGATGCTGGCCCTCACCGACGAGGGCGCGAACACCTACCTGATCGGCAAGGGCTCCTTCCTCGCCGAACTCGGCCAGGGCAGCACCCTGGGCGTCGGCAACCCGGTCTGGATCACGCTGGCGCTGTTCGCCGCGGGCGCCGTGGTGCTGCGCCGCACCCGCTTCGGACAACACGTGTACGCGGTCGGCGGCAACGAGGACGCGGCGGCCCTGATGGGCGCCCCCGTGGCCCGTACCAAGATCCTCGTCTACACCCTGTCGGGAGTGCTGGCCGGTCTCGCCGGCGCGCTCAACGCCGCGTGGCTCGCCTCCGGGGTGACCATCCTCGGCAACGGCATGGAACTCGACGCCATCTCGGCCGTCGTCATCGGCGGCACCCTGCTCACCGGCGGCCTCGGTTACGTCAGCGGATCGCTGGTGGGCGTCCTGCTCCTGAAGGTCATCCAGAACGTCATCAACCAGATCGGATCCCTGGACTCCTCGTACCAACTGGTCGTGAGCGGCGCCTTCCTGGCGCTCGTCGTGATCGCCCAGACCTGGCTGGGCCGCAGACGGCAACTGATGTGACAAGCACCGGACGCGGTGGCCGTGGATCGGGCACCGGCTGCCGCGTCCGGCTCCGGTCGGGCGACCGTCCGGTGGCACGCGGCCCCAGCTCGTCCCCCACCGTCCGCCCCAGTGCCCACTCCACGGAGGTCCCAGCCATGACTGCCGGAACGACCGGGCTCCTCGCCAGGTCCTGCGCCTCGCTGCTCGCCGGCGGGCTCCTCGCCCTGCTCTCCCCGACCCCCGCCGTCGCCGCCCCCGTGTACACGACGGCCGAGGCGGGCAACCCCTTCGTCGACGGCTGGTACGCCGACCCCGACACCGAGATCTACGACGGCCGTTACTGGGTCTACCCGACGACCTCGAAGAGCTACGCCGAGCAGACCCGGCTCGACGCCTTCTCCTCGACCGACATGGTCCACTGGACCCGGCACCCCGACGTCCTGAGGACGGCGGACATCCCCTGGGCCGAGTACGCCCTGTGGGCGCCGGCGCCGGTGCACCGCAACGGCAGGTACTACCTGTACTTCGCCGCCAACGACATCCAGAGCGACGCGCAGCTCGGCGGCATCGGAGTCGCCGTCGCCGACCGGCCGGAGGGGCCCTACAAGGACGCCCTGGGCAAACCGCTCGTCTCCCGGTTCCACAACGGCGCGCAACCCATCGACCAGGACGTCTTCATCGACGACGACGGCCAGGCGTACATGTACTACGGCGGCTGGCACCACGCCAACGTCGTCAAGCTCAACCCCGACATGACGAGCCTCGGCACCTTCGCCGACGGCTCGACCTACAAGGAGATCACCCCGGAGAACTACACCGAGGGCTCCTTCATGTTCAAGCGCAACGGCACCTACTACCTGATGTGGTCCGAGGGTGGCTGGACCGGCCCGGACTACTCGGTGTCCTACGCCATGTCCGACTCGCCCACCGGCCCCTTCAGGAAGATCGACCGAGTGCTCGCCCAGGACCCGGCCGTCGCCAAGGGGTCCGGCCACCACTCCGTCGTCAACGTGCCCGGCACCGACGTGTGGTACATCGTCTACCACCGGCGCCCCCTCGGCGAGACCGACGGCAACCACCGGCAACTCGCCTACGACCGCCTGTACTTCAACGAGGACGGAACCATCCGCCGGGTGCGGATGCAGGTGAAGGACAACTTCGCCGACCGCAACGCGCTGGGCTGGAAGACGTACGGCGGCTCCTGGTCGGCCGGTGACGGAAGCTACCGGGTGAACCGCTCCCAGGGCGGCAAGGCGCTCCTCGACACGAACTTCGCCGACTTCACCCAGGACGCCGACGTCACGGTCACCTCGGGCGGCGGCGACGCCGGCCTGGCCTTCCGGGTGACACGGCCGTCGATCGGCTGGGACAGCTACTCCGGCTACTACGCGGGCATCGGCCCCGACGGCAGGGTCGTCCTGGGCCGGGCGAACGACGACTGGACCCCACTGGGCACCGCGCGGGTGCCGACCGCGCCCGGTACGACCCACCGCCTGCGCGTCAGCGCCGTCGGCTCCTCCCTCAAGGTGTACGTCGACGACATGACGACGCCGAGGATCTCCGTCACCGACGGCACCTACCGCAGCGGGGCGAACGGCGTCCGGGTCTTCGACACGGCCGCCTCCTTCGACAACGTGGCGGTGCACCCGGCGCAGTGACCTCCGGCCCGGTCGCCCCCGGCCGCACGCACAAGGTCCCGGCGAGCGGTCGCTCGCCGGGACCTGCGCGCGCCGGACGCCTACGGCTTACGCTGCGCGTGCAGGGCGCTCACCTCCTCGGCGGTGAGGGCCCTGTCGTAGGCCCTGACCTCGTCGACGGCGCCGTTCCAGAAGTCGGTGTCGGCACCGTTCCACTGGGCGCGCCCCACCGCGAGGGGACCGGTGCCCACGTAGTTCGGGCCGGCCGTCGCGGTCGAGGCGGGCTTCCCGTCGACGTAGAGCCTGATCCGGTCGCTCGCGTCGTCACGCACCCCGACGAGGTGGTACCAGCGCCCCGTCTCCGGTGTGATCGCCAGCCGGGCTCGCTGCTCGCCGGGCGTGCTGAAGGCGAAGGCGCCCTGTCCGTACTGGAGGTAGAACGGGCTGGCCCGGAAGCGGCTGTCCTGGCTGACGGCGGTGGCGTAGTTGCCCGGGAGTTCGTCGAGGGTCACCCAGGCGGAGACCGAGTAGCTCCCGGTCGTGTCGAGCACCGGTCCGTCGGTCTCGGCGTGCGCTCCCGCACCGTCGAACCTCAGCGCGCTGCCGCTGACCCCGGAGGTCCAGGTGGCGCCCTCGGAAAGGGTCAGCGCCGAGCCGTTCGGGCCCTCGTCGGCGGCGGTGGAACCCGCGCCCTCGTCCAGGGTCCAGTGCCCGCCGCCCTTCAGTTCCTCCCGGTCACCCGCGGCGGCGCCGGCCGCGATCACCTTGCGGTTGACCTCGCGCACCCGGACGGGGTCGACCTTGATCTCCCGCCGGTCGTAGGTGTAGAGGCCGTTCAGCTCGTTCTCCAGGTCGGAGATCTGCGTGTACACGGAGCCGGACAGCTCGGCACCGGCCTGGTCGAGGTAGAACCGCTCGGTGTTCTCGACGTACTTGCGGGTCAGTGCCTCCTTGTCGGCCACCCCGCTGTAGATCACGGTCGGGGCGCCCGGCCACATGTGCCCCGGGGTGCGCAGGGTGAAGCCGCCGTGCTCACCGTCCATCGCGGCCCGGTGGTCCGGGAACGGCGGGTCCTCGTTGTTGTAGTCGTGGTGGTCGATGATGTCGCCCTTGCCCGAGTCGCCCTTGGAGTTGCAGCAGTTCACACCGCTGTGGGCGTTGACGATCCGGGACGGGTCGGCGGCCTTGACGGCCTCGGCGATGCGGCCGCTCTCCTCGCGGTCCCACTCGCCCCAGCCCTCGTTGAAGACGATGTTGCCGATGACCGAGGGCGCGTTGTGGTGCTGCCGCATCGCCTCCGTGCCCTGGTCGACGAACGCCTTCTGGCCGGCCGTGTCGGTGATGTTGCCGGAGACGAAGTCCTGCCAGACCAGCAGACCGAGCCGGTCCGCGTGGTAGAACCACCGCGCCGGCTCCACCTTGATGTGCTTGCGGACGGCGTTGAAGCCCAACTCCTTGTGGGCCTTCAGATCGAAGGCGAGGGCCTCGTCGCTGGGCGCCGTGTACAGGCCGTCGGGCCAGAAGCCCTGGTCGAGGGTGGCGAGGGAGAAGACGGGCTTTCCGTTGAGCACCAGCTTCGGATAGCCGCCGACCTCCTCGATGCCCACCTCGCGCATCCCGAAGTAGCTGTCGACCGCGTCCTTCGACCTGCCGTCGGTGAGCGACACGTCGAGGTCGTAGAGGTAGGGGTCGTCGGGGCTCCAGAGGTGCTGCTTCGCCACGGGAAGGCGCAACTCCTCGTTGGCCGGCCCGCTGATCCGCCCGACGACCCTGCCGCGCTCGTCGCGGGCGACGGCCTCGACGCGGGCCCGTGCGGAGGCGCCCTCGGACTCCACCGTCACGGCGAGGGAGCCGCTGTCGATGTCGGGCGTCGTGACTACGTTGTCAATGGACGTCTCCGCGACCGGCTCCATCCACACCGTCTGCCAGATGCCCGACGACTGCGTGTAGAAGATGCCCCCGGGGTTGGTGGACTGCTTGCCCATCGGCTGGTTGGCGCCACCGGTGTCGGTGACGGCGACGACGACCTCCTGCGGGCCCTTGCCCTTGAGCGCGTCGGTGATGTCGGCGCTGAACGCGGTGTAGCCGCCGGTGTGTTCGGCGACCTCCCGCCCGTTGACCCACACGCGGGCCTGGTAGTCCACCGCTCCGAAGTTGAGCTTGAGCCGGTCGCCCTTGCCGCCCTTGCCGACCTTCCAGTTCTTCGGCACGTCGACGAGCTTGCGGTAGAACATGTGGTCCTCGTGCCGCTCCAGCCCGGAGAGCTGAGACTCGACCGGGAACGGCACGACGATCCGCTCGTCGAGGTCCTTGCCGAAGACCGGCTGCTCGCCCGCCCCGGCGGCGGCGAACTGCCAGGGGCCGTTGAGGTTCTTCCATGCGGAGCGCACCTGCTGGGGACGCGGGTACTCCGGCAGCGGCCGCTTCGCGTCGAGCTCGTCGCCCCACTCGGTGGTGAGCCGGTGGACCGAGTCGTTCTGCGCGTAGCGGATGAACGCCGGTACGGTCTCCCCGCCGGAGGTGAGCCCGCCTTGACCGTCGTAGGTGAGTTTGACCTGCTGGTTCTTCTGGACGGGCGCCGCGAGCGTGATCTGGAGGGCGGTGCGGTCGCGGCGGGACACCGTGACCGACTCGATCGGCATGGGCGTGGTGTCGGCCTCGATCTCCAGGCGTTCGGCCAGCGCCTCGACGTCGCCGCCGACCTCGCCCTCGAAGCGCGCCGTCACCCGCCGGCCGTCCTCGGCGACCGACGGCTCGACCGGATAGACCTCGAACCCGGCCGGGGGCGTGAACGCCGACATCGGAACGGCCTGCTTGGGCAGCGTCGGAGTGGACCAGCGCAGGAACATGTTGGCGCCGCCGGTGTCCTGGAACATCTCCAGGCGGAACTCGTGCTTCTCCCCGGCGGCCAGCCTGACCGCCGCGCTGGTCTGCTCGTTGTCCCAGTCCGGCTCCCAGTGGTCGATGACGGGTTCGTCGTCGATGAACAGCCGGAAGCCGTTGTCGCCGCTGGCGTGGAAGGTGTAGTCCCCGGTCGCCGGGGCTTCGATCTGCCCGGTCCACCGGGCGGTCGTGTGCTCCGTCCTGCCGGTGAGTTCCTGGAAGGTGCTGGTCAGGCCGGAGAAGTTGATCTGCGGGTCGAGTACGGTGCCGCCGAGCTCGGCGAAGTCCCTGGCACCCGGCGCCGACATGGCGAAGTACTCGCCCTTCAGGCCGTGCACCGCGACGGCGGCCTGCTCGGCCGCGGGGGCCGAGACACCGGCGGGTGTCCCGGCGGCCGACGCGGTGGACATCAGACCGGTCGTGGGCAGCGCCAGGGCCGCGGCCGTCAGCAGGGCCCACGCTCTCGCTCGTGGGCGTGCGGTACGTCGTGTCATCGAACCTTCCTCGCAGTGGGGTCCCGGACCGGGACGAGTCGGTCGGACGGCACCGGCTGGGCGGCACCGTGGGGGGTCGTGGGCGCGAGCGTTGGTCGGGTGCGCCTGCGTCGAGGCGCTCTTCCAACGTTGGAAATCGAGCGACAGCGGAATGACAACACGTCGATCCGTCACTGTCCAGACCCCCGGATCCGGTTCGGGGGACACCAGTTGGCCGCCCCGGCGGAACTCTCGGAGCGCCGCGGGGCCGCCGCACTAGAGTGGGCGGACCATGCCGGATCTTCTCGGAATCAACCATCTGACCCTGTCCACGACCGACCTCGACCGGCTGCTGCCGTACTACACGGAGCTGCTCGGGGGAGTGCTCGCCTTCGAGCGGGCCGCGACCGGCTCCGATCCGCGGATCGCGGTCGTCGACGTCGGCGGCAACGACCACTTGATGTTCGTCGAGACCGCGACCGCCCCCGGTACGGAACCCAGCCCTCTCGGCGGGGCGGGATGGGGGCTGCGGGTGGGAACGTGCGCGCGACTGGACGAGGTGCGCGCACGCATCCTGCGCGCCGGGTTCCCGGTCGGACGGATCGAGACCCTGCCCACGCAGTGGACCATGACGGCGCGCGACCCGGACGGGCGCCCGGTGGACGTCCGGGCCCATCGCCCCCGCACCGCACCGCCGTCTCCGACCGGCTGAGGACGGCCCGGCGCGGGGGGGGGCCTCCGTCGGGTCCGGCCCCGGAGCTCAGCGCCTGGCCAGCGCCAGCAGACTCAGCCCGAACATCAGGACGCCCAGGGGGAGGTGGACCGACGGAACGTGAGCGACGCCGAGCACGACCTGGAGCGAGGCGAGGGCGAGGAAGCCCGACGCGTGCCACACGGGCCGGGCCGGGCCGCCGCCCGGCTTCCAGGCCAGTACCGCCGCGAGGACGTACAGCATCGACGCGCCGTACATCACCCGGGCTCCGACGCTGTGCAGCGTCTCCCCGTAGGCGGAGGTCAGCAGCAGTCCGGCCGAGACCGCCTGGAGGAAGACGGTCAGGGTCTGCAGGGCGATCGCGACGTGCAGGAACGAGGAGTGGCGTGCCGCGGCCGCCGGCCCTTGAGTGGTCATGTCACGGTCCTCTTCTCCGCCCTCGGGCGGCAGATCGACAAGGTCTCATCCAGTCCGACCACGAAGGTCCGCGAAAGGTAAGGCGAGGGGTGGCCGGAAGCACGGGAAGCGCCGGGACCGGGCCGCACGAGGTGGCCGGTGAGCGACGTCAACTGCTCAACGTGGCCTACCGGCTGCTCGGTTCGATGACCGAGGCCGAGGATGCCGTGCAGGAGGCCTACGCGCGCTGGTTCGGGCTGCCGCCGAGCGGGCGGGAGGAGATCCTGTCGCCCGGCGCCTGGCTGACGACGGTGACCAGCCGCATCTGCCTGAACCTGCTCGGATCGGCGCGCTCGCGCCGGGAACGGTACGTCGGCGCGTGGCTGCCCGAGCCGCTGCCCGACCGCTCCGAGGGGCACCGGGCGGGCGGTGCCGCTCCCGTCGGCCCGGCGGACCCCGCCGACCAGATCGTCCTGGACGAGTCGGTGACCATGGCCTTCCTCGTCGTCCTGGAGTCGATGACGCCGGCCGAGCGGGTGGCGTTCGTCCTGCACGACGTCTTCCGGTACCGGTTCGCCGAGATCGCCGAGGTCCTCGGCCGTACTCCGGCTGCCTGCAAGCAGCTGGCGGCCGCCGCCCGGCGGCGGTTGACCGCGGAGGGCGCGCCCGTGACAGGGGCGGCGACGAAGCGGGGTACCAGGACGGGGCCGGGCGCCAGGACGGAGCCGGGGTCCGGCACCAGGACGGGGCCCGGGCCCGAGCCGGAGACGGGTCGGGCCGACGTGGTGAGGCAGGTCAAGGAGGCCTGGGAGGCGAAGGACATCACGGCCCTCGTCGCCGTCCTCGACCCGGCCGCCGTGATGACCGCCGACGGCGGCGGCATGGTCGGCACCGTTCTGCGCCCGGTCGAGGGTGGCGCGCGCATCGCGCAGTACATGGTCGCCATCGCCGACAAGGCCCCCGGACTCCGACTCCTGGTGCGGTCGGTCAACGGTGTGCCCGGCCTGGTGGCCCAGCGCGCCGGCGTCGTACTGACCGTGGCCGCGTTCGACGTCTCCGACGGGCGCGTCACCCGGATCTGGGTGGTCCGCAACCCGGAGAAGCTGCGGCCGTGGGCGCGCGAGGACGTCGAAGTGCGGGAAAGTTCGGGGTAGTCGACCACGGACGTACGGGCCTGTGTGAAGCTTTCCCCATGACACATCCGCGCGAAGAAGTCAGGGCCAGACTTCAGACCGATCGCCCGCACTCGGCCCGTGTCTGGAACTACCTGCTGGGTGGCAAGGACAACTATCCCGTCGACAGCGAGGCCGGTGAGGTCATCCTGACGACCTTCCCGGAGTTCGCCGCCGTCGCCCGGCTGCAACGACGCTTCCTCTCGCGCGCCGTGCGCTTTCTGGCGGGGGAGGCCGGGGTCCGCCAGTTCCTCGACATCGGCACCGGCCTGCCCACCGCGGACAACACGCACGAGCTGGCCCAGCGCATCGCGCCGGAGAGCCGCATCGTCTACGTGGACAACGACCCCCTCGTCCTGGTCCACGCGCAGGCCCTGCTCACCAGCAGCGAAGAGGGTGCGTGCGCCTACATCGACGCCGACGTCAGGGACCCGGAACGCATCCTGGCCGAAGCCGCGAAGACCCTCGACTTCAGCAGGCCGGTCGCCCTGACCATGCTGGGCATCATGGGTCAGATCTCCGACGCCGAACGACCCGCGGAGCTGGTGAGTTCGCTGCTGTCGGGGCTGCCGGCGGGGAGTTACCTGGCCCTGAGCGACGGCACGGACACCAACGAGGCGCTCAACACGGCGGTCCGGGTCTACAACGGCCAGTCGGCCAACACCTACCACCTGCGGTCGCCGCAGGAGATCGCCACCTACTTCACCGGTCTGGAACTGGTGGAGCCGGGGGTCGTGTCGACGGCCTCCTGGCGGCCGGACCCCGACGGGTCCGAGGAGTCCACGGCCGACGTCTCCGTCTGCGGCGTCGCGATCAAGAACTGACGCGTCGCCGGCGCAGGTCGAGCAGAGGCTCGGTCCGGGTGTCGCGGTCCTTGCGGACCGCGACACCCGGACCTCGCGTGATCGCCGCCGGCGCAACCCCGCCATCGGTCGCTCGTCCGAAGGATCATTGTGCGTGCACAGGGTGCGAGGTACTCTCGGGCGCAGTTGCGCACGGTGGAGGTAAGTGCGCCTTGGGGTGAGTGGGGCATGCAGTGGCGGTTGGGAAGATCATCCGGTTCGACGAGTTCCGGGGCTACGGATTCATCGCGCCCGACAACGGCGGCGAGGACGTGTTCATCCACGTCAACGACCTCGCCTTCGACAAGAGGCTCCTCGGACCGGGCATGAAGGTGGAGTTCGACGTCGAGGAGGGCGACCGCGGCCTCAAGGCCAGCCGGGTCCGCATCCAGAACGGGAACGCCGAGCGTGAGCGCCCGGTGGCGCCGCCGGTGAGGACGTCCTCGGCTGCCGCCGGTCCCGCGGGGTTCTTCCCGGAGGACGGACTGTGCGACGTACTCTCCGTGAAGGAGTACATCGAGGAGGTCACCGAGACCATCCTCCGGACCGCTCCCACCGTGACCTCCGAACAGATCCTCCAGGTCCGTCAGGGTCTCGTGCAGGTCGCCCTCTCGCACGGCTGGATCGACGCGGAGCCCGGAGCGGACACCCGGGCCGGTGGACCGGTCTCCCCGCCCGGCGCCGGCCGGACGAGCTGACACCCGACGCGTCACGCGGCCCGTCCCGATAGTCGGTCCCGTCCTCGCGGAAGAGGACGGGACCGCTGCGTCTTCCGACCGGAGCCGAGACCATCCCGTCGGCCCGAGGGCCGACCGACGATCCCCTCCTCCCTCGGTCGGCCCCGCGCACGCTGCCGGCGCGCTCGCCGCCGATAGGGTCATCGATGCTGTGCGGTAGATGATTTCACAGATGCAAATCTTTTCGCCCAGTCGCTGACGCCTTTTTGTTAATGCCGCTGACTTGGTCGTCGTAGTAGACGGAATCGCGCGCCGAACGATACTCTCGATCCGACTCAGGCATGATCTCGGTTGAGTGGCGGCCCGCTCGATCCATCCCGAGTTCATCATCGGAAACGAGGGGTTAACGAGCATGAAAGGGATCGTTCTGGCCGGAGGGAGCGGGACGCGACTTTATCCGCTCACCCATGCCGTGTCCAAGCAGTTACTGCCCGTCTACAACAAGCCGATGATCTACTACCCGCTCTCCGTCCTCATGCTCGGCGGCATCAAGGACATCCTGGTGATATCGACGCCCTCGCACACGGGGCTCTTCCGGGAGTTGCTGGGCGACGGGAGCCAACTCGGTCTTTCCATCGAATACGCCGAGCAGCCACGGGCCAACGGCATCGCGGAAGCCTTCATCATCGGTGAGAAATTCATCGGAGACGACCCGGTTGCGCTCATTCTGGGCGACAACATCTTCCACGGCCCCGGACTTTCGGACCTGCTGAGCGATCACTGCAAGAACGTGGACGGTTGTGTGCTGTTCGGCTACGCGGTGAAGGACCCGGAACGCTACGGCGTCGGGGAGACCGATGGCCGGGGCGAGCTGATATCGCTGGAGGAGAAGCCGGCCAGACCCAGGTCGAACCTGGCCGTCACGGGACTCTATCTCTACGACAACGGCGTGGTGGACATCGCGCGGGACATCCGGCCGTCCGCCCGCGGTGAACTGGAGATCACCGACGTCAACCGGGCGTACCTCCAGCAGGGTCGGGCCAGAATGGTCGACCTGGGGCGCGGATTCGCCTGGCTCGACACGGGCACACACGACTCACTGCTCCAGGCCGGGCAGTACATACAGGTGCTGGAAGAGCGCCAGGGCGTACGAATCGCCTGTCTGGAGGAGATCGCCTTCCGTATGGGATTCATCGACTCCGCCGCCTGCTACGCACTGGGCGGGCAGCTGGGCACATCGGAGTACGGTGCCTACCTCATGGCCATCGCGAGTGCGGATCACTGAGGGAGCGGCATGCGCATCGTAGTGACCGGCGGCGCCGGGTTCATCGGCTCCCACTTCGTCCGACAGGCCCTGACCGGCGCGTACACCGGCGGTACCGCCCCCGAGGTGGTGGTCCTGGACAAGCTCACGTACGCCGGCAACCGGGCCAGCCTGGCGCGGATCGAGGACGACCCGCGCTTCACCTTCGTGCGCGGCGACATCTGCGACCACGCACTGGTCGCGGAGGTACTGGCCGGCTGCGACCTGGTCGTCCACTTCGCCGCGGAATCGCACGTGGACCGCTCGATCAGCGGGTCCGAGGAATTCGTCCGGACCAATGTTCTCGGCACCCAGGTACTGCTGGAAGCCTCCCTGCGCGCCGAGGTGCGGAAGTTCGTCCACGTCTCGACGGACGAGGTCTACGGTTCGATCGACGAGGGTTCGTGGAGCGAGGACCGGCCGCTGGAGCCCAATTCCCCCTACTCGGCGTCCAAGGCGTCCTCCGATCTCCTGGCGCGGGCCTACCACCGCACCCACGGACTGCCGGTGTGCATCACCCGGTGTTCCAACAACTACGGCCCGTACCAGAACCCCGAGAAAATGATCCCGCTCTTCGTCACCCGACTGCTGGACGGGCGGAAGGTGCCGCTGTACGGGGACGGCGGCAATGTGCGGGACTGGTTGCACGTGGACGACCACTGCCGGGCCATCGCGCTGGTGGCGGAAAAGGGAGCGGCGGGCGAGGTTTACAACATCGGCGGCGGTACCGAACTGGCGAACCGGGAACTCACCGGGCGGCTGCTGCGTATGGTCGGCGCCGACTGGTCCATGGTGGAGAACGTGGCGGACAGAAAAGGTCACGACCGCCGGTACTCGGTCGACATCACGAAGATTTCCACGGAACTCGGATATCGCCCGCGGATCTCCTTCGACGAAGGTCTTGCGGAAACCGTCGAGTGGTACAAGAAGCAGCGAGACTGGTGGCAGCCGCTGAAGAACCGCGGCACATCAGTCCAGTAGACGAAGATCGACCGTCCGCCGCGTTCGGCCGTTCCCTCGACAATTCACAACGCCGCTACGGGCGGGCATGGCAAATGGCGCGTTCGCTCAGGGAAATCGCCGGAGGAGTGTCCGCGCGTTAGCGGCCGGCGGTGGCGGCGGGCACCAGCCATGCGGCGATCTCCTCGGTCACCGCCGGAGCGTGGGCGTTGAGATAGAAGTGACCACCCGGGTAGACGGTCATCTCGAACCGCCCCGTGGTGTGGCCGGCCCAGGCGCGGACCTCGTCGGTCGTGGCCTTGGGGTCGGCGTCCCCCGTCAGGGCGTAGACGGGCGCCGACAGCGGCGGACCGGGCTCGTAGCGGTAGGTCTCCGCGGCCTTGTAGTCGGCGCGGATCGACGGCAGGACCATGCGCCGGATCTCGTCGTCCTCGAGCAGTTGGGACTGGGTGCCGTCCAGACGGCTGATCTCCGCCAACAGGCCCTCGTCGTCCCGCAGGTGAACCCGCTCGTCCCGGGGCGCGCTCGGGGCCCGCCGCCCGGACGCGATGAGCGCGACCGGCAGGCAACCTCGTGCCTCCAGGCGCAGGGCCACCTCGAAGGCGACCGTGGCGCCCAGCGAGTGCCCGAACAGCGCCAGCGGCTTGTCCTGCCACGGACCGAGGACCTCGACGATCTGGTCGGCCAGGTCCCGCACCGTCTCCAGACACCGTTCGTTCCTGCGGTCCTGCCGGCCCGGGTACTGCACGGCCAGGGTCTCGACGCGCGGAGCGAGACGCTGTGAGACCGGGAAGTAGTAGCTCGCGGAGCCACCCGCGTGCGGCAGGCAGAGCAGTCGGACCGGTGCCTGGGGTGCTGGATGGAAGCGGCGCACCCACAGGTCGCTCGCGTCGCTGCTCGTCGCCATCGCGTTCGTCGTCCCTTCCGACCGGTGTCGTCCGCCCCCGGGTGGGAGACGTCCTCGACGTTCGCCGCCTGCGTCCGCCCCCGGCGTGCGGTCGCAGATCGGCCCAGGCCCAGACGATCGCAGTGCCGCCGGGCGCCGACAACCCCTAACGAACGCGGACGACCGCCTGGTAGGGGGTGTGGTCACGAGGCGGCGGCGGGAACCCGGGGCGGGCCGGCGCGACGAGCCCGCGGTCGGGGCCGCGGTGCTCGGCCCCGACCGGTCGCGCCGTTCGGACAGGCCTACGCCATCGGTTCGGCGAGGGCCATGAGCCGGTTCGGCAGGTCGGTGCGGCTCTTCACGTCCAGCTTCCGGTACACCCGGGTGAGGTGCTGCTCCACCGTGCTCACCGTGATGTACAGCTCGTTGGAGATCTGCCGGTTGGTACGCCCGCGGGCCGCCAGTACCGCGACCCGGCGCTCGGCCTCGCTCAGCAGACCGTCCTGGTCACGGGTCTCGAAGCCGTCCGAGGACGCGTCCGAGGGCGAGCCCGCCGTCGGCGTCGCCCCGCCGGGGGCAGCCCGCCGCTGCATCCGCTGCGGCAGCGCCGCCGCCCTGCCCGCGCCCTGCGCCAGCTGGTTGGCGCGATGGACGAACAGCCGGGCCCGTCTGGACTCACCGGCCGGGGAGAGCGTCTGACTCGTGTCGGACAGGGCCCGCGCCAGCTCGTGCTGGTCGCTGCACCCCTGCAACACGGTCACCGCCTTGGACAGCAGCTTGCGCCGGAGGACCGGCGTGGCCGTGGAAGCGAGCAGCCGCAGCGCCCGGCCCCGGGTGCGGTCGTCCAGCCCGCGGGACACCTGGAGCTGCTCCCGGAGCAGTTGCGTGGCGTGCGTCTCGTTGCCGAGGCCGAGCTGCACCCGGGCCAGCTCCAGGCGCCACGGGAACAGACCGGCCACATCGATGCCCCAGGAACGGACCAACTCACCGCTCCGGTGCAGGTCGGCCGCGGCCGCCTGGTGCTGCCCCGTGGCCAGATGGTGCCGACCCCGGGCGATCAGGTAGTGCGCGCCCACCGGAGTGCGGAAGACACCGGCCGGTACCGGCTGCGACAGCCATCGTTCGGCCTCGAACAGCCGGCCACTCTCGGTCGTGCAGGTGATCAGGGTGCCCAGCGGACCACCGACGGCCACGCCCCAGGCAGGCGCCGGCAGGTCCTCCAGCGCCAGCCGCGCGCCCCGCTCGGCCGCCTCCAGATCACCCAGGCGCAGCGTCGCTTCCGCGTGGATCGCCCGGATGACCCCCCGCCAGGCCGGTATGTGCCGGACGGCCTGTCGGGCGAGCAGCCGTTCGCCCCAGACCACGACCCGGTCGGAGGGGCCGGCACAGAGCAGGGCCAGCAGGGGAGCGGTCAACAGGCCCAGGGAGCCGCTGTCCAGGTGATGCCGCTCCAGCAGCTGCTCCGCGGCGGTCACCGTGTCCACACCGCCGGTCGGCATCAGCGCGTTGCCGAGCACCGACACGGCCTGCAACAGCGGACTGCCGGAGTTCGTCGCCGTCGCCGCCCGCATCCAGGAGCCGGGATCCTCCCGAACCGTCCCCAGGTAGTCCGGATGGGACAGCGCGATCAGCAGGCGGATCAGCCGCAGTTCGTGCGACGCGGGGCCGTGGTCGTCCGCGCCGCAGCCGCTGATCGCCTCGGCCGCCTCCTCCGCCCGGCCTTGCCACAGCAGGTACGGAACCGCGGACACGGCCGTCGCACGAGACGACCCGTCGGACCGCGCCGCCTCCACCAACTGGCTCACCTGACCGGTCACGGCCAGCGGATTGACCTGCCACCGGGCGGTGATCAGCATCGCCATCAGGGAGTTGCGCCGGTCCTCGTCGGTCTCGGCCCGGCCGCCCAGGCGCAGACACGCGGCGGCGTGGTCGGGGCGGCCGGTGGACAGCGCGTGCGCCGCGGCGTCCCGGAGGACGGGCACCACCCAGGGGCCGTCCGTCCACGCGGAGGCCACCAGATGCTCGGCGACCACGCTCGCTTCGGCACCGTTGTCATGCAACACCTCGGCCGCCCGCTGGTGCAGCCGCCGCCGCTCCTCGGCCGGCATGTCGGAGCGCACCGCGAGCAGGATCCGAGGATGGCGCAGCCGGCCCGCGTGGACGAGCCCGGCGCCTTCGAGGACGCGGACGGCGGGCACGGTGGAGTCGGGCAGCACGTCGAGGAGTTGACCGAGCAGCTCCGGTGCGGCCTGGCGGTCCAGCGCCGCGAGGGCCTGGGCCACCAGGCGGACGCCCGGCTCGTGGCGGTAGAGGCAGTCGAGCACGGCCCGCTCGAAGGTGTCGCCGGCCCGGGCCCCGCCGTCGGGGGCGCTGTTCGTCCCGCGGTGGGCCCGTTCGTCGACCAGCGCCTGGGTCAGCAGCGGATTGCCGCCGGAGACCCGCAGAATGCGCCGGGCGTCTTCCTGCACGTCCGGTGCGGCGGCCTCTACGTCGCGACCGCCCTGCACCCCGGCCTCCTCGCCGAGCAGCCGGGAGACGGAGTCGACGGTGAGGAGCGGCAGGGTGACACGGGTGAAGCGAGGCAGGCTGCGCAGCTCCGCGTGGAACAGCGGATGCGCCGGGCGCAGCGTCGTCGCCTCCGAGAGCACCACCATGATGCGTGCGTTTCTCAGTCTTCGGGTGACGTACAGCAGACAGTGCAGGGAGGCGGCGTCCGTGTGCTGGAGGTCGTCGACCGCCAGGACCAGGGGCCCTCGGTTGGCCAGGGTCAGGAACGTGTCGAAGGCGGTCCGCAGCAGCGGTGCCCACAGTCCGTCCGCTGTCAAGGCCTCCGCTAAGGTCTCGGGCGCCGCGGCGCTCCTCGCCTCCGCCGTGGGGACCGCGAGCGCGACCTCGCGTATCAGCTCCTCGACCTCCCGGACACCGTCGGGTTTGAGCCGCGCGCTGTGCAGGAGTTGACCGAGCACTCCGAAGTGGAGTCCCTGCTCGGCGCGTGACCCGGCGGCGCTCAGAACCTGTCCACCGGCGGTGGCTGCCCACTCCCCGAAGGTCTCCAGTACCTGGGTCTTGCCGCTTCCCACAGCGCCGGTGACCAGCGCCACCTGTCCGTGTCCGTGCTTCTCACAGGCGTGGAACGCCCAGCGTAGATGGGCCAGTTGTTCGTCTCGATGGACCAGCATGACTGGCGTCTGCCTCCCCGTTAGCAGTTCCGAACGGGGATTGCCAGGCGCTGGCCGGCACAGCTTCCGCAGCTCCCCCGTTCACACGTGTCCGAGCGCGTGCAAGGGTGACCCCTGGGCCACCTCCGGGCGGCCCTTCTGAACTGTTTCGAACTCGACTCGTCCTCGACTCGTCCTCGACTTGGACAAGTTTTTTGAGAATCTTTCACAGTTACCAGCCATGCCACAACGGCATCGCCACTAACAACGTGACGGATGACGTGACGAGTTGTCGACGAGACGGTGGAGTCGGCCGCGAAGCCCCTGGTAGACGCGCTGCTGTAGGTGAGCGGTGCAGCCGTGTGCCGACTGAGGGTCGTGTTCACAGGTCCGCCGCCCGTGCGGGACGGCCACGGCCGGATGTACGCCGTCCGAAACCGGCCGGCGCGTCTAGGGGCGTGCGCGGGCGATTAGGGGTGCTGCCGATGGCCCGATGCGAGGAGGATCGGAAGCAGGGTCGTCGTGTTGGAAGGTAGGGCTGCCATGTCGCTCCAGGAGCCTGTCTCGCCGGTCGGGGAGTCGCCCGCGTCCACGGCGGACCGCATCGCCGATCTGGCCGCCCGGCACGAAGAGGCCGTCGTCCTCGCCGAGAAGAAGGCCGCGGACCGGCAGCACCTCAAGGGGAAGCTCACCGCCCGCGCGCGCATCGACCTGCTGCTCGACCCCGGCTCGTTCGTCGAACTCGACGAGTTCGTGCGCCACCGGACCGTCGAGGCGGGCATACCGCGCCCCTACGGCGACGGGGTGGTGACCGGCCACGGCACCATCGACGGACGTCAAGTGTGCGTCTTCTCCCATGACTTCACCACCCTCGGCGGCAGCATGGGCGAGGCCTTCGGCAGCAAGGTCGTGAAGATCTACGACTTCGCCATGAGCGTCGGCTGCCCCGTCATCGGCATCAACGACTCCGGCGGCGCCCGAATCCAGGAAGGCGTGATGTCCATCGCCTACTACACCGAGCTGGGCGTCCGCAACGTGCACTCCTCCGGCGTGATCCCGCAGATCTCCCTCATCATGGGCCCCTGCGCGGGCGGTTCGGTCTACTCGCCGGCGCTCACCGACTTCACGGTCATGGTCAAGGACACCTCCTACATGTTCGTCACCGGACCCGAGGTCGTGTCCGCCGTCATGGGTGAGAAGGTGACCGCCGAGCAACTCGGCGGCCCCGCCGTGCACGCCGAGGTTTCCGGCAACGCGCACTACGTCGGCGACGACGAGCAGGACGCCATCTCGTGGGTGCAGACCCTCCTCGGCCACCTGCCGCCCAACAACCTGGACCCGGCTCCGGTCTACGACCACGACTGCGCCCCCGGCATCACCGAAGCGGACCTGGCTCTCGACACCGTCATCCCCGACAGCGAGCAGCAGATGTACGACATGGCCGACGTCATCACCGCGGTCCTGGACGACGGCGACTACCTGGAGATCCATCCGGACTTCGCCCGCAACATCATCTGCGCGCTCGGCCGGGTCGAGGGCCACTCGGTGGCCGTCGTCGCCAACCAGCCCCAGCACCTGGCCGGGGTGCTGGACATCGACGCCTCCGAGAAGGCCGCCCGCTTCATCCGCTTCTGCGACTCCTTCAACATCCCCGTCCTCACCTTCATGGACGTGCCCGGCTACCTGCCCGGCGTCGACCAGGAGCACCAGGGCATCATCCGGCGCGGCATCAAGCTCTTCTACGCGTACGCCGAGTCCACCGTCCCCAAGATCACCGTCATCACCCGCAAGGCCTACGGCGGCGGGTACGCGGTGATGGGTTCCCGGCAGATCGGCGCCGACCGCGTGATGGCCTGGCCCACCGCCGAGATCGCCGTGATGGGGGCCAACAGCGCCGTGCCCATCCTGCACCGCCGCGAGCTGGCCGCCGCCGCGCCCGAGGAGCGGGCGGCGGTCAAGGAGAGCCTCGTCGACGACTACCGTCGCAGGTTCGGCAATCCCTACGAGGCCGCAGCGCACGGCTACGTCGACATGGTCATCACGCCCTCCCGCACCCGGCACGAGGTCGCCAGGGCGCTGGCGAGCCTGCGGAACAAGCGGCAGGCGCGCCCGGCACGCAAACACGGGAACATTCCCTTGTGACGTCGTTCGTCGTGCCGGCCGCTCCCGCACGCGGGCCCACCGGTGTGCGGGGGCCGCTCCGTCACCGGCCCGGTGACGGAGCGGCGAGATCGACCAGGTCGCCGCCCTCGTACAGCGCGCGGCACGCACGGCGCTGCACCTTCCCGCTGGAGGTCTTCGGTATCGCGCCCCTGCGCACCAGCAGGACCGTGTCGACCGTCAGGTGATGGTGGTCGTGGACGGCGCGGACCACCCGTGCCCGCAGGCTCTCCGTGCCGTGGGCGCGCACCGTCCGCCCGTCGGCCTCGACGACGAGCACGAGGTGCTCCTTCTCGTCGCGTTCGACGGCGAACGCGACGGCGCAGTTGGGGTGCAGGCCGTCCACGGACTTCTCGGCGGACAGTTCGACGTCCTGCGGGTAGTAGTTGCGTCCCTGGTGGATGATCAGGTCCTTGAAGCGGCCGGCGACGTGCAGTTCACCGTCGTGCAGGAAGCCCAGGTCGCCGGTGCGCAGGTAGGCCCGCCCGTCCTCCGGGCGCCCCTCGGCGTCCCTCGTCCGTGCCCGGAAGGTCTCCGCGCTCGCCTCGGGCCGCCCCTTGTACTCCGCCGCCACGCACGGTCCGTGGACCCAGATCTCGCCGATGACGTCCGGCGGACAGGCGCGCGAGGTTCCGGGATCGACGATCCGCACCTCGGTGCCCGGGACGGTGCGGCCGCTGCTGGTGACCGGGACGGCACCGGGTGTCCGCGCGTCGACGATCTCCGCGCGGCCCTCCCGCAGCGCCGTCGCGGACAGCCACACGGCCGTCGGTTCGCGGTCCTGGTCGCCGCCGGTGACCTTGAGGGTGTTCTCGGCGAGTCCGTAGCCCGGGCACATGGCCTCGGGCCGGAAGCCGTGCGGGACGAAGGCCTCGGTGAAGTCCCGGATCGCACGCCAGCGCACGGGTTCGGCGCCGTTGGCCGCCACGCGCCACGAGGAGAGGTCACCGACCGCGCCGGCCTTCCCCTCCGCCGCCACCCGCGCGCACATCTCGTAGGCGAAGCTCGGCGCCGCGGAGTGGGTGCCGCGGAACCGGGCGATCGCCTCCAGCCAGCGGGCGGGCCGGCGGATGAAGGCGGCGGGTGCCATCAGGTACGAGGGGATGCCGGCCCACAGCGGCATGACGACGCCGAAGAGCATGCCCATGTCGTGGAAGAGAGGCAGCCAGTTGACCACGGTGCCCTCGGGCGAGCACGGCCACAGGGCGTCCGTCTCGGCGACGTTGGCGAGGAAGTTGGCGTGGGTGACGACGACGCCCTTCGGGTCGCCGGTCGAGCCCGACGTGTACTGGAGCAGGGCGACGTCGTCCGGGCCGGGGGCGGGACCCCGTACGACCGAGTCCGGCACGTCGTCCCGCGCCGAGGCGGCGTCGGCGGTGTCGAGGACCGCGAGGCCGAGCAGGTCCTCCAGGTTCCCGAACTGTTCCTCCAACTCCAGCCTGGCGGAGGTCTCGGTGAGCACGGCCGTGGCGCCGGCGTCCTGCGCGATGCGGCGGATGCGCTCCACGTCCTTGAGGTGGCGCGGTGTCTGGACGGGCGCCGCGGTCACCTTGGACGCCATACATCCCAGGAGCGTACGGACGAACTCCAGACCCGACGGATACATGAGCACGGCGCTCTGCCCGCTCATGCCCCGGGCGGTGAACCACCGGGCCCGGACGTCCACCGCGTCGGCGAGCTCGCGGTAGGTGAGCGACTCCCGGGGGTCCTCACCGTTGTACAGGAAGACGTAGGCGGTGTCGTCGGGTTGCCGCTCACCGCGTCGGCGGACCAGTTCGGGCAGGGTCGGTGTGCCGCCGTCCGAGCGGACGTCGTCGAGAACAGTGGCCATGGGGCAGGTCTCCTTGTCCTGTGGTCCTCGTGCCGACGGCCGGTGCCGGTGGCAGAAGGACGTGGCGGAGCCGTTCGAGGTCGGCGTGGAGCCCGGGGTGCGGCACGGCAGCACGGCCGAACCCGGGCGGACGGGGTGCGGGGGAGGACGACCGGCCTCGCGGTGGTGCACGGGGTCGCGGCTGTGGCCGCCCGCTCCGTGCACGGGCCGACGAGGGCGTCGACGTGCGGGTGATGCCGGCGCGGTTCCTGTGCGGGGCGCGGAATCGGTCAGCGTGGGAAAGGGACGGCGCGGAGGTCGGTCACTCGGGCCCACGCCGGGGACGGGCCGGGACGCCGACCGGCAGCGTCCTGCGGCAGAAGAATGTCAGAAGCATACGTCGGCCGCCGCTCCGTCCCCTCCGCGATCACCCCTAAGTTGCCTGCGCGGCCCCTACAGGGAGCCGGAGGGCCGATGCGCCCGCTCGCCGACCGGGCGTGGTCGCCGCCGGGGACGCACGTCGGGGTGGCCGGGGCCAGGTGCGGGGGAGGTAGGGGTTGTTCCCCGTTCGGAGCAGTCCATAGGTTCTGAGCGCGAACCGAGCATAAGGAACGAGTCCGAACTGTTTCCGTCGGCGGGCCCGCCTGGAGGACGACAATGCGCATACTCTTCGTCACGCACGCGGAGAAGACGCACTTTTTCAGCATGGTGCCGCTGGCCTGGGCACTGCGAACCGCGGGCCACGAGGTCCGGGTCGCCACCCAGCCGGACATGGCGGAGGGCGTCAGCGAGGCCGGGCTCACAGCGGTTCCGCTGGGGTCCGACCACCGCTGGAAGCAGGTCATGGAGGCCAACCAGGACGAGGAGTGGCCGGCCCGGGTCGCCGAGGCCGTCACCCACTCCGCGGACCTGGGGCACGACGAACTCCTGCGGTTCTTCGACGAGACGACCGAGCGGTACTTCCGCATCGTCAACAACGACGAGTTCCTCGACGCCCTGGTCGCGTACTCCCGGTGGTGGAAGCCCGACCTGATCGTGTGGGAGCAGTTCACCTGGGCCGGCGCCGTCGCCGCCCAGGTCACCGGCGCCGCGCACGCCCGCATGCTGTGGGGGGCGGACGTGGTCACCCGCTCCCGCGACGACTTCCTGGACCGGCTCGCCGAGCGTCCCGAGAACGAGCGGGTGGACCCGCTGCGCAACTGGCTCACCGAGGCCCTCGCCCGGCACGGCGCCGCCTTCGACGAGACCGTCGTCAACGGGCACTGGACGATCGACACCAACCCGCCCAGCCACCGGATCGACAACGGACTGACCGTGGTCGGCGTCCGGTACGTGCCCTACAACGGGCGGGCCGAGCTCCCCGAGTGGCTGGCCGCCGAGCCCGCGAAACCCCGCGTCGCCGTGACCGCCGGCATCTCCGTCCGCAGCTACTTCGGGTTCGACATCTTCGGTATCGGCGCCCTCCAGGCGTTCGCCGGACTGGACATCGAACTGATCGCGACGCTCCTCCCGGGCCCGGGAGAGTCGGTGGAGGACGCACCGGAGAACACCACCGTCGTCGACTTCGTGCCCATGCACGGGCTGCTGCCCAGCTGCTCGGCCGTCATCCACATCGGCGGCGCGGGCGTGCAGTCCACCGCCGCCTACTACGGCGTCCCCCAGATGATCCTGCCGGGTCTCTGGGACACCAAGGTCCGCGGCGCCCTCCTGGACCAGTCCGGCGCGGGCATCTCGGTGCCGGCGGAGCAGTTCACCCCCGAACGGGTCCGTGAGAACCTGGTCCGCCTGCTGGAGGACCCGGCCTTCCGCGAGGGTGCCGCCGCACTCCGCAAGGACGTACTCGCCGCGCCCTCGCCCAACGAGGTCGTCCCGGTCCTCGAGGACCTCACCGCGCGCCACCGGACCACCGGCTGACGGAAGGGCCGCGTCCCCGCGCGGCCCGCAGCCGCCGAGACCGGCACCGCGGTCGCCGACCTGCCCGCCCGCCCCCGGCACCGGCGTCCGCGGGCGGCCCCGGCCCCGCCACGACCGCGTCCGCGCACCGCCCCCACGCAGGCCGGCCCGGAAGAAAGAGAACGGTCATGACCACGCGCGTATGGGACTACCTCGCCGAGTACGAGGCGGAGCGTGCGGACATCCTCGACGCCGTCGACCAGGTGTTCCGCTCCGGACAGCTGATACTCGGACCCTCCGTCACCGGCTTCGAGGAGGAGTTCGCCGCCTACCTCGGACGGGCGCACGGCATCGGCGTCGACAACGGCACCAACGCCCTCGTCCTCGCGCTGCGCGCCCTGGGTGTGGGACCGGGCGACGAGGTGATCACGGTGTCCAACACCGCCGCCGCCACCGTCGTCGCCGTCGACCAGGTCGGAGCGACCCCCGTCTTCGTCGACGTGCGCGAGAGCGACTACCTGCTGGACACCGCCCAGGTCGAGGCCGCGATCACCCCGCGTACCCGATGTCTGCTGCCCGTCCATCTCTACGGCCAGTGCGTCGACCTCCCCGCGCTGGAGGAGGTCGCCACCCGGCACGACCTGATGATCATCGAGGACTGCGCCCAGGCGCACGGTGCCCGACGGCACGGCAGACCGGCCGGCACCACCGGCAGGGCCGCGGCGTTCTCCTTCTACCCGACGAAGGTCCTCGGTGCCTACGGCGACGCGGGAGCGGTGGTCACCGACGACGCGGACACCGACGCCGCGCTGCGCAGCCTCCGGTACTACGGCATGGACGAGCAGCGCAGCGTCGCCCGGACTCCCGGTCACAATTCCCGACTCGACGAGATCCACGCCGAGATCCTGCGCCGCAAGCTGCGGCGGCTCGACGGGTACATCGAGGGCCGCCGCCGGATCGCGGCCCGCTACGCCGAGGCGCTCGCCGACACCGACCTGGTCCTGCCCGCGGTGACACCCGGCAACGACCACGTCTACTACGCCTACGTGGTACGGCACCCCCGGCGCGACGCGATCATCGAGGCGCTTCGGCCCCGAGGCGTCCACCTCGACGTGCACTACCGCCGGCCGGTGCACACCATGGACGGGTTCGCCCACCTGAAGCAGGCCGAGGGCTCGCTGCCGGTCACCGAGGCGCTGGCGGACGAGATCTTCTCCCTGCCGATGTACCCGTCGCTCCCCGAGGAACAGCAGGACCAGGTGATCGCGGCCCTGCGCGAGGTGCTGCGCACCGTCTGAACCGGGCGGGCCGTCGTGGCGGACCGGTCGGCCCGGCGCGCCCGCGTCCCGGTGAGCGGCCGGGAGGCGGGCGCGCGGCGCGCTCGGCGCTCAGCGGGAGAGCCGCAGCGGAAGCTCCAGCAGCCCGTGCAGGTTGAAGTGACTGTTGATCGGCAGGTCCTCGCGGAGCAGCTCGATCTTCGTGTACCGCTGCAGCAGCTTCGAGAACACGGTGGCCGCCTCCAGGCGCCCCAGCACCGCGCCCAGGCAGAAGTGCGGGCCGGCACTGAACGCCAGCGTCTTCGGCTCGGTGCGGGCCAGGTCCAGGCGGTCGGGGTCGGGATAGCGCTCCGGGTCCCGGCCGGCGGCGTCCAGGAACCCGATCACGTGGGAGCCCGGCGGGATGACCTTGCCGCCGAACTCCATCTCCGCGGTGGCGATCCGGCTGGACAGCGTCACCGGCGGGTCGAACCGGGACAGCTCGTCCACGGCCGTCGCCATCAGCCCCGGATCCGCACGCAGCGCCTCCAGCGCCTCGGGCTGGCGCAGCAAGGCCAGCATGCCGTTGCCGATCAGGTTGACCGTCGTCTCGTGCCCCGCGTTGAAGATGAGCAGGATGTTGGCGACGACCTCCTCCTCGGTGAGCTGTTCGTTGTCCTCCGCCGTCATCAGCACCGACAGCAGGTCGTGGTCCGGGTCGGCGTCGCGCCGGGAGGCCATCAGGCCCAGCAGGTACGCGCGGAACTCCGGCTCCGCCTTGTTCATGGCGATGCGTCTGCGGGGCGTCACATCGGGGTCCAGGATGTAACCGACCTTGTCCGTCCAGTCACGGCACTTCGCGCGGTCCTCGACGGGTATCCCCAGCAGCTCCCCGACCACCGCGACGGGCATCGGCAGCGCCAGGTCCCGTATCAGGTCGACCTCGCCCTCGCCCATGCTGTCGAGCAGACCGTCGACGATCTCGCCGATCCGCGGCCGCAGACGATCGATGTAGCGCGGCGTGAACACCCGCGCGATCAGCTTGCGCAGCCGCCGGTGCTCGGCTCCGTCCTGCAGCAGCAGCCACTTGCTGACGCTGCGCATGGCCGGGCAGGTCGGCCCGCCCCGGCTCATCGCCCAGCCCGGGTCCTTGGGGAAGGCGCTGGAGGAGTGCGGTGAGCGCAGCAGGGCCTCGACGTCGTCGTACCGGGTGAGCAGCCAGTACCCTGCCGCGATCTCGTGCACCGGATCGGCCTCGCGCAGCCGCTTGTAGTAGGCGAACCTGTCGGCGGCGAGGGCGGGATCGTTCGGGTCGTAGAGAACGCTCATGCCGTCCATCCCTCTACGTCGGTGGGTGCCGTGTCCTGGGGGCGAGACGTCCGCGTGCCCGGTCTCCCCTCGGAGCCGAAGGCCTTCGCGGACCTGGGCGCCGGCTCCGGAGCGGTCATGCCGCCACCCTTGTCGGCCGGGCCGGTGCCTGCCCCACAGGCTAAGTGGGCCGACGAGACGCCGAGAACCCCTAAAGCCTGGTCACAGAGGTGCCGAGCCGCCACCGGCGGGAACTCCCGCTGGTCGGTTAGGGGTTGAGGCTAGGGGGGCGTCCTTCCGTAGGGTGACGGCCGGTGCAGACGGGCTGCTCGACGCGCGGGGAGTGACGGCATGTCGGAGCTTGAGGCGGAGCGCAGGGCGCAGTACCAGACGACCGTGGTGCAGGGCGCCCTGCGCACCGCGGCCGCGGGCGGTGACCCGTACGCCTCGATCCTGCTCGTCCCGGACGATCCCTATCCGCTCTACGAGCAGCTGCGCGAGCGGGGGACGCTGCACCGCAGCGCGGTCGGTGTCTGGACCACCACCAGCCACCGCGTCGCGAACCAGATCCTGCGGGACCGGCGCTTCGGTGTCCGTACACCGGAGGGGGAGAAACCTCCCGAGTTCATGCCGTTCGACAACTCGATGCTCGGACTGGACCCGCCCGACCACACCCGGTTGCGCAAGCTCGCCACCCCCTCGCTGAACCCGCGCCGGCTCGCCCACTGGCAGCCGTACGTCGAGCGGTTCACCGACGAACTGATCGACGAGATGCTGGCGGGCCGCGGCCAGGTCAACTTCATGCGGGCCTTCGCCCAGCGGCTCCCGCTACGGGTGATCGGCGACCTGGTCGGCATCCCGCCCCACCACCGGCAGTCGTTCTTCCGGCTCAGCCGCCGCATGGCCTACCTGCTCGACGGCGTGGCCACCGTCCCGGCCGCGCGGGGCGTGGTGGCGGCCATCGGCGAGATGACGGTGATGTTCCGGGAGATCATCGCCGAGCGGCGGGCCGACCCGCGCGAGGACCTGATCAGCGATCTGCTCCCGGCGGTCGAGGACGGCCGGATGACCATGGACGAGATGGTCCCGCTCTGCATGTTCCTGCCGCTGGCCGGCACCGAGACCACTGTCAACCTCATCGGCAACGGCCTGCTGGCCCTCCTCGAACATCCCGAGCAGTGGGACATGCTGGTCGCCGACCCGTCGCTGGCGGCCGCCGTCGTACGCGAGACCCTGCGCTACGACCCGTCGGTGCAGCAGTACCGCCGGATCGCGCACACCGACCTCCGGCTGGAGGGCGAGACGATCGCCGCGGGCGAGGAGGTGGCCATCTGCGCGGGCGGCGCCAACCGGGATCCGGAGGTCTATCCCGATCCCGGACGGTTCGACATCACGAGGGACCCGGGACCGGAGAACCTGGCCTTCTCGGCGGGCATCCACTTCTGCCTCGGCGCCGCGCTGGCCCGTATGGAGGCGGAGACCGCCCTCGCCGCCCTCGCCGCCCGGGCACCCGGGATCCGCCGGGCCGGACCGGTGCGCAGGCGCGGGTCCTTCATCGTCCGCGGGATGCTCCAGTTCCCCGTCGACCTGCGCTGAGCACCGGCGGCGGAGGCGGCGCGACCCGCGCGCGGCGCGGTGACGCGAGATAAGGGGCGGCCTCACCCCATAGGGGTTGTCCGCCTTCGCGAGGCGTCCATAGCGTGCGGACGCGGATGTGTTGGACACGGCACCCGCGCCATGGCGGCTCCGGGAGGACCGTGGCCGAGCGGGAGCCTGGGAGGCACTGGCAGATGGCAGAGGACGAGACGCTCCGGGACTACCTCAAGCTGGTCACGATCGATCTGCGCAGGACGAAGCAGAAGCTGCGCGACCGAGAGGCCGCCGACCAGGAGCCGATCGCGATCATCGGCATGAGCTGCCGCTACCCGGGCGACGTCCACACGCCCGAAGACCTGTGGCGGTTGGTGGCCGCGGAGCAGGACGCGATCTCCGACTTCCCCGAGGACCGCGGCTGGGACCTGCCCCGGCTCTTCGAAGGCGACCCGGACGGCGAGGGGCACAGCTCCGCACGCCGGGGCGGCTTCGTCCACGACGCGACCGCCTTCGACGCCGACTTCTTCGGTGTCTCCCCCCGCGAGGCGCTGGCGATGGACCCCCAGCAACGGCTGCTGCTCCGGGCGGCCTGGGAGGTGTTCGAGCACGCCGGCATCGACCCCCACTCGGTCCGCGGCACCCGCACCGGCGTGTTCGCGGGCGGCAACGACCAGGGCTACCTGCGGCTGCTGGCGAACGAACCCGGCTCCGTGGGACACCAGTTGACCGGGGGCGCGACCGCCGTGATCTCCGGCCGGGTCGCCTACACCCTCGGCCTGGAAGGGCCCGCGGTGACCCTGGACACGGCGTGTTCGTCGTCGCTGGTCGCCCTGCACCTGGCCTGCCGTTCGCTGCGCAGCGGCGAGAGCACGCTCGCCCTGGCCGGTGGCGTCACGGTCATGGCCACACCCGGCGTGTTCACCGAGTTCACGAGGCAGCGCGGACTGGCCGCCGACGGCCGCTGCAAGTCCTTCTCCGTGGACGCCGACGGCACCGGCTGGTCCGAGGGCGTCGGCGTGCTGCTGGTCGAGCGGCTCTCCGACGCCGTGCGCAACGGCCACGAGGTGCTGGCGGTGGTGCGCGGCAGCGCCGTCAACCAGGACGGCGCGTCCAACGGACTCACCGCCCCCAACGGACCGTCCCAGCAACGCGTCATCCTCCAGGCGCTCGCCGACGCCCGCCTCTCCGCGTCCGACGTGGACGCGGTCGAGGCGCACGGTACGGGTACCAGGCTGGGGGACCCGATCGAGGCACAGGCGCTGCTCGCCGCCTACGGCCAGGACCGGCCCGAGGGGCGCCCGCTGCTGCTCGGCTCGGTCAAGTCCAACATCGGGCACGCGCAGGCCGCGGCGGGTGTCGCCGGCGTCATCAAGATGGTGCAGGCGCTGCGCCACGAGCGGCTGCCCCGGACGCTGCACGTGGACGAGCCGTCCGCGCAGGTCGACTGGTCCGCGGGCGCGGTGGAGCTGCTCACCGACGGAAGGTCCTGGCCCCGGGGGGAGCGGCCGCGCCGGGCCGGTGTGTCGTCGTTCGGGGTGAGCGGTACCAACGCCCACGTCATCCTGGAGGAGGCGCCCGCCGCGAGCGCCGCGGAGGAGACCGCCGAGGCCGGTGCGGGTACGGAGGACGGACTCCTGGCGTGGCCGCTGTCCGGCCGCTCCGCCGACGCGCTGCGCCGCCAGGCCGGACGGCTGCTGCCGGTGGCCGCCCAGGCCCACCCGGCCGATGTGAGTCACTCCCTGGCGACGGGGCGCGCGGCGCTGGAACACCGGGCTGTGGTGCTCGGTGCCGGCCGGGAGGAACTGCTGGCCGGCCTACGGGCGTTGGCCGACGGCGAGGACACGCCGTCGGTGGTGTGTGACAGGGCCGCGCAGGACGGCCTGGCGCTGCTGTTCTCGGGTCAGGGTTCGCAGCGGTCGGGGATGGGGCGGGAGCTGTACGAGGCGTTTCCGGTGTTCGCGGAGGCCTTCGACGCGGTGTGTGCGGGTGTCGATCTCGAGCGTCCGTTGCGTGAGGTGGTGTTCGGCGAGGACGCGGGGCTGCTGGAGCGGACCGTCTATGCGCAGGCGGGGTTGTTCGCGCTGGAGGTGGCGCTGTTCCGGCTGGTGGAGTCCTGGGGTGTGGTCCCGGACGTGCTGGTGGGGCATTCCATCGGTGAGCTGGCGGCGGCGCATGTGGCGGGGGTGTTGTCGCTGGAGGATGCCTGCGCTCTTGTCTCGGCGCGGGGGCGTCTGATGGACGCGTTGCCCGAGGGTGGGGCGATGCTGGCCGTGGAGGTGGCCGAGGAGGATCTGGAGCTGCCTGAAGGGGTGGACCTGGCGGCGGTCAACGGGCCTACGTCGGTGACGGTCTCCGGTGAGGCGGAGGCGGTCTCCGAACTGGAGGAGCGGCTGCGGGCACAGGAGATACGGGTGAAGCGCCTGGCCGTCTCGCACGCCTTCCACTCCCGCCTGATGGAGCCGATGCTGGCCGACTTCGCGGCCGTCGCGCAGTCGTTGACGTACCACACCCCGCAGATCCCGGTCCGCATCACGGCTCCCGGTGCGATCGACACCCCGGAGTACTGGGTGGGTCAGGTGCGTGAGCCGGTCCGTTTCGCGGACGCGGTGCGCCAGGCCAGTGACACCGGTGCCGGCGTGTTCCTCGAACTCGGCCCGGACGGTGTGCTCTCCGCCCTG
The DNA here is from genome assembly GCF_056430705.1 of Streptomyces sp. NPDC045956. Taxonomy (NCBI): domain Bacteria; kingdom Bacillati; phylum Actinomycetota; class Actinomycetes; order Kitasatosporales; family Streptomycetaceae; genus Streptomyces; species Streptomyces sp. NPDC045956. The sequence continues at coordinate 315,209 of NZ_JBWKKZ010000010.1, read as the reverse complement.
GTCCCTCACCTCACCGAGGACGCGACCACCGCCCCCGCCCTGCGTCCCGGCCACGACGAGCACGCCACCCTGCTGCGTGCCCTCGCGTGCGTCCACGCGCGCGGTGCGCATCTCGACCGGGCCGCCGTGTTCGCACGCGGGCGCGGCCGGCGTGTCGCGCTGCCCGTGTACGCCTTCGCCCCCGACCACTACTGGCCCTCCGGTGTCTCCTGGGCCGGTGATGTCGCGTCCGCCGGCCTCGGCGTCACCGATCACCCGCTGCTGGGCGCGGGGATCGCGCTCGCGGAGGACGACGGGTACCTCTTCACCGCCCGGATCTCGACGGCCACCCAGCCCTGGCTGGCGGAGCACCGGGTGCACGGACGGATCGTGGTACCCGGCACGGCGTTCGTGGACCTCGCGGTGCGAGCCGGTGAGCAGGCGGGAACCGAGCGGCTGGACGAACTGGTGCTGGAGGCGCCGCTGGTCGTGCCCGAGGACGGCGCGGTGCAGGTGCAGCTGGCCGTGGGAGCCGCCGACGACGAGGGCAGACGGACCCTCACCCTGCACTCCCGGCGCGAGGACGGGGGCACGTTCGACGGCTGGCCGGACCGTCCCTGGACCCGGCACGCCACCGGCGTCCTCGCCCCCCGGCCCCCGGCCGTCGCCGAGGACCCCGAACTCGTCGGCGCATGGCCGCCGCAGGGCGCCGCAGCCGCCGACCCGGCCGCGCTCTACGAGCGGCTCGGCGCCGCCGGGCTGGAATACGGCACGCTGTTCCGAGGCGTGGCCGCCGTGTGGACGCGCGGTCGGGACGTCTTCGCCGAACTCGCCCTGCCGGAGAGCGCCGCCACCGGCTTCGGGCTGCACCCGGCCCTGCTCGACGCCGCGCTCCAGTCGGTTGCCGTGCAGGGAGACGGCACGGGGACCGGCCTGCCCTTCTCCTGGTCCGGGGTGACGCTCTGGGCCTCCGGGGCGACACTCCTGCGTGCCCGGGTCTCGCCCGCGAACGACGGCGACGGTGTCCGGGTGCGGGCGGTCGACCCGGCGGGCAGCCCGGTCGTCACCGTGGAGCGTGTCGTCACCCGGCCCGCCCCGGCCTTCACCGACGAGGCGCGCCGGCCCGACGACCTCTACCGGCTGGAGTGGACGCCGGTCCCGGCGGCCGGACCCGAGCCCGGGGCGTTGGCGCAGACCGGGGGCGGCGAGCCGCTCGTCGATCGGACGGGCACGCTCGGCGACCTCGCCGACAGCGGCCGGACACCCACCCATCTCGTGCTGTCCGCCTGCCCGGACGCGCACGTCCCGACCGGCACGCGGGCCGTACTCGCACGGACCACCGAGGTGCTCGGACTGCTGCGGTCCTGGCTCGGCGACGAGCGGTACGCGGACAGCAGCCTGATCGTCGCCACCCGGGGCGCGGTACAGGCGGACCCCGCCGACACCCTGCCCGACGTGGCGGGAGCCGCCGTATGGGGCCTGGTGCGTTCGGCGCAGTCGGAGCACCCCGGCCGCATCGTCCTGGTCGATCTGGACCCCTCCGCCGAGTACGACGCCCGGGCGCTCGCCCTCGCGATCATGTCCGGCGACCCGCAGACCGCCGTACGCGGGGACACCGTCCTCGCCGCACGGCTCACGGCGGCGGACCGCGGCCTCCTGCCGCCTCCCGGCGAGGCGTGGCGGGTGGGCGTGACGGAGCGCGGCGCGGTGGAGAACGTGGCGCTGCTCCCGGCGCCGGACGCGGAGGGCGAGCTGCGCCCGGGCCAGGTGCGGGTGGCGGTGCGTGCGGCCGGAGTCAACTTCCGTGACGTACTGAACGTGCTGGGGATGTACCCGGGCGAGGTGCTGGTGGGGGGCGAGGCCGCCGGCGTGGTGCTGGAGGTGGGCCCCGGGGTGACCCGCTGCGCGGCGGGGGACCGGGTGATGGGGTTCTTCGACGGCGCGATGGGCCCGGTGGCGGTGACCGACGAGCGGCTGCTGGCGCAGATGCCGCACGGGTGGGGCTTCCCACAGGCGGCGGCGGTGCCGATCGCCTTCGTCACGGCGTACTACGGGCTGGTGGACCTGGCGGGCTTGTCGGCCGGCGAGTCGGTGCTGGTGCACGCGGCCGCCGGTGGCGTCGGGATGGCGGCGGTGCAGGTGGCGCGCCATCTGGGCGCGGAGGTGTACGGGACGGCGTCGCCCGCGAAGTGGGCGGCCACCGGCCTCGACGCGGAGCACCTCGCGTCGTCGCGGGACCTGGACTTCGAGGGGGTGTTCCGGGAGCGGACCGGTGGGCGCGGGGTGCATGTGGTGCTCAACGCCTTGGCCGGTGAGTTCGTGGACGCCTCGGCGCGGTTGCTGGCGCCCGGGGGACGGTTCGTGGAGATGGGCAAGGCCGACGTGCGGGAGGCGGACGCCTTCACCGGGTGCGCCTACCGCGCGTTCGACCTGCGGGAGGCGGGGCCGGAGCGGATCGGGGAGATCCTCGCCGAGGTCCTGGCTCTGTTCGCGGCGGGCGTGTTGGTGGTGCCCCCGGTGCGGGTCTTCGACGTGCGGCGGGCGCCGGACGCCTTCCGTTTCGTGAGCCAGGCCCGGCACGTGGGCAAGGTCGTGCTGTCGGTACCGGCCGCATGGGACCCGGAGGGCACGGTGCTGGTCACGGGGGGTACGGGTGCGCTCGGCGCCCTCACCGCCCGGCACCTGGTGCTGGCACACGGCCTGCGCCGGCTGCTGCTGGTCGGACGCCGGGGAGCGGAGGCCGACGGCGCCGCCGCACTGAGCGCCGAACTGACCGCCCTGGGAGCCGAGGTCACCGTCGCGGCCTGTGACGTCACCGATCCCGAGGCACTCGCGGCCCTGCTCGCCGAAGTCCCGGCACGGCATCCGCTCACCGCCGTCGTGCACGCGGCGGGCGTCCTCGACGACGGCCTGGTGGAGTCGCTCACCGAGGACCGGCTCGGGGCCGTCCTCGCGCCCAAGACGGCAGCGTTCACCCTGCACGAGGCGACCGCCGGCGCCGACCTGGCCGCGTTCGTCATGTACTCCTCGATGTCCGGGACCTTCGGCAGCCCCGGACAGGCCAACTACGCCGCGGCCAACGCCTACCTGGACGCCCTCGCCCGTCACCGGCAAGCCCGAGGACTGCCCGCGCTGTCCCTCGCCTGGGGCCCCTGGGCCGGCACCGGCGGCATGGCCGACGCGCTCACCGAGTCCGAGGCGGCCCGCATCCGCCGCTCCGGGTTCCCGCCGCTGAGCCCCGAGCGGGGCCTCGGCCTGCTGGACGCCGCCCTGGCACTGCCCGACCCGGCGCTGCTCCCCACCGCCTTGGACACCGCCCGCCTCGCCGCCTCCCCGGCGACCCTGCCCCCGCTGCTGCACGGCCTGGTCCGTCCCGCACGGCGGGTCGCCGACCGCGGCGTCGCCCCCGGCGGCCTCGCCGAGCGGCTGCGCCGACTGTCCGCGGAGGACCGGGCCCGCACCGCGCTCGACCTGGTACGCGGTCTGGTCGCGTCGGTGCTCGGCTTCGCGTCACCGGACCTGGTGGACCCGTCACGGCCCTTCAAGGACCTCGGCTTCGACTCGCTGACCTCGGTGGAACTGCGCAACCGCATCGGCCGGACGGCCGGCCGCAGGCTGCCCGCGACCCTCGTCTTCGACCACCCGACCCCCGAGGCACTCGCCGCGCACCTCGTCACGGAGGTCCTCGGCGACCTCGCGGCGCCCGCACCCGCCGTGCCCGCCACCTTCCGTGCGGAGACCGCCGGCGACCCCGTCGCGATCGTCGGCATGGCCTGCCGCTTCCCCGGCGGGGCCGACACCCCCGAGGCGTTGTGGCGGCTCCTCACCGAGGAGACCGACGCCGTCGGCGACTTCCCCACCGACCGCGCCTGGGACCTCGCCCACATCTACGGCGAGAGCGGCAAGACCGACGACCGGCGGACCTTCGAGGGCGGCTTCCTCCAGGACGCCGGCGGATTCGACCCGGCGTTCTTCGGCATCTCGCCCCGCGAGGCGCTGGCGATGGACCCCCAGCAGCGGCTGCTGCTGGAGACCTCCTGGGAGGCCTTCGAGCGGGCCGGCGTCGACCCGGCGGAACTGCGCGCCACCTCCACCGGCGTCTACGTCGGCACCGCCACCTCCGGATACGGCCTCGGCCGGTTCGACGTCCCCGACGGCTCCCGCCCGCACGTCCTCACCGGCACCGCGACGAGCGTCATCTCCGGCCGGCTCGCCTACACCTTCGGACTCGAGGGGCCGGCGGTGACCGTGGACACCGCGTGTTCGTCGTCGCTGGTGGCACTGCACCTGGCCATCGGGGCACTGCGGCGCGGAGAGTGCGCGATGGCGCTGGCCGGCGGCGCCACCGTCATGTCGGTACCGGGCATCTTCACCGACGCCGCGCAGGGCGGCGCGCTCGCGCCCGGCGGCCGTTGCCGGGCCTTCTCCTCCGACGCCGAGGGCACCGGCTGGGGCGAGGGCGTCGGCATGCTCCTGGTCGAGCGGCTCTCCGACGCGCGCCGCAACGGGCACCCGGTCCTGGCCGTGGTGCGCGGCAGTGCCGTCAACCAGGACGGCGCCTCCAACGGCCTCACCGCCCCGCACGGCCCCGCCCAGCAGCGGGTCATCCGGGCGGCGCTCGCCGACGCGGGCCTTAACACCGCCGACGTGGACGCGGTCGAGGCGCACGGCACCGGCACGGAACTCGGCGACCCCATCGAGGTCCAGGCCCTGATGGCCACCTACGGGCGCGGACGCGACGAGGGACAGCCGCTGTGGCTGGGTTCGCTGAAGTCCAACATCGGGCACACCCAGTCGGCCGCCGGAGTCGCCGGGATCATCAAGACGGTGATGGCCCTGCGCCACGGCGTGCTGCCTCGCTCCCTGCACATCACCGAGCCCACCCGGCACGTGGACTGGGACGGCAGCGGGGTCCGGCTGCTGACCGAACGGGTCGAGTGGGCGGACGGCGAACGTCCGCGCCGGGCGGCCGTCTCGTCCTTCGGCATGAGCGGGACCAACGCCCACACCATCCTCGAACAGGCCCTCCCCGAGCAGGTCCTCCCCGAGCAGGCTGCGGAGCCGTCCGCGGCCGACGGCGGCGCGGAGGTCGCCCTGCCCTGGCTGCTCTCCGCCCGTACCCCCGCCGCCCTGCGCGCCCAGGCGCGACGGCTCGCCGACCACCTCGACACCGACCCGGCGCCCGCCGGCCAGGACGTGGCCCACTCGCTGGCCGCCACCCGCTCCCGTTTCGAGCACCGCGCCGTCCTCCTCGGCCCCGACCACCACGCGCAGCTCACCGCGTTCGCCGAGGGCGCCCCCGCGCCCGGAGTGGTGACGGGGACCGCGGGGCGGACCGGCCGGGTGGCGTTCGTGCTGCCCGGCCAGGGCTCGCAGTGGCCCGGCATGGCCGACCGGCTGCTGGCGGAGTCCGCGACCTTCCGGAACACGCTGCGGACCTGTGCGCAGGCACTGGAGGAGCACCTCGACTGGTCGGTCGAAGACACCCTGCGCGGCCTGCCCGGAGCCGGGGACATGGCACGGGCCGACGTCATCCAGCCCGTGCTGTTCGCGACGATGGTCGCGCTCGCCGGGCTCTGGCGCGAGCACGGCGTCGAGCCGGAGGCGGTGGTCGGCCACTCGCAGGGCGAGATCGCCGCCGCCCACCTCGCCGGCGCGCTGTCCCTGGAGGACGCCGCGCGGGTCGTCACCCACCGCAGCCGCCTGCTGTGCCGGGTGGTCGGCCAGGGGGCGGTGGCCTCCGTCTCGCTGCCCGCGCAGGAGGCGTTGGCGCGACTGGAACGCTGGGGCGACGCGCTCAACATCGCCGCCGTCAACGGGGTGTCGTCCGTCTCCGTCGCCGGCGACGAGGCACCCCTGGACGAGTTCCTCGCCGAGCTGGAGGCCGAGGGCGTACGGTGCCGCAAGCTCCGTATCAAGGGCGCGGCGCACTCGGCCGTCGTCGAACCGCTGCGCGAGGAGGCGCTCGCGGTGCTGGCGCCCGTACGGCCCCGTGCCTCGCGCCTCCCCTTCTACTCCACGGTCACCGGCGGACTGCTCGACACCACCGCACTGGACGCGGAGTACTGGTACCGCAACATGCGGCAGACCGTGCAGTTCGCCCCCGCCACGCGCGCGCTGCTCGCGGACGGGTTCGGCGTCTTCGTCGAGTGCAGCCCCCACCCGGCGCTCGCCGGGGCCGTGCAGGAGACCGCGGAGGACGCCGGCGCGTCCGACCCCGTGCTGCTGGCCTCGCTGCGCCGTGAGGAGGGCGGGCTCGAACGGTTCTCCGTCTCGCTCGCCGAAGCGTTCGTCCGGGGCGTCAGCCCCTCCTGGGCCTCCCGGGGCAGGGCCGTCGACCTGCCCACCTATCCCTTCCAGCGCGACCGCTACTGGTGGGAGCCCCTCCCGGAGGAGACGGCCGGCCCCGCCCAGGGCGGTACGGCCGAGGAGGGCCGCTTCTGGGCAGCGGTGGAGGGCGGCGACGCCGAAGCGCTCGCCGAGTCCCTGGGCACCGACGCCCTGGCCCCCGCACTGCCCGCCCTCGCGGCGTGGCGGCGACGCTCCCACGACCGGTCCACGGTGGACGGCTGGCGCTACCGGGTGGAGTGGAGGCACACGCCCCTCACCGGGCCCGGCCGTCCCACGCTGACCGGTACCTGGGCGATCGTCGCGGGGGAGGAGCAGGACGACCTGGCCGGCCGGCTCGCCGCGCTGGTGGACCGGGCCGGCGGCACGGCCCACGTGACCGCCGACCCGCCCGGGGAACCGTCCGGGGAACGGCCGCTGTCCGGGGTGATCTCGCTGCTCGCCCTCGACTCCCGCCCGCACCCCGTCCACCCCGGCATCAGCGTCGGTGCCGCGCGGAACCTCGCCCTGCTGCGTGCCGTGACCGCCCGCCCGGCCCCGGTCCCGGTCCACCTGGTCACCAGCGGCGCCGTCTCCGTCGGACGCATGGACCCGGTACGGGACATCGCGCAGGCCGCCACCTGGGGGCTGGGCCTGGTGTCGTCGCTGGAGCGGCCCGACTGCTGGGGCGGCCTCGTCGACCTGCCGGAGCAAGCGGACGAGCGGGTACTGAACAAGCTGCTGCGGCTGATCGCGCGGCAGCCCGAGACCTCCGGGGACTCCGCCGACTCGGCCGACTCCGCCGCGGAGGACCAGGTGGCGCTCCGGCCAGCCGGCGTCTTCGTACGCCGCATGGTCCGGGCCCCGCAGAGCACGCCGGTCCGGTCCTGGCAGCCCGGCTCCACCGTGCTGATCACCGGCGGCACGGGCGGCATCGGACGGCACCTCGCCCACCACATGGCCGCCCGGGGCGCGCGCAAGCTCGTTCTCACCGGCCGCCGCGGCCCCGACACCCCCGGGGCCCGGGAACTGGCCGCCGAACTCACCGCACGGGGCGTCGAGACGATCGTCGCCGCATGCGACGTCACCGACCGGAACCAGGTCGCCGCGCTGCTCGCCGAGCACCCCGCCGACACGGTGATCCACGCCGCCGGGGTGGCACAGGCGACCGCCCTCGCCGACTGCGGGGAGACCGAGCTCGCCGCGGTGACGGCCGCCAAGACCGAGGGGGCCCGGCACCTGGACGAACTGGCCGATGACGTCGGCACGTTCGTCCTCTTCTCCTCCGGCGCCGGGGTCTGGGGCGGCGCGGGCCAGGCCGCCTACGCGGCGGGCAACGCCGTACTCGACGCCCTGGCCCAGAACCGCCGCACCCGGGGACTGCCGGCCACCGCCGTGGCCTGGGGCGGCTGGGCCGAGGGCGGCATGGCCGACGACGGGCGGGCCGTCGCGGAACTCGGCCGGCGCGGACTGCACGCCATGGATCCCCGCCTCGCCCTCGAAGCGCTCGACCGGGCGCTGGACGCCGACGAGACCTGCCTGACCGTCGCCGACATCGACTGGGCACGCTTCGCACCCGGCTACAGCGCGGCCCGCGCCCGCCCGCTGATCATGGACATCCCCGAGGCCCGGGCCGCGCTCGCCACGCCCGAGACCCCGGCCGACCAGCCCGGGGAGACCGGCGAACTGCACGACCTGCTGGCCGGGTTGACCGGACCGCAGCGGACCCGGCACCTGCTCGACCTCGTACGGGAACACGCCGCCGCCGCGCTGGGCTACACCGACACCGCCGCGATCGAGGCCGGCCGCGCCTTCCGCGACCTCGGCTTCGACTCCCTGATGGCCGTCGACGTGCGCAACCGGTTGCAGGCAGCCACGGGCCGCAAGCTGCCGCCGACCCTGGTGTTCGACCACCCCACCCCCGCCGACCTGGCGGACCACCTGCTCGTCGAGGTGCTCGGCGAGCAGGGCGCCGCCGAGGGCACCGCGGCCCGAGCCGGCGGCGCCGCCGCGGACGAGCCGCTGGCCGTGATCGGCATGAGCTGCCGGTACGCCGGCGGAGTGGACTCGCCCGAGGACCTGTGGCGGCTCGTGCTGGACGGCACCGACGCCATGGGGCCCTTCCCGTCGGACCGCGGCTGGGACGTGGAGCACCTCTACCACCCCGACCCCGACCACCCCGGCACCTCCTACGTCAAGGAGGGCGGATTCCTCGCGGACGCCTCCCACTTCGACGCGTCCCTCTTCGGTATCAGCCCCCGCGAGGCGGTGGCCACCGACCCGCAGCAGCGGCTGCTGCTGGAGGCGACCTGGGAGGCGATGGAACGGGCCACGATCGACCCGTCCTCCCTGCGGGGCAGCTCGACGGGCGTCTTCGTCGGCACCTCCTTCGTCGGCTACGGCATCGGGGCCCAGCAGCCGGGCAACGAGGCCGAGGGCTTCTTCCTCGCCGGCACCGGTACCGCCGCCGCCTCCGGCCGCATCTCCTACACCTTCGGCCTCGAAGGGCCGGCCGCCACCGTCGACACCGCCTGCTCGTCCTCCGCCGTCGCCATCCACCTGGCCTGCCGGGCACTGCGGAACAACGAATGCGACCTGGCGGTCGCGGGCGGCGCCGCGGTCCTGGCCACCCCCGCCTCCTTCACGGAGTTCAGCCGCCAGCGCGGCCTCGCCGCCGACGGCCGGTGCAAGCCGTTCGCCGCGGCGGCCGACGGCACCGGCTGGGGCGAAGGGGTCGGCATGATCCTGGTGGAGCGCCTCTCGGACGCGCTGCGCGCCGGGCACCCGGTCCTGGCGCTGATCCGCGGCACCGCCGTCAACCAGGACGGCGCCTCCAACGGCCTCACCGCGCCCAGCGGCCGCGCCCAGCAGAAGGTCATCCGCCAGGCACTGGCCAACTCAGGTCTGGACGCCGCCGACATCGACACCGTCGAGGCGCACGGCACGGGCACCACCCTCGGGGACCCCATCGAGGCGCAGTCGATCCTGGCGACGTACGGCCAGAACCGCGCCGAGGACCGGCCGCTGTGGCTCGGCTCGGTGAAGTCGAACATCGGTCACACCCAGTCGGCGGCCGGCGTGGGGGGCGTCATCAAGACGGTCATGGCGCTGCGCGAGGGCGTCCTGCCCCGGACCCTGCACATCGACGCGCCCACCCCGCACGTCGACTGGTCGACCGGGGCGGTCGAGCTGCTGACGGAGACCACCCCCTGGCCCGACACCGGGGGGCGCCCCCGACGGGCCGGCGTGTCCTCCTTCGGCGGCAGCGGCACCAACGCCCACCTGGTCCTGGAGCAGTACGTGGAACAGCCCGCGCCGGCCCAGGACCCGGAGCGTGCCCCCGGGGCCGGTCGGGAACCCGAGTCCGACCGGGCTCCCGAGCCCGAACGGGCTCCCGAACTCGACGGCGTGGTGGCACCGTGGCTGCTGTCCGCCCGGGGCGCGGCGGCGCTGCGGGGCCAGGCCCTGCGACTCCTCGAGCACCTGGACGCCGCACCCGCCGCCCATCCCGCGGATGTCGCCCACTCGCTGACCGCCACCCGGGCCCTGCTCGGACACCGCGCCGCCGTGGTCGCCGCATCCGACGCCGACCGCCGGGCCGCGCTCCGCGCCCTCGCCCGCGGCGAGGCCGCGCCGCACCTGGTCCAGGGCGTGGAGCGCGCCGGGAAGGTCGCCTTCGTCTTCCCCGGCCAGGGCGGCCAGTGGGAGGGCATGGCCGTCGAACTGATGGAGACCTCCGAGGTCTTCGCCGCCGAGCTGTACGCGTGCGGCGAGGAGTTCGCCCGCCACCTGGACTGGTCGCTGATCGACGTGCTGCGCGGCGCCGAGGGCGCCCCGCCGCTGGACCGGGTCGACGTGACACCGGTCGTGCTCTTCGGTGTGACCGCGGCGCTCGTCGCCCTCTGGCGGGCCCACGGCGTCGAACCCGACATGGTCCTCGGCCACTCGCAGGGCGAGATCGCCGCCGCCTACGCCTCCGGTGTCCTCACGCGCGCCGAGGCGGCCCGGGTCGTCGCCCTGCGCGGCAAGGTGCTCCTCCCGCTGGCCGGCCTCGGCGGCATGGCGTCCGTGGCCCTGCCGGCCGACCGGACCCGCGAGCTGCTGGAGCCGTGGGGCACGCGGCTCTCCCTGGCCGGGATCAACAGCCCCGCGTGGAGCGTGGTCGCCGGGGAGCGCGAGGCACTGGGCGACTTCCTCGCCGCCTGCGAGGCGGACGGCGTCCGGGCGAGACGTATCCGAGTGGACTTCTCCTCCCACTGCGCCCAGGTGGAGCCGGCGGCCCGGGAACTGGCGGACCTGCTCACGGGACTCGGCCCCACGACGGGCGCCGTCCCCTTCCACTCCACGGTCACCGGCGAGCGGACCGACGGAGAACTCCTCGACGCCGCCTACTGGCAGCGGAACCTCGTCACCCCCGTCGACCTGGACCGGGGCGTGCGGGGGCTGGTGGAGCAGGGTGCCCGGTTCCTGGTGGAGATCGGTCCGCACCCGGTCCTCGCGCCCTCGCTCGGCGAGATCCTCGACGACATCCCCGACCTCGCCCCGGGCGAGGTCACCGTGCTCGGTACGCTCCGCCGCGACCAGGGCGGCATGGAGCGCTTCCTCCTCTCCGTCGCCGAACTCCACACCCACGGGGGCACGGCCGACCTCACCGCACCCCTCGCGGGACTGCCGGTGCGGACGGTCCCGCTGCCGGTGTACCCGTTCCAGCGGGAGCGGTACTGGCTCGACACCGCGTCCCCGGGCGTCGGCGACCTCGGCGCGGCCGGCCTGAGCGGCACCGGGCACCCGCTGCTGACCGCCACGCTGACCCTCGCCGACGGCGCGAGCACCGTGTTCACCGGGCGGCTGTCCGCACGCACCCAGCCCTGGCTGGCCGACCACGCCGTTCTCGGCGCCGTCCTGCTGCCGGGCACCGCCTTCGTGGAGATGGCCCTGCACGCCGGCGCCCGGGTACAGGCCCCGGTACTGGAGGAACTCGCCCTGGGCACCCCCCTGGTGCTGGGCGAGGACCACGCCGTGGAGGTGCAGCTCACGGTCGGCGCCGCCGGCGAGACGGGCCGCCGGGAGGTGGCCGTCCACGCACGCGACGCCGAACTCCAGGACGCCCCGTGGGTCCGGCACGCCACCGGCACCCTGGCACCCGCCGTCGCCCCCGCCGCCCGCTCGCTCACCACCTGGCCTCCGCCGGGCGCCGAGCCGGTCGAACTCACCGGCTTCTACGACGCCATCGCCGACGCCGGCTACAGCTACGGCCCGGCCTTCCGGGCGCTCACCGGAGCCTGGCACCGTGACGGCGCGCTGTACGCCGAGGTGCGTCTGTCCGACGAGGTGTCCGACAAGGGCTTCCTCCTTCACCCGGCGCTGTTCGACGCGGCCCTGCACGGCATCGGCCTGCTGCGCCGCCTGCGCGACGGCACCGAGGCCGGCCGTACCGCCGACCTCCCCTTCATGTGGCGGGAGGTGACGCTGAGCGCCACCGGTGCCGTGACCCTCCGGGTGCGGCTCACCGAGTCCGACGACGGCGTCGGCCTGGAACTCTTCGACGACACCGGAATCCCGGTCGGCGGGGTGGGGGCCCTGGTGGCGCGGCCGGCGGGCGCCGAACTGGCCGCTGTCCGCCACGGTCTGGCCGACACACTCCTGCACGTGGACTGGGGCACCGAGGTGCCGCTCTCCGACGCCGCTCCCGGCCGGCTCGCCCTGCTCGGGGACGACACCTGGCTGGACGGGGCGTTCGGCGAGACGAAGCCCGACGAGGCCGACCTCGTCGTCGCACCGTTCGTCGGCCCCGCCGCCGGAGCCGGCACGGCCGACGCCGTGGAGGAGGCCGTCACCCGGGCCCTCGGCCTCGTCCGTGACCGGATCGCCGACGAACAGCGCACCGGACAACCCCTGGTGCTGGTCACCCGGGGCGCGGTCGCCACGGATGACGACGACCTGACGGACCTGGTCAACGCCCCCGTACGCGGCCTGGTGCGCTCCGCGCAGGCCGAACACCCCGGCCGGTTCCTGCTGGTCGACCTCGACCCGGCGGCCGATCCGGACCCCGTGCTCCTGCACCGGGCCGTCGTCGCCGCCCTGGAGGCCGGGGAGACCGAGGTCGCCGTACGCGGCGGACGGGTCCTGGCGCCCCGGCTGGTCCGCATGCCCGTACCCGGAGGACGGACCGACGGGACGGAACCGGAGCCGCCCACCGGCCTGGAGACCGCCGACGGCACGGTCCTCGTCACCGGCGCCACCGGCACCCTCGGCAGCGCCCTCGCCCGGCACCTGGTGCGACACCACGGGGTACGGCACCTCCTGCTCGTCAGCCGCAGCGGCCCCGCCGCCCCCGGCGCCGAGGAGCTGGTCGCCGAACTGGCGGACCTGGGAGCCCGGGCGACCGTCGCCGCCTGCGACGTGGCCGACCGGGAGGCACTGGCCGACACCCTGGCCCGGATCCCCGCGCGGCACCCGCTGACCGCGGTGGTGCACACCGCCGCCGTCCTGGACGACGGCGTGATCACCCGGATGACGGACCGGAGTGTCGCGCGCGTGCTCGGGCCCAAGGTGCGAGGTGCGGTCAACCTGCACGAGCTGACCCGGGACGCCGACCTCACGGCGTTCGCACTGTTCTCCTCCGCGGCCGGTGTGCTCGGCGGGGCGGGGCAAGGCAACTACGCGGCGGCCAACGTGTTCCTGGACGCCTTCGCCGCGCACCGCCGCCGGCTGGGGCTGCCCGCGGTGTCGCTGGCCTGGGGGCCGTGGGCCGAACGCACCGGCCTGACCGGGACGCTCACCGACGCCGACGTGCGCCGCGTGACCCGCTCCGGCATGAGCACGCTCACCACGGAGGACGGCATGGCCGCCTTCTCGGCGGCCTGTGCCGCCGACCGGCCGCTGGTCGTGCCGATGGCCTTCCGGCCGGCGGCCCTTCGGGGACGCGACCTGGTGCCCCCGCTGTTCAGGACGCTGGTTCCCCGTCAGAAGCGGCGGTCCCAGACCGGTTCGGGTGACCCCGCCGTCCTGCGGGCCGCGCTCTCCGGAGTGCCCGAGGCGGACCAGCGGCGCGTCGTGCTCGACCTGGTCCGCGGCCAGGTTGCCGCCACCCTCGGCTTCGCCACCCCAGGTGAAGTCGACGTCGACCGGGGCTTCCTGGAACTCGGCATGGACTCCCTGACCGGCGTGGAGCTGCGCAACCGGCTGGCCGCCTCCACCGGGCTGCGGCTGCCCGCCACGCTCGTGTTCGACCACCCGAACTGCACCGAACTCGCCCGCCGACTCCGCGCCGAACTCGCTCCCGAACCGGTACGGGAGGCCGACCGACTGCTGGCCGAACTGGCCCGGCTGGAAGCAGACCTGACGCGGCTGGACGGCGACGAGGAGGACCGGGCCCGGCTCGCGGCCCGGCTGCGGTCCCTGGCCGACCGGTGCCAGGGCGAGCAGACCGGGCGGGACGACGACAACCTGGACTCCGCCTCGATCGACGAGGTCTTCGACCTCCTCGACTCCGAGTTCGAGACGCCGTGAGAGGACGCGAACAGCAGATCATGAGCGACACGGACCCGGCCCAGCACGAGAAACTGCTCGCTTACCTGAAGCGGGCCACGACACAACTGCGCGACGCCAACCGCCGCGTACGCGAACTGGAGCACCGGTCGCGCGAACCGATAGCCGTGATCGGCATGGCCTGCCGGTACCCCGGCGGCGTCCGCTCCCCGGAAGACCTGTGGACACTCGTCGAGTCCGGCACCGACGCGCTCGGCCCGCTGCCCACGGACCGGGGCTGGGACCCGGCACGGACGTCGGCCGCACCCCGCGGCGGATTCGTCCACGACGTCGGCGACTTCGACGCCGGACTGTTCGGCATCAGCCCGAGGGAGGCCGCCGCCACCGATCCGCAGCAGCGGCAGCTCCTCGAAGCGTCCTGGGAGGCGTTCGAACGGGCGGGCATCGACGTGCGCACCCTGCGCGGTGGACGCACGGGCGTCTTCGCCGGCGTGATGTACCACGACTACCCGTCGGTGGTCGATCCCGAAGCGCTCGAAGGCTACCTGGGCACGGCCAACGCCGGCAGCGTTCTCTCCGGCCGCCTCGCCTACACCTTCGGGCTCCGGGGACCGGCGGTCACCGTGGACACGGCCTGCTCCTCGTCCCTGGTGGCGCTGCACCTCGCCGCGCAGGCGCTGCGCGCCGGCGAGTGCGAACTCGCCCTGGTCGGCGGGGTCACGGTCATGTCCGGGCCGATGATGTTCGCCGGCTTCGGCCTGGAGGAGGGCTCCGCCGCCGACGGCCGCTGCAAGGCGTTCGCCGCCGCAGCCGACGGCACCGGCTGGGGCGAGGGCGTCGGTGTGCTCCTGGTGGAGCGGCTGTCGGACGCCCGGCGCAACGGGCACCGGGTGCTGGCCGTGGTGCGCGGCAGCGCGGTCAACCAGGACGGTGCGTCGAGCGGCCTCACCGCCCCCAACGGCCCCGCGCAGCAGCGCGTCATCCGCCAGGCACTGGCGAGCGCGGCACTCGTACCGGCCGAGGTCGACGCGGTGGAGGCCCACGGCACCGGCACGACCCTGGGTGATCCCATCGAGGCCCAGGCGCTGCTGGCCACCTACGGCCAGGAGCGTACGGAACCCCTGTACCTGGGCTCGATCAAGTCCAACATCGGACACACCCAGGCCGCCGCCGGAATGGCGGGTGTGATCAAGATGGTGGAGGGACTCCGCCGGGGCGTACTCCCCAAGACGTTGCACGTCGACGCACCCACGCCCCAGGTGGACTGGTCGGCGGGCGCGGTGGAGCTGCTGACCGAGACACGCCCCTGGCCGGAGACCGGCCGACCCCGTCGGGCCGGGGTGTCCTCGTTCGGTGTCAGCGGTACCAACGCGCACGTGATTCTGGAGGGGGTCGAGGCCGAGGGGGCGGTGGCGGACGGCGGGAAGTCGGGTTCTTCGTCGTCCGTTGGGGTGTGGGTGCTGTCCGGGCGGGACGAGCTGTCTCTGCGTGCTCAGGCCGGGCGGTTGCGTGGGTTTCTCGTGGCGCGGCCTGAGGTGGCCGCGGTGGATGTGGGGTTGTCGCTGGCGACGACGCGGGCTGCGCTGGAGTGCCGTGCGGTGGTGGTCGGTGGTGGGCGGGAGGAGTTGCTGGCGGGGTTGGAGTCGGTGGCTGAGGGTGTGCCGGGCGTGGGTGTGGTGACGGGGGAGGTGGGTTCGGGCGGGACGGGGTTCCTGTTCTCGGGTCAGGGTTCGCAGCGGTTGGGGATGGGCCGGGAGTTGTACGGGGCGTTTCCGGTGTTCGCGGATGCTTTCGACGCGGTGTGTGCGGGTGTCCATCTCGAGCGTCCGTTGCGTGAGGTGGTGTTCGGCGAGGACGCGGGGCTGTTGGAGCGGACGGTCTATGCGCAGGCGGGGTTGTTCGCGCTGGAGGTGGCGCTGTTCCGGCTGGTGGAGTCCTGGGGTGTGGTCCCGGACGTGCTGGTGGGCCATTCGATCGGTGAGCTGGCGGCGGCGCACTGCGCGGGGGTGCTGTCGCTCGACGACGCCTGCGCGTTGGTGTCCGCGCGGGGGCGGTTGATGGACGCGCTGCCCGAAGGCGGGGCGATGCTCGCCGTCGGGCTGGCCGAGGACAGGCTGGAGCTGCCCGAGGGCGTGGATCTGGCTGCCGTGAATGGTCCTGCTTCGGTGACGGTCTCCGGTGCGGCGGATGCGGTCACGGAGCTGGATGAGCGGCTGCGGGCGCAGGATGTGCGGGTCAAGCGGCTGGCGGTCTCGCACGCCTTCCACTCCCGCCTGATGGAGCCCATGCTGGCCGACTTCGCCGCCGTCACCGAGGCGTTGACCTACCACGCCCCCCGGATACCGGTGCTCACCACCGCTCCGGGTGCGATCGACACCCCGGAGTACTGGGTGGGTCAGGTGCGGGAGCCGGTGCGTTTCGCGGACGCGGTGCGTGAGGCGTACGGCACCGGGGTCACCCGGTTTGTGGAGTGCGGTCCGGACGGGGTGTTGTCGGCGCAGGCGGGGTTGTGTCTGGCCGACCGCTCCGAGGTGGTCGTCGTTCCGTTGCAGCGTGTCGGCGGTGAGGGTGTGAGTGCCCTGCTCGCGGGGGTCGGGGCGGCGCACGTCGCCGGAGTGCGGTGCGAGTGGGGGGCCGTCTTCGGCTGCCTGGGCGGTCGCGTCGTGGACCTCCCCACCTACGCCTTCCAGCAGCAGAGGTACTGGCCGCTGCCCGCCTCCCGTACCGGCGGGGCCGGCGGGCAGGGCGCCGACGACGCGTTCTGGGCCGCCGTGCGCGGGGGTGACGCGGACGCCGTGGCCGGGCTGCTCGGTGTGGACACCGACGACGAACGGGAGCGGCTCGACGACACGTTGTCGGTGCTGGCGGGTTGGCACGACCTCTGTTCCTCCCGGAGCCTGCGCTACCGGGAGGAGTGGCAGCCGGTCTCCCTCCCCGTGGACCCGGTTCTCGTGGGCGGCTGGTTGGTGCTGGCGCACCCGGAGCACGGGGACGTCGCCGCCGACTGCGCCGAAGCGATCCGACGCAGCGGGGGACACCCGCACGTCCAGGTGATCGATCCTGCCGACGCGGCGGCCGAACTCCAGGCACTGGTGAAGGGTTCCTCCGCCGACCGCCCCTGGGCAGGGGTGCTGTCCCTGCTCGGCCTGGCCGACGCCACCGCCGTGGCCACCGGACTCGCCCTCGTCCAGGCGCTGGCCGACACCGACACGCGCCTGTGGTGCGCCTCTCGCGGTGCCGTGGCGCTGCCGGGCGAGGAGCCCCCCGCGGCAGGCGGCCACGCCATGTGGGCGCTGGGCCGGGTGGCCGCGTTGGAACATCCCGCGCTGTGGGGAGGGCTGATCGACCTGCCCGAGACCGGGGTCGGCGACGCCTCCCTGATCGCGGTCCTCTCCGGGGTCACCGCCGAGGACCAGGTCGCCCTGCGGGACGTACTGCTCGCACGGCGGCTGGTCACCGCGGCTCCGGTCACCGGCACGCCCTGGCACCCGCGGGGCACCGTCCTGATCACCGGCGGAACGGGAGCGCTCGGCTCCCGCGTCGCCCGGTGGGCGGCACTCGGCGGGGCCGCACGACTGGTGCTGGCCGGTCGGCGGGGTGCCGACGCACCCGGCGCCGACGAACTGGTCGCGGAGCTGACGGAGCTGGGGGCCGAGACAGCGGTGGTCTCCTGCGACTTCTCCGACCGGGACGCCGTCGCCGCGCTGCTGGCCGCGTACCCGCCGAACGCCGTGGTGCACGCCGCGGGCGTAGGGGGCCTGGGCAGGCTGGCCGAACTCACCGAGGACGACCTGGTGGCGGCTCAGGCGGGAAAGGCGGCCGGCGCCGAGAACCTGGACGCACTCTGCGGTGACCTCGACGCCTTCGTGCTGTTCGGGTCGGTCGCCGCCGTCTGGGGCGGTGCCGGACAGGCCGCGTACGCCGCCGCCAACGCCCGGCTGGAGACCCTGGCCCTGCGGCGGGCGTCCCGTGGGGCGCCCGCGACCTGCGTCGCTTTCGGCGCCTGGGGCGGGGAGGGCATGGCGGAGGGCGCGGGCGCCGAACTGGCCCGCCGGGGCGTCCTGGCGATGGACCCGGACCTGGCGATCACCGCCATGGCCGACGCGGTCGCGGACACCGTCCCCACGGTCACCGTGGCGGACATCGACTGGCCGGTGTTCGCGCGGACGTTCACCTCCTCCCGGCCCAGTTCCCTGCTGGTCCGGCTGGAGGGCGGCGCGTCCGCCGACGGGGCGGACGACGCCGGAGCCCCCGGCGACCTGCGCGCGGACCTACTCGCCCTGCCGCGGTACGAGCGGTCCGAGAAGGTCCTGGAACTGGTGCGAGCGCAGACCGCCCTGGTGCTCGGGCACACGCACGGCGGTGACATCAAACCCGACCGCGCCTTCCGGGACCTCGGATTCGACTCGCTCACCGCCGTGGAGATGCGCAACCGGCTCACCGCGGTCAGCGGCCTGTCGCTGACCGCCACGGTGGTCTTCGACTACCCGACGCCCGCCGAACTCGCCGAGCACCTCCTCGAGGAGTGCGGCATCGCCCCGGACGTCGACGAGGACGCGGCCGACGAGGAACAGCGCGTGCGCGCCGCCCTGGCCGCCGTACCGACGGCCCGGCTGCGGGAGGCCGGACTGCTCGAACCCCTGCTGAGACTGGCGGGGGAGAAGACCGACGACGTGGAAGCACCGACCGCGCACGCGGTGGACGAACTGGACGGCGAGGCACTGCTGAAGCTCGTCGAAGCCAACGACGGGGAGCACTGACCATGGCGGCGTCCGCCGACGAACGTTACGTCGAAGCCCTGCGCACCCTGATCAAGGAGAACGAACGGCTCAAGACCCGCAACCAGGAGCTGGTCGTCGCCGGGCACGAGCCGATCGCCATCGTCGGGATGGCGTGCCGGCTGCCCGGCGGGGTCGACTCGCCCGAGTCGCTCTGGGACCTGGTCTCCGCCGGAGGCGACGGCGTCAGCGAGTTCCCCGCCGACCGGGGCTGGGACCTCCGCTCCCTCTACGACCCGCACTCCCGGGGTGAGGGCACCTCGTACTCCCGCCAGGGCGGCTTCGTCCACGACGCGGGACGCTTCGACGCGGCCTTCTTCAGCATCTCGCCCCGCGAGGCCGCCGCGATGGACCCCCAGCAGCGTCTGCTCCTGGAGGCCTCCTGGGAGGCGTTCGAGCGGGCGGGCATCGACCCGAGGGAGGTCAAGGGCCGTCCGGTCGGCGTGTACGTCGGAGCCGGGACCTCCGGCTACGGCGTCGGCGTCCCCGTCGCCGAGGAGGCGGCGGGCTACGCGCTGACCGGCACCGCGACCAGCGTGCTCTGCGGCCGGGTGGCGTACAGTTTCGGCTTCGAGGGGCCGGCGGTCACGGTGGACACGGCCTGCTCCTCGTCCCTGGTGGCGCTCCACCTGGCCGTACGCGCCCTGCAGGCCGGCGAGTGCACCATGGCGCTGGCGGGCGGGGTCACCGTCATGGCCACGCCGGCCGCCTTCGTCGAGTTCAGCAGACAGCGCGGTCTGGCCCGTGACGGCCGCTGCAAGGCGTTCGCGGCCGCAGCCGACGGCACCGGCTGGAGCGAGGGCGTCGGGGTGCTCCTGGTGGAGCGGCTGTCCGACGCCCGGCGCAACGGGCACCGGGTGCTGGCCGTGGTGCGCGGCAGCGCGGTCAACTCCGACGGCGCCTCCAACGGGCTCACCGCCCCCAACGGCCCCGCCCAGCGCCGCGTCATCCTGGACGCGCTGGCCGCCGCCCGGCTCTCCGCCGCGGAGATAGACGCGGTCGAGGCCCATGGCACCGGTACGACCCTGGGTGATCCCATCGAGGCGCAGGCGTTGCTGGGCACCTACGGCCAGGAGCGTACGGAACCCCTGTACCTGGGCTCCCTGAAGTCCAACATCGGCCACACCCAGGCCGCTTCCGGTGTGGCCGGAGTCATCAAGATGGTGCAGGCGATGCGCCACGGCGTGCTCCCCAGGACCCTCCACGTCGACGCGCCCAGCCCGCACGTCGACTGGTCCTCGGGCAGCGTCGAGCTGCTCACCGAGAACCGGTCGTGGCCCGACTCCGGAGCACCCCGTCGGGCCGGGGTGTCCTCGTTCGGTGTCAGCGGTACCAACGCGCACGTGATCTTGGAGGGGGTCGAGGCCGAGGGGGCGGTGGCGGACGGCGGGGGGTCGGGTTCTTCGTCGTCCGTCGGGGTGTGGGTGCTGTCCGGGCGGGACGAGCGGTCTTTGCGTGCTCAGGCCGGGCGGTTGCGTGGGTTTCTCGTGGCGCGGCCTGAGGTGGCCGCGATGGATGTGGGGTTGTCGCTGGCGACGACGCGGGCTGCGCTGGAGTGCCGTGCGGTGGTGGTCGGTGGTGGGCGGGAGGAGTTGCTGGCGGGGTTGGAGTCGGTGGCTGAGGGTGTGCCGGGCGTGGGTGTGGTGACGGGGGAGGTGGGTTCGGGCGGGACGGGGTTCCTGTTCTCGGGTCAGGGTTCGCAGCGGTTGGGGATGGGCCGGGAGTTGTACGGGGCGTTTCCGGTGTTCGCGGATGCTTTCGACGCGGTGTGTGCGGGTGTCCATCTCGAGCGTCCGTTGCGTGAGGTGGTGTTCGGCGAGGACGCGGGGCTGTTGGAGCGGACGGTCTATGCGCAGGCGGGGTTGTTCGCGCTGGAGGTGGCGCTGTTCCGGCTGGTGGAGTCCTGGGGTGTGGCCCCGGACGTGCTGGTGGGGCACTCGATCGGTGAGCTGGCCGCCGCGCATGTGGCGGGGGTGTTGTCGCTGGACGACGCCTGCGTGCTGGTGTCGGCGCGGGGGCGGTTGATGGACGCGTTGCCCGAGGGTGGGGCGATGCTGGCCGTGGAGGTGGCCGAGGAGGATCTGGAGCTGCCGGACGGGGTGGACCTGGCGGCGGTGAACGGGCCCACGTCGGTGACGGTGTCGGGTGCGGCGGATGCGGTCGCGGGGCTGGAGGAGCGGCTGCGGGCACAAGGTGTGCGGGTGAAGCGGCTGGCGGTCTCGCACGCCTTCCACTCCCGCCTGATGGAGCCGATGCTGGCCGATTTCGCGGCCGTCACCGAGGCGTTGACCTACCACGCCCCCCGGATACCGGTGCTCACCACCGCTCCGGGTGCGATCGACACCCCGGAGTACTGGGTGGGTCAGGTGCGGGAGCCGGTGCGTTTCGCGGACGCGGTGCGTGAGGCGTACGGCACCGGGGTCACCCGGTTTGTGGAGTGCGGTCCGGACGGGGTGTTGTCGGCGCAGGCGGGGTTGTGTCTGGCCGACCGCTCCGAGGTGGTCGTCGTTCCGTTGCAGCGTTCCGGCGGTGAGGGTGTGAGTGCCCTGCTCGCGGGGGTCGGGGCGGCGCACGTCGCCGGAGTGCGGTGCGAGTGGGGGGCCGTCTTCGGCTGCCTGGGCGGTCGCGTCGTGGACCTCCCCACCTACGCCTTCCAGCGGGAGCACTTCTGGGCGGTACCGCCTTCCTCCGAAGGCGCCGACCCAGCGGATTGGCGGTACGCGGTCACCTGGCACCCTCTGCCGGAAGCCGGGCGACCGGTACTGCGGGGGACCTGGCAGGTACTGGCAGACCCCGACGCACCGGAGGACGGTCCGGTCGCCTGGTGCGCCGAAGCGCTGAGCGCTCACGGCGCCACCGTCGTCGTAGGCCGCACGCCCGCCCCGGACGTCGACGGGCTGATCCTCCCGCACGACCCCCGGCCGCACCCCGCCCATCCGGAGCTGTCCCTCGGGCTGGCCGCACTGCTCGACGCGGTGCGCGGAGAGGGCGCCCCGGTGTGGGTACTCACCCGAGGTGCGGTCACGACCGGTGCCGAGGAATCCGCCGCCGACCCCGGGGCGGCACAGCTGTGGGCGATGGGCCGGGCAGCCGCGCTGGAGAAGCCGCACCGCTGGGGCGGCGCCGTCGACCTTCCGCGAGACCTTGACGCGGAAGCCGCCCGCAGACTGGCGGCCGTGCTCGGCGGTACGGGCGAGGACCAGGTGGCCCTCCGTGCCGAGGGAGTCTTCGGCCGGAGACTGACTCCGGCTCCCGTGCGTCCGGCGGAGCCCTGGAGGCCGCGCGGCACCACCCTGATCACCGGCGGCACCGGCGCACTCGGCGCCCATGTCGCCCGGTGGCTCGCGGACCGCGGCGCCCCGCACCTGGTGCTGGCCGGCCGGCGCGGCGCCGAAGCCCCGGGCATGACCGACCTCGCCGCCGAACTCACCGCGGCGGGGACCGAGGTCACGGTCGCCGCCTGCGACGTCAGCGACCGCGCGGCCCTCGACGAGCTGCTGGCCGCGCACCCGCCGAACGCCGTGGTGCATGCCGCCGGAAGCGGTGACTTCGGCCCCCTCGACGACGCGAGCGAAGCCGACATCGCCACCGTGCTGGCCGCCAAGGTCACCGGAGCCCTCCACCTCGACGACGCGCTCCGGGACGCGGACCTCGACGCCTTCGTGCTCTTCTCATCGGTCTCCGGCATCTGGGGCAGCGGCGGCCAGGCCGCCTACGGGGCGGCCAACGCCGCTCTGGACGCCCTCGCCTCCCGTCGCGCCGCCCGGGGTCTGCCCGCCACCTGTGTGGCGTGGGGCCCATGGCACGGCAGCGGCATGGCCGGCGCGGAGGAGACCGCCGACTACCTGCGGCGTCGCGGACTGCGCACCATGGAACCGGCCAAGGCACTCGACGCTCTGGGCGCGGCGGTGGACGGCGGGGACGTCTCCGTGGTCGTGGCCGACGTGGAATGGGCACGCTTCCTGCCCGCCTTCACCGCCGCGCGGCCGCAACGGCTCTTCGACGGGCTGCCCGGCACCTTGCCGCAGGACGGGGGAGAGGAGCCGGCCGGGAGGACGGACGCGGAGGCGGGTTCCCCGTTCGCGGTCCGCCTCGCCGCGCTCGATGCCAAGGAGAGACGGCGTGAACTGGTCGAGTCGGTGCGTGCCCGTGCCGCCGTCGTCCTAGGTCACCACGACGCCGATGCCGTCGAACCCCGCAGGGCCTTCAGGGACCTGGGATTCGACTCGCTCACCGCCGTCGAGCTGCGCAACCTCCTCGCCGACGTCACCGGCTTCAGCCTGCCCGCCACCGTCGTCTTCGACCACCCCACCCCCGCCGCGCTGGCCGAACACCTCGACGACCTCATCCAGCACCTGGACGGTGACAGAGGCGTGACGGCCCCGGCCGCCGCCGACGAGCCCGTCGCCATCATCGGTATGGCCTGCCGCTACCCCGGAGGCGTCACCTCGCCGGACGAGCTGTGGCAGTTGGTCGCCGAGGGCCGCGACGGCATCACCGACTTCCCCGAGGACCGGGGCTGGGACACCGCACGTCTCTACGAACCCGACGGCACGCCGGGTACCTCGTACGTCCGTGAGGGCGGATTCCTCGGCGACGTCGCCGAGTTCGACGCCCCGTTCTTCGGCATCTCACCCCGCGAGGCGGTCGCCACCGACCCGCAGCAGCGCCTGATGCTTCAGGTCGCCTGGGAGGCCCTGGAGCACGCCGGCGTCGACCCCACCGCGCTGCGCGGCAGCGACACCGCCGTGTTCGCGGGCACCAACGGACAGGACTACCCGATCCTGCTCGCCGGGGCCCCCGACGTCAGCGAGGGGCACCAGGGCGCCGGCAACGCGGCCGCCGTGCTCTCCGGCCGCGTCGCCTACACCCTCGGTTTCGAGGGACCCACCCTCACGGTGGACACCGCATGCTCGTCGTCCCTGGTGGCGCTGCACCTGGCGGTACGCGCCCTGCGGGCCGGCGAGTGCTCGATGGCGCTGGCGGGCGGCGTCACGGTGATGTCCACACCGACCGCCTTCGTGGAGTTCAGCCGACAGCTGGGGCTCGCGGCCGACGGTCGCTGCAAGGCGTTCGCCGCCGCAGCCGACGGCACAGGCTGGGGCGAGGGCGTCGGTGTGCTGCTGGTGGAGCGGCTGTCGGACGCCCGGCGCAACGGGCACCGGGTTCTGGCCGTGGTGCGCGGCAGCGCGGTCAACTCCGACGGTGCCTCCAACGGGCTCACCGCCCCCAACGGCCCCGCCCAGCGACGCGTCATCCGCAGGGCGCTGGCCGACGCGGACCTGCGGTACTCCGACGTCGACGCGGTGGAGGCGCACGGTACGGGCACGAAGCTCGGCGACCCGATCGAGGCGCAGGCGCTGCTGGCCACCTACGGCCAGGAGCGTACGGAACCCCTCTACCTGGGCTCACTGAAATCGAACATTGGGCACACCCAGGCCGCTGCCGGGGTGGCCGGAGTGATCAAGATGGTGGAGGCGCTCCGCCGCGGCGTACTCCCGGGGACGCTGCACGTCGACGCGCCCACGCCCCAGGTGGACTGGTCGGCAGGTGCGGTGGAGCTGCTGACCGAGGCCCGTCCCTGGCCGGAGACGGACCGGCCCCGCCGGGCGGGCGTCTCCTCGTTCGGTGTCAGCGGCACCAACGCCCACGTGGTGCTGGAGGCCGCGCCCGCGGGAGAGCCCGCGCCAACACCGGCCCCGCCAGGTGACACCACCTCGCTGCTCCCGCTCCTGCTCTCCGCCCGTACGGCGGCCGCGCTTCCGGCGCAGGCGGAAAAGCTGCGAGCGGCCCTGGGCGGGCACAGGATCGCTGACGTGGCGCACTCGCTGGCGACGACCAGGGGAGCCCTGGAGCACCGGGCCGTGGTGCTGGCGGCCGACACCGAGACCGCGGACGCCGCCCTGCGCAACCTCGGCGCCGCTGTCGTCGGACGGGCCGAGGAGGACGGCTCCCTGGTGCTGCTGTTCTCGGGCCAGGGGTCGCAGCGGCCGGGGATGGGCCGGGAGCTGTACGGGGCGTTTCCGGTGTTCGCGGATGCTTTCGACGGGGTGTGTGCGCGGGTGGATCTCGAACGTCCGTTGCGTGAGGTGGTGTTCGGCGAGGATGCCGGGCTGCTGGAGCGGACGGTCTATGCGCAGGCGGGGCTGTTCGCGCTGGAGGTGGCGCTGTTCCGGCTGCTGGAGTCCTGGGGTGTGGTCCCGGACGTGCTGGTCGGGCATTCCATCGGTGAGCTGGCGGCGGCGCATGTGGCGGGGGTGTTGTCGCTGGAGGATGCCTGCGTGCTGGTGTCGGCGCGGGGGCGGTTGATGGACGCGTTGCCCGAGGGTGGGGCGATGCTGGCCGTGGAGGTGGCCGAGGAGGATCTGGAGCTGCCCAACGGGGTGGACCTGGCGGCGGTCAACGGGCCCACGTCGGTGACGGTGTCGGGTGAGGCGGAGGCGGTCACCGATCTGGAGGAGCGGCTGCGGGCACAAGGTGTGCGGGTGAAGCGCCTGGCCGTCTCGCATGCCTTCCACTCCCGCCTGATGGAGCCGATGCTGGTCGACTTCGCGGCCGTGGCGCGGTCGTTGACGTACCACGCCCCGCAGGTCCCGGTCCTCACCACCGCCCCGGGTGACCTGGCCACCCCCGAGTACTGGGTGGGTCAGGTGCGCGAGCCGGTCCGCTTCGCCGACGCGCTCGGCCGGCTCACCGGGGTGCGGACGGCACTGGAGCTGGGCCCGGACGGAGTGCTGTCGGCGGCCGCCTCGGCGCTGCTGGACCAGGCCGTGGCCGTACCGGCACTGCGACGTGGGCGCGACGAGACCGAAACGCTCCTCCGTGCCCTGGGGACCCTGCACGTGCGGGGTATCACGGTGGACTGGTCCGCCCTGCTCGCCCCCGTCGGTGGCCGGCGCATCGAGCTGCCCACCTACGCGTTCGCCCGCGAGCGCTACTGGCCCTCGGCTCCGGCGTCGGCACGCCCCGGTGACGTGGTCTCCGCCGGACTGGGGGAGACCGGGCATCCGATCCTCGCCGCCGGTGTGGATCTCGCCGACGACGGCGGCCTGTTGTTCACCGGACGCCTTTCCCTCCGTACGCACCCGTGGCTCGCGGAACACCGTGTGCACGACCGGATCGTGGTGCCCGGCACGGTGTTCGTCGATCTCGCGGTGCGCGCCGGAGACGAGACGGACTGCGACGTCGTGGACGAACTCGTCCTGCACACACCGCTGGTGCTGACCGCCGAGGAGTCCGTCCAGCTCCAGGTCACCGTGAGCGCCCCGGGCGAGGAGGGGGAACGGGAGATCACCGTCCACTCGCGTATGTCAGGCGACACCGGCTGGTTCGGGCAGCCGTGGACCAGGAACGCCTCCGGCACGCTGCGGGCGACCGGCACCGCGGAGGCCGTGCCGGAGCCGACCTGGCCGCCGGCCGACGCGCGGGCCGTGCCGGTCGACGACCTCTACACCGAGCTGGCCGCGGCCGGCCTGGACTACGGGCCCGTCTTCCAGGGCCTGCGCGCGGTGTGGCGAGCGGGCGACGAACTCTGGGCCGAGGTCGAGCTGCCCGAGACGGCGCACGCCGACGCCGGACGCTTCGGAGTGCACCCCGCACTGCTCGACGCCGCACTCCACTCGCTCGCCGTGCGGACGGAGGCGTCCGACGGCCCTGCCGGGCCCCCCGGACTGCCGTTCTCCTGGTCCCGGATCGCACTGACCGTCTCCGGCGCCACCAGGCTCCGCGTGCGTGTTTCCCCCCGCGGCGCCGACGGGGTGGAGCTGGTGGCCGTCGACCCCGGCGGGCAGCCCGTCGTCTCCGTCGGACGCGTGGTGCTGCGTCCCCTCGCCGAGGCCGCCGCGACAGGTGCCGCCCCGTCGCGGCCACTGCACCGGGTGGACTGGACTCCGCTCCCCGACGTGGCCCGCACCCCCGGCACCTGGGCGGTCCTGGGCCCCGACCCGTACGGCGCGGCCGAGGCGCTTTCGGAGCTGGGGGCCGACTGCGCGCGGGCGTCCGACCTCGCCTCGGCCACGGCCGACCTGCTCCTCGTCACCTCCGCGCCGGACGCCGGCCGCGACGATGCCGCCGACGGCCGCGACGATGCCGCCGCCGACGGCGACGACGCGGAGGCCCGGGTGACCGCGATGCTGGCCATCGTCCAGGAGTTCCTGGCCCGCGAGGACACCGACGCCACCCTCGTGGTGCTCACCCGGGGCGCTGTCGCCGTCGACGCGGGTGACGACCTGTCCGACGTGGCGGGTGCCGCCGTGCGCGGGCTGCTGCGCAGCGTGCAGTCGGAGCACCCCGGCCGCCTGCAGCTGGTCGACGTCGACGCCGCCCCGTGGACCGCGCTGCTCGGCGCGCCCGGCGCGCACGAACCCGAACTGGCAGTCCGCGACGGCCGGTTGTACGCCGCCCGGCTGGCCTCGCTCGCCGAACGCACCCTGCGGGCCCCCGAGGGCCCGTGGCGAGTGGGTGTGGTGTCGCGGGGCGCCGTCGAGGGTGTGGGGCTGGTGGCCGCGCCCGACGCTGAAAGCGTGCTCGAAGCAGGACAGGTGCGGGTGGCGGTACGAGCGGCGGGCATGAACTTCCGGGACGTGCTGAACGTGCTGGGCATGTACCCCGGGGAGGTGGAACTGGGGGGCGAGGCCGCCGGTGTGGTGGTGGAGGTCGGGCCCGGGGTGTCGAAGCTGGCCGTGGGGGACCGGGTGCTGGGGTTCTTCAGCGGTGCGATGGGCCCGTTGGCGGTGGCGGACGAGCGGCTGACGGCTCCCCTTCCGCAGGGGTGGTCCTTCGTCCAGGGCGCCGCGGTTCCGATCGCGTTCGTGACGGCGTACTACGGCCTGCTCGACGTGGGAGGACTGTCGGCCGGGGAGTCGGTGCTGGTCCACGCGGCCGCGGGCGGGGTCGGCATGGCGGCGGTGCAGATCGCCCGGCACGTGGGAGCCGAGGTGTACGGCACGGCCTCGCCCGGCAAGTGGGGCGCGACCGGGCTGGACGCGGAGCACCTGGCCTCCTCGCGTGACCTGGGGTTCGAGAAGGTCTTCGCGGAGCGTACGGCCGGTCGCGGGGTGGACGTGGTGCTGAACGCCCTGGCGGGTGAGTTCGTCGACGCTTCGGTCCGGCTGCTGACCGTGGGCGGACGGTTCGTGGAGATGGGCAAGGCGGACGTACGCGATCCGGACTCGGTGCCCGGCCGGACGTACCGTGCGTTCGACCTGAGCGAGGCGGGGCCCGAGCGGATCGGGCGGATGCTGGACGAGGTGCTGGCTCTGTTCGCGCGGGGCGTGCTCAGCCTGCCGCCGGTGCGGACCTTCGACGTACGGCGGGCACCGGAGGCGTTTCGCTTCATGAGCCAGGCCCGGCACGTGGGCAAGGTCGTACTGTCCCTGCCGCGTGCGGTGGAGCCCGGCGGCACGGCGCTGATCACCGGTGGCACGGGCGCTCTGGGCGCGTCGGTCGCCCGGCACCTCGTGGACCGGCGCGCGGTGGACCGGCTGCTGCTGCTCAGCCGCCGCGGCCCGGACGCCGAGGGCGCGGACACGCTGAGGTCGGACCTCGAGGCGGCCGGAGCACGGGTCGAGATCGTGGCCTGCGACGTCACCGATCCCCAAGCCCTGGCCGCGGTGCTGGACGGGCGGCGCGTCAGCTCCGTCTTCCACCTCGCGGGCGTCCTCGACGACGGGGTGGCCACCGCCCTCACACCCGAACGGGTCGCCCCGGTCCTGGCACCCAAGATCACCGCGGCCCGCGCGCTGCACGAACTCCTGCCCGACGTGGAGGAGTTCGTGCTCTTCTCGTCCGTCTCCGCCACCCTGGGCAGCCCCGGCCAGGCGTCGTACGCCGCGGCCAACGCCTACCTCGACGCCCTGGCCCACCACCGCCACGGCAGCGGGCTGCCGGCCCTGTCCCTGGCCTGGGGCCCGTGGGACGTCGGCGCGGGCATGCTCGGCGTGCTCACCGACGGCGACCGCCTGCGGGCCGCCCGCTCCGGTCTGCCCGTGCTCACCGCCGACGAAGGCCTGACCCTGCTCGACGAGGCTCTCACCGGGCCCGACCCCGCCGTGGTGCCGGGTGCCGTCGACGTCACCGGCTTCGCCGGCCGCCCCGACGTGCCGCATCTGCTGCGCGGTCTGGTCCGGGGCCGCCGGCGCACCGCCGCCACCGCGGCCCGGGAGACCGGCTTCGCCGACCGGCTGCGGGCCCTGCCCCCCGCCGAACGGGCCCAGGTGCTTCTGGACTGGGTGAGGTCGGAGGCGGCCACCGTGCTCGGCTTCGCCGGAGCGGAAGCCGTCGAACGGGACCGGGCGTTCAAGGACCTCGGTTTCGACTCGCTCACCGCCGTCGAACTGCGCAACCGGCTCGGCGCGGCCACCGGCACCCGGCTGCCCGCCACCCTCGTGTTCGACTACCCGACGCCCGACGCGCTCGCCGAGCGGCTCGGAGCCGACCTGGTGCCGCCCGACCACGACCCGGCGGAGGCCATGATGGCCGGGCTGGACCGACTGGAGGCCGCCTCCGACGACTTGTCCGACAGCGACCGCTCCCGGCTACGGGTCAGGATGAGCGCCCTGCTCGCCCGGTGGGCGGATCGACCCGACGGCCCGGACACCGCCGACGAGGCCCGGGACGCCGATCTGTATTCCGCCACCGAGGAGAACATCTTCGCGCTCATCGACAACGAGCTGGAGAGCCCGTGACCCACCCACCGGGTGCCGGGATCGCCCCGGGCCTCTGAAGCTCCACCTACTCGGCAGGCAGGGCCTCTCGCATGACATGTGCGGTGACCACCGGGTCATAGCCGTCCGGGACGCCTTCCACCAGGATGATGTCGCCCTCGATGTGCCTCGAGCGCAGGGGTGCGATCTCCTGATACGCGGGTGAGTCCCACCAAGCCCGTGCCTCGGCGATCCCGGGAAAGGCGATCAACACCACATGCCCGGGCCAACTGCCCTCTTTCACCTCATGCTGGGTGGCGTGCACAAGAAAGCGCCCACCGTACGGCTCGAAGGTGGCGGGGATGCGCTCGACGTACTCGACGACGTCCGGGTGCGGAGCGGCCTCTTGCAGATGAGCGATGGCGTAGGCGGGCATGGTGTCCTTCCGGTCGGTCGATCTCACGTCGACAGCATGGCACTCCGGCGCACCGGGTTCGATGACCTGACAAGTAGGCGAACCGTAGCCTCTGGTGACCGACGTCCGGTGGCCGGGAAACCCGGGAGACACCCGAACCCGTACAGGACCGGCTCGGTCGCCGCGGCGACGAAGGAAGGCGACCGCGACCCGGGCCGCTGCGTCGATCACCGCGTCAACGGCCGGACGTGAGGCGGCGAGCTTCGAGTGCGGGCGAAGACGTCCACGGCTGATCGCCGTACCGGCTGAGTATGATCACCTGCACCGGTCTGAGTACGCGAGCGGATGCCCGCCGCGTGCGGCGCCGGAAGGGTGGGGCCATGCGCCGACCACTGCTGCTCGCCCTGCTGTTGATGCTCACTGCCGGCTGCGGCGCGATGCGGTCCTCCGAGGAGGAGGCGACGGACGCCGCACGGGAGGTGGCCACGAGGGCGGGCGAGCTGCTGCGCAGTCAGCGCCCCCGCACGGCGGAGGAGATAGGACGCTCCGCCACGGGTATCGACGGTGTGGAGGTCCTGCGGGTGACGGGTACTTCGACACACGACGGTGACGGCGTCGACGTGACAGTCCGTACGACCGGCTCGGCGTACAACGAGTGGTTCGACGTCCAGGAGATCGTCGTCCGGCGCTGCTTCGCCGTACGGGTGTCTCCCCGGTCCCGGTGGGGAGAGACACCCCGCGAAGTGAACTGCCCGGATGGCCCTCCACTGTCCTTCGCGCCGCCGCCCGCACCACCCCGGCTGCCTTTCAGGGAACTCCGCGCCTCACTTCCCCGGGTGCCGGAGGGCGGCCGGGTGGACGAGGCCGGGTTGCGCCGTACGCTCGCCGCCCTCGACCTGGACCCCGCGATACGCACCGAGGTGAAAGCGGAAGGGGGCCGGGTCGGCGTGATGCTGTCGGTCGAAGGCAACCACTTCGACCCGCAGGACTGCCTCCTGGCCCGCGTGGAACCCGGCACCACAGAGGTGTGGATGCCGCCCCGGATCCAGCGGATGCCCGGAGAGGGCGGCTGCACAGTCGGCAACGCCCTGCACCCGCTGCCACCGCCGCACTGAGCGGACGCTCCGCCGCGCCGAAGTCCACCGGAACCTTGACTCCTGTTCAGGCGCCCGGCCCACAGCCGAGGAAGAACGAGGATCTCCGCCATGCGCTACGCACGACATGCCAAAGGGGCCCTGACCGTCACCGCCGCCACCGCGGCCGGTCACACCCTCATGTCTTCCGGCTACACGTGGGCCCGCAACAGCGCGTCCGCAGACGACACGGTGTTCTCCGGGGCCTTCGAGTTCCTGGTCACGACGGCCGCCTCCTGGGCTCTCATGCCCCTGATGCTGTGGACCGGCATGAGGGTGATGGGGGAAGTCGGCAACACAGTGCTGATGGTCACCGGTGGGCTGGCCTGGGTAGGGGTCTCGGGGTACTTCATCGACGACATCGACCGGACGGGCGGGCAGATACCGACCCTGGCTCTGGCCGCATACGTTCTTCTGTGCACGGGTCTTGCGGGTACGGGCTCCCGCCACCGCAGCTGAAACGGCAGCGGAACCCGATCTGAGCCGAGGAGGAACCCGACGTCGTCGTACCCGTCCATCGGGACGACTTCGAGGAAGCCCCTGAGCCGGCCCCCGCGCCACGGCCCGCGAGGGACCTGGACGCCTTCGTCGCGCTGGTCCACGAGGAGTCTCCCGTGAGCCTGATCGTCGCCCCCGGCTACCGCACCACCTACGGCGAGGACATGCGGGAAACCGCACCCCGCATCGGAAAGCGGGAAACACCGGCTGCCGCGATACGACTTCCCACTTGCCATGCGGTTTCCCACTTGCCATGCGGTCCGAAGCGGCCGGTCGGGGTCGCGAGGCGATCCGGGAGTTCCTCCGGGCGGTCAACTGACCGACCCGTGCAGGGAGCGTTGCGCGGGCATGGGGCGGGGCGTTCTGAGCCCGCCTCCGTGATCAATCGCTGCACGAGCACGGCCACCTCCGCACGGCCCCTCTCCCCAGCGCTCATCAGGTCACTCCGCCGCGTCACCCTGGCGAAATCCTTGATCGTCCGGACGTCCCCTAGGGGTGGGCTAGGGGTTGTCCGCGACTTGGAGTCGTTCGTAGCCTCGGTGAGGGTTTTTGCCGGCGGTATCGGGGCGGTTTTCCAGGGACCCGAATTCATTCGGTAACCCACGACACTTCACATCACGCGGCCCGTGTGAGCTGTGCGAAATTCCCGGCGCGAAAAAAATGAACTGCCGGTCCGGAGAAGGTGGCATCGCGTGGCCGACAATCAGAAGTATCTCGACTACCTCAGGCGGCTCACCGCGGACCTGCGGCAGACCCGGCGCCAACTGCGGGAGGTCGAGGCGCGCGGGAGCGAACCCGTGGCGGTCGTCGGCATGGGCTGCCGCTACCCCGGCGGTGTGCACTCCCCGGAAGACCTCTGGCACCTGGTCTCCGAGGGCCGTGACGGGATCTCCGGCTTCCCCCTCGACCGGGGCTGGGACACCGCCGTCCACGACGACGACCCCGAGGCCGCCGGCACGACGTACGTGCGGGAGGGCGGATTCCTCCACGACGCGGCCGAGTTCGACGCCGACCTGTTCGGCATCTCCCCCCACGAGGCGCTCGCGATGGACCCCCAGCAGCGGCTGATGCTGGAGACCTCCTGGGAAGCCCTGGAACGCGCGGGCATCGACCCGCTGTCCCTGCGCGGATCCCGCACCGGCGTCTTCATCGGTTCCTCGTCCTCCGCCTACGGCACCGGTCTGCGCACCCTCCCGCAGGGCGTCGAGGGCCACCTGCTCACCGGCAGCGCGCCCAGCGTCGTCTCCGGCCGCGTCGCCTACGCCCTGGGCCTCGAAGGGCTCGCGGTCACCGTGGACACCGCCTGTTCGTCCTCGCTGGTCGCCACCCACCTCGCCGTGCAGGCGCTGCGCAACGGCGAGTGCGACACCGCGCTCGCGGGCGGCGTCACCGTCATGACCAGCCCGGGCATCTTCACCGAGTTCAGCAGGCAACGAGGCCTCGCGGCCGACGGCCGCTGCAAGCCGTTCTCCGCCGACGCCGACGGCACCGGCTGGTCCGAGGGCGCCGGCGTCCTCGTGCTGCGCCGCCTGTCGGACGCCCGCCGCCGCGGCGACCGGGTGCTCGCCGTGATCAGAGGCTCCGCGGTCAACCAGGACGGCGCGTCCAACGGCCTGAGCGCCCCGAACGGCCCCTCGCAGGAACGCGTCATCCGCGCCGCGCTGGAGAACGCCCGGCTCGCCGCCGCCGACATCGACGTGGTGGAGGCGCACGGCACCGGCACCACCCTGGGCGACCCGATCGAGGCACGGGCGCTGCTGAACGCCTACGGCCAGGACCGGCCCGCCGACCGGCCCTTGTGGCTGGGCTCGATCAAGTCCAACATCGGGCACGCCCAGGCCGCGTCCGGTGTCGCCGGCCTCATCAAGATGGTGATGGCCCTGCGGGCCGGGGAGCTGCCGCCCACCCTCCACGTCACCGAACCCACCCCGCACGTCGACTGGTCCGAGGGCCACGTCCGGCTGCTGACCGACCCCGCATCCTGGCCGCAGGACCCCGAGCGGCCCCGCCGTGCGGGCGTCTCCTCATTCAGCATCAGCGGAACCAACGCCCACCTCGTCCTGGAGGGCGCCGACGCCACGGCCGCACCGGCCGGCGACGAGGGCGAGAGGAGGGCCGAGGAAGAGGCCGAGCACAAGGCCGACGGCACCGACGAGCCCGCGCCGCGCGTCTTCGACACCACGGCGCTGCCCTGGATCCTCTCCGCCCGGTCCCCTGAGGCGTTGCGGGGCCAGGCCGAACGGCTGGCCGAGGTCGCCGGCGACCTCGACCCGGCTGGTGTCGCCCGCACCCTGGCGGTCTCCCGGGCGGTGTTGGAGCACCGTGCGGTGGTGGTGGGGCCGGATCGTGTGGGTGGGTTGGGGGCGTTGGCGGGGGGTGTGGCGCATCCGGGTGTGGTGCGGGGTGTGGCGCGTTCGCGGGTGTCTCCGGTGTTCGTGTTTCCGGGGCAGGGGTCGCAGTGGGCGGGTATGGCTGCGGAGTTGTGGGAGCGGGAGCCGGTGTTCGCCGAGGCGATGGCGGAGTGCGCGAGGGCGCTCGAGCCGTTCACCGATTTCTCGCTGCGGGAGGTGGTGCGGGGTGAGGGTGCCGGGCTGGAGCGGGTGGAGGTGGTCCAGCCGGTCCTGTGGGCGGTGATGGTGTCGCTGGCGAAGCTGTGGGCTTCGGTCGGGGTCGTGCCGGCGGCGGTGGTGGGGCATTCCCAGGGGGAGATCGCGGCGGCGGTGGTTGCCGGGGGTCTGTCGTTGGAGGACGGGGCGCGCGTGGTGGCGCTGCGGGCGCGTGCGATCGCCGGGGAGTTGGCGGGGCGGGGCGGGATGGTGTCCCTGGCGGTGCCGGTCCTGGAGGCGGAGAAGCTGGCGGCACGGTGGCCGGGGTTGTCGGTGGCGGCGGTCAACGGGCCCGGTTCCACGGTGGTGTCCGGTGAGGCGGGCGCGGTGGAGGAGTTGCTGGCGCACTGCGAGGCGGAGGGGATCAGGGCGCGGCGGGTCCCCGTGGACTACGCCTCGCACTGTGCGCAGGTGGAACAGATCCACGGGCGGCTGCTGGAGGACTTGGCCCCGGTCACTCCTGTTTCCTCCGTGGTGCCGTTCCACTCGACGGTCACCGGTGAGCGGATGGACACCGCCGGACTGGACGCGGAGTACTGGTACGGCAATCTGCGCAATACGGTGCGGTTCGAGGAGGTCACGCGTGCGCTGCTGGCTGAGGGGCGCACGCTGTTCGTTGAGGTCAGTCCGCATCCGGTGCTGGCTGTGGGGGTGCAGGAGAGCATCGAGGCGGCCGGTGGTGCGGGGGTGGTGCTGGGGACGTTGCGGCGTGGTGAGGGGGGTGTGCGGCGTTGGGTGACCGCGCTGGCCGAGGCCCATGTGCACGGCGCCCCCGTCGACTGGACGCACGTACTTCCGCAGGCCGACCCCGTCGACCTGCCGACCTACGCCTTCCAGCGCGCCCACTACTGGATGACCGACCCGCCCGAGGCGGCGACCGCCGCGAGCGGCGCCACGGACGCCGACCCCGTCGAGGCGGACTTCTGGGAAGCCGTCGACCGGCTCGACTACGAGCAGGTGTCCGGCACCCTGCGCCTGGACGCACATGACGGCCTGGAGTCCGTCCTGCCCGCGCTGGCCGTATGGCGTCGGGACCGGGCCGAACACTCCACCGTGAACTCCTGGCGCTACCGCGAAGCCTGGCAACCCCTCGACACCCCCCGGGCCGGCACCCTCGACGGGCGCTGGCTCCTGCTGCACACCAAGGGCGTGGACACCGACCACGCCGAACGCTGCGCCCGGGCGCTGCTGGAGGCGGGTGCGGAACCGATCGACGTCACGGTCCCCGACGACGCCCTCGACCGGTGGGGGCTCAGCGAACTCCTGCGCGAGGCAGCCGGAGGAGCGGAGGGGGCGGAACCGGAACCGGTCACCGGAGTCCTGTCGCTCCTCGCCGACGACCATCGGGCCCATCCCGAGGACGGGGCGGTGTCCGTCGGCCTCGGCGCGACCCTCACGACCGTCCAGGCACTGGCCGACGCCGAGGTCACCGCCCCGCTGTGGTGCGTCACGACCGGCGCCGTCGCCACGCACCGCGCCGACCGGATCGTAAACCCCGCCACCGCCCGCCTCTGGGGGCTGGGCCGGGTGGCCGCGCTGGAGCACCCCGAGCGGTGGGGCGGACTGATCGACCTCCCGGTCGACCCCGAGCCCCGGGCGATCGCCCGACTCGCCTCCGTGCTCGCCGCCGAGGAGGACCAGGTCGCCGTACGGGCCGAAGGCGTCTACGCGCGCCGCCTGCTCCACGCGCCGGCCGCCGACGCCCCGCCCGGGAAGGCGGCACCCGAGGCGGTGCTGATCACCGGTGGCACCGGCGCGCTGGGCGCCGAGACTGCCCGTATGCTCGCCCGCCGGGGCACCCGGAAACTGGTACTGACCAGCAGGAGGGGCCCCGGCGCGCCCGGCGCCGCCGAACTGGTCGCCGAACTCGCCGACCTGGGAGCCACGGCGGTCGCCCTCGTGTGCGACGCCACCGACCGGGACGCCCTGGCCGCCCTGCTCGCCGAGCACCCGGTCACCGGAGTCGTGCACGCGGCCGGAACCGATCCGGCCCAACCGCTGGACTCCACCTCCGTACCCGTCCTGGCCGAGGGTCTGCGGGCCAAGGCCGTCGGCGCCGAGCACCTCGACGCGCTCCTGCCCGACGCCGAACTGTTCGTGCTGTTCTCCTCCATCGGCGGAGTGTGGGGGAGCGGGGGCCAGGCCGCCTACGCCGCCGCCAACGCCCACCTCGACGCCCTCGTCGCGGCCCGCAGGGCGGTCGGCCGGACCGGCACCGCCGTGGCCTGGGGCTCCTGGGCCGAGATCGGCATGGCCGCCCGGGACGGTGCCGACGAGTACCTGAGGCGCCGGGGTCTGCGCCCCATGCCGCCGGGGCTGTGCGTCACCGCCCTGGAGAACGCCATCGACGCCGGCGACACCTGCGTGGTCGTCGCGGACGTCGACTGGGCGCGCTTCACCCCCGCCTTCACCAGCCGCAGGCCCAGCCCGCTGCTCTCGGCCCTCCCCGAGGCCACCGAGGCCCTGACCGGAGGGCCGGCCGCCGAGGACCGGGCCTCGGCCGTGCGGAGCCTGCTGGCCGGGCTGCCGGAGTCGGAGTGGGCCCGTACCGTCCTGGACCTGGTCCGCCGGGAGACGGCGGCGGTCCTCGGTTACGCCGAACCGGTCGACGCCGACCGTCCGTTCAAGGACCTCGGCGTGGACTCCCTCACCGCCGTCACCGTCCGCAACCGGGTGGCCGGCGCTCTCGACCTGCGTCTGCCCACGACGCTGGTCTTCGACCATCCGACCCCCTCGGACGTCTCCCGCCACGTGCTCTCGCTGGTCAGCGGCGAGGACCGCGAGACCGTCACGACGGCCGAGGCGTCCGACGAGCCCCTGGCGATCGTCGGCATGGCATGCCGGTACCCGGGGGGCGCCTCCTCGCCCGAGGACCTGTGGCGGCTGGTCACCGAGGGCGTCGACGCGGTCGGGGGTTTCCCGTCCGACCGCGGGTGGCCCACCGACGACGACACGGGACCCGGCACCTCCTACACCCGCGTAGGAGGCTTCGTACACGACGCCACCTCCTTCGACGCCGGCCTGTTCGGCATCTCGCCGCGCGAGGCCATGGCGATGGACCCGCAGCAGCGGCTGCTGCTCGAGACCTCCTGGGAGCTGTTCGAGCGCTCCGGTCTGGGACCGCACACCGTGCGCTCGACGCCCACCGGGGTCTTCATCGGTGCCTCACCGTCCGGGTACGGAGTGGGCGTCACCGTCCCCGGCTCCGAAGGACACTGGCTCACCGGAATGTCGGGCAGCGTCCTGTCCGGCCGGTTGGCCTACGTCTTCGGGCTGGAGGGCCCGACGCTGACCGTGGACACCGCCTGCTCGTCGTCCCTGGTGGCGCTGCACCTCGCCGCGCGGTCGCTGCGCGACGGCGAGTGCACGATGGCCGTCGTCGGCGGCGTCGCGGTGATGACCAGCCCCGGCGTCTTCTCCGAGTTCGCCCGGCAGGACGGCCTGGCCTCCGACGGCCGCTGCCGGGCGTTCTCCGCCGACGCGGACGGCACCGGCTGGGGCGAGGGGGTGGGGCTGCTGCTGGTGGAGCGGCTCTCCGAGGCGCGGCGCAACGGGCACGAGGTGCTGGCGGTGGTGCGCGGCTCCGCGGTGAACTCCGACGGCGCCTCCAACGGGTTGACGGCGCCGAACGGCCCTTCCCAGCAGCGGGTGATACGGGCGGCGCTGGCGACGGCCGGCCTCGGGCCGCACGAGGTGGACCTCGTGGAGGCGCACGGCACCGGCACGAAGCTGGGCGATCCGATCGAGGCGCAGGCACTGCTCAACGTCTACGGACAGGAGCGCGACCCCGAACGCCCCCTGTGGCTGGGCTCGTTGAAGTCCAACATCGGACACGCCCAGGCGGCGGCCGGGGTCGGCGGCATCATCAAGACGGTCATGGCGCTGCGGCACGGTGTGCTGCCCCGTACCCTGCACGTCACCGAGCCCACCCCCGAGGTGGACTGGACGACGGGCGCGGTCGAACTGCTCACCGAGGCCCGTCCGTGGCCGGAGCTGGACCGTCCCCGCCGCGCGGGGGTGTCCGCCTTCGGCATCAGCGGCACCAACGCACACGTGGTGCTGGAACACGCTCCCGCTCCGACCGGCTCCGCGAGCCCCGTGCGCCGGGCGGCCCCGCCGCTGGTCCCGTGGGTGCTCTCGGCCCGCACTCCGCAGGCGCTGCGGGAGCAGGCCGTCCGACTGGCCGAGCGGGTCACGCGGGACGACGCTCTCCACCCGGTCGACGTGGCGGTCTCCCTGGCGGACGGCCGGGCCCACCTGGAACACCGCGCCGTCGCCCTGGGACACGACCGGGAGGCCTTGCTCACCGATCTCGCCGACCTCGCCGACGCCGGCCACCTGACCGTCCGCGACCTCGCCGACTCCGGCCGCCTGGTGCTGCTGTTCTCGGGTCAGGGTTCGCAGCGGCCGGGGATGGGCCGGGAGCTGTACGAGGCGGTTCCGGTGTTCGCGGATGCTTTCGACGCGGTGTGTGCGCGGGTTGACCTCGAACGTCCGTTGCGTGAGGTGGTGTTCGGCGAGGATGCCGGGCTGCTGGAGCGGACCGTCTATGCGCAGGCGGGGCTGTTCGCGCTGGAGGTGGCGCTGTTCCGGCTGCTGGAGTCCTGGGGTGTGGTCCCGGATGTGCTGGTCGGGCATTCCATCGGCGAGCTGGCCGCCGCGCATGTGGCGGGGGTGTTGTCGCTGGACGACGCCTGCGCTCTGGTCTCGGCGCGGGGGCGGTTGATGGACGCGTTGCCCGAGGGTGGGGCGATGCTGGCCGTGGAGGTGGCCGAGGAGGACCTGGAGCTGCCCGACGGGGTGGACCTGGCGGCGGTCAACGGGCCCACATCGGTGACGGTGTCGGGTGAGGCGGCAGCGGTCGCGGAGCTGGAGGAGCGGCTGCGGGCACAGGAGATACGGGTCAAGCGCCTGGCCGTCTCGCACGCCTTCCACTCCCGCCTGATGGAGCCGATGCTGGTCGACTTCGCGGCCGTCGCGCAGTCGTTGACGTACCACGCCCCGCAGATCCCGGTCCTCACCACCGCCCCGGGTGACCTGGCCACCCCCGAGTACTGGGTGGGCCAGGTGCGCGAGCCGGTCCGCTTCGCCGACGCCCTAGACCGGCTGACCGGGGTGCGGACGGCGCTGGAGCTGGGCCCCGCCGGGGTGCTCTCCGCCCTGGCCCAGGAGCAGGTCGACGGCCTGGTGGCCGCCCCCGCGCTGCGCTCGGGCCACCGCGAGGCCGAGACGCTGCTGCGCGGGGTGGCCCGGGCTCACGTACGGGGCGCGGAGGTCGACTGGCCGGCGGTGACGGGCGCGGGGGACCGGGTCGAGCTGCCCACCTACCCCTTCCAGCGCACCCGCTACTGGCCCGACCCCCCGGCGCCCGACGCGACCGCGGCACCGGCGCCAACCGCCTCACCGGCGGAGTCCCGCTTCTGGGCGGCCGTCGACGACGGCGACGTCGACTCCCTGGCCGCCACCGCGGGCCTCGACCCGGCGGCGCTGGAACCCCTGCTGCCGGCCCTGTCGGCCTGGCACAGCGAGGCCCGCGCGTACGAGACCGTCGGCTCCTGGCGGTACCGGATCGACTGGCAGCCCCTGGAGGAGCCGTCCACGGCATCCTGCGCGGGACGGTGGCTCCTGGTGGCCACGGACGACGCCGACGCGACGGTCGACGCCTGCCGCGCGGCGATCACCGAACGGCAGGGCGATGTCGACCTGCTCCTCGTCGACCCCTCCCACACCGACGCGGAGGAGTTCGCGGACCTGCTCCGCGACTACGTCGTCCCCGGCGAGCAACTCCGCGGTGTGGTCTCCCTGCTCGCCCTGGACGAGACGCCGCACCCGGACCACCCGGTGCTCACCGCCGGCCTGGCCGGCACCCTCTGCCTGCTGCACGCCGCGCTCGACGTCGACCCCGGCCCGCTGTGGACCGTCACCGCGGGCGCCGTCGGCGCGGGCGAGGACGAGGCACCGACCAGCCCGGCCCAGGCCGCCGTGTGGGGCCTGGGCCGGGTGGCGGCGCTGGAACACCCCCGCCACTGGGGCGGTCTGGTCGACCTGCCCGCCGACGGCCTCGGCGACGACCCGGGCCCGGCCGCCCGCCTCGCGGCGACCCTGACCCGCACCGACGGCGAGGACCAGGTGGCGGTCCGGGCCGCGGCCGCCCTCGGACGACGGCTGCGCCACGCCGACCCCGTCCCCTCGCGACCCGGTACGGGATGGACACCGGACGGCACGGTACTGATCACCGGCGGCACCGGTGCCATCGGCGGCCACGTCGCCCGCTGGCTGGCCACCGAGGGCGCCGAACACCTCGTCCTGCTGAGCCGGCGCGGCCCCGACGCCCCGGGTGCCGGCGACCTCACCGCGGAACTCACCGCCCTCGGCGCCCGTGTCACCGTCGTCGCCTGCGATCTGGAGGACCGCGGCGACGTCAGCCGGGTGCTCGACGCGCTGGCCGCCGACGGCGTCACCGTCCGGACCGTCATGCACACCGCGGGCATGGGCGTGCTGGCCCCGCTCGCCGACACCGGCGTCGCGGACCTCGCCCACCTGGTCGGCGGCAAGATCGCCGGCGCCCGTCACCTCGACGAACTGCTCGACCCCACGCGACTGGACGCCGTCGTCCACTTCTCCTCCATCGCCGCGATGTGGGGCGTCGGACAGCACGGGGGCTACGCGGCCGGCAACGCCTACCTCGACGCGCTCGCCCACCGGCGCAGCCGGGAAGGCGCCCCCGTC
This sequence comes from Streptomyces sp. NPDC045956, assembly GCF_056430705.1. Taxonomy (NCBI): domain Bacteria; kingdom Bacillati; phylum Actinomycetota; class Actinomycetes; order Kitasatosporales; family Streptomycetaceae; genus Streptomyces; species Streptomyces sp. NPDC045956. The sequence goes on along the minus strand of NZ_JBWKKZ010000010.1, from coordinate 274,610 downwards.
CTCTCCGTCGCCTGGGGGCCGTGGGACGGCGGCGGCATGGTCGACCAGGCCGCCGTGCAACCCATGCTGCGCCGCGGCATCTCACTCCTCCAGCCCGGCCCCGCCCTGGTCGCCCTGCGTCAGGCACTCGACGCCCGCGAACCGTCCACCGCCGCCGCGCAGGTCGACTGGGAGCGGTTCGCACCCTCCTTCACCGCGCTGCGCCCCAGCCCGCTGCTGGCCGAACTGCCCGAGGTACGCGCCCTGAAGCCCGCCGCGGCCACGGCCGCTGCCGACACGGTGCAGGACGGGTTCCGCGCCCGGCTGGCCGGGCTGTCGCCGGTGGAGCGCGAACGCGCGGCGTTGGAACTGGTCCGCACCCACGCCGCCGTCGCGCTCGGCCACGCGCGAGCCGAGGACATCGAGCCGGAACGCACCTTCCGCGACCTCGGCGCCGACTCGCTGACCGCCGTGGCACTGCGGGACGGGCTGGCCTCCGCGAGCGGCCTGACCCTGCCGGCCACGCTCGTCTTCGACCAGCCGACCCCCGTCGCGCTGGCGGAGCACCTGCTGGGCCTGCTGATGCCCGAGGACACCGTCGACGACCTGCCGTCGGCGGACGACCTCGACCGGCTCGAAGCGGCGCTCGCCCGCCGCTCCGGCGACGACCTCGACCGGGTCCGGATCGTGATGCGACTGGAGTCGCTGCTCGCCACGGCACGGAGCGGGACCGGTACGGCCTCCACCGAGAGCGCCGCCCTGGCCGACCGGCTCGGAGACGCCACGGACGACGAACTGTTCGATCTGGTCGAGAGGGATCTGGGACTCAAGTGACCGCCGCCGCTCCAAGACCCCCGCAGGAGAGCACGATGACGACCGAAGCGAGCAAGAGCCCCACCGAGCACAAGCTCCGTGACTACCTCGGCCGCGCCATCGCCGAACTGCACGACACGCGCCGGCGGTTGCGCGAGGCCGAGTCGCAGGAGCACGAGCCCATGGCCGTGGTGTCGGTGGCCTGCACCCTGCCCGGCGGCGTGCGCTCGCCCGAGGACCTCTGGCGGCTGCTCGCCTCCGGCACGGACGCCGTCACCCCGTTCCCCGGCGACCGAGGCTGGGACGACGGTCCGCTGGTGGGAGCCGAGGGCGTCGCGGCCCCCGAGGCGGCCCAGGGCGGCTTCCTGCACGACGCGGGCATGTTCGACCCCGCGTTCTTCGGCATCAACCCGCGCGAGGCCCTGGCCATGGACCCGCAGCAGCGGCTCGTCCTGGAATCGGTCTGGGAGGCGGTGGAGCGAGCCGGAATCCATCCCGACACACTGCGCGGCTCCCGTACGGGTGTGTTCATCGGCACCACCGGGCAGGGCTACGGCATCAACATGCAGGCGGGCATGGCCGGTACCGAGGGCTACCAGCTCACCGGCAGCGCCACCGCCGTACTCTCCGGCCGTATCGCCTACACCCTGGGCCTGCGGGGGCCCGCCGTCAGTGTGGACACCGCGTGCTCCTCGTCGCTGACCGCCCTGCACCTGGCGGCCCAGTCCATCCGCGCCGGTGACTGCTCCATGGCCTTCGCCGGCGGGGTCACCGTCATGCCGCACCCGATCGCCTTCCACGAGTTCAACCGTCAGGGCGGCCTGGCCTCCGACGGCCGGTGCAAGGCGTTCTCCGCCGACGCGGACGGCACCGGCTGGAGCGAGGGCGTCGGCGTACTGCTCGTCGAGCGGCTCTCCGACGCCCGCCGCAACGGCCACCCGGTGCTCGCGCTGATCCGCGGCAGCGCGGTCAACCAGGACGGGTCCTCCAACGGCCTCACCGCCCCCAGCGGTCCGGCCCAGGAACGTGTCATCCGCGCCGCGCTCGACGACGCCCGCCTGACGCCCGACCAGGTCGACGCCGTCGAGGCGCACGGCACCGGCACCACGCTCGGCGACCCCATCGAGGCGCAGGCGCTGCTGGCGACCTACGGCCGGGACCGGGACCGACCGCTGTGGCTCGGCTCGCTGAAGTCCAACATCGGCCACGCCCAGTCCGCCGCCGGAGCCGCCGGCGTGATCAAGATGGTGCTGGCGATGCGCCACGGCGTGCTGCCCCGCACCCTCCACGCCGACGTGCCCACCCCGCACGTGGACTGGTCCTCCGGCCGCATCGAACTGCTCACCGGGGAGCAGCCCTGGGAACCCGGAGAACAGCCCCGCAGGGCAGCCGTCTCCTCCTTCGGCATCAGCGGCACCAACGCGCACGTCATCCTGGAGGAAGCCCCCGCCGAGGCACCCGTCGACGCCCCCGCCGAGGGGCCCGCGACCCGCCGGCCCGCCCCCGGCACGGTGCCGCTGCCGGTGTCCGGCCGGACCGCGCCGGCCCTGACGGCCCAGGCCGAACGGCTGCGCACCTTCCTCGACGGGGCGGGTGCCGCCACCGAACTCGTCGACCTCGCCCACTCCCTCGGCGCGACCCGCCGGTCCCACGAGCACCGCGCCGTCGTCCTCGCCACCGACCCGGAGCACGCCCGGACCGGCCTGCGGGACGTCGAAGAGGACCGCACCGGGCCCGACGTGCTGATCGACGCCGTACGGCCCGGCCTGACCGCCTTCCTGTTCACCGGGCAGGGCGCGCAGCACGCGGGCATGGCGCGTGACCTGTACGCCACCTTCCCCGTGTTCGCCGAGGTCTTCGACACGGTGTGCCGGAAGGTCGGCGGCGAGCGGCCACTCAAGGAGGTCGTCTTCGAGGACGGCGCCGCGCTGGACCGCACCGTCCACACCCAGCCGGCCCTGTTCGCCGTGGAGGTCGGCCTCTTCCGGCTGGCCGAGTCGTGGGGCCTGCGCCCCGACGTACTGGCGGGCCACTCGATCGGCGAGCTGGCCGCCGCCCACGTCGCGGGCATCCTGTCGCTGGACGACGCCTGCCGTCTGGTCGCGGCCCGCGGCCGGCTGATGGAGGACCTGCCCGAGGGCGGCGCGATGCTGGCCGTCGAGGCGGCCGAGGGCGAGATCGAACTGCCCGAGGGCGTGGACCTCGCGGCGGTCAACGGGCCGACGTCCCTGACGGTCTCGGGTGACGCCCGCGCCATCGGCGCGCTGGAGGAACGGCTGCGCGGTCAGGGCCGCAAGGTCAAGCGGCTCGCGGTCTCGCACGCTTTCCACTCGCACCTGATGGAACCCATGCTCGACGCGTTCGCCGCGACCGCCCGCGACCTGACCTACCACCCGCCGACGATCCCGCTGGTCTCCACCGTCGGCCCCGACAGCGACCCGACGACCTGGGAGCACTGGGTCGCTCAGGTCCGCTCGACCGTCCGGTTCGCCGACACCGCCGGGGAACTGGCACGCCAGGGCGTCACCCGGTACGTCGAGGTGGGCCCCGACGGACTGCTCAGCGCCCTGATCGGCGCCCAGGACGACACCGCCGTCACCGTTCCGCTCCAGCGCAAAGGCCGCGACCAGACGGACAGCCTGCTGCGGGCCGTCGCGCGGCTGCACGTCGCCGGGCTCGACCCCGACTGGGCGGCCGTCCTGGAACCGTGGAGTCCGCGCCGGGTGGACCTGCCCACCTACGCCTTCCAGCGGCAGCGCTACTGGCCGACCCTCACCAGCCCGACCGACCTCAGGACGGTCGGCCTGAGCGGCGCCGGACACCCCCTGCTGGGGGCGCTCGTCTCGGTGGCCGGTGACGGGGGCCTCGTGCTCACCGGCCGGCTCTCCCGCGCCACCCACCCCTGGCTCGACGACCACCGGGTGCTCGGCGCGGTACTCGTCCCGGGCACCGCGCTCGTCGACCTCGCCCTGCACGCCGGCAGCCAGGTGGGCTGCGCCGTGGTGGACGAGCTGACCCTGGACACCCCGGTGCACCTGCCCGAGGCGGGCGGTCTCCGGATCCAGGCGGAGGTGGGCCCCCCGCTGGCGGACGGCGCCCGGGAGATCGCCCTCTACACCCGCCCCGACGAGACCGACGGGACCGTGGACACCGACGGCGGCTGGGTCCGGCACGCCACCGGCGTCCTGACCCCGGCCCGTCCGACGGCGGGCGACGACACCCTGGCCGAGTGGCCGCCGCGCGACGCCGAACCGGTGGTACTGGACGACTTCTACGCCACCGCGGCAACCGCCGGCCTCGACTACGGGCCCCTCTTCCAAGGGCTGCGCGGCGCCTGGCGCGCCCCCGACGGCGCGGTGTACGCCGACGTGGCGCTGCCCGTCCCGGCCCACGGCGCGACCGCCCCGGACGCCGCCGGCTTCGACCTGCACCCCGCGCTCTTCGACGCCGCCCTGCACTGCGCGGCCCTGAGCGGCCCCTCGCGGCAGGACCCGGCCGTCCGGATCCCGTTCAGCTGGTCCGGCGTCACCCTGCACGCCAAGGGCGCCACCGCCCTGCGCGTACGCCTGACCCCCACCGGGACGGACGCCGTCTCGCTGGAACTCGCCGACCCTACGGGACGACCGGTCGCCTCCGTGGAGTCCCTGGTGCTGCGTCCGGCGGCGCCCGTGGAGGGCCGGATCCCGCCCGACACGCTCTTCCGCGTCGAGTGGACCGCCCTGCCCGCCTCAGGCCCGGACGCCCCGTGGACGCTGGTCACCGGCGCGAGCGGACTGGCGGCCCTGGCCGAGCCCCCCGCCCTCGTCGCCGTCCACACCGACACGGACCCCGGGGACCCTGACGGCCCGGTGACCCTGGACGGGCCCGCCGCGGTCCGCCGCGCCGCCCACCGTGCCCTGGAGTACGTGCGGACCTGGCTCGCCGACGAGCGCTTCGCCGCCTCCCGTCTCGTCCTGCTCACCCGAGGCGCCGTGCCCGCCGGGGACACCCCCGTCGACCCGGCCGCCGCCGCGGTGTGGGGACTGGTGCGCAGCGCGCAGTCCGAGCACCCGGGGCGTTTCGTCCTGCTCGACCTCGACCCGTCCGAAGGCTGCACACCGGTCACCGGCCTGCCGGAGGCCGACGAGCCGCAACTCGCCCTACGTGACGGCCGGTTGTGCGCCCCCCGCCTCGTCCGCGCCGCCGTTCCCCCCGTCGCGCCGGACCCGGCGGAGGCACACGGCACGGTACTCGTCACCGGCGGCACCGGCGTCCTGGGCGGCCGTGTCGCCCGGCACCTGGCCGCCCGGCACGGCGTCCGCGACCTGCTGCTGGTGAGCCGACGCGGCCCCGAAGCACCCGGGGCCGACGAACTGATCGCCGAGCTGGCCGCCCTGGGGGCCCGCGCCCGTGCCCTCGCCTGCGACGTGGCGGATCGCGAGGCGCTCGCCGAGGTACTCGCCGGCATCCCCGCCGACCGACCGCTGACCGGGGTGGTGCACGCCGCCGGCATCGTGGACGACGGCGTGGTCACCTCCCTGACCCCTGACCGGCTCGACGCGGTGCTGGACGCCAAGGCGGCCTCCGCGCTGCACCTGGACGACCTGGTCGGCGACGTCTCCCTGTTCGTGCTGTTCTCCTCCGCCTCGGCGACCTTCGGGTCCCCCGGCCAGGCCGGCTACGCGGCGGCGAACGCGGTCCTGGACGCCGTCGCCCGCCGCAGGCCGGGCGCCGTCTCCGTCGGCTGGGGCCTGTGGGCGGAGACCTCCGGCATCTCCGCCGGTCTTGACGAGACGGGACGGGCCAGGATCCGGCGGGTGGGCTCCGCGCTGGCCACCGACGAAGCACTGGCCGTCCTGGACGCCGTCCGGACGGGCGACACCCCGCACCTGGTCGCCCTCCGCCTGAACCTCGCCGAGCTGCGGGAGGCAGCGGACCGCGACCCGGCCGGGGTGGCGCCCCTGCTGCGGGGTCTGGTCACCCGCCGCGTCCTGCCCGAGGCGGGGCGTGCGGTGCGCGGTGCCGCCTCCCCGCTGGGCGAACGCCTCGCCGGCCTCGGCGAGGCCGAACGGACCGAACTGCTCACCGAGGTGGTGCGGTCCGAGGTCGCCGGTGTCCTCGGGCACACCGGCGCGGAGCCGATCGAGGACCACAAGCCGTTCAAGGACCTGGGCTTCGACTCGTTGACCGCCGTGGAACTGCGCAACCGCCTCGGCGCCGTGACGGGACTGCGGCTGTCCGCGGGCCTCGTCTTCGACCACCCCACCCCGCAGGCCCTGGTGGCCCACCTGCTGCCCCGCCTGATCGGGGCGGACACCGCGGCTCCGGCGCGGGCCGACCGCACCGTCGGCAGCGACGAGCCCATCGCCATCGTCGGGATGAGCTGCCGCTACCCCGGCGAGGTGAACAGCCCCGAGGACCTGTGGCGCCTGGTGGCGACGGGCTCCGACGCCATCGGTCCCTTCCCGGACAACCGCGGCTGGGACACCACGGCCCTCTACGACCCCGACCCCGACGCGGCCGGCAAGTCCTACGTTCTCCAGGGCGGCTTCGTCCACGACGCGGACCGCTTCGACCCCGTGCCCTTCGGCATCTCACCGCGCGAGGCGCTGGCGATGGACCCCCAGCAACGGCTGATGCTGGAAGCCTCCTGGGAGGCCTTCGAACGGGCCGGACTCGACCCGACCTCGCTGCGCGGCAGCTCCACCGGAGTGTTCGCCGGACTCATGTACCACGACTACGGCGCCACCGTGACCGTGCTGCCGGAGGGGGTCGAGGGCTACCTCGGCACCGGCACCGCGGGCAGCGTGCTGGCCGGCCGGGTGTCCTACACCTTCGGACTCGAGGGCCCGGCCATGACCGTGGACACCGCCTGCTCGTCGTCCCTGGTCACCCTGCACCTGGCCTGCCAGGCGCTGCGCAACGGCGAGTGCGACATGGCGCTGGCGGGCGGCGTCACGGTGCTCTCCACCCCGGGCGTCTTCGTCGACTTCAGCAGGCAGCGCGGCCTCGCGTCCGACGGCCGCTGCCGCTCGTTCTCCGCGGACGCCGACGGCACCGGCTGGGCCGAGGGCGTCGGTGTGCTGCTGGTGGAGCGCCTCTCGGACGCCGTCCGCAACGGGCACGAGGTCATGGCGGTGGTGCGCGGTTCCGCGGTCAACCAGGACGGCGCGTCCAACGGCCTGACCGCGCCGAACGGCCCCTCGCAGGAACGCGTCATCCGTGCAGCGCTGGCCGCGGCCCGGCTGACCCCTGCCGACATCGACGTCGTGGAGGCGCACGGCACCGGCACCACCCTGGGCGATCCGATCGAGGCGCAGGCGCTGTTGAACGCCTACGGCCAGGACCGGCCCGCCGACCGGCCCTTGCGGCTGGGGTCGCTGAAGTCGAACATCGGGCACACGCAGGCCGCGGCGGGTGCCGGTGGTGTGATCAAGATGGTGCAGGCGCTGCGGCACGGGGTGCTGCCGCGCACCCTGCACGCGGACGAGCCCACCCCGCACGTGGACTGGTCCTCCGGGGCCGTCGAACTGCTCACCCAGCCGCTGGAGTGGCCGAGCGGGGAGCAGCCGCGCCGCGCCGCGGTCTCCTCCTTCGGTATCAGCGGCACCAACGCGCACGTGGTGCTGGAGGAATACCGCGCACCGGCACCGGCACCCTCACCCGAGCCCGGCGACGACAGCGTGCCGGCGCGGCCCGCTCTCCCGGTGCCGCCTTGGCTCCTGTCCGGCAAGAGCGCGGCCGCCCTCCAGGAGTCGGCCGCCCGGCTCCTCGCCGTGGCGGACGAAACGGACCCCGAAGACGCCGCGTGGCGACTGGCCACCGGACGCGCGGTGTTGGAGCACCGTGCGGTGGTGGTGGGGCCGGATCGTGTGGGTGGGTTGGGGGCGTTGGCGGGGGGTGTGGCGCATCCGGGTGTGGTGCGGGGTGTGGCGCGTTCGCGGGTGTCTCCGGTGTTCGTGTTTCCGGGGCAGGGGTCGCAGTGGGCGGGGATGGCCGCGGAGTTGTGGGAGCGGGAGCCGGTGTTCGCCGAGGCGATGGTGGAGTGTGGGAGGGCGTTGGAGCCGTTCACCGATTTCTCGCTGCGGGAGGTGGTGCGGGGTGAGGGTGCCGGGCTGGAGCGAGTGGAGGTGGTCCAGCCGGTGTTGTGGGCGGTGATGGTGTCGCTGGCGAAGCTGTGGGCTTCGGTCGGGGTCGTGCCGGCGGCGGTGGTGGGGCATTCCCAGGGGGAGATCGCGGCGGCGGTGGTCGCCGGGGGTCTGTCCTTGGAGGACGGGGCGCGCGTGGTGGCGCTGCGGGCGCGCGCGATCGCCCGGGAGTTGGCAGGACAGGGCGGGATGGTGTCCCTGGCGGTGCCCGTCCTGGAGGCGCAGAAGCTGGCGGCACGGTGGCCGGGGTTGTCGGTGGCGGCGGTCAACGGGCCGGGTTCCACGGTGGTGTCCGGTGAGGCGGGCGCGGTGGAGGAGTTGCTCGCGCACTGCGAGACGGAGGGCATCAGAGCGCGGCGGGTCCCCGTGGACTACGCCTCGCACTGTGCGCAGGTGGAACAGATCCACGGGCGGCTGCTGGAGGACCTGGCCCCGGTCACTCCTGTTTCCTCCGTGGTGCCGTTCCATTCGACGGTCACCGGTGAGCGGATGGACACCGCCGCGCTGGACGCCGACTACTGGTACGGAAATCTCCGCAACACGGTGCGGTTCGAGGAGGTCACGCGTGCGCTGCTGGCTGAGGGGCGCTCGCTGTTCGTTGAGGTCAGTCCGCATCCGGTGCTGGCTGTGGGGGTGCAGGAGAGCATCGAGGCGGCCGGTGGTGCGGGGGTGGTGCTGGGGACGTTGCGGCGTGGTGAGGGGGGTGTGCGGCGTTGGGTGACCGCGCTGGCCGAGGCCCATGTGCACGGCGCCCCCGTCGACTGGACGCGCGTACTGGCGGACCGCACCGGCAGCGGCGTCGAGCTGCCCACCTACCCGTTCCAGCGGGACCGCTTCTGGCCCGAGACCAGGACGCTGCCCGCCGATGTCTCCGCCATGGGCCTCGACCGCGCCGACCACCCGATGCTCGGCGCGGCGGTTCCCGTGGCCGGGACGGACGGCGTGCTGCTCACCGGACGGATCGCCGCGGACACCCACCCGTGGATCGCCGACCACGTCCTGCTCGGCACCGTCCTGCTCCCCGGCACCGCACTGGCCGAACTGGCCGTCCGGGCCGGCACGGCGGCCGGCTGCCCGCACCTGGACGACCTCGCCCTGGAGGCTCCTCTCACCCTGCCCGAGGGACGGGCGGTCATCCTGCAGGTCGTCGTCGCGGACAGTGTCCCGACGCAGAGCACGCGCTCCCTCACCGTCTACTCCCGCCTGGAGGGTGACGACGGGCCCTGGACCCGCAACGCGAGGGGCACCGTGCGTGCCGCCGACCCGTCCGGCCACGTACCGGAGCCGGTCCCGTGGCCGCCCACGGACGCCGAACCGGTCGACCTGGCCGGGTTCTACGAGCCCGCCGCCGACAGCGGGTACGGCTACGGTCCCGCCTTCCGGGGCCTGCGCTCCGTCTGGCGGCGGGACGACGAGGTGTTCGCCGAGGTCACGCTCCCTCAGGACGCCCGCGCCGGCGCCGAGGGGTTCTCCGTCCACCCCGCCCTCTTCGACGCCGCCCTGCACGCCATCGGAGCCGGCGGGCTCCTTCCCGGCACCGGCGGGGTACTGATCCCCTTCGCGTGGCAGGGCGTCACCCTGCACGCGGCGGGCAGCACCGAACTGCGGGTCCGGCTGAGCCGCTCCGCCGAGCGGGAGGCCGTACGCCTGGAGGCCGTGACCACCACCGGCGCCCCGGTACTCCATGTCGAGTCGCTGGACCTCCGACCGGTCTCCGCGGCCCAGCTGGCCTCCGCGAACGGGCCCGGCGACGCGCTGTTCACCACCGACTGGACGTCCGCCGCACCCGGCCCTTTCCCCGCGTCCTGGGCCGTGGTCGGCGGCGACGTCCTCGGCGCCGCCGACCACCTGGCCGAGGAGAACTTCGCCGTCGAGTGGCACGCCGACACCGCCGCGCTGCTCGCCTACGCCGACGCCGGGATGAACGTGCCCGAGGTCGTCCTCCTCTCGGGGGTGGGAACGCCGGACGAGGACGACCCGCAGACGGTGCACGAGCGGGTGGCCGAGGTCCTCGACGCGGCGCAGACCCTGCTCGCGGACCGGCGCTTCGACGCGTCCCGCATCGCGCTGCTCACCTGCGGTTCCGTCGCCGTACGGGACGGTGAGGACATCACCGATCTGCCCGGCGCGGCCGCCCGGGGACTGCTGCGGTCGGCACACGCCGAACACCCCGGCCGCTTCGTCCTCGTCGACACCGACGGCGACCTCACCGGACTCGCCGAGGCACTCGTCCCCGGCGAGCCGGAGACCGCCCTGCGCGGCGGTTCCCTGCTGGTGCCGCGCCTGGTGCGGGCCCGGCCCGCGGGCGAGCCCGCGCTGCCCGCCGGAACCGTCCTGGTCACCGGCGGCACCGGCGTCCTCGGCGGCCTGGTGGCCCGGCACCTCGCCACCGCCCACGGCATCACCGACCTGCTCCTGCTCAGCCGCTCCGGCCCGGACGCCCCCGGAGCCGCCGACCTCGCCGCCGACCTCGCCGCGCTCGGCGCACGGGCCGACATCGTGGCCTGCGACACCGCCGACGCGGACCGCCTCGCCGAGGTGCTCACCGGCCGCCGGATCGCCACCGTGGTGCACGCGGCGGGCGTCCTCGACGACGGAGTCCTCGAGTCGATGACGCCCAAGCGCGTCGCGGCCGTACTGCGTCCCAAGGCCGACGCGGCGCTCCACCTGAGCAGACTGACCGGGGCCGAACTGTTCGTGTTCTTCTCCTCCGCCGGCGGCACCTTCGGGCCGGCCGGCCAGGCCAACTACGCCGCCGCCAACGCCACTCTGGACGCCTTGGCCGCCCGGATCCGGGCCCGGGGCGGGGACGCCCTCTCCATCGGCTGGGGCATGTGGGCCACGGGCACCGGCATGACCGGCCACCTCGCCGACGCCGCACGCGAGGACGCGACCGGCAGCGGCACCGCCCTGTCCGACCAGGACGGCCTCACCCTGCTCGACGCCGCCCTCACCGCCGGCCGCGCCCACCTGGTGGCGGCACGTCTGGACCTGGCCGCCCTGCGGGCCCGCGGGGACGGCGTCGCGGTGCCCGCGCTGCTGCGCACCCTCGTTCCACCGCCGGTCCGGCGGGCGGCCGAGGGGGAGAGGCCGGAGGCGCCGTCGCTCAGCGCGCGTCTGGCCCCCCTCGATGCGTCCGAGCGGCGGCAGGTGGTGCTCGACCTGGTCCGCGGCCACGCGGCGGCCGTCCTCGGACACGCCTCCGCCGAGGCCGTCGATCCCGAGACGGGCTTCGTCGACCTGGGGTTCAGCTCGCTCAGCGCGATCGAGGTCCGCAACCAGCTCAGCGCCGCCACCGGCCTGCGACTGACCACCACGCTGGTCTTCGACCACCCGACCGCCAGTCGCCTGGCCGATCACCTGCTGGACCAACTGGTCGTCGAGAGCGCCGAGTCCGGCCCCGCCGCGCTCCTGGCCGACCTGGACCGGCTCGACGCCGCCCTCGCCGGAACCGGTCCGGGGGACGAGACCCGCAGCCGGGTGATCTCGCGACTGCACGCACTGCTCGCCCGGCACGACACCGCGGACGGTTCGGGCCTCGTCACCGCCGCCGGAAACCTCGACGCGGCGGACGACGACAACCTCTTCGCCTTCATCGACAACGAACTGGGAGCCTGAGGCGATGCCGGACGAGACGGTCGGCGCACGTGCCGTGTCCACCGAGGACAAGCTGCGGGACTACCTGAAGAGGGTCACCACGGACCTCGCCTCGGTCCGTCAGCGGCTGCGTGCCGCGGAGTCCACCGAGCACGAGCCGATCGCCATCATCGGCATGTCCTGCCGCTTCCCCGGCGGAGCGGACTCGCCCGAGGCGCTGTGGCGCCTGGTGCGGGACGGTGTCGACGCGATGGGTCCCTTCCCCGCCGACCGCGGCTGGGACCTGACGCACTTCGAGACCGGTGTCGCCGCGGACGTGCAGTTCTCCCGGGAGGGAGGCTTCCTCGACGGCGTCGCCGACTTCGACCCGTCGCTGTTCAACATCTCGCCGAACGAGGCGCTCGCGATGGACCCCCAGCAGCGGCTGATGCTGGAAACCTCCTGGGAGGCCGTGGAACGCGCGGGGATCGACCCGCTGTCCCTGCGCGGGAGCCGCACCGGCGTCTTCACCGGTGTCATGTACAACGAATACGCGTCGCGCATCATGTCCGTCCCGGACGAGGTCGCCGGGCACCTCGGCACCGGGAACAGCGGAAGCGTCGTCTCCGGCCGGGTCGCCTACACGCTGGGGCTGGAGGGCCCGGCCCTGACCGTGGACACCGCCTGCTCGTCGTCGCTGGTGGCGCTGCACCTGGCCATGCGGTCGCTGCGCAGCGGGGAGAGTTCGCTGGCCCTGGCCGGCGGCGTGGCCATCATGGTCACCCCGAACACCTTCTTCGACTTCGCCCTGTCCGGCGGCCTCGCCTCCGACGGCCGCTGCAAGGCCTTCTCGGCGGACGCCGACGGCACCGGCTGGGCCGAGGGCGTCGGTGTGCTGCTGGTGGAGCGCCTCTCGGACGCCGTCCGCAACGGGCACGAGGTGCTGGCGGTGGTGCGCGGTTCCGCGGTCAACCAGGACGGCGCGTCCAGCGGACTGACCGCGCCGAACGGCCCCTCGCAGGAGCGCGTGATCCGTGCAGCGCTGGCCGCGGCCCGGCTGACCGCCGCGGACATCGACGTGGTGGAGGCGCACGGTACGGGTACGACCCTGGGTGATCCGATCGAGGCGCAGGCGCTGTTGAACGCCTACGGTCAGGACCGGCCCGCCGGCCGGCCGTTGTGGCTGGGGTCGCTGAAGTCGAACATCGGGCACACGCAGGCCGCGGCGGGTGCCGGTGGTGTGATCAAGATGGTGCAGGCGCTGCGGCACGGGGTGCTGCCGCGCACCCTGCACGCGGACGAGCCCAGCCCGCACGTGGACTGGTCCTCGGGGGCCGTCGAGCTGCTCACCCAGCCGCTGGAGTGGCCGAGCGGGGAGCAGCCGCGCCGTGCCGCGGTGTCCTCCTTCGGCGTCAGCGGCACCAACGCGCACGTGGTGCTGGAGGAATACCGCGCACCGGAGCCCGCCGCCGCGCCCGTGGAGGAGCACGGGCCGGCAGGATCAGCGCCCCCGGTGCTGCCCTGGATCCTGTCCGGGCGCAGCCGGCAGGCGCTGCGGGGACAGGCCGCACGGCTGCTCAGCCACCTCCGGGACGTCGGGGAGGAGAACGCCCCGACGCCCGTGGACATCGGATACTCCTGCGCCACCACCCGGGCGACCCTGGAGCACCGCGCGGTGGTGCTGGCCGAGGACCATGCCGGGTTCCGCCGCGGCCTGACCGCCCTGGCCGAGGGCCGGGAGACCGCGGAGGTGATCGCCCGTACCCAGGACCCGGGGCAGGGCGGCACGGTGTTCGTGTTTCCGGGGCAGGGGTCGCAGTGGGCGGGGATGGCCGCGGAGCTGTGGGAGCGGGAGCCGGTGTTCGCCGAGGCGATGGCGGAGTGCGCGAGGGCGCTCGAGCCGTTCACCGATTTCTCGCTGCGGGAGGTGGTGCGGGGTGAGGGTGCCGGGCTGGAGCGGGTGGAGGTGGTCCAGCCGGTCCTGTGGGCGGTGATGGTGTCGCTGGCGAAGCTGTGGGCTTCGGTCGGGGTCGTGCCGGCGGCGGTGGTGGGGCATTCCCAGGGGGAGATCGCGGCGGCGGTGGTCGCCGGGGGTCTGTCGTTGGAGGACGGGGCGCGCGTGGTGGCGCTGCGGGCGCGTGCGATCGCCCGGGAGTTGGCGGGGCGGGGCGGGATGGTGTCCCTGGCGGTGCCGGTCCTGGAGGCGGAGAAGCTGGCGGCACGGTGGCCGGGGTTGTCGGTGGCGGCGGTCAACGGGCCGGGTTCCACGGTGGTGTCCGGTGAGGCGGGCGCGGTGGAGGAGTTGCTGGCGCACTGCGAGGCGGAGGGGATCAGGGCGCGGCGGGTCCCCGTGGACTACGCCTCGCACTGTGCGCAGGTGGAACGGATCCGGGAGCGGCTGCTGGAGGACCTGGCCCCCATCGCCCCGGTCTCCTCCACAGTGCCGTTCCACTCGACGGTCACCGGTGAGCGGATGGACACCGCCGGACTGGACGCGGAGTACTGGTACGAAAATCTCCGCAACACGGTGCGGTTCGAGGAGGTCACGCATGCCCTGCTGACCGAAGGACGCACCCTGTTCCTGGAGGTCAGCCCGCACCCCGGCCTCAGCCTGGGCATCGGCGAGAGCGTCGAGGCCCTCGGACTGCGCGCCTCCGTCCTGTGCACCCTGCGCCGAGGCGAGGGCGGGGTCCGGCGCTGGCTCACCGCGGTCGCCGAGGCCCACGTGCACGGCGTACGCGTCGACTGGGCCGCGGTGTACGCCGGCCGCGGCGGCACCCGCGTCGAATTGCCCACCTACGCCTTCCAGCGCCGCCGCTACTGGCTGGACACCGTCGCATTCGAACCGCCCGCCGAGGACCGCCCGCAGGACTGGTTCTGGTCCGCCGTCGAACAGGAGGACCTGCCCGCCCTCCAGCGCATGCTCGACGTGAGCGGCCGGACCCCGCTCGAAGAGGCGCTCACCGCTCTCTCCGCATGGCACCGGCGGGACCGCGAACGCAGCCGGATCGAAGGCTGGCGCTACCGGACCGCCTGGACACCCACCGCGCTCCCCGCCGGGCGGCTCGACGGCCGCTGGGTCCTGGCCGTACCGCCGGACCTCCCCGCACACCCGCTGGTCACCGCCGTCTCCGCGGCCCTGGCGGAGGCCGGCGCCGCCCCAGAACCTCTGCCCGTCACCCACCACGACGAGCGCGGCGCCCTCGCCGAGCGGCTGCGTGGCGCGAGCGGCGTACTGTCGCTGCTCTTCCTCACCGAGGGCCCCGTCCCCGAACACCCCGCCACCCCGGCCGCCTTCGCCGCCGCCCTCACCCTGCTGCACGCCGTGCACGACACGGGCGAACCGCTCCGCCTGTGGTGCGCCACCTCCGGCGCCGTCGCCGCCGCGCCGGGGGACACGGTCACTCACCCGGACCAGGCCCTGGCATGGGGGCTCGGCCGGGTCGCCGCCCACGAGTACACCCAGTGGGGCGGCCTCGTCGACCTGCCCGCCGCACCCGAACCGCGCGCCCTCGCCCGGCTCGCCACCGTCCTCGCCGGCACCGACGAGGACCAGGCGGCGCTCCGCGCCACCGGGATCTTCGTACCCCGGCTGCGCCGCGCCGAGCCCGCCCCGCCCCGCCGGATGTGGCAGCCGTCCGGCACGGTGCTCGTCACCGGCGGCACCGGCGGCATCGGCGCACACGTTGCCCGGTGGCTCGCCGCCTCCGGCGCGGAGCACCTGCTGCTGCTCAGCCGGCGAGGTCCCGAGGCCCCCGGCGCCACGGAACTCGTCGCCGAGCTGAGGGAGTCGGGCACCGACGTCACCGTGGCCGCGGTGGACGCGGCCGACCACGACGCGGTGGCCGCCGTCCTCGCGGACCTGCCCGCCGCCCGACCGCTGACCGCCGTCTTCCACGCCGCCGGGATCGTCGACTCGAGCATCCTGGACTCGCTCACCCCGGACCGCGTCGAGACCGTGCTGCGGGCCAAGGTCGCCGGCGCCCTCACCCTGCACCGGGCCACCGCCCACCTGGATCTGTCGGCCTTCGTCCTCTTCTCGTCGCTCGCCGGTGTCTTCGGTTCGGCCGGCGAGGGCAACTACGCACCCGGCAACGCCTTCCTGGACGCCTTCGCGCAGTACCGCCGTTCCCAGGGCCTGGTCGCGACCTCGGTCGCCTGGGGCTCGTGGGCGGGCGCCGGCATGGCGGAGGGCGACTTCGGTGACGTCCTGGAGCGCCACGGCATCCCCCGGATGGAACCCGAGCACGCCCTGGCGGGCCTGCGTTCGGCGCTGGAGGGCGACGAGACCACGCTCGCCCTCGCCGACATCCGCTGGGAGGTCTTCTCCTGGTTCTTCACCGCCACCCACCCCAGCCGCCTGCTCGACGAACTCCCGGACGTGCGCAAGCTCCGGCAGACCGCACAGCAGGAGCCTGCCCGGAGCAGCGCCACCGACCAGGAGAGTCTCTCGCCGGCCCAGCGGCTGGCGGGGGCCTCGGAGGCGGAACGCAACCGGTTCCTGCTCGACCTGGTCCGGGACCAGGTGGCGCTGGTGCTCGGCCACGAGTCGGGCTCCGAGGTGGAGCCGGGCCGGGCGCTCGGTGAACTCGGCCTCACCTCGGCGGGCGCCGTCGAGCTGCGCAACCGCCTCACCTTCACCACCGGGCTGCGCATCTCCGCGACGGTCGTCTTCGACCACCCCAGCCCGCTGGCCCTCGCCCGCTTCCTGGCCACCGAGATCATCGGCGGCAGCGAGGACGGCGTCGCCGAGGCCGCCGCCGCGGCCGTGCCCGGAGGCGACGGCACCCCCGTCGTGGACGACCCGATCGTCATCGTCGGCATGGCCTGCCGCTTCCCCGGCGGCGTCCGCTCCCCGGAAGACCTGTGGAGACTGGTCGAGTCCGGCACCGACGCGATGGGGCCCTTCCCGGCCGACCGCGGCTGGGACCTCGACGCGCTCGGCGGCGACTACCCGCGGACGGGCGGTTTCCTCCCCGACGCGACCGACTTCGACGCCGAGCTGTTCGGCATCTCGCCGCGCGAGGCGCTGGCCATGGACCCGCAGCAGCGACTGCTCCTCGAAGCCTCGTGGGAGGCGCTGGAACGCGCGGGCATCCACCCCCGGTCGCTGGCAGGTTCACGCACGGCGGTGTACGCCGGCACCGGCGGTCAGGACTACCTGGCCGTGCTGGCGGGCGACCCGGCGGCCGGCGAAGGCTACCTGGTCACCGGCGGTTCCCCCAGCGTCCTGTCCGGCCGGGTCGCCTACGCCTTCGGGCTGGAGGGCCCGGCGGTCACCGTGGACACCGCCTGCTCGTCGTCCCTGGTCGCCCTGCACCTGGCCTGCCAGTCGCTCCGGTACCGGGAGAGCGACCTCGCCCTGGTCGGCGGAGTCAACGTGATCTCCCTGCCGTCCGTCTTCGCCGAGTTCAGCAAGCAGCGCGGCCAGGCCGCCGACGGCCGCTGCAAGGCCTTCGCCGCCTCCGCGGACGGCGCCGGATGGGGAGAGGGCGTCGGCGTACTCCTGGTCGAGCGGCTCTCGGACGCCCGCCGGCGCGGGCACGAGGTGCTGGCCGTGGTCCGTGGCAGCGCCGTCAACTCCGACGGGGCCTCGAACGGCCTGACGGCACCGAACGGGCCCGCACAGCAGCGGGTGATCCGCGCGGCGCTGGCCTCCGCCGGACTGGAGGCGACCGACGTCGATCTGGTGGAGGCGCACGGTACGGGCACACGGCTCGGCGACCCGATCGAGGCGGAGGCGCTGCTGGCGACGTACGGCAGGGACCGCGCGGAACCCCTCTACCTGGGGTCGGTGAAGTCCAACATCGGCCACACCCAGGCCGCCGCCGGAGTCGTGGGCGTGATCAAGGCCGTCATGGCGTTGCGGCACGGGGTCCTGCCGGCGACGCTGCACGTGGACGAGCCGACCCCCGAGGTGGACTGGTCGCCCGGCACGGTGGAACTGCTCACCGAGAACCGCCCCTGGCCCGAGGCGGGCCGCCCGCGCCGGGCCGGCGTCTCCTCGTTCGGGATCAGCGGCACCAACGCCCACACCATCCTGGAAGAGGCGCCGGAAACGGGCCGGGGACCCGTCGATGTACGAGGCGAACGCCCCGGCCTCCCGCTGCCCGTCGCGCTGTCCGGCGCCACGCCGGACGCACTGGCCAGGCAAGCCGCCCTGCTCGCCGGGCTGGACGCGGACACCGCCGACCTGGCGCACTCCCTGGCCACCACGCGGGCCGAACTGGCGCACCGCGCCGTGGTCCTCGGCTCCCACACGGCCGCCCTGACGGCCCTCGCCACGGGCGAGCACACCCAGGACGCGGTGACCGACAAGGTAGTGCACGGTGGCCTGGCGCTGCTGTTCTCGGGTCAGGGTTCGCAGCGGCCGGGGATGGGCCGGGAGCTGTACGAGGCGTTTCCGGTGTTCGCGGATGCTTTCGACGCGGTGTGTGCGCGGGTGGATGTAGGGCGTCCGTTGCGTGAGGTGGTGTTCGGCGAGGATGCCGGGCTGCTGGAGCGGACGGTTTACGCGCAGGCGGGGTTGTTCGCGCTGGAGGTGGCGCTGTTCCGGCTGCTGGAGTCCTGGGGTGTGGTCCCGGATGTGCTGGTCGGGCATTCCATCGGCGAGCTGGCCGCCGCGCATGTGGCGGGGGTGTTGTCGCTGGACGAC
This sequence comes from Streptomyces sp. NPDC045956, assembly GCF_056430705.1. Classification (NCBI taxonomy): domain Bacteria; kingdom Bacillati; phylum Actinomycetota; class Actinomycetes; order Kitasatosporales; family Streptomycetaceae; genus Streptomyces; species Streptomyces sp. NPDC045956. The sequence goes on along the minus strand of NZ_JBWKKZ010000010.1, from coordinate 256,460 downwards.
GCCTGCGCTCTGGTCTCGGCGCGGGGGCGGTTGATGGACGCGTTGCCCGAGGGTGGGGCGATGCTGGCCGTGGAGGTGGCCGAGGAGGACCTGGAGCTGCCCGACGGGGTGGACCTGGCAGCGGTCAACGGGCCCACGTCGGTGACGGTCTCCGGTGAGGCGGCAGCGGTCTCCGAACTGGAGGAGCGGCTCCGGACACAAGGTGTGCGGGTGAAGCGCCTCGCGGTCTCGCACGCCTTCCACTCCCGCCTGATGGAGCCGATGCTGGCCGACTTCGCGGCCGTCGCGGAGTCGTTGACGTACCACGCCCCGCAGATCCCGGTCCTCACCACCGCCCCGGGTGACCTGGCCACCCCCGAGTACTGGGTGGGCCAGGTGCGCGAGCCGGTCCGCTTCGCCGACGCCCTCGGCCGGCTCACCGGGGTGCGGACGGCACTGGAGCTGGGCCCCGCCGGGGTGCTCTCCGCCCTGGCCCAGGAGCAGGACGACACCCTGGTCCCCGTTCCCGCGCTGCGCCCGGACCGTCCCGAGGCCGCCACCCTCGTCCATGCCGTCGCCCGCCTGTACACCCGGGGCGTCCCCGTGGACTGGTCCAGCTACCTCGCCCCCTTCGCGGGCGCCCGGATCGCGCTGCCCACCTACCCCTTCGCCCGCCACCGGTACTGGCCCGAGCCGGTGGCCGCCCCTCGCCCCGTCGCCGGGGAGAACCCGGCCGAGCGTGACTTCTGGGCGGCCGTGGACTCGACCGACGCCGAGGCCGTCGCCGGTGCGCTGTGCCTGGACGAGGAGCAGCGCGAGGGCCTCGGCGCCGTCCTGCCCGCGCTCGCCGCCTGGCGGGAGCAGAGCCGCCACAGGGCCACCACCGACGCCTGGCGCTACCGCGTCGGCTGGAGCCAGGTCACCGACCGCCAGGAACGGCTGACCGGCACCTGGCTCCTGGTCACCGGGGGCGAGGTGCCCGGCGGGCTCGTCGACGGCCTGAGCGGCGCGGGTGCCGACCTCGTCGAGCTGACGGAAGCCGGCACGGACCGCGCGGAGTGCGCCGCGGCTCTGGCCCGTGCGGCCTCGGCCGCCGCCGAGCGCGGCCGTCCCGTCGCCGGGATGCTCGCCCGCGTGGACACCGCCGCCGACCTGCTGCGGCTCGTCCAGGCCCAGGGCGACGCCGGACTCGCCGCACCGCTGTGGTGCCTCACCTCCGGCGCGGTCGCGGTCGCACCCGGTGACGTGTGCGACCCGACGGCCGCCCAGCTGTGGGGCCTCGGCCGCGTCGCCGCACTCGAACACCCCGACCGCTGGGGCGGCCTGGTCGACGTACCGGCCCACCTCGACCGGCGAGCGGCCGACCGGCTGGTCCAGCTGCTGGCCGGAGACTCGGGCGAGGACCAGGCGGCCGTCCGGCCCACGGGCCTGCACGCCCGCCGGCTGCGGCGCGCCCCCACCGGCGCGCCCGGTCAGCCCCGGCCCGCCGAGTGGCGCGCCGACGGTCCGGTCCTGCTCACCGGGGGCACCGGTGCGCTCGGCGCCAAGGTCGCCCGACTGCTGGCCGAACGCGGCGCCACTCGCCTGGTCGTGGCGAGCCGGCGCGGCCCCGCCGCACCCGGCGCGTCCGACCTCGTCGCGGACCTCGCGGAACGTGGCTGCGACGCCGTCGTCGTCCCCTGCGACCTGAGCGACCGCGGCGCGGTGGCCGAGCTGCTGGAACGCCACCCCGTGACCGCGGTCGTCCACGCCGCGGGGATCGTCGACGACGGTGTGCTCGACGCGCTGACCCCGGAGCGGCTCGCCGCCGTACTCGACGCCAAGGCCCACTCCGCCGACGCACTGGACGAACTCACCGGCGAGCTGACCGACTTCGTCGTCTTCTCCTCGGTCGCGGGCGTCATCGGCAGCGCCGGACAGGGCCCCTACGCGGCCGCCAACGCGCACCTCGACGCCCTGGTGGAACGCCGCCGCGCCCGGGGTCTGCCCGGCACCGCCCTCGCCTGGGGCGCCTGGGCCGGGGCCGGCATGGCCGCCGACCCGGCCGCCGCCGCCCGCCTGGCACGCGGCGGACTGCCCGGCATGGAGGAGAACCGGGCCCTGGAGGCCCTGGCCACCGCCCTCACCGAGAGGGACGGCGCACTGGTCGTCGCCGACATCGACTGGGAACGCTTCGTGCCGGGCTTCACCGCGGTACGGCGCAGCCGGCTGTTCGCCGAACTCCCCGAGGCGGTCCCGGTCGTCCGCGCAGTCCAGGCCACCGGCCCGGTCACCCCCACCGCGCCGGGCGCCGACGCCGCCGAGCAGGCCCGCCACGTGGAACACCTCGTCCTGGAGGCCGTCGCGGGCGTCCTCGGTCACGGTTCACCGGCCGACGTCGACCGCGAACGCGCCTTCCACGACATGGGCTTCGACTCCCTCACCGCCCTGGAGCTGCGCAACCTCCTGGCCGCCCGGACCGGGCTCACCCTGCACGCCGGCCTCGTCTTCGACTTCCCCACCCCCGGCGCGCTCGCCGAACACCTGCTCGGCTCGCTGTCCGGCGGAGCGGCCGCCTCCGACACTCCCCGCGCCGGAGACGGGGGCCGGGCGGCGGCCGACGAACCCATCGCCATCATCGGCATGTCCTGCCGCTTCCCCGGCGGAGTCGACTCGCCCGAGGCGCTGTGGCGTCTGGTGCGGGACGGCGTCGACGCGATGGGTGACTTCCCCGCCGACCGGGGCTGGGACCTCGACACCCTGCTCGGCCACGACGGCCCCTCGCACACCCGCTCGGGCGGCTTCCTCGACGACATCGCCGCCTTCGACGCGGGCCTGTTCGGCATCTCCCCGCACGAGGCGCTCGCCATGGACCCGCAGCAGCGGATGCTGCTGGAGAGCGCCTGGGAGGCGTTCGAGCGCGCGGGCATCGACCCCACCTCCGTGCGCCGGAGCGACACCGGAGTGTTCGCGGGCACCAACGGCCAGGACTACCTGGCGCTGCTGCTCGGCTCCGAGGCCGCCACGGCGGGACACCTGGGCACCGGCAACTCCGCCAGCGTCCTCTCCGGCCGGATCTCGTACACGTTCGGCCTGCGCGGGCCCGCCCTCAGCGTGGACACCGCCTGCTCCTCGTCCCTGGTCGCGCTCCACCTCGCCGCCCGGTCCCTGCGGGCGGGGGAGTGCTCGATGGCCCTGGCCGGCGGCGTCACCGCGATGCCGCTGCCCGGCACGTTCATCGAGTTCAGCACCCAGGGCGCGCTCTCCTCCGACGGCCGCTGCAAGGCCTTCTCCGCCGACGCCGACGGCACCGGCTGGGGAGAGGGCGTCGGTCTGCTCCTGCTGGAGCGGCTCTCCGACGCGGAACGCAACGGGCACCGGGTACTGGCGGTGGTGCGGGGCAGCGCGGTCAACCAGGACGGCGCCTCCAACGGTCTGACCGCGCCGAACGGCCCCTCGCAGGAACGGGTGATCCGGGCGGCGCTGGCCGACGCGCGGCTGACCGCCGCCGAGGTGGACGCCGTGGAGGCACACGGTACGGGCACGAGGCTGGGCGACCCGATCGAGGCGCAGGCGCTGCTGGCGACGTACGGGCAGGGGCGCGAAGAGCCCCTGTACCTGGGGTCGGTGAAGTCGAACATCGGGCACACGCAGGCGGCCGCGGGCGTCGCCGGCGTCATCAAGATGGTGGAGGCGCTGCGGCACGGACTGCTGCCCGCCACCCTGCACGCGCGGGAGCCCTCCGCACAGGTGGACTGGTCGGCGGGGGCCGTGGAACTCCTCACCGAGGCGCGGCGGTGGCCGGAGTCGGACCGGCCGCGCCGAGCGGGTGTGTCCTCGTTCGGGATGAGCGGCACCAACGCGCACGTGATCCTGGAGAGCGCGCCGCAGGCCCTCGACGCGACCGGCGCCCCGGCGGAGGCGAATCCGTCGGGCGCCGGTGCGGTGGTGCCGTGGCTGCTGTCGGCGCGGAGCGGGGAAGCGCTGCGCGGGCAGGCGGAGCGGCTGCTGACCGCCGGTGGGACCGATCCCGTGGACGTGGCCTGGTCGTTGGCCACCGGGCGCGCGGTGCTGGATCAGCGTGCCGTGCTGCTGGGCCCCGACCACGCGACACAGCTGCGGGCACTGGCGGCCGCCGAGGAGACGGCCGGAGTGGTGCGCGGCGGCGCGGTCCGGGGCGGCACGGTGTTCGTGTTCCCGGGACAGGGCTCCCAGTGGGCCGGCATGGCGGCCGAACTGCTCGACGCGGAACCGGTGTTCGCCGCGCGGATGGAGCAGTGCCGACAGGCGCTGGAGCCCTTCACCGACTTCTGCCTGCTGGAGGTGGTCAGGGGCGAGGGGGCCGCACTGGAGCGGGTCGAGGTCGTGCAACCGGTGCTCTGGGCGGTGATGGTGTCGCTGGCCGAGCTGTGGGCTTCGGCGGGTGTCGCCCCCTCCGCGGTGGTGGGGCATTCGCAGGGAGAGATCGCGGCCGCGGTGGTGGCGGGGGCGCTGTCCGTGGACGACGGGGCGCGGGTGGTGGCGCTGCGGGCGCGTGCCATCGCCGACGAGCTGGCCGGGTTCGGCGGAATGGTGTCGCTGGCCGTCTCCCGCGAGGCGGCACAGGAGCTGACCGGCCGCTGGGAGGGCCTCTCGGTCGCGGCGGTCAACGGCCCCGGCTCGACGGTCGTCTCGGGGAACGTGTCGGGGCTGGAGGCACTGGTCGCCCACTGCGCCGCCGCCGGGATACGGGCCCGCCGCCTGCCGGTGGACTACGCGTCGCACTCCGCGCACGTCGAGCGGCTCAGGACCCGCCTCCTGACCGACCTCCGGGACGTGGACCCGGCGCCCTCCTCCGTGCCCTTCTACTCGGCACTCACCGGCGGACGGATCGACACGTCCACCCTGGGCGCCGAGTACTGGTACGACAACCTGCGCGCCACCGTCCGCTTCGAGGACGCCACCCGCGCCCTGCTGGACGACGGGAACCGGCTGCTGATCGAGGTCAGCCCCCACCCCGTGCTCACCGTGGGCCTGCGGGAGACCCTGGACGACACGGACCTCCCCGGCGCCGTCCTGAACACCCTCCGACGCGGCGAGGGCGGCCGGGAACGCTGGCTCACCGCGCTCGCCGAGGCCCACGTGCGGGGAGTCGGGATCGACTGGCAGCGCCTCCTCCCCGAGGGCCGTCCGGTCGACCTGCCCACCTACGCCTTCGACCGCGACCGCTACTGGCCCGACCCCGTCGAGCACGCCGCCGACGGGCGGGCCGGCTCGCCCCCCGGCGGAACGGACCGGGCGGAGCAGGCGTTCTGGAACGACGTCGAACGCGGCGACACCACCGCCGTCGCCAGGACCCTGGGCCTCGACGCGCCGGGCCTCGACGCACAGGGCCTCGACCAGGTGCTGCCCGCCCTCGCCTCCTGGCGGCGGGCCCGCCGCGAGGACGCCACCGTGGACTCCCGGCGCTACGAGGTGACCTGGCGCCCCCTGGTCGGCCTGCCGGCCACCACGCCGACGGGACGATGGCTGCTCGCCCTCCCGCCGGCCGGCGCCGAGGCGGAGACGGAGACCGTACGCACCGCACTGGCCCACGCCGAGGTCACCGAGATCCGCGTCCCCGCCGGCACCGAACGGAGCGCACTGGCAGGGACACTGCGCCAGTTGTCCGCACCGGGCGACTTCACGGGGGTCGTCTCCCTGCTGGCGGTCGCCGACCGGCCGCACCCCGGGGACGAGGTCCTCGCCCCCGGAACCGGCGACACCGTCACCCTGGTGCAGACGCTCGGCGACGCCGGGATCGGCGCCCCGCTGTGGTGCCTCACCCGCGGCGCGGTCACCGTGGGCCGCTTCGACACGGCGGCCGACCCCGACCGGGCCATGCTGTGGGGCCTGGGCCGGGTGGCCGCGCTGGAGCACCCCGAGCGCTGGGGCGGGCTCATCGACCTGTCCGCGACCGCGGACGCCCGCTTTACCGCCCGGCTCGGCGCACTCCTGGCGGGCGCCGCCGAGGACGAGGACCAGCTGGCCGTACGACCCTCCGGGGTGTTCTCCCGCCGGGTACGGCGTGCCGCGGCGGAACCCGTCACGGCCCCGTGGACCCCCGGCGGCCCGGTCCTGGTCACCGGCGGGACCGGGGCGCTCGGCCGCGAGGTCGCCCGCTGGCTCGCCCGACGCGGCGTCACCGAGCTGCTCCTCGTCAGCCGGACGGGACCGCAGGCCCCCGGCACCGGCGAACTGGTCGCCGAACTGGCCGGGATCGGAGCCACCGCGGTCGTCGCCGCCTGCGACGTCAGCGACCGGGAGGCCCTCGCCGCCCTGCTGGAACGCAACCCGGTCACCGGCGTCGTCCACACCGCGGGCATCTCGACCACCGCGCCCCTGGCCGGCACCTCGCCGGCCGAGATCGCCGACCACGTCCGCGCCAAGGTGCTCGGCGCCGTCCACCTGGACGCCCTGCTGGGCGACCGGGCCGACCTCTTCGTGCTGTTCTCCTCGATCGCCGGTGTCTGGGGCGGGGGAGGGCAGGCCGCGTACGCCGCCGCCAACGCCCACCTCGACGCGCTCGCCGAACACCGCAGGGCCCACGGCCGGGCGGCCACCGCCGTCGCGTGGGGAGCCTGGGACGGCAGCGGCATGGTCGCCGACCGGGACGCCGGCGACTACCTGCGGGAGCGGGGCATCACCCCCATGCCGCCCCGGCTGTGCCTGGCCGCCCTGGCCTCCGCCGTCGACTCCGGCCGCCCCACCGGCGTGTTCGCCGACGTCGACTGGGACCGCTTCGTTCCCACGTTCACCGCCCGCCGGCCCAGCCCCCTGGTGAGCGACCTGCCGGAGGCGGCCACCGGCCGGGCCGACGCCTCCGAGGCCACGGCCGGGACCGACGGCAGCGCGGAGGGCCGCGCGCTGCGTGCCAGACTCCAAGCGGCCGACGCCGCCGACCGCCACCGCCTCCTGCTCGACGTCGTGCGCAGCGTGGTCGCCACCGTGCTCGGCCACCCCGGCCCCCGGGCCGTCGACCCCGACCGCGTCTTCACCGAACTCGGCATCGACTCGCTCACCGCGCTCCGGGTCCGCGACGGCCTGACCGGCGCCACCGGCCTCCGGCTACCGGCCACCCTGGTCTTCGACCACCCCACCGCCCGCGCGGCCGCCACCGAACTGCTCTCCCGGCTGGGCGCCGCGGAGCCGGCCCCCACGCAGGCAGCCGCACGTCCCGCCGAGCGGGCCGCGGCGGACGACCCGGTCGTCATCGTCTCCATGAGCTGCCGCTACCCGGGCGGCGCCGACTCCCCGGAGAACCTCTGGGAGGTGGTCGCGGCCGGGACCGACGCCATGTCGCCCTTCCCCGTGGACCGCGGCTGGGACCTGCCCGACACGGGCGACTTCACCGCCGAGGGCGGATTCCTGCACGACGCCACCGAGTTCGACGCCGACCTGTTCGGCATCTCGCCCCGCGAGGCCGTCGCCATGGACCCCCACCAGCGGCTGCTCCTGGAGAGCGCCTGGGAACTGCTGGAGCGCGGGGGCATCGCGCCGACCGCCCTACGGGGCACCCGCACCGGAGTCTTCGTCGGCGCCTCCGCCGGCGGCTACGCCATGGCCGGCGTCCTGCCGGAGGGCTCCGAGAGCCACGCCATGACCGGCACCTCGGGCAGTGTGCTGTCCGGCCGCGTCTCCTACGTCTTCGGCCTGGAGGGCCCCGCGGTCACCGTGGACACGGCCTGCTCGTCGTCCCTGGTGGCCCTGCACCTGGCGGCGCAGTCGCTGCGCAGCGGCGAGTGCTCCATGGCGCTCGCGGGCGGCGTCACCGTGATGCACTCGCCCGTCGTGTTCGCCGAGTTCGGCCGCCAGGGCGGCCTCGCCTCCGACGGCCGCTGCCGCTCCTTCGCCGCCTCCGCGGACGGCACCGGCTGGGGCGAGGGCGTGGGCCTGGTGCTGCTGGAGCGGCTCTCGGACGCGCGCCGCAACGGGCACCGGGTGCTCGGCGTGGTGCGGGGCAGCGCGGTCAACCAGGACGGCGCCTCCAACGGCCTGACGGCCCCGAACGGCCCCGCGCAGCAGCGGGTCATCCGCGCCGCGCTGGCCGCGGCCGGCCTGGAGGCCGCCGAGGTGGACGCGGTGGAGGCACACGGCACCGGCACGAAGCTGGGCGACCCGATCGAGGCGCAGGCGCTGCTCGCCACCTACGGCCAGGACCGCGAGGTACCCCTCTACCTGGGGTCGGTGAAGTCCAACATCGGTCACGCCCAGGCCGCTTCGGGCATCGCGGGCGTCATCAAGACCGTCGAGGCGATCCGCCGGGGCGTGCTGCCCAGGACACTGCACGTGGACGAGCCCACCCCGGAGGTCGACTGGTCGGCCGGCGCCGTCGAACTCCTCACCGACGACCGGCGCTGGCCGCGGACGGGCCGGGCCCGCAGAGCCGGCGTGTCCTCGTTCGGGATCAGCGGCACCAACGCCCACGTCCTCATCGAGGAGGCTCCGCCGGAGCCCGGGACCGCACCGTCGCCGGCCGGCGGGCCGGACACCGCTGCCCCGCTCCTGCTCTGGCCGGTCTCGGGCCGGTCCGAGGCCGCACTGCGGGCCCAGGCCGACCGGCTCCGCTCGCACGTCGACCGCACCGGCGCCACGCTCGACCTGCGCGCCGCCGCCCATCACCTGGCCACCGCCAGGGCCGCCCTGGAACACCGCGCCGTCGTGCTGGCACCCGACGCCGAAGGGCTCCGCCGCGGACTCGCCGGGCTCGCCGACGCGGCCGGGACCGCGGCCGGCACCGTCCGGGGCGAGGCCGGGCGCGGCGACCTCGCCTTCGTCTTCTCCGGCCAGGGCGCGCAACGCGTCGGCATGGGCCGCGAACTGTACGAGACGTACCCCGTGTTCGCCGACGCCTTCGACGCGGTCTGCGCCCACCTCGACCCGGACCTGGACCGCCCGCTGCGCGAGGTCGTCCTGCACGACGCCGACGCGCTCGGCCGCACCGCCTGGACCCAGCTCGGCCTCTTCGCCTTCGAGGTCGCGCTCTTCCGGCTGCTGGAGTCCTGGAGCGTGACCCCCGACCGGCTGGCCGGGCACTCCGTGGGCGAGGTCGCCGCCGCCCACGTCGCCGGCGTCCTCCCGCTCGCCGACGCCTGCACCCTGGTGGCCGCCAGGGGACGGCTCATGGGGGCGCTGCCCGAGGGCGGCGCGATGATGTCCGTGCGGATGACCGAGGCCGAGGCGCACGCCGCGTTGAGCGGGTACGAGGACCGGGCGGCGGTCGCCGCCGTCAACAGCCCGGACGACGTCGTCCTCTCCGGCGACGCCGACGCCCTGGCGGAGCTGGCCGAGGAGGCCGGGCGGACCGGTCGCACCTTCCGCTTCCTGGACGTCTCGCACGCCTTCCACTCCCCGCGCGTGGACCCCGTGCTGGCCGACTTCGCCGCCGTGGCCGCGTCCCTGACGTACCACCCCGCCCGCATCCCGCTGGTGTCCACGGTCACGGGCCTCCCGGACGACGGCGCGATGTCCGCTCCGGAGTACTGGGTCCGTCAGATACGCGCCACCGTTCGCTTCTCCGACGCCGTCGACACCCTGCTGGACCAGGGCGTGACCCGCTTCGCCGAGATCGGACCCGGTGCCGCGCTCACCGTCCCGCTGGAGCGGAACCTGGAACGCGCCCGCTCCCTCGACGACACCACCGGCACCCTCTGCGTGGCGCTCCAGCGCTCCGGCAGGGAGGAACCCGCCGCGCTGCTCACCGCCGTCGCCCGGCTGCACACGGCCGGCGTCCCCGTCGGCTGGGACGCGCTCCTCGGACCCGTCACCGGGCCCCGCCCCGACCTGCCGACGTACGCCTTCCAGCGACGCCGCTACTGGCCCGAGCCGCACCCCACCGCGGCACCGCCCCCCGCGCCCGACACGGCACCGGAACCGGGCACGGCACCGGCGCCAGGCACGGCACCGGATGCGGGCGCGGCCCCCGGCCCCGCCGGTCTCGACCGGCCCGGGGCGGCGCTCGACCTCGTCCGCGGCACGGCCGCCACGGTGCTCGGCCACACCGACGCCGCGTCCGTCGCCCCCGACCGGCAGTTCCTGGAACTCGGCGTCGACTCGCTCGCCGCGCTGGAGATCCGCGCCACCCTGGAGCGGGCGACGGGCCTGACGCTGCCGGCCACCGTCGTCTTCGACCACCCCACACCGGCCGCCCTCGCCCGCCACCTCGCCGCCGCCACGGCCGCCGACGGCGGGGCCACGGACAGCACGGCGCCCGCCGTGACGCTCGGCATCTCGCCCACCGACCGGAACCCGGTGGGCCTGCTGGACTCCCTCTACCGGGAGGCCGTGCGCACCGGGCGCATCACGGAGCTCCTCGAACTGGTCGGCGAGACCGCGAAGTTCCGGCCGATGGCCGACCACGTGACCCAGGCCGGCGGACCGGCGACGCTCACCGCCCTGGCCGACGGCCCGGCGTCCGAGCTGCTGGTCTGCGTCAGCGGACTGACGGCCGGAGGCGGTCCCCAGGAGTTCGTCCGCCTGGCCGCGCCCCTGCGCGGCGCACGGCGCGTGGCCGCGGTCCCCGTCCTCGGCTACGGCCGCGGCGAGCTGCTGCCCGCGACCCCCGAAGTCGCCCTCGACTGGCAGGCCCGCGGCATCCTCGCCCACGCCCAGGACACGCCGGTCGTCCTCTTCGGGCACTCCGGTGGCGCGATCCTCGCCCACCGCCTCGCCGTGCGCCTCGCCGAACTCGGCGCACCCCCGGCCGGGCTGGTGCTGGCGGACGTCTACCGGCTCGACGACCCCCTGATGGCCGACTGGAGCGCCGAACTCTCCGAAGGGGTCTTCGAGCGGGCGGAGCAGTTCGTACCCATGGACGACAGCCGTCTCACCGCGATGACCTGGTACGGCAACCTGTTCTGGGAGACGCCGCGCCCCGACACCCGCGTTCCCACGCTCCTGCTGCGTGCCTCGGAGCCCCTGCGCGAGCCCGCCGACGGCCGCGACTGGCGCAGCTCGTGGAAGGCGGCCCGCGACATCGTCGACGTACCGGGCAACCACTTCACGATGATGGCCGAGCACGCCGGCACCACGGCCCGCGCCGTCCACCGGTGGATCGAGGAGCTGCCCCGATGACCGCGGCGGAGCCACCCCACCGGCACTCCGGCCGGCCTCGCCCCTGAGCCGGCGTCCAGGCCCCGCAGCCCGCCCGGGTGCCCGGACAGCTCACATCCCACACCCGAGGAAGGCCCCCATGGTCACAGACCAGAGCCCCGAGGCGCCCCTGAAGACGGTGCGCGGCTGCCGTCTCGTCACGCTCCCGGACAACACCGACCCGCGCGGCTCCCTCACCGTGATCGAGCGGGGACAGCACGTCGACTTCCCGGTCGAGCGGGTCTTCTTCGTGCACGGAGTACCGCCGCAGGCGGTCAGGGGACTGCACATGCACCGGGAACTGCACGAACTGATCGTGGCCGCCGCCGGATCCTTCGAGGTCGTCGTGGACGACGGGTTCTCGCGCGCCACGGTGCGCCTGGACCGCCCGGACCAGGCGCTGCACGTGGAACCCGGCGTGTGGACCGAGTTCGCCGGCTTCTCGCCCGACGCGCTCTGCCTGGTCCTCGCCTCGGCCCCGTACGCACTGGACGACTACCTCTACGACTACGACGAGTTCGTGCGGACCGTACGCCTTCCCCGTGCCGGAGCCGCCGCCGGCCTGGTGGGGACGGACGGGCCGGGCGAGAGGCACCTGGACGCACAGACGACCGAACGACCCCTGGGAGCAGACGCGTGACGACCGACCGGCACCAGACCATCTACGAACGCGGCGAGATGTACGAGGCCTTCTACCGGGGCCGGGGCAAGGACTACACGGGTGAGGCCGACCTGGTGACGTCCCTGGTGCGGGAGCGGCTGCCGGAGGCCGACTCGCTGCTGGACGTCGCCTGCGGCTCGGGCGACCACCTCGCGCGCTTCGCCGCCTCCTTCGGGCACGTCGAGGGCCTCGACCTGTCCGAGGACATGGTGCAGCTGGCCGGGAAGAACACCGGGGTCCCCGTCCACCGGGGCGACATGCGCGACTTCACCCTCGACCGCACCTTCGGCGCGGTGGTCAGCCTGTTCAGCGGGGTGGCGTACTGCGCCGACCCCGACGAACTCACCGCCACCCTCCGCAGCTTCGCCCGCCACCTCGTGCCGGGCGGCGTCATCGTCATCGAACCCTTCTGGCTCCCGGAGGACTTCCTGGAGGGCTACGTGGGCACCGACACGGTCGAGTCGGGCGGGCGTACCTACGTCCGCGTGTCCCACTCCGTCCGCGACGGCGGGGTCAGCCACATGGAGGTGCACTACCTGGTGGCGTCCGCGGAGGACGGCGTCACGCACTTCTCCGACGTGCACCGCACCACGCTGTTCACCCGTGAGGAGTACGAGAGCGCCTTCGCCCGCGCGGGGTGCGAGGTCGAGTACGTGAAACGCCCGCTCGCGCCACGCGGTCTGTTCGTCGGAACCGCCCCCGCGGCCTGACCGACGGCCGCGCCCCCGAGAGAACCCCGAGACGGACGTCAGGGTCGTAGGGGTCGTCCCGTAGGGGGGCGTAAGGGGGATCAACCGATCGGTTGATCCCCCTGACGAGCGTGATGGGCGATGTGCCGACCGGGCCCGGCCCGGCACGGTGGAAGCATGACTCTGATCGAAGTGAGCGACCTGCGCAAGAGCTACGGCGGACGTCCCGTCGTGGACGGCGTCTCCCTCGCGGTGGAGGAGGGTGAGATCTTCGGGGTCCTCGGACCCAACGGCGCCGGCAAGACCACCACCGTCGAGTCCATCCTCGGACTGCGCGTCCCGGACAGCGGCACGATCCGCGTGTGCGGTCTCGATCCGGTCGCCGACCGTGCGAAGACGACCCTCATCGTGGGCGCGCAGCTCCAGGAGAGCGAGCTGCAGGGAAAGCTCACCGTCACCGAGGCACTCCAGCTCTACGCCGGCTGCTACCCCCGCCCCGCCGACTGGCGCACCCTGGCCGTGCGCCTCGGCCTGGAGGAGAAGCTCGACACCCGTTTCGCCCAGCTGTCCGGCGGCCAGAAGCAGCGGCTGGCCATCGCCCTCGCCCTGGTCGGCAGCCCCCGGGTCGTCATCCTGGACGAGCTGACGACCGGCCTGGACCCGGCGGCACGCCGCGAGGTGTGGTCGCTGATCGAGGAGGTCCGGGCGAGCGGCGTCACCATCCTCCTCGTCACGCACTTCATGGAGGAGGCGCAGCGGCTGTGCGACCGGGTCGCGATCTTCGACCGGGGGCGGGTCGCCGCACTGGACACCCCGTCCGGGCTGGTGGCGCAGTCCGCGAGCGGCACCGTCATCTCCTTCACCCCCTCCCGCCCGCTGGACGAGGACGTCCTCGCGGCCCTGCCGGGCCTCGCCTCCGTCTCCCACCACGACGGACGGATCACCCTCGCCGGAACCGACGAGACCGTGAACGCGGTGATCACCCTGCTCGCCCGCAACCGGGTCAGCGCCCACCAGCTGCGCGTCACCGACTCCACCCTCGACGACGCCTTCCTCAACCTGACGGGAGCCGACGCATGAGCGCCGCCACCGCACCCCCGGTACCCTCCGCCACCGCCACGCCCCGCCCCGGGCGGGCCGTGCTCCGCGCCGAACTGCTCCTGTTCTTCCGCGAGCCCGGCTCGGTGTTCTGGGTCATGGCCTTCCCCACGCTGCTGCTGGTGGTCCTCGGCTTCATCCCCTCCATGACGGAGCCCATGGACGAACTCGGCGGTCTCACCACGGTCGAGGCCTACGTGCCCGTCGCCGTACTCCTTTCGATGATCATGGCCGGTCTGATGGCCATGCCCCCGGTGATCACCGGCTACCGCGAGCGCGGCATCCTGCGCCGGATGTCCACCACCCCGGTGCGCCCCACCGCCGTTCTCGGCGCCCAGGTGGGACTGCACGCCGTCGCCTCGCTGATCTCCGCCGTGCTCACCCTCGCGGTGGGGCGCATCGTCTCCGACGTCGGCCTGCCGGGCGAGGTCCTGGGCTACGCGCTGACCCTGCTGCTGGCGGTGGTGTGCCTGATGGCGCTCGGCGCGCTGATCTCCGCGCTGTCCCCCACCGCGAAGATCGCCCAGGCGGTCAGCCTGACGGTGTTCTTCCCCGCCATGCTCGCGGCCGGTGTCTACATGCCCGTCCAGCAGATGCCCGACCTGATGGCCTCCATCGTGGAGGCGCTGCCCTTCGGCGCCGCCGCCCAGGCCCTCAACCAGGCCACCGCCGGCGACTGGCCGGACTGGATCCACCTCGGCGTACTGGCGCTGTGGACGCTGGTGCTGTCCGCTTCCGCCACGCGCTGGTTCCGCTGGGAGTGACGAACGTGTCCCGCGCGCCGGGTGCCATGGCCGACACTGAGGGCGTGGCACCCGACGCGACCCTCCCCGTCCCCGAGCCGCAGGCCGCGCCCCCCGCGCAGCCCCGGCTGCTCCTGCGCTTCAGCCCTCCCGTCCTCCTCGGCGTCGGCCTGGTGCTCGCCGCGGCGACCTCGTCCCTGGTCGGCATGGACGGCGCCGAGTGGACGGCGGCCGGAATACTGGCCGCCGCGGCGCTCGCCCTGCAACTGTGGTGGGACCGCGCGGCACGCGGCCGCCCGGGCCCCGGCCCGGCCGGCGCCCTGTACTACGCGCTGCGCTCGGTCCTGGCGTTCGGCCTGGCCTGGATCAACCCCTTCTGCGCCTTCTACGCCGCGGTCGGATGCTTCGACACCGAGCGCCTGGTGCCCCGCCGCTGGGTTCCCCTCGGCCTGCTGGCCACCGCCGCGACGATCGCCGGCGCGCAGATCGGGGGCCTGCCCCCCGACGACACGGCGAGCTGGGTGTTCTACGGCATGCTGGTCGCCGTCAACACGGGCATCTTCCTGACCGTCCAGCAGGACACGGAGAAGGAGGAGGACCGCGCCCGCGAACGGGTGGAGACCATCCGCGAGCTGGAACACGCCAACATCGCGCTGGAGCGGGCCCTGGTGGAGAACGCGGCCCTGCACGACCAGCTGATGCTCCAGGCGAGGGAGGCCGGGATCGCGGACGAGCGCCGCCGGCTCGCCGCGGAGATCCACGACACCGTCGCCCAGGACCTGACCGGCGTCATCACCCAGCTCCAGGTCGTCACCGACACCCAGGAACAGGGCCCGGCCCGCGTGCACGCCGAACGCGCCCTGCACCTGGCCCGGCACAGCCT
This sequence comes from Streptomyces sp. NPDC045956, assembly GCF_056430705.1. NCBI lineage: Bacteria > Bacillati > Actinomycetota > Actinomycetes > Kitasatosporales > Streptomycetaceae > Streptomyces > Streptomyces sp. NPDC045956. The sequence goes on along the minus strand of NZ_JBWKKZ010000010.1, from coordinate 241,319 downwards.
CGGCGAGGCACGCCGGGCCGTCGCCAACCTCGCGCCCGTCGCGCTGGCCGAGGACGACCTGCCCGAGGCGCTGAAGAAGACCGTCGTCCGCTGGTCCGAACGCACCGGGGTGCAGGCCGAGTTCGCCCTCACCGGCTCCGACGAACCGCTGCACGAGGAAGTACAGGGGACGCTGCTGCGGATCGCCGCGGAGGCCCTGTCCAACACGGCACGCCACGCCGGAGCCACCCGGGTCGGCGTGACCCTCTCCTACATGGGCGAGGAGGTCGTGCTCGACGTGCGCGACGACGGCCGGGGCTTCGACCCGTCCGCCCTGCCCGAGCGCGACACCGCGTCCGGGTTCGGCCTCAAGGGCATGCGGGCCCGCGCGGAGCGGCTGGCGGGGGAGCTGACCGTGGAGTCCGAGCCGGGCCTGGGCACCGCCGTGTCCGCACGCGTACCGTCGGTTCCCTATGGACGCTGAGAACAACGGGACGATCACCCTGCTGATCGCCGACGACCACCCGGTGGTGCGCGACGGCCTGCGCGGCATGCTGGAGCCCGCGGACGGCTTCACCGTGCTCGGAGAGGCGTCCGGCGGCACGGAAGCGGTCGAGATGACGCTGCGCATGGACCCGGACGTCGTCCTGATGGACCTGCGCATGCCGGCCGGCAGCGGCGTGGAGGCCATCGCCGAGCTGACCCGGCGGGGCGCACGGGCCCGCGTGCTGGTGCTCACCACCTACGACACCGACTCCGACACCCTGCCCGCCATCGAGGCCGGGGCGACGGGGTACCTGCTGAAGGACGCGCTGCGCGACGAGCTGTTCGCGGCCATCCGGGCGGCGGCGGAGGGCCGCACCGTACTGTCCCCGGCGGTCGCCTCACGCCTCGTCACGGCGGTGCGCGGCCCCGCCCGGCGGCCGGTCGACGACACGCTCTCCGCCCGGGAACTGCAAGTGCTGGAGCACGTGGCGCGCGGCACGTCCAACCGGGAGATCGCCCGCGAGCTGTTCATCAGCGAGGCGACCGTCAAGACGCACCTGACCCACATCTACGACAAGCTGGACGCGAGGGACCGGGCCGCCGCGGTCGCCGTCGCCTACCGTCGCGGCCTCCTGGGCTGACCACGCCCCCGTACCCCCTGGGCCGGACCGCGCCGCCTCCCCCTAGTCGCCTGGTCAGGGGCGGCGGCGCGCAGGCTAGGGGTTGGCCGCTCGTCGGCCCCCTGGCTAGCGTCGGAGTGCTTCAGCCGGGGAAGAGCGGCCGGAACACGGTGGGCGCGCAACCGTCTGCCCTGGCAGCCGGCCGGTCGGGTCCGGCGATCTCGCGCCGTCAAGTGATTTCGGGGCATTCATGTCGGATACGTACACCGGTGGTTCCGAGGCCTTCGCGATCATCGGGTACGCGTGCAGGCTGCCCGGCGCGCCCGGACCGGCACCGCTGTGGGACCTGCTCGCCACGGGGACCGACGCGCTCACCGACATACCCTCCGACCGCGCGCGCGTTCCCTCGGTCACGCGCGGCGGGTTCATCGAACGGGCCGCGGACTTCGACGCCGGCTTCTTCGGCATGTCCCCGCGCGAGGCCGCCGCCACCGACCCCCAGCAGCGCCTCGCTCTCGAACTCGCCTGGGAGGCGCTGGAGGACGCCCGGCACCTCCCGGCCGGCCTCGGCGGCAGCCGCACGGGTGTCTTCCTCGGCGCCATCTGGGACGACTACGCCGCCCTCCTGCACCGTGCGGGGGACGCGGTCGTCGACCGGCACTCCATGCCGGGACTCCAGCGCGGCCTCATCGCCAACCGCCTGTCCTACACGCTCGGGCTGCACGGCCCCAGCCTCACCGTGGACGCCGGCCAGTCCTCCTCCCTGGTCTCCGTCCACCTCGCCTGCCAGAGCCTGGCGCGCGGCGAGTCCGAGCTGGCCCTCGCCGGTGGGGTCAACCTCGTCCTGGCCCCCGACAGCACCGTCTCCGCGCTGCGCTTCGGCGGACTCTCCCCGGACGGCCGCTGCTTCACCTTCGACGCACGCGCCAACGGGTTCGTACGCGGTGAGGGCGGTGGGGTCGTCGTCCTCAAGCCGCTGGCCCGGGCCCTCACCGACGGCGACCGGATCCACGCGGTCGTCCGCGGCAGCGCCGTCAACAACGACGGCGGCGGCCCCAGTCTCACCACCCCCAGCGCCGCCGCCCAGGAAGCCGTCCTGCGCGCCGCGCACGCCCGCGCCGGGATCGCCCCGGACGCCGTCGGCTACGTCGAACTGCACGGCACCGGCACCCCGGTCGGCGACCCCGTCGAGGCCGCCGCCCTCGGCGCCGCCCTCGGCACCGCACGCACCGCGCCGCTGCCGGTCGGCTCGGTGAAGACCAACATCGGGCACCTGGAGGGCGCGGCCGGCATCGCGGGCCTGCTGAAGGCCACGCTCGTCGTCGAGCGGGGCGTCGTCCCCCCGAGCCTCAACTTCGCCTCCCCGCCCGCCGGTATCCCGCTGGAACGGCTCAACCTGCGGGTGCAGACCGAGGCGGGGCCGCTGGGCGGCGAGGGGTTCGTCGGGGTCAGCTCCTTCGGCATGGGCGGGACCAACTGCCACCTGGTGCTGGGCCCCGCACCCGACCCGGTGGCCCGGCCGGCCACCGAACCGCCGGCTCCGGCCGCCGACGGGACCACTCCTCCCGTGCCCGTGCTGGTCTCCGGCCACACCGCGCGGGCGCTGCGCGCCCAGGCCGCCCGGCTGAAGGACGCGGTGGAGGGAGCCGACCTGGCCGTGGCGGACGTGGCGCACTCCCTGGCCACCACCCGCACCCGCTTCGCCCGGCGCGCCGTGCTCCTCGCCGAGGACCGGGAGCAGCTGCTCGCCCAGCTCTCCGCAGTGGCCGCCGGACTGCCCGCGACGGGCGTCAGCGAGGGTGCCGCGCGCACCGGACGGCTGGCCATGATCTTCTCCGGGCAGGGTTCGCAGTGGCCCGCCATGGCCACCGGACTCCTCGACACCGACGAGGTGTTCACCCGCACGATCCACGCCTGCGCCGAGGCTCTCGCCCCGTACACCGACTTCTCGCTGACGGACGTCCTGCGCGGCGCCGAGGGCGCGCCCACGCTGGAGCGGGTCGACGTGGTGCAGCCCGCGCTCTTCGCCGTGATGGTGGCGCTGGCCGAGACCTGGCGGTCACTGGGGGTCGTCCCCGACGCCGTCGCCGGACACTCCCAGGGCGAGATCGCCGCGGCCTGCGTGGCGGGCGCGCTGTCGCTGCCGGACGCGGCCAAGGTGGTCGCCCTGCGCAGCCGCGCCATCGGCGCCCTGGCCGGATCGGGCGGGATGCTGTCCGTGCAGGCCGGGGCGGCACGGGTCCGCCCGTGGCTGGAGACCGCACCCGCCCTCTCGATCGCCGCCGACAACGGACCCACCGCGGTCGTGGTCTCGGGGCCGGTCGACGCCCTCGACGACTTCGCGGCACGGTGCGTCGCGTACGGCGTCGAGACCAGGCGCGTACCGGTGGACTACGCCTCGCACTCCTCGCACGTCGAGCTGATCCGGGACGAGCTGCTGACCGCGCTCGCGGACATCGAACCCCGGACGTCCGAGGTGCCGTTCCTCTCCACCGTCACCGGCGAGTGGACCGACACGGCCGGCCTGGACGCCGCCTACTGGTACCGGAACCTTCGGTCCACCGTCGAGTTCGCCGCCGCCGTCCGGCGGCTCGCCGACGAGGACTTCCGCTTCATCGTCGAGGCCACCCCGCACCCGGTGCTGCTGGCCGCCGTACGCGACACCCTGGCCGAGCTGGACGCGCCCGACACCGCGGTGGTCGGCTCGCTGCGGCGCGGCGAAGGGGGCCGCGCGCGGCTGCTGGGCTCCGCCGCCGAACTGCTCGCCCACGGCCGCGACGTCCGGCTGCCCGCCCCGCCGGGCACGGTCGTGGACCTGCCCACGTACGCCTTCCAGCGGGAGCGCCACTGGCGGCCCGGCGAGGCCGCGGCGTCCTGGAACGGCACCGGCGAGCCCGTCCGGAACGCCGCCGACCCGGCCACCGGCGCCGAACCGGACACGGCCGCCGCCCCGGACGACTCACTGCGCGACCGGCTGCGCGCCCTCTCGCCGCAGTCCGCCCGCAGCACGGTGCGCGAGCTGATCCGGTCCCACGCCGCCGTGGTCGGCGGGTTCGCCGCGGCCGGGGACGTGGACCCGGAACAGACCTTCAAGGCCCTCGGGATCGCCTCCCTGACCCTGGTCGAGCTGCGGACGCGGCTCGCCGCGGCCACCGGGCTCTCCCTGCCGCCCACCTTCCTCTTCGACCACCCCACCCCGGCCGCGGCCGCCCGCCACCTGTGCGACGCGCTGCGCGGTGAGGACGCCCCCCGCCCCTCCCGCGCCACGCCCGCCCCGCAGCCCGCCGACGCCGACGACCCCGTCGTCATCGTCTCCATGGCCTGCCGCTTCCCCGGCGGCATCGACTCGCCCGCGGCACTGTGGGAGGCGCTGAGCGAGGGCCGCGAGGTACTGACCGGCCTTCCCGAGGACCGGGGCTGGCAGTCCGCCCTCGCCGCCCTGGACACCGCGCTTCCCACGGCCGGCGGGTTCCTGGACGACATCGCGGGCTTCGACGCCGGGCTCTTCGGCATCTCGCCCCGCGAGGCCGTCGCCATGGACCCGCAGCAGCGGCTGCTCCTCGAGGTCACGTGGGAGGCGCTGGAGCGGCTCGGCACCGACCCGGCCGACGTGCGCGGCAGCCGCACCGGCGTCTTCGTCGGAGCCACCGCGCAGGACTACGGCCCCCGGATGCACGAGCCCGCCGAGAGTTCCGAGGGCTACCTGCTGACCGGTACGACCGCCAGCGTCGCCTCCGGCCGGATCGCCTACGCCTTCGCGTTCGACGGCCCGGCGGTGACCGTGGACACCGCGTGTTCGTCGTCGCTGGTGGCGCTGCACCTGGCGGCGCAGTCGCTGCGCGCGGGGGAGTGTTCCACGGCCCTGGCGGGTGGCGTCACCCTGATGGCGACGCCCGGTGTCCTCGTCGAGTTCGCGCGGCAGGACGGCCTCTCCCCGGACGGCCGCTGCAAGGCGTTCGGAGCACGTGCCGACGGCACCGGGTGGTCCGAGGGCGCGGGCATGCTCGTCCTGCGCCGCCGGTCCGACGCGCTGGCCGACGGGCAGCACGTGCTGGCCGTGCTGCGGGGATCCGCCGTCAACTCCGACGGGGCCTCCAACGGGCTGACCGCACCCAGCGGCCTGGCCCAGCGGCGGGTCATCCGGGCGGCCCTCGACGCGGCCGGTCTGGAACCCTCCGACGTGGACGTGGTGGAGGCGCACGGCACCGGGACACGGCTGGGCGACCCGATCGAGGCGCAGGCGCTGCTGGCCACGTACGGGCAGGACCGGGACCCGGAACGGCCGCTGTGGCTCGGGTCGTTGAAGTCCAACGTCGGGCACACCCAGTCCGCCGCCGGTGTCGCCGGCGTCATCAAGACGGTCCTGGCGCTGCGGCACGGCGTGCTGCCCCGCACCCTGCACGCCGACGAGCCGACGCCGCACGTGGACTGGTCGGCGGGTGCCGTGCGGCTGCTCACCGAGAACGTGACCCTGCCCCCCGCGGACCGGCCGTACCGGGCGGGTGTCTCCTCGTTCGGCATCAGCGGCACCAACGCACACGCGGTCATCGAGGCGGCACCCGAACCGGCCGTCCCGGACGAGGAGGAACCCGAGCCCCGCCTGGCACTGCCCGTACTCCTCTCCGGGCAGGGGGCCGCCGCCCTGCGCGCCCAGGCGGCCCGGCTGCGCGCCTTCCTGGACGCCGAACCGTCCGTACCCCTTGCCGCGATCGCCCGGTCGGCGGCGACCACCCGCTTCCCCCTGGACCACCGCGCGGCCCTCTTCGCGGCCGACCGTGAGGAACTGGCGGCCCGCCTGGACGCGGTGGCGGAGGGCCACGAGGCGGCCGGCGTGCTGCACGGTGTCGCGTCGCCCGGGCGCACGGGGTTCCTGTTCACCGGTCAGGGTTCGCAGCGGTTGGGGATGGGCCGGGATCTGTATGAGGCGTTTCCGGTGTTCGCGGAGGCCTTCGACGCGGTGTGTGCGCGGGTTTCTGTGGGGCGTCCGTTGCGGGAGGTGGTGTTCGGCGAGGACGAGGGGCTGCTGGAGCGGACCGTCTATGCGCAGGCGGGGTTGTTCGCGCTGGAGGTGGCGCTGTTCCGGCTGGTGGAGTCCTGGGGTGTGGTCCCGGACGTGCTGGTGGGGCATTCCATCGGTGAGCTGGCGGCGGCGCACTGCGCGGGAGTGCTCTCGCTCGACGACGCCTGCGCTCTGGTGTCGGCGCGGGGGCGTCTGATGGACGCGTTGCCCGAGGGTGGGGCGATGCTGGCGGTGGAGGTGGCCGAGGAGGATCTGGAGCTGCCTGAAGGGGTGGACCTGGCGGCGGTCAACGGGCCCACCTCGGTGACGGTTTCGGGCGATGCGGAGGCGGTCGCGGAGCTGGAGGAGCGGCTGCGGGCGCGGGAGGTACGCGTCAAGCGGCTCGCGGTCTCGCACGCCTTCCACTCCCGCCTGATGGAGCCGATGCTGGCGGAGTTCGCTGCCGTCGCGGAGTCGTTGACGTACCACGCCCCGCGGATCCCGGTCCGCACCACGGCCCCCGGTGCGATCGACACCCCGGAGTACTGGGTGGGGCAGATACGCGAGCCCGTCCGGTTCGCCGACGCACTCGCCTCGCTCCCCGAGGTGCGGACCTTCCTGGAACTCGGCCCCGACGGGGTGCTGTCCGCCCTCGCCCCGGCCCTCCTGGAGGAGGCTGTCGCCGTACCGCTGCTGCGTCGCGGCCAGGACGGCACCGGGCCCGCCCAAGCCGCCGCGGTGCTGTGGACCCACGGCGTGCCACTGGACTGGGCGGCCGTCGCGGGTACGGGCGCCTCCCGCCTCGTGGAACTGCCCTCCTACGCCTTCCAGCGCACCCGCTACTGGACCCCCCGGACCGCCTCCACCACCGCGCTCGCCGCCGCGGGCGTGGACACGGCCGGCCATCCGCTGCTGGGCGCCGTCGTGCCCCTGGCGGGCGACGGCGGGCTGGTATGGACCGGCGTCGTCGGTCTCGCCACCCACCCCTGGCTGGCCGACCACATGGTCCACGGCCGGGTCGTGCTGCCCGGAACCGCCCTCGTCGATCTCGCCCTCCACGCGGGAGCCGGCGCCGGGCTGCCGGGGCTCGCCGAGCTGACCCTGCGTGAGCCCCTGCTCCTGCCCGAACAGGGCGCCGTCCAGCTCCAGATGACCGTGGCCGCCCGGACCGTCGAGATCCACAGCCGTCCCGACGGTGATCCCGGTGCGCTCTGGACCACCCACGCCGCCGGCGTCCTGGAGCCGGTCCACCCGCTGGTGGACGCCCCCGGGACACCCGACCCCTGGCACCCCGCGGGTACGGCCACCGCACCCGGTTACGACGCGCTCGCGGCCGCGGGACTCTCCTACGGCCCCGCCTTCCGGGGCCTGCGCGCCGCCTGGCGCGACGGGGACACCGTGTACGCGGAGGTCGAGCTGCCCGAAGGGCCGCAGGCCCCGCTGTACGACGCCGCGCTCCACGCGCTCGGTGCCACCGGCCTGCTCCGCGAGGACGGCGCGACCCTGCTGCCGTTCGCCTGGTCCGGCGTGACCCGGCACGCCCTCGACGCCACCGCGCTGCGCGTCACCCTGACCCGGCGCGGTGCCGACGAGTACGCGGTCCGCCTCGCCGACCCGGCGGGCGCGCCCGTGCTGACGGTGCGGTCGCTCGCCTTCCGGCCCGTGACCGCCGACCGGCTGGGCGACACGGCCTCCGGGGTGCTCCACGGCGTCGACTGGACCCCCGCCGGCGACGGGGAACGCGAAGTGCCGTTCGCCGCCGTACCGGTGGGCCCCACCGACCTCCTCCACACGGTCGTCGCGGCGGGCTCCTTCCCCGGCCCGGCAGCCCTGGCGGACGTGGCGGCCGTGCCCGGCACGGTGCTCGCCTGCGTGGGCGCCGGTCCCGAACCGTCCGCGACCGGCGCGGCCCTCGCTCGGCGCACCCACGACACGGTCGCTGCCGTACTCCGTCTGGTGCGCGACTGGGCGGACGACGAGCGCCGCTCCGGCAGCCGGCTGCTGGTCGTCACCCGGAACGCCGTCGCCACGGCCGACGGTGAGAGCGTCGATCCCGCCGCCGCCGCGGTCTGGGGCCTGCTGCGGTCCGCGCAGGCCGAACACCCGGGCCGGTTCGGCCTCGTGGACCTGGACGGCACGGCCGCGTCGGCCGCCGCCCTCGCCGCGGGCCTGCCCGCACACGTCCCCCAGGCCGCCCTCCGCGCCGGCACCCCGCTGACCCCGCGCGCGTCCCGGCTGCGGGCCGGAGCCAACCCGCCGTGGGGCCCGCACGACACCGTCCTGATCACGGGCGGTACGGGGGCGCTCGGCGCCCGCGTCGCCCGCCACCTGGTCTCCGCGCACGAGGTCGCGGGTCTGGTGCTGCTCAGCCGGCGCGGCCCCGACGCGCCGGGTGCCGCCGCCCTCGCCGCCGAACTGACCGCGCTGGGCGCCACCGTGGTGGTCGTCGCCGGTGACGCCGCCGACCGGGGCGACCTCGACCGGGTGCTCGCCGGCCACCCCGTCACCTCCGTCGTCCACACCGCGGGCGTCCTCGACGACGGCCTGCTCACCTGGCTGACCCCCGAACGCGCCGCCGCGGTGCTGCGCCCCAAGGCCGAGGCGGCCGCCCTCCTCGACGAGGCGACCCGCGACCTCGGCCTCACCTCCTTCGTCCTGTTCTCGTCCGTGGCCGCTTCCTTCGGCACCGCCGGCCAGGCGTCGTACGCGGCGGCCAACGCCTTCCTCGACGGGCTCGCCGCCCGCCGGCGCGCCGAGCACCTGCCCGCCGTGTCGGTGGGCTGGGGGCTGTGGGGCGGCACCGAGGGCATGGCCGCCGGACTCGGTACGACGGACCGTGCGCGCTTCGCCGGGCTGGGCGGCGCGCTCGACCCCGACCGGGGTGTGCGGCTGCTCGACGCGGCCGTGACCGCCGGGCCCGCCCACGTACTGGCCACGGCCGCCGAACCGGCCCCCGGCGACGACTACGTACCGCCGCTGCTGCGGCACCTGGCGCGGCCCGTGCTCCGTTCGGCCGCCGCCCGGTCGTCGGCGGACGCCGACGGCCTCGCCGCACTGCCCGCTCCCGAACGGACGCGCGCCGTGGAGGAGCTGGTACGGACGACCGTCGCGGCCGTTCTGGGCCACTCCTCCGGTACCGGAGTGGACACCGGCCGCACCTTCAAGGACCTCGGTTTCGACTCCCTCACCGGTGTCGAACTGCGCAACCGGCTGGCCGCCGCCACCGGGCTGCGGCTGGCCGCCACCCTGGTCTTCTCCCACCCCAGCCCCGCCGCGCTCACCGCCCACCTCTGCGAGGAGCTGAGCGGCACCACCGCGGCCACGGCCGTACCGCGCTCGCGGAACGCCGCCGCGGACGAGCCGATCGCCGTCGTCGCGATGAGCTGCCGCTACCCGGGCGGTGTGGACGGCCCCGAGGAACTGTGGCGGATGGTCCGGGAGGGCCGCGACGGCATCACCGGCTTCCCCACCGACCGCGGCTGGGACCTCGCGCGCCTCTACGACCCCGACCCGTCCAGCCCTGGCACCACCTACGCACGGCACGGCGGCTTCCTGCACGACGCCGCCGACTTCGACGCGGAGCTGTTCGGCATCTCGCCGCGCGAGGCGCTGGCGATGGACCCCCAGCAGCGGCTTCTGCTGGAGCTGTCCTGGGAGGCCTTCGAGCGGGCCGGCATCGACCCGGCCGGCCTGCGCGGCAGCGACACCGGTGTCTTCGCCGGCGTCATGTACCACGACTACGCGCAGGCCGCCGAGGCCCTTCCCGAGACCGAGGGCTACCGGGCCACCGGGGGCGCCGGCAGCGTGGTGTCCGGCCGGATCGCCTACACGTACGGCCTGGAGGGCCCGGCCGTGACGGTGGACACGGCGTGCTCGTCGTCCCTGGTGGCGCTGCACCTGGCCGCCAGGTCACTGCGTGCGGGCGAGTGCTCGATGGCCGTCGTCGGCGGCGTCACCGTGATGTCCGCACCCGGCGTGTTCGTGGACTTCAGCAAGCAGCGGGGACTCGCGCCCGACGGCCGCTGCAAGTCCTTCTCGGCGGACGCGGACGGCACCGGCTGGTCGGAGGGCGCCGGCGTGCTGCTGGTGGAGCGGCTGTCCGACGCGCGACGCCACGGGCACACCGTCCTCGCGGTGGTACGCGGCTCGGCCGTCAACCAGGACGGCGCGTCCAACGGCCTCACGGCGCCGAACGGCCCCTCGCAGCAGCGGGTCATCCGCGCCGCTCTCGCCGACGCCGGCCTGGCCCCCGGCGACGTGGACATGGTGGAGGCGCACGGTACCGGCACGAAGCTGGGCGACCCGGTCGAGGCGGAGGCGCTGCTGGCCACGTACGGACAGGGGCGGGACGCGGAACGGCCGCTGTGGCTGGGGTCGTTGAAGTCCAACATCGGGCACACCCAGGCGGCGGCGGGCGTCGGCGGCATCATCAAGACGATCCTGGCGCTGCGCCACGGCGTGCTGCCCCGCACCTTGCACGCCGACGAGCCCTCGTCGCACGTGGACTGGTCGGCGGGAGCGGTGGAACTGCTCACCGAGGAGCGGGCATGGCCGTCGGCCGGGCGACCCCGCCGCGCGGCGGTCTCGTCGTTCGGGATCAGCGGCACCAACGCACACACCGTGATCGAACAGGCACCGGACGAGGACGGACGGGCCCCCCGTCGGGACACCCGAGGGCCGGACACGCTCGTGCCCTGGGTGCTGAGCGGTGCCTCGCCGGAGGGCCTGCGCGCCCAGGCGGCCCGGCTGCGCGAAACGGCCGCGGCCGAGGAGCCTGTCGGCATCGGGCTCTCCCTGGCGACCCGGCGCGCGGCACTGGAGCACCGCGCGGTGGTGCTGGGGACGGGGCGCGAGGAACTGCTGCGCGCACTGGACGCGCTGGCGGCGGGACGCGGCAACGCGCCGGGCGGAGCCGCCGCGCCCGGGCGTACGGGTTTCCTGTTCACCGGTCAGGGGTCGCAGCGCGTGGGGATGGGCCGGGAACTGTACGAGGCGTTCCCGGTGTTCGCGGATGCCTTCGACGGGGTGTGCGCCCGGGTGGACGTGGGGCGTCCGTTGCGTGAGGTGGTGTTCGGCGAGGACACCGGGTTGCTGGAGCGGACGGTGTTCGCGCAGGCGGGTTTGTTCGCGTTGGAAGTGGCGCTGTTCCGGCTGGTGGAGTCGTGGGGTGTGGTGCCGGATGTGCTGGTGGGCCATTCGGTGGGGGAGATGGCCGCGGCGCACTGCGCGGGGGTGTTGTCGCTGGAGGATGCCTGCGTGCTGGTGTCGGCGCGGGGGCGGTTGATGGACGCGTTGCCCGAGGGTGGGGCGATGCTGGCCGTGGAGGTGGCCGAGGAGGATCTGGAGCTGCCGGACGGGGTGGACCTGGCGGCGGTGAACGGGCCCACGTCGGTGACGGTGTCGGGTGCGGCGGAGGCCCTCGCGGGGCTGGAGGAGCGGCTCCGGGCGCAGAGTGTGCGGGTGAAGCGGCTGGCGGTCTCGCACGCCTTCCACTCCCGCCTGATGGAGCCGATGCTGGCCGACTTCGCGGCCGTCGCGGAGTCGTTGACCTTCCACGCCCCGCAGATCCCGGTGGACACCACCGCCCCCGGCGACCTGGCCACTCCCGAGTACTGGGTGGGTCAGGTGCGCGAGCCCGTCCGTTTCGCCGACGCGGTGCGCCGTGCTCACGTGGCCGGCGCCACCCGCTTCCTGGAACTCGGCCCCGACGGCCCCCTGTCCGCCCTCGTCGCGCACCTCACCGAGGACGTCACCGCCGTCCCCGCCCTGCGTTCCGGCCACGACGAGCACACCACGCTGCTGCGCGGCGTCGCCGAGATGTACGTACACGGCGCCGATGTCGCCTGGCACCGGTACTTCGCGCCGCTCGGGGGCCAGGCCGTCGAGTTGCCGACCTACGCCTTCCAGCGCCGGCGCTACTGGCCCGACACCGCGGCCGACGGCGGCGGCACGGCCCCCCGGGAACGGGACGAGGCCGGATTCTGGACGGCCGTCGCCGGGCGCGAGGTCGACCGGCTCGCCGACACCCTGGGCCTGCCCGACGACGAAGCACGGCGCGGACTGGCCGACCTGATGCCGCACCTCGCGTCCTGGCACGACCGCCGGCGCACCGAGGCGGCTGTCGGTTCCTGGTACTACCGGGCGGTCTGGCGGCCCGTCGCTCCGGCACCCACCGTGCTCGACGGTGTCTGGCTCGTCATCGGCCCGGACAACCCGGTCGGCCCGGACAACCCGGTCGGCGCAGACACCCCGGTCAACGCCGACACCCCGGTCGGCGCGGACGCGCTGGACGTTTTGGACGCGCAGGTCGCCGACGCGCTGCGCCGCGGCGGTGCCACCGTGCTCGCCCTCCCGGCCCCCGGCACCGACCGGATCGCGCTCGCCGACCGGATCGCGCTCGCCGACCGGACCGCGCTCGCCGACCGGTTGCGCTCCTGCGGCGAACTCGCGGGCGTCGTCTCGCTGCTGGGAACCGACACCCGTGTCTCGCGCACGGGGGCGGCCCTCGGCCGGGGACTGGCCGCCACCCTGGCGCTCACCCAGGCGTGCGCCGACACCGACGTCCCGCTGTGGACCGTCACCCGGGGTGCGGTCGCGACCGGCCGCTCCGACGCCCCACCCGACCCCGCGCAAGCCCAAGTCTGGGGATTCGGCCGGGGCGCCGCCCTCGAACTCCCGCACGTCTGGGGCGGGCTGATCGACCTGCCCGAGATCCTGGACGCCCGTGCGGGGAACCGGCTCTGCGCCGTCCTCGCTGCCGGCGGCGCACGCGCCGGCGACGGAGAGGACCAGGTGGCGATCCGGGCCGAAGGCGTCTTCGCCCGCCGTCTCGTCGCGGCCGCGCCGGTCTCCCCGGCCGCGGCCCCCGTGCCCCGCACCGGCGGCACCGTGCTGGTCACCGGCGGGACCGGCGCGCTCGGTGCCCAGGTGGCCCGCCTGCTCGCCGCGCGCGGCCACAGCCGGCTGCTGCTCGTCAGCAGGCGCGGACCCGACGCGCCCGGCGTCGCGGAACTGGCCGCCGAACTGGCGGCGGCGGGCACCACGGTGACGGCCGTGGCCTGCGACGCGGCCGACCACGACGCGCTCGCCGCCCTGCTCGCCGGGATACCGGAGGAGCACCGGCTCACCGCCGTCGTGCACGCGGCCGGTGTGCTGGACGACGGCGTGCTCGACGGCCTGACGCCCGAACGTTTCGAACAGGTGCTCCGGGCCAAGACCCTGGCCGCCGAGAACCTCGACGCCCTCACCCGCGACCTCCCGCTCGACGCCTTCGTCCTCTTCTCGTCGTTCACGGGTGCCGTCGGCACGGCGGGCCAGGCCAACTACGCCGCCGCCAACGCCCACCTCGACGCACTGGCCGAGCGCCGTCGCGCCCAGGGGCTGCCCGCCACGTCGATCGGCTGGGGGCCGTGGGCGGAGACCGGCATGGCCGAGGACGAGGCGCTCACCCAGCGGCTGCGCCGTTCCGGACTGACCCCCCTGCCACCGGACCTCGCCGTCACCGTCCTCGGCCGGATGCTCGGCGCCGCGGTCCCGGACGGCGACGGGACGGCCGACGCCGCCGTCGTCGTCGCGGACGTCGACTGGAGGCGGTTCGCCACCGGCTTCACCGCGGCACGCCCCAGCCCGCTGCTGCGCGAACTCGTCCCCGCCGACACACCGGACGGTGCCGACGACTCCGGCGACGCCACCGGCCTCGCGGCGCGCCTCGCGGCCGCCGGTGAGGGCGAGCGACGCCGGATCACCGAGGAACTGGTACGCACCCTGGCGGCCTTCGTGCTGGGCCACGGCACGGCGGCCACCGTCGCGCCCGACAAGGCCTTCCGCGACCTGGGCTTCGACTCACTCACCGCCGTCGAGTTGCGCAACGCCCTGCGGGCTGCCACCGGGCTCCCGCTCCCGGCGGGCCTGATCTTCGACCACCCCACTCCGGCCGCCCTCGCCACCCGGCTGCGCGCCGAACTGACCGGCGGTGCCGGGACGGCCGCCACCGCGACCCCTGGCCTCCCGGCGCCCGCCGCGCCCGAGGACCCCGTCGCCATCGTGGCGATGGGCTGCCGGTTCCCCGGCGCGGCCACCCCGGAGGAGTTCTGGGAGCTGCTCTCCCGAGGTCTCGACCTGGTGGGCGACTTCCCCGTCGACCGGGGCTGGGACCTGCGCGGCGCCCCCGACTTCGCGCGTCGCGGTGGCTTCCTGCCCGACGCGGCCGGTTTCGACGCGGACCTGTTCGGCGTCTCCCCCCGCGAGGCGCAGGCCATGGACCCGCAGCAGCGGCTGATGCTGGAGATCTCCTGGGAGACCTTCGAACGGGCCGGTCTGGACCCCGCCGCCCTCCAGGGCAGCCGCGTCGGCGTCTTCGTGGGCACGAACGGCCAGGACTACGCCGGGCTGTTCCCCACCACCGGATCCGGGCTGGAGGGCCATGTGGCCACCGGCAGCGCGGCCAGCGTGCTGTCCGGCCGGATCTCCTACACGTACGGGCTGGAGGGCCCGGCCGTCACGGTGGACACCGCCTGCTCGTCGTCGCTGGTCGCCCTGCACCTCGCGGCGCAGTCACTGCGGACGGGGGAGTGCTCGATGGCACTCGCCGGCGGTGTCACGGTCATGGCCGCGCCCACCGCGTTCCTGGAGTTCGCCCACCAGCGCGGCCTGGCGGCCGACGGGCGCTGCAAGGCGTTCTCGGCCGACGCGGACGGCACCGGCTGGGGCGAGGGCGCCGGGCTGGTGCTGCTGGAGCGGCTCTCGGACGCCCGGGCCCAGGGCCACCGCGTGCTCGGGCTGCTGCGGGGCAGCGCGGTCAACCAGGACGGCGCGTCCAACGGCCTGACCGCGCCGAACGGCCCCGCGCAGCAGCGGGTGATCCGCGCCGCGCTGAACTCGGCCGGGCTGTGGCCCTCGGAGGTCGACGCGGTGGAGGCACACGGCACCGGTACGAGGCTCGGCGACCCGATCGAGGCCGAGGCGCTGCTCGCGACGTACGGCAAGGACCGCTCGGAACCCCTCCATCTGGGGTCGGTGAAGTCCAACATCGGGCACACCCAGGCGGCCGCGGGCATCGCCGGCGTCATCAAGATGCTGCTGGCGATGGACCACGGCGAGCTGCCCCGCACCCTGCACGCGGCGAAACCGTCACCGTCGGTCGACTGGGACGCGGGCAGCCTGCGCCTCCTCACCGAGGCCACCGCGTGGACGCCCCGGGCCGACCGGCCGCGTCGGGCAGGGGTCTCCTCGTTCGGGATCAGCGGCACGAACGCCCACGTCGTCCTGGAACAGGCCGATGTCGCCGTACCTTCGGCGCCGGCCCAGGACTCCGTACTGCCGTGGGCGTTCTCGGCCCACTCCGGCGCGGCGCTGAACGCGCGGGCCAAGGGGCTCCTGGCGCTCTGCGACGACCCCGGCGTGTCTGGTGTCGCGGCGGGCCGGGCACTCGCCACGACCGGCCTCGGCCTGGCACACCGCGCCGTCGTGCTCGCCGAGGACGTCGCGGGGTACGCCGAGGGCCTGACGGCGCTGACGACGGACGAGCCGTCCCCCAGAGCCGTCCGAGGAACAGCGCGTGAGGGATCCACGGCGCTGCTGTTCTCGGGTCAGGGTTCGCAGCGGCCGGGGATGGGCCGGGAGCTGTACGAGGCGTTTCCGGTGTTCGCGGATGCCTTCGACGCGGTGTGTGCGCGGGTGGACCTCGAACGTCCGTTGCGTGAGGTGGTGTTCGGCGAGGATGCCGGGCTGCTGGAGCGGACGGTCTATGCGCAGGCGGGGCTGTTCGCGCTGGAGGTGGCGCTGTTCCGGCTGCTGGAGTCCTGGGGTGTGGTCCCGGACGTGCTGGTGGGGCACTCGATCGGTGAGCTGGCGGCGGCGCATGTGGCGGGGGTGTTGTCGCTGGAGGATGCCTGCGCTCTGGTCTCGGCGCGGGGGCGGTTGATGGACGCCTTGCCCGAGGGCGGGGCGATGCTGGCCGTGGAGGTGGCCGAGGAGGACCTGGAGCTGCCCGACGGGGTGGACCTGGCGGCGGTCAACGGGCCCACGTCGGTGACGGTCTCCGGTGAGGCGGCAGCGGTCGCGGAGCTGGAGGAGCGGCTGCGGGCACAAGGTGTGCGGGTGAAGCGCCTCGCGGTCTCGCATGCCTTCCACTCCCGCCTGATGGAGCCGATGCTGGCCGACTTCGCGGCCGTCGCGGAGGCGTTGACGTACCACGCCCCGCAGATCCCGGTCCTCACCACCGCCCCGGGTGACCTGGCCACCCCCGAGTACTGGGTGGGTCAGGTGCGCGAGCCGGTCCGCTTCGCCGACGCCCTCGGCCGTGCTCACGAGGCCGGCGCCACCCGCTTCCTGGAACTCGGCCCCGACGGCGTCCTCAGCGGCCTCGTCCCCGGTGCGGTGCCCGCGATGCGCCGCCGCCGTCCCGAGGTGGAGTCCCTGTTCGCGGCCGTCGCGCGGCTGTGGGTCGGGGGGATGGCGGTGGACCTGGCGGCGGTGTTCCCCGCGGCCCCGCCCGTCACCCTGCCGCCCTACCCCTTCCAGCACACCCGCTTCTGGCCCGAAGCCGTCCCGGCCGGGCACCGCACCGCTTACGGAGAGGGGCGGTACGAGGTCCGCTGGGTCCCGGTGACCGAGGAAACCGCCCGCCCGACCGGCACGTGGTTCCTGGTCACGCCGCCCGGCGAGGACGGCGGCGCCGATGTCGGCACCGACGACATCAGCCGCGCGCTGCACCGCGCCGGCGCACGTACCCGCGTCGTCCCCGGAGACACCGACCGCGCCACCCTCGCGACCCGGCTCCGCGCCGCGACGGCAAAGAGCGTCCCGGCCGGTGTGCTGGCTCTGCCGCCCGCCGCGGGCTCCGACGCCCTGCCCTCCGTGGTGGCCCTCGTCCAGGCGCTCGACGACGCCGCGGTGACGGGCCCGCTCTGGTGCGCCACCCGCGGCGCGGTACGGGTCTCCACGGACGACCCGGGGCCGGACCCCGACCAGGCGGCCGTCTGGGGCTTCGGCAGGGTCGCGGCCCTGGAGATGCCCCGAGGCTGGGGCGGCCTGGTCGATCTCCCCGCCGAGTGGGACGACCGGGCCGGGGTACGGCTGGCCGCGCTGCTCGGCGCCGACGGCCACGAGGACCAGGTGGCGATCCGCCGGACCGGTGTACTCGGCAGGCGCCTCGTCGAGAGCGCCCCCGGCAACGGGGACCGTACGCCCGCCGAGTGGCGGCCGGCCGGCACCGTGCTGGTCACCGGCGGTACCGGCGCACTCGGCGCGCACACCGCCCGGCTGCTCGCCCGGCAGGGCGCCCCGCACCTGGTGCTCGTCGGGCGCCGGGGCCCGGACGCGCCCGGTGCCGGCGAACTCGCCGCCGAACTGACCGCCCTCGGCAGCCGCGTCACCCTCGCCGCCTGCGAGGTCACCGACCGCGCCGCGCTCGCCGCCGTACTCGCCGCCATACCCGAGGAGCTGCCGCTCACCGGCGTCGTGCACGCGGCGGGGACGGTGGACGACGGAGTGATCGGCTCGCTCACCCCGGGCCGCGTCGGGGACGCGGTGCACGCACGCCTGGCGGCCGTCCGCCACCTCGACGAACTGACCGCGGACCATGAGCTGGACGCGTTCGTGCTGTACACCTCCTTCGCCGGGGTCGTCGGCAACCTCGGCCAGGCCGCGTACGCCGCGGGCAACGCCGCGCTGGACGCCTTCGCCGAACGGCGCCGAGCGGCCGGGCGCACCGCCACGGCGCTCGCCTGGGGACCCTGGGCCGGAGCGGGCGTGGGAGCGGGCACGGCCGCGGGCGAGCAGCAGCAGCGCACCGGCGTCGCACCGCTGCCGCCGGAGCAGGCCCTCCTGTCGCTGGCGGCGGCCCTCGCCGAGCGGCGGACGACGCTCTGCGTGGCCGGCATCGACTGGAGCCGCTTCGGCCCCCTCCTGGAAGCGGGGCGCGGCGGGCGCCTGCTCGACCTGCTGCCCGCCGCGGTCAGACCCGCGCCGCCCGCCCCCGACCGGCAGGGGCCGGACCTGGCCGAACGGCTGGCCGGTGCGCCGCGGGCGGAACAGGAACGCATCCTGGTCGACCTGGTGGTCTCCAGGACCGCCGCCGTCCTCGGCCACGGCACCCCGGCCGCCATCGACCCGGACCGGCACTTCCGCGACCTGGGCACCGACTCGGTGATGGGCGTCGAACTGCGCAACCTGCTCGACGCCGCCACCGGGCAGACCCTGCCCGCGACCCTGGTGTTCGACCACCCGACCCCCGCCGCCCTCGCCGCACACCTGCGCGGCCTCCTCGTGAGCGGCCCGACCGCCCCGGCGGGCGGCGAGAACGCGGTCGCCCGGCTGGAGAAGCTGGAGGCGGCGCTCGCCGAGACCCCCCTCGACGGCGAGGAGACGACGGTCCTCCTCGCCCGCCTGCGCGACCTCACCGACCGGCTCGGCGCCGCGGCGACCGTGCCACCCGCCCGCTCCGAGCCCGAGACCGCGGACCTCGACCTGGCCTCGGCGAGCGCCGACGACCTCTTCGACCTCATCCACAACGAATTCGGCAAGTCCTGACGCCATGTACGGTCCTGCCCGCTGGGAGTCGCATCGATGACGAACGAAGAGAAGCTGCTCGACCACCTGAAGTTCGTCACGGGTGAGCTGCGGCAGGCGCACCAGGAGCTGCGCGCAACGCGGGAGCGGGACTCCGAGCCCATCGCCGTCGTCTCCATGGCCTGCCGCTTCCCCGGCGGCGTCCGCACCCCGGAACAGCTGTGGCAGCTGGTCACCGAGGGCCGCGACGCGGTCGGCCCCTTCCCCGCCGACCGGGGCTGGGACCTGGACGCACTGCTCGACCCGGACCCCGAGCGGCCCGGGAGCAGCTACGGTCACGAGGGCGGATTCCTCCATGAGGCCGCCGAGTTCGACGCCGGGCTCTTCGAGATCTCGCCGCGCGAGGCCGTCGCCATGGACCCGCAGCAGCGGCTGCTCCTGGAGACCTCGTGGGAGGCCTTCGAGCGGGCCGGCATCGACCCGAAGTCGGTGCGCGGCGAGCGGATCGGCGTGTTCGCCGCCACCAACGGCCAGGACTACGCCACCGCGCTCGCCGCCGACCCGCAGGCGGCCGAGGGCTATCTCGCCACCGGCGCCGTCGCGAGCGTGCTGTCCGGACGGCTCTCGTACGTCTTCGGGCTGGAAGGCCCCGCCCTCACCGTGGACACCGCGTGCTCGGCGTCGCTGGTGGCGCTGCACCTGGCCGTGCAGTCGCTGCGCAGGGGCGAGTGCACCATGGCTCTCGCGGGCGGCGTCACGGTCATGGCCACGCCTGCCGCGTTCGTCGAGTTCTCCCGCCAGCGGGGGCTGGCGGCCGACGGCCGGTGCAAGGCCTTCGGGGACGGCGCGGACGGCACCGGCTGGGGCGAGGGCGTCGGGATGCTGCTGGTGGAGCGGCTCTCGGACGCCGTACGCCACGGCCACGAGGTGCTGGCGGTGGTCCGCGGCTCGGCCGTCAACCAGGACGGCGCCTCCAACGGGCTGACCGCGCCGAACGGTCCCTCGCAGCAGCGGGTCATCCGTGACGCGCTGGCCTCGGCGGGCCTGGCGCCCTCCGACGTGGACCTGGTCGAGGCGCACGGCACCGGCACGAGGCTCGGCGACCCGATCGAGGCGCAGGCGCTGCTGGCCGCCTACGGCCGGGGCCGCGCCGCCGACCGCCCGCTGTGGCTCGGCTCGGTGAAGTCCAACATCGCGCACACCCAGGCCGCCGCCGGAGTCGCCGGCGTCATCAAGACGGTCATGGCGCTGCGGCACGGCGTGCTGCCCCGTACCCTGCACGCCGACGAGCCCACCCGGCAGGTGGACTGGTCGACCGGCGCCGTACGGCTCCTCACCGAGAACCGCCCCTGGCCCGGCCCCGACCGGACCAGACGCGCCGCCGTCTCCTCGTTCGGGGTGAGCGGCACCAACGCGCACACGGTGCTGGAGCAGGCACCCGAACCCGACCCCGAGACCGGGGAGGGCCCGGCCGCGCCGCCGCCCACGGCCCCCGAACCGCCGCTGATCCCGCTCCCGCTCTCCGCCGGCACGCAGCGCGCACTGCGCCGGCAGGCGGTGGCACTCCACGCGCACCTGACCGAACGGCCCGAGGCACGCCTGGCCGACCTCGGCCACTCGCTGGCCACCACCCGCGCGTCGCTGGCCGCGCGGACCGTCGTCCTGGCGGCGGGGCGTGACGACGCGCTGCGGGCGCTCGCGGACCTCGGCGAGGGCAAGGTCCCGCCGGAGGCGGAGTCCGGCACGGCCGCACCCGGGCGCACGGCGTTCCTGTTCTCGGGCCAGGGCGCGCAGCGGCTGGGCATGGGGCGAGGGCTGTACGAGGCCTTCCCCGTGTTCGCCGAAGCGCTCGACGCGGTGTGTGCGCAGGTCCGACTCCCGCGGCCCCTGAAGGACGTGCTGTTCGGGGAGGACGCCGAGCTTCTGGCCCGCACCGCGTACACGCAGCCCGCTCTGTTCGCCGTCGAGGTGGCGTTGTTCCGGTCGGTGGAGTCCTGGGGGCTGGCCCCGGACATGCTGGTGGGCCACTCGATCGGTGAACTGGCCGCCGCGCACCTCGCCGGAGTGCTCTCGTTGGAGGACGCGTGCGCCCTGGTGTCGGCGCGCGCCCGGCTGATGGACGCGTTGCCGCGGGGCGGCGCGATGCTCGCCGTCGAAGCGGCCGAGGACGGGCTGGACCTGCCCGACGAGATCGACGTGGCGGCGGTCAACGGGCCCGCCTCGGTCACCGTCTCCGGGGACGCCGACGCGATCGACGCCCTGGAGGAGCGGTTCCGGGCACGCGGGGTGCGCGTGAAACGGCTGGCCGTCTCGCACGCGTTCCACTCGCACCTGATGGAGCCGATGCTCGACGAGTTCGCCGCCGTCGCCCGGTCGCTGACGTACCGTGCCCCGACGCTGCCGATCGTGGCCACCGCCCCCGGGGACCCGGCCACCCCCGAGTACTGGGTCGGGCAGATCGTCGCCCCCGTCCGTTTCGCCGACGCCGTGCGCCGGGCGCACGGGTTCGGTGCCACCCGCTTCCTCGAACTCGGCCCGGACCGGTCCCTGTCCGCCCTCGTGCCGTACCTCGTCGAGGAAGCGACCGCCGTGCCCACCCTGGGCTCGGGCCCCGACGAGGCCGCCTCGCTGCTGCACGGCATCGCCCGGGTCCACGTGCACGGCGCCCCCGTCGACTGGGCGGCGCCGCTCGGCACCGCGGGTGCCCGGCGCGTGGAACTCCCCACGTACCCGTTCGAACGGCAGGTGTACTGGCCCGACGTCCGGCTGAGTGCCGGGGACCTGACCTCCGCCGGCCTCGGCGCGACGGGGCACCCGCTGCTGGGCGCCGCCGTGTGGCCGGCCGTCGGGGGAGGGGTGCTGCTCACCGGTCGGCTCTCCGCCGCCACGCACGGCTGGCTCACCGACCACACGGTCCTCGGCGGTGTCCTCGTCCCGGGCACCGCGTTCGTCGAACTCGCCTGGCAGGCCGGGGAACACGTCGGCTGCGGGGCCGTGGACGACCTCACCCTCACCGCGCCGCTCGTGCTGCCCGCGCGCGGCGGCGTGCAGATCCAGGTCAGCGCCGGAGCCGAGCGCGAGGACGGCACCCGCCCTCTGGAGATCCACTCGCGTCCCGACGGCGAGGAGGAATGGACCGGCCACGCCGTCGGACGACTCGCCGCCGCTCCGACCACCGCTCCGGCGGGCACCGCACGGGCCTGGCCCCCGGAGGCCGAGCCGGTGGACCTCGACGGCTTCTACGAGCGGGCCGCCGGGGCCGGTTTCGCGTACGGACCCGTCTTCCAGGGGCTGAAAGCTGCCTGGCGGGCGGGCGACGAGCTGTACGCCGAGGTCGAGCTGCCCGAGTCCGCCCACCGTGAGGCGGGCCGCTGCGGACTGCACCCCGCCCTGTTCGACGCCGCGCTGCACCTCACCGGCCTCGACCCGGACCGGGCCGGGCTGCCCTTCGCCTGGCAGGGCGCCACCCTGCACGCGACCGGCGCCACCCGGGCCCGCGTCCACCTCACCCCCGTCGGCGCGGACGCCTGGACGCTGCGGATCAGCGACCCCGAGGGCACCCCCGTCGCCACCGTCGAGTCGCTCACCCTGCGGGCCGCGACCGCCGTCGACCGGGGCCACGACGACTCGCTCTTCCTCCTCGACTGGACGCCGGTACCCGTGCCGGCGCCGGCACGGCGGGCATCGCTCGCCCTGGCCGCTGACGGACTCGGCGCCTTCCTGGCCGGGTTCTCCGGTGCCGCACCCGACGTCGTCGCCTGGCCCGTGGCGGACGCGGACACCGAGGTCGCCGTATCCGAGGTCCTGGCCGGCCTCCAGGCGTGGCTGGCCGACGAGCGGTTCACCGTGTCCCGGCTGGTGCTGATCACCCGCCGTGCCGTGGCCGCGGTACCCGCTGACGACGTCACCGGTCTGTCCGGGGCGGCCGTCGGCGGTCTCGTACGCTCCGCGCAGGCCGAACACCCCGACCGGTTCGTCCTGCTGGACGTCGACACCGACACCGACTCCGGGGCCGGGACCGGCACTGGCCCTGGCTCTGGCTCTGGCTCTGGCACCGACATCCTCACCGACGCCGACCTGCTCGCCGTGCTCACGGACGGCGACGAACCCTGGCTCGCCCGGCGCGGCGGCACCCTGCTCGCCCCCAGGCTGGCCCGCGCCTCGGCGTCCGGCGCACTCGCCGTGCCCGACACGGAGGGCTGGCGACTCACCGCCGACCGCGCCTCCGGCTCCCTCCGCGACCTGGCCCTCGCGCCCGCCTCCGAGGCGACCGCGAAGCCGGCGCCGGGCGAGGTACGGGTCGAGGTGCGTGCGGCGGGGGTGAACTTCCGTGATGTGCTGATCGCACTCGGGCAGTACCCGGACCCCACGGCCCTCATGGGGTCGGAGGCTGCGGGCGTCGTGGTCGAGGTCGGCCCCGGAGTCGCGGACCTCGTACCGGGCGACCGGGTCTTCGGCCTGTTCCAGGGGGCCTTCGGGCCGCTGGCGGTGGTGGACCGGCGGATGGTGGCGTCGATGCCGGAGGAGTGGACCTTCTCGGACGCGGCCTCGGTGCCGATGGCCTTCCTGACGTCCTACTACGCGCTGGTCGACCTCGCGGGGCTGACCGCCGGCGAGTCGGTGCTGGTCCACGCCGCCGCCGGTGGCGTGGGGATGGCCGCCGTACAGGTCGCGCGGCACCTGGGCGCCGAGGTGTACGGCACGGCCTCACCGGCGAAGTGGGCGGCGACCGGACTGGACCCGGACCACCTCGCCTCCTCGCGTGACCTGGGCTTCGAGCAGGCCTTCGCGCGGCGCACCGAAGGGCGCGGCGTGGACGTCGTCCTCAACGCGCTGGCGGGCGAGTTCGTCGACGCCTCGGCGCGGCTGCTGGCGCCCGGCGGCCGCTTCGTGGAGATGGGCAAGGCGGACCTGCGCGACCCCGACTCGTTCGGCGACCGCCGCTACCGCTCCTTCGACCTCGGCGAGGCAGGGCCGGACCGGTTGCAGGAGATGCTGCGGGAGGTCCTGGAGCTGTTCCGCGCCGGCCGGTTCACCTTGCTGCCCGCGCGGGCGTGGGACGTCCGGCAGGCGCCGGAGGTCTTCCGGCACGTCGCCTCCGGCGGCCATGTCGGCAAGAACGTCCTGATGCTGCCGCGGGCCCTCGACCCGGAGGGCACGGTCCTGATCACCGGCGGCACCGGCACCCTCGGATCGCTGCTGGCCCGGCACCTGGTCGAGCACCGGGGCGTACGACACCTGGTCCTCACGAGCCGGAGCGGTCCCGCCGCGCCCGGCGCGCGGGAACTCGCGGAGCGACTCGGCGCGCTCGGCGCACAGGTGCGGATCGCCGCCTGCGACGCCACCGATCGGGAGGCCCTGGCCGGACTGCTGGCCGGCCTCCCCGCCGAACACCCGCTCACCGGGGTCGTGCACGCGGCCGGTGTCGCCGACGACGGTGTCATCGAGGCGCTGACGCCCGAGCGGCTCACCGGCGTACTGCGCCCCAAGGTCCGGGCCGCGCTCGCCCTGCACGAACTGACCGCGGGCCACGACCTGGCCCTGTTCACCGTCTACGGCTCCGCGTCCTCCGCATTCGGCTCCCCGGGCCAGGCCAACTACGCCGCCGCCAACGCCTTCCTGGAGGCGCTGGCCCAGCAGCGCCGGACCCGGGGACTGGCCGCGACCGCGCTCGGCTGGGGACTGTGGGCCGAGGAGAGCGCCATCAGCGGCGGCCTCGGCACCACCGGTCTCGCCCGCGCCACCCGCGTCGGCGGCGCGCTCTCCGCCGACGAAGGACTCGCCCTCTTCGACACCGCCCATGCCACCGGACTGCCCTACCTGCTCCCGCTGCGCTTCGACGCGTCCGTCGCCCGGACGCTGCGCCCCGTGCCCGCGCTCCTGCGCGGCCTGGTACGCGCCCCCGCGCGCCGCGCCGCCGGTACCGTCCCCGGCGGTTCGGGCCTCGCCGGACGCCTCGCCGCGCTCTCCGCCGCCGAACAGCGCCGCCTGCTCACCGCACTGGTGTGCGCCGAGGCCGCGACCGTCCTCGGGCACACGGGCGCGGACGCGGTGGCCCCGGACCGGGTGTTCAAGGAACTCGGATTCGACTCGCTGACCTCCGTCGAACTGCGCAACCGCATCAACGCGGCCACCGGACTGCGCCTGCCCGCGACACTGCTGTTCGACCATCCCACCCCGGCCGCGCTCGCCGACCACCTCGGCACCGAACTGGTCGGCGAGGCCGGCCCGGCGCATCGGGCCACCACCGGCTCCGCCACCGACCACGGCGAGCCGATCGCGATCATCGGCATGTCGTGCCGGCTGCCCGGCGGCGTCCGGTCGCCCGCCGACCTGTGGCGGCTCGTGCACGCCGGAGAGGACGCCATCACCGCCTTCCCGACCGACCGCGGCTGGGACATCGACACCGCGGCCCTGCCGTACGCGCCGCTCGGCGGGTTCCTCGACGACGTGGCCGGGTTCGACGCCGGGCTGTTCGGGATCTCGCCGCGCGAGGCACTGGTGATGGACCCCCAGCAGCGCCTGCTGCTGGAGACGGCGTGGGAGGCGTTCGAGGCAGCGGGGCTCGACCCCCTGGCCGTCGCCGGTGAGCCGATCGGCGTGTTCGCGGGCGCCGCCTCCTCGTACTACGGCCTCGACAAGGCCCTCCCGGAGGACGTCGCCGGCTACCAGCTCACCGGCGGCGCCACCAGCGTCCTCTCGGGCCGGGTGGCGTACTCGTTCGGCCTGGAGGGCCCCGCGGTGACGGTGGACACGGCGTGTTCGTCGTCGTTGGTGGCGGTGCACCTCGCGGTGCAGGCGCTGCGCAACGGTGAGTGCGACATGGCCCTGGCCGGGGGAGTGACGGTGATGGCCGGCTTCGGGGTGTTCAGCGAGTTCAGCCGCCTGGACGGACTGGCCGAGGACGCGCGCTGCAAGGCGTTCGCGGAGGCCGCGGACGGCACGGGCTGGTCCGAGGGCGTCGGCCTGCTGCTGGTGGAGCGGTTGTCCGACGCGGTGCGCCGGGGCCATGAGGTGCTGGCGGTGGTGCGGGGGAGTGCCGTCAACCAGGACGGTGCGTCGAACGGTCTGACGGCGCCCAACGGTCCGTCGCAGGAGCGGGTGATCCGGCAGGCGTTGGCCAACGCGCGTCTCGAGGCGTCGGACGTGGACGTGGTGGAGGCGCACGGGACGGGCACCAGGCTGGGTGACCCGATCGAGGCGCAGGCGCTGCTCGCGACGTACGGACAGGGCCGGCCCGAGGACCGCCCGGTCTGGCTCGGTTCGGTCAAGTCGAACATCGGGCACACGCAGTCGGCCGCGGGTGTGGCCGGCGTCATCAAGATGGTGCAGGCGCTGCGGTCGGGAGTGGTACCCGCGACCTTGCACGTGGAGGAACCGACCTCGCACGTCGACTGGTCGGCCGGGGCGGTGCGGCTGGCGGTCGAGTCGCGGGCGTGGCCCGAGACGGGGCGCGTGCGTCGGGCGGGGGTGTCGTCGTTCGGGATGAGCGGCACCAACGCGCACGTGATCCTCGAACAGGCCGAGCCGGTACCGGCGGCGGTCGCGGTGCCGGAGTCCGGGGTGGCTCGCGGCGGGGTGGTGCCCTTGGTCGTGTCGGCACGGTCGGCGGGCGCGCTGTCGGGACAGGCGGGCCGGTTGCGGGAGCTGGTGTCCGGTGTGTCCGGGCCGGACCTGGTGGACGTGGGCTGGTCGTTGCTGTCGCGGGCGGGGTTGGAGCACCGCGCGGTGGTGCTGGCCGCCGACCGGGAGGCCGCTCTGGAGGGCTTGGGTTCGGTGGCCGAGGGGGCGGCCGCCGGTTCCGTACAGGGCGTGGTGAACGGGGGGCGCGGTGTGGTGTTCGTGTTTCCGGGTCAGGGGTCGCAGTGGGTGGGGATGGGGCGGGAGTTGGCGGGTTGGTCGGGGGTGTTCCGGGAGGCGTTGGCGGAGTGTGAGGTGGCGTTGGAGCCGTGGGTGGAGTGGTCGTTGTCGGAGGTGATCGAGTCGGGTGATGAGGGGTTGCTTCAGCGGGTGGATGTGGTGCAGCCGGTGTTGTGGGCGGTGATGGTGTCGTTGGCGCGGTTGTGGCGTGGGTGTGGGGTGGTGCCGTCTGCGGTGGTGGGTCATTCGCAGGGGGAGATCGCGGCGGCGGTGGTGGCGGGTGGGTTGTCGTTGGAGGACGGGGCGCGGGTGGTGGCGTTGCGGAGCCGGGCGATTCTGGCGTTGGCCGGTGGTGGGGGGATGGTGTCGGTCGCTGCGGGTCGGGGTGTGGTGGAGGAGCTGGTGGGTGGGTTCGGGGGGCGGTTGTCGGTGGCGGCGGTGAACGGGCCGGGGTCGACGGTGGTGTCGGGTGAGCTTGGGGCGTTGGAGGGGTTGTTGGAGTTGTGTGGGGTGCGGGGGGTGCGGGCGCGGCGGATTCCGGTGGATTACGCCTCGCATTCGGTGCAGGTGGAGGCGGTGCGGGAGCGGGTTGTGGCGGAGTTGGCGGATGTGGCGCCCGTGTCGTCGGGGGTTGCGTTGTATTCGACGGTGACGGGTGGTGTGGTGGATACGGCGTCGATGGATGCGGGGTACTGGTTCGAGAATCTGCGGGCGACGGTGCGGTTCGAGGAGGTGACGCGGGGGCTGCTGGCTGATGGCCGGTCGGTGTTCGTGGAGTGCAGTCCTCATCCGGTGCTCGCTGTCGGGGTGGAGGAGACGGCTGAGGCCGCGGGTGTGGATGCGGTGGTGGTGGGTTCGCTGCGTCGTGGTGAGGGTGGTGAGGAGCGTTTCCTGAAGGCCCTGGCCGAGGCATGGGTGGCGGGAGTCGAGGTCGACTGGTCCACGGTCGTCCCCACCGGACGGCGTGTCGAACTGCCCGCCTACGCCTTCCAGCACGAGCGCTACTGGCTGGAGCCCGCGCCGGCCACCCGCGAGGCTGTCGTCGCCGACGTCGGGGAGGCCGCCTTCTGGGACGCCGTGGAACGCGGTGACCTGGCGGAACTCACCGGCACCCTGGAGCTGGAGTCCTCCCGGGAACTCGGCGCGCTCCTGCCCGCGCTCTCCTCCTGGCGCACCCGACGCCGTCAGGACACCACCATCGACACCTGGCGCTACCGGATCGAGTGGGCCCCGCTGACAGGACTGCCCGCCGCCGGCCCGCTCACCGGTACCTGGCTGGTCGTCGCCCCTCTCGCCTGCGAGCTGACGAAGTGGGCCACCACCGCGCTGCGCGCCGCCGGGGCCGACGTCCTGGAGTGCGAAGTGGACGCCGACCACGCTCCGGACCGCGCCACCCTCGCCGCACGCCTGAAGGAGACCACCGGCCCCAACGGGACCACCGGCCCCGAGGAGCCCCTCTCCGGTGTCCTGTCACTCGTCGCCACCACCGACGGCGCGCTGCCGAGCACCACGGTGCCCGCCGGGGTCGCCACCACCGTGACGCTGACCCAGGCGCTCGGCGACGCGGGCATCACCGCACCCCTGTGGACGCTGACCCACGGGGCGGTGTCCACCCACGACGAGCCCGCCGACCGTCCCGCCCAGGCGGCGGTCTGGGGTGTCGGCCGGGTCGCCGCGCTCGAACACCCCGACCGCTGGGGCGGGCTGATCGACGTCCCCCCCACTCCCGACAGCACCGCCGGCGACCTGCTGACCGTCCTCCTGGCCGGCGGCACCGGCGAGGACCAGGTCGCTGTCCGCGACCGCGGCATCCTCGCCCGTCGACTCGTCCGCGCGCCGAAGGACACCGACACCACCCAGCCCGCGCCCGCTGCCTGGACCCCCACCGGAACGGTGCTGGTCACCGGCGGAACCGGGGCCGTCGGCGCCGAGGTCGCCCGCTGGCTGGCCGGCCGGGGCGCCCCCCATCTGCTGCTGGTCGGCCGGCGCGGCGAAGCGGCGGACGGCGCACCGGAGCTGGCGGCGGAGCTGACCGCACTCGGTACGACGGTCACCCTGGCCGCCTGCGACGTGACCGACCGGGACGCGCTGGCGGACGTCCTGGCCGCGGTGCCGGCGCAGTGGCCGCTGACCGCGGTGCTGCACGCGGCCGGCGTCGACGGTGTGACCGCACTGGACGAGGTCGACGCGGACCATCTCGACACCGTGCTCGGCGCGAAGGTCACCGGTGCGCGCCTCCTGCACGAGCTGACCCGGGAGGCGGACCTGGAGCGGTTCGTGGTCTTCTCCTCCGGCGCCGCCGTGTGGGGCGGCGGAGGGCAGGGCGCGTACGCCGCCGGCAACGCGTTCCTGGACGCTCTGGTACGGCACCGCCGCCAGGCCGGTCTGGCCGGGACCTCCGTGGCGTGGGGCACCTGGGCCGGCGGTGGCCTCGCCGCGTCGGGGGGAGGGGACCGGCTGCGGCGGCTCGGGGTAGTCCCGATGGAGCCCGCACCGGCCGTACGGGCCCTGGCGGGCGCGATCGACCGGCACGAGGACGGTCTGGTCGTAGCCGACATCGACTGGGACGTCTTCGGACCCGCGTTCACCGCGAGCCGGCCGAGCCCGCTGATCGCCGCACTGCAAGCCGACCGGACCCCGGAAGCGGCCGACGAGCGGAGCGACGACGAGACCTCCGTCCTGCTCGACCGGCTCTCCGCCGCACCGGCCAGGCAGCGCCGGCAGATCCTGCTCGATCTGGTCCGCACCGAGGCAGCGGCGGTCCTGCGGTACCGGGACGGACGGGTCGTCGAGGCCGCGCACGCGTTCAAGGACCTCGGCTTCGACTCGCTCACCGCGGTCGAGCTGCGGAACCGGCTCAGCCGCAGGACCGGGCTGCGGCTGCCGGTGAGCCTGGTCTTCAACCACCGCACCCCCACGGGGGTCGCCGCCTACCTCGGATCGGAACTCGGCGTCGCCGACCACGGACCGAGCGCCGACCAGGCACCCGCCGAGCCCGGAGAGGACGCCATCCGGACGGCACTGGCGACCGTTCCCCTCGCCCGCCTCCGCGCGGAGGGCCTGATGGACACGCTGCTGCGCCTGGCCGGCGACACCGACGAGCCGTCCGCACCGCCCACCCAGACCACCCCGTCCACCGACGGCGACTCGATCGACGAACTGGACGCCGACGCGTTGATCGACATGGCGCTGAACGCCGACCGAGACGATGCCTGAGCCTGTGGAGAACTCGATGAACACTCGTAGCGACAAGGCCGTCGAGGCACTCCGAGCCTCGCTCAAGGAAGTCGACCGGCTCCGTCGGCAGAACCGGGAGATGCGGCAGGCGGCCCGGGAACCCGTCGCCGTCGTCGCGATGAGCTGCCGGCTGCCCGGCGGCGTCGGCGCGCCCGAGGACCTGTGGCGGCTGCTCGCGGACGGCACCGACGCGATCGTCGACTTTCCCGACGACCGCGGCTGGACCCAGACCGTGGCCGAGACCGGTGGCTACACCCGACGCGGCGGGTTCGTCCCGGACGCCGCCGAGTTCGACGCGGCCCTGTTCGGGATCAACCCGCGCGAGGCGCTGGCGATGGACCCCCAGCAGCGGATGCTGCTGGAAGCGGCCTGGGAGGTCGCCGAACGGGCCGGCATCGACCCGCACTCACTGGCCGGCAGCGACACCGGCGTCTTCGTCGGCGCCTCACCGTCCGGGTACGACACGGTGGGCCGGATGCCCGAGTCCACCGTCGGCTACCAGCTGACCGGCAGCGCCAGCAGCGTCCTGTCCGGCCGGCTGTCCTACGTGCTCGGTCTGGAGGGCCCCGCGGTCACCGTCGACACCGCCTGCTCCTCGTCGCTGGTCGCCCTCCACCTGGCCGTCCAGGCGCTGCGGCAGGGCGAGTGCGGCCGCGCGCTGGTCGGTGGCGTCGCCGTGATCACCACCCCGGCGGCGTTCACCGAGTTCGGCAAGCAGGGCGGGATGGCCTCCGACGGGCGGTGCAAGTCGTTCTCCGCCGAAGCCGACGGCACCGGCTGGAGCGAGGGGGTCGGCGTACTCCTGGTCGAACGCCTCTCCGACGCGCGCCGCAACGGCCACGACGTCCTCGCGGTCATCCGGGGCAGCGCGGTCAACCAGGACGGCGCGTCCAACGGCCTCACCGCACCCAACGGCCCCTCCCAGCAGCGTGTCATCCGCCAGGCACTCGCCAACGCCGGACTCACCACCGCCGACGTCGACGCGGTGGAGGCGCACGGCACCGGCACGGCGCTCGGCGACCCTATCGAGCTGGAGGCACTCCAGGACACCTACGGCAGGGACCGCGCCGACGACCGCCCGCTGTGGCTCGGCTCGGCCAAGTCCAACCTCGGCCACACCCAGGCCGCCTCCGGCGTGGTCGGCGTCATCAAGAGCGTGCTGGCGCTGCGCAACGGCCTGCTGCCCCGCACCCTGCACGTCACCGTCCCCACGCCCCACGTCGAGTGGGAGGGCCGCGGCGTCCGCCTGCTCGCCGACGCCCGCCCATGGCCCCGTACGGACGTGCCGCGGCGGATCGGTGTCTCCGCGTTCGGCGTCAGCGGCACCAACGCCCATCTGATCCTCGAAGAGGCGCCGGCCCCGCTCCCCGGCGACGAGCCGGCCGGGGGACGGGGACCGGCGGACGCCGACGCCGGCGCGCTGCCCCGGCCGCTGCTCTGGCCGGTGTCCGCGCAGACCCCCGACGCGCTGCGCGCCCAGGCGGAACGTCTCCGCGACCGGCTGTCGGACCGCGCGGAGCGTCCCGCCGACGTGGCATGGTCGCTGGCCACGACCCGGGCCGCGTTGACGCGCCGCGCCGTGGTCCTCGGCACCGACGAGGCGGAACTGCACGACCGTCTCGCGTCGTTGGCCTCCGGGCACCCGGCCGGCGGCGTGGTCACGGGAACGGTCGACGAGGGCCGGACCGGGTTCCTCTTCACCGGCCAGGGCGCGCAACGCGCCGGCATGGGACGCGGGCTGTACGAGTCGTTCCCGGCGTTCGCCGAGGCCTTCGACGCCGTGTGCGCGGAGTTCGACCCGAGGCGCGGCCGTCCGCTCAAGGACGTGGTGTTCGCCGGCGGCACCGAGCTGGACCGGACCGAGTGGACGCAGGCCGGTCTGTTCGCCGTGGAGGTCGCGGCGTTCCGGTTGCTGGAGTCCTGGGGCGTCGCCCCGGACCTGCTGCTGGGGCACTCGATCGGTGAGGTGGCCGCCGCGCACTGCGCCGGCGTCCTCTCGCTGGAGCACGCCTGCCGCCTCGTCGAGGCGCGGGGCCGGCTGATGCAGCAGCTGCCCGCGGGCGGCGCGATGCTCGCGGTCGAGGCGACCGAGGCCGAGGTCGTCGAGGAGCTCGCCGGCCGGGCCGACATCGCCGCCGTCAACGGGCCCGCGTCGGTCGTGGTCTCCGGCCCCGAGGAGACCATCGACGCGCTGGCCGCGCGCTGGGCGGGGGAGGGGCGCCGTACCCGCCGCCTGACGGTCTCGCACGCCTTCCACTCCGCGCTGATGGAGCCCATGCTGGCCGAGTTCGCCGCCGTGGTGGAGCAGCTGGACCTCGCCGAACCCGTCATCCCCGTCGTGTCCAACCTGACCGGCGAGGTGGCGGAGCCCGGCCTGATGTCGGACCCGGGGTACTGGGTGCGGCAGGTGCGGCAGGCGGTCCGGTTCGCCGACGGCGTGGCACGCCTGCGGGACCAGGGCGTGTCCCGTTTCGTCGAGCTGGGCCCCGACGGGGTGCTCTGCGCCATGGCCCAGCAGACCGCCGCCGACGCCGTGTTCGCCCCCGTGCTGCGCAAGGACCGGGACGACACCGACACCGCGCTCACCGCACTGGCCCGGCTGTGGACCTCCGGCGCCGAGGTGGACTGGCGCTCACTGCTCCCCGAGGGCCGCGGGGTCGAGCTGCCGACGTACGCCTTCCAGCGCGAGCGCTACTGGCCCGAGGCCCTGCCCGACGAGGCTGCCGCCCAGCCGTCCACCTCGCCGGACGAGGACCGGTTCTGGGAAGCGGTGGAACGAGCCGACCTCACCGAACTCACCGACACCCTCGGACTGCGCGACGCCCCCGAGTCCCTGGCGAACCTCGTCCCGGCGCTGTCGTCCTGGCGACGCTCCCTGCGCCAGGAGTCCCTCCTGGAGTCCTGGCGTTACCGGGCCCGGTGGAAGCCGCTCACCCTCACCCCGGGCCGCTCCCTCACCGGGACCTGGCTGCTCGTCACCGCGGGCACCGGCGACGACGCCCAGGACGTGGCGAACGCCCTCCGTGCCTCCGGTGCGCGGGTCGTCGAACTCACCCTCACCGCGGCCGACGACCGGGCCGTCCTCACCGAGCGGCTCACCTCCGCCGCCCCGGACGGCGTTGTGGTCGTCGCGGGCGGTACGGGCCCCCGGCCGGCGCGGCCCACCGACCTCGCGGCGCTGCTCCTCACCTGCCAGGCCCTGGGCGACGCGGAGCTGACCGCCCCGCTGTGGTGCCTGACCCGCGGCGCGGTGTCCACCGGGGACGACGACCCGCTGCTCCACCCGGAGCAGGCCCCGTTGTGGGGGCTCGGCCGGGTCGCGGCCCTGGAGCACCCCGCCACCTGGGGCGGACTGGTCGACCTGCCGGCCCACCGCGACGACACCGTCGGCGACGCGCTGGTCGCCCTGCTCGGCGGCGCGGCCGGGGAGGACCAGGTCGCGCTCCGCGACGGACAGGCGTACGGCCGCCGCATCGTACGGGCGCCGCTGCCGCGGGGGTCCGCGCCCCGGTGGACGACCGACGGCACCGTACTGGTCACCGGTGGGACCGGAGGGCTCGGCGGCGACGTGGCCCGATGGCTCGCCCGGCGCGGGGTGCCGCACCTGCTGCTGCTCAGCCGGCACGGCGCCGACGCACCCGGCGCGGAGGAACTCCGGGCCGAGCTGCACGCGTCGGGCACCCGGGTGACCGTCGCCGGGTGCGACGTCGCCGACCGTGCGTCCCTCGCCGCCGCACTGGACGCCGTACCCGCCGCGTTCCCGCTCACCGGAGTGGTGCACGCCGCGGGCGTCGGGACGCCGGGCCGGCTGCTGGACACCGACGAGGACGAGGTCGCCGAGGCGATGCGCGCCAAGGTCACCGGTGCGGCCCTGCTCGACGAACTCACCGGCGGACTCGACCTGTTCGTCGTCTTCTCCTCCATCGCCGCGACCTGGGGCAGCGGCGGCCAGGGCGCCTACGCGGCCGGGAACGCCTTCCTCGACGCGCTGGTGGAGCACCGCAGGCACCGAGGGCTGCCCGGAACCGCGATCGCCTGGGGGCCGTGGGCCGAGGTCGGCATGGCCGCCGACGACGAGGTCGCCGCGTTCCTGCGGCGCCGCGGCCTGTCGGTGATGGACCGTACGGTCGCTCTCCGGGCACTCGCGTGCGCCGTCGACCACGGCGAGGCCACCGTGAGCGTCGCCGACGTCGACTGGAAGCTGTTCGCTCCGGCGTTCGTCTCCGCCCGCCCGAGCCCCCTGCTCGCCGAACTCCCCGAGGCACAGGTGCCGGCCACGGCGACCACCGCCGACGCCGGCACTCCGTCCACCGCGCTGCGCGACGCGCTCACCGCCGCCCCCGGGACCGAACGGCACCGGCTGCTCCTGGACGCGGTCCGTACGCACACCGCCCAGGTACTGGGCCATACGAGCGTCGCCGTGGTGGAACCCCGGCGCGCCTTCCGCGACCTCGGGTTCGACTCCCTCACCGCCGTCGAACTGCGCAACCTGCTCACCTCCGAGACCGGGCTGCCCCTGCCGACCACCCTGGTCTTCGACCACCCGACGCCGCTCGCGTTGACCGACCACCTGCTCGGCCGGCTCTTTGGCGACACCTCCGAGGCCGCCGCCGCACCCACCCTCGACACCCCCGCCGTCGCCGACGAACCCATCGCGATCGTCGGCATGAGCTGCCGCTACCCCGGCGGGGCCAACTCGGCCCAGCAGCTGTGGGACGTGGTGGCCTCGGGCCGCGACGTCGTCACGGACTTCCCCACCGACCGCGGTTGGCCCGAGTACCCCGAGAAGGGGGACGGCGACTACGCCCGCCGGGGAGGATTCGTCGACGGAGCCACGGAGTTCGACGCTGCGCTGTTCGGGATCTCGCCGCGTGAGGCGCTGGCGATGGACCCCCAGCAGCGGCTGCTGCTGGAGGCGTCCTGGGAGGCCTTCGAACACGCCGGCATCGACCCGCTGTCGCAGAACCACACCCGCACCGGCGTACTCATCGGCGCCGCGTCGTCCGGCTACGGCCTGGGCACCGACCTCTTCACCACCGCCGAGGGCCACGTGCTGGCGGGCGGGTCCAACAGTGTGATCTCGGGCCGGGTGGCGTACTCGTTCGGCCTGGAGGGGCCCGCCGTCACGGTGGACACGGCGTGTTCGTCGTCGTTGGTGGCATTGCACCTCGCGGTGCAGGCGCTGCGCAACGGTGAGTGCGACAGGGCACTGGCCGGCGGAGTGACGGTGATGGCGGGGACGAGCATCTTCGCCGAGTTCAGCCGGCAGGGCGGGCTCGCGGGCGACGGGCGGTGCAAGTCGTTCGCGGGTGCGGCGGACGGCACCGGGTGGTCCGAGGGCGTGGGTGTGCTGGTGCTGGAGCGGTTGTCCGACGCGGTGCGCCGGGGCCATGAGGTGCTGGCGGTGGTGCGGGGGAGTGCCGTCAACCAGGACGGTGCGTCGAACGGTCTGACGGCGCCCAACGGTCCGTCGCAGGAGCGGGTGATCCGGCAGGCGTTGGCCAACGCGCGTCTCGAGGCGTCGGAAGTGGACGTGGTGGAGGCGCACGGGACGGGGACCAGGCTGGGTGACCCGATCGAGGCGCAGGCGCTGCTCGCGACGTACGGCCAAGGGCGTGAGGCGGAAGCTCCGTTGTGGCTGGGCTCGGTCAAGTCGAACATCGGGCATACGCAGGCGGCCGCGGGTGTGGCCGGCGTCATCAAGATGGTGCAGGCGCTGCGCTCCGGCACGGTCCCGGCGACGCTGCACGTGGATGAACCGACTCCGCACGTCGACTGGTCGGCCGGGGCGGTGCGGCTGGCGGTCGAGTCGCGGGCGTGGCCCGAGACGGGGCGCGTGCGTCGGGCGGGTGTGTCGTCGTTCGGGATGAGCGGCACCAACGCGCACGTGATCCTCGAACAGGCCGAGCCGGTGCCGGCCCCGACGCCGGAACCCACGACCGGCTCCCCACGGGTGCCGTTGACCGTGTCGGCGAAGTCGGCAGCGGGCCTTGCGGCGCAGGCGGGCCGGTTGCGGGAACTGGTGTCCGGTGTGTCCGGGCCGGACCTGGTGGACGTGGGCTGGTCGTTGCTGTCGCGGGCGGGGTTGGAGCACCGCGCGGTGGTGCTGGCCGCCGACCGGGAGAGCGCGGCCGAGGGCCTGGGCTCGGTGGGTGCCGGTGTGGCGTCGCCGGGTGTGGTGAGGGGTGGAGTGGTCCCCGGGGACGTGGTGTTCGTGTTTCCGGGTCAGGGGTCGCAGTGGGTGGGGATGGGGCGGGAGTTGGCGGGTTGGTCGGGGGTGTTCCGGGAGGCGTTGGCGGAGTGTGAGGTGGCGTTGGAGCCGTGGGTGGAGTGGTCGTTGTCGGAGGTGATCGAGTCGGGTGATGAGGCGTTGTTGGGGCGGGTGGATGTGGTGCAGCCGGTGTTGTGGGCGGTGATGGTGTCGTTGGCGCGGTTGTGGCGTGGGTGTGGGGTGGTGCCGTCTGCGGTGGTGGGTCATTCGCAGGGGGAGATCGCGGCGGCGGTGGTGGCGGGTGGGTTGTCGTTGGAGGACGGGGCGCGGGTGGTGGCGTTGCGGAGCCGGGCGATTCTGGCGTTGGCCGGTGGTGGGGGGATGGTGTCGGTCGCTGCGGGGCGGGGTGTGGTGGAGGAGCTGGTGGGTGGGTTCGGGGGGCGGTTGTCGGTGGCGGCGGTGAACGGGCCGGGGTCGACGGTGGTGTCGGGTGAGCTTGGGGCGTTGGAGGGGTTGTTGGAGTTGTGTGGGGTGCGGGGGGTGCGGGCGCGGCGGATTCCGGTGGATTACGCGTCGCATTCGGTGCAGGTGGAGGGGGTGCGGGAGCGGGTTGTGGCGGAGTTGGCGGATGTGGCGCCCGTGTCGTCGGGGGTTGCGTTGTATTCGACGGTGACGGGTGGTGTGGTGGATACGGCGTCGATGGATGCGGGGTACTGGTTCGAGAATCTGCGGGCGACGGTGCGGTTCGAGGAGGTGACGCGGGGGCTGCTGGCTGATGGCCGGTCGGTGTTCGTGGAGTGCAGTCCTCATCCGGTGCTCGCTGTCGGGGTGGAGGAGACGGCTGAGGCCGCGGGTGTGGATGCGGTGGTGGTGGGTTCGCTGCGTCGTGGTGAGGGTGGTGAGGAGCGTTTCCTGAGGGCCCTGGCCGAGGCATGGGTGGCAGGAGTCGAGGTCGACTGGTCCACGGTCGTCCCCACCGGACGGCGTGTCGAACTGCCCGCCTACGCCTTCCAACGCGAACGCTACTGGCCGCGCCCCGTGCTGTCCGGTGACGTGTCCGCGGTGGGCCAACAGGGCCTGCACCACGCCATCCTGGGCGCCGCCGTCGTCCTGCCGACCGGCGGTGCCGTGCTGACCGGGCGGCTGTCGCAGGCGTCGCACCCCTGGCTCCAGGACCACGCGGTGCAGGGTCGGGTACTGGTCCCCGGTACCGCCTTCGCGGAACTGGCACTGCGCGCCGGAGACCAGGTGGGCCGCGGGTTCCTGCGGGAACTGGTGCTGCGGACGCCGCTGGTGCTCTCCGCCCGGGCCGGTGTCGCGCTCCAGGTCGGCATCGGGGCGCCGGACGATTCCGGTGACCGTTCCGTCGAGGTGTGCTCCCGCCCCTCCGACGACGCCGCATGGGTGTGCCACGCGACCGGACTGCTCGGCGAGTCCACCGCGGACGCGCCCACGGAGCCGACGACGTGGCCGCCGCCCGGCTCACGTCCCGTGGACCTCGCCGGCTTCTACGACGGCCTCGCGGACGCCGGGTACGGCTACGGTCCGGCGTTCCAGGGCCTACGAGCCGTATGGCGCGACGGGGACACCGTCCTCGCCGAGGTGGAACTGCCCGAAGCGGTCGACGCCGCGGGCTTCGGCATCCACCCGGCGCTGCTGGACGCCGCCCTGCACGCCGTCGCGGTCACCGCCGACGCCGACGCCGACTCCGGCACCCGACTCCCCTTCGCCTGGCACGGCGTCACACTCCACGCCACCGAGGCGACCGTACTCCGCGTCGCCCTCACCACCACCCCCGACGGCCTCACCGTACGAGCCACCGACCCCACCGGCGCACCCGTCGTCACCGTCGACGCCCTCGTCCTGCGCGACATCACCCCCGACGCCCTCCGGCAGGTCGGTGAACAGCACCTGCGCGAGGCGCTGTTCGCCGTCGACTGGACCGTGCTGCCCGCCCCCGGCAACGCCCCGCCCGACACCTCCGCATGGCTGCGCCTCGACCCCGACGGACCGATCCCGGCACACGACACGCCGCCGCCCCCCGTCGCCCTCCTCACCCTCCCCAGCCCCGCGCCCGACGCCGTCCCGTCGGCACAGACCGTCCACCGCACCACCCAGGACGTGCTCCGCACCGTCCAGCACTGGCTCGCCGACGACCGGTACCCCGACACCCGTCTGGCGGTCGTCACCCGCGGAGCAGTCCCCGCCGTGCCCGGCCAGGCGGTGACCGACCTCGCCGGGGCGGCGGTCTGGGGCCTGCTGCGCTCCGCCCAGTCCGAACACCCCGGCCGTATCCTCCTGCTGGACCGCGACCCCGCCGGCACCGACGACGGCATCTGGCCGGACTGGGCCGTCACCGACGACGAACCACAGGTCGCGATACGTGACGGCCGGGCCCACGCACCCCGTCTCGTCCGCCCGCCCGCCGACGACGGCCTGCCCCTCCCCGCGGGACCCGCCGCCTGGCGACTGGACGTCACCGACGAGGGAACCCTCGACCACCTGGCCATGCTCCCCGCGCCCGACGCCGACGCCCCGCTGACCACCGGCCAGGTGCGGGTGGCCGTACGCGCCGCCGGTGTCAACTTCCGCGACGTCCTCATCGCCCTCGGCATGTACCCGGACCGGGCGCAGATGGGCGCCGAGGCGGCCGGCGTCGTGACCGAGGTCGGCCCCGAGGTGCACGATCTCGCCGTGGGCGACCGGGTGTTCGGCTTCTTCACCGGCGGAATCGCCTCCCGCGCGGTCACCGACCGGCGACTGCTGGCCGCCGTACCCACCGGCTGGACCTTCGCCCAGGCGGCCGCGGTACCGGTCGTGTTCGCCACCGCGTACTACGGGCTGGTGGACGTGGCCCACGCCCGGCCGGGCGAGTCGGTGCTCGTGCACTCCGCCGCGGGCGGAGTCGGCATGGCAGCGGTCCAACTCGGACGCCACCTCGGCCTGGAGGTCTTCGGCACCGCCAAGCCCGGCAAGTGGGACACCCTGCGCGCCGCCGGTCTGGACGACGCGCACATCGCCTCCTCCCGGGACCTCGCGTTCGAGCAGCGTTTCCGCGCCGCGAGCGACGGCCGGGGCGTGGACGTGGTGCTGAACTCGCTCGCCGGCGAGTTCGTCGACGCGTCCCTGCGCCTCCTCGGCGACGGCGGCCGGTTCGCCGACCTGAGCCGCACCGACCTCCGCGACGCCGCACAGGTCGCGGCCGACCACCCGGGCGTGCGCTACCAGGCGTTCAACCCCGCCGAGGCCGGCGCCGACCGGATACGGGAGATCCTCGCCGAGGTCCTCGCCCTCTTCGACGCCGGCACACTGGACATGCTGCCGGTCACCGCCTGGGACGTACGGGACGCGGTGTCCGCCTTCCGGCACATCAGCCAGGCCCGGCACGTGGGCAAGAACGTGCTCACGGTCCCGACGCCGCTCGACCCCGACGGCACGGTCCTCATCACCGGCGGCACCGGCACGCTCGGCGGCCTGCTCGCCCGGCACCTGGTCACCGCACACGGGGCACGGAACATCCTGCTCCTCAGCCGCCGGGGCGCGGACGGCGCCGACGCGACCGGGCTCCTCGCCGACCTGCGTGCCGCGGGCGCCCGGGCGACCGTGGTGGCCTGCGACGCCGCCGACCGCGGCGCGCTGGCCGACGTCCTGGCGGCGCTGCCGGACCGGCACCCGCTGACCGCGGTGATCCACGCGGCCGGCGTCCTCGACGACGGCGTCTTCGAGTCGATGACCCCCGAGCGGGTCGAGGCGGTGCTCCGCCCCAAGGTGGACGCCGCCGTCCACCTGCACGACCTCACCCTCGACACCGACCTCGCCCTGTTCGTGCTCTACTCCTCCGCCTCGGCCACCCTCGGCACCGGGGGCCAGGCCAACTACGCGGCCGCCAACGGCTTCCTCGACGGGCTCGCCTCCTACCGCCGCGCCCGCGGACTGCCCGCCCAGTCCCTCGGCTGGGGCCTCTGGCAGCAGGCCAGCACCATGACCGGCCACCTCCTCGGCGACGCCACCCCGACCGGGAGCCGGACGGGCGCCACCCTGGGCACCGAACAGGGCCTGGCCCTGTTCGACGTCGCGGCCGCGACACACACCCCGCACCTGCTGCCCCTCCCCCTCGACCTCACCCGGAGCGGCGAGGTCCCCGCCCTGCTGCGCGGCCTGGTCCGCCCGGCCGGCCGACGCGCGGCCGGCCGGAACGAGGAGACCCACAACGCCCTCGCCACCCGCCTGCACGGACTCTCCGCCACCGACCGGCGCGAACTCCTCCTCGACCTCGTCCGGGGCAAGGCGGCGACCGTGCTGGGCCACGCCCGGACCGACGCCGTCGGCGTCCGCCAGGCCTTCCGCGACCTCGGCTTCGACTCGCTCACCGCGGTCGAACTCCGCAACCGGCTGGGCACCGCGACCGGGCTCCGGCTCCCCGCCACCCTCGTCTTCGACCACCCGACGCCCACCGCGCTCGCCGAACACCTCGGCACCCGCCTGGGCGGCGAGCCCGCCCCCGTACCGGCGACGCCCAGGGCGACCGCCGCCGCACCCGGCGAACCCATCGCGATCGTCGGCATGGCCTGCCGGCTGCCCGGTGGGGTCGCCTCGCCGGCCGACCTGTGGCCGCTGGTCAGCGAGGGCGTGGACGCGACCTCCGGCTTCCCGGCCGACCGCGGCTGGCCCAGGGACCTCGTCGGCGCCGAGGCGGCGCGCGGCGGGTTCCTGGACGAGGCCACGCACTTCGACGCCGCCCTCTTCGGGATCTCCCCGCGCGAGGCCCTCGCCATGGACCCGCAGCAACGGCTGCTGCTCGAAACCGCCTGGGAGGCGTTCGAGTCCGCCGGTATCGCGACCTCGGACGCGCACGGCTCCTCCACCGGCGTGTTCATCGGTGCCGCGCACGCGCAGTACGGCCACGGCATGCGCCTGGCGGACAACGCGCCAGGGCATCTGATGACCGGCACCGCGACCAGCGTGGCGTCCGGCCGGCTGGCGTACACCTTCGGCCTCGAAGGACCGGCCGTCACCGTCGACACCGCGTGCTCCTCGTCGCTGGTGGCGCTCCACCTGGCCGTGCAGGCCCTGCGCAACGGCGAGTGCGGGATGGCGCTCGCCGGCGGGGTGACCGTCCTCGCGACCCCGGGTGTGATCACCGAGTTCGACCGCCAGCGCGGACTGGCCTCGGACGGACGCTGCAAGGCCTTCTCCGCCGGCGCGGACGGCACCGGCATGTCCGAGGGCGTCGGCCTGCTGCTGGTGGAGCGGTTGTCGGACGCGGAGCGACTCGGCCACGAGGTCCTGGCCGTGGTCCGGGGGAGCGCGGTCAACCAGGACGGCGCGTCCAACGGTCTCACGGCACCGAACGGCCCCTCCCAGGAGCGGGTGATCCGGCAGGCGCTGGCGAACGCGCGGCTCGCGCCGTCGGACGTCGACGCGGTCGAGGCGCACGGCACCGGCACCAGGCTCGGCGACCCGATCGAGGCGCAGGCGCTGCTCGCCGCGTACGGGCAGGGCCGTGACGCGGACCGTCCGCTGTGGCTCGGTTCCGTGAAGTCCAACATCGGTCACACCCAGGCCGCCGCCGGCGTCGCGGGCGTCATCAAGATGGTGCTGGCCATGCGGAACGGGGTGCTGCCGCCGACTCTGCACGCGGACGACCCCACCCCGCACGTCGACTGGTCGACCGGCGCGGTCGAACTGCTCACCGAGCCCCGCCCATGGCCCCTGTCCGACCGGCCCCACCGGGCCGGCGTGTCGTCGTTCGGCATCAGCGGCACCAACGCCCACGTCATCCTGGAAGCCGCGGCACCCACGCCCTCCGACGCCACGCCCACGCCCACGCCCGTGCCCACGCCCGGCCCGGTCAGCTGGCTGGTCTCCGCGCACACCCCCGAGGGCCTGCGCGCCCAGGCGGCACGACTGGCGACCACCCTCTCCGCGTCACCGGCCGGAGCGCACGACGTGGCCTGGTCGCTGGCCACCACCAGGACCGCGCTGGACCACCGTGCGGCGATCGTCGGCGACGACCACGCCGAGCTGGTGGCGGGGCTGACCGCGCTTGCCTCCGGCGATCCCGCCGCGCACGTGGTCCCGGGCGCGGTCGCCGAGGGGCGCACGGCGTTCCTCTTCACCGGCCAGGGCGCACAGCGGGCCGGCATGGGACGCGGGCTGTACCAGGCGTACCCGGTGTTCGCCGAGGCGTTCGACGCGGTCTGCGCGGAACTGGACCGGAGCCTGGAACGGCCGGTGCGCGACGTGGTCTTCGAGGGGACCGACCTCGATCGGACGGTCTGGACGCAGGCCGGGCTGTTCGCGGTCGAGGTCGCGGTGTTCCGGCTGCTGGAGTCCTGGGGCGTGGTCCCCGACGTGCTGGTGGGCCACTCGGTCGGTGAGATCGCGGCCGCCCACTGCGCGGGCGTGTTCTCCCTCGCCGACGCGTGCGCGCTCGTCGCCGCACGGGGCCGGCTGATGCAGGCACTGCCCGCCGGCGGGGCGATGCTGGCGGTACGGGCGACCGAGGCCGAGGTCGTCGAGGCGATCGGGGGCCGGCTGGACGTCGCGGCGGTGAACGGACCGACGTCGGTGGTGGTCTCCGGGGACGCCGCGACGGTCGACGAGTTCGCCGCGAAGTGGTCGGGGGAGGGACGCAGGACCAGCCGGCTCACGGTGTCGCACGCCTTCCACTCGACGCTGATGGAGCCCATGCTGGCGGAGTTCGCGGCGGCCGCGGAGT
This sequence comes from Streptomyces sp. NPDC045956, assembly GCF_056430705.1. NCBI lineage: Bacteria > Bacillati > Actinomycetota > Actinomycetes > Kitasatosporales > Streptomycetaceae > Streptomyces > Streptomyces sp. NPDC045956. Next base: position 198,696 of record NZ_JBWKKZ010000010.1, on the reverse strand, counting down.
CGGTGGCCTACTCCGCACCCCGTATCCCCCTGGTCGCCGCGGCGGAGGGCGGGCAGCCGTCCACCCCCGGGTACTGGGTGCGCCAGGTACGGGGGACCGTCCGCTTCGCCGACGCCGTACGGGAGGCGACCGAACGCGGCGTCACCCGTTTCGTCGAGGTCGGCCCCGACGGGGTGCTCTGCGGAATGGCGCAGCAGAGCGCGGGCGACGCCGTGTTCGCGCCGGTACTGCGCCGTGACCGGGACGAGCACGAGACCGCCCTGGCCGCGCTCGGCCGGCTGTGGGCCGCCGGTGCGGAGGTCCACTGGCCGGCGGTGCTGCCGGCCGGCCGCCGGATCGCCCTGCCGACGTACGCCTTCCAGCGGGAGCGGTACTGGCCGGAGCCGGCGGTCGACCCGACCGCACCCGCCGACGCGGACGAGGCACGCTTCTGGGCGGCCGTCGACCGCGAGGATCCGGCCGAACTCGCCGACACCCTCGGCCTGCCCGACGCCACCACCCCCCTGGACGCCCTGGTCCCCGCCCTCTCCCGGTGGCGGCGCTCCCGCCACCAGGAGTCGGTGATCGGCTCGTGGCGCTACCGCGTCACCTGGACCCCGCTCCACCACCTCACCGGCACCACCGCCACCCTGTCCGGCACCTGGCTGGTCGCTGCCGCCCCGGCCGACGCCGAACCGGCCGCCCGCATCGCCGAGGCACTCCGCGCGGCCGGAGCCGACGTCGCCCCCCTGGACCGCGAGGCCGACCCGCGGGACGCCTCCGCCACCGTCGCCGGGGTCGTCGCCCTGGCCCCGACGTCCGCCGTCGTCACCGAGTCGGTGGCGCTGCTGCGGCAGGTGGACGAGGCGGAGCTGGACGCGCCGGTGTGGATGCTCACCAGCGGGGCGGTGTCGATCGGCCGCTCCGATCCGCTGCGCCAGGTGGCCCAGGCGCAGGCCTGGGGACTCGGGCGGGTGGCCGCACTGGAACAGCCGCGCCGCTGGGGCGGTCTGATCGACCTCCCGGCCGGCTTCGACGCCCGCACCGCCCGCGTCCTGGTCTCCGTACTGGCCGGTGGCACGGGCGAGGACCAGGTCGCCGTACGGACCTCCGGCGCGTACGGCCGCCGTCTGGTCCGCGTCGCCGCCGACGAGCCGGCCGGCACCCCGTACACGCCCTCCGGGACCGTCCTCGTCACCGGCGGCACCGGAGCCCTCGGCAAGCGGGTGGCCCGCCGGCTGGCCGAACGGGGAGCACCGCGCCTGGTCCTGCTCGGGCGTCGCGGCGCCGACACGCCGGGCACCACCGAGCTGGTCGCCGAACTCGCCGCCCACGGCTGCGAGGCGACCGTCGTCGCCTGCGACGTCACCGACCGGACGGCGCTGGCGGCCGTCCTGGACGCGATCCCCGAAGAGCACCCCCTGACCGGCATCGTGCACGCGGCCGGCGCCGCACAGGCCGTACCGCTCGCCGACACCGACGAGGCCGAGATCACCCGCGTCCTGGACGTCAAGGTGACGGGCGCGGCCCATCTCGACGAGCTGACCCGCGGGACGGACCTGGACCTGTTCGTGGTCTTCTCCTCGATCGCGGCGACCTGGGGCAGCGGCGGCCAGGGCGTCTACGCGGCCGCCAACGCCCACCTCGACGCGCTCGTCGAGCGGCGGCGGGCGCAGGGACGCAGCGGCACCTCCGTGGCCTGGGGGCCGTGGGAGGGCGAAGGGATGGCCACGCAGGGCGGAGCCGAGGAGTACCTGTACCGCCACGGCCTGGTCGCCATGGCACCGGACCTCGCCCTGCGCGCCCTGGAACGCGCGGTGGACCTCGACGAGAGCTGTGTGACAGTCGCCGACGTGGACTGGGAGCGGTTCGCCCCCGCCTTCACCTCCGGCCGGGACAGCGCTCTGCTCACCGAACTGCCCGACGCGGCAGCGGCGCTGGCACCGGCGACCGTCGCCGCCGGCCGCGGCTCGGCCTTCCGCGACGAACTGGTCGCGGCGCCCGAGAGCCGCCGTCACGGCATGCTGCTCGACCTGGTCCGGGCCCGCGCGGCCGTCTCGCTCGGACATGCCTCCGCGGAGGCGATCGAGCCGGACCGGTCCTTCCGCGACGCCGGCTTCGACTCCCTCACCGCCGTCGAGCTGCGCAACCTGCTCGGCGCGGACACCGGCCTGACCCTGCCCGCCACCCTGGTCTTCGACCACCCCAACCCCACCGCACTGGCCGAGCACCTGACCGCCGGACTTCTGGAACCGACCGGCACGGTCACCGGCACCACCGCCGTCGCCGCCGCGGACGAACCGATCGCGATCGTCGGCATGAGCGCCCGCTACCCGGGCGGGGTGCGCGACGCCGAGCAGCTGTGGGACCTCGTCGCACACGGGACCGACGGCACCACCGAGTTCCCGGCCGACCGCGAGTGGCCGCGGGACGTCGTGGCCGGAGCGGCCGCACGGGGCGGATTCGTGGACGGGGCCACGGAGTTCGACGCCGGGCTGTTCGGGATCGGCCCGCGCGAGGCGCTCGCGATGGACCCCCAGCAGCGGCTGCTGCTCGAAGCCTCCTGGGAAGCGTTCGAGTCCGCCGGACTGAATCCGCGTGCCCTGCGCGGCCGGCCGGTCGGCGTCTTCGCCGGCGCCTCCTCCTCCGGGTACGGGGGACCGGGCGACGGCCTCGAAGGCGCCGGCGGCTACCTGCTGGCCGGCACCGCCAACAGCGTGATCTCCGGCCGGGTGGCGTACACCTTCGGCCTGGAGGGACCCGCGGTCACCGTCGACACCGCCTGCTCCTCGTCACTGGTGGCACTGCACTGGGCGGCGCAGGCGCTGCGCAACGGGGAGTGCGAGCTGGCACTGGCCGGCGGGGTGACGGTCATGGTGTCCCCCGCGGCGTTCGCCGAGTTCGACCGGCAGGACGGACTGGCCTCCGACGGGCGCTGCAAGTCGTTCGCGGGCGGCGCGGACGGCACCGGCTGGGGCGAGGGCGTGGGCGTCCTCGTACTGGAGCGCCTCTCCGACGCCCGCCGCAACGGCCACGACGTCCTCGCGGTGGTACGCGGCAGCGCGGTCAACCAGGACGGCGCGTCCAACGGCCTGACCGCACCCAACGGCCCCTCCCAGCAACGCGTCATCCGCCAGGCACTCGCCACCGCGGGCCTGACCCCGGACGAGGTCGACGCCGTCGAGGCACACGGCACCGGAACCCGCCTGGGCGATCCCATCGAGGCACAGGCACTGCTGGCGACGTACGGGCAGGGCCGGGACGAGGACCGCCCGCTGTGGCTCGGCTCGGTCAAGTCCAACATCGGCCACACCCAGGCCGCCTCGGGCGTGGCGGGCGTGATCAAGATGGTCATGGCCATGCGGCACGGCGTACTGCCCGCCACCCTCCACGTGGACGAGCCGACCCCGCACGTCGACTGGTCCGCCGGCGCGGTGCGGCTGCTCACCGAGGCCCGGCCCTGGACCGTCATCGACCGCCCGCGCCGGGCCGGGGTCTCGTCGTTCGGCATCAGCGGCACCAACGCGCACGTCCTGCTGGAGGGCGCACCGGCGCCCGACGAGGAAGCGTCCCCGCCCGCGCGCGCCCCGCGCCCCCTCGGCTGGACGCTGTCCGCCAGGACCGCCGACGGCCTGCGGGCCCAGGCCGCGCTCCTGCGCGGGCTGGTCGCCGACCCCCACGTCGACCCGTACGACGTGGCCTGGTCGCTGGCCACCACCCGGGCCGCCCTGGACCACCGGGCCGTGGTCGTCGGCACCGACCGGGACGAACTCCTCGCCGGGCTCGCCACGCTGACCGACGGCGGGACCGCCGCCCGGACGGTGTCGGCGGAGGCGACGCGGGGGCGCACCGCGTTCCTGTTCACCGGCCAGGGCGCGCAGCGCGCGGGCATGGGACGTGGACTGTACGAGACGTTCCCGGTGTACGCGGACGCGTTCGACGCGGTCTGCGCCGAACTGGAACCGCACCTGGACCAGCCGGTGCGGGACGTGGTGTTCGACGGCACCGGACTGGACCGGACGGTGTGGGCGCAGGCCGGGCTGTTCGCCGTGGAGGTCGCGGCGTTCCGGCTGCTGGAGTCCTGGGGCGTGGTCCCGGACGTGCTGCTCGGCCACTCGATCGGCGAGGTGGCCGCCGCGCACTGCGCCGGGGTGTTCTCGCTGCCCGACGCCTGCCGGCTCGTGGCGGCACGCGGGCGGCTGATGCAGGCCCTGCCCGCCGGCGGCGCGATGCTCGCGGTGGAGGCGACCGAGGCCGAGGTCGTCGAGGCGATCGGGGGCCGGCTGGACGTCGCGGCGGTGAACGGCCCGTCGTCGGTGGTGGTGTCAGGCGCGGCCGGGACGGTCGAGGAGTTCGCCGCCCGCTGGCGCGACCAGGGCCGTCGTACGCGCCGGCTGACCGTGTCGCACGCGTTCCACTCGGCACTGATGGAACCGATGCTCGCCGACTTCGCCGCCGTGCTGGAGGAGACGGACTTCGCCGAGCCCCGCATCCCCGTCGTGTCCGACCTGACCGGCCGGCCCGCCGGACCCGGACTCCTGTCCAGCCCCGACTACTGGGTACGACAGGTCCGCGAGACGGTGCGCTTCGCCGACGGGGTCGAGTGCCTGCGGCTCGACGGCGTGACCCGCCTGGTGGAGCTGGGCCCGGACGGAGTGCTGTGCGGGATGGCCCGGCAGACCGACGCCGACGCCGTGTGCGCCCCGCTCCTGCGCGCCGACCGGGACGACACCGCCACCGCGCTGCTCGCCCTGGCCCGGCTGTGGACCGACGGCGCGGACGCCGACTGGTCGACGACGGCACCCGGCGGCCGCAGGGTCGCCCTGCCCACCTACCCGTTCCAGCGCGACAGGTACTGGCCGCGCGCCGGCACCGCCGCCGCGCCGGCGACCGCCCGCACGACGGACTCCCGCTTCTGGGACGCGGTCGAGCACGAGGACATCGACGCCCTCGCCGACCTCCTGGACGACCCCCGCACCCTGGACCTGCTCGGCGCGGCGCTGCCGATGCTCTCCTCGTGGCGGCGACAGCGGCGCAAGGAGTCCGCGGTCGACTCCTGGCGCTACGTGGCGACCTGGCGCCCGATCACCGACCTGCCCCCGACCCCGGTGCTGACCGGCCGCTGGCTGGTGGTCGTCCCGCAGACCCAGGCGGCCCCCGCGCCCGTCCAGGAGGTGTCCTCCGCGCTGGAAGGCGCCGGCGCCGAGGCCGTCCACCTCGTCCCCGCCGGCGCGGACCGGGCGGCCCTCGCCGTCCGGCTCGCCGAGGCCGGACCGGTCAGCGGGGTGGTCTCCCTCGCGGCCTGGGCGGACGACCGGACGCCTCGCACCGAGCCGTCCGCCGGCCTGCGACTGACCCTGTGCCTGCTCCAGGCGCTCGGCGACGCCGGAATCGACGCCCCTCTGTGGGCGTTGACCAGCGGCGCCGTCTCGGTCGGACGGTCGGACGCGTCGCCCGCCGCGGTGTCGGCGCAGCTCTGGGGACTCGGCCGGGTGGCGGCACTCGAACAGCCCGACCGGTGGGGCGGCCTCGTCGACCTCCCGCCCGTGCTGGACGCCAGAGCCGGGACACGCCTCGCCGCCGTCCTCGCCGGCGGGACCGGTGAGGACCAGGTGGCGGTCCGCGCGGCCGGCGTCTACGGCCGCCGCCTGGTGCGCGCCGAGTCCGCCGGCAGCACCCCGTGGTCGCCGTCGCGGCCCGGCTCCGTGCTGGTGACCGGTGGCACCGGAGCGCTCGGCGCCGCGGTCGCCCGCTGGCTCGCCGACCGGGGCGTACCCCACGTGGTCCTGCTGGGCCGACGCGGCCGGCAGGCTCCGGGGGTGGCCGAGCTGGTCACCGAACTGGCCGGCACGGGGACCCGGGTCACGGTCGAGACCGGCGACGTCACCGACCGCGCGGCACTGGCAGGCGCCCTGGAGCGGCTCCCGGCCGAACACCCGCTGATCGGTGTGGTGCACGCCGCCGGGGTCCTGGACGACGGGACGCTCGACGCGCTCACCCCGGAACGCTTCGAGACGGTCCTGGCCGCCAAGGTGTCCGGCCTGGTCGCCCTGGACGAGGCGACCGGGGGAGCGGAACCGGAGTTCTTCGTGGCGTTCTCCTCGCTCGCCGGCACGGTGGGCAGCGCCGGACAGGGCAACTACGCCGCCGCCAACGCCTTCGTCGACGCGTGGATGCAGGGCCGCCGGGCCCGCGGGCTGCCCGGGGTCTCGGTCGCCTGGGGCCCCTGGGCGCAGGACGGCATGGCGGCCGACGACCAGGCGGTCGCCGACCGGCTGCGGCGCGGCGGCCTGACGCCGCTGGACCCCGAACTGGCCGTCGCGGCGTTGGCGGGCGCCCTGGTCCCCGGTGACCAGGACCCGGTGATCGCCGACATCGACTGGCCGCTGTTCGCGGCCGGGCTGACCGGCGCGCGCCCCAGCGCCCTGCTGACCGAACTGCCCGAGGCGGCGTCCGCCCGTACCCCCGCCGCCGAGGCCGACCCGGCAACCGAGTTCCGGGCGGAGCTGACGGCGGCACCGGCGGCGCGGCGCGGCGCGCTGCTGCTGGCGGCGGTCCGCTCGTGGGCGGCGACCGTGCTGGGCCACGGCTCGGCGGAGGCGGTCGGCGCCGGCCAGGCGTTCCGGGACCTCGGCTTCGACTCGCTCGCCGCCGTGGAGTTCCGGAACCTGGCCGCCGTACGGACCGGGCTGCGGCTGCCCGCCTCCCTGGTCTTCGACCGGCCGACCCCGGCGGAGTTGGCGCGGTACCTCGGCGAGGAACTGTTCGGCGGCGAACAGGTGCCCGCACCGGCCGTCGTCCCCGCGACCGCGACGGGAGCCGCCGCCGAGGCGGACGAGCCGTTGGCGCTGGTCGGCATGGCGTGCCGCCTGCCCGGCGGTGTCGGTTCCCCCGAGGACCTGTGGGACCTGCTCGTCGGTGGGGTCGACGCCATGACGACGTTCCCCACCGACCGGGGCTGGGACCTCGCCGCACTCCCCGACCTCCCCGCGCTGCGCGGCGGATTCGTCGACGGCGCCGCGGACTTCGACGCGGGCCTGTTCGGGATCAGCCCGCGCGAGGCGCTGGCGATGGACCCCCAGCAGCGACTGCTCCTCGAGACGGTGTGGGAGACCTTCGAGTCCGCCGGAGTGGACCCGCGCGCGGTACGCGGCCGCTCCGTCGGGATGTTCGTCGGCACCAACGGACAGGACTACCCGGTGGTGCTGGCCGCCTCCGCCGACGAGGGCCTGGACGCCCACGCGGCCACCGGCAACGCGGCGGCGGTGCTGTCCGGCCGGGTCTCCTACGCCTTCGGCCTGGAAGGACCGGCGCTCACCGTCGACACGGCGTGCTCGTCGTCGCTGGTGGCGCTCCACCTGGCCGCGCAGGCGCTGCGGCGGGGCGAGTGCGATCTGGCGCTCGCCGGCGGTGTGTCGGTGATGTCCACCGAGGCGGCGTTCACCGAGTTCGCCCGGCAGGGCGGTCTGGCGGACGACGGCCGCTGCAAGGCCTTCTCGGCCGACGCGGACGGCACGGGCTGGGGCGAGGGCGTCGGCGTCCTGCTCGTGGAGCGGCTCGCGGACGCCCGCCGCAACGGGCACCAGGTCCTCGCCCTGGTACGGGGCAGCGCCGTCAACCAGGACGGCGCCTCCAACGGCCTGACCGCCCCCAACGGACCCGCCCAGCAGCGGGTCATCCGGCAGGCCCTGGCGGACGCGCGACTGTCGCCGTCGGAGGTCGACGCGGTCGAGGCACACGGCACCGGCACCAGGCTCGGCGACCCGATCGAGGCACAGGCGCTGCTGGCGACCTACGGCCAGGACCGGGACGCCGGCCGGCCGCTGTGGCTCGGCTCGGTCAAGTCGAACCTGGGCCACACCCAGGCGGCCGCCGGTGTCGCGGGCGTGATCAAGATGGTGCTGGCGCTGCGGCACGGCACGCTGCCGCCCACCCTGCACGCCGATCGGCCCACCGAGCAGGTGGACTGGTCGGCCGGCACGGTGGAGCTGCTGACCCGGGCCCGGCCGTGGCCCGAGGCGGACCGCCCGCGCCGGGCGGGCGTCTCCTCGTTCGGCATCAGCGGCACCAACGCCCACATCATCCTGGAGGCCGCACCCGCCCCGGCGGACGAGACCGCCCCGCACGAGCGGGGAAGCGACGGGACGACACCGCCCTGGCTGGTGTCCGGCCGGTCCGCCACCGCGCTCGCCGCACAGGCGAAGAGGCTGCACGCGGCCCTGTCCGCGCAGCCGGAGGCGGCCCCGACGGACGTCGCCCGGTCCCTGCTGACCCGGGCCGACCTCGAGCACCGCGCGGTGGTCATGGGCGCCGGCCGCGACGACCTGCTGGCCGGCCTCGCCGCGCTGGCCGCCGGCGCACCGTCCGCCGACCTGATCTCGGAGACGACCGGCGAGGGCCGCACGGCGTTCCTGTTCACCGGGCAGGGCGCCCAACGGGCCGGCATGGGAAGGGACCTGTACGAGGCCTTCCCGGCCTACGCCGACGCCTTCGACGCGGTCTGCGCCGAGCTGGACCTGACGTACGAACGCCCCGTGCGGGACGTGGTGTTCGACGGCGACGGACTGGACCGGACCGTGTGGGCCCAAGCCGGCCTGTTCGCCGTCGAGGTGGCCGTCTTCCGGCTGCTGGAGTCCTTCGGCGTGATCCCCGACGTCCTGCTCGGCCACTCGATCGGGGAGATCGCCGCCGCCCACTGCGCGGGAGTGTTCTCGCTCGAGGACGCCTGCGCACTCGTCGCGGCACGAGGCCGGTCGATGCAGGCGCTGCCCGCCGGCGGCGCGATGCTCGCGGTCGAGGCGACCGAGGCCGAGATCCTCGACGCCGTACGGGGCCGGCTGGACATCGCCGCGGTGAACGGCCCGTCGTCGCTCGTGGTCTCCGGTGCGGCCGAGGTGGTCGAGGAGTTCGCCGCGCAGTGGTCGGCCGAGGGCCGCAGGACCAGCCGTCTCACGGTGTCGCACGCCTTCCACTCGGCCCTGATGGAGCCGATGCTGGCCGAGTTCGCGGAGGTCGTGGAGGCGATGACGTTCGCCGAGCCCCGAATCCCCGTGATCCCCGCGATGGCCGGCGCGGACCTGACCACCCCCGCCTACTGGGTGCGGCAGGTACGCGAGACCGTACGGTTCGCCGACGGAGTACGACAGCTGACCGGACAGGGCGTCACCCGCTTCGTGGAACTCGGCCCGGACGGCGTGCTCTGCGCCATGGCCCGCCGGTCCGGCGTGACCGGCGCCTTCGCCCCGGTCCTGCGACGGGACCGCGACGAGGTGCGCACGGCGTGGGAGGCGCTCGGCCGGATCTGGGCGGTGGGCGTGGACGTCGACTGGGCGGCGGCGGTGCCCGCGCACGGCCGACGGATCGCCCTGCCCACGTACGCGTTCCAGCGGGACCGGTACTGGCCGCAGCCGGCGACCTCGGCACCGGTACCGGAACCGGCCCAGGACGCGGTCGAGTCCCGGTTCTGGGAGGCGGTGGAACGCGAGGACGTGACCGAGGTCGCGAGCGCCCTGCGGCTGGCCGCACGACCGGACGCTCTCGCGGAGGTGCTGCCGGCGCTGTCGTCCTGGCGACGGCAGGCCCGGCAGCACGCGGCGGTGGACGGCTGGCGCTACCGGGTGGAGTGGACACCGGTCGCCGTACCGGACAGCCCCCTGGACGGCACCTGGCTCCTGGTCACCGAGGCGGGCGACGAGGCCGGCGGCGACGTCGGGGGAGCCCTCCGCGCGGCCGGCGCCCACGTCGTCCCTCTGACGGTCGACGCGACCCGTCCCGACCGGCACGAGCTGGCCGCCCGCATCCGCACGCTGATGGCGGGCGACCTGCGCGGAGTCGTTCACCCGGCGGGCCACCGGGCCGACCTGGCGGTGGCCCTCACCCTCGTCCAGGCCCTCAGCGACGCCGGGTGCGCCGCTCCGCTGTGGACCCTGACCCGCGGCGCCGTCGCGGTCGACGCGGCGGACCGGGTCACCCGGGCCGAGCACGCGCGGCTGTGGGGCTTCGGGCAGGCCGTGGCGCTGGAACAACCGCAGCGCTGGGGCGGCCTGGTCGATCTGCCCTCGGACGGCGACCAGGACCTGACCCGGCTGCCCGCCGTACTGCGCGGGGACTCCCACGAGGACCAACTCGCCCTGCGCGACGGCCGAATCCACGCCCGGCGCCTCGTCCGGGCCGACCGACCGGACCCTGCCACCACGTCCTGGACGCCGTCCCGGCCGGGCACGGTCCTGGTCACCGGCGGCACCGGCGCACTGGGCGCCTCGGTCGCGCGGTGGCTCGCCGGACGCGGGGTGTCGCACCTGCTGCTCACCAGCCGTCGCGGCGCCCGGGCACCGGGCACCGACGAACTGCTCGCCGAGCTGAAGGTCCTGGGCGCGGATGCCACGGTCGCCCGCTGCGACGTCGCCGACCGGGACGCGGTGGCGGAACTGCTTGCCGCCGTACCGGCCGACCGCCCCCTGCTCGGCGTGGTCCACGCCGCCGGCGTCGCCCGGTCCGGGCCGGTGGAGACCACCGGACTCGCGGACATCGCGGAGACCACCGACGGCAAGGTGCTCGGCGCGGCCCATCTGGACCAGTTCACCAAGGACGCCGATCTGGAGCTGTTCGTGCTCTTCTCCTCCATCGCCGCCACCTGGGGCAGCGGCGGCCAGGCGCTCTACGCGGCCGGCAACGCCTACCTGGACGCGCTCGCCCAGAGCCGCGCGGACCGGAAACTGGCGGCCGTCTCGGTGGCCTGGGGCCCGTGGGCCGGCGCCGGCATGGCGGTGTCCGGAGAGGCGGAGGAGTTCCTGCGCCGCCGCGGACTGACCCCGCTCGACCCGGCCCTGGCGGTCGCCGCGCTGGCCCAGGCGGTCGACGGCGGCGAGACGAACGTGACCGTCGCCGATGTGGACTGGGCCCGCTTCACCCCGGCGTTCACCTCCGGCAGGCCGAGTCCGCTGCTGCGCGAACTGCCCGAGGCCGCCGACGCGGTGGCGCCGACCGGGACACCCGGCGAAGAGGAGGCCGACACCGGGCTGCTGGAGCGACTCGCCACGCTGAGCACCGCTGAGCGACTGGCCGAACTGACGGAGTTGATCAGAAGTTCCCTCGCCGTCGTACTCCGCTATGACGCGGACGAGCGGATCGACGGGGCCCGCCCCTTCCGGGACCTCGGCTTCGACTCGCTGACCGCCGTCGAGTTCCGGGACCTGCTGGCCCGCCGGTGCGGTACGCCGCTGCCGTCGACGATCGTCTTCGACCACCCGACGCCGTCCGCCCTCGCCGACCACCTGCACGACACGCTGCCCGGCGGCGATCCGGTCACCGACGTCGAGCCGCTCATCGGGGCACTGGACACCCTGGAGGCGGCGATGGCCGAGTCGCCGCCGGACGGACTGTCCCGGGCACGGGTCACCGTCCGCCTCCAGGCGTTCCTCGACAGGTGGACCGCCGACCGGCCGGCCGCCGCGGACAGTGCGGTGACCGACCGCATCCAGGCCGCCGACGACGACGAGCTGATCAACCTGATCCGCGACCAGCTCGGAGACGGGGCGCTCGACTGATGCGGGCCAGGGCCGAGGAGCACCCGGCCCGGCGAGAACGCGGAGGTGCCGCGGGCCCGGCGATGAGATCCGCCGGGCCCGCGGGTCTACCCTTCCGGCAGCGATGGTCGGAGATCACCGAACGGGAGCGGGTAGCGCCATGACGCAGTTGCTGCGGGTCCAGAACTTCACCGTCTCGAGTGACGGATTCGGCGCGGGCGAGGGGCAGAGCCTGGAGCGCCCCTTCGGCCACGCCGATCCGCTGAGCCTGATGAGCTGGGCCGGCACCACGGCCAGCTGGACGATGCGGACGGAGCCGGGCGGCAGCCGCGGACTGGACGACTACTTCATCCGCGATCACGACCACCACGTCGGCGCCGAGATCATGGGTCGCAACAAGTTCGGCCCGCAGCGCGGCCCCTGGGAGGACGAGGAGTGGCAGGGCTGGTGGGGCGACGAGCCGCCGTTCCACACCCCGGTCTTCGTCATGACCCACCACCCCCGCCCCTCCTTCACCCTCTCGGACACCACCTTCCACTTCGTCGACGACGACCCCGCCGAGGTCCTGGAACGGGCGAAGGAGGCAGCCCAGGACAAGGACGTCCGCCTCGGTGGCGGCGCCACGACCATCCGCGCCTTCCTGGAGGCGGACCTGGTGGACACCCTGCACGTGGTGGTGGCCCCGACGATCACCCTCGGCTCCGGTGCCCGCCTGTGGGAGTCCCCGGACGACCTCACCGACCGCTTCCACCTCGACGTGGTCCCCAGCCCCAGCGGGGTGGTGCACCACCTGTTCTGGCGGAAGTGACGGCGCGGACTCCGACCACACGACCCGCCCGCCCGCCGCTCCCGCCGGTGGGACCGCGTCCGGCGGCAGGCGGGTCCGGGGTCACGCGACCGCCGTCCCCTCCAGCTCCACCAGCTGGCCCGGCACCGCCAGCCGCCTCACCTCGAGCATCGTGGTGGCCGGGGCCGCCCCGGCGGCTCCCAGCCGCGACGCCAGTACGCCGTAGTGCGGCATCAGCAGATCGACGTCGGTCGTGAAGACGCCCAGCCGGACCAGGTCCGCGAGGGACATGCCGGCCCGGCCGAGCACGGCTTCCAGGTTGTCCAGACTCAGCGCCAGCTGCGCGGCCATGTCGCCGTCGTGCAGGGGCTCCCCGTCGCCGCTCATCGCGGTCTGGCCGGAGCAGTACAGGGTCTGGGTGTGCCCGGAGACGAGCTCACCCTGGTTGAACCCCATCGCCACCGACCACGTCACCGGGTTGACTGCCGTTCGTTCCACTGTCACATCGACTCCTGTCGCTCGATCGGGCGTGCGTACGCCCGGCGGCGCGGTCACCGCCGTCGCGGTCGCCGCCGCTCCAGAGCCTGCCGACCATTCATGACACCGATCGTCATGTATCGGATAAGGTCCCCTCATGCGCGCCGACCGGCTGGTCTCCCTGGTGCTGCTGCTCCGTCAGCGCGGCCGGCTGACCGCGGACACGCTGGCCCGCGAGCTGGAGGTGTCCACCCGCACCGTGCTGCGTGACATCGAGGCGCTGTCCGCGGCCGGCGTCCCGGTCTACGCCGAACGCGGCCGGCACGGCGGGTTCGCGCTGCTGCCCGGCTTCCGGACCGAGCTGACCGGACTGAACCACGAAGAGGCCCTCGCCCTGCTGACCGCCGGGTCCGCGCGCGGCGAGCAGGCCTTCGGGCTCGGCGCGGCGCTCGCCTCGGCGATGCGCAAGGTGGTCGACGCCCTGCCCGAGCGTCACCAGGCCGCCGTGAGCGACGCGGCCGCACGCATCCTCGTCGCACCGGAGACCGACCTCCTCTCACGCCGGACGCCCACGGAGGAGGTACCCGGCGGCACGATGGCCGAGATCCGGCGCGCGGTCCTCACCGGCCGCAAACTGCGCCTCCACTACGCGGCCGTGGACCGGACGCCGCAGTGGCGCACGGTCGACCCGATCGGCCTGGTCACCGTGCGGGACCGGGGCTACCTGCTGGCCACGCGGTCCGGCGCGGACCGCACCTACCGGCTGTCCCGCATCCTGGCCGCCGAAGAGCTGCCCGAGCCGGCACAGCGACCGGACCGGGTCGATCTGGACCGGGTCTGGCGGGAACGCTGCGCGCGGTTCCTGTCCGGCGACCACATCGCCGTGCTGATGCGGCTGAACCCGGCGCGGAGGGAGGACCTGCTGAACACCGCCGTAGCGGTCCGCGCCGCGGACCCGGGGCCGGATCGGGACCCGGACCGGGGCTCGGAACCGGGCCCGGGACCGGAACCGGACGGCCGGCTGCGGCTGGAGGCGATCTTCCAGGACCTGCGGCATGCCGAGTGGGCGCTGTGGCGGCTCGGCACGGACGCGGAGGCCCTGACCCCGGAGTCGCTGCGCATCTCCCTGCACCGCCGCGCCGCCGAGATGGCCACCCGCTACGGACCGGCGTCCGGCGCCTGACGTCGGGCGCCGACCGGCCGCCTGCGCCTCAGGAGAACCGGTACCCGGCGAAGTCGGCGATGCGGATGTACCCGAGGCGCCGGTAGAGGGCGTTGCTGGTCGGGTTGGCGGGGTCGGTGAACAGGACGACGTCCGTCGCGCCCGCGGCCAGCGCCGCCCTGCTCACCTCCGCCGTCACGGCCCCCGCGTAACCGCGGCCCCTGCGGTGGGCCGGGGTGTAGACGGGGTCCACGCGGACCATGCCGCCGACGACCGGGGTCGCGGCCGCCATGGAGACCGGTGTGCCGTCCGGGTCCTCCCAGAACGTGAAGTGCCGGTCGCCGAAGCGCGAGTCGCCCCAGGAGCCGGCGTCGATCAGGTCGATGGACCGTTGTTCCCCGACGTCGACGCAGAACGCGCGGCACCAGCTCACGACCTGCTCGCGGTCCTTCCCCCCGGCCGCGCGCCCCCGGCCCTCCGGGTGCGGCCGAGGCGGCGTGAGCGTGCCGAGACGGTAGAGGTGCGTCCGCCAGAAGGGCTCCGCGCAGGCGCCCGTGTGCCGCTGCCACGCGTCGGCGAAGGCACCGGCGGTGTCGTGGTCGGCGATGACGTCGGAAGGGCTGTGACCGAGGGCGGCCAGGTGAGCGGCGAGGGCGTCGGCCTGCTCACGGGTGAGGTGGGTGAGGCCCAGGCGACCGCGCGGAGTGCGGTAGAAGACGGCGCGCACCACGCCGTCCGACTCCAGCCGGCCGAAGACGGGAACCTCGCCGTCGTGGTCGGCCGCTGCGCGCGTGCGCAGTTTCTCGATGTCCGTCAGCGGAGTGTTGTGCAGCGCGGGGCGCGAGCGCAGGAAGTCGCCGGCCCGGGCGAGGAACGCGTCGACGTTCTGGGTGAGGTGCCAGTCATCCGAGAGCATGCCCCATGCTCCCCGACGCCCCGGCTGCCGGGGAACACGTGCTCGGCATTCCCGGGTCGAGGGCCTCCACAGGGCAGCCACGGTGCGCGCCCCCCTCGATAAACTGCCGCCGGGCAGCGCACCGAGTTCAAGGAGACCCCGATGCCGGCACACGACCCGTCCGTCCGCGGCTCCGTCGGCGCGGCCGGGGCGGTGGGCGCGGGCGGGAGGGACGTGGCCGGCGACACGGGAGACCCCGCCGCACCGGCGCCGGTCCGCCAGGTGCTGTCCGACAGCGTGTACGAGGACATCAAGGCCCGGGTGATGGACCACGAGATCGCCCCCGGCGCACGGGTCGGCATCGAGGCACTGGCCCGTACGCTCAACGTCTCACCGACCCCCGTGCGCGAGGCGCTGGCCCGGCTGGAGGCCGACGGCCTCGTCGTCAAGCGCTCTCTGTCCGGGTACCGGGCGACGGCCCTGCTGACCCGTCGGGGAGTGGAGGAGCTGTTCGAGATGCGGCTGCTCCTGGAGCCGCGCGCCGCCGCGCTGGCCGCGCTGCACGCCGACGAAGGGCAACTCGACGCCCTGGAGGAGACGCTGGAGGCCATGCGGGCGCACCCCGGCCCCGGCGGGCCCTACGCGTCGTACCGCGACTTCGCCGCCCTCGACCAGCGCTTCCACGAGGTCGTCGCCGGGGCCGCGGGCCGGCCGCTGCTCGCGGACGCGGTGGAGCGACTCCACGCGCACCTGCACATCTTCCGCCTGAACAGCTCGCACGAAGCGGGCGATCCGACCCCGGACGAGCACGAACGGGTGGTGCGGGCGATCCTGCGCCGCCGGGCCGAACGCGCGGCCGAGGCCATGGCCGAGCACCTCACCCGCAGTCTGGAGCGCCAGCTCGGTCGGCTGGAGGGATGACGGGCCCGGCAGGGGCTGTCCCGGGCGTTGCCTGCCCGGCGGGCGCACCGGACAGGCGGTACACGCGCGTCGCGGTGCCGGACCGCACCTCGGCCCGTCCGGTCGGGTCCAGCTCCGCCGCAAGCTCCTGTGCCGAGGCGACGACCTCGCCGTAACGCGCGGCGAGGGTGCACACCGGCCAGTCCGAGCCGAACATGACGCGTCGGGGGCCGAAGGCGTCCAGCACGGTGTCGGCGTACGGTTTGAGGTCGGCGACCGTCCACGACGCCCGGTCGGCCTCGGTCACCATGCCGGACAGCTTGCACACCGTGTTCGGCAGAGCGGCCAGTTCCCGCACCCGTCCCGCCCAGGGCTCCCGTGCCCCCGACGCGATCGGCGGCTTGCCGAGATGGTCCAGGACGAAGGTGAGACCGGGCACGGCGGCGGCCGCGCGGGTCGCCGCGGGCAACTGGTGCGGCCGCACCACCAGGTCGTAGACGAGTCCGGCGGCGGCGACGGCACGCAGGCCGCGCAGGACCTGCGGACGGGTCAGCCAGTCGGGGTCGGGTTCCCCCTGGACCTGGTGGCGGACGCCGCGCAGGAAGGCGCCCCCGGGAAGCGAGGCGAGCCGGGCCAGTTCCTCGGCGACACCGGGCGCCGTCAGATCGGTCCAGCCGACGACCGCCTGGATCAGCTCGCTGCCCGCGGCCAGGGCCAGCAACTCCGGTGTCTCCTCGGCCGCGTTCACCGTCTCCACCAGCACGGTGGCCGTCACCCCCGACGCCCGTGCCTCGGCCTCCAGGTCCGCCGGCGCGAAGGACCGGCGGAGCGGCGCGAGCCCGGGGCCGTCCAGCCACTCCTGGTCGCGTACGGCGAGGTCCCAGAGGTGGTGATGGGCGTCGACGACGTTCACTCCCCGCCCCCGGTCGGCACCGGCACGTCGCCGCCCAGCAGCCCCTGGGCGCGCAGGCCGTCCCACAGGGCTCCGGGGACCGGCCCGCGGTACTGCGCGACGGCGTCCCGGACCTGGTCCGCGGAGCGCGCGCCGACCAGCACCGAGGCGACCGCGGGGTGCCCGAAGGGGAACCGCAGCGCGGCTCGCCGCAGGGGCACGCCGTGCGCCTCGGTGGCCTCGCGCAGTCGCTCCGCCCGGCGCAGCACCTCACCGGGCGCCGGGGCGTAGTCGTACGCGGCCCCGGGGACGGGGTCCGCCAGCAGCCCGGAGTTGAAGACCCCGCCGACGATCACACTCCGGCCCCTCGCGCCCGCGGCGGGCAGCAGCGTCTCCAGGGCACCCTGTTCGAGCAGGGTGTAGCGGCCGGCGCAGAGCACGGCGTCCACGTCCGTGTCCGTCAGGAAACGCGCCAGCATCCGGCTCTGGTTCATGCCCGCGCCGATCGCCCGGACCACGCCCTGCGACCGCAGCTCCTCCAGCGCCGGATAGGCCTCCCGGAACGCCTGCTCCTCGTGCTCGTCGGGGTCGTGGAGCAGCACCAGGTCCACGCGGTCCGTCCCGAGGCGGGTGAGACTCTCCTCCAGCGAGCGGCGTACACCGTCGCGGCTGAAGTCCCACCGCCGTCGGTGGGTGGCAGGACCGGCGAAACCGTGCGCCAGGTCGTCGCCGCCTCCGTCGTACGGGTCGAGCACCCTGCCCACCTTGGTGGACAGCGTGTAGCTGTCCCGGTCCTTGGTGCCGAGGACCGCGCCCAGCCGGCGCTCCGACCGGCCGAGGCCGTAGTGGGGGGCGGTGTCGAAGTAGCGGACGCCCGCCTCCCAGGCGGCCTCCACGGCGGCCGCCGCCTCGTCGTCGCCCACCTCCTCGTACAGTCCGGCGATCGCGGCGGCACCGAAACCGAGGGCCGTGACGGGGACTCCGCCGCGGCCCAGGGTCCGGGCCGGCAGCGCGCCCGCCGTCACCGTCCCTCCGGGCGCATCCGCAGTCCCTGCATGCCGCCGTCCACGGCGAGGGAGGTGCCCGTGACACCGGCCGCGGCCGGGCTCGCCAGGTACACGATCGCGGCGGCGACCTCGTCGGCGGAGATCAGGCGGCCGACGGGCTGGCGGGCGTCGAGCGCGGCCCGCTCGGCGGCGGGGTTTGCCGCCCGTTCGAGGAGGCGCCCCACCCACGGGGTGTCCACCGTCCCCGGGTTCACGCAGTTGACGCGGATGCCCTCGCGGACGTGGTCGGCCGCCATGGCGAGGGTGAGGGCCTGCACGGCACCCTTGCTCGCGCTGTACAGGGCGCGCTGCGGAAGCCCGGCGGTGGCCGCGATCGAGCACGTGTTGACGACGGCCGCGTACGTGGAGGCGCGCAGGTGGGGCAGGGCGGCCCGGGTGGTGCGGACGATGCCGAGGACGTTGACGTCGAGGACCCGGTGCCACTCGGCGTCGTCGTTGTCCTCGACCGTGCCCGTGGCCCCGATGCCGGCGTTGTTGACCAGGATGTCGAGGGAGCCGAGGTCGCGGGCGGCGGCGGCGACGGCGGCGCGTACGGAGGCGTCGTCGGACACGTCGGCGACGTAGCCGCGCAACGGCCCGCCGACCGCGGACGGGTCGATGTCGAGTACGGCGACGTCGGCGCCGCGGGCGACCAGCAGGTCCGCGGTGGCCCGGCCGATGCCGGAGGCACCGCCGGTCACCAGGGCCGTGCGGCCCGACAGTTCCCTCATGTACGGAGGTCCTTCCCCTGACCGGCGAGGTCGGCGGCCCAGAAGGAGCCGTCGGGATAGCGGTACGTGCTGATCGTCTCCGGGCGCATCCGGGACGAGAAGCCGGGCGACGTGGGCGCCGTGTAATGACCGCCGGAGACGACCGCGGGATCCTCGAAATGCTCGTGCAGGTGGTCGACGTACTCGATGACCCGGTCGTCGGTCGTGCCGCTCAGGGCGACGAAGTCGAACATCGCCAGGTGCCGCACCAGCTCGCACAGGCCGACACCGCCCGCGTGCGGGCAGACCGGGACACCGAAGGCGGCGGCGAGCAGCAGCACGGCCAGGTTCTCGTTGACGCCGCCCACGCGTGCCGCGTCGATCTGCACCACGTCGACCGCGTCGGCCTGGAGCAGTTGCTTGAAGACGACGCGGTTGTGCACGTGTTCCCCGGTGGCGACCTTGACGGGTGCCACGCCCCGGCGCACGGCCGCGTGACCGAGGACGTCGTCGGGGCTGGTGGGCTCCTCGATCCAGTACGGATCGCTGTCGGCCAGCGCGTTGGTCCACTCGATGGCCTCGCCGATGTTCCACCGCTGGTTGGCGTCGACGGCGATGCGGATGTCCGGGCCGACCGCGGCGCGGGCCGCGCGCAGCCTGCGGACGTCGTCGGCGAGGTCGGCACCCACCTTGAGCTTGATCTGGGTGAAGCCGTCGGCGACGGCCTGCCTCGCGAGCCGCACGAGCTTCCGGTCGGAGTAGCCGAGCCAGCCGGGGGAGGTGGTGTACGCCGGGTACCCGCGGGAGAGCAGCAGCGCCTCGCGGTCGGCGGCGCCCTCCTTGCCCGCGCGGAGCAGCGCGACGGCGTCCGCGCGGCTGAGCGTGTCCTCGATGTAGCGGTAGTCCACCTGGTCGGCCAGCCATTCCGGTTCGGCGTCCGAGAGGAGCTTCCACACCGGTCGGCCGGCCCGTCTGGCCGCCAGGTCCCAGACGGCGTTGACGACGGCGCCGACCGCCATGTGCATCACGCCCTTCTCCGGTCCGAGCCAGCGCAGTTGGCTGTCACCGTTCAGGGCCCGGCTCACCACCGCGGGGTCGGCGCACACGGCGTCCACGGACAGACCGACGACGTGCTCGCGCAGCGCGGCGACGGCCGCCGTCTGCACCTCGTTGCCGCGTCCGATGGTGAACGCGAAGGCGTGTCCCTCCAGCGGGCCGCCCGGTCCCCGAGCCGCGTCGGTGCGCAGGACGACGTAGGCGGCCGAGTAGTCGGGGTCGGGGTTCATCGCGTCGGAGCCGTCGAGTGCGCGTGAGGTGGGGAAGCGGATGTCGACGACCTCGACGTCCGTGATGCGCGGCGTGCGGTTGCTGTCCATCGCCCTCTTCACGCGTCCGGTCCGGCACTGACCGTCCCTCGCCTCACCGCCGGGACGCCCACCGGATCAGATCCCATAGGATTCAGTTCTCGTGATGCTCGGTCAGAGTCACTCCTCACGTCAAGACCCGTGTCAGGATCACCGTCGTCAAGCTCCGGCGAGCGCGGGATCGTATAGGAATGCCATGTTCGGCACGACGCTCTGCAAGCCGCGGGGCGGAGGGGGCCTAGGTCCGCGTCGCCCGTGCCCGATCGCCGGATCGTTCTCCCCGCGCCGTGCCGTCTTGCCTTGCCGCCCGACCGGTTGGGCGGCCCACCCGTGCCGTTTCGCGCCGACGACGGCTCACGTTCCGTCACCGCCCGTGACCGCCGCGTGCGAGGATGTGGCCCGTGACCGCTTCGTCCTCCCTGCCCGCCACCGACGGCGCGCCGCCCAGTCGCGGTCCGGGCCCCCGCACCGCTGCCGGGCTGGTGTTCGCCTCCTCGGCCGCCGTGCTCGTGGTCGAGATCGTCGCCCTGCGGCTGCTGGCTCCCTATCTCGGTCTCACCCTCGAGACCAGCACCATGGTGATCGGGATCGCCCTCACCGCGATCGCCCTCGGCTCCTGGCTCGGTGGGCGCCTCGCCGACCAGGTCGACCCACGTCGGCTCGTGGGCCCCTGCCTCGGGCTCTCGGGCGTCGTCGTGGCCCTCACCCCCGCGGTGCTGCGCACCACGGCGGAATGGGCACCGGTGGCGCTGCTGCTGATCGCGTCGCTCACCATCCTCGTGCCGGGCGCCCTGCTGTCCGCCGTGACGCCGATCGTGACCAAGCTGCGTCTGACGAGCCTCGCGGAGACCGGAACGGTCGTCGGCCGGCTGTCCGGCGTCGGTACGGCCGGCGCCATCGCCGGCACCGTGCTGACCGGCTTCGTCCTCGTGTCGCGCTGGCCGGTCAGCGGCATCCTGATCGGTCTCGGAACCCTGCTGGTGCTCGGCTCGGCGCTGGTCGGGTGGCGCACCCGCGGGTGGAGCGGCACCCCGGCCCTGGCGCTCGCGGTCCTGGCCGGCGGCCTCGCCGCCGGCATCGCGCCCGGCGGCTGCGACACGGAGACCAAGTACCACTGCGTGCGGGTCGTCGCCGATCCCGGCCGGGAGGGCGGACGCACCCTCGTGCTGGACGGCGTGCGGCACTCCTACGTCGACCTCGACGACCCGACCTACCTGAAGTTCACGTACGTGCGCGCCTTCGCCGCGGTCGTCGACGCCGCGTTCCCCGAGGAGGAGCCGCTCGTCGCCCACCACCTGGGCGGGGGCGGACTCACCTTCCCCCGGTACCTCGCGGCCGAGCGGCCCGGAACGCGCAGCCTGGTGTCCGAGATCGACGGCGGCGTCCTGCGCGTCAACCGTGAACTGCTCGGTGCGCAACCCCAGGCCGGCCTCGACGTGCGCACCGAGGACGGCAGGCTCGGCCTGCGGCGACTGGACACCGGCAGCCGGGACCTCGTCGTCGGCGACGCCTTCGGGGGCGTCAGCGTGCCGTGGCACCTCACCACGGTGGAGGCGATGACGGACGTCCGGCGGGTGCTCGACGAGGACGGCCTGTACGTCGCCAACCTGATCGACCACGGCGACATGGCCTTCGCCCGCGCCGAAGCGGCCACCTTGGACGCGACCTTCGCACACGTCGCCCTCATCGGCGAACCGGCCGACATCGGCCTGGACCCGACCGTCACGCCCGACGGGGGCAACATGGTGCTCCTCGCCTCCGGCCGGCCGCTCGACCCGCGCGCCGTGCGGGAGGCGCTCGACGCCCGGCGGACCGGGTGGAAGATCGTCACCGGCGGTGCCCTCAGCGCCTGGACCGGCGACGCCCGACCGCTCACCGACGACCACGCGCCGGTCGACCAGCTTCTCCAGCCGGTCGGTTCGGGCTCGGGAGAGTGAGCGGCCGACGGCGCACGGGCTCCCCACCCCGTCGGCGTGCGGGGACGCTCCCCGACGGGGTGGGGTGTCCGATTGTCGCCCGTCCGCGGTAAATGCCTGGACTGCCGTCGTCGCGCGACGGAAGACTGCTGACTCCCAACCTCGGGAGTGTGATGGCGACAAAAGACACCCAAAGGCCGACGCCGGGCAAGAGCGCGGTGGTCCTCGCGCTGCGCCACTACGGCATGGAACTGCTCCGACAACGACGAACGGCCCTGCCCGCCCTGCTGCTTCCGGCCGTGGGGAACATCGGCATCCGCTACGTCGCCCCCCTGCTCGTCGCCAAACTGGCGGGCCAGGCCGCCGACGGCGGCATCACCCTCGCCTCGGCGCTGCCGTACGTACTCGGGTTCGGTGCCGTGCTGCTGCTCGCCGAAGCAGTGTGGCGCGTCGGGCAGCACTGCCTGAACCGCGTCGACGCCCGCGGCTCGGAACACCTGTACGTACTCGGCATGGACGAACTCCTCGCCAAGGACGCCGCGTTCTTCCACGACAACTTCGCCGGCTCCCTGACGAAACGGGTGCTGAGCTTCGGCAGGCGCTTCGAGGACTTCGTCGACACCCTGACGTACCGGATCATCGGCAGTCTCGTGCCGCTGGTCTTCGGCGCCGTCGTGCTCTGGCACTACGAACCGCTGCTCGTCGCCGGCCTGCTCCTGATGATCGCCCTGACGGTGGTGGCCGCCACGCCGCTCATCCGCCGCCGGCAGGCCCTCGTCAACGAGCGCGAGGTGGCGGTCGCCCGGGTCTCCGGACACGTCGCCGACAGTCTCGTGAACATGGAGACCATCCGGGCGTTCGCGGCCGAGCGCCGGGAGGCCGACGAACACCGCAGCCACGTCGCGGAGTCGCGGCGCCTGACGCTGAAGTCGTGGGACTACGGCAACCTGCGCGTCGACACGCTGGTCGCCCCCATGTCCGTGCTGACGAACGTGCTGGGTCTCCTGGTGGCCATCGCCTTCGCCGGGTCGGGCCAGGGAGTGGAGGGGATCGTCGTCGCCTTCACCTACTACTCCAACGCGACCCAGATCATGTTCGAGTTCAACCAGATCTACCGGCGTCTGGAGAGTTCGATGACCGAGGCCGCACAGTTCACCGAGCTGCTGCTGGAACCTCCCACCGTGCTGGACCCGGCCGACCCCGAACCCCTCGCACCGGGGGACGCGGGTGTCCGCTTCGAGGCGGTGACCTTCGCGCACGCGGGAGCGAAACCGATCTTCCAGGGGCTGGACCTGGACGTTCCCGGCGGCGCACGGGTCGGGCTCGTCGGCAGGTCCGGCGGCGGCAAGACGACCCTCACCCGGCTCCTGCTGAGGATGGCGGACATCGACGCCGGCCGCATCCTGATCGGCGGCCAGGACATCAGCCGGCTCCGCCAGGCCGAGCTGCGCTCACTGATCGCCTACGTGCCGCAGGAACCGGCGATGTTCCACCGCACCCTGCGGGACAACATCGCCTTCGCCCGGCCGGGCGCCACCGACCGGGAGATCCACGCCGCGGCCGCGGCCGCGCACGTCACCGAGTTCGCGGAGCAGCTCCCGGAGGGTTTCGCCACGCTGGTGGGGGAGCGGGGGGTGAAGCTGTCCGGCGGCCAGCGTCAACGGGTCGCACTGGCCAGGGCGCTGCTGCGGGACGCACCGGTCCTGCTGCTCGACGAGGCGACCAGCGCGCTGGACTCGGAGAGCGAACTCCTCGTCCAGGACGCTCTGTGGCGGCTGATGGAGGGACGTACGGCTCTCGTGGTCGCCCACCGGCTGAGCACCGTGGCCGGCATGGACCGGCTGGTCGTCCTCGACCACGGCAGCGTCGTCGAGCAGGGCACCCACGCGGAACTGCTCGCCTCGGCGGGTGCCTACGCCAAGCTGTGGCAGCACCAGTCCGGAGGCTTCCTCGGCGAGAGCGCCGACCCGGAGGCGGACGAGGTCCCGCCCGTGGCCGGCGTCGTCGGCCTGCCGGCACCGCTCCGGCCGCCGCCCGGCACCGGCCGGCCCACGGCACCCCGGGCCGGCTCCGGTCCCGGCGCGATGTGACCGGGGGGATGTGACCGGGGGGACCGCACCGGCGCCGGGCAACTCCCGGCCGGGCGGAAGTATTTGACGTTCATCCGGACAGGCATGAACCGGCCAGGACGGGCAACCAGAAGGGAACCGAAAGAGCAAAGGAAACCAACCGCATCAGTTGGGGAGAAAACGATGTCGACCTACAGCCGAACGAGCGCGCACAAGACGAGCCGTACGAGCGGACTGGCCATCGCGGGACTGGTCTGCGGCATCGTCGGCCTGTTCCTGCTCCCGATCATCCTGGGCCCGCTGGCCATCATCTTCGGCGCCGTCGCGCTGCGTCAGACCGGCTCCATGATGGCGAAGTGGGCCATCGGCCTCGGAGTGGTCGACATCATCCTCATGATCGTCATGTTCACCGTGGCGGCCAACAACGGCGGTAGCTTCACCTGGAACGTGGGCTGACCCGGGCCCTCGCGGCCGCACCCACGTCCCGCACCCGCCCCGGTACCGCCCGCCCGCCAGACCGACCTCGCCCGGCCCAGCGCCCGGCCCGGATCGGGAGGCGGCGCAGGCGGACCGGGGCGACGCGTGCGGGGTCTGTGGTCCCGGGCCCGGGCCTCGTCCCCCTCCGCTCCGGTGTCCGCCGGCGGACTTGCGGGCGCCGGTGCGCGCGAGCAGGGTGGAGAGATGGGTGGTAAGGACGGCCCCACGCTCATCTCGTCGGTCCAGCGAGCCTTCCGGCTCATGGAGGCCGTGGGTGCGCACGAGGGCGGCGTCCCGGCCAAGCAGCTGGCACGCGAGACCGGCCTGGCGCCGGCCACGACCTACCACCTGCTGCGCACGATGGTGCACGACGGCTACGTGCGCAAACTCGACGACGGCACGTTCGTCCTCGGCGAGAAACTGGGCGCGCTGCACGGCGGGAGCCGCGAGCAGGCGGCCCTCAGCAGGGTCCGTCCGACCCTCACGGAGCTGCGCGACGGACTGTCCGCCGCGGCCTATCTGACCTTCTACGAGGAGGGTGAGATCCGGGTCGCGGAGATCGTGGACGGCCCGAAGGCCCCGCGCGTGGACCTGTGGGTCGGTTTCGAGGACGCGGGACACGCCACGGCGCTGGGAAAGTGCGTGCTGCGCGACCTGGACGCGGAGGCCCGCGCCGACTACCTCTCCCGTCACGCGCTCAACGATCTCACCCCGCGCACCATCACCTACCGCGCGGAACTGCTCCGGCGCCTCGACGCCGCGGCACAGGCGCCCGCCGTCACCGACGTCGAGGAGTACGCCCTCGGCACCGCGTGCGTGGCGGTGCCCGTCCGCCAGGGCGACACCATCGGCGCGCTCGGCATATCGGTCCGGGCCGGCCGCACCGACCGCCTCGAAGCCGCCGTGACGCGGCTGGTCGCCACCGCGGAGCGCGTGTCCCGCGGGCTCTCGCTCACCATCTGAAAACGGGGCCCTTGTGACCGGGCACCCGTGACCCGTCTCCTGGAGGGAACGGATGCAGCCGGCGATGTGAGGGAAAGATACGTGTGTGAGCAGGGCTTCGTGGGATCGTACGGATCGGTCGGATGCCGCGTGACGAACGGCTGGACCGTCGTCGACGCCAGCGGCGAGATCGACATCGCCTACGCCCCCGTCGTGCGGGCCGCGGTGGTCCGGCTGCTGGCCGACGGCCATCGGCACTTCGTCCTGGACCTGTGCGGTGCCCCGTTCCTGGACTCGGCCGGGCTCGGCATGATCGTCGCGGTCACCAAGCACATCCGGGCCCGTCACGGCTCGCTGCGCATCGCCTGTGACGACGAGCGGCTGCTGCGCGTCTTCTCCCTCGGCGGGCTGCGCCCCGTCTACTCCTTCCACGACTCCGTGGGCGAGGCCACCGCGCGGCGCGCCGGAGCCGAGGAGCTGGCCGACTGGCCCCGCCCGCGGCACTGACCTCGCCGCTCGACGCCGCGCCTCTCGGGCCGTGTGCGCGACGCGTGCGCAAGAGGCGGGGATGACGTGGGGTGACACGGGCCCGCGCGGGTAGGCGCTCGGGACCTGAGAGAGTAGGCGTATGGATATCGATCGCAGGAACAACGTCACGATCACCGGTAACCCCGAGGGGCGCACGGTGGTCCTGGCGCACGGATTCGGTTGCGATCAGAACATGTGGCGGCTGACGGTGCCCGCCCTGGCTCGCGACTACCGCGTGGTGCTCTTCGACTACGTGGGCTCGGGCCGCTCGGACCTGGCCTCGTTCTCCGAGGACCGCTACGGAACGCTGGACGGCTACGCCCGGGACGTGGTGGACGTCTGCGAGGCGCTGGACCTGCGGGACGCCGTGTTCGTGGGGCACTCGGTGAGCGCGATGATCGGCGTACTGGCGGCCGCGCTGGTCCCGGAGCGGATCGGGGCGCTGATCATGGTCGCGCCGTCCCCCCGCTACGTGGACGACGGGGACTACCGGGGCGGCTTCAGTGCCGAGGACATCGACGAGCTGCTGGCGTCCCTGGAGTCGAACTATCTGGGCTGGTCGGCCGCCATGGCACCGGTGATCATGGGCAACGGGGACCGGCCCGAGCTGGGTGAGGAGCTGAAGAACAGCTTCTGCGCCACCGACCCCGACATGGCACGTGTCTTCGCCCGCACCACGTTCCTGTCGGACTCGCGGGACGACCTGAAGGCCGTGGCGGTGCCGACGCTGGTGCTGGAGTGCACCCAGGACGCCATCGCTCCGCGCGAGGTCGGCGCCTTCGTCCACGAGGCGATCTCGGGCTCGGAGCTGGTCACCCTCGACGCCACCGGGCACTGCCCGCACCTGTCCGCCCCGGAGGCGACCAACGAGGCCATCGTCGAGTTCCTCGAGCGCCTCCAGTGATGTGTCGCACGGACCAGCAACCCGACCCGTACGACCCCGGGAACCCGGACGCGGCGGGTGCGGTGTTCGCGTCGTTGCTGGAGGACAGCGCGGAGGAGCTGTACGAGAGCGCGCCCTGCGGCTACCTGTCCACACTGATGGACGGCGTCATCGCCAAGATCAACAGCACCCTGCTGGACTGGCTGGGCCTGGAGCGGGAGCAGGTGGTGGGCCGGATGCGGTTCACGGACCTGCTGACCGTCGGCGGCAAGCTCTACCACGAGACGCACTTCGCGCCGCTGCTGCGCATGCAGGGGGAGATCAGCGGGGTGGCGCTGGATCTCAAGCAGACCGGCGGCGGCCGCATACCCGTGTTCGTCTCCTCCGCCGTCAAGTACGGCAGCACCGGCGAGCCCCAGCTGATCCGCACCACCGTCTTCGACGCCCGGGACCGCCGCGCCTACGAGGAGGAACTCCTGCGGGCCCGCAGGGCGGCGGAGGAGGCACACAAGGCGGCTGAAGCCGATCGCGCCCGGCTGCAGGACGCCCTCGCCGTGCTCCAGCAGTCGCTGCTGCCGGCCACCCTGCCGCCCGTACCCGGGGTGGAGGCGGCCGCGCACTACCGCACCGCCTCGCCCGACCGGCTCGGCGGTGACTTCTACGACCTCTTCCGCATCGACGACAAACGCTTCGCCTTCTTCCTCGGCGACGTGTGCGGAAAGGGGCCCCAGGCGGCCGCGGTCACCTCCCTGACCCGCTACACCCTGCGCGCCGCCGCTGTGCACGACCCGGACCCCGTCTCCGCCCTGACAACGCTCAACCGGGTCCTGCACGAGCGTTACACCGGCGGTGACCCGCGCTACTGCACCGTCGTCTTCGGCGTCCTCGAACCCGACCCCGCCACCGGTCAGGTCAGGGTCCGCATCGGTTCCGGAGGGCATCCCCCCGCCCTCGTCCTGCGTGCGGACGGGACGGCGGACTTCCTGCCCACCCCCGGCGGCCTCCTCGTGGGCGTCCTTCCGGCTGCCACCTTCGTCACCGCCACGACCGTCCTCGGCCCCGGGGACTCCCTCGTGCTGTACACCGACGGTCTGACCGAGGCCCGTACCGGCGAGGACCGCAACAGCCTCTTCGGGGAGGAGGCCCTGCGCGACTTCGCCGCCGGCCACGCCGGCGAGTCCCCGCAGGCCGTCCTGCACGCCCTGACCGGCCTGCTGGACGGTTTCGGCGACGGCCTCGACGACGACACCGCCCTTCTCACCCTGGGTGTCCCCGCCCCTGCCCCGCAGACTCGAGCCACCGAATG
Organism: Streptomyces sp. NPDC045956; assembly: GCF_056430705.1. Lineage (NCBI taxonomy): Bacteria > Bacillati > Actinomycetota > Actinomycetes > Kitasatosporales > Streptomycetaceae > Streptomyces > Streptomyces sp. NPDC045956. The sequence goes on along the minus strand of NZ_JBWKKZ010000010.1, from coordinate 170,838 downwards.
AGCCCCATGAAGATCACCACCCGAGACGCCCCGGCCGGACCCGTGCTGTCGATCTTCGGCGACCTCGACTACGCCACCGCCGGCCGGCTGCGGGAACTGCTCACCACGCTCACCCTCCGGCCGGGCCAGCTCCTCGTCCTGGATCTGGCCGGCATGGAGTTCTGCGACTCCAGCGGGATCACCGCCCTGATCGTCGCCCGCAACCACGCCCTGGCCGCGGAGGCCGACGTCGCACTGGCCGCGGTCCCCGACCACACCCTCCGCGTGCTGCGCATGGTCGGCCTCGACCAGGTCTTCGGGCTCCTCCCCGACAGCGACGCGGCCTCGCGGTACTGACCGCCGCACCGACCGGTCGACGACGCGTATTCGCCGCCCGCCCCGGGCCTCTGCTCGGGCGCCGTGACGACTCAGGTGTCGTTCTCAACGGTGGCTCCAGCTCGGGGAAGTCCGGGATCGTCCGGTGTCTGCAGGCGGTCCTGCCGGATCCCCGGCTCGCCCTGGGTACGGACACGCTGGTCGAGGCGATGCCCGCCTCCATGCACCCGGGGGCCCGACGCGCCCGCGGGCGGGCGCTCGGCACGAGACCCGTGCCGAGCGCCCGCCGGCCCGTGCCGGTCTCCTGGCCGGGTCAGATGCCGCAGGTGGGGGCCGACCAGTACGGCGACGGGTCGAACGCCACGTGGGTGTGGTCGTTGTGTCCGGGGTAGCCCGGGCCGAGGATCTCGGAGAAGCCGTGGGTCCTGGACTGCTGGGCGAGCCGGCACAGGGACGGCGAGCCGACCAGGTCGGCCGCGTCGCCGTACAGGTGACGGCTGGTGGCGGACCCGCCGACCGCGTTGTTGCACGCGCGGGAGCGGAAGCCGCTGGAGACGGTCAGGGGCACATCGCCCAGGGCGTGCCGCATCGCCTCCAGCTTCCACATGGTCTTCAGCGCGTTCGACTTGGCGGTGGCCGCGGAGACCGCGCCGCCGGACCAGTCGGAGTTGCACTTGTTGAGTTCGGCGTAGGTGAAGTGCACGGGTGTGCAGTCGGCGTCCTGAAGGGAGTAGATCTTGCTGAAGGTCGCGGCTCCGGCGACCCCGTCCGCACCCAGACCGTACGCGGCCTGGAACTTCTTGACCGCGGCGGCCGTCCGCGCGCCGTACTGGCCGTCGTAGGAGAGTCGTTCACCGGAGGTCACCCACCCGGCGACGCGGATCTGGAGCTGGGTCACGTCGCTGCCCGACGACCCTTGGGAGAGGGTGCGGTTCCACGTGTAGCAGGAGTCGGCGTGCGCGGTGCCGGCGGTGGCGCCCACCCCGATCACCGCACCGGACGTGAGCATGACAAGAGAGAGAAGCAGGCGTGACACGCGTCTGATCATCCCGGCCTCCCGACCGTTGAGTCGACAACAACCGAAGCCCAGCCTGGGGCAACGAGCTACGCGCGTCAACGGCGCCGCCGGGAAAGGAGATCCCCGTCCCGGCGGCTGTCCGTGAGCACCGCCGCCGACGGGTTCAGTAGTTGCGCCACTCGTCCAGGACGTACTCGAGGACCGCGGGGTCCATGAGGGTGCTCGGCCGTACGTCGGCGCGACGGCGGTCGACGGGGAACACGGTCGCCGCGCGCAGGACCGCCTCGTCCAGGTAGCGCAGCTTCGGGACGTCCGCGGCGAGCCTCAGCGGCGGGGGAGCGGCGCCGTCGGCGGCGAGCACGAAGCCCCAGTTGCCGAAGCTCGGCACGTCGACCTGGAACTCCGTCGTCGCGTACCCCGCCGCCTCGATCGTCTTCGCGATCGACCAGTACGTCTTCGGGGCGAAGAACGGCGACCCGCTCTGCACCATGACCTTGCCCTGCGGCTCCAGGACCCGGCCGAGCAGATGGTAGAACTCCACCGAGTACAGCTTCGCCAGCGACGCCGAGTCCGGGTCGGGGAAGTCGATGATCACGGAGTCGTACCGCTGCCGCGCGTCGCGCAGCCAGTTGAAGGCGTCGGCGTTGACCACCTCGACCCGTGGGTCCTCCAGCGCGTCGCCGTTCAGCTCGCGCAGGGGCTCGTAGGTCCGGGCCAACCGGGTCATGGCGGGGTCCAGTTCGACCAGGGTCACGTGCTCGACGTCGTCGTAGCGCAGCACCTCGCGCAGCGCGAGCCCGTCGCCCCCGCCCATGATCAGTACGTGGGAGCGGCGGCCCGACAACGCGGGGTGGACCAGCGACTCGTGGTACCGGTACTCGTCGACCGAGCTGAACTGGAGGTCGCCGTTGAGGAAGAGCCGCAGGTCGGGGTCACCGGTGAAGGCGGTGGCGCGGGTGATCACGATGTCCTGGTACTGCGTGGTCTCGGAGTGCACGATGGGGTCGGCGTACATGTGCTGCCGCGCGGTGACCTCCAGGTCGTCCGCCAGCACGTACGCCGTGCCGAGCACGGCGAGCACCGCGGTGACGCCGGCCAGCAGGCAGGCCCGCACCGCGCGACGGGTCTCGCGCCGGAAGATGAACACCACGACGATGACGCCGGCGACCGCGTTGACCGCGCCGACCACCAGCGCGCCCTTCAACTGGCCGAAGGTCGGGAGCAGGAGCAGGGGGAAGCACAGGCCGCCCACGAGGGCGCCGATGTAGTCGACGGCGAACATGTCGGCGACGGCGCTGCTCGCCTCCTGCCGGCGGATCCGCTGGAGCAGGGTCATCAGCAGCGGGATCTCGGCGCCGATCAGCAGGCCGATCACCAGCGACACCAGGATCATCGCGGGCATGTAGAGCTGGAGCCAGGCGAAGGCCGCGTACAGCCCGAGGACGGACAGGCCGCCGATCAGGGCCAGGGCCCCCTCCAGCACCGCGAACGCGACGACGGCGTGGTTGCGGAACGGCTTCGCGGCCAGGGAGCCCAGGCCCATGGCGAAGACCATCACGGAGATGACCACGGAGGTCTGGAGCACCGAGTTGCCGATGAGGTAACTGCCCAGCGCGGTCAGGGCCAGTTCGTAGACGAGGCCGCAGGCCGCGCAGAGGAAGACGGCGAGCAGCAGGAGGAACCGAGCCCCCCGGGTCGGACGGCCGGCCGGGGGGCTCTGCGGCGTCGCGGTGTCGCGGTCGCCGAGGGCGGTGGAGCTCATGGGTACGGTCCTAGGAGAGGGCCGCGCCGACCATGAAGGCGGTGCCCAGATACATGCCGGCCTGGACCCAGGCGGCGGGGTGCGGGCGGTCGTCGCCGTCGTCCAGGGCGACCGCGCCCATCTGTCCCGGAGTGAGCATGCCGATCACGATGCCGACCAGCGTCATCACCAGGACGCCGGCCAGGCCGTAGAGGAGCGTGCTGAGCAGGCCTTCGCCCAGTCCCTTCTCCGACTCGCTGGCGCGGATCGCCTCCATGATGACCAGACCCACCGCGACGGACTGGCTGCCCAGCAGCACGGCCGCCCCGCGGTTGCGATCCCGCCACACCACGTGGAAGAGCTTGCCGGGGGTGACGAGGTCGAGGGCGACGAAGCCGACGGCCATCACGGCGAGGCCCACGACCCCGTAGAGCAGGGCCTGGCCGGCCGACTCGAATATCTCGGTCACTGGGTTGCCTTTCTGGGGGCGTTGTCAGGGTGGGGAGGCGGTGTCGCGCTCCGGTGTCACTTGCCTTCGCCGGGGCCGCCGCCGCGGTAACTCTGGCTGTTCGGGTTCGGCCAGTTGACGAGGTGCTGCTGGTGACGCCGGTAGCCGTTGCGGTAGTCCTCGATCTCGATGAGGCTGCCGCCCCGGTACGGCGAGACGGTCACCATGTCGTCGCCGTAGCGCAGGAAGCGCTTGCCGCCCCCGGAGGACCGGTCGAGGGCCTTGCGGTGCTTGTGGATGGCGTCGGAGACCCGGGACGGGGAACTGTCCTTGTCGATCCACCGGGACCCGCTGACGGTGTAGGTGTCGCGGATCCAGGAGCGGGGGACGCCGTCGTCCCCGTCGCTCGAGCAGGCCGAGAGCAGGAGCGCGACCAGCGTGGCCGCCACCGCTCCGCGGACGAGTCGGGCGCTGTTCATCGGGCCTCCAGCCGGGTGTGGGTCGATACGATGTGCCCGTCCTGCGGATAGGTGTGCCAGGTGCGCCACGCCAGTCCGGCAGGGGACGGCTCGGCGGACGCCTCGACGACCACGGCCGTCACCGCCTCGGGCGAACCGGGGAAGACTCCGCACAGACTGTGCTCGGCGTCGGCGACCCGGGCCAGGATCTCCGCCACCCGCGCGCTGAACTCGTCGGGGCCCAGGCGGGCGGTGGTGGCGCCGAAGACGTAGGACCAGCCGGCCGACTGCCGGGTGTGCCGGGCGGGCAGCCCCCGTACGGCCCGTGGCAGACAGGCCACCGTCTCCCGCACCGGTCCGGCGAAGACCTGGTGCGAGGCACCGAGCAGTCTCATGCGTACGGCCAGTCCCCCCACGAGCACCTCGCGTTCGGCCAGCGCGGGCCGTTCGGTCAGGTCCAGAGAGAAGCAGAGCTGGTCCGCGGCCGTGTCCAGGTAGGGAGCTTGCAGAGATACAGCGTGCACGCGGCGCGGCCCCCCGGTCCGATATTGCTATGAGCGGCGCCGAGTATGGCACATGAGAGCGAGCGGCCGGTCGGTGGGGCCCTCGCGACGTGCGTCCGCCGGGTGCACCGCGCGCCCGAGGAGGGAGCAGGCCGCGCTGCCGGTCCGCCGTGTGCGCCGCCGGTGAAGTGTCCCGGCCGCGTGCTCGTAGCCGAGGAGACCGGCCACCCGCCGACTCCGTGCAGGGGGTGGCCGGGCCTTTGGGGTGATGCCCGGTGCTGCGGTCCGCGCCGGTGTCGCGGAGGTCCCGTCGACCGGGTCGCGGCGCCGCGCCGGTGACCGTCGCCCCCGGCCCGCCCCTACTTCCCGGGCTCGCGGGAGAGCAGGTGCAGGGCGCGCAGTGTGGCCTCGAGGGCGAAGCGGTGGTCCGGGTCGGCGAGGCGGTCGCCCAGGAGGGCGTCCAGGTTCCGCAGGCGGTAGCGCACGGTCTGGGCGTGCACGCCCAGCATCTCGCCCACCTGTTCCGCCGGCGCGCGCGTCGAGACGTGCACGCGCAGGGTCTCCACGAGCCGGTCGCGGCGGCTGGCCGGCAGCTGCTCGATGGGGGCCAGTTCCGCGGCCGCGAGGTGGGTGACGAGCGCCGGGTCCGACAGGAGCCACAGCGTCACCAGGTGGTCCTGGCAGCGGACCACGGGGGCGTCGGCCACCACACCCTCGTCGATCAGCTTGAGCACACGGCGCGCCCAGCGGACGGAGTCGGCCGCCTGGGCCAGCGGTACGGTCAGCCCCAGCACGGCGTGCGCGCCCGCCAGGGCGGCGTCGAGCATGGCCAGCCGCTCGGGGGTGAGGGCTCCGGGTATCAGCAGGTGCGGATGGGGGATGTCCAGGTCGAAGAGGACGTCGTCGGCCAGCCCGGCCTGGAGGTGCTCGGGGAGCGGCGGGCGCAGGGCGACCAGGGTGACGTCGGCGGGCAGCGGCCAGGCGGCCGCCTCGCAGAGACCGGAGAGGGCCTGCGGGAGCGGAGGTCCGGTGAGGATCAGGTGGAGGAGCCGTCTGCGCTGTGCCGGCACCTCGGAGGAGGCCCGCGACTGCACCTCGACGTAGCCCTCGCGGGAGATCTGCTCCAGCTCCTCGACGTAGGCGAACAGAGCGTCGGCGAAGGCGAGGACCAGGGTGGGGGAGAGGCGGTACTGCTGGCCCACGGCCCTCGCCCGGCGCAGGGCGATGCGCGCGCCGAGCCGGTACGCCCCCTGGAGGGTGTCCAGTTCGCGGCCCTCGTACGCTTCCACGCGGCCGAACCTGCGCAGCAGTTCGTCGCGGAGCGCGGCGTTCTTGCCGGGATCGGCGACGCGGTCCACGAACGCGTACAGGGCCTGTTCGACGCCTTGGCGGATGGCGTCGGCGTTGGGTCCGTTGAGCAGCCGCCCGTACACCGGGTAGGCACGGGTGACCTCGGCGCCGATCTCCTTCATGAGGCCGGGTAACTCGGGCCGCATGAAGGCGGCGAACTCCTTGGGGAGCGGTTCTAGCGGTTCACCGACCTCCGGCGGCCGCGTGGTTGAAGGCATGAGTGCCGTCCCTTGCTCTCCGGTGCCCACGGTGCACCGGTCGTGTGCCCCGGTCCTTCACGAAGGAGGCACACGACCGGACTTGACGTGATGTGTGGCTGGGCTGCTGAAGCTAAATCAAGTTCGTTGGGACGTACACAGTCTGTGCACATTTAGATGCGGTGGGACGCGGCGGGGCTCCCGGTACGGCTGGGAATCGCCGTCCCGCGGCCATTACTCGACGGCGGAGTGCCAGTTCCGCGAGAGGTGCTTGCCCGCGTCGGGGGCCACCGTGCCGGGAGCGTTCAGGCCGGCGAGGTGGGTCTGGGCGTTGTTGAGCGTCAGGCTGTTGTTCCCGGCGGCGGAGGGCAGCCCGGTCTTGGCGTTGACCGCCGCGTCGATCAGGCCGAACAGGCCGAGCCCGCAGCCGCTGGCACCGGGCACGGCGAAGGAGCTGTCGTTCTGCGTGGCCCCGGTGAGGTTGATGCGGCTCATCTCACCGTCCTCGGCGACCGTGCCGTCACCCCGGAAGAACGACATGCCGAACTCGGGGAACTGCCGGTTCTCCGGGCGCAGCACGATCGGCTTGGCCGCGGAGCCGATGTAGCACTTGCTGCCGAGGAACGGGTTCTCCAGGTGGATGCGGACCGGGAGGGCGACGATCGGCTGGTCGGTCAGGATGCCGGCGGTCTGGTCGAAGTCGTAGGGGGCGCCCACGGACTCCACCGTCGCCGTGATCTTGTTGAGCGTGCTGTTGCTGAGCTGCTCGCAGATGGCCGTGATCGCGGGGATGTTGCTCGGGCACATCAGCCCGAGCAGTCCGCCGGGGACGGTCGCGGAGTCGGCGACGAGGGCGCCGCCGGCGGGGGCCACCACGGTGCTGGTCCCGTCGGAGTTCTGGACGACGCCGATCTGGAGGTTGGTTCTGCCCGTGGTCACCGTGGTCTTGCCCAGCTTGATGGAGCCGCTCGGCGAGGTGGAGACCACACACTGCGGGGTGCGGGCCAGACCGTCGGCGGCCAGCATCGCCGGAGCGTCCACGGGACAGCGGGTGAAGGGCGCCCACTCGCCGTTGGGCACGGCGGCCGCCGCCGCGGTCGCCGTGCCCATGGAGGCGAAGGCGCCGAGGGCGGTACCGAGAGCGGTGGCGGTGGTGGCGACTCTGGCGCCGAGGGAGAACCGCATGATGAGGCCTTCCGTGTCAGGGGATGGGAGGGTGCGGGCGAAGCTGCACTTGAAGGGTGCGGACGGATCCGGGGGGCGGGGCGGTACGGCGCGAGGACGGTCAGCGCTCGGCCACCGGGATCTCCAGGGGCTGCCGGTCGGGGGTGCACTCGTCCGGGTTGGGCTCCTCGGCCCAGACGTAGCAGGCCTGCCCCTGGATCTGCTTGACGTAGTTGCCGGGACCGGAGACGGAGGCCGTGAGCAGGCGGTCGAGGTCCTCGCCCTCCGCGGTGCCGCAGCCCGTGAAGGCCGGGATGGTGACCTCGCCCGTCAGCGGACCGCCGGAGAGCAGCAGGTAGCCGGTGGCGGGTTCACCGGTGACCTGTTCGCCCCGGCCGTGCAGGACCAGGTGGTCGCCGGGGTACTTCTCCGGGTCCGGCTCCGGAGAGACGAGGGACGTCCTCGTCCGGCACTCGGCCCCCACGTCCAGCGGGGTTCCGTTCACCTTCAGGGACGTCACACGCAGCACGACCGGCGCGCGGACATAGGTGTCCGTGCTGGTGAAGAGGAAGTCGGTGGTGCCGTTCGAGTCGATGGTCATCGGACCCGTCTGCTCCAGCACCATCGTGGCCGTGGTCGGAGTGAAGTCGAAGGTGAGGAAGGTCCCCTGGAAGGGAGGGGTCTCCTTGCGCTGCTGGTAGTACAGGTCCGCGGTGGAGTGCTGCCTGATGTAGGCGCCGCTGAAGTCCGGGAAGAACTCGAACTCGGGCTCGCCCTGGGTGATGAGCGTGCAGAACGGCGGGACCAGCGCGGCGCCGTCGAGCTTGTTCACGTTCGAGTAGCCGGTGATGTAGGCGTTCAGGGACATCGGGCCGGCCGGGTACTTGTCGTCGTACTTGCAGGGCGGTGCCGTCCGCTCGGCGGCGGTGCCGCCGTCCGGCGCGGGCTCGGCGACCTTCGGGGCGCGTTCGCCCTGGCGCTCCGCCGGTTCGTCCGTCGGTTCTCCCGGCGTCCCGGAGGCGGAGGGGGATCCGGAGGGCGAGCCGCTGGGGGTGCCCGCGGGGCCTTCCTCGTCCGTGCCGACCTGGACGGTGGCGAGCCGTCCGCCGTCCGGTGCCTCGTCGGCGAGGGTGCAGTCGACGGTCACCGAGGCGGGATCGGTGGAGCCGCCCTCCGACGTGGTCAGGGCCAGGTCCAGGGCGAAGCCACCGGCGGTCATGGTCAGTTCGCCCGCCTTCCGGCCGGTCACCGAGGGCACGTCCCCCGTCGCGGTCAGCGTCAGCGGTCCGGTCGCGGTCAGTTGCGTGGGTTCCGTGCCGCCGCGCCACGTCGCCTCGGCGGTGGCCCCGCCCTGCGCCACGCCGACCGAGAGCCGGGTCGCGGCCCGCACACCGGAGGCGCCCAGCGCCGTGAGGTCCGCCACCGCCGGCTCCGGCAGCTCGACGGTCGTGGTCACGTCCGAGGGCTCGATCGGCTCACCGGGCGCCACCCGCTCGGGGAAGGCCGCCGAGACCCTGACCGTCGCGGGCTGCTGCCCGGAAGGGAACAGGCACGTGTACGGCAGATCGGCATCGACCTCCTGCGTACCGGCCGCCCCCGCCGCCGCCGGCACGGTGGCCGCCAGCACGACGAACGCGGCGATCGCCGCGCTGCGGGCGCGGCTGCGGACCGTCCGTCGGACGGCGGTACGGGGGCCTGTCATCTCTCACTCCGCTCGGGTCGTTCCACGGTCCGCACGGCCGGTGGCGGCTGCGGCGTGCCGGCGGCCCGCACGTCCGGCCGGGGTCACCGGCCGGGCGGCGAGCCGCCCTCCTGCTTACGGGTTGGACCCGACGATCTTCGGGATGGTGGTGGTGCCCGTGACCTTGACCGCGTAGTTGCCCTTGAAGGTGGGCTTGGTGGCGGTGGTGACCACGGAGCCGCAACCGGAGGCCGAGGTGACGACCAGGTCGCCGCTGACACTCGCGACCGCGAGGATGCCGGTCGAGTTGGTGTAGGTGGCGGTGGCCTTGCCCTGCACGTTGAACACGCAGGCGCCGGCGGTGACCTTGGCCTTGACGTTGCCGACGTAGCCCTTGGTCACACCGGTGGCCGCGGTGTAGTCCTGGGCGACGACGGTCCAGGGCGTGGTCGCGACGGTCGTGACGTTGCCCAGGACGCTGGTGCACGGCGCGCCGCTGGTGCCGAAGTTGATGGCGTTGATGCTGGCCACGGTCGCGGGGTTGCCGGTGGCGCTCGCCATGGTGCCCGAGGCGCTGGACGTCGTACACGTCATCGGGATGTTGGCGGTCAGCACGATGTTCCCGCTGTTGGTCGCCGAGAAGTTGGCCGGCGACGGGGTGACGGTCCAGACCGTCGACGGGACGGCCGAGGCGGGGCCGATGGTCATGGCGAAGGCGGCGGCACCCGCGCCCGCCACGACGGAAATTCTTGACAGGGACTTCTTCATGACGTGGGGACTCCCTTGTGGATTGACCGGCAGAGAGGGATCTCGCCCGTACCTGTGGAGTGGGGACGGGCGCGGTGCGGTCCGGAAATCCTCGACCGCGAGCCACGACGTTACTTGCGGGAAACTTAGGCGAACAATGGCGTCGGTCATGATTCTTTGGAGAACGTGAAATATCTGTTCCCCAAGTGAGCGCTCCGGAGCCCGGCATAGTCATCCGCTGCTAAGTAAGGCGCCTGCGCACGGTTCGCGGCCGGACCGCTCCGGGGGAGGTGGGGGACGGTCCACGGGCGCCGGCCGGCCCTTCCGTACTCACCGAGTGACAAGAAGAAGGGGCGTATTTGTCGCCGCGCTGACAAACGCGCGATGGCTCAACCGAATCCTTCGGGAAAGTCGGATCCTCCTCTTGCCCGCTCAGGTTACTCAGCCGTAGCGTGCCGGGCACGGCGCTGATCTCCTGGTGGGTGCCCCCCCATGCCGAGGAGGCGCGATGGATGTTTTCCGGCCTTGCCCTCCTTCAGGGGCGGACATCCGTCGGCAGGGCCGCGTGGAGCTCCTCCCTCCCGGAGCCGCGCGACCCTGCCCCGCACCCGGCGGACAAAGCGCCGGACGCGACTTGTCCACGCAGTGACAAAAGGCGAGGAGGCCGGCGTCCCACCGGTTGTCAGCACACCGCGCAGCGACTCGGCGTGCGCTCCGCGGCACGCACCGCTCTCACCTGCTTTGGAGGTGATATGGGAATCGAAGTAGTGGTCGAGGGCCTCACCAAGTCCTTCGGCAGGCAGAAGATCTGGCAGGACGTGAGCCTCACCCTGCCGGCCGGAGAGGTGAGCGTCATGCTCGGTCCGTCCGGCACCGGAAAGACGGTGTTCCTCAAGTCGCTCATCGGACTGCTGAAACCGGAGCACGGCCGCGTCCTCATCGACGGCGTCGACATGGTGAACAGCCCGGAGCGCGATATCTACGAGACCCGCAAGAAATTCGGGCTCATGTTCCAGGACGGCGCCCTTTTCGGTTCCATGTCCCTCTTCGACAACATCGCCTTTCCGTTGCGCGAGCACACCCGGAAGAAAGAGGCGGAGATCCGCCGCATCGTCATGGAGCGGATCGAGGTCGTCGGTCTGCTGGGCGCCGAGGGCAAGTTGCCCGGAGAGATCAGCGGCGGCATGCGCAAGCGGGCCGGACTCGCCCGCGCGCTCGTGCTCGATCCGCAGATCATCCTGTGCGACGAACCCGACTCCGGACTCGACCCCGTCCGCACCGCCTACCTCTCCCAGCTGCTGATCGACCTGAACGCGCAGATCGACGCGACGATGCTCATCGTCACCCACAACCTCGACATCGCCGCCACGGTCCCCGACAACATGGGCATGCTCTTCCGGCGCGAACTGGTCACCTTCGGCCCGCGCGAGGTACTCCTCACCAGCGAGGAGCCGGTCGTGGCCCAGTTCCTGGCCGGCCGCCGCGAGGGACCGATCGGGATGTCGGAGGAGAAGGACGCCGCCACCCTCGCCGCCGAGGCCGCCGGGGGGCGCGGCGCCGACGGCCCCCGGGAGATCACCCCCCAGCTGGAGCCGTCCCCCGGGCTCCCGCCGCGCCGCGCCGTCACCCGGCGCCGGGAGCGGGTGCTGGGCATGCTCGACAGGCTGCCGCCCGCCGCCCGCACCGCCATCGAACGCACCTACGCGACCTCCGCGGCCACCGGGCCCACCGCGCCCGGCGCCACCGCCCCGACGCTCCGGATGCCGGCCACCGGGAGCGGCACATGATCACCGGTGCCCTGCGGCAGACCGGTCGGCTCTTCGCGCTCGCCGCCGAGGTGGCCCGGGCGATCTTCCGGCGGCCGTTCCAGTTCCGGGAGTTCGTGGAGCAGTTCTGGTTCATCGCCAGTGTCACGATCCTGCCCGCGGCCCTGGTCTCGATCCCGTTCGGCGCCGTGATCGCCCTCCAGGTCGGCTCGCTCACCCAGCAGCTCGGCGCCCAGTCCTTCACCGGCGGCGCCAGCGTGCTGGCCGTCGTGCAGCAGGCCAGCCCACTGATCGTCGCCCTGCTGATCGCGGGCGCGGCCGGCTCCGCCATCTGCGCCGACCTCGGCTCGCGCACCATCCGCGAGGAGCTTGACGCCATGGAGGTCATGGGCGTCTCGCCCGTGCAGCGCCTGGTGGTCCCCCGGGTCCTGGCCACCATGGGTGTCGCGGTGCTGCTCAACGGCCTGGTCTCCGTGGTCGGCATCCTCGGCGGCTACGTCTTCAACGTCTTCCTCCAGGACGGCACCCCCGGCGCCTACCTCTCCAGCTTCTCCGCCCTCGCCCAGCTGCCCGACCTCTACGTCAGCGAACTCAAGGCCCTGGTCTTCGGGTTCATCGCGGGCGTCGTCGCCGCCTACCGGGGCCTGAACCCGCGCGGCGGCCCCAAGGGCGTCGGCGACGCGGTCAACCAGTCCGTCGTCATCACCTTCCTGCTGCTGTTCTTCGTCAACATGGTGATGACGGGCGTCTACCTCCAACTCGTCCCGCCGAAGGGAGGCTGAGGTCCGTGGCCTCCCCGCTCGTCTGGCTCGACCGCTCCGGCGACCAACTCCTGTTCTACGTCCGTTCCCTGCTGTGGATCCCGCGGACCCTGCGCCGCTACCTCAAGGAGGTGCAGCGGCTCCTCGCCGAGGTCGCCTTCGGCACCGGTGGCCTCGGGGTCGTCGGCGGCACCATCGGCGTGATGATCGCGATGACCCTGTTCACGGGCACCGTCGTCGGCCTCCAGGGCTACGCGGCCCTTGACCAGATCGGCACCGCCGCCTTCACCGGCTTCGTCTCCGCCTACTTCAACACCCGCGAGATCGCGCCGCTCGTCGCCGGACTCGCCCTGTCCGCGACCGTGGGCGCCGGCTTCACCGCCCAACTCGGCGCCATGCGCATCAACGAGGAGGTCGACGCCCTCGAAGGCATGGGCATCCGCTCCCTGCCCTACCTGGTCACCACCCGCATCATCGCCGGCGTCGTCGCCATCATCCCCCTGTACGCCATCGGGCTGGTCTCCTCCTACCTGGCCTCCCGGTACGTCACGGTCCTCTTCAACGGCCAGTCCCGGGGCACCTACGACCACTACTTCAACCTGTTCCTCTCACCCACGGACGTGCTGCTGTCCGTCCTGAAGGTGTTCATCTTCAGCGTGATGGTGATCGTCGCCCACTGCTACTACGGCTACCGCGCCACCGGCGGCCCGGCCGGCGTCGGCACGGCCGTCGGCCGGTCGGTGCGCAACGCCATCGTGCTGATCAGCGTCACCGACTTCTTCCTGTCGCTGGCCCTGTGGGGCGCCACCACGACCGTGAAGGTGGCGGGCTGAGATGACCGCAGTGAACACGGCACGGGGCGCGACCGCGCGCCGCCGCCTCGCGGGCGTGGTGTTCCTCGTGGTCCCCGCCCTGCTGGTGTGGCTCGCCATCGCCGTCTACCAGAAGAAGTTCACGGACTCCGACCCGGTGGTGGTGGAGGCCGCGAGCGTCGGCAACGAGATGCACCTGGGCGCCGAGGTGAAGCTGCGCGGCGTCGTCGTCGGCGAGGTCCGCGAGATCGACGCCACCGACGACGGCGCCCGGCTCACCCTCGCCCTGCGACCCGGCGCCCTCGACGACATCCCGGCCGACGTGCGCGCCCAGATGCTGCCCACCACCCTCTTCGGCGAGCGCTTCGTCGCCCTGGTGCCCCCCGCCGCGCCCTCCGCGCAGCCGCTGGCCGCCGGCGCCGTCATCCCGCAGGACCGCTCGGAGAGCGCCGTGGAACTCCAGCAGGTACTGGACGACGTCCTGCCCATGCTCACCGCGGTCCAGCCGCAGAAGCTCTCGGCCACCCTCTCCGCCGTCTCCCAGGCACTCGAGGGACGGGGCGACCGGCTCGGGGAGACCCTCAGCCTCCTCGACTCCCACCTGCGGGAGTTCAACCCCCAGCTGCCCACCCTCAACCGCGACCTGAAAGAGCTGGTGAAGGTCAGTCACGTGTACGCCGACTCCGCGCCCGACATCATCACGGCCCTCACCGACTTCACCACCACCAGCGGCACCCTGGCCGAGAAGGAGAGCGAGCTGGCCGGCACCCTCGGTGCCACCACCGGCACGGCCGAGGACGTCACCGCCTTCCTCCGGCAGAACCGGGACAACATCATCCGGCTCTCCGCGTCCTCCCGGCCGACCCTGGAACTCCTCGCCGAGTACTCCTCCGCCTTCCCCTGCACCCTGCGCACCCTCGCCGACTTCGTCCCGGCCATGGACGAGGCCCTCGGCAAGGGCACCGACCGGCCCGGCCTGCGGGTCGACGTCACCACCGTGACCTCCCGCGGCGCCTACCGGCCCGGCAGCGACACCCCCTCCTACGACGCCGGCGGCGGCCCCCGCTGCTACCCCGTGCCCTACCTGGGGGTCTCCGCGAAGCCCGCGGCACAGGTGCCCGCGTCGGCCGGCCAGGACCTCGGCCCCGCCAACTCCCCGCAGGAGAACGACCTCGTCAACGAACTCCTCGCGCCCGCCACCGGCAAGGCCCCCGCGGACCTCCCCGAGTGGAGCAGCCTCCTGGCGGGCCCGGCGCTGCGTGGCACGGAGGTGACCCTGCGATGACGTCCACCCGCTCCGCCCCGACCCGGCGCCGCCCCCTGACCGGACCGCTGCTGAAGTCCCTCGCCTTCCTCGTCGTCACCGCGCTCGCCACGACCGTCCTCGGACTGAGCGTCTCCGGCACCGGCGTCGACGACGACAGCCTCTCCTACCGAGCGCTGTTCACCGACGCCACCGGCGTCACCGACGGCGACAGCGTGCGCATCTCGGGCGTCGAGGTCGGCGAGGTCACCGACGTCCGCGTCGTCGACCGGCGGACCGCCCAGGTCACCTTCAGCGTCCGCGACGACCGCACGCTGCCCCGCTCGACGACCGCCGCGGTGAAGTACCTCAACATGGTCGGGCAGCGCTACATCGCCCTCGACCGGGGCAGCGGCGACCTCACCGGGACGCTCGACGCCGGCGACACGATCCCGCTGGACCGCACCGCGCCCGCCCTCGACCTGACCCTGCTGTTCAACGGGTTCAAGCCGCTCTTCGAGGGCCTGTCCCCGAAGGACGTCAACGAGCTGGCCGGCTCCATCGTCCAGGTCCTCCAGGGCGAGGGCGGCACCGTCGACAGCCTCATCCGGCACATCGGCTCCGTCAGCACGACGGTCGCCGCCAAGGACAAGGTCATCGGCGAGGTGGTGAAGAACCTCAACACGGTCCTGACCACCCTCAACGACCGCGAGGCCGACTTCGACGACCTCGTGGACACCCTCCAGAAACTCGTCAGCGGTTTCAACGGGGACCGCAAACCGCTGGGCAAGGCCGTCGCGGCCATGGGCGACCTGACCACCGTCACCGCCGACCTCCTCGAAGAGGGGCGGGCACCGCTCAAGCAGGACATCCGCGAACTGGGCCGGCTCTCCGGCAACCTCGGCGACGCCACCCCGCAGATCGAGGACTTCCTTGCCCGGACCCCCGCCAAGATGACCGCGCTCGGCCGCCTGTCCTCGTACGGCTCCTGGTTCAACCTCTACCTGTGCGAGGCGCGTGTGGGCCCCGTGACCACCTCCACCGGCGAGGACGCGCCGACCGGCATCGCGGTCACCGAAGCGAGGTGCGGCGCATGAGCACCCTGACGCGCCCCGACCGCGGCGCCGGGAGCTGGGCCACGCCCCGCCGCCCCCGCGCACCCCGCCTGAAGCCGGTCAAGGACCGCAACCCCGTCGCCGTGGCCCTCGTCGGTCTGCTGCTGCTGGCGCTGCTCACCGTCCTCGCCTACAACGCCGACCGGCTCTCCCTGACCGGCGGCGGCACCACCTACACCGCCGACTTCACCGAGGCGGCCGGCCTCGACGACGGCGACGAGGTGCGCGTCGCCGGGGTCAAGGTCGGCGAGGTCACCTCCGTCGCCCTCGACGGCGACCGGGTGAAGGTGACCTTCGAGGTCGAGGACGCCTGGATCGGCGACCGCACCACCGCCGCCATCGCCATCAAGACGCTGCTCGGCGACAAGTACCTGGCCCTCGACCCCCTCGGCTCCGGCCGGCAGGACCCCGGCGCCCGCATCCCACGGACCCGCACCACCTCCCCGTACGACGTCACCCAGGCGTTCCAGGACCTCAGCGGCACCGTCGACGCCATCGACACCCAGCGGCTCGCCGAGAGCTTCGAGACCATCTCCAAGACCTTCGAGAAGTCGCCGCCGCACGTCCGCAAGGCGGCCACCGGCCTGTCCGACCTGTCGAAGTCCGTGTCCAAGCGCGACCGCGAACTCTCCGAACTGCTCAAGGGCAGCGCCCGGTTCACCAAGACGCTGGAGACCAGGAAGTCGAGCTTCGAGACCCTCATCGAGGACGCGGGACCGCTCCTCGGCGAACTGCGCGACCGCCGGGACGCCATCGACGCCCTCCTTACCGGCAGCCGCGACCTGGGCACCGAACTCGGTGGCCTGGTCGAGGACAACGACAAGCAACTGGAGCCCACCCTCAAGGCGCTCGGCCGGGTCACGACCGTCCTGGAGAAGAACGGCACGCAGCTGGACCGGACGCTCGCCCTGGTCGGCCCCTACTACCGCCTGGTCGGCAACACCCTGGGCAACGGCCACTGGTTCGACAGCTACCTCTGCGGGGTCGTGCCCCGCGACTACCTGCCCGCACAGTCCCAGCCCACGAACGGGTGCATGCCGCCGAAGCAGCAGGCGGCGGCCCCGGGGAGCGGTGAGCGATGAGCAGACGCAGAAGACTCCTGTCGGCAGCGATCGCCCTCGCCGTGGTCGCCGCCGGCCTGGCCACGGTCCGCGCCCTCGAAGACGACGGCACCCGCGTCACCGCCTACTTCGACCGCGCCGTCGGCATCTACGCCGGCTCCGACCTGCGCATCCTCGGCGTCCGCGTCGGCGAGGTGGAGTCAGTGGAACCCCAGGGCACCCGGGTACGGGTCGAACTCGCCCTCGACGACGGGGTCCGGGTCCCCGCCTCGGCCCGCGCCGTGGTCGTCGCACCCAGCGTCGTGGCCGACCGCTACGTGCAGCTCACCCCGGCCTACCGCTCCGGACGGGCCCTCGCCGACGGCGCCGTGCTGCCCGCCTCGCGCAACCGCACCCCCGTCGAGATCGACCAGCTCTACGCCTCCCTCACCGACCTCAGCGAGGCACTCGGGCCCGAGGGCGCCAACTCCTCCGGCGCGCTCTCCGAACTGCTGAAGACCGGCGCCGCCAACCTCGACGGCAACGGCGAGGCCATCGGCGACGGCATCGAGCAGTTCGGCAAGGCAGCCAGGACCCTCGACGGCTCCAGCGACGACCTGTTCGCCACCCTGGGCAGCCTGCAGACCTTCACCACCATGCTGAAGGACAAGGACACCGACGTGCGCACCGCCCAGGAGCGCCTGGACACGGTCGTGGGCTTCTTCGCCGACAACAAGGACGACCTGGCCGGCGCCCTGGAGGAACTCGGGACCGCCCTCGCCCAGGTGAAGACCTTCATCCAGGACAACCGGGGCGAGCTGAAGAAGAACGTCGACAAGCTCGTGCCGATCACCGAGACCCTCGTCCGGCGGCGCGCGTCCCTGGCCGAGGCCCTGGACGTCGCCCCGCTCGCCGCGGGCAACGTCGTGAACGCATACGACACCGGCACCGGCATGCTCGACGGCCGCGCCAACCTCAACGAGATCAGCATGGGCGGCCCCCTGTTGCCCCTGCCGGTCACCGGAGGCGCGGCGAGCTCGGGGGAGGGGACCCGATGAAGCGCGTCGTGGGACGCCGCGGGCGGGGGACCGACCCGGTGGAGGCCCCGGGGGAGGACCAGGTGGAGACCGAGCGGGCCGACCGCGTCGAGGTCCACGGCACGGTGAGGCGGGGAGCGCTCACGACCACCACGGCCGTCGGCGCCGGACTGGGCGGGATCCTCGCCCTCGGACTCGGCTTCGCCCTGGCCCTCGGCGCGTTCTCCGTCACCGCCCCGGACTTCGGCGGCATCGAGGACCTGCCCCTGCCGGGCGGTGCCGACCTCGGCTCCCACCCGTACACCGTCAGTGCCGAACTCGGCGACGTCCTCAGCCTCGTGCCGCAGGCCGCGGTCAAGGTCAACGACGTCGCGGTGGGCCGGGTCACCGCCATCCGTCTCGACGGTGACGCCTGGACGGCCCGCGTCACCATGGAGATCAACGGGGACGTACGACTGCCGGCCGACGCCACGGCCCGCCTCGAACAGTCCAGCCTGCTCGGCGAGAAGTACGTACAGCTCAGCGCCCCCGGCACGTCGCCCGCCGCCGCCCGGCTCGCCGACGGCGCCGTCATCCCGCTGGCCCGCACCGGCCGCAACACCGAGGTCGAGGAGGTGTTCGGCGCACTGTCCCTGCTCCTCAACGGCGGCGGCGTCAACCAGCTCAAGACCATCACCCAGGAGCTGAACAAGGCCCTCGGCGGCCGCGAGGGCGAGGTCCGCTCGATGCTCGAACGCGTCGAGAAGCTGGTGGGCAACCTCGACGACCACCGGGGAGACATCACCGACGCCCTGGACGCCGTCAACCGCCTTTCCTCCACCCTCGCCGGCCGCAAGGACGACGTGCGGACCGTCCTGACCGACCTCTCACCCGGACTGAAGACCCTGCACGAACAGCGCGGCTCCCTGCTGACCATGCTGCGCTCCCTGGACACGCTCTCCGGGGTCGCCGTCTCCACCGTAGAAGCGAGCAAGGACGACATGGTCGCCGACCTCAAAGCCATCGCGCCCACCCTCAAGGCACTCGCCGACGCGGGCACCGACCTCCCCGACTCCCTGGAGGTGCTGCTGACGTACCCGTTCACCGACGAGGTGCTGAACGGGGTGAAGGGCGACTACCTCAACGTGTACCTGAACATGACGGCCGCCCCCGGCACCCGGATCATCCCGCCGCTCGTGCCCGGGAGCACCCCCTCCCCCTCGCCGACGCCCTCCGTCACCGCGCAGAGCGGACGGGACGACGCGGCCGGGAAGGGCTCCCGGAGCGGGGCCGGGGCCGGGAAGAAGCCCACCCCCTCGGCCCCGCTGCCCCTGCCCTCCGTGCCGACCCCGTCGGCGGGCGGAGGTGCCCAGGGATGATCACCCTCGCCGTCCGGCTGAAGAACCTCGCCTTCCTGGTCATCGCCGTCCTCGTCCTCGGCTTCGTGGGCATCCGGTACGCGGACCTCGGACGGTACGTCGGAGCCGCCGACTACTACACCGTGGATGTGGAACTGCCGCGCACCGGGGGACTGTTCACCCACTCCGACGTGACCTACCGGGGTGTCTCGGTGGGCCGGGTCGGGCCGATCGACCTCACCGCCGACGGCGTGGTCGCCCACCTGCGCATCAAGAAGTCCGCCCCCTCCATCCCCGCCGACACACGCGCCGTCGTGGCCGGGCTCTCCGCGGTCGGCGAGCAGTACATCGACCTGCGACCCGAGAGCGACTCGGGCCCCTACCTGGCGGACGGCACCCGCATCGAGCTGCCCGACACGGAGGTGCCCGCACCCGTCACCGACGTCCTCACCAGCGTCGACGCGCTCACCCGGTCGGTGCCGCTGGAGGACCTGCGCACGGTCGTCGACGAGTTCGGCAAGACCTTCGAGGGCCACGGCGACGACCTCCAGGCGCTGCTGGACAACGGCAGCGCCTTCGTCGAGGCCGCCGACCGGGCACTGCCCTCCACCACGCGCCTGCTCACCGACGGCGAGACCGTGCTGCGCACCCAGGCCGAGGAGGCGGAGGCGATCCGTGGCTTCGCCGACGGCGCGACGGAGCTGGCCCGCACCCTCAAGGGCTCCGACGCGGACCTGCGGCGCCTGCTCACCGTCACCCCGGAAGCGGCCACGCAGGTCAGCGGACTCCTCAGGGACCTCGACCCCAGCCTCGGCGTGGTGCTCGCCAACCTCCTGACCACCTCGGAGGTGGCCGTCACCCGGCAGCGCGGCATCGAGGAGCTGCTCGTCAAGTACCCGGCGGCCGTCTCCGCCGGCGCCACCGCCGTCGACGGAGGAACGATGAAGCTGGGCCTGGCCGTCACCTTCTTCAAGCCCCTGCCGTGCACCGCCGGCTACGGCGGCACCCGCTACCGCAACGGCCTGGACCTGGGGACGGCCCCCGCCCTCAACACCGGTGCCTCCTGCACCGCCCCACCCGGCAGCGGCGTCAACGTGCGCGGTTCGGCCAACGCCCCCCGGGGCGGCCCGGTGCCCGAGCCCGCCAGGCCCGGCTCCCTGCCCTCCGGCAGCACCAAACCGTCGGCGTCCGAGGCCACGTCCGCCGCCGGGCCGCTGCCGGGCGCCCTCGCACTGCCCGACGTGGGCGGAGCCGGGGCCCCGGACCTGGCCGGGCTGCTCGGAGCGGGCGAGGAGGACGGCCGGTGAGGCGGGCCCGGATCGCCGCCGGCGCGGCCCTGGCGCTGTCCCTGGCCTTCTGCGGCGCCGGCGCGTGGACCTACGCGCAGGCACGCGGCGACGACTCGCTCGCCTACGGCCGGGAACGTGACGAAGCGCTCGCCGACGGACGCGAGCGCCTCTCCGTCCTCCACACGCTGGACGCCTCCTCGCGGGAGCACGCGCAGGAGGGCATCCGGGCCTGGCGCACCGCCGCGACCGGCCCGCTGCGCGCCGAACTCGCCCGCACGAGACCGGAGAAGGGCGCCTCGGCCCGGGGCACGGTCACCGAGGCGGCCCTCACGGCCCTCGACACGCGCGCCGGCACGGCCAAGCTCATCGCGACGGTGCGCGTCGAGGTCACGTCCGCCGGAGCCGCCCGGGCGAGCACGGACCGCAAACGCCTGGAAGCGGTCCTGGCCCGCACGGACGCGGGCGAGTGGAAGGTCAAGGCACTGAGCGCGGTACCGCTCGCACGGACGGCTGAGGAGGACGACGGCCGATGACACGGCTGCTGCACATCAGGCGGGCGCGGGACTCCGCGGCCGGCGAACCCCCGTCACCCCGCGGGGAGGCGGACGCCGCTTCCGGGGACGCGGGCGGGCGGCCCGGCGACGACACGGTGGCCGAGTCGGACTGGGACGCCGCGGAGGCCCGGTCCGGCACAGCGGCCGAGCAGGACCGGGACGCCGACGACGCGAAAAGCGCCGACGACGCCGAAGACGCCGACGACACCGGGGACGGCACGGTCGCCGAAAGGGACGAGGGCGGCCCCGGGGCGCCGCCCGCGGGACGCCGCAGCACTCGGTGGGGCCGCCTCCGCAGGGCCGCGCCCGCGGTGGGGGCCGTCACCCTCGTCCTGGCCGGCTGCGGCTTCTTCTACGGCGCGCACCAGCTCCGGTCCACCCCCTCGGCCGAGAACGCGGCGCTGACCGACACCGCGGCGAGCACACGGGTGGCCGGAGACGTGGGCAACGCCCTCGCCCGCGTCTTCTCGTACACGCCGGACGGGGTCGAGGCGACCGAGCGTTCCGCACGCACCGTCCTCGGCGGACGGGCGGCCCGGCAGTACGCCGACCTGATGGAACGGATCCGCGGCGACCTCGCCGAGCAGCGCGTCACCCTGAGCACCCAGCCCGTGCGCACCGGAGTGATCGAACTCGACGGCGACCGGGCGCGACTGCTGGTCTTCCTCGACCAGATCTCCCACCGCGGCAAGGACGGCACCACCTCCGCGGCGGCTCAACTCACGGTCACCGCGCGATGGGAGGAGGACCAGTGGCGGATCGTCGACATCAGAACCCACTGAAGCCACAGCGGCGGAGGGGAGCACTCGTGCAGCGCGCGGCCGCATCACAGGACCGGACCCGGGGGAGGTCCGTCACCGTCCTCGCCCTCGTCCTCACCCTGACGGCGGGGGGCTTCGCGGCGTGGACGGGCTGGGACTGGTACGAGACGGCCCACGACGACACGACGGCCTACGCCGTGCAGCGCGACGAGGCGCTCGCGGCCGGGGAGCAGGCCGTGCAGAACCTGAACACCCTGGACCACCGCAAGCTGGACCAGGGGCTGGACCTCTGGGAGTCCTCGACCACCGGCGACCTGCACGAGCAACTGGTCTCCGGACGCGAGGAGTTCACCACCCAGGTGAAGGGCGCCAAGACGGTCACCACGGCACGGGTGCTGTCCGGTGCCCTGACCGAACTCGACGACCGCGCCGGCCGCGCCCGGGTCCTGGTCGCCCTGCGGGTGACGGTGAAGGCGCCGGGCGACGCGAGCACCGACAAGGACAGCCGCATGCTCGGTGAACTGACCCGCACCGGTGGCGACTGGAAGCTCAGCGCCCTCGGCCAGGCCCCCGTCGGCGGTACACCGGCCGGCTGACCGGCCGGAGGAGAGGACGACCCACCATGCCGACGACCCGGCACCATCTGAACAACCTCCGCCGTCGCCAGGCCCGCGAGGCACTGCGCCCCCCGGGGGACACGCACGAGCCCCGGGAGCGCGGTACCCCCCGGGCCCCGGCCGGCGCGGAATCCGTCGACGGACGCGGCCCCCTGCTCGACCGGCCCCGCCCGGCGCGGGCCGGTGCCCCCGGCACGGCCACCCGCAAGCCCCCGCCCGCCCGGAACGGGGCCGCGGACCCGCCGGAGGCCCCGCCCGCGTCGGATGCGCAGGACGCACCCGACACGAAGGACACGCCGCCCCTGCGCCCGTCCGCCCCGCACCGCCACCGCACCGCGCTCCTCGTCCTCTGCCTGCTGACGCTGCTCCTCGGCGGCTTCGCCGGCTGGGCGCACTCCCGGGCGGAGGCCCTCCGGGACACCGCGGCCGCACGCAACACCGCCCTGTCCGACACCGCCCGCACCAGCGAGATCAAGGGGCAGTCGGCCAAGGCCGTCGCCGCGCTCTTCTCGTACGACCACGCCGACCCCGCCGGCCTGGACAAGGCCGCGAAGGAATGGCTGACGGGCCGCGCCGTCACCCAGCACCGGGACCTGTTCGGCGACGTCCGCACCCAGGCCGACCGGCAGAAGGCGGTGATCACCACGACGGTCACCGACAGCGCGGTCGAGCGCATCGACGGAGACCGGGCCCGCGTCCTGGTCTACGCCGACCAGAGCAGCGTCAGCACCGCGGGCGGCAAGAAGGCCGAGGACGACGGCACCTATGCCGGGGCGATGTTCGCCGTCGACGTCCAGCGACGCGACGGTCGGTGGCTCGTCTCCGGCATCGACACCTTCGGCCGCTGAACCCCGTACGCGCCTCACCACCAGGGAGTGACAGACCATGCCCGAAACGCGCGACCGCCGCGTACCCGCCCGGACCCGGCAGGGTCTGCGGGCCACCGCCGCCGCCGTGACCGCGGTGGCGGCACTGACCGCCTCTCAAGCCCCCGGACTTCCCCGGGAAGAGAGCGCCCGTCCGGCCTCCGAGGCCCGCTCCGCCGCCCCGGTGGCGGACCTCCCGCACGCCGAGCCGGCCCCGCCCGACGACGGTTCGTACCACACCGAACTGCCGCCGCTGATCACCCCGAACGTCCCGCCGCGCGCCGGCCAGGCCGTCCGCATGCGGGCCGAGTCCGGCATACCGGGAACCGTGCTGCGCGCCTACCGTGCCGCGGAGACGTCCGTCGGCCGGACGGACCCGGGATGCGCCCTGCCCTGGGAACTGCTCGCCGCCATCGGCAAGGTGGAGTCCGGGCAGGCACGCGGCGGCGCGGTCGACCGGAACGGCACCACGCTCGGCCGGATCACCGGCCCGGCCCTCGACGGCCGCAACTTCGCCCTGATCCTGGACAGCGACGGCGGAGTCCACGACGGCGACACGGTGTACGACCGCGCGGTGGGGCCGATGCAGTTCCTGCCGTCGACGTGGGCGCGCTGGGGCGCGGACGGCAACGGCGACGGCCGCGCGGATCCCAACAACATCTTCGACGCGGCCCTGGCCGCCGGGCACTACCTGTGCGCCGGGAACCGCGACCTGCGCCGGGCCGCCGACCTCGACCGGGCGGTCCTCAGCTACAACCACTCCCGTTCCTACCTCGCACTGGTCCGTCACTGGCTGGACTTCTACCGCGGGGGCGTGCACGCCGTCCCCGACGGCAAGGGCGTCGTCCCGCGGTCTCCCGGCGCCGGCGGCGACACTCCGGCGACGGAGCCGGTCGACCAGGACGAGCGCGGGGGTGCCGGCGGCAAGGACGGAAGCGGGGGCGCGGACGGGGACGACATCATCATCGGCCCCGATCCCGGGACGCCCCAGCCGTCCCCTTCCCGCTCGGATCCGCCCGCCTCCTCCCCGCGGCCGTCCCCGTCCGCGACGAAGCCCGCCCCCTCCCCGTCTCCCGACCCGTCCCCGACGGACTCCCCGTCACCGGACCCCTCGCCCACCCCGACCCCCACCGACTCACCCACCCCGACCCCCGACCCGTCCACCCCGCAGGACTGCCCCACGGACTCGGCGAGCCCCTCCCCGGACACCGGCGCCTCTCCCGGCCCGGACCCGGAGGCGCCGGGACCGGAACCCACCTGCCCGGCCTGAACGGACCCGCACCCTCGGCGTGACGCACGCATCGCCCGGCCCAACCGTGGAAGAAGGGCCGCATGACGTCACACGAGGAACAGCAGAATGTCGCCGACTTCTACGACTTCGAGAGCGCCCTGTCCGAGGAGGAGCGCAAGGTCCTGGCGAGGACGCGGGAGTTCATGCGCGACGAGGTCCGGCCCCTGGTGACCGAACACTGGGCCGACGGCACCTTCCCCATGGAGCTGATCACCCGCTTCGCGCAGAGCGGGCTGGTCGGCCTGCCGTACGAGGGCTACGGCGAACCGGGACCGGCCGCCAGCCATCTGCTGACCGGGATGATGGCGATGGAGATGAGCCGCGTCGACGCCTCGGTGGCCACGTTCTTCGGCGTGCACAACGGACTGGCGATGTACTCCGTCCAGGCGGGCGGCGACGAGGAGCAGCGCGAGCGCTGGCTGCCCGGCATGGCCAGGATGGAGACCGTGGGGGCGTTCGCGCTGACGGAACCGCTCGACGGCTCCGACATCGCGGCCGGCATGCGCACCACCGCACGGCGTGAGGGCGACACCTGGGTGATCGACGGGGCCAAGCGCTGGATAGGCAACGCGACCTTCGCCGACCACGTCGTCGTCTGGGCCCGGGACGTCCAGGACGACCAGGTCAAGGGGTTCGTCGTCGGCCGCGGTGCGCCCGGGTTCACCGCGGAGCCCATCGCGCACAAGACGTCGCTGCGCATCGTGCAGAACGCGGACGTCACCCTGAGCGGCGTGCGGGTGCCGGAGTCCGACCGGCTGCAACGCGTGTCGTCGTTCCGGGACGTCGCGGAGATCCTGCGGGCCACGCGCAGCGGGGTGGCGTGGCAGGCCCTGGGCGTCATGATCGGCGCCTACGAACTCGCCCTGCGCTACGCCGGCGAGCGGCAGCAGTTCGGCCGGCCGCTCGCCGGGTTCCAGCTGGTGCAGGACCTCCTGGTCAAGAGCCTGGGCAACATCACGTCCAGCTGGGGGATGCTGCTCCAGCTGGCCCGGATGCAGGACGCCGGCGTCTTCCGGGACGAGCACTCGTCGCTGGCCAAGGCGCACGTCACCGCCCGCATGCGGGAGGTGGTGGCCTGGGCCCGGGAGATCTTCGGCGGCAACGGCATCGTCCTGGACCACGACGTCGCCCGCTTCTTCGCCGACGCGGAGGCCATCTACTCCTTCGAGGGCACCCGGGAGATGAACACCCTGATCGTCGGGAAGGCGATCACCGGGGAGAGCGCCTTCGTCTGACCTTCCCAAGGAGTTCAGGCGTTTCGGGCGGGCCCCCGGCATTCGGCAGGACCTGCCGGGTACGCGCGTAGGGGTATCCACCAGCATCCACGACGACCGGAAGAGATCATGACGGAGAAGCACGAGGACAAGACCCGGATCCGCTCCTGTATCGCCTGCGGCACGCCCGCCGGGGACGGCGAGCTGTGCGAGCACTGCGGCAGGGTCCTGGAACTCCCGGCCGAGACCGGACTGACGGAGGACCGGGCAGCGGCGGTCCGCCGGGACTTCGAGGGCCGCGGGAGGTAGTGAGCCGCGTGCGGGGGTACACGCCCGCCATGGCATCGAGGAACGATCACCGGGCAGCGTCGCCCCGTACGCGTCAGATCCGCCAGCTCCGCCGCATCAGGGCCTTCTACGCGGCGGGATTCGCCCTGTGGGCGGCATCGGCCGCCTGGACGGGACTGGAGTCCCCAGGGAGCCGGCAGATGTGGGTGGCCCTGCTCCTCCTGGGGGTCTTCACCGGCCTGCTGCTCACGGCCACCACCTGGGTCCGGCGCCTGGAGAGCGCCGGCCCGCGCCGGCCCGCGCACCATGCCGCCCCGCGTATGACGGCGGCCTCGCAGCACGGAACCCCCTGAGGCGTACTCACGCGCGGGCGGCCCAGACGGTGCGTTCGGTGCGCACCGCCAGGTCGTCGCGGCGCAGGAGGCTGTGCGGACCGTCGGTGTCGAGGAGCCGGTCGAGCGCGGCGAGGTCCTCGGGGTGCAGCCCGGTGGCCGTGGCGCGGCGGATGCGGCTCAGGCTCGCGAGGGCGTAGCGGCCGACGGCCTCGCTGCGGGAACCCGCGATGTCGACCGCGAGGGTGCGTCGGGCTTCGACCGTGAAGCCGGCGGCGGTCAGCAGCGGTCCCCAGTCGGCGCCTCGATGGGGTGTGTGCTCGGCCTGGTGACGGTCGGTCAGGGCGTGGCAGCGCTCCTCCAGACCGGGTCGCTCCGCGGGGGCGCCCTCGGGCAGGAAGCGGGGGAAGCCGGCCAGCTCCACGACGGCGAACAGTCCGCCGGGCGCGAGCGCGTCGCGGACGGTGCGCAGCGCCCGGTCGGGGTGGGCCAGGTGGTGCAGGGAGGCCGACGCCCACACCAGGTCGGGGGAGCCGAGGTCGGGCCACTCGGGGGCGTCGAGGTCGGCCCGCACGGTGCTCACGCGGTCGTCCAGGCCGTTGTCGCGTGCCTTCGCCCGCAGGCGCTGGAGGAGCGCGGCCGAGGCGTCGACGGCGACGACGTGCGCGTCGGGGAAGCGGTCGAGGAGGGCAAAGGTGCCCGTGCCCGTGCCGCAGCCCAGATCGACGATCCGCCGCGGACCGGTCCTCAGCGGCAGCCACGCGGTGAGGGAGCTGAGGTGCTCGGCGAGCACCTCGGCGTCCAGATCGAGGATCTCGGCCAGATCGTCTGTGTCGTGGTCGTGGTCGTGGTCATGGTCGTGCTCGTGTTCGTGGTGGTGCCCCTGCTGTGCGTGCCTCTGCTGCGCGCTGTGGGCGAGGGGGTGCGGCTGTGTTCGGTCCATGCCTGCCACCCTAGGAGCCTCATGCGCAGGTGGCATGACGCCTCCCGGTTTGCGCAAGAAGACGGTCGTGTGTGCTGCCGCCCGCGCAAGAAGCTGCCGTGGCGGGGGTCCGCCCCCTCACCTCCCGGTGCCGCGCGGGCCGCCGTCGCCGTCCTCGCGCTGGTGGCCGCGGCGCGCGTCGCGATCGAAGATGCCCAGGATGTCGCAGGGTCCGCCTTCGGAGCCGATCGCGTGCGGCATCATCGTGGGGAACTCGGCGGCCTGGTTCGCTTCGACGCGGTAGCGGCGCTGGCCCAGCATGAGGATCGCGGTGCCGGACAGGACGACGAGCCATTCGCGCCCCGGGTGCGCCCGCATGCGGGCCGGGCTCTGCGGGGGCGGGTCGGTCATGCGCTGGCGGACCACACTCATGCCGGGATCTCCCTTCACGAGCCAGCGCATCGAGCCGCGGGCGCTGTCGATCACGGGGCTGGTGATCACGTCGTCGGACGCGGTCTCCACGAGCTGGTCCAGCGTGGTGTCCAGGGCGCGGGCGATCGTGACCAGTTGGTCCAGTGCGAGGCGGCGCCCGCCGTTCTCGATGCGACTCAGCGAGGACTGGCTGAGCCGTGCGCGGCTGGCGAGTTCCTCGAGGGACCAGCCCTGCGCCAGGCGAAGCGCCCGGATCCGCTTACGGACGAGGCCGTCCAGATCGTCATCCTCTTGCGTCATGGGCAGCACAGTATGCGTCTCCCGCATCCATCCCGGTAGCGGCACGGCCCGCACGACACCGGCCGCGCGCACGCCGCCCCCGTGCCGTCCTCGCCGTCAGCGGCCCGTGTCATGATGCGGACGCGTTCCAGGGAGTGGGGCGCGTGCTGCTTGCCAGGGGGTTTGCGCATGGGTGCGGGTACCGAGCCGGACGGCTCGTCCAGGTCCGACGAGGAGTGGGAGCGGTTCCTCCGCGAGTCGGTGGAAGGGGTCGCCGACTCGCCCAAGGAGCCGTCGGCACGGGCTCGTGACGTGGCGAAGCGGCTGCGTGCGGAGCCCGGCCGCGAGGCGGAGACCTGGCGCGGCCATTCGCCCGCGCGTCCCAAGCGGCGTACGGGCTGGTACGTGGTCGGGCTGCTGACCTCGCTGGTGCTGCTCGCCGTGGCGCTCGCGCCGGAACGGATGACGGACCTGGTGACCGGCGACGGGGACGCAGGCCCCCCGGCCTCGGCGACCGGGACCGACGGCCCCACCGTGGACGAGCCCTTCCGCGGCTCCCCGGCGGCGAGTTGGGCGAGCGGAGCGGCGGGGATCAGCATGCCCGGGGCCAGGGCGGTCGGCTGGATGAGCGAGACCGAGGTCGAGCGCGCGCTCGACCGCAGCCGGGACTTCCTCGTCGGGACCAGCCTGGACCGTGCGGTACTGCGCGGCGAGCGCCCCGCGAAGGCGATCGCACAGATCAACCCGCACCAGGAGGACGTGCAGGACTTCCTCGGGACCGCGTTCCGCAGCCCGAGCGAGGACCACGACCCCCTCCTGCTGTTCAGCCGCTTCCGGCCCTCCGAGAGCCGCCTGGTCGGTGACGTCGTGAAGACCCGGGGCGGGCTCACCTACCGGGAGGGCGAGCGCGGCGCGCTCCAGGTGACCGCCGACGTCACCTTCGTCTATCCGGTCACCCGTGCCGACGGGGGCGGCGACGAGATCGTACGCACGATCGTGCGACGCGAACTGGTCCTCAACTGGGACGACCCCGACAAGGTGATCACCGAGCCGGGCACGTTCTCGATCGTCTCGTACAAGTACGACATGACCAACGGCGGCTGCGGGGCCCCCACGGGGTACTTCACCCCGCCCTTCGGCAAGGACCGCGAGGCGGACGTGTCCGGCGCGGAGGTGGACCCGTACGACCGCAGCGGCCCGGTCGGACAGGACGCGTCCTCCGGAGACGAGTGCGCACGCGCGTCGCGGTCCTGACGGGCCCCGCAGGCGGGCCCCTTAGGGTCGGGGCATGACCTCACCTCTTGCCGACAGTGCTTTCGACTCGCTCCGTCTCGACGCCGTCTCCGACCTGGAGGCGTTGCGCAGTGTCTACGAACTCCCCAGGGAGGTGGCCTGGCGCAAGCAGATGGACGAACTCACCGAGCAGACCAGACGGTTGATCGGCTGCTCGTCCCTGGTCCTGATCGCCAGTACGGACGCCGAGGGCAACTGTGACGTCTCCCCGCGCGGCGGCCCCGCCGGGTTCGTCGCCGTCCTGGACGACCGGACGGTGGCGATACCGGACGCGACCGGCAACAAGCGTCTGGACACCCTGCACAACGTCATCGCCACCGGACGGGCCGGGCTGCTGTTCGTCATTCCGGGGCGCACCACGACGCTCAGGGTCAACGGCCGGGCCTGCGTATCCACCCGCCCGGAGCTGCTGTCGCAGCTGACCGCCGTGGGCAAGCCGCCGGCCAGTGCGCTGGTGCTGGGGATCGAGGAGGTCTACCCGCACTGCCCCAAGTCGCTCCTGCGCAGCAACGCGTGGAAGCCGGAACAGTGGCTGCCGGCGGACGCACAGCCGACCTCGGCCGAGGTCACGCTGGCCCAGCTGCGGATGCCGGAGCTGACGATCGCCGACATCGAGCGTGCGGAGGCGGACTCGCTGAAGTACCGCTACGAGTAGGGGAGCCCGCGGTCGGGCCTTGCGGCACCGCACGACGGCCGGCTGTCACTCACCAGGGTGAAACCCGGCCCGCCTTCGCTGCCCCGGCGCATGCCCGGCATGCCATACGGGGACGATCGCGGGTGCGACCATTCCGTCGCCCGGACCCCAGGAGGTCACCGATGGCGGATGTGGTGTTCAGGGCCGACTTCACCAGTGACCGGCAATGGGTGGCCGGCCGCTCCTGGGCCTATCCCGACGGCGGCCCCGTCAATCCGGACGACGACAAGCTGGACCACCTGACAGCCGACCCCGCCTACAGCCGCACCGGCCGCTTCCGTGCCACGCGGCGCCCGGACGGCTTGTGGGAGGCGGGGCTGCTGACCACGGAGGAGAGCGCCGACGGCTTCATGGTCCGCACCGGCGACCTCCTGGAGGCGACGGTCCGGCTCCCCGTCGGCCTGGGCGCCTGGCCCGCGATCTGGACCTGGCGGGACGGTGGCAACGAGGTGGACGTCTTCGAGTACCACCCCGACAACCCCGACCTGCTCGAACTCACCAACCACGTACGCCGGGGGCAGGCCTACGTACGCGACGAAGCCGTACGCCCCGGCGGCCGGATCGACATCGCCGTGCTGTTCGGCCGGAACAGCGTGGTCTGGTCGCTGAACGGGCGGCGCGTCCACTCCGACGGTCGCGGCGTCGGAAGCCGCTGGCACGCCAGTCTCATCGTGAACCTCTCCGTCTGCGCGGGCCGTTACCACCCGCCACCCGAGGACGACGCCACCGAGTTGTCCTACGAGGTGGAGGGACTGGTGGTACGACGGCCGGTTGCCCACGGCCCGGGGTGAACCCCGGCGCCGCAGACGGCCGGTGGCTGCCCGAGCGGCCGGGGCGTCGCCGGTCCGGCCGACCGGTGACCACCGGTGACCGCGCTGCGCCCGCGTCAGCCGGGAGCTGAGCCGCTGACGACGACTTGTACCCTGCACTCATTGAACGATCGGACGATCACGGACACGGGCCGGCGGGCACGGGGCGGGCGTCCGGGGCGGGAGCGCGGGGGTTCCGATGAGTGACGCAACGCCGATACGCAGTCGCCGACCGGGTCTTTCGGTCGGCGCCCGGATCATCGCGGTGGTCGTCCTCGCCGTGATCGGGGCCGTCGGCGCCTATCTCCAGCACGACCCTCCCGGCCGGAGTGCGGAACCGCGCACGGAGTTCACCGCGAACAACCCGCCCGCCGGGCTGCCCACCGCGCTCACCACCGGCCAGCACCTCCGCTGGTCCCGCTGCACCTCGCCGCCGGCCGCCCGCACGGGCTACGACTGCGCCACCATGAAGACCCCCCTCGACTACCGGAAACCGGAAGGCAGGACGATCGACGTCGCCCTGATCCGCCGCAAGGCCACCGGCCCGAACGCCCGGCGGATCGGCTCGCTCGTCCTCAACTTCGGCGGCCCCGGCGTGTCCGGAGTGAACGGCCTGCCCGAGTACATCGACCAGTACAAGCCCCTCCTCGACCGCTACGACCTGGTCTCCTTCGACCCGCGCGGCGTCGGCGCGACCATCCCCGTGCGTTGCGGGAAGACCGCGGACGACACGGCCTTCGCCGGGGCCGACGCCTGCGCCGAGCACTCGGGGGCGCTCCTCCCGTACCTCGGCACCTCCCACACCGCGCGCGACCTCGACCTGATGCGCTACCTCCTCGGCGACGAGCGGCTGCACTACTTCGGCGTCTCGTACGGAACGGCGCTCGGTGCGGCCTACGCCCACCTGTACCCCTCGCACGTCGGGCGGTTCGTCCTCGAAGCGCCCGTCGATCCGACCGAGGACCTCAGCGAGGAACAGGTGTCGCAGGTCAAGGCGGTCCAGGCGGCGTTCGACCGGTTCGCCGCGCACTGCGCGACCCGGATCCGCCACTGCCCGACCGGCGACGGGCCCGAAGAGGCCGCACGACGCATGGGGGACCTGGCCGACCGCCTGGAGAAGAAGCCCGCCCCGACCGGCGACGGAAACCACCTGGACGCCGACGACCTCGCGCACAGCGTCGGCGACCACCTCGTCCTGGGCACGGACGGCTGGCCACCGCTCGCCAAGGCCCTCACCGCGCTGATCGACCACAACGACGGCGGTCCGCTGAGCAACGGCGCGTCCGACACCGGGTCCGCCGAGCGCACGGAGACCCCGCCCGACAGCAGCACCGCCGCCCAGACCGCGATCACCTGCGCGGACTCCAGCCTGCGCCCCGACTTCGAACGCCTCGACCGGGACGAGGCCCGCGTCAAGGCCGCCTCGCCCGTTTTCGGCGCGGCCTGGTCCACCGGTGTCTACCTCTGCTACGACTGGCCGTTCGACGGCGAGCGCCTCACACCCCAGGTGAACGCCGACGGGGCGGCCCCCGTCCTGGTGGTCGGCGGCACCGGCGACCCGACCACCCCGTACCCCGGCGCCCGCCACATGGCCCGCGCCCTGGGCGACGGTGTCGGCGTGCTTCTGACGGCCGAGGAGGAGGGCCACGGCAGCTACCCGCAGAACCGCTGCGTCACGGAGGCCGTCGACACCTACCTCCGCACGGGCCGCACCCCGGCCGCGGGGACGGTGTGCCGGGGCAGCATGTCCTGACACCCACCCGGACCCTCCGGACGACCGAACGATCCACCCCACCCCACTCCGCCCCGCGCGCTCGGATCGAGTCGGCCGCCGCTGATCGTCCCTGGGCCGTTCATGAGGCCCGAACGTAGAAGCCCGAACGGCCGGGGACCCGAGCCGAACGGCAACACCGGACCGCGACGATCGTCAGGGTTGACGGCTCTCCGGGTGCAGGACGCCGTACGACCGGCTCGGCAGGGGAGCCGGCTACGTGCGCCGGGTCAGCAGACCGGTGTCGATGGTCTCGGCGACAAGGCCGGCGCCGCGGCTGTTCTGATGGATGTGGTCGGTCGTGAGCACGAGACCTCGGCGCCGTGAGATCGTGTCGAGCTTGCGGCGCAGCACCGCGTGTTGGACGAGGACGCCGAGGGCCGCCGCCGGCGTCACCTCCCGGTACGGAACCGGCGCCGGGTCCGCTCGGCGCAATTCCTCCGTCTGGCGTTCGTGGAGCGGAAGGTAGGCCACCTCCTGGGCGGCGGCGACTTCGGCGATTATCCGGCTGTACTCCTGCGATGCATGAGCCGCCGCACCGTCGAGTTGTTGGCCGAGTACCGGCAGCGACAGCAGACCGATCGTCGCGTCGGTCTCCGCTCGCAGTCGTGCGACGACGGTTGCGAGGCACTGCTGGAACCATCCGGCCGACGGGCGGCGGGGGAGCTGTTTGCGCCGCATGGCCTGCTCGACGGGGTAACCGGCGAGGCTCGCTCGCGCGTCGTTGGTCCCGATCAACACGGTGATCACATCAGGTGGGTCGGTGACGACGGCGTCGAGGCGCTGCGAGAGGTTGTGGGCGAAGTCGCCGTTGACGCCGAAGCGGGCAAGCCGCACGGCACCGGCAGGGTGGCGTCGTCCGAGGAGATCCAGGTAGTCGACGCTGAACTGTGCGCGGGTGAGGCTGTCGCCGAGGCACGCGATGCGTGTCGTCACGGCGTTTCCTCAGGGCCCGGCGTACCCACGCGGCCGGTCGGGCGGATGTCGGTCCGAGCGGTCCGAGGACGGTGTTCGGTGCCGAGGCTCGCGGTGATGGACAGGATGGACGTCGGTCCCTCCATGTCGACCACGTGCCATACCCCGGCCGGGTTGACGGTGCCCTCGCCCGGCCCGAGCAGAACGCGGTCGGGAACCCCGTCCACGACGCGGGTGACCGTCGCGGACCCGCTGAGGCAGACGACCAGTTCGTCGCCTGCAGGGTGGCTCTCCCAGTGGTCGCCGGGGCCGTCGCCGTCGAAGATCATCACCATCCGGCCTTCGGCGCCGTCCGCCGCGACCGCGGCGCTGTAGGCCTGGAGCACTGCCGGGTCCCAGGCGAAGCCCTCGACGGCTTTCGCTCTCGATCCCAGACCCAGATGTACGGGGGTGGTCCGGAGGTCCATGGCGTTGCGTTCGTGGTCCACGAGTCTCATGGCGGGAATCGTCCACGACAGCGATCGGGCGGTCTTGAAGGAAAGGGAAGAGATACCGACGCGACGGGCAGACGGGTGGTGGCTACCCACCTTCGAGGAGGACCTCGCCGCGACGCCAGGAAGTCGGTGACCGGTTCGTGAACTCGCGCCATTCCCGGACGAGATGGGCCTGATCGGCGTAGCCGGAGACGGTTGCCACCTCGGCCCACGGGAGCGGGTTCCGCACCGCCGCCAGTTCGTGCGCGTGCTCGAAGCGCAGGACCCGGGCGAAGGTCTTCGGCGACAGGCCCACCTCGGTGCGGAACTGCTCGGTGAGGTGACGGCGGCTCCAGCCGAGCTCCGTGGCGACCGCACCGACCTGGACGCGACCCCGCGCCGCGACGAGGCGGCGCCATGCCTCGACCACCTCGGGACGCGCCCAGCGCACCTGGTCGGCGCAGGGGCCACGGCCGACGGCGCGGAGGAGCAAGGCGTCCAGTGCGGTGAACCGCGCCGCCCATGTCGTCGCCGATCGAAGCCGCTCGAATAGCTCTCCGGCGAGCGCTCCGAGAAGTGCGTCGAGGGGGACCACGCGGTGGGCGAGTTCGGCGGACGGCACGCCGTAGACGGCCCGGGCCCCGAGCGGTGTCAGCGACACCTGAACACCTTGCTGGCGTCCGTCGTGGTGAATCGCGACGGACCGGCACATCAGACCACCGGCCACGCTGCCGTACCGGGTGACCGGTGACCCGTCGTCGACGCCCGCCGCCACTTCCAGCGGACCCGACAGGCTGATCACCGTGGTGAGCGAACGGCTCGGCGGGCCGCAGTGCACCCCTGTCGGGAGTCCGCGGAGGTCGAAGCCGAGATACGAGTCGACGTACTGCCGCAGGGCGGGCGCGGGACGCGCAGCGATCTCGGTCGCCGTGTGGTCCTCCATCCTCGCCAGTGTACGAGCCGCGCCACGGCGACGCTCCCTGCACGAGCCGCTGCGGCTTCTCGCTCACCCGGCGTTCCGCCCTCGCCGATAGACTGCGGCGGTGCGTACGGTCGAGCTCCTGTTGGACGAGGCGGCGGATCTGGCGGTCCGGGAGGCTTGGCGGCGGCTCGCGGAAGCGGGCCTGCCCAGTCAGGCGCGCCACCGTTCCCCGACCAACAGCCCGCACCTCACCCTGGCGGCGTGTCCGGAGCTGACCGCCCCGATCCGCTGGGAGCTGGCTGAGGCGGCCGCCGCGCTGCCGCTGCCGGTGCGGTTCACCGGAGTGGTCCGCTTCGAGCGGCCCACCTCGGTGCTGGCCTGGGCACTGGACCTCGACTCCGCGCTGGAGGGTCTGCACCAGCGGGTGTGGGAGGCGGTGGCCTCGGACAGTCCGCCCGGGACGCTCAGCCCGTTCCATGCTCCTGGCCGCTGGAGCCCGCACGTCACGCTCGGCCGCACCAGGCGGGCAGGTGCCTTCGCCGGCCGGCAGGTCCCCGAACTGCTCCCGGCGCCGCCGCTGTCCGTCCGCCTCAGCACCCTGCGCAGCTACGACACGGTGACCGGTGCCCTGGAGGTGCTGGAGCCCCGCCCCTGAGACGCGCCCCGACGCCGACCGCACGACGGGCCCGGCGCGCGGTGGTGCAGCGGCCGACGGTACTGGAGCCGGCGGTATCGATCCGCGGTCCGGGCCCGCGCACCGGCGGGCCCGCGGTGGGGGAGCTACGCGCCCGGACGCGCCGGGGTGAGGCCCGCGCCGTCAGGTGGGGGTCTTCGGCTGTTGGCGCGCGTTGTGGGTGTTGCGGAGTTCCTGGTTGATGCGCTGGGCTTCTTCGAGTTGATCTTCGAGGATGATGATGCGGCAGGCGGCTTCGATGGCGGTGCCGGAGTCGACGAGCTCGCGGGCGCGGGCGGCGATGCGCAGTTGGTAACGGGAGTACCGGCGGTGGCCGCCTTCGGAGCGCAGAGGGGTGATCAGGCGATGCTCGCCGAGCGCGCGGAGGAAGGCAGGGGTGGTGCCGAGCATGTCGGCGGCCCGGCCCATAGTGTAGGCGGGGTAGTCGTCGTCATCGAGGGGGATGACGGGCTGGGGACTGCCAGAGGGCATAGGCCTCTTCTTTCTAGGGACGCGTCGAGGGGCCCGAGTGCCGTACTGGCACCCGGGCCCCGAGCTTTCAACACCATCTGCCGGCCATTATGGCCGACCTTCTCTGTCCGCAGGTCCGCCCGGAGGGGCGGGGATGCGGGGATCGCGGATGCGTGACCGGGGACCACCTTCCATTCCGGGGTCTGCGGTACCCGGGCGGACTGCTTCCTCGCCCGGGCGATCCTGATGGCGCTCTGCTCCTTACCTCTTGTTCTGCCGGACTTACCTGATACCGCTGTGCGGCCCCAAGGCCGCTCCTGCTTGCGTGGCAGTCGTCTCTGCCGCGCCCTTCGACTTCTGGGTACGCAGAAAGACTAACTCTCCCCGGCGGTAATGTCTACTCCCGACACTACAGATTTGCTCCATAGGCTGTAGGTGTGAGTCTGTTCGCCCTGTGTTCGAATGGGCGGCGTGCGCGGAGGGAGCCGACCGGCGGGGGAGAGGGCTGGTCGCAGTCGCCGGGACGGGCGGGACGGGAACGGACCGACCCACCGCGCGGAGGCGCCGCCCGATGCGAAATACTCGATCGATGGGTACACGCGCTGTCCCGGCCGGCCGGCCGATCACGATCCGGAGAGCCGTCGCCCGGGATGCCAAACGACTGACGCGGCTCGTGCGCGGATCGAGCGCCTACGAGGGCCTGTACGCGTCCGCGGTCGCGGGCTACCGGGTCGGTCCCGACTACATCGAGGCCCACCGCGTCTTCGTGGCCGCCGATGCTGACGATCACGAGGGCCGGGTGCTCGGGTTCTATGCGCTCGTCCTCGCTCCGCCCGAGCTCGACCTGCTGTTCGTCGCGGACGAAGCGCAGGGGCGGGGCATGGGGCGGCTGCTCGTCGCGCACATGCGGTCCGAAGCCCGTGCCGCCGGAGTCGACCGGGTCAAGGTCGTGTCGCACGTTCCCGCCGAGGACTTCTACCACCGCGTCGGCGCGGTACGGACCGGCACCGTGTTCGCGACCCCGCCCGCCGTGCCGTGGGACCGTCCGGAGTTCGAATTCCGCATCTGACTTCCACGACGCCGCTAGCGAGCTCGTGCACGGTAGGCGGTGAGGCGTCGAGGCTGTCGGCGGGGCTCGGTGTTCACCTCTGCGGTGGCGACGTCAGGTCCGCGGTCTGCTGGTGGGACAGCAGGCCGGCGACGGCTTGGACGGTGTCGCTCATGTGCTCGCGGCGGCCGAGGTGGCGGGCCAGGGCACGCCAATTCTTCAGATGGGCGATGCCGTGCTCGACCCGGATCCGCCTTGTGGAGTGTGCCTTGCGCTGGCGTTCGTACGTCTCCTCGTACCAGTCCGGGGGGTTCTTCTTGAACTCGCGGTGCGGTGGTGTGATCACCTGGCCGCCGGTCTGCGCGCCAAGGCCCTGGTAGTCGGCATCGGCGAGGATCTCCACCGCGGGCCCGTCGGCCAGGAGTCTGACCAGCCCTGACTGGCGGGCTTGGGTGATGTCCGCGCAGCTTGCGGGCCGTGTTGGGCTGCACCACAGCACGCGGCCTTCGCCGTCCGTGACCACCATGGACTTGACCGCGTTCTGCTTGTTCTTGCCGGAGATGAACTTGTCGCGGTCCTGGTGTCCGGCGGCCGGGCGGTGAACCCGGATCTCGGTGCCGTCGATGATGCCGGTCGTCCCGCTCGAGCCGAGATGGTCGATGACCTCGGCCAGAGACCGCAGCCGCACGTCAGGGCTGACGGTGCACCCTCTCTCGGCGAGCAGGGGCCGCACCTGGCCGACGGCCTGGGTGGCGGTGGAGCGGTCCACTCCGAACCAGCAGGCCAGCACGTCGTGGGTGACCCCATGACGAAGACGGACGAGCGTGACCAGGAGCCGGTCGACGAACACCAGCCGGTGCTTCGCGCCGGCGCCCACGGCCCGCTTCCGCGGTCGAGCGGCAAGCCTCGCCTGGTGACGCTCCTGCCACAAGGGACCGATCTCCTCGACGAGTTCAGCTATCACTCCGGCAGTCAGGCCTGTGATCCGCCTATTACTGATGATCGCCGCACGCGTCGAGTTCCCCACCACCCGGCCATGATCAACCATCCAGGCTCCGCCTCTCACCGCCTACCGTGCACGAGCTCGTTAGGTCACCCCGCCACATGTGCACACCAACGATCAGCAGCAAGTGTCAGTTACACGCTCCGGAGGATCAGTCTTACTGGCTCTAACAAAAGTGGCTGATCATGAGACTCTCGGCCCCTGCGCCCGTATGTCTGGGCATGGCAGACCGTCAGTCACGGCCCTGGATCGTGTCGGATGACCTGTGTTCGCTTGTCGAGCCGTTGCTGCCGAAGCCGGGTCCGAAGAAGGCCGAGGGCAGACCACGGGTACCCGACCGGCAGGCGCTGTGCGGGATCCTCTTCGTCCTGCTCACCGCCATCCAGAGGCGGCCTTGGCGACACTGCGGGCCAGGGTGTTCCAGGAGGAGTACGGCGACGATGCCCGGTACCGAAGTCTCGAGGCTCTCTACGGGGACGAGCAGTTCATGGGGTCCGAGGGCACCCATACGGTCCTCGATATCGAAAGGGTTGTGGCCACGGCCGACCCGCCGACCGACTCCGATATCGCTGACAACGGCACCCTGCGCCCGCTGGCTCTCAATCGCGTGATGCACCACTTCGGAACAGAGCGCCCGTCGGTTGAGCAGTACGCGGACCTCGTTGCTCTTGCCAAGCAGGCTTCGAGCTATGAGGAGCACCAGCAAAGCCTGCTCGGCGAGTGCCAGATGCGGTGGACCGGTTACTACGTCGCCCTCTACACCGGCGACAGTCCGACTCACCTGGGAATTTTCGGATTCTCAGGGGACTAAGAAGTCCTAACGAAATGATCTTCGAGGTGATTGGATCGTTCCAAGACCGATCGAGGATCTGGGGGTGCGGGGTGGCACGGCCGAAGGCATGGGAAGTCGACGACGAGCTGTGGCCAGTGATCGAACCGCTACTGCCCAAGATCGAGCGCCGGACCCGGCATCCAGGGCGCAAGCGGCATCCGGACCGGCTGGTGTTCCAGGGCATCCTGTTCGTGCTGCATACCGGGATCGCCTGGGAACATCTACCGCAGGAACTCGGCTTCGGCTCGGGCATGACCTGCTGGCGCCGCCTGGCCGAATGGACCGAGGCCGGGGTGTGGCCTCAGCTGCACCAGTTCCTCCTCGCCGAGCTGCGCGCCGCGAACGCCCTGGACTTCTCTCGCGCGGTGGTCGACGGCTCCCATATCCGGGCGTTAAAGGGGGAGCCAAGACCGGACGAAGCCCCGTTGACCGGGGCAGGACGGGCAGTAAGCATCATCTGATCACTGACGCTACCGGCATCCCGCTTGCTGCCTCCTTGACCGGTGGCAACCGCAACGATGTCACTCAGCTGATCCCGCTCCTCCAGGCCGTGCCGCCGGTGCGAGGCAAGCGCGGCCGGCCACGGCGCCGCCCGGACGTGATCCTTGCTGACCGCGGCTACGACCACGACAAGTACCGCCATATGGTCCGGGCCCTTGGCGTGAAGCCGCTGGTCGCCCGCCGCGGCACCGAACACGGCTCCGGACTGGGAGCCCAACGCTGGGTCGTCGAGCGCGCATTCGCTCACCTGCACTGGTTCCGCCGCCTGCGGATTCGCTGGGAGATACGCGACGACATCCACGAAGCGTTCCTCAGCCTCGGATGCGCTCTCATCTGCTGGAGACGCTGGTGTCACTGCATACGCAGCACAGACCTGTGGCATCCCGCCGGACCTCTCGCACGGCTAGCAGCTGAAACCCGCTTGTGCAGTCGCCCGGTGAGCCGATATCCAGCACTCGAAAGACAAGGAGGACATGATGACCGCC
This sequence comes from Streptomyces sp. NPDC045956, assembly GCF_056430705.1. Lineage (NCBI taxonomy): Bacteria > Bacillati > Actinomycetota > Actinomycetes > Kitasatosporales > Streptomycetaceae > Streptomyces > Streptomyces sp. NPDC045956. The sequence goes on along the minus strand of NZ_JBWKKZ010000010.1, from coordinate 131,370 downwards.
CTCGGTTCGTTGAACGAGTTCTGCTGGATGGACCTGAAGACCTGCGATCCATCCGGCACCGCTGCCTTCCTATCGCAGGCACTGGGCTGGTGTTTTGCAGTGGATGAGGAGGACTGGCGCCAGGCCACCAAGATAACCATCGGCGGGTACCAGATCGGCAGCGTCAGCGACCTTGCGAACCCGATCTACCCGCCGGGCACGCCCGCCCACGTCGCCTACTACCTGGCCGTTGATGACGTCGACCGCCGCGCCGAAGCCGCGACGGCGAACGGCGCGCGTCTTGTCGTGGCTCCCTTTGACGCGGGTGATCAGGGCCGTACGGCGACGTTGATCGACCCGGTGGGTGCCCCTTTCTCCCTGTGGCAACCCCATGGGTTCACCGGGTGGAAGTTCCCGCCCCGCTTGGCAGGCACCCCACATCACATGGTCCTGATCTCCGGCCAACCGGACCGGGCCCGGGACTTCTACCACCAGTTGACAGGTACTCCTCTCGCGGCTGCCGCATTCATCGCGGCGCGTGAACCCATCACTACCCCGCAGTGGGAACTCTGCATCGGGGTCGATGACCTGGAGGGCGTCATCTCCCGCATGCAGATCGGTGGCGGTGGCCCGAGCCTCGCTAACCGAATCCGAGAGACCGACCAGTCCAATCTGAGGCTGCACAGCCCGGAAGGGCTGTCATTCCGAGTTCAATCTCTGGGGCAATGACGCCTGGACCACACATGGCGCCGTCGGACCATGTTGAGCCGACGGCACCTCATTTCGTTAGGGGTTCTAACAGCGGCTAACAGAATGGGCGTCGAGCCTGTGCTTACAGGTATCCCGGATCGCCGTCGGCGTTGAACCTTGTCAGGGAACGCTCCAGCAGCTCCAGAAGCTGTCGGAGGTCATCGGTTACCTTGTCGAGCTCCGCTTCGTCCAGTGAAGCCGTCCGCGTTCGGTACACGGCCCCCTCAGGCCCCGCGACATAGATCTGGCCGCCGCCGTTCGAGCCGATGACCAGGCCACGGATCTTTTCGTCCGTGCCGACGTCGACAACGCCGTACTCCTGGAGCCGCAGCAGGAGGTCACCGGCCGGATCGAGGAAGTAGCCGTTGCCGACGTCCTCCCAGGTGACATCACCGATACTTTCGTAGAAGGTGACCAGGTCACCTGGTATAGGGGCGACTTGGGCGAGCGTGCGAGCCGCGGCTTGATCATCGTGGTCGGCCGGCCGGACCTGGTTGATCCCAGGAGGAAAGCCGTGCCGATGCTCGAACTCGCCTGTCATGGCCGTGAGAGTCCCGCTGACCCTTTCTGTCCACGAGGCCAGCCAGGCAGGCGAAAGCGATCGGTCACTCATGAGGCCGGATCATGGCATGAGCCACGGACATCCATGGGATACCCAGCGGTTCCAATGTCAGCGCAATGCCCTGAGCTGCCGATCGGTGATGAGGCAGCAGGCAAGTCTGAGCAACGCCTCGTGGATGTCGGCTCGCCGCTCCCAGCGGATTCGCAGGCGACGGAAGCCGTGCAACCAGGCAAAACTCCTCTCCACAACCCAGCGGTAGGTGCCCAGTCCGGTGCCGTGCAGGGTGCCGCGGCGGACGATCGCGGGCACGATGCCGCGGGCCCGGACTTGGTACCGGTAGATGGCGTGGTCGTACCCGCGGTCGGCGAACAGCGAGTCCGGCTTCCGGCGAGGACGACCGACCCGGCCGCGGACCGGCGGGATCGCGTCGAGCAGGGGCAGGAGCTGGGTGACGTCGTTGCGGTTGCCGCCGGTCAGCAGCACCGCGAGCGGGGTGCCGTGTCCGTCGGTGATCAAGTGATGCTTGGAGCCGGCTCGTCCCCGGTCAACCGGCGATGAGCCCGTGTGCTGCCCCCTTTTAGCGCCCTGACGCGGGAGGAGTCGACCACACAGCGGGACCAGTCCAGACGTGCGGCCGCGTTCAGTTCGGCCAGCAGAATCTCGTGCAACCGCTGCCAGACACCGGCCTCGTTCCAGTCCCGCAGCCGGCGCCAGCACGTCATGCCCGACCCGAAGCCGAGGTCCTTGGGCAGGTACTCCCACTGGATCCCGGTGTGCAGCACGTACAAGATCCCGCACAGTACGTCCCGTACAAGAACCACCTGACCCAGACCGCGATCGACGCGATGGGCACCGGCACGGACGGCACCGGCGGCAACACGACCACCTACGGCTGGGACGGCCGCAACAACGCCGTCTCCCAGAAGCTGCCGCTTGGGGCGACGGCGTCCGTGTCCGCTTACCAGACGGTCGCGGGCACCGACCTGCCGAACGACTTCTCCACCGCGGACGGCCGCAAGGACTCCTTCATGTACGACGCCAACGGCAACACCATGTCGGTGACGACGTCGGGCACCGCGGGCGGCACCCGTGAGTACACCTACAACGAGGCCACCCCCAAGTGCGGCGGTTTCGAGGGCCAGCGCTGTACGGCGAAGGACGGCAACGGCAAGGTCACCTCCTTCGAGTACGACACCAAGGGCAACCTGTGGGAGGTGAAGCCGCCAGCGCCGCTGAGGGAGACGACCAACACCTACGACGCGCTGAACCGGGTGGAGACCGTCACCGCCGGCCGCGGCATCAAGACCGTCTACGACTACGACAACCGCGACCGCGACCGCGTGCGCGAGGTCTCCTCGACCAACTCCACCGTCACCTACACCTACGACGATGGCAACGTCAAGACCCGCACCGACGCCTCCGGCACCACCACCTGGGAGTACGACAAGCTCAACCGCGAGAAGCGCCGCACCCTGCAAAACGGCGCCCAGACCGTCCTGGCCTACACCCCGGGCGGCGACGTCGACTTCTACACCGACCCGACCGGGAAGGCGGACTACACCTGGGACAAGGCCGGCCGCCTCGACCACCTGACGGCGCCGGACGGCAAGAAGACCGACTTCGACTACAACAACAACGACAAGCGCACCAAGACCGTCTACCCCGGCGGCACCACCCAGACCGTCACCATCGACAAGAACGGCCGCCCGGAGAAGATCAAGACCACCTCCGGCACCCAGACCTTCATCGACCTCACCTACAGCTACACGAGCGCGGGCAAGGACACCACCAAGTTCCGCACCCGCACCGACAACCTCACCCAGTACAAGACCACCTACACCTACGACTCCCAGGACCGCCTCACCTACGCCCTGGAAGCCGACTCCGCCGGTGCGCGGGACGCGTCGTGGCTGTGCTGCTTCGACAAGGCCGGAAACCTCACCAGCCGGGACGGCAGCAAGAACACCTGCCCCGGCGGTACCACGTACACCTACTGTTCGGAGGCAAGGACATCGCAGAGATCTGGCAGAACCGTAATGATCCCAAGGCGCTGTTCTCGCAGGCCGTGGGCATCGCCGCAGGGGCTGTTTTCGGAGGCCTCTGCACCGCTGGGACCGCCACGATGGCGACCGCCGCAGGGATGCCCTACCTCATTCCGCTGACCACGGCAGGATGCGGTATCGCGGCCGACACCGTCAGCAACGTAACCGCAGGTGCGATGCAGGACTCGCTGTCCTGACACAAGGAGATCAGGTGGACACTGGCAACGATCAAGGAAGCCTGCTGGGCCACGGCGACGAGGCCGGACGAGCGGTGGCTGCTACTGGATTGTGGATCGCACTGGTCGCCGGGATCGCTCTTGTGCTCATCGGTGTCTTCGGCATGGTGGCAGGCATGAAGCCAGCTGTGTGGGTGGCTGTGGTCGGTGTGATCATCTCGATCGGAGTGGCAGTGGTCATTCGCTCGCGGAACAAGTGAGCGGTGGAGGGAGCCGATCGGCCGCCACGGACATCGCTGGGTACGGCCGGGGAAGTGACGTAAGAATGACAGCGAGCGACGCCCCGATGACGGACGCTGTACGCGCTGTGCGGATCTTTTCCATCATTCTGTTGGTGGGTGGATTGAGCGGATGCATCGCGGGAATCGCGACCAGTGACGCTGTTCCGATGGTGCTCGGGGCGATCGCCGCGGCATGTGGAGTGCTCTTGGCAGTCTTTGCCGTACTCGCCGGCCGCAAAGAAAAGTCCTGACTCCCGATCCGCGAAGCGTGGCCCCGCGTGCTGCAGGGTGACGGCGCCCTTGTGCGGGGAGTGAACACGGAGGCGCTCGGCCGAAGATCATGGCCGAGCGCCTCACGTCGGTGGGCTGCGCCTGGGCATTGCTTGTGGCGTACCCGAGGGACTCGGAATGGCCGGCACGGTTGTGGGTCTGGCGGCCTTGGCGCCCGTTTCAGCGCCAGTAGCGATAGGTGCCACGGTCGCATCCGTGGGATTGACCGTGGCGGGTTCCATTGCTTCCGGGAATTCCGCCAATGAGACGGCTGCAGTTGGCATATTCAGTGCCGCCACGGGTGGTGTCGGATCTGCCATGAAGCTGGCGGGAGCGGCAGGAAAGGCCGCCAAGGCAGTTGACGTCGGCTACGCGGCTGGCGGCTACCTGGGAGGCGTCGGAATTACTGGCTCATGGCTCTAGGAGGACAATGAACACTGCGGCGTCCGGAATCGGATTCGATAATCCAGTAGCTACTAGGGGGCGGTGGCTGTCCGCGGGGGACGGGTCAGCTCGATCAGGAAGTCCTGGTCGGGGGCGCCGGAGCAGCGGCCCTGGACGACCTCCGCTCCGACGGCGGTGTTCTGGTCGCGCAGGCTCAGACACCTGCCGGTGCTGACGGGCCGGACACGGAAGTGAGCGGCGGCGGGCGGTCCGAAGGGCTCAATGCGGAACTGCTGAGCCGGGTCGGTGTCGGTGCAGTCGTCGCGGGGCTCGATCAGGTCCCGGCCCGGGCCGTCGGGCAGGACCGTGAGGCAGCCGATGCCGTGGTCCGGGTGGTGCCACTGGATCTGCACGGTGTTCCGCCCCGTCGGTTCGAGGAACACCTGCGGCAGACCGGCCTGGGTGCAGGGCCGTTGGACGGCGACGGCGGTCTCGTAGCCGCCGGTGCGGTCCCTGCCCTCGGTCACGCACAGCTCGGGGGTGCGCGCCGGATGCAGTTGCGTCCAGCTGCCCACGGCGAGCATGCGCAGACCGGTCACCGGCATCGGGGGCGGGCTCGCCCCTGGGCTGGTGTCGCCCATCAGGCCCACGACGGCGAGCGTTCCCACGGCCCCCAGGCCCGCGCCGCAGGCCAGGGCGGCTGCGCGACGCCACCACCGTGGGGCGGGCGCCGGGCCGACCACGCCGGTGGCGGAGAAGTTCTCTCCGCCGCCGGTCCGGGCCCCGCCCTCGCCCCGGGTGGGCGCGGGGCTCTCGGTGGCGATGCGGCGGCGGGCCAGGATCCACTAGCGTGTCTTGTCCTCGCTGAGTCCGCAGGCGCGGACGAAGGCACCCACGAAACGCTCGCGAGGGAGCGTGACGCGGCTGAGGGTGGTGGCGATGGTGCTGGCCGGCAGGGGGTCGGCGTGGGCGGTGGCTTTGCTTTCGAGCTCCCGGTAGGTCAGTTGTGTCACGAGCCAGGCCTACTACGCCAAGGCCACCTGCACCAACGGGTCCACCAGGAAGACGGCCCGCGGGGTGATCACCAGCAGCAACATCTGGTCGTACGCCTACTGTTCCGCGTTCGGCCCGGGCTACTACAAGGTCGGTGGCAGCGGCGGCGTGGTCTACGCCTGCGTGGGGCCCGGCGAGCGGCGTCCGGACGTCTCGCCGGACCCCGGTCTGCGTGCCCGCTGACACAGGCGGCTCCTCCACGGGTTCCAAGGCAAGGGCACCGGCCCGTGGCGCGGCCGGCGGGTCATGGGATCATCGTCTCCGTGGCCGCACGCCCCGGTGCCGTCGCTTTCCGCCGGCCACGGCGGGAGCGGCGCCATGCGACCGGGGCCCTGGCGGCACGGACGGCGGCAACGGGGGGACGGTCGTGGGCGACAGCGGGGACGGCGGGGCGACGGGGGTGCGCCGGGAACGCGCGGGTGCCGAGCGGCTGACCGAAGGGCTGACCGTCGCCGTGGCGTCAGCCCTCTCCCTCGTCCTCCTGGCCGCCCTGGCCGTGGTCTTCGGCACGACCAGCCTGCAACTGGTCACCGACCCGGGCACCACCGTGTTCAGCCGGATCGCGGTCCCGGTGGTCCTCCTCGCCCTCGTGGCCCTGCCGCCCGCCCTGGCCTGCCTGGTCCTCCACTCGGGCCGGCGCCGGGGCAGGGAGCGCCTGACGGCGGCGGTCCCGGCGGCCCTGACCCTGCTCGGCGCGACCACCGTGCCGTTCGCGGCCCTGGTCCTGATCCTCGTCCACGCGGACTGACCCGGTCCGCGCGGCCGCGAGACCGTAGCGGTCCCGCGGCCGTGAGAGCGCCAGGCGCCCGCTCCCACACCGCGGCGCAGCGCCCGGTCGAAGCGTCCCCACAAGGTGGCGGGCCGCAGCCCGGGTTCGACGCGCAGCAGGAAACCGGCCGGGTCCGCCGCGAGGGCCGCGTCCGCCTGCCGTGCCCCGGTGACGACGCCGAAGGCAGCGACGGTGGCCGTGCCGACGGCGCCGGTCAGCGTGCCCATGGCGGTACCGGCCGCCACGCCGGTCGCCGCCCCGGCCAGGGCGACCGAGGCGGGCATCTTGAAACTGGTGCCGGCGGCCGTGGTGATGGTCTGCAGGTCGATGCCGTTCATCACCTTGCGCAGTTCGTCCACGTGAATCTCGAAGTCACGGTGCACCGCCTCGCAGAGGTGCATCTCCAGTGCCTGCCGGCTGCCGACGTCGCCCACGGTCTCGTGGAGGGTGTGCGTGGTCCGCTCCACCGCGTCGCTGAAGGTGCGGAACTCCGCCTCGTACCGGGTCCGCAGCTGCACGATCCGGTCGACGGGCACTGTGTCGAGGCGGCCGGGCAGCACGTACCGCACGGACAGCGCGCCCGCCCGCGTGGCCAGCCCCTCCCGCGCGTCGGCGGGGACCGCGGCCTCGCCCAGCAGGACGCCCGCCATGTCGATCAGGCGGTAGGCCATCGTGCGCAGGCCCTCGTCGTGGGCGGAGGGCTCGGGCAGGCGGCGGGTCTTCTCCCAGATGGTGCCGCCGGTGAACTGCAACGTCAGGGAGAGAGCGCGATCAGCCTGGCCGCGGCGGCGCAGCGGGCGGGCCAGCTGCACCACGAGGTCGAGGAGGCCGGCGCGGACGTCGGCGCCGTCCAGGACGTGGCCCGCGAAGCGCAGGCGGACGGTGGCGGCCGCGGGCAGGGTCCGGGGGACGACCGGGCGGGGGCCGATGCCATGTAGGCCCCGACCGGCAGCGGCGCCAGCCAGTCGGCCGCCTGGCCGGAGGTGACGGTGAGGACGCCGCCAGGTGGGTCGACCCGGGCAAGGCGGTGGCGGCGACGGTGACCATCGGACCTATGCCGACCCGCAGGTCGATACCGAGCCGGGTCAGGGTCCGCGCCCGCAGGACCTCGTCCAGCCGGTGCACCTGGGGGCCGTAGTAGCGCAGGGCGCCCTTCAGCCCGACCAGGGCCGCGGACGACGGCAGCGCTTGCACCACCGGGGACAGGTCGGCAGCAGCTCCAGCACCTGCCGGTAGACGTCCTCCGGGATGCGGTCGGGACAGCGCACGTGCATCACCGTCGGTACCGGGTCCGCCAGCGTGTCGGCGTACGGCACTAGACCACCTCGTTCCCCCACACACACGATATCGAACCTAAATTCAAAGAAGCTCGAACGCATCGACGCCAAGCTCGCCGCTCGCCGGCAGCGGCGGGTCGAGGAGGAGCACGGCCGCCGCAACCGCCCCGCGCCCCCAGAGTGGATCATGGAGCTGGGGATCGGCGCCCGCCGCCCGCCAGTACAGGTATACGCCGGGGACTGCCACATGGCGGGCCCGCGACGCCGCGCCGTCGCCCGCAACGAGGCACGGCGCCTGCTCGCCGCGGGCCTGCGAGCGTGCGGGCACTGCCAGCCGAACGTCGAATTGCGCATCATCGACTGACCTACCTGCCAACGGGCGAGGGGCGGCCTTCACAGGATCGAACGGGTGGCTCTGTTCGCGAGGACGGGCACTGGCTCAAATTCCTGTGGCGTGACCCCGTGAGCCGGATTGCCGTGAATGTTCGGGGATATGCGAGAAGGGAACCAGCCGAAGGGGACCGGAGAACCTCATGCAAGGTGGCATGACGCCTCCGAGGAGTCGCTACCTCGCTGCGTGCTTTATCATCGTCATGTACCTGTTGGTGGGAGCCCTGTTGGCTGGCTTGTTCGCTGCGGCGCTCTCGCCCAGCGGCGTGTGGGCAGGAGCGGCAGCTCTCATGGGCGGGGCTTCGGGGGTCGCCTTCGGCGCGTGGCGTCTCCGACGGACACCCGAGGATGAACGCGTCGACGACCACATCTACTAGGCAGGCACAGGGCCGTCGTTGAACGTGCGCCCACGTCACACAACTCGTGCCAGAACCCGTACTCGCGAATAGAGCAAATCAGGCAGCGGCTGTAGAAGCATCCCGGGTGAACTGGACACTGCCGGACCCGATGCTCACCGCGGCCGCACCCGGCCCCGATCCGCCGCCGCGGTGCCGGCCGAGCCCAAGTGGGACGGTTCTCCAGACACTCAGATGTGTCCCACGGGAGCGAGTGGATTTGCCATCCCGCTTGTCCTGTTCTGCGAGAGCTCATCCGTGATCTTCCCATTCTGCTTGGCAGAAACGGGCCTCGCTGACCACGCTGTCTCCCGCCCTGGCGGCCCGTACGTACATGTTGAGGCCGTCCGGCCCGAGATCGAAGTTGCAGCCGATGAGTAGGCCCATCTCACCGTTGTCCGCGCGTTCGATCATGGCCTTGTCGATAGTGGAAACCTTCCTGCCGATCAGTGGCATCCCGTCGAAGACGACCTGAGGGCCAGTACGTCCGTGCACCGTGACGGCACCCAGAACGGGCGGAAAGCCGAAGCCGCAATGGTAGTGAGCGGTCACGCCGACCGCGTCGAACCGGTCGTCAAGCAGCATCCACTCCCCGACCCCCTCCCAGGACGTCCCGTAGGGGTATCGGCCATGACGGGCGGCAGGCTTGTCTTCGAGCGCGGCGGCCACTTGATCCGGATCCATGCCGAACCGGAGAGGGCCGACACCCTCTAGTGGCCTCCATTCCCAAAGCAGCCGGTCCGACTCGGCCTTCACCGGCCACGCCCCCGGGTTCGGCTCTTCGGTGCTGACGTCACACCACCGGGCCACGGGCTCGGATGCGTACGGATCCTCAGCCAGGTCGGAGCTGACGAACAGTGCGCTGGAGATCATCTTGTCCGTACGGTGTACGTACTGCTGGGGCAACACCTCGAACTCCAGCTCAGCTCCCATGGACACACCCCACGCCGGAACCTCCGGGTCCCCGCTCCAGTTCACCCGCACGCACACACCGTCCTGATGCGCGAGACGGTCGATATCCGACCGGACTTCAGAGGGCACCCTGGCGACCAGGTCGATACCGCGCAGCTTCACCCGCGGCCCGCTCATCGCATCGACCTTGACCGCAACGAGCTGGGACTGCTCTCCGTATACCGCGGTCACACCCCAGTTCGTGTACTGCGCCGAGACCACTCCGGTGTCCGTGTGATGGGTGACGGAAGGGCTGTCCTCTCCGAGAGCCGCCGTCACCTCGTCGGGTCTCATCCCGAATCGCAACGGCCCTACTCCTGCCAACGGCTCCAGCATCCACTGCTCCCGCGTGTCCCAGGGCCTCGTGTCCCACCAGGCCATCCTCGGCCCCTCCCTCGTACCGCCCCAGCGTTGCTGCCGGTGATCTTGAATGAGCCTAACGAGCTCGTGCACGGTAGGCGGTGAGGCGTCGAGGACTGCGGCGGGGCTCGGTGAGCTTCTTCGGGCTGGCCCCTGATCGGGTGAAGGCTGCGAGGCGTAACAGGCGAGGCCCTCGGGCTGTTGATCGAGATGTCGGACGTCTCAACCGGTGTGCCTTGGGGTCTTGTTGGTCATCTGTCCTGCCAGCCTCGACCTGCCGCATGCGCTCGTAGAGTGGGTGACGATGCTCATCGTCACCCGTGAGGGCGACCGGCGGTGCAAGCTGCGCCCATCCCAGCGCGCGATGGTGGCGCTGGTGTACCTGCGTGAGCACACCACCCTGGCCAAGATTGCCGCAGGATTCCGCATCAGCGAGTCCACCGCCCACGCCTACACCACCGCGGTCATCGATCTGCCGGCCGAACGGGCACCCGGCCTGCTGAAGGTGCTGCGGGAAAGCGGTCCGGGCTTCGTCCTGCTGGACGGCACTCTCGCCGAATGCGACCGCGTCGGCGACGGCCGGGCCGACTACTCCCCGAAGCACCGCCGCCACGGGGTGAACGTCCAGGTCGTGACCGATCCGTCCGGCCAACTGCTGTGGCTCTCGCCGGCCCTGCCAGGGCGCAGCCACGACCTGACCGCCGCTCGCACACACCGGATCATCCGGATCTGCGAGCGCCAGGGCGTCCCGATCCTGGCCGACCTGGCCTACCAGGGCGGCGGACCCTGGGTCACCACGGGCTTCAAGCGTCGGCCGGCATCACGACCTCACTCCGACCGGCCAGACCCTCAACCGGGCACTGTCTTGCACCAGGGCTCCGGTTGAACGCGGTGTCGCCCGCCTGAAGTGCTGGCGGATCTTCCGTGACGCCCGATGCAGTCCGAACCGCATGACGTCAATCGCCAAAGCCGTCCTCACTGTGGAGTGGCGCCGCTGACGAAGCTCAATGAGCAAGGCGAAGATCGAGAAGGCCATGGGGAGGGGCGAAGCGTGACCGAGTGCTGCCGCTGGCTGGTCCGGTCAGTCACAGCGCTCGGACTCACCACAGCTCTCCGGGTCCTATGACAGTGAGTCCCACCTGCTCGGCAAGCCAGTGTGCGTACGGCTCCCTCACCTGGCGGCCGTCGATGCTGACGCTACGGACGTGAAGCAGGACCCGGTGTGATCGTCGGCAGGCTCATCGAGCTCGCGGGTGCGTGTGTTGAACAGGAGCGACACCTCGGCATGCTTTCGCTCGCCAAAAAAGTCCAGCTCAGGCGCATCAGGCCAGCACAGCCACTCCCAGTTGATCCAGCCCCTGCTCGGGCCGATCGCCGCTGCGAAGGCGTCCTCAGTTCTTCCGATCGGCAGGTGGTCGAGCTCGCACGTCACCGGCAGCCGTCCATCGTACGCCGCCGGATCGGTCGGCAGATCAGACCCTGCGAGGCCGGCCACCAGCGGGGGCCGCTGTTCCCGTGGCACTCCGTCGACCTCTCGATAGTCAAAATCCCCCGCGTACTGCCCTTGGGGCAGCTCCCTCGCCACCCGCTGCACCTCGGCAACAGAGCAGAGCTCGGCATACAAGGTGACCCGAGAGTCCTCGCGGCGGCCGAACTCCATCAGACGGCGCGCGGTGCTGAGGGCTAGAGCGTGTCTCTTTGATCCATTGGTCTGTTGATCGGATGTGTCCGTCCGATTAGTGATCAGTGATGCGATGTGGGACCGGATCGAGCCGCTGATGCCGGCCGATCCGGTCCGCGGTCGGCGATGGGCCGACCACCGCCGAACCCTGGAAGCCATCGCGTGGAAGTACCGCACCTGCTCGCCCTGGCGGGACCTGCCGGACGAGCTCGGCTCGTTCCAGACCGCTCACAAACGGCTGATCAGGTGGGCCGTGGACGGCACCTGGGAACGCATCCTTGCCGCGGTCCTCGCAGCCGCCGAGGGTGCTGACGACATTGGGTGGACCGTGTCGGTGGACTCCACCGTCTGCCGGGCTCACCAGCACGCCGCCGGAGCGAGGAAAAGGGGGCTCCAGGTCGGGCCGAACCTGACGACCATGCGCTTGGACGCTCCCGCGGCGGCCTGAGCACGAAGGTCCACCTTGCCAGCGATGGCCATGCGCGACCTCTGGTCCTTCGCGTCACCGCGGGCCAGGCTGGCGACGCCCCAGCCTTCGAGACCGTCATGGCCGGCATCCGTGTCCCGCGAAGCGGGCCGGGAAGACCGAGGACCCGACCCGATGCCGTCCTGGCGGATCGCCCGTACTCATCCCGCGCGATCCGAAATCATCTCCGCCGACGTGGAATCCGCGCTGTCATCCCCCAGCCGTCCGACCAGATCGGCCACCGTCTGCGGCGAGGCCACGCCGGCGGTCGCCCACCGGCTTTCGACGCCGAGGCGTATCGGCAACGCAACGCGGTCGAGCGATGCATCAACCGGCTGAGCAGTGGCGCGGCCTGGCCATGCGGACGGACAAGCTCGCCATCGCCTACCAGGCCGCACTCCACCTCGCCTCCATCCTCATCTGGGTACGACGGTGACGTTGTAGCGACGGCTTTTTAGTCGTAGAAGAAGAGCTCAAGGTCCTCGACGGATCCCGGCCCGGTGAGGAAGCCCTCAACCTTCGCGATCTCGTCTTCGGGTGGCAGCTCACCCGTCAGGAGCTGCCGCATCCAGATTTCTCCTTGCTCGCCGACCGCGTAGATGCCAGACAGCAGCTCGGCCATGCCAGCGGGGTTTGGCGGGATGCGTCCGGCAACGGGTTGGAGCACCCATCCGCCTGATCGGGCCGCGAGCCGCAGTACCCCGGCCCAGTTCGCGATCCTCCCGATGCGTACGTGCCACGAGTCCTCGGTGAACGGGGCCATCCGTCCGCCATGAAGAGGGTTTGTGGCGGCGCCGATGTCCTTGATGACCTGCCGTTCCACAGCGTCACGGACCCAGCGCCCCTCCTGCGCTTCTTCGATGGCGGCCTCCCACCACTTCCACCCGCCGTCGAGTCGGTCCGCGAATGTATCCATGTGGACAGGCTTCCACGCGCGATACCGCAAGCATCAAGGGGGCGCCGATCAGTGGATCGCCCCATCAAGGAGACAGGCTCTAGCTGCGGCGGCGACGATGATGCTGGCATGCGCAGACCGACTCCGGATACTGATGGCTGGGCCTCCGCCCCCGACCCACTACTGGCACTGGCCGAGCAGGAGTTGGCGTTCTACCAGCGCAGGGGAGATGCCGCGCGGCGCGCGCACCGCGCGATCGAACTCGGCGCGTTAACCAGCGCCTCCGTGACAGTGGTAGCAGCAGGCGTACACGCCCCAGCCTGAGTGACGGCGACTGTTGCCGGCGGCGCTCTGTTCTGTACCGGGTTCCGCCAGGTATTCGCCCCTGGTCCCCGCTGGGTGCTGGCAGCCCAGGCCCGGGAGTCCCTGCGCCGCGAGACCAACCGCTATAGGCTGCTCTCGGTGGCCGAGCGGGATGACCAAGCGCGCACTCTGCTGCTCGCCGCCATTGAACAGGTGGGTACCGAACAGGTCAGTCAATGGGCAGCGGGCCAACGCGACCAGACCTCTCTCGGGGGCTACCGCCCACCCAACCGCCTCCCATTTGACCCCGGGTCTCTCCGGCACGTGACCGTGGACGTCACCACTTGGGGCCACCACAGGTCAGGACTCCGAAGGCCCTGTGGGATGCCTGTGGCGGCCGCGGATGGTGACAACACGGGTGCAAAATCGGCCCCGCTGTGAGGGGTCCGCCGTATGGGGACGGCCCCAGTCGGGGACGTGGAGGCCGACACTCTGGATGACGGAGGGGCCCAGTCCGAGGAGCTCAACGGGGGAGTGCCCGCCGTGGCGGTGCAGCCACCGCAGGCGGCGCTGCTGTTCTGCGGGTTCCAGTTCGTGCCAGTGATCGCGGTGGATGCCGGGGGAGTTGCTCGGGTTCTCGCGGATCCAGGCCCGTACGAATGCGGTGTCGTCGGGCGCGGCGCGCAGGGAAGTCAGGGCCCATGCGGTGTCGTACGGCATGGAGGGCCCATGATGGGCCATGAGCCGGAGGGTGCGTAGCTGCCGCAGAGGTGCAAGAAGCCATCGGGCGGTGCGGATCTTCATTCGGGTGGACTCCCGGTTTCATGGGCGGTGCGCCAGCGGGCGGCATCAGATGCCAGGTTGTGGTGGCCGACGATGGTGAGGGTCTGCACAAGGGCGTGGAGGAAGACTTCGCGCTGCTCGGGGGTGTGCAGTGCGGTCACGAGCCGGTCAGTGAAGGTCTTGATGTCCCCGCGCAGGTCGTCGTCTGCGGGTTCGGTGCACGAGGGAAGGCCGTGCAGCGCGGTCTTGAGCCCTTCGAGGTCGGTGAAGCGGTCGGGGAAGCGGGCGATCCACCAGACGCGTCGCAGGTCCTCATCGGCGAGGATCCGCTGGAGGTGGGCCAGTCGGTACGTCTCCTCCTCGTGGTCGAGGTCGGCCGTCTGCTGCCGTCGGGCGTGCTCTTCGGCGAGGCCGCGGTCGAGGTCGGTGACCTCCAGGTGGACACTGCCGGTGATGTCCAGCGGGCATCCGCGCGGTGGCGGTGCCAGTGCGGCGTTGGCTGCGTCCTGGGCTGCGGCGGCGTCGAGGACGGAGTACTCACGAACGGCGTGGGCTGCTTGGCGGCGCAGATGATCACGGGCCAGGGCCTCGGGGTCTTGATGAGGCGTGAGAGCAGCGCCGACGTGGCGCCACGAGCCGCTGACGTTGGCCGTGAAGAAAACACTGGAGATGCGGCTGGCCATCCGCTCGCCGTGCAGGGCGAGCGGATGTGCCATACCGATGTCTCCGGCGTGCGGGCTGCGCCGGGTGGCCCGGCTGCGCCACGGCAGGATGCTCACCCCGGCGGGGAGGGCGGTTGGTTGCCTGCGGCGGGCACCGGAGCAGGACCGGAAGGCGATTCCACTTGTTCGAGGATCAGCTGGTCGAGTAGCTGCCTGCGGCGGCTTCGTCCTACGCCGGAGCTCGTGGACGATCCCACCAGCAGAGCGGCTGCACCGACCTGGCCGAGGTACCCGCGCAGCACTTCGGCTGCGAGCGGCAGTACCGCTTCGTCGGCCAGTTGGCAGGAGTCCAGCCAGGAAGCCAGACGTGTGTGGGCACTCTCGGCGAGGGTGGTCTCCTGCAGCACTGCCCGCCAGCCGCGCACGAACAGCTGTCCGGGCAGTGTGGTGGGGAGGCTGCCTGCGTTCTCCTGCTCATCGGGCGGCGGGAGGAGGACGTCGCCGGCTTCGGCCAGGGCCAGGAAGGTGTGTGCTCCGGCCATGCGGATGTCGGTGTCGGTGGCCTCGGTCCAGCCGATGATCTCCGACAGGACCAGGGTGCGCCGGTCAGGAGCGGTCGCCAGGGCCCGCACCGCGTCGGATGCTGCCTGGACAGACAGCTCGTCGCCTCGCGCGGCCAGCAGCCGCAGGCGTGTGAGAGCAACGCGCGGGTACCTCTGTCCCAGTTGTCCGGCACAGATGTCGCCGACGGCCTTGATCAGCTCCTGGCTGGTGTTCTTCTGGTGCGCCCAGTCGTAGAGCTGCTTGCGGACGGCGACGCCGGTAACCGGGTGGAGCGCCATGGTCTCGAGAATCTCGACGGCCAGCTGCCGGTGTGCGGTGCGGCCGTTTTCGATCCAGGCGCTTGCCACGGATCGCACCGTCGTGCCGCCCGGCAGCAAGGCCAGCTGTACCAGGCAGTCGGCGATACGCCGTAGATGCCGCACGGCGATTCCGTTGGGCGCACTGATCTGCGAGGCCCACTCGAGCAGCACGGGCCGCAGTTGCGGGCGTTGCTGCCATACGTACTTCAGGACTGCGGCCGGCAGGCCGTGCTGCTCGGCTTCCAGAGAGATGCTCTCGTCGTCTACCGAACGGGCATGGATGGTCGCCAGGCGTTTGTCCAGGTCACGGCCTGTCAGCGCGCCGCCGGGCGGGAGCTGGCCTCCGACTTCAGTGAAGAGCCGGTCGGCTGCCGTGAGCACGACTTGAGCCGGTACCTTCTCCAGCAGGGCTGCGGCCAGGAGGAGCGCTCTCTCGCGCAGGTCCTCTTCCCGGGAGTACGTCTCGAACCAGTTCTCCAAGTGGTCGCGCCAGTCGGTGAACTCTTCCTTGACCGCGGCTCTTCCGTTCTCCTTGGCTTGGGCGATGAGCCGGGCGAGGCGGGCGGCGTCGGCTGCCGGGGCAGCCGGAGCCAACAGGTCGTCCAGTGGGGCGCTGTCGAGCCAGTGCTGCCGAGAGGCCGCGAGATGACGCAGGTGGGCCGCGGCGACCTGTTGCGCTGGTGGGCGGGTGAGGGAGATGACGGGTGCCGCGGTGAGCGTGCCGGGGGTCCAGGTACTTGGTTCGGCCAGGATGATCAGGAACGCGGAGTCGGTCTCGGCGTCCTTCTGATAGTCGGCGAGCCCGGTGTAGAAGTCTTCTGTGAGCGTCCGGTAGCCGGTCAGGTCCAGGACGAAGCCGTGCTTCTCGGTGTGGGGGATCTGTTCGGTGCGTGGTTGGTCCCAGTCCAGGACCAGCCAGAGGATCTTTTCCTTGGGTACCCCCGCGTGGCGCAGCGCCCGCAGGGCGGCGGTGCGCCGTCCCGCTCCGGCCTCTGCGCAGATCACCAGGATCTGATTGCGATCGTACGATCGGGTGAGCGCGCCGGCGGCCGCTGCCACCTGTCCGGTTCCGTCAGGACCGGCGGGATCAACGAACGCGTTGTCGACCAGGTCCATTTCGGCGTCGTCCACACGGATCCCGCGCAGGTACTCCCACCCCCGCACGTAGCGGTGGTGGTGTTCCTCGTAGTCGCCCGCCACCTGCGTCACCTGGGAATTGCCGGACGCTTCCGCCCGCTGCAGCGACACCTTTCCGGAGCCTTCGCCGCCCGTCATGACTGCTCCGGGCCGGTGATGTAGTCGCGACCGACCTGAACCAGCCGGGCCTTGCCGCTGGCCTTGCCCTTCTGCCGCACGCTGTCCTGGCGCTTGCCGGATGTGCCGCCCTCCGGAGTGCGCGCCGAGGAACTGCGCTGCGCAGGGGCAGCGGGCGCGTCCGCGTTGTCGGCAGTGAGGTACGGGCTGATCACGGCCGGCGCGAGCCCGGGGACGAAGAGCCAGCACGTCTCCTCGAAGTCCGGCTTGCCCTCGACGCGGGCCGTGGCCGGCTGGAAGTGGTGGGCGCCGAGGTCCGGAGTGCGGCCTGCGCGCACGGTGCGGCGGAAGACCGTGTCCGAGATGACGGCGGCCAGGGGCACACGGTGGTCGGCGGCAGCGGTCATGGCCTGGCGGGCGGCGTCGCTGTCGACGAGACGGCAGGCATCGTTGGCGGCGTCCCCGCGGTGGGCCGACGGCTCCAGGGGACCAGTGTGCACGCTGGCTCGCAGCCGGATCGGCGGTGCGCTGGCCAGCCGGGTCCGTTCGTGGCGTTGCAGCGCCCGGCACAAGTGTCCCATGAGGGGGTCGACCAGCCGTGCTGCGTGCCGGGCGGGCAGCACGAAGATGGCGCCGTCGCCGCGGTCCTTGACCGCGCTGTCGAGCTTGGTGGCCTCGTCGACCCCGCACTGTGCGAACACGGTGGCGAGAATGTCGTCGAGATCGGAACGGGTGGGCGCCATCTTCGCCTCGGGGATCTGGCTGTACTCCTTCATGTCGACCACCAGGAGGGCGTACTCCGGTGGTACATCCGCGGTGTCGTGCGACGCGTCAGAGGGCATGGTC
The DNA here is from genome assembly GCF_056430705.1 of Streptomyces sp. NPDC045956. Classification (NCBI taxonomy): domain Bacteria; kingdom Bacillati; phylum Actinomycetota; class Actinomycetes; order Kitasatosporales; family Streptomycetaceae; genus Streptomyces; species Streptomyces sp. NPDC045956. The sequence continues at coordinate 113,978 of NZ_JBWKKZ010000010.1, read as the reverse complement.
GGCGGCCTTTCGTCGCGCAGGGGCTGTGTGGATGCCCCATGCTGGGCGCCTGCCGGCCGGGCTGGTGCCCAGCAGTGGGCACCGTGAGGGTGGGGTCGGTCACCTGTCAGCGTTGGCGTGGGACTGGATCGAGGCGATGTCGCGGATGAGGAGGCCGCCGGCGGTTTCCGTGATCAGCCACCCCTGTTCGCGCCAGGGTTTGAGCGCTGCTCCCACGGCGTTGCGTGACGCGCCGATCATCTGTGACAGCTCGGTCTGGGTCAGCCGTACGACGTACTGCGCGCCGGTCGCGGAGGCTGCCTGCAGCAGGCGGCCCAGGGCGGATGCCAGACGGAGCGGGACCGCCGCGGTGGCCATCTCCAGCCGTACTGCCTCCGCTTCGCGGACCCTTGCGATGGCGTGCCGCAGCAGGGCGGTCTGGAGGCCGTGGCGGTCGACGAACGCGAGGAAGTCGCTGGCCGGGATGATGTGGACCCGGCAGTCCTCGGCAGCGATGACGGATGCGGTACGAGGCTGATCGTCCAGGACGGCGAGTTCGCCGAGTAGTTCGCCAGCGCCGCGCACGGCCAGCAAGGCCCGCTCCCCATGCACTCCGGTCAGCGTGATCAGAGTCGAGCCGGAGGCCAGCAGCACGACGTGGGTGCCGGGGTCCCCCTGCCGCAACAGCACACTCCTGGCCGGCCGCATGCGGACCGGAGCCAGGCCGGACAGCTCGGACCACAGGCGCGGGCCGATCACAGAGATATGCGGCTGATACATGCTCCCCCTGAATGCAGTGGCCGTCAGCCGTGATGCTCTCAAGCGGTGAGGTATAGGAGCAATAAGCCGATTCCAGCCATGATGAGGCCAGTTGTGGCGAAGTCGACCGCCCATTTGACGGCCCGGAACTTTTGATGAGCCAACGACATGAACAACTCCAGCCGCTCGGTCTCCGCGCGCGTCAGCTCGTCCACGCTCACGGCCGAGACGGCCGGTTGGTTCTCGCCTGCACGACGGCCGTCCGATGGCAGGCGGGTGAACGTTCTGAGCCCGCCCTCGCGCGGCAGAACAGGACGAATCGCCACCATGGCCATGAGCAGAGCCAGACCGAGAAAGACGGCAGCGCACGCCAGGGCGGTCATGGGCAGCCATGCCGACGTGTGCATCCCCATCAGGACTGCCGCATCGACAGTCAGCAGTCCCCCCGCCACACCGCACAGCGTGGTCGCCTTTGTGTCCGCCCGCTGCACTTCCGTGAACATGGCGTCCGCCTCGTTTCTCAGTCGATGCAGGAATTCGGCAGACTCGGAGTTGCCCCCGCCAACGAACATAGTGTTCCTCTCCCGCTCCCTCAGCAGCCGGTGATCTGTGCCCGACCATCGTTCCGAAAATCCTGCGCCGTCACTGCCAAGAACCGGGCGCCGCCGGTGCCGCAGCCGTCACACCTCTGGCAGCGCCTGGTGCAACTGATGAGCAGCAGGAGGAGAGTGAGTGCTGGGGGCTCCGCGTACTTCACCCGCCGCCTCTTCCCTAGAAGCCGTGGCTGGTCGCACGAATTGAAGAACCTGCAGTGTTCCGTCCGACGGCAGCGCTACGCGCCGCTGCAGCCGGTTCTGCCATCACCACCGTGCTGTTGCACGGCTGACGGCACGTCCGGCTGCGGAGAATGCCCGCCCGATGTTCCACCGGGCCGGGGCTGCACAGGGCAGGTTCGGCGGTGCCCGGTGCCCTGGATCCGTCATCTGACGCGAGAAACTGATGGCGCGTTTGGAGGACGTGCGAGGGGGCCTGAAGCGGCTCCGCCGTGCGGGTTGGGCTGGTGTCGAGGGTCGATGCCGCACGACAAGCCGGGTGTCCGCCGCACGGCGACGGAGCTGGCTGAGGGGGTGGGCCCTGTGCCTTTCCTGTCTGACGTCGCGCGGAAGCCTGTTTGGCGCCTTTAACTGCTGTGCTCGGCACTGGCGCGGCGAGGCCGGTTCGGCTCTCTGTGATCTGGGTGACGACCTGATCGATCTCCGTTTCGCTGTAGGCGGTGCGCACCCCGGAAAAGCTGTATCCGGCAGCGCGGGCGAGCTCCTGGCCCGTAGGGGCGACTGCCATGGAACTCACGCCCGTAGGCGAGCAGTTGACGGATCCGAGTGTCGACGGCGTCCTTCTGTGCCTTGAGGTCCTCGAGCGCCAGCAGCAGTGGGTCCACCGCGAGGGCGTCGCTCGCCGCTTCGAGGCGGAGTGCGTCCAAGCAGCGCCTTCCAGTTGCGCCGCAGCTCGCTTTGGTAGTGCCGCCGGACAGCCCGAATGCGTTCACCGTTGCTGGACAGGTAGATGGAGATGGCAATGGAACTCAGACCGCCGATGGCGGAAACGACGCCGGCTGCCGTCCCGTACAGGGAGACCCGCTGTTCGGACTCGATCCAGGACGACCAGTCACCCCGCCCCCAGAACTGCACAGCCACCACGTGCCCTGACGCCAGAAAAAGGGGCGATCACGTAGTCCCACCACACTGCTTCCGACCATCGGTCGACCAGGGACTCCCGTATATGTCGTCTCAACTGGAATGGCGGCTTGCCGTTGACAGTGGGCCCTCTTACCTGGTAGCCGCCAAAAATTGAGAAGACGATCAAAGGGGCTTTGGATGGCGACTCGCGTCTCTTGTTGCCTACAAGCTGGGGTGCGCCAATGATTGAGGCGACACGCCAGGTCGATTGAGACGACCTTCGGGCTGGGGGTAGTTAAGGGTGCCTGTCAGCTTAACCGGGCGGAGGAGCTGGCCCCGCTGTGTCCGGCGGAGCCTGCCTCCAGGTAGCGGCCTCTCAGGTCCTCAGGTCCCCGAGCACTGAACCCCATCGCAGTCGCAGAAAAGGCCAGACGCGCTCCCGATCAGCGTTGCCTCAGCTTGCGGTACCTCCGTGGCGTCCGATCCTCGCAGCGGCAAAGTCGGGCGGGTGGTCCGCGCGGCTCGACGGTGCAGCCGCGAGCCAGTACCGCTCGCACGTGGGCAGCGGGTCTTGAGTTGATCGATAAAACGTTAGATCGAACTGGTGATCTGGTGTGAATATGCGCCTATGCCCAGCAGCTTGTTCGATCGCGTGCGCAAGGTGACTGACGAGGTCACCGACCCGCGTTTCCGCGTCCTCCGCGACCACCACATCCACCAGGCCACCCGGCGGCTGATGGATGAAACCTTCGCCGCGTTCGGCGGCGCTGACCGGAGCTTCATCCGAGAGTTCCAGACAGGCGGCTTCTCTCCCCGCGTCCTGGAGCTGGCCTTGTTCGCGGCGCTCCACGAACAAGGGCACACCCTCGAGCACACCGGGGGAGCGCCGGACTTCCTCCTCGGGGGAGACCACCCGGTAGCCATCGAGGCCACCACCAGCAACCCCGCCCAAGGCGCGTCCCCTGAGGCCGACCTCGAGCAACTCCCACAGGGCAAGCACCCCCTGGTCCCCGCAGACCTGGACGACGCCGAAGCAGAGTTCGTACTCCAGTCCGCCAAGGCGCTGCGCCGCAAGCTCGACAAGCGGTCCGCCTACTGGCAAGCCCCTCACGTGCAAGGCCGCCCGTTCGTGATCGCCCTGGAGTCCTTCCACCACCTCAGCTCGCTGTTCCACACGGTCACTCCGCTGGCCAACTACCTGTATGGCCGCCGCGATGTAGCCACACGAGACGACCACGGAACCCTCGTGCTGACCAGCGAAAAAATTACGGAACATCGGCGAGGCGACACCAGTATCCCCAGCGGCCTGTTCGCCCAGCCCGAAGCCGCACCCTGTCGGCCGTCATCTTCTCCAACAGCGCTACGGTCGCGAAGTTCCACCGCATCGGCACCGAGCTGGGCTACGGCCCGGACGACGTCGCCATGCTGCGGTATGGAAGCCTGCCCGACCCGGACCCCAACGCGGACCGCCCCCTTGAACACGCCTACGTGGTGGGGGACTACGGACCCGAAGAGCGTGAGACCTTCAGCGAGAGCTTCCACGTCCTGCACAACCCGTGGGCGAGCATCCCGATCGCCGATGGCACCTTCTCCGGATTCACCGAACATCGCCTGCGGGACGACGGGCTGGTCCTGACGACCTCCGACCGGATCGACTACTTCACCTCGCACACCCTCGTCCTCCACGCGCCCGACGCCCGGACCAGGGCGCGCGGCTACGCGGAGCGCTATCAGGCCGCTGCCGCCTCCTCTGACTGAGGCCGGCGCCGACCGTCCCCGCAGCGATCTCGCAGGGACGGTCGGCGGCCCCCGCATTGTCAGTGCCCCCCGAGATGATGGATCCGGAATCAACCGCTTACAGGGCAAGGGCAGGGAATGCTGATGTTGGTGCCGTGGACCACGCTGGAGCCGACCCAGACGGAAAACGTGGTCGCCGTCATGCTGTGCCGTGAACATCTCCAGGCTGTACGAATCCGCCCCTCGAAAGGTGATGGCGGCATCGACGTCGTCGAAGTCACCGAAGACGGCTGGGTGGTCTACCAGATCAAGTACTTCCCGACTAATCTCACGTCGAACCAGAAGAAGCAGATCGCAGACTCCTACCACGACGTACAGGTATATGCGGCCTCGCAGGGGGGCCGCATCGCGGCCTGGCACCTGGTTCTCCCGCTGGATGCCACCAAAGAAAACCGCTTCGCCTGGTTCAGCACGCTCACCCAGGACGCCGAATACCCCTGCGAGTGGATGGGGCTGAGCCAGCTCAACGGCCTGGCGGCCAAGTACCAAGACGTCATCGATTACTTCCTCGGTAACGGACTGGAGCGGGTGCTGGCGCTGCAGAAGCAACTGCTGGACCTGATGGGTCTCCAGCAGCGTGCCGACCGGGCCCTCGAGGAGGGCAAGCCGAATCCCTTCCAGGCTGCCGACGCCACCAGCGGTCTGGAAAGTCTCTATCGGGCGCTCAATGCCCACGATCCGTTTTACCGGTACAGCTTCTCGGTAGATCAGGACCGCACGATGCCGCAGGACGAACCGATGCTCGTCTTTGCCAGCCAGACCCAGGACAGTGACGGGCCGTGCATCACCTTCCGTGTCTACGCCCGCTACGAACAGGCCACCCGAGACCATGAGTTGGGCATCAAGTGGACGGTGTCTTTCTCCGAGGACAAGCCCGTACCGCAGGCCTTCCACGAGGCTTTGACGTACGGCACGCCTGTGACGGTGTCCTCCGCCGAGACCGCCTCCTTCGACTGCACCATGGACCTGCCCGGCGGGCTGGGCGGCCAGTTTTCCAGCGGCACCGTCAGTCTGGGGCCGGCCTGGCGGGACGAGGCCCCCGGCCGCAAGCTGCGGCTGCAGCTGTTGAATGAAGCCGGACAAGTGCTGGAAAGTCTTACCTTCGAAATGGAACCGACCCGCAGGGGAATCTCCGGGAAAGGGCTGTCAGTACTCGGCCGTGATGCCTCCGGCGTATTGGAGGTGCAGATTCTGACCTCCCTGGAGGGTAAGCGGCAAACGACGATGCGGTTCAGCCGCAATCCCCTGGAAGGACTCCCTCCCGAGGAGGTCCTCCCGGCCCTGCGCTTCATGGCAAGGCTCAAAGCACCGCACAGCATTCGCGCTGCCGCCCCATATGGCCCCGTCCGTAGCGAACCGATGCCGTTCCAGGGCGACCCGAACAGCGACATGCACGTGATGGCCGCGCGTGCCGCCGCTGTGGCCGAGGCCCTGTCGGTGGTGCAGGAACACACAACAGAACAGCTCGTGATGCCCGACCTGCTGCAGACGACCCTCGTGGAGGCCGCCCGACTGCAGTGGATCGCACGTCTGCTGCGCCATGAGACGCTCACCTATCGGTGGGCTCGGGCCGAGATGGCCCTGCCCAAGGGAGTCTCCCCTGTCCCGGTCACACAGGGAGACGTCCCGGAGCAGCGAACCTTCTACCTTCCGCTCACCGTCACGCTCGCCGGCCAGGAACGTGAACTCGGCCTCGGAATGGAGCGGATCGACTTCCCTTCAGCGCTGGTTGAAGCAGCGGAAGACGCAGACAGCTGGCAACTGATCTGTCGTCCAGGGGCCAGCGTGGAGGGCACCAGCACGTATGTGATCAGTCCTGGTGGTGCCCGGCACGCGTAACCCACCGTGGGGGCGGGGTGCTTGCCATGGCGTCGATGAGGGGCCTCGGCCTCGCTATAGTCCCGGCCATGACGGATCCGGTGAGTGGGTTATCGGGACGGGCCGCCGCGCAGCTCATCAGTGCGGCCCGTGCGGCGGCGAACCCCATCACGGTCGTCAGGCATGGCCGCCGCGAGGACCGCGCCGGCGTCTACGACCGGTTCGTTCAGGCATGCAGTCACGCAGTGGCCACGCACGATCGCGAGGCGATCGCCGAGGTGTGGACCGCATTGCAGGCCATCAAGCTGCGTGCCGATAGGGCCGTCCGCGAGGCCGCCGAGGCTCCTTTCCAGCGGGTCGCAATGATTGCTGACCCCGGTGCCACGGGGATGTGGGCGCGGTGGGTCGATGACCTCGAGATGGAGGGCGCTGAACGTCCTGAGTTGGAGCAGGAGTTCGACACAGGTCTATCTCGCGATGACGATGTGCGGTTCCTTTCCGCACTGGACGGCTTCATCACGCTGGCCCGGCTGGACTTGCTCCGCCGCTGGTGGCACAGCGCCCTCCCTGGGCCGGTACGCCGCTGGCACATGGGCCGGAAACATGGGAACCAGCACGGAGGCCCCGGTCGTCCGTGGAAGCAACCTCGAGTGGAACTGCGGCTCTCGGAAGATGTCCTCGCTCGTGTCGATGACGCCAAGAGGAACCCCTTAGACCGCAGCCGCACGTCAGGGCTGACGGTGCACCCTCTCTCGGCGAGCAGGGGCCGCACCTGGCCGACGGCCTGGGTGACGGTGGAGCGGTCCACTCCGAACCAGCAGGCCAGCACGTCGTGGGTGACCCCATGACGAAGATGGACGAGCGTGGCCAGGAGCCGGTCGACGAACACCAGCCGGTGCTTCGCGCCGGCGCCCACGGCCCGCTTCCGCGGTCGAGCGGCAAGCCTCGCCTGGTGACGCTCCTGCCACAAGGGACCGATCTCCTCGACGAGTTCAGCTATCACTCCGGCAGTCAGGCCTGTGATCCGCCTATTACTGATGATCGCCGCACGCGTCGAGTTCCCCACCACCCGGCCATGATCAACCATCCAGGCTCGGCCTCTTACCGCCTACCGTGCACGAGCTCGTAGGGCGTGTATCGGAAGTGGGTCTTGGAGCGGCTTGGAATCTGGGTACAAGCCTGTCTCGCAAAATCGGCAGCGGTCGATGGGCAGGCACTGGTAGTAGTCGGCTGTGGCAGGAGACCTGTGGACCCCAGTGATTTCGATAGCCGGTGTGGCTGTAGGTGGTGCGTTGACGTACCTGACCCAGCGCACGACGCAGCGGGCAGCTGACCGGGCTGACGGGCAAAGGCGAGCTGCGGCGCGAGTGGAGGAGCGACGTGCTGAGCAGATCAGGACCGTGCTGGAGTTCATCCGGTGCGCGCTGGAGGCTGAGGGCGTGGCGCATGCGAGGCCGCCCCGATGGGAGGTCGGCGATGACTGGTATGTGACGGCCAGGCCGGCAATGGACGGTCTTCGGATAGCCGAGAAGAGCATCGAGTTGCTGTGCGCCCCTGGCCTTCACACACCGACGACCGCCTACGCCCGCGCCCTGAATCAAGCGGTCTGGCAGGAGCGTGACGAGGGGAACCTGGCCGAGCGCCTGGAGCCGGTCAAAGCGGAGTTTCTCGCCCTGGCACGCCGCAGTCTGGCCTGACGCCGTCAGGTCACAGCCACTCGTTGATCGCAGCCACCAGTACGGTCGCCTCGTAGCGTACAGCCAGCTTGTCGTACCTCGTGGCCACGGCCCGGTGCCTCTTGAGGCGATTGATGCCGCATTCGACAGCGTGGCGCTCACGGTAGTCGACCGGGTCGAACTTCGGCGGCCGGCCGCCGCGGGAGCCGCGCTTCTTGCGGTTGCGGGACTGGTCGGCCTTGTCTGGGATGGTGCAGCGGATCCCGCGCCGTCGCAGGTAGGCGCGGTTCTTCCGGGAGGCGTACGCCTTGTCGGCGCGCACTCGATTGGGTCGGGTGCGCGGTCGGCCGGGTCCGAGGCGTGGCACGCGGACCTTGCCCAGGACGGGCTCGAACTGCGGCGAGTCCCCTCGCTGCCCAGCCGTCACCACGATCGACACAGGCTTCTGGCCCTGCTCGATGGATAGGTGCAGCTTGGTGGTGAACCCGCCGCGCGAGCGTCCCAGTCCATGATCACCGGGTTCGGTGAAGTTGCCGCCCGGCGGTTCCTTCTGCAGGTCGCCCTGTCTCCTGGCCCCAGCCGCATGCTGATGGGCTCGGCACACCGTGGAGTCGACGCTCAGGTCCCACACGATCTCACCCTTCGCGTCGGCCAGGGACTGGAGCTGGGTGAGGTCTTGGTGCCAGGTGCCGTTCCGCTGTCATCGGCGGAACAGGTCGTAGATCCGGCCCCAAGGCCCGTACTCGATGGGTATGTCCCGACACGGAACACCAGTACGGACCCGGAACCGTATGCCGTTGATCAGTTGTCGTCGGGGCCAGACGGGCGGCCGTCCCGCCTTCGTCCCCTTTGGCAACAACGGCCCCAACATTGCCCACTGTTCGTCCGTGAGATCTCCCCGCGCCATGAACCGCGATCATTCATTGCTCAAGATCCACTTTCGATACACGGCCTAGCGGTCCTCGGCCGAGGTCACGGGGACGAGGGTGAAGACGCGGACGACTCGTCCGGACTCTCGGGCGTAGTCGTCGAAGCACGGCATCCTGGCGAGAATGCGGCCCCGGGCGGCTTGTAGTTCCTGGTCGGTCAGCAGGCGGGCGCGCACCGCGATGGTCCGGCCGTGCCAGTCCACCCACGCGTGCGGGTCGCGCAGCAGATGGTGGGACCAGGCGGGGTGTCGGGGCCGGCCGAAGTTGGTGGCCATGACCGTGAAGGTGCCCGACGCGGTCGCGTCGGTCAGCAGGGGTGTGCGGCACGGTGTGCCGTCGCGTCGGGTGGTGTGCGGGACGAGGGTGGGCACCAGCAGTCGGCTGAACATCCAGCGGCGACGGGTCCAGCGTTGGAATCGGCGGTCGAGGCGGGGCAGCAGACGCGGGCCCCACCGGCGCAGCAGCCGGCTGTTCCCCACCTGGCGCCGGAGGCGCTGCCGTCGGCGGCCCGGGAGCCTGTTGGTGCCGGGTGCGGGGGCGGTCATGCGCGTGTGTGGTGGCTCGGTGCCGGCGGCGCCGGCCGGAACGCACGGTCGGTCAACTCCTGGGAGAGGTCCCAGAGCCGCTGGGCGGCCCGGGCGTCGCCCGCCCGCCGCGCGGCGCGCACCCGCACGGGCGGGCCCGAGCACTCCCAGCGGCCTCCTGGGCCGAGGAACTCACCGGCGTCGATGCGGGGATCCGTGGCGGCGCGCACCAGCGTCCATGCCGCCGTGCTCGGCGAGGCCCACCCTGTCTGCAGGCCGCGCAGCAGGCGGGCCTCGGCCTTCCGGCCGGCGGCGTGCAGGGCGTGAGAGGCCAGGGTGGTGTCGACCAGGCCCGGATGCACGGTCACGGTGTGCAGCGGAAGCCGGTGGGTCCGGGCCCAGGTGACGAGGGCAGGCCGGCACCGGGGCGTAGGGTCATCGGCCGCACTCCCACGTGTCCTGGCTGTCGTCGCGCGTCATGCGTACCCAACGAGCAGGGGGAGCGCCGGTGATGGCCCCCTGGAGCGTGTCGGACCGTCGGGACGTGAGGGCAGGCCCACGGCGGGGTGCGGCTCGGGTACGTTCACAGCGACGCGGCGGCGGGTGGTGCTCACCCCGCGTCCACCGGGTCAGCCCGCGCGGGCGCGAGGTGCGGTCTGCTGTGGTGCCGGGTGCGCAGGGCGAAGACGAGCATCGCCAGCAGGGAGGCCGCGACGAACCAGGGAAGGGCTCGCGCCGCACACCAGAGGGCGGGGGTGCCGGTGAAGGCGACGGCCGGCGCAGCCTGCGAGGGGCCGTACAGCGGCAGGATGCTCAGCCCCCGCTGGTCGCCGGCCGGGTTGGAGACGGGACTCTGCAGGCCGACATCGATGAGCGTGGCCATGACGACGACGAAGAATCCCTCGAGTTCCCCGCGCAGCAGGTACCCGGCCAGGATGCCGAGCCCTCCGTAGGCCAGGCTGGCCCCCGCCACGGCGGCGGCGACCGTCCAGAACTGGGTCAACTGCCAGGACAGGCGCAGCAGTACGGTGGTGTAGCAGGTCAGCACGACGGTGATGACGAGCAGGGCGACGACCTGGCCGGCCAGCAGTTGTGGACGGGGGTACCCGGCCAGTACCAGGCGCTGGTCCATGTCCCGGGCGCTGAAGGTGGCCATGAACATCATGGAACCGGCGATCACCGTGACGGCGTGCAAGGCGCTGGTGACCTGGATCGTGCGGCTCATCGAGGCGGTCACCTCGATACCGAGGGCGCTGTTGTCGAACGCCACGGCCTTCGGCACGGCGGTGGCGCGGACCAGGTAGATCCAGGTCGGGATGAAGAAGGCGGTCAGGAGCAGGGCGAAACGATTGCGGAAGTGGCCGGTCAGGGTGAATTCCACGGCCGCGGTCAGCGCGGTCCAACGGTGCGTCATCGGGTTTCCCTCTGCGGGTGCCGTAGCGCCCGGGCAGCGGTCAGCCGAAGTCGTCGGGGACGACGCGGAGCTTGTTCGCGATGCGGGCGAGGGCCTTCTGGTCGGTGGCGTTGAGTTCGTCCAGGACGACGCGGCGCACGGCGCGCAGGTGCGTGGGCGCCGCCCGGTGCACGAGGTCGAAGCCGGCCTCGGTGAGTCCGGCGAGGGTGTAACGCCCGTCCTCCGGGTCGGGTGCCCGCACGACCCAGCCGCGCTGTTCACAGCGCTTGACGACGTTGGACAGGCGGGAGAGCGACCCGCTGGCGAGGAAGGCCAGCTCTCCCATCCGCAATGTGCGTCGCGGGGCTTCGGAGAGGTGGCTGAGCACGAGGTACTCGAACAGGGTGAGGCCGTGCTCCCGCCGCAGTGGCGACTCCAGTCTGCCGGGCAGCAGCAGGACGAGGGAGATCAGCCCCGTCCACGCCGTCTTCTCCTGCTCGTCGAGCCATCGCGGCTCCTCGTCGTCCTCCTGCGGGCCCGTGCCGCCCATGGTTTCTCCCGTGTCGCTCATGCGTCTTCCCGTCCCGCCGTCCGGCCGGCCGGTTCGGGAATCACTTTACGCTTGAAGTCGTTGCATGGTTAAGTTCACTTCATGCGTGAACTCATACGAGAGGCGCGCACCCTGCGGACGGGAAGAGGAAACACCATGGGCACCGTCACCTTCGGTATCACCCCGGGCTTCGGCGAGAAGCTGCACGCGGCCCTCGGCTACAGCGGGGCCGTCCGTGTCGGCGACCGGGTCGAGATCTCCGGCCAGGCCGGCGTGGACGACGACCTGGTCGTCCCCGATGCGCTGGAGGACGAGATCATCCAGGCGTTCGACAACGTGGAGCGCACGCTCGCCACGGTCGGTGCGACGTGGAAGGACGTCATCCATGTGAACTCGTACCACAAGGTCGCGCCGGGGGACGACGTCATCGGTGAGGACCACAACGCGGTCATGGCCGAGCAGTTCCGGCGTCGACTCGGTGGCCGCGCGCCGATCTGGACCGAGACCGGCGTCACGGTCCTGGGCCTGGCCGCCATGCGCGTGGAGATCCGCGTCACCGCCATCGTCGGCAGCGGTGACTGAACACCGGTCACCACCGGCTCACCACCCACCCCGTCCGCACGTCCCGCCGACGGCCGCCCGGCCGGCCCCGGTGCTCCTTCCGGAGGCACCGGGGCGGGAAGTCCTGCGGAGCGCGCGGAGGTCAGGCGTCGTACGACAGCCCGTGCCCGGCGGGGAAGAGGACCTCGCTCGGGTCGTCGGCCCGCTGGACGGGCACGGGCAGTTTGCCGTGCGGCTCGACCCGGCCGGCGATCACCCGGGCGGCCGCGCGCAGTTCGACCTCGGTCCAGCAGTAGGAGACCAGTGATGCCGGGACCTCGCCGAGGTGGGCGATGTCGTAGGGGTTGCGCACGGCGAGGTGGACGACGGGGACGCCGGTCGCGAGCAACCGTGAGACCAGGAGGCGTTGGGTGCTGGTGGCGCCGACGTTGTCGGTGGTGACCACCACCGCGTCCCGCCCCCGTGCGGCGGCCACGGCCTCGTCGATCTTCGCCGTGTCGGGGGCCCGGCCGGTGGCGAGGTGGGTGGTGCTGTAGCCCAGTTCGTCGAAGGCCCCGGCCAGTTCGGGCACCGTGGTGCGGGTGGCGTCGGTCGGGAAGGCCGGGCTCGCGCCGACCACGAGCAGCCTGCGCTGTCTGCGGCGCAGCGGGAGCGCCTCGTCCTCGTTGACCAGCAGGGTGGTGGTGCGCTCGGCGATCCGGGCGGCGGCGAGGCGGTGCTTGCGGGCACCGACGACCCGGTCGACCTCCTTCGCGGACACGTAGGGGCTGCCGCTGAGCAGTCCCACCTTGTCCTTCACCCGCAGGATGCGCAGGACGGACTCGTCGAGCCGGTCCTCGGTGATCTCTCCGCTGCGGACGGCGGCCAGGACGCCTCGGTAGGCGACGTCGATGTTCGGGGGGAACAGCAGCTGGTCGACGCCGGCCTTGAGGGCGAGGACGGGTACGCGGTCGTCGCCGTACTTGGTGCGCACCCCCTGCATGTTGAGCGCGTCGGTGACGATGACGCCGTCGAAGCCGAGTTCGTCCCGCAGCACGCCCTGGAGGATGGCGGGTGACAGGGTGGCCGGTTCGTTGCTGGGGTCGAGCGCGGGCACCTGGAGGTGCGCGGTCATGATCGAGTCGACGCCGGCGGCGATCGCGGCCTTGAAGGGCGGGGCGTCGATCCGGTCCCATTCCTCGCGGGTGTGGGTGATCACGGGCAGTCCGGTGTGGCTGTCCTCCCCGGTGTCCCCGTGGCCGGGGAAGTGCTTGGCGCAGGCGACGACGCCGGCCCGCTGGTAACCCGTCACCTGGGCCGCCACCATGCGGCCGACCGCACGGGCGTCGGCGCCGAAGGAGCGGACGTTGATGATGGGGTTGGCCGGATTGACGTTGACGTCGGCGACCGGGGCGAAGTTCTGGTGGATGCCCAGGGCGGCGAGTTCGGTGCCCGAGATCAGTCCGGCGGTGCGTGCGTCGGAGAGCGAGCGGCCCGCGCCGAGCGCCATCGCCCCCGGCAGCTGCGTGGCCCCGCTGCCGATACGGACGTTGGCCCCGTGCTCCTGGTCGATGGAGATCAGGGACGGGACGGGGGTGGGCAGGGCGAGCGAGGCCCGCTGCACGCCGTTGGTCAGGTCCGCGACCTGGCGGGGGTCCTGGATGTTGTTCGTCCAGCCGGAGAAGTAGATGACACCGCCGAGGTGGTACTTGGCGATCAGCTCGGCCACGGTGCGGACGCCGAGTTCCCTGAGGTTGCGGTCCTGGTCGACCTGGCTCGGAGAACTCGCCGACGTGCCGTAGAAGTACGGCACGAACAGCTGGCCGATCTTGGCCTCGACGCTCATCCTGGAGATGATCTTCTTGAGGCGGTGGTCGCGCCCGTGTGCGACCGCGGGGGTGGCCGCAGTGCCCACGACCCCCGTCGCGCTCGCGGCGACCACGGTCGCGGAGGCGAGAACGGTTCGTCTGGACATGCTTCGGTCCTGCATGCGGGCATGCTCCTTCCGGCCTTGCTCGTCAAGGGAGTCGAAGGAAACGCAAAGGACTTCCGAACAGCGGGAAACGTAGCCCGCTGGTCACGAGCGGGGCAAGAGGTCTAGACAAAATAGGTCTAGACAAAGCAGGGGGATCATTCCGTGGGCGCGGGTGCCCCGACGGCGTCGCGCGGGACTGCTCCGCGCACCACGGCTCCACAGTGGCCCGGGTACAACCTTCGGCGACGCGCGGATGTCTCCTCGGTGAACGCAGCAAGGTCCGTGCCCTCACCGCTCCGTCCGACGGCGGGGAGACGCACACGGTCGCACGCCCCTGTCCGTGGTGGGGCCGCGTCGGGGACCGGTGCCTTCCGGCACCCGCACCGGTCCCCGCCACGGCGCCGTGCCCGGACCAGGGGCTGCACATCTCGCCCGCGACACGGCCGTCGGCAGTCGTGGGCAGTCCCGGAGACCAAGGAGGGTTTCCCGTGCGTCACATCAGAGAACTGGCCGTCACGGCCACGGCACTCCTCACCCTGGGCGGCGGCGCGTTGGTCGCGGCCCCCGCGGCCCAGGCCGCAGCCACCGCCGTACCCTTCCCGTCCATCGGCTGGCAGCAGCGCAACTGCGACTACGACGGCAACGGGTTCGACGATGTGCTCACCGGCGCCCCGGGCGCCACGGTGAACGGTGCCACGGGCGCCGGGTACGTCACGGTGCAGTACAGCTCGTCGAGCGGTCTCAGTACGACGAAGAAGAGCGTGCTCCACCAGGACGTCTCCGGCGTGCCCGGCGCCGTGGAAGCCGGCGACGGCTTCGGAGCGGCCGTCGCCTCGGGCGACCTGGACAACGACGGCTACGACGACGCCGTCGTCGCGATCCCGGACGAAGATCTCACGGGCCTGGCCGACGCCGGCGGCGCGGTCGTCTTCTGGGGATCGCCGACCGGACTGCACGGCTCCGACAGCACGTGGCTGGAGAACGACGACCCGCGGGCGGGCGCCCGCTTCGGGCGGGCCGTCGAGGCCGCGCGCTACTTCGCCCCCGACCCGGCCGACCCGGATGCCGACCCACGGGACTCGATCGCCGTCCTGGAGAACGACGCCCTGCTCTTCTTCACCCACACGCCCGGCCAGGACGCGCAGCGGCTGACGATGGCGGACCGCGGGATACGGGCGGGGGACGTCGCGCCGCGGGACACCGGCTTCGAGTTCCGCAGCCTCAGCCACGGCAACTACAACGAGGACCCCTGGGCCGACCTGGCCGTCTCCGGCGTCACCACCGGGAGCCGACCGGGCACCGGCACCGTGCGCGTACTGCACGGCGCGCCGGACGTCGGGGGCCTCGGCGACGGGGGGACGTTCCCGGGCGGTCCGGCCGTCGTCTCCGGGGACTGGGACGGCACGGGGCAGGACGACCTCGTCATCGGTGACACCGGTGCCGGCGCGCCGACGGGCGGCGGGATCACCCTCTACCTGGGCCGCGGTGACCTGTCGGGGCTCGAACCCGAGCCGGCGCAGTACTGGACCCAGGACTCCACCGGCGTGCCCGGTACCTCTGAGGCGGGCGACCAGTGGGGCGCCGAGCTGTCGGCCGGGGACACCGACGGCGACGGCCACCCGGACCTCGCCGTGGGCGCGCCGGGCGAGGACATCGGCACCGTGCCCGACGCGGGCGCCGTGTGGGTGCTGCGCGGCGACCGGACCGGATTCAGCGACGTCGGGGTGAAGAGCTTCGACCAGCAGCTCGCCGACATCCCCGGTACGGCGGAGAAGTCGGACCGCTGGGGCGGTCAGGTACGGCTGATCGACGCCGACAAGGACGGCCTCTTCGGGCTCCTGGCGGCGGCACCGGGCGAGAACACCGACGACGGCTTCGTATGGGTCGTACCCGCCTCGCCGTCGGGGCTGGTCGCCGCCGGCACGTGGACCTACGACGGGGCGCGGCTCGGGGCGCCGACGGCCGACGCGCGCTTCGGCGCGGCGATCGACGAGTAACTCCGCGAGGGAGGCCGCCCTCCCGGTCGGTGGCGGCCTCCTCACTCCGGACGACGGTGTCGTGCGCGCGGTACGCCGTCGCACAGCCCTGACCTCCGTCCGGGCGGTGCGCCGGCGGCAACCCGAGGTGCGCGGAACCTTCTTGTGAACGGCTTGTGAGGGCGGCAACGGGCAGGTGTTTCTTCGCCCTCCCGTGGGACCCGGACGGTCTCTACGGCAGGAGGGTGTTGATGATGGCTGAGACGAGCCGTCCCGCCTCCGGCGGCCATTCCGGGCGTTCTTCCTCGAGTGGTGAGCCGGTGGGGGAGTTGGTGCAGCGTGCGTCGCAGCAGCTCACCGAGTTGGTGCGGGCGGAGATGCGGCTGGCGCAGGCGGAGATGAAGGAGAAGGGCAAGCGGTACGGCAAGGGCGGCGGCCTGTTCGGCGGGGCCGGTCTCGCCGGCTTCTTCACCTTGCAGGCGCTGATCGCCACGGCGATCGCCGCCCTCGCGATACCGCTGCCGGTATGGGCGGCTGCCCTGATCGTCACCGCCGTTCTCGGCGCGGTCACGGGTGTGTTGGCGATGACGGGCAAGAAGGAAGTGAGCCGGGCCGCCCCGCCGGCACCCGAGCGGACCATCGACAGCGTGAAGGCCGACGTGGCCGAGATCAAGGAGAGTGCCAAGCGATGACCCAGCCGCCCCACGACGAACCCACTGCCCAGAGCCCGGAGGAACTGCGCGAGCAGGTCGAACAGACCCGCCACCGACTGGGGGAGACGGTCGAGGCCCTGGCCGACAAGACCGACGTCAAGGCCCGCGTCCAGGAGAAGGCCGTGGCCGCGAAGGAGCAGGCGTCGGCGAAGGCCACGGAGCTGACCGGAGAGGTCAAGGCCAAGGCGGCCCAGGCCGTACAGCTGGTGCAGGAGAAGCTGCCCGAACCGGTCACGGCGAAGGCCGCGGCAGCGGCGGGGCAGGCCAGGACCAAGGCCGGACAGGCCAGGCAGGTCTGGCACGACCAGGCCCCCGAACCCGTACGGAACAACCGCACGCCGCTCGTGGCGGCCGGAGCGGCTCTCGTCGTCGCCTGCGTGCTGCTGCGCCGCAAGAAGAAGTAGCGAGAGAAGAAGCGGGGAGAGAAGAAGCGGGGAGAGAAGAAGCGGGGAGAGAAGAAGCGGCGAGTAGGGAAGCCGGGCGCGGGCGGCCCAGACCCGGGGACGGCGGACACGCTCCGCCGTCCCCGGGCCGTTGCGTGCCCCCGGCTGGAAAGGCGCGCCCTGCCCGGGCCCGAGCGTCCCGCAATTCATGTGCTCCGATGGGCGCGCGCAGGGCATCATGGCGTGCATGACCCCATCTCGAAAGGCCGATGCCGCGTAGACGGCCAGGCGCGCTGCGCGCCGGACGATCCACACCTCGGGTCCGGGCCTGGGACGAACCGCCGCCGCAGCGCATCCGCGGACTCTCCCCACGTACCAGCATGTCGATCCACCGTGCGGAGAGACTCTCCGGCGGCTACGTCGTCTTCCCCGGGGTCACCGACCTCGCGCTGCGGCGCTACCGGGCGTTCCTGCGGCCCGTGGGCCGTCGGCCGCTCTATCCGCGGGACGCGCGGTGCCCGTGCCGGGGCTGCTCCCTCGACGACGTACGCCACGCCCGCGACGTGCTGGACGACATCATCCGGCACCTGCCCACCCGGGCCCGCTCGGAACTGAGCCGTCACGTGGCTCGCCTGGACTCCGTGTACAGGACGCGCACCCTGCCGGGTGTCCACCGCGGTGTGGTGGCGCGGTTTGCCTGTCCCACGGGTGGGGGAGGAATCGCTCGAACGAACGCCATTCCCGTACGAGGGACTTGCGTGAGGAAACCGGCGCAAGCCCCTCCGTAGAGGTACGGACGTCTCGAGCAGAAACGGGGGCAACTGCTTTGAGCGATCAGCAGCACCTGATCTCGCTAGCGGTCATCGCCGACCCGGACGGTGAGCAGACCCGGTCACTCAGCCGATGGCTGCAACGGGACAACGACGTGACCACATCACCCGAGATCACGCCGGGCGCCGCGGAGCCGGACCCGGAGGCGATGAGCGGCGGACTGGAGTGGCTGAACTTCGCCGTCTCCTCCGCGATCGGCCTGAGCAGCCTGATCGTCAGCATCGCGACCTGGTGCTCGACGAGGGGCTCGACGCAGCAGGTCCGTGTGTCCAGCGACCGGGGCCACTCCGCGGACGTCTCCCGTGTGGACACCGCACCTGACCGCGCCGAGGAGCGCGCTGAAGAGGTGTGGGGCGACGACGCGATGGAAGAGTAGCCGGGCATGAGCGGACAGTTGCGCGATCCGCGCCAGTCGGCCGCGGTCATAGCCGGAGTCTTCCACCAGGCCCCTGGCAGCGACCTCCTGAACCTCCCGGCCGTCGAGAACAACATCCGCGGTCTGGCACGGGTCCTCCGTGACCCGGACGTCTGGGGACTTCCCGACGGACGATGTGTCGAAATCCCCCAGCCGACCAGGGAGCAGTTCCTGAGCGCGGTCGGTGAGGCCGGCGCGGCAACGGACACGCTGTTCGTCTACTTCGCGGGGCACGGCATGATCCACCCGGCCACGGACCGGTTCTACCTCGCCCTGCCGGACTTCAACAGCGAGGGCGAGTACGGGACCAAGGCCCTCAGGTACGCCGACTTGCAGGACCTGCTCTGGGAACCGCGCATCAAAGCGCGTCACAAGGTGATCGTCCTGGATACCTGTTTCAGCGCCAGAGCGTTCGACGATTCCATGGGCGGGGAGAACACCGTCTACCAAACACTGAGGACTCGTGGCGCGTGCACTCTCGTGTCCTCGGACGTCACGGAGATCTCCAGGGCGCCGCAGGGGGCCGACTACACGGCGTACACCGCGCGCCTGATCTCCACGCTGAAAGACGGTATCGAGGACGAGGAGGAGACGCTCACCCTCCAGGCCATCCACCACCGGGTCCGCGAGCGGCTACGGTCAGCGGGCATCTCGACCCCGCGCATTCTGGGCGCCGACGACACCCCATTGGTGCGGATCGCCCGTAACCGGGCCTTCGGCGGCCCCACGAAGCCCGGCGGCACGCGTACGCCGTCGCCGGTGGAACGATGGCAGGATTTCCAGGACGAGTTGTTCCGTCTGCTCCAGACAGAAGTCGGAACCGGCACGGCGGATGCGCGGGTGGAGCGGTCGCTCTCCTGGGAGCCCCGACTCGGCCCGCAGCAGGAAGGGGAGCGCCTGCTCGCGCTCTTCGAGCACCGTACGCTGCTGGGCAACCGGTTCACGGCCCTCACGACGAGGTCCGTGAAGTTCAGCCACGCCAAGAACGGAAACAGCTGTGCCCAGGTCGACTACACGGATCTGCACCGGTGGTCCGTCAAGGTCGAGCCTGTGGAGTCCTTCTGGTACAGGTACAAGCAGGCCCGCGCGGAATGGTACGGGAAGCCCGCGTACGCGTACCCCACTCCCCAGTACGAGGTACTCCTGACCTCTGATGAGACCACTTTCTCCTTACCGCACGGAAGAGTTGGGGACACCCAGCTCTGCAACCTCCTCGTCAAAGTACGGGACTTGACCCGGAAGTACGATCTCGACCTGACCGAATGACCACGCCGAACCGGGTCGATCCGAGCCATGCGCCTATCCCGCGTGGGCGTCAGGTGCGGCGAAGCCGAGAGGCGAGTGGCGGCCTCGTTGGGTATGGGGCCGTCGGGGCCGTCGATGGACGACAGACCCTCCGGCGCGGCGGAGGAGTACGAGTTCGGTAGGAAGGACGAGGCGCTCTACATATCCGGGGACACGGCCGATCTGCTCGCCTTCCTGGCCGACTGACCGGCCGGCTCCTCCCCGCGCCCTCCCGGTCGACCGACCACGACTCGCCCTCCCTCCCGGCCGACCACTGCTCCGCCTGCCCGACCGACGTGCCCTTCCGCTTCGCCAACGGCGGTCCGAGGATCCGGTGTCACGGACGCCCGCCCCCACCCCGGAGCCCGTCCCACCTCCCGAGAGAGCCCTCATGCGCACCCCCTCCGCGAAGCGGCTGCCGACCACGCTGGCCGTGTCCGTCCTCGTCGCCGCCGGCACCGCCTCCGCCCAGGCGAGTTCCTCGCCGGGCGCCCCCGCCACCCGACCCGCGGCATGAACCGACGGCGAGACGCGGGGCGCCAAGCCGACGGCCATCCTGGTCCACGGTGTCTTCGCCGACGCATCGGGGTTCAGCGACACCATCGCCCTGCTCCAGAGGGCCGGCTACCAGGTGATCGCGCCGGCCAACCCGCTGCGTGACCTGGAAGGGGACGCCGCCTACGTCTCCAGCGTCACCGACACCGTCCCCGGCCCCGTCGTCCTGGTCGGCCACTCCTACGGCGGCGCGGTCATCACCAACGCGGCCCGCGGCCACGCCAACGTGAAGGCTCGTGTACCTGGGCGGCTTAGCCCCCGACAAGGGCGAAAGCCCTCTGGAGCTGGCGGGCCGCTTCCCGGGCAGCGAACTGGCGCCCGCCCTGACAACCCGGCACTACCCGCTGCCCGGTGGCCACGCCTCGATAGTCTGCTCGCCGTGATCAAGTCATACGCGAGGTCGACTGATGCCGCGGTCGCGGCAGCCGGCGCCCGGGCGGGTGCGGACGTGGTCCGCACCCTGTACGGGCGGCGACTCGACCGCATCGACAAGGGTGCGGGGGACTTCGCCACCGCCGCCGACGTGGAGGCCGAGAAGGCGATCCTCGGCGTGATCCGTGCGGCACGGCCCCGCGACGCGGTGCTCGGCGAGGAGGGCGGACAGCAGGGCGCCGCCGGCTCCGGTCGGCAGTGGCTCGTCGACCCTCTGTGCGGCACGCTCAACTACGCCGTCGGCACCATGCTGGTGGCCGTCAACGTGGCGTTGCGCGACGGGGCGGCGGCCGTGGCCGACCCGTTCAGCGGCGAGGTGTTCCTCACCGACGGGGAGAGCGCCTGGGTGGCGTCCGACGGGGCCGACGACGCGCCACTGACGCCCTCATCCGCTTCCCGGCTGGTGGACGTCAATCTGGATCCGCCGTTCCCGAGCGCGCCGGAGTTCCGGGCCGTGGATCTGCTGGCCCACCCCGGGTTCGTCCAAGGCTTCCGCCCGCGCGTCGTGTCCACGACGCTGGCGCTGGCCTGGGTGGCCGCCGGCCGGCGCGCCGCGTATGTCACCGATGGGGGTTACCTGTCCGGGAGCGTGCACTTCGCGGCCGGTATCGCCGTGTGCCGGGCTGCCGGCTGCGTCGTCACCGGCATCGACGGTGCCCCGGTGGGTGAAGGAGCCCGTGGGCTCGTGGTGGCCGCCGACGAGGAGACCCATGAGCGGTTGATGTCGATGACGCGCGGCCGGAGATAGTGCCGTGACCGGTCGGGGAGGAGGCAGGAAGCGGGCGATCTCCTCCGCGGAGTCCAGCGGCGCGACCGGGACGCGGGCCACTCTCTCCGCCGGCAGCCGATCGGCTCCCCGCCGGTCACCGTTCGCGATCGGTTCCGCAGCCGAAGCGGCTGCCCTCGGACCGACCGCGTGATCGTTTGCCTGCACCAGGGCGGCTGCCCCGCACATGGTTGATCCGTTCGGCACGGCCGAACGCGACGGCCGCGCGGCCGTCGCGCGGGTTGCCGCCTACCGGCGCGTCAGGTGGTCGCGCGCACCGCGTCCCGGATCAGGGCGGCGACGTCCTTGGGCCGGGAGACGGCCACGGCGTGCGACGCGCCGTCGATCTCGACGACCGTCGCCCCGGCGCGCCGCGCGCCGAAGCGTTCCACCTCCGGGTTGATCGCCCGGTCCGCGCCGGCCACGAGCGCCCAGGACGGCTTGTCCCGCCACGCCGCGGCCGAGGCGGTCTCCGTGAAGGTCGAGGCGGCCAGGGGACGCTGCGCCGCTGCCAGGACCCTGGTCACCTCGGCGGGGACGTCGGCGGCGAAGATGCCCGGGTACGCGTCGGTCGCGATCGTGACCTCGACCCCGGGCTCCTCGCCGGCGACGGGGTACGTCTTCTCCGACAGGTTGCTGACCAGCGGCGACAGCGGGAAACGTTCTTGCAGCTCGCCGAGGCTCTCACCCTCGTCGGGAACGTAGGCGGCGACGTAGACGAGGCCGACGACGTTCTCGGCGGTGCCCGCCACGGAGATGACCGCCCCGCCGTAGGAGTGGCCGACCAGTACGACCGGGCCGTCGATCTGGGCGGCCTGCGCGGCGATGTACGCGGCGTCGGAGGCCAGGCCGCGCAGCGGATTCGGCGGCGCCACGACGGGGATGCCCTGGTCCTGAAGCTCCGCGATGACGCCGGACCAGCTGCCGGCGTCGGCGAACGCGCCGTGGACGAGTAGCGCGGTGGGAGTGGTGCCCATGGTGTCTGTGCTCCCGAGGCGGGTAGGGGCGGGGCGTCAGCGGGTGTGCAGCGCGGTGTGCAGGACGGCGACGGCCTGGTTGACGGCCGCCTCGGCCGCGTGGGTTCCGCGCAGCGCGTTGAGCATCACGAAGTCGTGGATGACGCCCTGGTAGCGGACCGCGGTGACCGGCACGCCGGCCTCGCGCAGCTTGCTGGCGTACGCCTCGCCCTCGTCCCGCAGGACGTCGGCCTCGCCGGTGATGACGAGGGCCGGCGGCAGCCCGGCCAGTTGCTCGGTGGTGGCCCGCAGCGGGGAGGCCGTGATCTGGGCGCGCTCCGCCTCGTCGGTGGTGTACTGGTCCCAGAACCACTGCATGCCGTCGCGGCGCAGGAAGTACCCGGTGGCGAACTGGTGGTACGACGCGGTGTCGAAGGCGGCGTCGGTCACCGGGTAGAAGAGGACCTGCTGGACCAGGGGGACATCCCCGCGCTCCTTGGCCATGAGGGTGAGCGCGGCGGTCATGTTGCCGCCCACGGAGTCGCCGGCGACGGCGAGGCGGTCGCCGTCGAGCCCCTTGGTGGCGCCGTCGGTGACGATCCACCGGGCCACCGCGTAGTTCTGCTCGATGGCGACCGGGTAGCGGGCCTCGGGGGAGAGGTCGTACTCCGGGAAGACCACGGCCGCGTGCGCACCGACGGCGAGTTCCCGTACCAGCCGGTCGTGGGTGTGGGCGTTGCCGAAGACCCAGCCGGCGCCGTGGATGTAGAGGACGACGGGCAGGGTGCCCTCGGCGCCGGCGGGCCGGACGATGCGGGCACGGACACTGCCCGTCGGCCCGCCCGACACGGTGATCCACTCCTCGTCGACGTCCGGCTTGACGACGTCCCCGGACTGCACCTCGTCGACCGCCTTGCGGCCCTCCGCCGGGGCCAGTTCGAACAGATACGGGGGGTTGGCGGTCGCCTCCGCGAACGCCGCGGCGGCCGGCTCGAGCACCGGCCGGACCGGCTCGAACGTCTGGGACATGTCTGCTCCTGAGGATCACGTGCGTGTCGGTGTGACCGGCTGTGCGCCCCGCGACGGGGCCGAAGGACAACCGGACCGTTCACAGCCACGCTAGGGCCGCCGCTACGGGGGCACTTGCACACCCGCGCACGGACTCTGATCCCGTAGCGCACGGGAGGGACCCCGAGAGGTTCAGGAGCAGGTGAGGAGCGACGACACGCCGGCGGCGATCGCGTCGCGGGGCCGCCGGGCAGGGGAGCACGCGGTCCCGTCCTCGTCGAGAGCGAGAAGGTCCGTTCCGGTCGGCATCCGGCGGGCCCCGTGCGTCGCGGCCGTACCGGTGACCGTGAGGCACCGGCCGACTCGTCAGCCGTGCAACCAGTCCGCAGCCGCCCGCTCCAGCCCGCGTACGGCATCCGGACGGTCGTCGCCGTACAGGTCCTGCGCGACGGTGTACCCGCGGCGGCCGAGGACGTAGGCGAGCATGCGGTACGGCCGCCGGAAGCCGGCGAGTTCCGCGGCGGTCACCGTGAGGGGCGTGCCGGGCAGGCAGGCGCTGAGCGTGTCGCGCTCGTAGACGGGGTCCAGCGCGACGATGCGCCAGCCGTCGGCCCGGCGTTCCGCCCGTCGGCGGCGGCGACCTCCACCTGCGCCGGACGGCCGTGAAATCGGCGAGCGGTACGTGGCCGCCCGGACTCCTCCAGTCCGGTGAGCAGGTTCCCGCCTTCCCCGATCTGCCCATGATCCGCGAGCTCCAGGAAGGCCGCACGATCCTGATCGACCGGGAGACCCTGGTCCAGGGGCTCCGGGACCACGCCCACCTGCGTCTCGCGGCGCCCGAGGGCGGCCACTCCATGATCGCCGCCCCCCTCTTCGCGCGCGGCCTGGTGCTCGGCCTGGTGGCCGCCTGGCGCACCGACGAGTCCGAGCCCTTCGACGAGGAGGACACGGTGCTGCTGGCCGAGATCGCGGCCCACTCGGCTCTCGGCGTGGACAACGCCCGCAGGTACACCCGGGAACACCGCGCCGCCGTGACCCTCCAGAGGCGACTGCTGCCCCAGGCGTTCACCTCCACGCGCGTCCTGGAGACGACGGGCGTCTACCGACCCGCGGCGGGGGGCGCCGAGATCGGCGGGGACTGGTACGACGCGATCGAGCTGCCCTCGCTGCGCACCGCACTCGTCGTCGGAGACGTCACCGGCCACGGTCTGCACGCCACGGCCACCATGGGGCGACTGCGCACCGCCGTGCAGACGCTGGCGGACCTGGAACTGCCCCCCGACGAACTGCTCACCCACCTGGACGACCTGGTGTCGCGGCTGGCCTGCGAGGTCGAACCCGCACAACGCGACGTGGTCGGCGCGACCTGCCTGGTGGCCGTGCACGACCCGGTGGCCGGAAGCTGCACGATGGCGGCGGCGGGACACCCCCCGCCGCTGCTGGCCCTGCCGGACGGCGAGGTCACCGAGGTGACCATGCGACCGGGGCCTCCCCTCGGTGTGGGCGGTCTGCCGTTCGAGACGACGACCGTGGACATCCCCCCGGACGGGGTCCTCGCGCTGTACACCGACGGCCTGCTCCAGCGGCACGGCACCGACCTCGGCGCGGCCACCCGCGAACTGGCGGACCGGCTGGCGCGGCTCCGGTCCTCCGGCGGCGACCTCACCGCGATCGCTCACGCGCTCATGACCGGCTCCGGAGCGCATCCCCCGCGCGACGACGCGGCCGTCCTGCTCGCGCGCGCCTCCGCTCTGGGAACGGGCTCCGTCGCAGCCTGGGAGTTCCCCGCCGACCCGCGTGCGGTCGCCTCGGCGAGAGAGGCGGCGACCGACCAACTCGCCGAGTGGGGCCTCGAGGGCAACGCCTTCGTGACCGAACTGATCGTCAGCGAACTCGTCACCAACGCCGTGCGGTACGCGGGCGGGCCCGTGGGGCTGCGCATGATCCGCGACGAGGCCCTCTTCTGCGAGGTCACCGATCCCAGCAACACCCAGCCCCGCATGCGCCGGGCCCGGACCAGCGAGGAAGGGGGCCGGGGGCTGTTCCTGGTGGCTCAGCTGTGCCGACGGTGGGGGAGCAGGTACGGACAGACGGGCAAGACGATCTGGGTCGAGCAGGAACTGTCCGACTGAGACGCCCACCGCTCACGCTCCGTCACAGGTGTCCGCCCCGGCGGAGGGCCGAACGGACCACCGCTGAATCCACCGACGACGCCGCTCGGACGACGGTGATGACAGCCATGACAGCCATGACGGCCATGACGGCCATGACGGTGATGGCGGTGATGGCGGTGATGACGCCCTCGACAGTCATGACCCCACGACGGTGACGGGCGCGGGACTCGTCCTGCGGGGCACAGCGTCGCCGGGCGGTCGGTCTCCCGGACGCGCGTCGGTACTCGTCAGGGGAATCACTCGCCACTTGTCAGGGGGATCGCACGCCGGCCGTCCTGTGCCAGCCGCCGGGAGATCGCCCGGGCAGTCGCCCGCACGGCGGGGCCGTAGCCCGCGTCCGGGAACCCGCTGGTGGGTGCCACGACCGACAGCGCGGCCACCACCTCGTCGCCGTCCCGCACCGGCGCGGCCACGGTGCTCAGCCGCCAGGGCTCACTCTGGCGGCCGACGGCGTAGTCGCCACGCCGTACCTCCGCGAGCGCACGGCGCAGGTCGGCGGGGTCGCGTATGTCGTCGTCCCCGGTCCCGGGCTGGTAGGTGGCGATCGCGTGGTCCTGCACGGTGGCCGGCGCGAAGGCGAGCAGCACCAGGCCGACCCCGGTGGACGCTAGGGGAAGGCGGCCGCCCACGCGGTAGCGCACCGGACTGGCGTCGCGTGCCGACAGTCGTTCGACGAGCAGAGCGTCCGCCTGGTCCCGCACGGCGAGCAGCACATGCTGACGGGTGACGTGGAAGAGATCGTCCATGAAAGGCATGGCCACGGACCGCAGACCGTGCCCACGAGGCGCCAGGGACGCGGTCTCCAACAACCGCAGCCCCACGACGAAACGGCCGTCGCCGAGACGCTCCAGCGCACCCACGTGCACGAGCGAGCGGGCGAGCCGCAGCGCGCTGCTGCGGGGAATGCCGCTGCGGTGCGCGAGGTCCGCCAGGGACAGCGCCCGGTGGTCGCTGTCGAACGCGCCGAGCAGGGCGAAGGCCCGGTCGATGACCGGCTGCCCCTCGGCGGGCCGCCCGCCGCGCCGCACCCGAGCGTCACTGGGGGAGGCACCCGCCTCACTCACGTCGTGTTCCATTCATCGAAATTACCCGTACCACTCTACGACCCCCCCTCCTACGGTGGTCCCGTCCAGCCCCGTGAACCAGGAGCCTCCGCATGACCTCGTCCGGACTCATCGACGTCCACGCCCACTTCGTCACCGACGACTACGTAGCCGCGGCCCGGTCCGCCGGCATCTAACACCCCGACGGGATGCCCGGCTGGCCCACCTGGACCGCCGACCGGCACCTCGACCTGATGCGGCGCTCGGGAATCGAGAAGTCGTACCTGTCCATCTCCTCGCCGGGCGTGCACTTCGGCGACGACGGCGCCGCCCGGGCCCTCGCACGGGAGGTCAACACCTTCGGCGCCCGGGTCCGCGCCCAGCATCCGCAGCACTTCGGACACTTCGCCTCGCTCCCCCCGCCCGATGTCGAAGGTTCGCTCGCCGAGGCCGCGCACGCCCTGGACGTACTCGGTGCGGACGGGGTGACGGTGGAGACCAACCACCACGGCCTCTACCTCGGCGATCCCCGGCTCGAACCGCTGTGGGAGGAACTCGACCGACGCGGCGCCGTCGTCTTCGTCCACCCCACGTCCCCGCCCCATGCCGACGACCTCTCCCTGGGCCGTCCGAGGCCGATGCTGGAGTTCCTCTTCGACACCGCCCGCACCGCGAGCGACCTGCTTTTCCGCGGCGTACTCACCCGGCGTCCGCGCATCCGCTGGGTCCTGACGCACGGCGGGGGAGCACTGCCGCTGCTCGCCGACCGCCTGGAACTGTTCCGCACCATGCTGGGAGGCGGCCCCACGGGCGCCCCGAGCGCCCTGGAACAGCTGGGACGCCTCTGGTACGACATGGCCGGAACACCCTTCCCGCGCCAGATCCCCGCCTTCGACGCGGCCTTCGGCACCGAACGCCTCCTGTACGGCAGTGACTACTGCTGGACACCCGCCGACCTGGCCGTCGCCCAGGTCGAGTCCGTCGACTCGGCCGCGCAGCCGTCCGCGACCGACACCTGGCGGGACCTCACCACCCGCAACGCCCGACGACTGTTCGCCGCGCCCACACCCGCGCAGTCACTGCCCGAGGACTGAGGGAGACGGGCGGTGAGCCGCGACCGGGACGGCAGGTCGGGGGAGGAGAAGCGTGGCGTGATTGTCGCCGTTGACCGTGCGGTCGGGGCCGTGTCACCTTCGGGCGTCGAAGGCTTTCCAGGGGAGGGACACACGATGACGACAGGTAGCGGAAACAGCAGACGTCATGGCGCCAGGATCGCGGTCGCGGTCGCGGCTGTGTTGGTGGCGACGGCAGTAGCCGGTCCGGCCGCGGCAGCCGCGGGCAGTGCGCCGACCGGGGCACCGCTGAGCGCGCAGGCGACAGTGACGAGCGACCCCACGCCCGAGGAGCAGGAGCAGTTGCGTGCCGTCGCGGGCGCCATCTGGACACCCCAGCTGGCTGCCGGCTGGAACATGAACGCGGAGGTGGCCGGCGTGCTGTCCACGGCCACGGGCGAGATCCTCGAGTGCAGCGAGGCCTTCGCCCTCGTGCCGCGCCCGGCCGGCTTCGTGCCCGGACTCGGGTATCTGGTCAACTACTGGAAGAACCTGCGCGACTACTTCCTGGCCGTGAAGAGTGACCGGACCTACCGTGCGTGCGTGGTCACCGCCTCGGCCAACTACCGCACGGCCATCGAAATGGCTTCCATGGGCATCTGACCCGCCCGGGCGGAACCCGCTCAGGGCCGGGCATCCCAGCTCCCGAACACGCGGAGTATGTGCGTCACGACCTGACTCCGGCGACACTGCCGACAGACACCACCCGGCACGGAAGCCGGAAGCTGTGCGGAGCGGACCGGAGACCAGGATGCCTCGCTTTCCCGCCCCTGCTCGACGCCGCGATGCGTCGAGCAGGGATGGACGCGGCGACCGTACGGAGATCCTCGAGCAGGATCAGCAGCTCGACGAGAGCCCGCACGGCGGGCCAGTCACGGACCGGCCGGGGTTCCAGGTGGCCTCGGCCCGCGAGTCCAGCAACCTCTTCGTGAATGAATTTTCGAGGAGGTGTGTGAACCCTGTGTCGCCGGGCACAAGGGCTATCGCACGAAGGTCCTGGCAGTCGGAGCAGGTCAGGACCCCACACCTGAGGCCGAACTCGAGCCGTTGTGAAGCTGGAACGCACACGCGTCTGAGTCGGAAATAGCGATGGAGCTTTGAAATGATCATTCTTGGACTGATTCTGCTGATCATCGGCCTGCTTGTCGGCATGGGTCTGCTGACGACGATCGGTGGCATCCTCATCCTCGTGGGCGCCATCCTGTGGATCCTGGGTGCGACCGGTCGCGCGGTCGGTGGACGCAAGCACTTCTTCTAGAGGCAGGGCGCCTCACCGACTCGCTGCAACGAGTGACCGTCCAGAGCTCCCTCCGCGCCGGAGCCTCCACACCGCGAGGAGCCTCTGGACCACTCGAGGCCGGGACGAAGTGAGAGTCCCTCCACAGAGACAGATGGGAACGGCGTGGGCCCCGGCCCACGCCGCCCTTGTGTTGTCAGCCGACCGTGCCCTCACGGCGTCCCCGGCGCTTCGCCGGCCGGCTGCCCGGCCGGAGATCAGACTGCGCCAGGGCCGGATGTCACCGCCTGCGGGAAGGTGAACAGTTCTTCCGGGTCGTAGGCGGCCTCCACCTGCTGCATCCTCGGATAGTTGTCGCCGTGGTAGGCGGTGCGCCAGTCGGTGAGTTCGGGGTCCATACCGTTGGTGTGGCCGCCGGTTCCGAGGTGGGGCTCCATGGTGGCGTGGACGCCGCGTAGCCAGGCGAGCCGGCGGTCAATGTGCGTGCGGTCGGTGAACTGGTACCAGTAGGAGTGGTATTGCACGACACCGACGGCGGCTCGGTGGGGGAAGGCGGTTGCGGCGGGTGGTCGCTCGTCGACGGCGCCGCCGAGGGCGTCGATGAGCAGGCCGCCGGCCCCGCCCACGCCCACGAAGCGGTGCGGGCGGGCGAGTTCCGCGGCCATGTCGGCCACTGCCGGCGCGGCGAGGGGTGCGCGCACGATGTGTGACTTGGCGGCGAAGGCTACCCGGGGCCCGAGGGTGCCGCCGCCCCAGCGGTCCGCCTCGCTCGCCGCCCGCGCGTAGTCGCAGGGCGCGATCAGCCGTCCGGACGCCCAGCAGGCACTCCTGCACGCACCCCGCCGCACCGCACGCTCCTCGCCCGACCGATCCCCGTGCCGTCGAGCGGCAAGGTCCCGCTGGTACGAGGCCCGCTGGACGGGCATCCACGGCTGGGACCGGCCCGGCTCCTCACCCGAGACCGGCACGTTCACCCAGCTCGTGGGGAAGGACACCGGCGTGCTCGGCTGCGGCCGCCCCTCGGGCCACCCAGAACGCGGGGGAGCCCCACCAGACGTTCATCGTGTGCGGCTACGGCCCGACGAACGAGATCATCGGCCGGTTCCGGGCGAACGGGGGGAGAATCCGTACGCGGCTGAGCGCCTCCCGACCGCTCGGAGAGTCCGCGTCCTGTCTCGGTCGGCATTCGGAGTCCGGCCGGCGTACACGCGCGCCCTCGATTAGGTCAGAAGGGGCACAGAGGCAGCCGGCCGGGCGTGGGGTGTGGCGTGGCTCCGTCGTTCTGCGAAGCATGGCCACCGCCCCGCGGACGTGATACGGCGAGCTTGGGGTACTCCACCCGTTCGGCCTTTCAATGAGGAGAGTGCCCCATGACGTTCAATCCGCTGGAGCAGCGGGGTATCCCGCTGGACCGCCAGCTGCGCAGCTGGCGCGAACTGAACGTGGATCCGATCGACCCGGACCACTGCGACCCGTACACCCGGTGCCGGATCATCACGATGAACGGGATCGAGGTGGAGGCGATCCTGTTCAGCCACCAGCTCGCCCGGAACACGGTCGACCCGGAGGTCAAGCGACAGCTTGCGCGGGTCCGCTACATCGAGGCGCAGCAGCAGAAGGTCGTGAACTGGCTCCTGCCGGGTGTCTCCTCGGTGCTGGAGACGACGATCGCCTACGAGCAGGTCGCCGTGGACCTGACGGCGTGGGTGGCGCGGATGGAGCCGGACCCGTACCTGAAGCAGGCGTACCAGTTCGGTGTGCTGGAGGACTTCGACCACCTGTACCGGTACGCGAACTTGTACGAGATGATCGAGCACCGCAAGGCGGAGTCGATCGTCGACGGCCTGACCGAGGTCATGCCCGGCCGGCCCACCAGGTTCCACCACCGCAATCCGGTGGACAACGTCCGCGATCCCTACGCCAAGGACGAGACGAACCCGCTGTCGAAGCTGCACGCGTTGACGATCATGTCGGCGGAGCAGCAGACCATGAATTTCTACATGAACACCGGCCCCACCTACATGGAGCCGATCGCCCGCCAGCTCTACCAGGAGATCGGGCTGATCGAGGAGGAGCACGTCACCCACTACGAGTCCCTGGTGGACCCCGGTGAGACGTGGTGGGAGCAGCTGGTCAACCACGAGTACAACGAGTGCTACCTGTACTACTCCTTCATGGAGCAGGAGAGCGACCCCAAGGTCAAGGCCATCTGGGAGCTGCACCTGAACATGGAGCTGGAGCACTTGCACGCCGCCTGCGATCTGATGCGCACGCACGACGGCCGCGACCCCGCCTCCGTGCTCGCCCCGGAGCTGCCCAACGTGCTCACCTTCGAGCCGAACAAGGGGTACGTGCGCGAATTGCTCGACACCCAGATGGACCTCACGACACTGGGCGCGGGCTACGTCCGCGATGCGCACGAGCGGTTCGAGCAGATGCAGGAGCAGATCCACGGTGGTGAGGCCCCGCCGAGCGACCGGGTGATCCACGAGCACCAGGGGATGTTCGGCCGCGAGTACCGCGTCCAGACCGAGGGCGAGCACCCCGACCCCTCCCAGCGCGAGAAGTAGGGAGACCGCGATGTCAGAGCTGAAGACCCCGCATGCCGGGGACGACATGGCCGAGGACGACGACGTCGTCTCCCTGTTGATGCGCCAGCACGGCGACATCCGCAACCTCTTCGACGAGGTCGAGGCCACCAAGGGCGAGGAACGCCGGGACGCCTTCCGCCGCCTGGTGCGCCTGCTGGCGGTGCACGAGACGGCCGAGGAGGAGGTCGTCCACCCCTTCGCCCGCAAGGGCTTCCCCGGTGGCGAGCAGGTGGTGAAGGACCGTCTCGCCGAGGAGAAGGCCGCCAAGGAGACCTTGTCCGCGCTCGACGACACGGACACCGACGACCCGAAATTCATGCTGCAGTTGATGAAGCTGCGCAGGGACGTCCAGGAACACGCGCGGGCCGAGGAACGCTACGAGTTCACGCACATCCGCCGCAGCGCCGACGTTGCCGACCTCGCCGGCATGGCGAAGGCGATCAAGGCCGCCGAGGCGATGGCACCGACCCGGCCCCACCCAGGGGTCGAATCCGCGGCGAAGAACATGGCACTGGGGCCGGTGGCCGCCCTCATGGACCGTACCAAGGACGCCGTTCGCAAAGCCATGGGCAAGGACTGACTCCAACCGGTGGGGCCGGGCGGCTCCTCCCGGGCCCACGGGCGGAGCGTCTGACCCACGGCCAGGGCTGACCAAAACGGGCCGGCGACCGCGATGGGTCCCTCAAGAGCGCCGGCTTCGGGACGCGGTGCCGTTTCACTTCGGCGGTCACGGAAATCCGGAGCCGGACGGAGGGTCCTCGGCGGGATGGCGACGGCCCGCCCCGCGAGCCACATTCACCCGCTCAGCCAGGCACCCGCGACGCAGAAGGTGGGAAGCAGAGGACCGACGGATGTGTCCGCGCCGTCATCCGCTCCATACTCCGAGGGGCCGCGTGATCATCAGTAGCATCGCCCGCCGTGTCGCCGGCCGGGTGGCCCGGTGGCGCTCGGCACCGGCCCTGCACCCCCACGGCGTGCTGTGCACGGGAACGCTGACCGTGACCGGCCGTCCGGACGCCCCTTGGGGCGTGCCCTGGCTGGACCGGCCCGGCTCCTACACGGCGACGGTGCGCTGGTCCCGGGCGCTCGGGCTGCCCCGGCCGCTGCCGGACGGCCTGGGCCTGGCCGTACGGGTCGAGGACGCCGACAGCCTGGGAAACGCGATCGACCTGCTGTTCACC
The DNA here is from genome assembly GCF_056430705.1 of Streptomyces sp. NPDC045956. Taxonomy (NCBI): domain Bacteria; kingdom Bacillati; phylum Actinomycetota; class Actinomycetes; order Kitasatosporales; family Streptomycetaceae; genus Streptomyces; species Streptomyces sp. NPDC045956. Next base: position 81,705 of record NZ_JBWKKZ010000010.1, on the reverse strand, counting down.
TCCAGCCGCCGCGGCCGGCTCGGTCGCCACCTGCCGCTCCCGCGCCCGAACGCTCTGCGGGGCCCGTACTCCACCCTGCTGTCCTACCGGATGGGGGAGCGCGAACGGGTCCTGGCAGCCTTTCCGGTCCCGGAGGGGGACGGCGCCCGCGGAGACACCCTGCCGACACTGTGGCAGGAACTCGCCCGCCGACCCGTCCGCTTCGACCTGCGTGCGGCAGCCCCCGACGAGCCGTGGACCACCTTCGCGTCGCTGTCCCTGCTGGCGGCGCACGCCGCCCCGGCCACCGGCACCGTGTCCTACGACCCGTACGCACGCAGCCTGCCCGGACTGCGGCCCACCGGACGGCTGCGCCGTCTGCGCGACGCCGCCTACGCCGGGTCCCGCCGAGGACGGATCACCGGTCGGCACCGGCCGGAGTAACCTCGCCCACACCTGCACAGGCGGTGACCAGGCTCCGCCGGACGTGCGGAGCGTGGGCAAATGGGGGCCCTTGGCGTTCTCCGGTCGACCTACGATGCCGGGCGCGGCCATCAGTCCCGGCGTGACGAGGATCAGCAGCAGGCCGATTGCCTGCCGGCGTCCGGTTTCCGCAAGCGTCCTGCAGTCACGGCGCGCCCGAGCGGATGAGCGGTGAGATCGCGTATGAGGCATGGCGAGCCCGCCGTGGTCTTCCCCCGCGGTGGGGGCGCCGGAGAGCGCGACGGGCCACGGCCGAGCAGCCGGCCGCCGCGGCCATGCCCGCGAGGAGCACGGTGGCACGACGGGCAGCCGGGGAGGCAACGGGGGAGAGGTCCCGCAGCCGGTCGAACACGCTCAGCGGAACACCGCTCAGCGCGTTCCCCGGGGGCCGGCGTGACACCGCAGGATGGGGACGAGTGGGTGCGGTGGCCCGTACCGCTTCCCATACGGCACCGATGTTCCGCAGTCGGCGGTCACTGAACGCTTCTCTGAGACGGGGGAGGAGCTCGTCCTCCTCGTCGCGGATGTCCTGCGAGATCAGTACGAACGCCTCCTCGATCCACCCGGCACGGCGGGCGTCGTCTGGCGTCCGCTCGACGCGGGCGATCAGTTCGTTGATGGCCTGGTGCTCCTGTTCGACCTGTTCGGTCAGCTCTTCGCCGGCCGGGTGGACGCGCCGCAGGATCGGCCACAGCACGGTCTCCTCGGCGAAGGCGTGGCTGAACACCAGCTGCACGATGTCCAGCCACAAAGCGTCTCGCTTCGTGGCGGGCATCCCCCCGGACCGGTAGCGGGCCATCATGACGTCGAGTTCCGCGTGATCACGGCGCTGGCGGCACAGAATGCTTCTCCGGCCGCCGAGCGAAGCGGCGTCCTGCTCGGCGATCGAGACCGTCATGGCTCCACTCCCTCCTCGACGCCGGGCGCCTGGCCGCTCTCACGGGCGGGCTCGTCGCCGGTGACTCGTTCCGGTGGATGAGACATCTCGTGACCTGGACTGTCCATCACGGGCTCCTTCCCACACACAGGCCGAGTGCCCACCCGCGCGGCTGCTCACCGCCTGAGGGCTCCTCGCCCGGAGGTCACCGCGGAGGCCGGTGACCAAGGCGCTTCACGAGCCGCCCGGCCCGCTGGTCCGACCATGCAGGGGAAATCGCGGCCGGCGATGAGACAGCGGCTCGGCTGGGAACTCCCCGTCGAGCCGCTCACAGAATCTGGCCCGTCAGACTCCGATCAAGGAGTAGGTGCCCGTACCGTCCGGCCTGCCGCTGGAGTACTGGCGTATGAACTCGCCGTCCGCGTACCGGTCGTGGCCCATCATGGAGCCGGTGTACTTGTTCTGCACGCCGATCTTCGTGCTGCCGGGTACGTCGCGGTAGATGTAGAAGCGCTGGAGGTCGTCCTCCGTGCAGGGGACCGTCATCAGGACCGCCCGGTCGGTGGCGGCGTTCTGCTCGGTGATGGTCGCGCATCCACCGTTGCCCCAGTTCCACAGGGACGCCTCGAGAACCCCGTTGTGCTCGGTGACGTTGCACAGACGCCAGTTGTCCAGGTGGGCGCTGAAGATCGTGGAGGGGCGCAGGCGGACACCGTCGTCCGCCAGGAGCGGCGCACCCCAGGACAGGGACTTGCCGGGGACGGCGATCCTGTACACCTGGGTCTGGCAGTCGAGAGCGGCCCGCGCGCCGCGCGCGCTGACCTCGGGCTGGGCGGCGGACATGCCGCTGGTGAGAGCCGAGGGCCGCGCGAGGCTGTCCGGCCTCTGCTCCTGCTTCGCCGTCGGCGCCACCGCACCCGCCGGGTGCGCGGCCTTCGCGGCGGCCGAGCCGCAGTCGAGGAGATCCTGTGCCTTCGCCATGATGCTGCCCGCGGGTACCTCGTCCTGGCAGCGCACCGCGCCTTCTTCGAGGGTGGTGTAGGTGGTGAAGCTGCCGCTGCCGGGCCCCTCGGCCCACTTCAGGGTCCAGCTGCCGTCGCCCTGTTGGGTCCGGTTGCAGTTCAGGCTTCCGTATGTGCCGGTGACCTTCTTGGTGCCCTTGTAGACGCCGTAGTAGCCGGGCTGGCTGAAGGTCCACCCGACCGAGTTCGACTCGCTGCTGGTGGAGGAGTAGTCCACCTTCACGTTCAGGCCCAGGCCGGTGCCGACCTGGCCGAGGGCCTCGACGGCGAAGCTGCCCTCGACGTTGCCGTTGAGGCCGACGGAGACCGTGATGGTCGTCTGGGTACTGGTGGTGATGGTCTGGTTGCCGGTGGTGCCCTCGGTGACGTACCAGCCCTTGAAGTGAGTGATCGTCGGGGACACTTCGGTGGTCTTGATGTACGGGTGGCGTGTGCCGAGGTCGGCTGCGGTACAGGTGCCACCGGGCTGGGCTGCCGTCACCTCGGTGGGTGCGGCGGCAACTGGTGAGGCGGAAAGGCCTATGGCGGTGGCTGCGACGGCTGCCGCCGCGGCGACCACCGCCATAGGTAATCTGCCGAAGCTGCTGACGGTTCCTGCGGAGCGCATCGTCACCTGTTCCCCCTTGATCGCGTCCTGTCAAGTGAAAATGTAGCGGCCACGGGAATGGTCGCGCGAGGTCGGAAGCGGCCATGAGTGATCACGGAGGGGCTTATTCTGCCCCTGGCCACTCCACTTGATCATTGCCGTGGAAGATTGATCACCAGTAGGTTCTTGTCTCTGAGGCTTCCACGGTCGCTGCCTCGGACCTACCGGAACGACCCGTGGTAAATCCGTTGTGGTGCCGTCGCAGCCCTCGCATGCTTCTGTGCGTGAAAACTCAAGACGACTTCGCTGAAGCCGCCGTCACCTTGCCGGTGAGGGTGCGCGATCTGTTGCCCCGGGATCTACCGGCGTGCACATGGTCGGGATCGGGCACCCATCTGCGCCACGTGGAACGGGCCTTGGAGCGCGTTGGGGCGGGTGAGGTGGAATACCTTGCTGTCTGCGCTCCCGCGGATCTGCCGGTGGCGATCGGCGGTATCGACTACCAAGTCGTCGAGGGAGCCGGAACCCTGTGGCAGCTCGCCGTACTGCCGGCGCTGCAGTCCTGCGGCTTGGGGACACTGCTCGTCCGAGCAGCCGAGCGACGGATCCGGGACCGCGGGCTGCGCCGGGCCGCACTCGCCGTGGAGGAGGACAACCCCCGGGCGCGTGCCTTGTACGAGCGCCTCGGCTATGTCGCATACGGCCGTGAGCCGGACGCCTGGGACGAGGAAGGACCCGACGGGTCGATCCGTCGCCACGAGACGATGTGCGTTCTCCTGCGCAAGAGCCTGTGAACCCGCCACAACGGCGGTCGTGGGCCCGCCGCACTGCCTGCCGCCGGCGGCCGTGCTCGAGCAGCCCCGGCCGCGTCTACCAGCAGTCCTGTTGCCTGCTTCCGGAGCGGTTGGCATGACGGTCGGAGCGGTTGGTATGACGGTCTGGCTCATGAACGGCCCGGAACAGGACCGTTCGCGGCAAGGGGCCTGCTTTGCGCGCCGACTCTGTGGGGCCGCCCTCCGCATGCCGGGTTCGAGGACCCTCTTACACGGATTCCGGGCTCAGGGGCAGATGTAGACCCGGTTGCCCGGGGGGACGAGGTCGTCGGGGCCCCCGTGGAACCAGTTGCTGTTGTCGTAGAGAAGCTTGTAGACGTTGATGCCGAAGCTTGCTGAATACTGGGAGAAGGTGTCACCGGGGCGCGAGGTGATCTGGCTGCAGGCCGCCGGCTGTGCGGTGACCTGAGGGGCCGCCCCCTCGGAGGCCTCGGCGGTGGCGCCGGTCAGAGCGCCGAGCCCGATCCCCACGGCCGCACCGACGGACGCGACGACTCGACGTGCACGCATGATCTTCCCCTCGCGACGGGCTGGGCAACGCGGTCGCGGTCACGCTTGCACATCGCACCAGGCGAAGCAACGGTGACAACGGGCCATGGCGAGCCTCCCCGTGACCGACCGGGGGTTGGCGGCTTTGGGTCTGACCGCCCGGCTCCGAAGGGGTCACAATGGCCAGTCCATGACATTGGAGGCTGCTGTGGCTCGCACGCGTTCTTACCGCCTCGCGCACGTCGCCGTCCACGCCGTCGTCCTCCTGGCCCTGCTCCTGGGCTGGACCACCGTCCTCGGCCCGGTGGCGGACGCCGCGCCGCGGGAGAGGCAGGCCGCCCTCGCGGTGCGCGGCGGCGACACGCTGTACAGCGCGGGCTCCCGGTGCACCGTCGGGTTCAACGCCCGTTCCGGGTCCGCCGAGTTCGCGCTGCTGTCGGGCCGGTGTGCGCAGACGGCCGGCACCACCTGGTACGCCGACGCCGCCCTCACCGTCCCCGTCGGGGTCACCGCGGGCAGCAGCTTTCCCGGCAACGACTACGCGACCGTCCGGTACACCGGTACGACGGTCGCCCGTCCGGGCGAGGTCTCCCTGGGCGCCGGGGCCGGCACCCGTGACATCACCGCCGCGGCGCGCCCGGTCGTCGGCCAGTCGGTCTGCCACGTGGGACGCACCACCGGACTCCGCTGCGGGACCGTCCAGGCGGTCAACCTCACGGTGAACTACGGCGGAGGAAGCGTGAGCGGCCTCTTCCGTTCCACTGCCTGCTCCGAACCCGGAGACGTGGGCGGCCCGGCCTTCTCCGGTACCACCGCGCTCGGCATCATCGTCGCCGGCAGCGGCAACTGCAGCTCGGGAGGCTTCACCTACTACCAGCCGGTGGTCGAGTGGCTGTCGGCGTACGGACTGAGCATCTACTGACCGGCGCCACCGGCGTGCGGAGCGCTGGGGCGAGGGTGACTTCGCCACCCTCCCGGGGCCGCGGCCGACTGCCTCGCCTCTGCCGGTACCGTCCACGGGCCGTACCGGGCCGCTACTGCCGGGACGCGCTCAGGCGGAGGCGCGGACCACGGTGCCCACGATGAGCGTGGCCAGCATCTCCCGCAGTGCGGTCGCGAAGTCCAGCTTGAACGCGGTGAGTGAGGGGTCGGCTTCATAGGCGGCGAGCATCGCCGGGGAGGGCCGTGCATGGGTCCACACGGCGCCGATGGCCATGATCATGGCTGCGGTCAACTGAGGTGCATGGTCGCCCAATTCCGGAAGGTGCCGACGGGTCAGCGCCGCGATGCCGGCGACGTTGGCCACGGCCGCGTGCTTGTAGCGGGCGGCCGCCTGCGGGGAGACGTTGTGCTCCAGTACGCCCGCCTGAGCGCTCAGCAGGTCGCACAGGACCCGGCGTGAGGCGAGGGAGTCCGCGACGACGGCGGCGAACCGCTCCGCACGCCCGCTCACCGGGGCGTCCTGGTCGACGTCGGCGTGTACCAGGGCGGGCAGGTCGGCCACCCACTGCCGCCAGGCACGATCGAGCAACTCCAGCAGGATCGCCTCACGCGACTCGAAATAGCGCAGCACATTGGACTTCGCCAGCCCGACCCGGCGGCTCAGCTCGTTCAGGCTGATCTCGCCGACCGGCATCTCCTCGAGCATGGCGGCCGTGGTGTCGAGGATGGCCCGGCGCCGTGTCTCACGCTGCTCCTCACTGCGAGCACGCTGGAAGTTCGTCATGCCCTTAGATTACAGACGGCCGGTCTTTTGACATCAGACCGGCGGTCTCCTATGTTGGTGCGCAGGCTGAACAGACCACCGGTCTGAAAAAGGATCCGGCGCGGCGCCGACCTGGAGCACGCCGTGGCGCCGACCAGAAGTTCACCGCGGTCGATGCCGCCGCCCTCGGTGGCCCGCGTCCGGACACCGACCAGGTCATCGCCGAAGCGCCCTCCGCCGAGGGCATCCTCGGCACGCCCTTCCGGACCGGTGTCAGGACCCGGTCGGACGCCGCACGACCGAGCACACATCAACGCATCCGAGGAGCGTGACCGCAGTGGACCACTGGACGCCCGACGACATACCCGATCAGACCGGCCGCACCGCGCTGATCACCGGCGGGAACGGCGGGATCGGACTCGAGACCGCCCGCGCGCTCGCCCGGCACGGGGCCCGCGTCATCCTGGCCGGCCGCAGCCGGACCAAGCTGGACCAGGCCGCGGAGGCGGTGCGCGCCGCGACCCCCGAGGCCCGTACGGACACCCTCGTGCTCGACCTCTCCGACCTCGCCTCCGTCCGCGACGCGGCCACCCGCATCGCCGAGACCGAGACGGTCGACCTGCTCCTCAACAACGCCGGCGTGATGAACCTGCCCGAGCGGCGCACCACCCGCGACGGCCTCGAGATGACGGTCGGCACCAACCACCTCGGCCACTTCGCCTTCAACGCCCACATATGGCCCGCGGTACGGCGCTCCTCCGCACCGCGCGTCGTCACGGTCAGCGCCATCGCCGCACGATGGCCGATGGGCAGGCTGGACGACCTGATGAGCGAAAGGAGCTACCGCCCCATGAGCGCCTACGCCAAGTCCAAGCGCGCCAACATCGTCTACACCCTCGAACTCGCGCGCCGCACCGCAAGCAGCGCCGTCGAGGCGCTCGTCGTCCACCCGGGGTCGGCGATGACCGATCTCCAGCAGCACGGCACCGGCGCCCTGAGCCGTATGGTGACCCCGATCGCCGCACGCCTGCTCATGGGCTCGGCCCAGGGCGCCGCCTGGCCCTCCCTGTACGCGGCGACCAGCCCGTACGCTCGGGCGGGCCGGTTCATCGGCCCCGCCGGACGGGACCAGACCTCCGGCACGCCCAAGCCCGCCAAGCTCCCCCCGGGCGCCGACGACCCCGCGGAGGGCAGGCGGCTGTGGACGGCGAGCGAACAGCTCACCGGTGTCCCCTTCGACCTCGAGGCCGCCCTCCAGGCTCCGATGCGGGGGCCGCTCAAGGCTCCGCCCGGAGCGGGGTGTCGCCCGTCAGCGGCAGCAACTCCCGAGCAGGCGTCGCTTCCTCTGCCCCTGCGGAGGAGGCGACGCTCGCGATGACCGTTCGGCTCCGCCCGTCGGACGCTACCTGGTCTGGTCACGGCGGGCGGTGCCGAAGCGGCGCTGATAGGCGGTGGGGGAGAGGGACAGCTCCCGCGCGAAGACACGGCGCATGCTCTCGTAGCTCGGGAAGCCGGCCATGGACGCCGCCTGCGTCGCGGTGTGCCCCTGGTCGAGCAGTGACTTCGCGATGTCGAACCGGATCGACTCGACGTACCGGGCCGGTGTGGTGCCGAGCTCCTCCCGGAACAGCCTCGTGAGATGGCGGGTACTGACGTTGAGGTGCCCGGCCAGTTCGGTGAGGGAGTAGGTCCCGGAGGGCTCTGCCGTGACCAGGTCGACGACCCGGCGCAGGGCCGGCGACCGAGGCGGCGGGCCTTGCAGCGGAGCGGAGAACTGCGACTGGCCGCCCGCCCGTTGCAGGTAGACGACCAGGGACCTGGCCACCTCCCGGCTCACTTCGGGACCGTGGTCCTCCTCGACGAGGGCGAATGCGAGGTCGATGCCCGCGGTGACGCCCGCGGAGGTGTACGTCGTACCGTCACGTACGTAGATGGCGTCGGGTTCGACTCGGGCCTCCGGGTGCCGGGCGGCGAGTTCGCCCGCGATCTTCCAGTGGGTGGTCGCCCGCTTGCCGTCGAGCAGCCCCGACGCACCGAGGACGAACGCACCGGAGCACACGGAGGCGACCCGGCCGGCACGGGCGGCCAGATTTCTGGCGGCCTCGACGAGGTCGCGTGCGACGGGGGTGCGGGGAAAGACGTCGCCGCCCGGCATCAGGAACGTGTCGGGGTCCGGCTCCGCGGCGGCACTGCCGTCGACCGCGACCCGCATGCCGACCGAGGAGGCGACGCCGTCGCCCGTCGTCGACACCAGCGAGATCCGGTAATCGGCACCGAGCGCATTCGCCTCTCCGAACACCTCGGCGGGGCCGGCGACGTCCAGCAGCTTGACGCCGTCGTAGACGAGGACCGCCACATGATGCGTGCCGGTACTCACCGGCCCATCCTGAGGTGACCGGATCCGAGTGGTTCGTGGCCGGACCGAGGCAGCGCCGGGGGCCGCACTGTCGGCACCGTGGAGGCGGGACACACGGTCCACTCGTAGCACCTCGCATCGGAAAGCACGCACATCATGACCGACATCATCGCAGGAGTGGAAGTACCCGAGACCTCGGCTGCGGCGGAGGCCACCGACTTCCTGCGGGAGCGAACGAATCCGCTGATCTTCCACCACTCACGGAGGGTCTTCCTCCTCGGTTCCCTCCACGCCCGGGGACTGGGTCTCCGACCCGATCCCGAATTGCTCTACATCTCGGCGATGTTCCACGACACAGGTCTCTCGCTCCCGTTCTCCGACACGCAGCAGCGCTTCGAACTCGACGGTGCCGACCACGCGCGGAAGTTCCTGCTCGACCGCGGCTTCTCCGAAAGCGCCGCCGAAATGGTGTGGAGGGCGATCGCCCTGCACTCGACGCCGGGCGTTCCCGGCCGGATGGCACCCGAGGTCGCCGTCACGCACTACGGCGTACTGACCGACGCGATCGGCTGGGGGCTGGACCGGCTGGACGGCGATCAGCTGGACGAGATCGTCGCCGCACACCCACGCGGCGACTTCAAGAAGGAGTTCCTGCATGCGTTCGTCGACGGTCTCAAGGACCGCCCCGACACCACGTACGGGACCGTCAACGCCGACATTCTGGAACACTTCGTCCCCGGATTTCGCCGCGGGTCCATGGTGCGGCGCGTCCTCGACGCTCCCTGGCCGCGATGACCCGGCGGCAGTCGGGACCGACCCGACCGACTCGCCGCGTAGGCGCCGCACCGCCTCTCCGACCCGCCGGCCCGCCGCCGAGGAGGTGCCGGCGGTCGGACGGCGACGCTTCCGCCTCGCGAAGCCACTGACGTATCTGCGTCCTGCGGCTCCCACTCACCTACCGAGGCCCCACGTCCGGAAAGGAACATCCGTGCAAGCCATCACTGTACGTAATCGCGAGGCCGGAATCACCGGGCTGACCCTTCAGGACCTCCCGCATCCCCATGCCGCGGAGAACGACGTCATCGTGCGCGTACACGCCGCGGGCTTCACCCGAGGAGAACTGGACTGGCCCGCAACCTGGACCGACCGTGCGGGCCGCGACCGCACTCCGAGTGTGCCCGGGCACGAGGTCTCGGGAGTGGTGGCGGAACTCGGCTTCGGAACGACCGGGCTCACCGTGGGCCAGCGGGTCTTCGGGCCGACCGACTGGGCGCGCAACGGTTCGCTCGCCGAGTACGTCGCCGTGGAGGCCCGCAACCTCGCCCCGCTCCCCGCCGACGTGGACCACACGGTGGCGGCCGCGCTGCCGATCTCCGGCCTCACCGCCTGGCAGGGCCTGTTCGACCACGCCCGGCTCGGCACCGGCCAGACCGTCCTGATCCACGGCGCCGCCGGCGCGGTCGGTTCGATCGCCGTGCAGCTCGCTCGCGAGGCGGGAGCCCGCGTGATCGGCGCGGGCCGATCCGCCGACCGCGACACCGTCCTCGACCTGGGCGCGCACGCCTTCCTCGACCTGGAGGCAGCCCGACGGCAGGACGCCGGCCAGGTCGACGTCGTGTTCGATGTGATCGGCGGGGACATCCTCGACCGCTCCGCCGCCCTCGTGCGCCCCGGCGGCACGATCGTCACCATCGCCCAGCCGCCCACCGTGCGCCCCGTCGACGGGCAGGCGCTCTTCTTCGTGGTGGAACCCGACCGCGCACGCCTCGCCGACCTCGCCCGGCGAGTGCAGGACGGCAGGCTCCGGGTGCGGGTCGGCACGGTGCGCCCACTGGGCGAGGCCGTGGCCGCCTTCACCCAGCGAGAGCGCGTCCCAGGGCGCACGATCATCCGCGTAGCCGAGGACGGAGAGTAGGCGCGGGCCCGAGGAGCGGTCTCCTCGCTCGCCGGGCCCGCCGGCCCGCCGGATCGGGAGGCTGCGGCACGGTGGTCCAAGGGCCGGTGTGCCGCAGCCGGGCTCGCTGCCGATGGCCGGGAACGACCAGCGCGTGCGGGTTCCCGGGCAGCTCCTCCAAGGAGGCGCCGACGCGGATGCGCTACTCCGCCCACGGCGAGTCGAGGATGGTGCGCACGAAATCTCCCCGCTGGAACCCGGGCACATAGTGCTCGAGCACGTCGGCCTTGACGTTGCCGAAGGTGGTCTCGGGCCGCGGACGAATGCCGTCGGTGAAGGCGGTCAGGATGCGCCGCTTGAAGTCCGGGCGGGGGTGCAGGCCGACGATGTCCTGGCGGTCCCTTTCGGAGACGTCCGCGTACCCGATGCCGAGGACGTCGTACTCGACACCTGCGGTGACGAGCGCGACCTCCGGTTCCATGAACTCGGGGATGCCCGGGGTGGTGTGGAGCGCGATCGCCGTCCACACCCGCCGCACGCTGTCTTCGGGCACGCCGTGCGACTGCAGGAAACGACGTGCCTCGTCGGCACTGTCGACCTCGAACCGTCGACCGCTGGAGCGGAACTGTTCGTTCAGACCGAGGTCGTGGAACATGGCTCCGATGTACAGAAGCTCCGGGTCGAAGCCGAGGTCCCGGTTAAGACCCTGGAGGCTGCCGAAGAAGTACACGCGGCGGGAGTGGTGGTAGATGAGCTCGCTGGTGCTGTCACGGACCAGTTCCGTAGCTTCGCGCGCCAGCTTGGTGCCGGGCACGCGGATTCCGGCCGTCAGGGTCGTGTCCGCAGTCATGGCGTGTCACCTCTTCGAAGCAGGGGATGCTGCGCCGGGCCGACCGGCGTCTCACCAGTGTTCGTCGCGGGTGGTACACGTGCCATGTCCGTAGGGCCAGGTATCCCACGGATACGGACATCACCCTGCGGTCGGGGGCTCTGTCGAGGGCCGCGCGGACGACCCGCCGATCCGAAACGATCTTCAGGCCGTCGCTACGGCGGACCGCCAGGTGCTGTGACTCCGGTTCGCAGTGCTGCCGGCTCAGTCGACTGTCTTGATCACCCGGGCGGGCACTCCGGCGACCACAGTGCCGGCAGGAACGTCGCGAGTGACCACCGCGCCCGCCGCGACCACTGCACCGGTACCGATAGTGACTCCCTGTGTGACCACGGCAGCCGTCCCGATCCAGACGTCGTCCTCGATGACGATCGGGGCGAACGAGAGGTACTTGCGGCGTTCGGCCCGGGGTAGAGGATGGCCTCCGGTGATGAGGCTGACTTTCGGAGCGATCATGACGCCGTTGCCGATCTCGATACCCCCCTTGTCCATGAAGGTGCATCCCTGGTTGACGAAGACGTTCTCCCCGAACGACGTGTTCAGTCCGTACTCGGTGAAGAACGGGGGATAGATCACGACCGACTCGGGCAGCGGGCCACCGAACACAACCGCGAGTAGTTCCGCGCGTCCTTCGCTGTCGCTGAACGGGAGCCCGTTCAGTCGGGACGTTGCGTCGGTCACCTCCGCGACCCGGTCTACATAGCGCCTGGATTCGGGCGTCTTCACGTACATGACTTGCTCTGTGCGAGTGGACATGTGCTGATCCCATCACCGCGCAGCACGCCGGATCAAACAACTCCATGCCCCTCGTGCACAACCAACGGTTGTGCAGGCGGGATGTATGCTCCAGGCTTGGCCGACCGGGGGCCGGGCTTTCCGGGCTTGCCACCACACGGCACACGGGTCGGGGCGTGCAGAGGGGCGCGGGGGATGGGCGGCGTGGGAACGGCGCGACTGTTGATCAGCAATGACGGAGAGACCGCGCTGGAGCTGACCGTGGAGCGTTGGGCGGAAGCGCACGAATTGCCTCCGAAGCAAACATGGGCCATCGTCACCCACTCGCCTGCGGCGGATGGGCCGTGGCCCGGAACCCCGCGTGGGGACGAGCCATTCCAGATCGACCACCGCCCGAATCGGTCACGGTGTGGGCCAACGGCACCTGCTTCCACCTCAGCGACACCGAGGAGAACGCGATCGGCTCGGCCGACAGGCACTGCCCTGCTGAGGGTCCTGTGAACTCGGAGCGGCGGGGGCGGGCCTCGTAGCCGCGGGCCGGGCGGGGCCGGGTCGGCAGTGCCTCCCGGCGGCGGGCGGCCCCGTCGCCCGGCGGGTCCAGGCACGTACGAGCCGCCTGGACCGTGCCGCGCGCACCGAGCGGCAGGGCGGACAGGGCGCTGTGCCGGAGCTGGTCGGGAGTACGGGCGGCGGACCGCAGGCGGCCGGTGGGCAGGTCGGTGCTCAGACCTCAGCCCCGTCAGGAGCCGGCGCCGGCGGGCCGCCCGCGGCATCTCGGGCTCCGGCCCTGACGTGGGCTGTCGGTGCGCGTCCTAGCGGACCCGCTTGCTCTCCGCCGGTCCGAGGTACGTCTGCGGCAGGCCGCCCGTGTCGATCAGCAGCCGCTGAACGACCACCGTGGGATCCACCGCCCAGACTTTCAGGCGGTGGATGCCTGGACCCGCGAGCCGATGACGCGTCACCGTGCGGTTGATGTTGTCGGAGGTGTTGCGCGCCCACTGCATGTTCATGGTCATGTCGTCGGAGCCCGTCGCGGCGACGATGTCGACCGTCTGGGGCGGTGCGTCGTCGAAGGAGACCGCGTAGCGCAGGGCGCCGCCTGTCGCCAGGGCCGGGTTGCGGGGTGACACCTCCGCCCAGACCGTGACCTCCCTGCTCGGCCCCGCGGTCAGCAGCGTCACCTCGTACTCCAGGCGGGCGGACGAGGTCCGCCCCGGGGCCTGTGTCGGCGCCGTGACCGGCCACAGGGTCATGCCCGACGTCGTACGGCCGATGCCGTCCAGGCGGCGCCAGGTGCCCACCGCGCGGTCGTGGTGCTCGGCGTCGACCGCCACGTAGCCGCCCGCTTCGACGAAGCCCCGCAGGCCTCGTCGGGACGGTACGCGTGCCGTGCAGGTCACGGTCACCGAGGCGCCCGCGCCGGTGACCGTGAGGGTGGCCTGTGCCATGTCCCGGGGGACGCGCGTGAAGTCGACTCGGGCCTCCAGCCGGACCTGTTGCCGCACCCGGCCCCGGGGCCGGTCCACCGTGAGCCAGGGGGCGGAGGTCTCCACCCGGTAGTCGAAGGGGGCACCGCCCCGGTTGAAGATCTCCACGTACTGCTGCGGGCGGGTCTGGTACGGACTGAACTCGGGCAGCTCCGCCTGTCTGCCGCCTGCCCCGCCCGGCCACCACAGGCCCGCGTCCTCCGCCCCGTCCACGCACACCCCCAAGGCGGCTGCCGCAGGCACCTCGATGCGCCGCACCGCCGGGAACAGCACGTCCGGCAGGGCTACGTTGTCCTTCTCCGGCTGCTGCCAGGGGGCGTTGGGTCCGTAGCGGTCCACGTCGCCGTAGCCGATGTGCGGCTGAGTCTGGAAGCCCGCCCACTTCCCCTGCGCCACGCGCGAGTTGAAGTGGTCGGCCAGGGCGAGGTCCTGGGCCAGTCCGTCCTCCGCCCGCCTGGCCAGGTCGTTGGTCGCGGCCCGGCCCTGGGCGGCGTAGAGGAGGTTGGTGAACTCCGCCCTGCGCAGGGCGTACAGGTTGGCGGTGGCCGCGACCTCGTAACCGACCAGTTCGAACCATGCGTCCTGGAGCCGTGCGGGCAGGCTCCGCGCCACGCGGTCCGCCTTCTTCGCCAGGTCCTGCCACTCCTGCGTGACCCGCTCGAGTTCCCGGTGGGCGAAGTAGTAGGGCGTCTCCTGGTCGTCGTAGACGACCTCGCCTTCGCGCAGGGTGATACGCCGGTTGAGCAGCTCCGGCTTGCGGCGGGCCTGCAGGCGACCGTACGTCGAGAGGATCCCGGCCACCGTCTCGGCGGCGCCCTCGCCGAAGTTCTGGCGGGCGTAGCGCCACTCCCACTCCGGCAGCCGCTCCTGCGGCCAACGCTGCGGGTCCCAGGCATAGGTGAGGAAGAACTCCGTGGGCAGCTCGTTGCCCTTGAGGTCCCCGACGTTGACCACCCACAGGCCGTGGTTGCCGTAGGCATGCGCCTGGTGGAGCTGGTCCCAGGTGTTGGTGAGGTTGGCGGTGTCGACCCACTTGTAGTTGCGGCCGACGCCGACGTAGTCGAAGTGGTAGTAGAGACCGTAGCCCCCGCCGCGGGCGGGCTCGGCGGGGTCGGGGTGCTTGCGGATGTTGCCCCAGTTGTCGTCGGTGAGGACGACCGTGACGTCGTCGGGAGCGCGCAGTCCACGGTCCCAGTAGCGCTGGACCTCCTTGTAGAGGGTCCACACCTGGGGGGTTTCCTCGGCCGGGCGTCCCGTCACCGCCTCGATGATGCGGCGCTGCTCCGCGATGATCTCCCGCATCAGGTCGATGCCGTCGCCGTCGGGGAGGCTGGTGTCGCCGTTGCCGCGCATGCCGAGGGTGACCACTCCCTCGAAGCCCTGGTCGACCATGCGCTGCACGCCGGCCCGCCAGTACTTCTTGATCGCCTCGGCGTTGCGCACGTACGACCACTCGCCGGTGCCGCCGTAGGGGTCGTGGCCCTCGGTGACGATCGCGCCGGAGGCGTCGCGCACGGCGGGGGTGGCGTGCCGGTTCCACTCCTCGATACCGCGCATCATCGGCGCCTCGTGGGAGGTGCCCATGACGATGCCGTACTCCGCGGCGCGCCGGTGGTTGTCGGGGTCGTCCTCGGCGAACGCCCGGCCCCAGACCGCCGGCCAGAGGTAGTTGGCCTTGAGGCGGAGCAGGAGTTCGAAGACCTTGGTGTAGAAGTCGGCGGTGAAGCCGCCTGGATGGCCTTCGGCCTTGCCGGGGCCGAAGTACGCGGGCGCCCAGGTGCCGAGCGCCGGGTTCTCGTCGTTGATGAACACCCCCCGGTACTTCACGGCCGGGGTGCCCTGCGTGTGACGGCCCGGGAGGATCCAGACGCGGTCGCGGCGGACCGGCGGCACGTCGTCCCACCAGTACCAGGGGGAGACACCCATGCCGTACGAGACGTCGTAGGCGCCGAAGATCGTGCCGCGGGGGTCGCTGCCCGCGATGACGAGGGCCTGCTCGACGCCGGGCATCGGGTGGTCCACCACCGTCTGCAACGAGGTCTCCCAACGGCCGCGCACACCGGTGACGTCCAGCTTCCCGGAGGTCACCAGGGAGTCGACGAGCCGGCTGCGGCCGAGGGTGCCGACCAGCACGGCGAAGCGGGCCACCGTGCTGCCGGGACGCACCCCGGTGACGCGCGCGATGTCGGCGCGCAGGTCCGCGGCCGCCCGGACGACTCCCGGGTGGTCGCCGTCGCTCACCAGGACCGGGGCACCGACCAGGGGGAACGCACCCGGGTGCGGGCGGTGGGCGGCGAAGGAGACGTACGCTCCCGGATCCGTCGTCCGCAGGCCGAAACCATCCCCGGCACCCGCCGCCGACGCGGACGGCGCCGGCAGCGCGACGGCCGACGACATCGCGGGCACCGCGGCCAGCCCGACCCCGAGGACAGCTCTGCGACTGACGTGCGCAGACATGTCACACCCCTCTCACCTCGTATTTGAAAAGCGGCATGACAAATAGTGGGGGCCGTGACTGCCGGGGGACAGGGGTCGAACAGTCCGAATAGTTTCGACCGCCCTGACGGCTCCGTGAGGTTCGTGCGCGACTTGCGGGGACGACGGACCGGCGATCGCATCGCATGCCGTCTGCTGTCTGCAACCTGCCGTCTGCCGCTGTGAGATGACGGGTCCAGCGGGGAGGAAAGGCGGCGGCGTCAGGGAGGTCCGTGCCAGTAGTCATCTGATGCTCTGGCGCACGAGGAGGCGGCAGGGTCCCTGACCCTTTGTCGGGTCGATGCAGCGGGCGGAGAAGTCGTTGCGGTAACGGTCACCTTCGTACTGGTATTGGACGCCCCCGGTGGAGCCGCCCGTTTTCGGCCCTCTCCGAGCGGCCAGGAGGCAAGGGGCGAGTGCGGGGTAGGCGGGTAGGTATGGATGGCACACGACTTCGACAGGACGAGCAGAGTTCACAGGAAACCCGGGCCCGGGGAACGATGCGGATCTGGCGGTGGGCCAGGTGGGCGGCCTTGGTCCTCACGGCCAGCTGGGCGGTGAACTGGACCGCCCATCTCGTCCAGGGCGAGCAGGGCTGGGATCTGTGGTGGCCTCTGGTCAGTACCGTCATCTGGACCGCGCTGACCGTGTACGGCTTCAGGACCTACCGCCGGATCAGGACAAGGACTCTGCCGGCTCTCACCGGCCGCCCGACTGCCTGACCAATCCGACCGGCCGGCTCCGGACTCCCTTCTGCCTGCGTTCGGACTCACGTATGTGGCCGGAAAGAACGGGACGACGCTGTCTGCCGTCCCTGCTCCCGGCACGGGCTGTGGGGCCACGGTGGCGTTGGGCGAGGGCTGCGTCCGAGGCGTGCGCCACGAGGCTCGCGCGCTGACCGCCCGACTCGTCACACCGTGCTTTCCCTGCCAGTACTCCCTGGTCCAGCGGACAGCTCCTGGACCGCGCGTGTACAGGTAGGGGAAAAGGACCTGCCAGCACTCCAGACGGCATGCTGGGATGGATCATCATGAGCCCCATGCACATCCCGTCCGTCGATGTATCCGACCTTCCGCTCGCGATGGAGCAGAATCTCGCCGAGCATGCCTGCCACCTGCACCGAACTCTGAAGAGCGCGTCCGTCATCGAGACCGCCGATCTGCTGATCGCCGACAGCGGACTCGACGACGACACCTTCAACATCGTCGCGACGGCCCGCTTCACCCCGGGCACCGCCCCGGCCCGCGCCGCGGAGACGGCCCGCACCCTTGCCGCCATCGGCCGCCCCTTCTCCTGGTGGGTGGGCCCTGCCTCCACGCCGGACAATCTCGCCGAGCATCTTCGGTCCGCCGGCCTGGAGGCATCGGAAACCGAGGCGGGCATGTGGAAGGACCTGCGCGCCCCCCTCCCCGACGCGCACGTCGACGGCCTGGAGATCCGCTCGGCAACCACCCCGGAACAGCTCGCCGACTACGCCACGATCCTCGCCGCGAACTGGAGCCCGCCCGCCGCCACGGTGCGCCAGTTCTTCGCCGACACCGCCCCCTGGGCGCTCGCCGACGAATGCCCCGCCCGCTACCTGGTCGGCTACGTCGACGGCCGTCCCGTCTGCTCGGCCGAGGTCTTCCTGCACGCAGGGGTCGCCGGCATCTACAACATCGCCACACTCGCCACCGACCGCCGCCGAGGTTACGGCGGCGCCATCACCGCGGCCACCCTGCACACCGCCCGCGACGCGGGCTACGAGACCGCGGTGCTCCAGGCATCCGCCGACGGGGAACCCGTCTACCGCCGTCTCGGGTTCACCGCCTGCGGCCACTTCACCGAGTACGCCCTCGCCCCCTGACCCGTAACGGCGACCGCACCGCTCCTCACCGAATGCCTGGTGGTCCATCGGCAACGCTTCACGCCCGGGGCGTCGCCGCGATGGGCCTCCAGCTGCGGCCGCCTCGTGTCTGACCAGCGAAAACCACACATGGGGATCGGAGTGAGAACGTCCTCTCAGCCACAAACCGAGGCTGGGAGGCGAGCTTGGGGCCGAGGTGGTCGATGATCCGGTTGGCCGCCGACTTGGAGACGCCGAAGAGCGGATCGAGTCGGCGTCGCGTCAAGTCGTGTGCAGTACGCAGGAACCAGCAACACTCGATCTTCCAAAGGAAGGCTGGCCGGCCGCCCATGCTGCGATCGGCCCACGGTCCCACCGGGCACGTGGGTGACCAACTTGCCGAAGCAGCGTGGGCTCAGCCCGGCGAACGGGGCTACTGCTGCCCGCCGGCATCGAACTTCGGCGGTCCGATGCCTATCGCGCGACGGCGCGCAGGTGTACGTTCTCGGGCCGATGGGTTTTGGGAGCGCTCCCATCCGATTGTGTCCGCTTCGCACGAGGAGGAACGCATTGAAACGCATCTTGGCACTTCTGGCGAGCTGTGTGACGGCCGTCGGCCTCACCACGCTCGCCGGGCCTTCGGCGCAGGCGGCCACCGGCTGCAGGGTCGACTACACGATCACCAGTCAGTGGCAGGGCGGCTTCCAGGCCGGCGTGAAGATCACGAATCTGGGAGACCCCACCAGCGGGTGGAACCTGCGGTTCGCCATGCCGGATGCCGGGCAGAAGGTCGTCCAGGGGTGGAACGCGACCTGGTCGCAGTCCGGCTCCACGGTCAGCGCAGCCGGTACCGACTGGAACAGCACGCTGCCGACCGGCGCTTCGGCCGAACTGGGATTCGTGGGGTCCTTCACGGGGTCCAATCCGAAGCCCGCTTCCTTCACGCTCAACGGCGTCACCTGCACAGGCTCCGTCACCGATCCGCCGACGGACTCCCCGACCGACCCGCCCGCGACCGGGACGCCGGTGGCCACGAACGGCCAACTGCGCGTGTGCGGCGTGAACCTGTGCAATCAGTACAACCGCCCCGTGCAGCTGCGTGGCATGAGCACGCACGGCATCCAGTGGTTCGCCAAGTGCTACAACGGCGCCTCCCTGGACGCCCTCGCCGAGGACTGGAAGTCGGACCTGTTCCGCGTCGCCATGTACGTGCAGGAACAGGGCTACGAGACCGACCCCGCAGGCTTCACCAGCCGGGTGAACGGCCTGGTCGACATGGCCGAGGCCCGCGGCATGTACGCGGTGATCGACTTCCACACGTTGACGCCGGGTGACCCGAACTACAACCTCGACCGCGCGAAGACGTTCTTCTCGTCCGTGGCCGCCCGCAACGCGGACAAGAAGAACGTGATCTACGAGATCGCCAACGAGCCCAACGGCGTGAGCTGGACGGCCATCAAGAACTACGCCGAGCAGGTCATTCCCGTCATTCGGGCCGCCGACCCGGACGCCGTCATCATCGTCGGTACCCGCGGGTGGTCCTCGCTGGGGGTCTCGGACGGGTCCAACGAGAGCGAGGTGGTCAACAACCCCGTGAACGCGACCAACATCATGTACGCGTTCCACTTCTACGCCGCGAGTCACAAGGACAACTACCGCGCGGCAGTGAGCCGAGCCGCCTCGCGACTGCCCCTGTTCGTGTCCGAGTTCGGAACGGTGAGCGCGACCGGTGGCGGGGCGATGGACCGGGCGAGCAGCATCGCATGGCTGGACCTCCTCGACCAGCTGAAGATCAGCTACGCGAACTGGACGTACTCCGACGCCAACGAGGGCAGCGCGGCGTTCAAGCCGGGCACCTGCAACGGCAGCGACTACAGCAGCAGTGGTGTGCTGACCGAGTCCGGGGCGCTGATCAAGAGCCGCATCAGCACCGCTGACAACTTCCCGACCGGCTGATCCCCGACGGGGCTCCGGGTGCGCCCGCAGCCTGCCGCTGTCTGGGAGCGCTCCCGACCTCAGCGGAGGCTCCGGCTTTCCGGCCGTCTTCGGGCGGCCCAGCCCTCGCACCGCCGGGAACCCTTCCCGGTGGTGCGAGGGGAGTGTCGGCGCAGGCGGTGGCGGTGCCCGTCCGGCCATCCCGGTGACGGGGCAGGGCAGCCCGGTGCCGTACGGCCGATGGCCCGTACGGCCGTCGCCCAGTGATCATGTGCTCCATTCGCCCCTGTCCCGCGGCGCGGCGCGTCGCGGCTCCGGCACGGAAGCGGCCCACTGCCCACTGGTTCGTTGTGAACGCCTCGAACGGTCATACTGGTCAAAAGGGGACCAAATGCCCAGGCGAGTTCGCGGAGGCGCAGCGGATGCAGCACCACGCCAGGAACGGTGCCGACCACATGGAAGACACCGAGCAGGAGCCGGACACGTACGACGACGACGTGGAGCCGTACGACGACGAGTTCCAGGAGCCGCTCGACGAGGACGACGGCGAGGACGAGGAAGAGGTCGCGGCCCGGGTGGGCGGTGCGCCGTACGAGCGGAGTCCCGACGTCTTCCTGGACGTCCCCCGGCTCAAGGTCGACGAGATCGACCTCGACGTGGAGGATCTGCGGGCCCGCGTCTCCCTCCAGGCCGAGGTACTCGACCTGCTCAAACTGAACGTGGGCGCCGACGTGGTGCTCGGCAAGGTCCATCTCGGCATCTCGGGGGTGGAGGCACAAGCCCAGCTGAGAGTTCGGTTGGACAACGTCGCACTCATCATCAACCGGGTCCTCACCACGCTCGACCGCAATCCGCAGATCCTGGAGGAGCTGGCCCGCGGTGCCGCATCCGCCGTACGGGACGTCGGAGGTGGCGCGGGCTCGGCCGTTCAGGACGTCGGAGAGGGCGCCGGCTCCGCGGTCGAGGACGCCGGCAGCGGCGTGGGGCAGGCCGCCGGGGCTGTCGGACAAGGCGTCGGCGAGGCGATCGAGGACGTCGGCGGCAGCGCGGGCGAAGCCGTCGGAGAGGCGGGCAAGGCAGCGGGCCGGGCCGTGGACGACGTCGGCGACGCGATCGGGGAGGCCGACCGGGCCGTCGGGGGGAAGGCCGAGCAGGCCGGCAGGAGCGTAACCGGCGCGGAGGCCGGAAGTGGGGAGAAGGTGCGCAGAGCGACCTCCGGGGTGGGCGCGAACGCCGGGGCATCGGGCCGTACGGCGGCACGGCGGACGGCAGCACGGCGGACGACCGGACGGTCCGGTGAGGGCTCCGCGGGCGGCGGCTCCGCCGTGCGGCGGCGCCGTACCGACGACAACGAGCCCGACGCCCCGCGACCCCCGGGGCGCCGCCGCGCCGAAAAGCGCGACGAGCCGCCGTGAAGGGAATCGCCGCTGTGCCCGGCCACCGAGGCCTCCATCGGAGACTCCGGCCCCGATGTCTCCTTCGAGGCGGTCGTGAGCGGCGACCGCCTCCGCTTCGAGGAGGCGCCGCGCACCCTGGTCTCCTTCCCCGGCACCGGAGCGCGCGAGTCGGTCTCCCGCAGTGCGCGGACCAACCTGCCCCGAGAGGTCGATCCCGGGGTCGAGTACCAGGACGTGACCGTGGGCTACCACCTCGCCAGCCGTCTGACCGGGAAGCCGGAGAACGGACGAGCACGGCCGCCCGGGCAGGCACCATAGGTCGGCCGATCGGTATGGCTGAGTGGTGTCAGGGGCGGTGTCGAAGGCGAGCGGCCGCAGCTGCTACTCCCGCGGAAGCGGTCTCTTGACCTGGAGCGCGCTCCAGATCCGAGGATGGGCGACATGAAGAGCACTGACCCTCAGATCGTCCTCGGAACCATGGACTTCGGCACCCGCGTCGACCCCGATCGAGCCTTCGCGATCCTTGATTCCTTCGTCGCCGGCGGTGGTGTCTGGCTCGACACCGCGAACTGCTACTCCTTCTGGGCCGATCCCAGCGGCGTCGGCGGGGCCAGTGAACGCGTCATCGGGGCGTGGCTCCGGGCTCGTCCGGGCGTGCGCGAATCGGTGCGGATCGCAACGAAGGTCCGGCAGAACCCGCTCGTTCCGCACTCCTGGCCGGAAAGCGCCGAAGGACTCTCGGCCCGCGCCGTCCACGACGGGGCGCAGGAGAGCCTCGGACGCCTGGGAGTCGACCACGTCGATCTGCTCTGGGCCCACGCCGAGGACCGCACCGTGCCGCTGGAGGAGACGGTCGGCGCCTTCGGTGAACTGGTCGCGAAGGGGGTGGCCCTGCGGGTCGGAGCGGCGAACCACGCCGCCTGGCGTGTCGAGCGCGCGCGGTCCCTCGCGCGGGAGCAGCGCGTGGAACCGTGGACGGCGCTGCAACTGCGCCACTCACTCGTCCAACCGCGCCCGCTGACTCCCCTCGCTGAGGCCGGCCACCGCATGCTCGCCGCCGAGGACCTGGACCTCGCGCGCACGGAAGGGCTCGCCGTGTGGTCGTACACCTCGCTGATGTGGGGTTCCTACGAGCGCGCGGACAAGCCACTTCCGCGAACCTATGATCACCCCGGGACCACCCGGGTGCTCGCGGTACTGGACGACATCGCCGACGAGCTCTCGACCACGAGGAACCAGGTCGTCCTGGCATGGCTGATGCGGCAGGGAATCGACCCCATCGTCGGCGTGAGCCGGGTGGAGCAGATCGAGCAGGCACTCGCCGCACGCCGTGTGCGACTCAGCGACGAGCACCTGACGCGCTTCGTCGAAGCACGTTAGCGACAAGGACCCAAGGAGCCCCATGACCGCCCTGGCCCCAGCAGCGGCCGCCGACCGCACCGGTGTCTCCATCGATACGTTGCGCTACTACGAGCGCGAAGGGCTCATCGGCCCGATCCGGCGTTCCGTCGGCGGGCGCAGAGAGTACACCGAGGACGACCTCTTCTGGATCGGCCTGGTCACCTGTTTCCGAGAGGCCGGACTCGGCATCGCGGACCTACGGGGGTTCGTCGCCCTCCTGCGCGCCGAACACCCTCCGCAGGAGCGGGTGGCCTTCCTCCGCGAGCGCCGTGCGACCCTGGAGCAACGGGTGGCAGCCCTGCACCGGGCGATGGAGGTTCTCGACGAGAAGATCGCCTACTACAGCTGAGCGGGGGCGCCGTCGACACACTCGACTGCGCAGGATCCCCAGGAGAGAAATGATCACTGCGACGTCCGGAATCGGATTCGACAATCCAGTGGCTACTTGGGCCCTAGGAGGGTTCGTCCTGGTGGCTGCCTTCCTCCTGGCCTACTGGAGTTACAAGAGAGAGAAGAAGTAGCCCCTGCGTACGTCACGAGGAGCGGTACCGACACGTTCCGCCGCGCGGCGAAGGCGGGCCCTGTCGGGGGTTCCCCCTTTCGGGGGCCGACGACAGGGCCCTTCGCGGTACCGATGGGGTCAGGAGTGGGACTCCCGGTGGCTGCGGATGAGGTCCGCGTACCGCCTGCCGCTGGTCTTGACGGTGCGGGCCTGGGTCGCGTAGTCGACGTGGACGAGGCCGAACCGCTTGTCGTAGCCGTACGCCCACTCGAAGTTGTCGAGCAGGGACCAGGCGTAGTAGCCGGCCACGGGCGCGCCCTTGCGGACCGCCCGGGCGCAGGCGGCGATGTGCTGTTCCAGGTAGCGGGCCCGGTCGGGGTCGTGGACCTCGCCGTCGGGGCGGACGGTGTCCGCGAACGCGGAGCCGTTCTCGGTGACGTACAGCTTGCGCACCCCGTAGTCGTCGGTCAGGCGCATCAGCAGGGCCTCCAGGCCGCCGGCGTCGATCTGCCAGTCCATGCCGGTGCGCGGTACGTCGGGCAGCCGGACCTCACGGGCGTACGGGACGGGGCCCTGGGGGTCGTCGGTGACGGTGGCCGGGAAGTAGTAGTTGAGGCCGTGCCAGTCGAGGGGCGAGGCGATCACGTCCAGGTCGCCGGGGCGTTCGGGCAGTTCCACGCCGTACAGCTCGCGCATGTCGGTGGGGAAGCCGCGCCCGTAGACCGGGTCGAGCCACCAGCGGTTGGTGTGGCCGTCCATGCGGGTGGCCGCCGCGAGGTCCTCCGGACGGGTCGAGGCGGCCTCGATGGTGGAGTGGTTGGTGACCAGGCCCACCTGTGCGCCCGGTGCCGCCGCGCGGACCGCCTGGGTGGCGAGGCCGTGTGCGAGGAGCAGGTGGTAGGAGGCGTGTACGGCGGCGGTCAGGTCGGTGAGGCCGGGGGCCATCCGGCCCTCCAGGTGGCCGATCCAGCCGGAGCACAGGGGTTCGTTGAGCGTGGCCCACTGGGTGACGCGGTCGCCGAGGCGGCCGGCCACTACGGAGGCGTATGCGGCGAGGTGTTCCGCGGTCTCGCGCACGGTCCAGCCGCCGCGGTCCTGGAGCGTCTGCGGGAGGTCCCAGTGGTAAAGGGTGATGTTGGGGGTGATCCCCGCGTCGAGGAGGCCGTCGACGAGCCGGTCGTAGAAGTCGATTCCGGCCGCGTTGACCGGCCCGTCACCGCCGGGCACGACCCGGGGCCAGGCGATGGACAGGCGGTAGGCGTCGGCGCCGAGCCGCTTCATCAGGGCGATGTCCTCGGGCCACCGGTGGTAGTGGTCGCAGGCCACGTCGCCGTGGTCGTCGTTGTCGACCTTCCCCGGGGTGTGGGAGAAGGTGTCCCAGATCGACGGTGCCCGGCCGTCCTCGGCGACGGCGCCCTCGATCTGGTAGGCGGAGGTGGCCGTGCCCCAGGTGAAGTCGGCGGGGAAGGCGGCGAGGTCAGGCGAATCGGACACAGAGGGCCTCTCTGGGGGTGGTCGGGTGGTGTGCGGCGGGGGTCGCGGTCCGGGCGGCTATTTGACGGCGCCGGCGGTGAGGCCGGTGACGAGGTAGCGCTGGAGGAGCAGGAAGCCGGCGACGACGGGCAGGCTGACGACGAGTGAGGCGGCCATGACCTGGTTCCAGTACACGTCGTTCTGGGTGGAGTAGCCCTGGAGACCGACCGCCAGCGTGCGGGTGGTGTCGTTGGTCATGACCGAGGCGAAGAGCACCTCGCCCCAGGCCGTCATGAAGGCGTAGACGGCGACGGCGACGATGCCGGGGATCGCGGCGGGCACGATGACCCGGAAGAGGGCGCCGAGCGGTCCGCAGCCGTCCACCTTGGCCGCCTCGTCGAGGTCCCTGGGCACGGAGTCGAAGTAGCCGATCAACATCCAGATGGAGAACGGCAGCGAGAAGGTGAGGTAGGTGAGGATGAGGCCGCCGCGGGAACCGAAGAGGGCGATGCCGGTGGCGTTGCCGATGTTGACGTAGATGAGGAACAGCGGCAGGAGGAACAGGATGCCGGGGAACATCTGGGTCGACAGCACGGTCACCGTGAAGACGCGCTTGCCGCGGAACGAGTACCGGCTGACCGCGTAGGCCGCGAACACGGCGATGGTGACGGAGCAGACCGTGGCCGCGCCCGCCACGATCAGCGAGTTCATGAAGTAGTCGGCGAGCGGGACCGTCTCCCAGATGTCGAAGTACGGGCGGACGGTGAGGCCCGAGGGGAACCACTCGAACTTGCCCGACACGTCCTCCAGCGGCTTCAGCGAGCTGGAGATCATCACGTAGACCGGCAGCAGGACGAAGACCGTGAGGAGGGTCAGGAAGACACGGCGGCTCCAGAGGAAGGACCGCGGGGCCGCCATGGGGGAGCGGGGCCGGCGGGCGGTGGGGCTAGACATCGGAGGCCTTCCTTCCTCGGGAGGTGAACCAGAGGTACGCACCCGTCACCACGAGCAGGAACAGGAGCAGCAGGACCGACATCGCGGAGCCCGTTCCGAAGTTCCAGGTCTGGAACGAGGACTGGTAGATGTGGATGGAGATCAGGTCCGCGGCTTCCGGCGCGGCCTTGCCGAACAGGACGAAGGGGGTGTTGAAGTCGTTGAAGGTCCACAGGAACAGCACCAGCACCAGGACCTGGTTGACGGGGCGCAGGGCCGGCAGGGTGATGCGGCGGATCTGCTGCCAGACTCCCGCACCGTCCAGTGCCGCGGCCTCGTAGATGTCCCTCGGGATGTTCTGCAGGCCGGCCATGATGATGAGGAAGGCGAAGGGCCAGCCCTTCCACACCGAGACGACGAGCAGCGCGATGAAGCTGTTGTCGCCGATCAGCCAGAACGGGGCGCTGTCGGTGAGTCCGAGCTGGTCGTGCAGGACGTGGTTCACCAGTCCGTTGTCGCGCTGGAACATGAACGACCAGGTGATGACGGCGGCGTAGACGGGCAGCGCGTACGGGACGAGGAAGACCGTGCGCAGGAAGCCCCGGCCGCGGAACGACTCCTGCATGAAGATCGCGGCGGCCACACCCAGCAGCCAGCACAGGCCGACGGAGAGCGCCGTGAACAGGCACGTGGTGAAGAAGGAGTTGAGCAGCGCCTCGCCCACGGGGGCGTCGAAGTCGACCGACAGCTTGTAGTTGTCGAAACCGGCCCAGGGCGCGGTGCCCCAGTCGCGGATGTAGAACTGGGTCAGCTCCTTGAAGCTGACGACGATGCCGATCACCATCGGCACCAGGTGGACCAGTAGTTCGAGGAGGATCGCGGGGGCCAGGAGCAGATACGGCAGTCCGATGCGGCGCAGCCGCCCGGAGCGGCGCTTGCGCGGCGCCGCTCCGGGGTCGTCCTTGCGTGCCGTCCGCTCGCCTGCGTCGAGGTCGGCGGTCGTAGTCATGTGGGTGTCCGCACTCACTTCTTGGGCATCTGCTGCTGGGCCTTCTCGAGCTTGGCCCGCACTGACTCGGTGGTCACCGCACGGCCGGCGGCTGCGTCGGCGAAGAGTTCCTTGACCGCGGTGCCGACGACGGTCTCGAACTGCGACTCCTCGGGGACCTGCGGCAGCGCGGCGGCACTGGTGGCGAGGGTCTCCCGCAGCACGGTGAGGGCCGGACCGTTGAAGGCCTCGTCCTGCTGGGCCGCCTTGACCGGCGGGATGGAGCCGTAGGCCTTGTTGAGGACGATCTGCTCCTCGTCGCTGGTCATGAACTTCACGAACTTCTTGGCGCCGTCTATGTTCTTGGTGTTCTTGAACACGGCCATGTTGATGCCCGCGACCATCGAGTTGGTGGCCTTGCCCGCGCCCGGCCGGCCGGACTGCACGGGGGCGGGCGCGACGCCCCACTCGTCGTCGTTCATGCCCTGCGCCTTGAAGGTGGCCGACGCGGTCTGCCACAGCACCATGGCCGTCTTGTCCTTGGCGAAGTCGCTCAGGGACTGGTTCTGCGCGTACTCGGCGTTGCCGGGCGCGACGATCTTGTCCTTGGCCATCAGGTCGACGTACTGCTTGACCGCCGCCACGGCCCCGTCGGAGGTGAAGTCGGCCTTGCCGTCGGCGGTGAAGAAGTCCGCGCCGTGCTGCTTGCCGAGCACGAAGACCTGGTGGATGTTGTTCGACAGGTTGGAGCCCTCGGCACCGAGGCCCCACTTGCCGTCCTCGGAGAGCTTGCGGCCGGTCTCGGCCAGCTCGTCCCAGGTCGCCGGCGGCTTCTCGATGCCCGCGTCGGCGAACATCTTCTTGTTGTAGTAGAGCGCGTAGGCCATGGAGTAGAGCGGGACGGCGGCCGGGTCCTGGCCCTGGACGCCGGTGGAACCGAGCGCGGACTCCACGAAGCGGTCCCTGCCGCCGATCGCCTCGAAGTTCTTCGCGTCCCAGGGCAGGAGGGCGCCGCTGGACTGCAGCGACGCGCTCCAGGTGTTGCCGATGTTCAGGACGTCGGGGCCCTGGCCGGAGGTGGTGGCGGTGAGGATGCGGTTGAGGAGATCCGCCCAGGGCACGACCTCCAGCTTCACCTTGATGCCGGTCTCCTTCTCGAACTTGTCGAGTTCCGGCTGGAGGACCTTCTTGTCGACCTCGAGGTTCGCGCCCTGGTTCGAGGCCCAGTAGGTGAGGGTCTTCGGCTTCTCGTTGGAGCCCTCCGAACCCGACGATCCCCCGCCGCAGGCAGCCAGGGTGAGGGCGAACGAGAGGGTGACGGCGCCGACGGCTGCGGCTCTGATTCTGCGCATGACTCCAGAGGCCTTCCGGAAAGTGACGGGGTCGCCCGCGGAGGGGGGCGGAGCGCCGCCCCACGGTCCCTGAAATCCCCCACGGCTTAATTTAGGATGTGAGTTAAACCTCATGTGAAGGTCGCGTCAAGGGCCTCACCGCATGTAAGTTGCGGTGAGGAGCATCGGACGAGGGGGCGAGGTTGAGAGTGCGCAGCGGCCGTACAGTGCGTGACCTGCGGCGGGAGAATCGCACCGCGGTATTGCAACGGTTGTATTTCGACGGGCCGCTCAGCAGGTTCTCCCTGGGGCCGGCCACCGGGCTCAGTTCCGGCTCGGTGAGCAACGTGGTCTCCGAGCTGGTCGCCGAGGGACTGGTGGAGGAGGCGGGAAGCGTCGACTCCGCCGGCGGCCGTCCCCGCACGCTGCTGCGCATCAGCGCGCGCAGCGGCTACATGATCGGCGTGGACATCGGCGAGACCCGGGTGCGCATCGAACTCTTCGACCTCGCCCTCACCGAACTGGCCCGGGTCGAGAGGCCGTTGGAGGCCACCGGCCCGCGCCGCGTCGACCGCTACGACGTCGGCCTCGTCATGACGCACCTTCGCGACGGCATCCCCGAGGTCCTGGCCGAGGCCGGCATCGCGGTGGAGCGGCTGCTCGGCGTCGGGATCGGGGTGCCGGGCATCGTCGCCAGGACCGCCGAGGACGATGCGGTGGTGCACGGCCAGACGATCGGCTGGGACGCCGTCCCGCTGGAGCGGCTGCTGCGCGAGTCCCGGATCCTGCCCGCCACCGTGCCGTACTACATCGACAACGGGGCCAAGACGCTCGGCCAGGCGGAGATGTGGTTCGGCGCCGGCCGCGGCGCGCAGAGCGCGGCGGTGGTGCTCTTCGGCTCCGGCGTCGGCGCCTGCGTCGTCGGGGACGACATGCGACCGGGCCGAGCCGTGGAATGGGGGCATCTGACGGTGCGCGTACGCGGGCGCCGGTGCCGCTGCGGCGCCCAGGGCTGCCTGGAGGCGTACGCGGGTGCGGAGGCCCTGCTCCAGCGCTGGGCGGAGGCGGGCGGGCGGCCGCCCGCGGGCGTGGACGAGGAGACCGCGCTCACCGCGATGCTAGCGGCCGCCTACCCGGAACCCCGCGCGTCCGGGACCGGCCCGGAACCCGACGCCACGGCGCTGGCCGTCCTGGAGGAGACCGCCGAGTACCTGGGCGCGGGGTTCTCCGACCTGATCAACCTCTTCCAGCCCGAACGCATCCTGGTCGGCGGCTGGGCCGGACTGCAGCTCGGCCGGCGCTTCCTGGACGCGGTGACGGCCCACGCGACCTCCTACGCCCTGACGTATCCCGCTGCCCGTGTCCGCATCGACCTCGGCACCCTGGGGCCGGACGCCGTCACCGTGGGAGCCGCCATCCTGCCGCTCGCCGACTTCTTCGCCCGGGGTGGCCGGCCGGAGCAGGCCGAGCCCGTGGAACAGGACCCGGCGTGGCGGACGGCGCTGCGGGAGCGGTCGGTGCAGTGAGCGGCGCGGTGTCGCCGCCCGCTGCCGTCTGCCGCCCGCTGCGGTCCGTCGGCCGTGACCGTCCGGCTGGCCGTGACCGTCCGTCGGCCGTGACTGTCCGGATGGCCGTGACCGTCCGTCGGCCGCTCCGCAACCACTCGCCGACAGCACCCCATCGCCGATCGCAACCACCCGCCGACCGCACCCCATCGCCTATCGCAACCACTCGCTGACCGCCACCACCCGCGCAAGCAGAGACCGCCTTCGTGCGTCGCGGCCCCGTCACACCCTCGCTCCCGGCACCACAGCCCCGGACGCGGCCCGGACCCCGCGCCGCGGCCCGGACCCCGCGCCGCGGCCCGGACCCCGCGCCGCGGCCCGGACCCCGCGCCGCGGCCCGGACCCCGCGCCGCAGCTCCGGTCGAGGTGCGGTCCCGCCCGTCACGGGCCGCTGACCGTGACCGTCCCCTCCCACCGCACGTCCCCCACCGACCGGCCCACCATCAGACGGTAGGGACCGGGCTCCGTCACCCAGCCCTGGTCCGCCTCCGACCAGTGCCGTAGCGCTCTCGGCCCCACCACCACCTCGGTGCTCGCACTCGCGCCCGCTTCCGCGCGCACCGCGGCGTGACCGGCGAACCAGCGCACGGGACGCTCCACCGCCGATCCGGGGCGAGCCAGGTAGACCTGGACGACCTCGCGCCCGGCGCGCTCACCGGAGTTGCGCACCTCCACCCGCACCCTGAACGGCTCGCCGGCCAGGACGCGCGCCGGAGCCTCCACGGCCGCGTACTCCCACGTCGTGTAGCCGAGCCCGTGGCCGAACCAGTAGGCGGGCTCGCGACCGGATCGCAGCCACGCACGGTGGCCGATGTGCAGGCCCTCGGTGTAGTCCAGTCGGCCGTCGACCGGCCGGGTGCGCGTGACGGGTGCGTCCGCCAGGGACGCCGCCCAGGTGGTGGGCAGCCGGCCGCCGGGCTCCGCGAAGCCGAACACGACGTCGGCCAGCCCGCCACCGGCTTCCTGTCCCGGGAACCAGGTGAGCAGCACGGCGCCCACCTCGTCGCGCCAGGGCAGCTCGACCGGCCCGCCGCTGTTGACCACCACCACCGTGCGGGGATTCGCGGCGGCCACCGCGCGGACCAGCCCGTCCTGGACGTCGCCCAGCGACAGCCCGGCCCGGTCGTACCCTTCGGTCTCGCTGTGCTCGGTGGTGCCGACGACCACGATCACGGCATCGGCGTCGCCGGCCGCCCGTACGGCGTCCTCCAGCGCGGTCGCCGGGTCCGGCTCCGGCGGCGCGGCGGTGACGACGGTGGCGCGCCCTCGGCCGGGCACCAGCTCGCGCCGCGCCACCACGTGCACGGGACGCTTGGTGGCGAGTACCGTGCGCACCGTGTGCACGGGCGGGTTGACGTGGACGACGGCCGGGTCGTCCGTGTCACCGGGGAACTCCCCGTCCACCAGCACGCGGTCGTCGACGCTGAGCGTCATGCGCCCGAAGCCCCCGACGCCGAAGGTCCATTCCCCCGCCTGACGCGGACGCAGCACCGCCGCGATCTCCACCGTGTGGGCGCCCGGCGGCAGGTCCGGCTCCAGTTGCCGGCCCGAGAGCCGGTGCTCGGCGAGCAGTTCCCGCCCCGCCGCGTCCAGGACCCGCAGGAGCACGCCGGGGGTGCCCGAGCGCGGGTCGGCGCAGTCGTCGGTACCGAGGGGAGCGGGCGGGGAGCCGGGCGCCGGGCCGGGTGCGTACACCACCCCGGCCCGGCCCCGCAGGCGCGCTCGGATGCCCGCCAGCGGAGTGACCACGTCGGAGCAGAACACACCCGCGCTGCCCCCGCCCTGGACGCGCGGCGACGCGGCATGCACGCCGACGACGGCGACGGTGGACACCTCGGCGGGGTCGAGCGGCAGGACGGCGTCGTTGCGCAGCAGCACGCAACCGGCACTGACGGCGCGGCGCAGCAGCGCCCGGGTGTCGCGGGACGTCATGGCGGGCGCTCTGCGCGGGTGACGTGGTTCCAGCGCGCCCACGCGGGCGGCGAGCCGGAGCAGCCGGCGTACCTTCTCGTCGACCGCCTCCTCGGTGACCTGACCGTCCTTCACCGCTCGCACCAGGGCGACGCCCCAGGGGCTCTCCGGCCCCGGCATCGCCAGGTCGAGGGCGGCCCGGCCGGTCTCCTCGGTGGTGCGCACGGCGGCCCAGTCGGAGACGGCGACGCCGTCGAACCCCCACTCCGCTTTGAGGGGTTCTGCCAGGAGCGGGCTGGCCGTCATCGTGGTGCCGCCGACGGCGTTGTAGCCCGCCATGACGAGCCACACCCCGGCCTCGACGGCCGCCTCGAAGGGCGCGAGGTACACCTCGCGCAGGGTGCGGTCACCGGCCCGGACGTCGACGGTGAGCCGGTCGGTCTCGGAGTCGTTGCCGACGTAGTGCTTGGCGGTGGCCGCCACACCGTGCGCCTGGATGCCCCGGATGAGCGCGGCCCCGGTACGGCCGGTCAGTTCCGGGTCCTCCGAGAGGCACTCGAAGTGTCGGCCGCCCAGCGGACTGCGGTGCAGGTTGAGCGTGGGGGCGAGGACCACGTCGACACCCTTGCGGACGGCCTCTGCGGCGAGCAGGCCGCCGAGCCGCTCGACCAGTTCCTCGTCCCACATCGCGCCCAGGGCGGAGGCGGAGGGCAGCAGGGCCGAGGTGCGCCGCTCGTCCCATGCCTCGCCACGCACCCCGGCGGGTCCGTCGGAGGTCACCATCTCCCGCAGACCGACGGCGTCTTCGCCTGCGGTGCGCCAGGTCGTCGCGCCGGTGAGCAGGCGCACCTTCTGTTCGAGGCTCAGCCTGCCGATCAGCCGATCCAGTGCCCCGTCGTCCATGTCCGCCCCGCTTCCTGCCCCTCCCTCGCTGGGAGAGCGCTCTCCCAACCGTCTGACGTGCACCTCACCCCCGTCAAGTCCCCCCGCACCGACGGGTCGTGGAGTCCGGGCGGGCGGGGGCCCGCAGGCGTCCGGGCAGGCGGAAGGGGCCCGGCCGCACCCGTACCGTGGGGTGCCGCCGGGCCCTCGGGGCCGGACGGGTCAGGGCAGCCGGTGGTCCGCGTTCAGCACGGCACCGCGCTCCGGGTGGTTCTGGTCGTAGCCGCGGGTGTCGCACTGGAGACCGCCGACGATGCAGTGGTCGACCAGCGCCTTGAGGGTCCTCTCCTCCCACGCGTTGAAGAAGTCGTAGTGGAACGAGTAGCCCCGTCCACTGGCCAGTCGGACGTCGCTCATGTCGCCGTTCGCCGGGAAGGCCATCTTGAACTCGATCATCGGCAGGGCGACGGGGTGGGACGCCGGGCACATGTTGTCGTTGGTGCCGGGTTTGACGACCGGGTAGGCCATGTGGCTCTGGTGGTCGGGGGTGTCGAGGTACTTGCCGTCCCAGCAGCTGGGGGCCTGGAAGCGGATGTTGAGCTGGACGTCGGGCCGGCTCGGACAGCTCGCCGGGATGTCGACGTTGAAGAAGCTGTCACCGCACTCCCAGCCCTCGACGAACCCCTTGTGGGCGCGGAACTCCTGGGCGCTCTGCATGGGGTTGCCGACGACATACCGCAGTCCCTTGGGGAAGGGCCGCACGCTGGTGTAGTCGGTGATACCGGACTTGTAGTAGATGACCTGGGGCCCGACGGGGAGGATCTTCCGGTCCCCCTTGTAGAGGGAAGGCATCCAGTACGCGGAGGCGTCGGCCGGTGCGAGGCAGGTGGTGTTGCCGCCGTAGAGGCTCGCCGTGGTACTGCCCGCGTTCGTCGTCCTGTTGCCCATGAAGGTGTGGTCGTGGGACTTGCCCGGCTGCCCCGGGTAGACGATCGGGTCGTCCGGCGCGGTGTGCGTGACGGAGCAGTTGGCCTGGAACTCCTTGTGGTAGCGCGGCGGCGGGGTGGCCTGGGAAGGGCTCACCCCGGTGACCTGGGGGACGGCCGGTATGTAGCCGTCGCCGTCGGGATCGTCGGCGGACGCCCTGGTCGACACCGCCATGGTGTGTCCGGTGTAGGCGCCGGCCGAGACGGCCGGAGCGCTGTCGGGACCGGCCGCCGTGGCGACGGTGCCGACGCCCAGCACACTGGCCAGCAGTGCGGTGCCGAGCAGCAGCGCGGGGAGTTTCGAACGTGGTCTCATGGGGCCTCCTGCCCGCCGAGGTACCGAGTGGGGGTGGTGCGAAGGGCGCCGACGGGCGCCCTTCACCGTCGGTCAGCTGTAGATGCCGAACTCGTGCAGCGAGTAGCCCCAGCCGGTGCCACGCGCCGTCAGGTGCAGTCGCACGTACCGCGCGGTCGCCGAGACGTCGATGGTGTCGATGTCACCGTTGCCGGCGGTGGTGGTGTGGACCGTGCGCCAGGAGGTGCCGTTGTCCGAGACCTGCACCTCGTAGGACTTGGCGTAGGCGGGGTCCCAGACGAGCTGGAGCCTGCGGACGGGAGTGGCGGCGCCGAGGTCCACCTGGATCCACTGCGGGTCGCTCCAGTCACTGGCCCAGCGGGTGTCCGTCCGGCCGTCGGTGGCCTTGGTGGGCTCGCACGGGCAGTCGCCGTAGGACTGCTGGAAGGAGGACGCGGTCGTGGGCTTGTTCAGCGCCACGTTCGTGCCGGAGACGGGTGGGGCGACGACCTTGACCGACTTGGTCTCGATGCCGGCGTTGCCGCGGCCGTCCTCGGCCTGGATGTACACCTTCCACACGCCGAGCTTCTCCGGGGCCGTCACCGCGAAGGTGCCGTTGCCGGTGGCGCGCCACTGGGCCTCGACGAGGCGCTTGTCGCCGTTGGCGTAGTTGCCGCTCAGGAAGATCTTGTACTTGACCGCGTCGCCGTCGGGGTCCCGGACGTCGGCGCGGACCGTGAACTCACCGCCCGCCGGCGCGGACGAGGCGGGGCTCACGGCCATGTTCGAGATGACCGGCGGGGTGTTGTCGCCGCTGGTCGAGCCCGTGTACGCCCGCTTGACCGCGTAGTAGGACAGCCGCTTCAGCCCGTCGGGCACGAGGTTGAACCAGACGCCGCCGAAGTCGTGCTCGACGCCGTAGTGGAAGAGGGTGGCTCCCAGGGCGACGCCCCGGTGGCCGGTGACGCAGTCCCAGGCCTTGGAGTATCCCTCGGCCTTCTGCACGTCGGTCGGCTCGTCGGGGATGCCGTTGGCGTCGTCGGGCACCTCCCACTCACCGGCGGGTCCGCCCTCGGTGATGATGTACGGCTTCGTGTAGCCGCCCTCCTCCCAGTCCTCCTGGACACCGCAGATGTCGCCGTAGGAGTTCATCGAGTACAGGTCGAGGTCGGGCGCGTTGCGCTTGTAGTAGGGCCAGGCTCCGGTCCAGGCGTCGGTGGAGGTGACGGGGTGGTCGGGGTCGATGCTGTGGATCCTCTTGGCCACGTCGTTGACGAAGCCGGTGTAGGCGTTGCGCTGTGCCTCCAGCTCCGCGCCGCTGTAGCAGTTCTGCAGACCGAGCACCGACTCGTTGCCGACGTTCCACATGAGGGTCGCCGGGTGGCTCTTGTACGCCTCCACCCACTTGGCGAACTCGGTGAGCATGTTGTTCTTGTACGTGGTGTCGGTGACGTAGTTGACGCAGCCGCCGGAGCCGGGGCCGCCGCCCGGTTGCAGCCAGAAGCCGTTGACGACACGGATGCCGTGGGCCGCGGCGCTGTCGAGCAGCGGCTTGGTGCCGCCGTCGGTGCCCCAGGTGCGGATCGTGTTGACGCCCATGGACTTCACGTCGGGCATGTACTTCGGGGCGTCGCCGATGGCGGGGCCCCAGGTGAGGCCCTTGACCGTGTACGGCTGGCCGCCGACGGTCAGTTGCCAGTTCCCCTGGGATCCCGTGACCTCGACCGCCCCGCCGCCGCCCGGGGGCGTGCCGTCGGTGCTCCCGTACACCTGGAACTCCCAGAGGGAGTAGCCGTAGCCACCGGACCGTTCGGTGCCCAGCATGCGCACGTACCGGCCGGCGCCGGAGACCGCGATCTCGTCCGTGCCCCCGTCGCCGCCGGTGACGGTCTTGAGGGTCCGCCAGTCCGTGCCGTTGTCGGAGGCCTGTATCTGGTAGCTCTTGCCGTACGCGCCCTCCCAGGTCAGCACGACCCGACTGAGGTCGGCGCGCTGCCCGAGGTCGACCTGGAACCACTGCGGATCGCTCCACTGGCTGGCCCAGCGGGTGCCGGTGAGATTGCCGTCGACCGCCGCCGAGGCGGCGTACCCGCCGCCTTCCTGGGACGAGGCGGTGGCCGGCTTGCCCTGGGAGAGCAGGGCTTCCGCGGCCTGGGCGGGCGGGGCCGCGACGGCGAGCGTCGACGCCACCAGCGCGCCGAGGGCGAGCAAGGGTACGGCGGCGCGACCGGCTGGTCTGCGGGACGAGAGGGGTGTGGACACATCTGCTCCTGGCGGGGTGGGGAGGGCAGGCGAGGGCGGGGTGGCCGGGGAAGGCCGCCTGAGGGCCCCTCCGGGCCGGGGCGCGGGGCGTCTTCCGGCCCGGAGGGGATGCGGTGGCCGAGGAACGGCCGGTCAGGGGAAGGACACGAGGGTGGACGGCACGGTCGTCGTGCCGGCCGGGACCGTGGAGGCACCGGTGTCGTTGATGACGTGGTTGTAGTGGCCCATGCCGCCGAGGGAGACCACGAGGAGGCTGTGGAACTTCACTCCCGGTTTGACGGGGGTCTTGAAGCCGTGGTCCTGGCGGATGCTCGAATCGACGTTGTAGTTGCAGTAGCTGCCCAGGCCCCAGGCCTCGTGGGTGTCGACGGAGTCGTCGACGCGGTAGGCGGCGTACCCCTTGGTCGACCCGTTCTGGATGGCGGCCTGGTTCGGGGCGTCGTACGCCTTCTCGTTCTGGTAGAAGATCGTCCGTCCGCGTTCGCCGTACCACTCGACGTCGTACTTGTTGAAGTGCTCGACGAACAGTCCGGTGGCCAGGACGTCGTCGCCGTTGACGCGGACGCCGTAGTCGGCCCGGTTGGTCTCCCAGCCGACGCCCTCGCCGTGGTCGGCGCGCCAGACCCAGGTGTGGTCGATGATCGTGTCGTGGCTGTTGACCACCATGCTGGTGGTGGCCTTGCCGGGGCCGGCGCCGCCGATGCGGATGTAGACGTCCTGCACGGTGGTCGGGTTCGCGGCGTGGTCGGTGGTGGAGCCCTGGTGGCCGATCTCCAGGAGCGTGGGGGAGTTGACCGGGCCGGCGTCGATGAGGAAGCCGGCGAGCTTCACGCCGTCCACGTCGGCGACCTTCATCGCGGTCACCCCGTTGTCGGGGATGATCGTGGCGAGCCCGAGACCCAGCACGATGGTGTTCGCGCGGTTGACGTTGATGGTCTGGTCGACGTGGTAGACGCCCGGGGTGAAGAGCAGGTGCAGGCCCTGGGCGAGGGCGGCGTTGATGGTGGCGGCCGTGGCGCCGGGCTTGACGACGTAGAACTTGCTCAGCGGGATCGACTCGCCCTGCGGGGTGCCGTTCGCCCAGGTGGTGCCGCGGGCGTTGGTGCGCTTGGCCGGCGCGAAGACCTTGTACTCGTTGCCGTCGAGGTAGAGGAAGGGCTTCTCGCGGGAGATCGGCGTCGTGGCGAGCGTCGTGTAGCGGGGCTCGGGGAAGCTGGTGGCGGGCGCGCCCTCGACGCCGGAGAAGACCTGGTTCCAGACGCTGTTGGACCAGCCTCCGATGGAGCTGTCGCGGGTGTACCACTGCTGCTGCGAGTAGTTGCCGACCTGGCCGTCGATCTTGCTGTCGGCGATGTAGCCGCCGCTGGCCCAGCCGTAGCCGTTGGGGGCGAGGTTGAGGCCGCCCTTGACGTGCATCCGGCGGAAGGACGCCGCCTGGGAGACCGCCCACCGGTTGGTGCCGTTGACCGGGCTCACGGCGAGGTTCTCCGCGCCGCGCCAGAAGTTCTGGGTGGCGTTGCCGTTGAACCAGCCGGCGTCGACGGTGATGTCACCGTTGATCGTCGTGTCGTCGGGGCGCAGGCCGAGGCCGGCGATCTGGGTGTAGAAGCCGATCTGGGCGTTGAGGTTGTTGTAGGTGCCGGGCTTGAACAGGAAGGCGTGCCGGCCGGAGCCGAACTGCGCTGACTCCTGCTGCTGGAAGACCTGGTCCAGCTTGGCCTGGATGCCGGGCGTGGACGGGTCGAAGACGTGCACGTTCGGGCCGAGGTCCCCGCCGCCCGGGATGACCGGTCCCGGGTCGTCGCCGGTCGTGCCGTAGACCTTGAACTCCCAGAGGGAGTAGCCGTATCCGGTGGCCCGGGCGGTGCCGAGCATGCGGACGTAGCGGGCCGTTCCGGAGACGTTGACGGTCTCGACGCCGCCGGCGCCGGTGGTGGTGGAGTAGGCCGTCGACCAGTCGGTGCCGTTCTGGGACGTCTCGATCCGGTAGGACTTGGCGTAGGCGGCCTCCCAGCGCAGTTCGACCTGGCTGAGGGTGGCGGGGGCGCCGAGGTCGACGCGGAGCCACTGCGGGTCGGCGGCCGCGCTGGACCAGCGGGTCCCGTTGTCCCCGTCGACGGCCGCGGTCGCCGGGGTGCCGTAGTGCTCCTGGCTGGAGGCGGTGACGGGCTTGCCCTGGGAGAGCAGCACGGGCGCGGCCTGGGCCTGGGTGGCGGGGACGAAGGCGAGAAGGGTCGCGGCCAGTGCGGTGACCAGCACTCCGACGAGACCGCGGCGGCCGGGTCTGCGGGACGTCAGGGCCGCGGGGCGACGACCTACTCTGCGTGGCTCCGGCGCGGCTGGGGGTATGCCGACTGCGGGCATGCGGGGCTCCTCGAAATGGACAACATGGGAGAGCGCTCTCCGGCACCTTGCCCGCCGTGTCAGATTCGGTCAAGGAGTCTGACACGACTTTTCTTTAGGCTTGCATTAAGCAGCGTTGACTTGTCGGGTCCGGGGGAGGAGCGGGCGGGGCAGGCCGAGGCGGCCAGGGCCTGTTCGCCGGATCAGGGACGGACCGGGACTCGGTGGGCCGGGGGCGTGCCGCCGGCGGGCGCGTCGAGGCCGATGACGAGGGACTCTTCCGTGTCCGGCGCACTCCCCGCGGGTCGGGATCGCTCCGGCCGCAGCGGGCTGCTCGGCACGAACGGCAAGGCGGCTCATCGGACTTGCGGACCGGTCGGCGCACCGTCGGGCCGGCTCGTCGGTCGTAACGGAGGTCCGCGAGAAGCCGTGCTCGTGCGACTCATGGAGGGCGAAGGGCTGGCCGGAGACCTTCCCCGCCCGCAGGTGTGTGCCGTGGAAGTGCGGGCGCACACGCACGCCGCGTATCCGTGAGCGGTCCTCATCGAGGAGGGAGATCCGGCCGGGAACCTACGAGTCGTCCTCGGGGCGCTCAGCTCCATGGAGGCGGCGGCCCAGCGCGCGGCGCTCGCCTCGTCGTCATCCTCCGGGTCCTCGGCCCTTGGCGCCGAACCAGGTTGCTCTGAAGGCCGTGTGTACGGTGCGTACGGCCTCCGCTCAGCGCCCCGCCACGGCCGGGCCGGCGAGGGCCTTCGCGTGCTGTGCGGCGGTCAGTCGGCGCACGAAGAGGATGGCGAGCACGGCGGCCAGGATGTCGAATGCGGCACCGGCCATGACCAGTTCGGTCGCGTCACGGATCGCGCCCGGGGTTTCGGCGTCGTCGTACGCGTTCGACGCGTAGCGGTCGAAGACCATGGCCCAGACCCAGGCGCCCCACCAGGCGTTGAGGAGTACCCGGTGCTCCAGCACGGGACTGTGGGGCTCGGGCTGGGCGGCCCGCAGCACGTCGGCGGCGATGCCGCGCGGGATCCAGAGGTTGGCGAAGGGGATGAGCCAGCAGGCGATCGCCCAGCCGGCAGTCCGGCGCTGCGTCTCGGGCGCGAACACCTCCGCGTTGTGGCGGACCCGGTGGAACC
Source organism: Streptomyces sp. NPDC045956 (assembly GCF_056430705.1). Lineage (NCBI taxonomy): Bacteria > Bacillati > Actinomycetota > Actinomycetes > Kitasatosporales > Streptomycetaceae > Streptomyces > Streptomyces sp. NPDC045956. The sequence continues at coordinate 42,730 of NZ_JBWKKZ010000010.1, read as the reverse complement.
AGATGATGAAGAGCACCGCCGTCGCCAGCAGGGCGAGGCCGTAGAGCACGACCGACCCGGCCATCGCGTAGTCGGCCCGGTTCGGCTCGCCCTCGGCGATGTCGACCACGCCACCCGAGATGACCTTGCCCATCAGTGACCGCATGTTGAGCGACGCCGCGATGATCAGCAGGTCGACCACGATGACGACGCCGAGCAGCGCGGTGACGGCGTGCGCGAGGCCGATGGGCGAGCGCAGCACACGGCCGGGCAGGGGCAGGTGCGAACCGGGCATGGGTGTGGACGCATACGTCATGGCGGGCCCCGAGTCGGTGGTGAATGCGGCGACCTGTCCAGGGACGGCGCGGCGGGCGGCCGTGTCAGCGCGGTCGGCCTCGGGACTCTATCCCACGCCGGCGGCCGTCACCGCCGCTCGGGCCCTGCCGGACGGGGACCGCGCACAGGCCGGCGGCTCTCTCGCGCGTGTCCCTGGTTCGGCTCCCGGCTCTCCTCGATCGGTCCGCCTCCGGCACCAACTGGCCCTGGAGCGCGGCCCTTGGTGAAACACGAGATCGTCGCCGGTTGAGCGTCGCGCCCCCGGGTCCCGCACCTTGATCGCTTTCTGAGCGGGGCCTAGGCTCCCATGCCCATGAGGACGGGGAATCCGGACCACGGCCCGAGGCCGTGGCGCGACCGGCTGGTCAGACGTCGTCGGATCGCGGCCCTGCTGGCCGGGGCGACGGGGGTGACCGTGCTGGGGGCGGTGCTCGTCATCGTGCCGAGTCTGGTCGTCGACCATGACCTCGCCGGGGCGAGTGTCGCCGCGCAGGACCGGTTGAAAGCGGTGAACGACGTCCGCACGACACTGTTGCAGGCCGTGGGCGGCATGGTCGTGTTGTTCGGCGCATACGCAACCTGGCGGCAACTACGCGTCAGCCAGGAGGGCTTGCGAGCCACCCAGGAAGGCCATGTCACCGACCGGTTCAGCACGGCCGTCGATCAGCTCGGCAGTGACAAACTGCAAACACGCCTCGGCGGGCTCCACGCGCTCTGGCGGATCGCTGAGCACTCCGCCCGCGACCGCGAGGCCGTCATCTCCATCCAGGCCGCGTACCTGCGCACGCACCTGCCCTGGCCGCCCGCCGGACCCGAGGCTCCGGCCATGGACGTGCCGATCAACGACGTCGTGCCGCTGGAAGTACGTGCAGCCGACGCCCAGGTGGCGCTCACCGGACTCGGCGTGTTGCTGCTGCAACCCCGGGAGCAGTCATGGGTCAACCTCAGCGTCACGGACCTGCGCCGGGCCGACTGTGACGGGCTGTGGCTGCACGAGGTCAACCTCGACCGGTCCTGCATGGAGGCGGCGGGCCTCTACCACGCCAACCTGACGCAGGCGTCCCTCGTCTCGGTCGACCTGCGGCACGCCGACCTCAAGACGGCGATCCTGCGCCGGGCACGCTGCGTCCTGGCCGACATGAGAGGCGCCCGGCTGGTCGAGACGGACCTGCGGGACGCGGACTTCACCGAGTCCGACCTGCGTGAAGCGAACCTGCGCAAGGCCGACGCGGGCGGCGCCGTCTTCCGCCGTGCCGACCTGCGCCTGGCCGACCTGCGTGGCTCCGACCTGAGCACGGCCGACCTCGTCCAGGCACGTCTGACCGGTGCGCTGGCCAGTGAGCGGACCCGCTGGCCGGCCGGATTCGACCACGGGGCCGCCGGTGTCGTTGTCACCGAGGATCCGGGCCCCGAACCTCCGCCACTGCTCCAGCCCTCGGGCATCACGACGCAGCACCCGCCCTTGCGATCCATGCCGTGACCGCGCGGCCGGGGGGGGGCCGACACCAGAGCGTCGGCGGGCTGAGACGGCAGCACAGGCCAACACCTGCTCGTCACGAAGCGATCGGGTACGCCGACCGGGCGGGCCGCGGCGCCCCGTAGGAGATGCCGGAGCCCGCCCTTGCCGCTGTCGGCTGAGGGTGATGCCGATCTGATCGCTAGGGCAGTGCCCACTTCTGGTTGGCCCCGGTGTGGCAGGCCCACAGGTGGACCGGGGTGCCGTCGTTCCAGGTGCCGCCGGAGGCGTCGAGGCACTTGCCGGACTGCGGGTTGCGTATGGTGCCGTCGGCCTGCGGCTGCCAGGTCTGTGCGCCGCTGCCGTTGCAGGTCCACAACTGGATTCTCGTGCCGTCGGCGCTGCCGCCGCCCGACACGTCCAGGCACTTGCTCAGGGCGCGTATCGTCCCGTCGCCCGGCAGTGTCCACTGCTGGGCGCCGGTGCCGTTGCAGGTCCAGATCTGGATCTCGGTGCCGTCGGCCGTCTGGGAGTTGTCGACGTCCAGGCACTTGCCGTTGACGCCGGTCACCTCACCGGTCCTGGACACGTCTCCTGGCAGTTTGTTCAGGGTGTACCAGGCTTCGGTGCTCCAGAGCGTTTCGCCACCGGCCGAGCTGAAGGGACGGGGCGAGCGGACGTGCACGACGCGGTCGGCCTTGAGGCCGGGGATGGTGAGGGTGACGGTCTTGCGGTCGGCGGACAGCGTGGCCGACTGCGCGGTGAGTGTCTCCTCGTCGACCTTGGGACCCCCGTAGGCGGCGGTCGGCACGTAGCGCCACTGCTTGATCTTGTAGTGGGCGGCCAGTTCGTTCGCCGTGTCCGTCGACAGGGGCTGGGTGTACTCCAGCTGGAAGCCGCCCGGTACGGCACGCATCGCGCGGATGTCGAAGGTGTTGGCGCCGTTCGGGGTCAGCTTCTGCAGGCCGTGGGCGAGCTTGCCCTCCTGGCCCCAGTTGCCGCCCGCGCCCAGGCCACCGGCGTAGAGCGCGCCGTCCGGACCGACGCTGATCCGGGTGACCCCGGCCTCCAGGCCCTGGGTGAGACGGAAGACCGCGCCCTGGTACTCGCCGCCGACCTTCTCCAGGAACCCGCGCTGGACACCGCCGTAGGTCACGTCCCCGAACAGCATCTGGCCGGCGAACGGTCCGTCCTTCAACATCAGCGGCGTACTGGGGGAGTTGGCGATCTCGTTCTGCGGAAGCCACAGCACCGGCTTGGTCACCGGCCGGGAGTCGAAGGGCCCGTCCGGATTGGTGTAGTGGTTGAAGAAGCGGTCCTGCTTGATGTGCACGAGCTTGGACGAGGGCAGCCAGCCGCCCTGGTTGTCGGTGACGAAGATGCCGCCCTCAGGGCCCCAGCCGATGCCGTTCGGGGTGCGGAGTCCGCCGGCGACGTAGGAGACCTGGCCCGTCGCCTTGTTCACCTTGATGGTGGTGCCGCGGTTCGCGGCGGGCTGCGGGTCGGTGGTGGCGCCGCCGTAGTTGATGGAGACCGACAGGTTCAGGTAGAAGAACCCGTCCTGGTAGAGCAGACCGAAGGCGAACTCGTGGAAGTTCCCGCCGAAGGGCCAGGTCGCCACTCGGCGGTACTGGTCGGTGATCTCGTCGCCGTTGGTGTCGTTGAGCTCGGTCAGTTCGTGTTTCTGGGAGACGTAGAGCTTGCCGTCGACGTGCTTGATGCCCATCGGCTCCTTCAAGCCGGAGGCCACCTTCTTGGCGGTCACCTTGTCGGGCCCGGTGCTGCCGGTGACGTTGCTCAGCAGGTAGACCTCGCCCGCGGTGTTGTTGCTGCCTCCCCAGGTGGCCACCGCCAGGCGTCCGTCCGGGAGCCAGTCCATCGCGGAGACCTGCGGCTCGAAGCCGTTCGGCCGGAGGTCGGTCAGGGTGTAGTTGGGGTGCACACCGGTCAGCGGCAGACCGTCTCCCGGCGAGTCGGCACCGCCCTCGCACTCCTTGCGGCCCGGCGCCGTCACGCGGACGACATCGGCGTCCGTGCTGAGGGCCGAGTTCGGTACGACGCTGAAGGCGGAGGCGCCCGGCGGTTTCCAGGCCAGCGTGAGCTGCTGTCCGCCGTCCCGCTCGAAGTGCTCGATGCGCAGCGAGTGGGGGCCGGCCGTCAGATCGACCGTGGCGTCCTTGGGGGCGTCCGGTCCGTGCAGGCCGTCGTGGTTGATGACCAGGCGGTCGTCGATCCAGAGCTGGGACCCGTCGTCGCTGGTGAGCCGGAGGGTGTAGCTGCCCGCCTGCGCGGCGTGGAGGTTGCCGAGGACGTGGGTGACGAAGCGGGTCTCCAGGCCGAAGTCACCGGCCGAGGACCAGTCGATCACGGGCATCAGCTTGTCGACGTTCGGGGTCTGGCCCGCCTTCAGCGTGCAGATCTCGCTCAGCGGGGTTTGCACGTCGAAGACGCGCAGGGTGACACCCGGTTCCTGCGGCGGGAGAGCCGCGGCGGCCGGGTCGTCCGCCGCGGACGGGGACGACGAGAGGCCGACGGCCAGTAAGGAAGCGATGATCGTCCCGGTCAGGCGTCTGCCCGGCCGGCGAGGGTACAGCCGTGGATACACGTTACCTCCTGACGGTTCCTCGGGCATGAGGAACTCGATCGGGTAAGTGGGAGATCCACCGCTGCCGGGACGCGCCGTCGTCCCGGAGACGGAGGGGGGTGTGCGTGGGCCCAGGGGGCGCACAGCGTCGCATCGGACACAGTAGGGACTTGTGACGGGGGCGTCCACGCTTTGTCATCAGCGAGGGAAAAGTTCTGGCCGGACGAGCGTGCGGGGAGCGTCTTTGTGGCACGTGGGACGCAAGGGGCGCCTCCTGCACGCCGGACACCGGCCAACCCCTGCCGGAACCGCCCGTCGTGGGCGGACGCGGAGCATGATCGCGCTGCCGGGGACCAGGGTGGCCGCGGGCCCGGAGCGCGCGTGCGTCGACGGCCGGGCGGCCGAGACCCTGCTGCCGCCCGGCCGAAGCGACTGGCGTCCGTGCCGTCCACCTCACGCCTGTTCCCCGAGGGCCCGGCCGGACCCTCGGGGAACAGGCTTGACCACGCACCGCCCTGCTGGAGCGCGCAGCCGCCGTTCGACCTGCGGCGTTCAACGGTGGCGGAGCGCTCGACCGGCAGGTGGCGGGACGGGGTGGCCCCAGCTCAGGCGTCCGCCGGTTCGAGCCGGGCCGGCTGGTCCCGCAGGTACTGACGCAGTGTCGGCGCAGAGGATGCGGAGGCCGTCAGACCGCCACGAGTTCGTCCGCCAGGAACTCCTCCACGAACTTCCCTGCCCTACGGTCCAAATCGGCGTACTGCGCCTCCCGCTCGGCGCCGGCGACCGCCGCACCGACCAGCAGGTTGCCCTCGGCGTCGATGCGCTGCGGTCGCTCCTCCGCGTTCAGGAGCAGGCCCACGGTGGAGCGGGAGAAGCCGCAGTAGTAGGCGATGCCGTCGCTCAGGTTGGTCTCCAGGACGGACTGCATCGACTCCGCGACGGGGTCGTCGGCGGTGGCGCCGGCCAAGGCCAGCCACAGCATGCGCTTGCCCGCCAGGCGGGGCTTGCTGCGGCCGTAGGCGAACCCGTAGTTCCACACGCGGTCGATCCATCCCTTGAGGACGGCGGGCACGCTCTGCCAGTACACCGGGAAGACGGCGACGACGACATCGGCGGCGAGGATCCGCCGCATGTGGGCGTGCGCTTCGTCCGAGTACGGCTTCTCGCGGTCGCCCCAGTCCGGCTGGTCCTCGACGTTCATCCGCGGGTCGAACCCCTCGGCGTGGAGGTCGAGCAGGTCGATGCGGTAACCGGCGGCCTCGAGCTGGGCAGCCGCGCGCCGGGCGGTGTGGGCGGTGAGGGAATCGCTGCGGTGGTGCGCTACGACCACGAGGGCCGTCCTGGTGTCGTCACTGCTGTGCTGCGGCACGGTCTCTCCCGAAGGCTCGTTCTGTGCGGTGAGTCCAGTACAGCCGCAGCGCCGTAGATGATCCATGGGAGAAACGCTCCGGAACATAGGAGATCGTCTACGATTTCCGTGTGGATCCTCTTAGTTCACTGCTGAGCGGCATCCGGGCCGAGGGCTCGGTCGTCAGTCATGCCGTCCTGACAGCGCCCTGGAGCATCACCTTCGCCGACGCCGCTCCGCTCACCATGGTCAGCGTGCTGCGCGGTGGCGGCACGCTGCTGCTGTCCGACGGCACCGAGCGGGCCGTCGGGGCGGGTGACACGGCCATCGTCCGCGGGCCCGCGCGGTTCCGCCTCGCGGACGAGCCCGCCACGGTCCAGCGTCCCCACAGCGCGTACGAGATCAACTGCTTCACCGGGGACCCCGCGTGCACCGGCCAGGAACTCGACGGGATTCACTGGGGCACCGGCCCGGAGGAAGCGACCGCGCTGATCGTGGGGGCGTACCGTGCCTCGGGGCACCGTCATGAGCGACTCCTGCGGGCTCTGCCGCCCGTCCTGGTCGTCGCCGAGGACGCCGAGGTCTGCGCCTGGCTGGAGAGCTCCGCCGCCGACGCCGCGCGGCTCTCCGCAGGCTCGCAGGCACTGATGGACCGGCTCCTCGACTGGGCTCTGGTCTGCACGCTGCGCACCTGGTTCGACCGTGCGGGCGCCGACGCGCCCGGCTGGTACCGCGGCCTCGCCGACCCCGTCCTCGCCCCCGCCCTGCACGCCTTCCACGGGCGGCCCGCCCAGAGCTGGACGGTCGCCTCCTTGGCCGCTCAAGCCGGCGTGTCCCGGGCGCTGTTCGCCCGGCGCTTCACCGAGCTGATGGGCAGTCCGCCCCTCACCTACCTCACCGAGTGCCGCATGGACGACGCCGAGGCACTCCTGGCCGGCACCGACCTGAGCATCGCCCAGATCGCCAGGACCGTCGGCTATGCCGACGCCTTCGGTTTCAGTAACGCCTTCAAACGCCACAAGGGCCTCAGCCCCAGCACGTTCCGCTCAACGGCGGTGTGAGCCGCGGCAGGTGGCCGGGCCGGGGCTGACGCGCCGTGCTCGGTGTCGTCGCTCGTGACCACCCTGCGTCCCGCGGTTTCCGCGGGTCACCGCGAGCCGGCTGCCACCAGGGCCGCGGAGATGGGCTCGAGTTCGGCGATCAGTTCGTCGAGCTCCGCGGGTGACAGGGCTTCGTACGGCGGGGTGGCGAGTTCGTCGGTGAGGGTTTCGACGCGTTGCTTGGTCGCGCGGACGGTGTCGGTGAAGTGGCCGTCGGTGTCGATGAGGCCGCGTTCGCGCATGCCGTCCAGGACTGCCGCCAGGCGCTTCTTCGGCAGGTGATGGATGCGCCCGAAGGACTCCGGGGGATGGATGCCCTGTTCCAGGGCGGAGAGCACGTGGGCCTCCGTGCCGCCGATGCGGGCGCCGACGAGAGCTGCGATGTGCCCGTCGCCGCGGTGCTCGCGCAGCATGGTCGCGGAATGCCACAGTCGGGCGACGGGGTCGCCGGGCACCTCAAGGGTGCGCATCCCCGCATACATGACCCGGCCTTCCGTGGGCGCGTTCGTCGCGGCTTCCGTGGTCAGGTCGGCGGCGCGCACCAGGCCCGGGGAGCCGGCCAGTTCGTCGCCCAGGATGCGCCGCAGGGAAGCCGCACTGCCCCTTTCCCGCGCGGCGACGGAGGCCTCGGGTGGGATCGTCTCCCAGGCGCTGGGGATGTGCCGCGCGGCTTCCCCATCGGCGAAGTTGTAGAACGCCGCGTGCACGACTCGGGCCTCCACCCGGCCCAGTGGTGCGGCGCGGCCGGCGAAGTAGCCGTCCCAGTAGGTGCGGTGGCCCAGTGCTGTCAGTTCCTCGTTGCACTCCTCGGCGAGGTACGTGACCAGGCAGATCGGCTCCAAGAGGTCGTACATGCGGCGGGCGATGTGGGTCAGCGGATGGCGGTGCGTCGTGCCCATCGGGTTCTCCCTGTGCCGGCTGTACCGATGTGGACCGTTCGGCACACCGAAACTCATCGGCGAGCGAAGGGAGGCGTGCGGCAAGGACGCGGGCGGGTGGAGGCGGCAGCCGTACCCGCAGCTCCCGGCCAGGACCGCCAGGACCGCCAGGACCTCCAGGTCGTCCAGGTCGGGCGGTCGGCCAGGTCGCGTGGGACATCGGGGGGGGGGTCCGGTCGACGCGGGTCCGGGCGACGGCGAGGCCGGCGAGCACCGGAGCGGCGAAGCCGGCCGCCGGCGCGCCGCGGGCGGCCGTGTTCTCGGACGTGAGCGGTAGGGGTCCGTGCCGTGGCAGCGCCGGTTCGGTCGGACCGTCGGCTGCGTGATCCTGACCCCAGCGGTGGAATGCTGCCGACGGCCGATCGGAACCACGACGGACGGTCAGGGCGTGACGAGGACTTTGCTGACCAGCGGAAGGTGGTCGGATGCCGCCGGGTCATCCTCCAGAACGCGCGTGTGGAGTGGGGCCACTCCACGGGTCGTGTAGATGACGTCGATCCGCTCGGTGGGGGCCTGTGCGGGGTACGTCGCTCCATCACCCCGGCCGTGCACCGACTTTTCCCAAGCGTCGGTGTACGCCTTCCGCAACGGCGCCGACTCAGGAGCGGCAGGCAGCGCGTTGAAGTCGCCCACGAGGATGCCCGGCTTCTTCTTGCCTATGAGGTCAACGACCTGCGCCGTCTGGTGCAGGCGATCGGTCTGCGAGCTGGCGGCCAGGTGCGTGTTGTAGAACTCCACCTTCTTGCCGCGCACGTCGAGCGTGGCGTGGAGCAAGCCGCGCTGCTCCTGACCCGGAGACTTGTACAACCAGGTGTTGTCGGAGGCGGTGATCGGGTAGCGCGAGAGGATCGCCGTGCCGTACTGGACGCGGTGGCCGCCGGCGGTCGGCGGAGCGTTGTCGATGTTGGCGCCGAAGACCACGTGGTATCCCAGCAGTGCGGCCAGCTCCGCGGGCTGATCCGCCCAGTCGCTGCGTGCGGAATAGTGGTTGTCGACCTCCTGGAGGCCCACCACGTCGGCGCCGCTCTTGCGGATGACGTTCGCGACGCGCTGCAGGTCCAGCACGTCATCGGTGCCCTGAGCGTGGTGGATGTTGAACGTCATGACCTCCAGCACCCGCGCTCCTGGTCGGTCGGCAGAACGTTCCGCCGCCGCCAGCGGACTTGCGGATCCCGTCGCGGCGAGGCCCGCGACAACTGCGAGGATGGTCAGGGTCCGGCGGAACATGGTGGGCCTCCTGGCTCGGGTCACGAGATTCCGATCATGACCAGGTCCGCTGACTTCGCAACGTCCGTGGTGTGAAGAACAGTGGCCTCGCCGGCAACGACGGGGAGCGGGTCGAGCGGGGGAGCCCGGCGCTGTACGCCTCGCGTTCCGTCATGGGCACCTCACGGGTGACGACGTGGAACTGCCCCGCGGCACGGGTGCGGGGGAAAGCGCCCGGCGGGAGGGGGGCTGAGGGCGGGACCGAGCGGACTCCGTCGTGCCTTTATGTCGTGCGCATGGCAGGTCTGTTGACGCTTCGTCAACTCCCTTGCTGCCCCTGCGCGTGGTGGGCAAACCTTGATCGCAGCCCGGAGCGGAACGCCACGCACCGGGCCGGGGTGCGCACCCGTGCGCGCCCGCCCCCACAGACGCGCGCCCCACCCTGGCGCGCCGCCGGCAGGAGGAATCCCTCGTCATGGCAACACTGCGCAGCAAGAGAATACGGTTCGCCGCGATAGCCGCAGTCGCGGCGAGCACCCTGGCCGGCGGCCTCACCGCCGTCCCCGCTCAGGCCGCTCCCGCCGAGGGCCGGGTGCTCGGCGCCGGTTCGTCCACGGCCGTCCAGGACAGCTACATCGTCACCCTCCGCAAGGACGCCGGATTCAAAGCCTCCTCACCGGCGGGCAGGAAACTGGTCGAGGAGTACGGCGGCAGCGTCGGCAAGACGTACGGCAGCGCCCTGAACGGCTACACGGCCACCCTCTCCGGGACGGAGGCCAGGCGTCTCGCCGCCGACCCCGCGGTGGCGGCCGTCGAGCAGAACCAGCGGGTCAGCATCAGCGACACCACGCAGACCAACGCCCCGTGGGGCCTCGACCGCATCGACCAGACCTCCCTGCCCCTGTCCCGCACCTACACCTACCCGGACAGCGCGGGCAGCGGCGTGACGGCCTACGTCATCGACACCGGCGTACGCGTCACGCACCAGCAGCTCGGCGGCCGCGCCGCGCACGGCTACGACGCCGTCGACGGCGACACCAACGCCTCGGACGGCAACGGCCACGGAACGCACGTGGCCACCACCATCGCCGGCTCCACCTACGGCGTGGCCAAGAAGGCGCGGATCGTCGCCGTGCGGGTCCTGGACAACAACGGGTCCGGCACGACCGCCGGGGTCATCGCCGGCATCGACTGGGTGACCCGTAACCACTCCGGTCCCTCCGTCGCCAACCTGTCCCTCGGCGGCGGAGCCTCCGCGACGCTGGACGCGGCCGTGCGCACCTCCATCGCCAGCGGCGTGACGTACGCCGTCGCCGCCGGCAACAGCAACGCCAACGCCTCCTCGTACTCCCCGGCCCGGGTCACCGAGGCCCTCACCGTCGGCGCCACGACCAGCACCGACGCCCGCGCGAGCTACTCCAACCACGGCTCCGTGCTGGACATCTTCGCCCCGGGGTCCTCCATCACGGCCGGCTGGCACACCGGTGACACCGCCACCAACACCATCTCCGGCACCTCGATGGCCACCCCGCACGTCGCCGGAGCCGCCGCCGTCTACCTGGCCAACCACACCTCCGCCTCCCCGTCCCAGGTCGCCACGGCCCTCGTGAACGGCGCGACGACCGGCAAGGTCACCAACCCCGGCTCCGGATCGCCCAACCGGCTGCTCAAGCTCGTCCCGTGACCCCGCCCGGGACTCGGGACCTCGTGACCCGGGACCTTGTGACCCCGTCGCGCACGGCCCGACCGTCCTGAGCACCGTGCCTCGGAGGCAGCCCGCCTCCGAGGCACACCGCCGCCCCCCTCCACCGGGCGGCGGCGCCCCGCACCCGTGTCCCTCTCCGGCACCCATCCGGTGCCTCCCGTCGACAGGACCCGTCCCGATGCCGTCGATCCTCCGGCTCCCGCACGCTGGTGCGCTGGCCGCCGCCGTCTCACTTCTCCTCGCCGCCGCACTGCCGCCCGCGCAGGCCGCCGGCACCGATTTCGGCCCGCTTCCGCCGCGCAACCCGTACGCCGGGCCGCCCGGAACCGCGACGATGCACGGCGACACCGGCTCCTCCGACGCCACCCCGCTGCCCGGGCCCGGAGCGGGCCGACTGACCTCCAAGCGTGTCGCGTTGCAGTCGGCGTGCCCCACCGTCCTCGTCGGCGCCGACGCCTACCCCGTCGCCCTCTGCACGCCCGTGCTGACCCGGATCCCCACCGTGCACCTCCTCGATCCCGCCACCGGCGCCTCACTGGCCCGGCTGCCACTCGCCAAGGGCTCCCTGCTGGGCGGCGTCTACGCCTACCTCGACCACGAGGACCGGCTCGTCGTGGTGGACGGTGACAAGAACCTGTTGCGCGTCGCGCACCGCAGGAACGCGGCCGGGGAATGGCAGCTGTACGTCGACCGCTCACTCTCCCTCGCCGCGGCGATACCTGGCGACGACTCCGTCACCGGCCTCGCCCCCGACTGGCGGGGGAGGGTCTGGTTCGCCACCGGCGGAGGTGTCGTGGGCACCGCCGACGAGGCCACCGGCGCGGTGCGCACCCTCGCACTCCCCGCGGGTGAACGCGTCGACAACTCCCTCTCCACGGCCCCCGAGGGCACCGCGGTCACCACCTCCCACGCCACCTACCTGCTCACCGCCGCACCGGACGGTACCCCGACCGTCCGCTGGCGCCACGCCTACGACCGCGGCCCCGCCCGCAAGCCCGGCCAGCTCAGCTGGGGGACGGGCTCGACCCCGACGTTCCTCGGGCCCACCACCGGCACCGACTACGTCGCCGTCGTCGACAACGCGTCACCCACCGTGCACCTCGAGGTCCACCGCACCGACACCGGTGCCCAGGTCTGCTCGACGCCGGTCCTTCTCGCCGGGGGCAGCGGCAGCGAGAACTCGCCCATCGGTGCGGGTCGTTCCGTCTTCGTGGCGAGCACCTACGGGTATCCTTATCCGGCGCTGCCCGAGGGCGCCGGGGAGAGCGTGCCGTCCTCGGCGGACTTCGCCGGCGGGCTGACCCGCGTGGACCTGCGAGCCGACGGCAGCGGCTGCGACCTCAAGTGGGACACCGCCGTCCGTTCCTCGGCCGTACCCCGGCTCTCGACGGCGGACGGGCTCATCCACACCGTTCTGCGCGGCTCCCTCCTGCCCGGGAGCGACGCCACCTCGCTCCTGGACCCCTACTCCTACGCCCAGATCGACCCCGAGACGGGCTCCGTCGTTCGCAGGCAGCACCTGGGCGCGTCCTCGCTGTACGACACCCTCCAGATGGTCGGCTCCATCGCGCCCGGCGGCGTCGTCTACCAGGGCACCATCACGGGCGTGGTGCGCATCGCGGCCGAGTGACCGGCGTCCGGCGTCCGGCGGGTGCACCGGCTCGGACAGCCGGGGGTCCGCCGCCGCCCGGTCCCGGCCGGGCGGTCGGCGATCGCGTCGACGACGGCCGCCGCCTCCGCGCGGTCGGTGGGCCGGGCGCCGACGGGCCGAACAACCCGGAGCCCGGTAACCGCCGTCGCCGCGCCCGCTCCCACTGACGCGACGCTCCCACTGACCAGGAACCCAGGCCGGGGACCGTCACCCGTGCCGGCGGAAGACCGTCTCTATGGCGGTCAGATCGGCTTCCTTCTCGCCTTCGTCCTCGTACTGACCGTCCTCGTCCCGGCTCGCGACGACGGTCTCGGGGGTGAAGTCCTGGCCGAAGCGGTAGGGCGCGAGGCAGTAGTCGAAGCCGGACTCACCGAAGAGGTCCAGACCCTCGCCGCGACAGTGATCCGACAGACCGTCGGTCACGTGCCAGCGCGTGCCGTCGTACCAGAAGACACCGCCCGCGTAGTGAATCGTCCGTCCCGTCGCCGGGTCCGTGAGGTTGAGGGACTCGTAGTTCTCGGGGCGGTCGCGGACCAGGGCGACGAGGGAATCGGGAACACCGTCGTAGAACGACTCCTGGAGCTCGTAGTCGTCCTCGGCGTAGAGATTCAGTGCCGACTCGTGGTCGAAGGTCAGCAGTAGCACGCGGCTGTCTTCCGCGAAGTACCAGACCGCGGACTGGCCGCCGCCATCGTTCCACGCCAGACGCCGTGCGCCGGTCACCGCGACCGGTTCGACCCCTGCCAGCTGGTTCAGTACGGACGCGCGGCGGCGCACTTCGGAAAGGGGCGTCGCCGTCAGGGCGTCCCATGTCGCGTTGCTCATCCCCGAAGGTTATCCACCACGCAGGAGCGGGGACGATCGAGAGACATCGCAGTCGCCGCCGCGCAGGCACCGCTTGGCGCACTCGCCGGGGCCTTCTTGCCTAGGAGCGCACGAGGCGCCCCAGAGCGAGCCGCGCGAGGGGAGCGTAGGCGGCCAGCACGGGCATCGGGCCGCGCATGGTCAGTACGGTCTCGGACCCGTCCTCCCGCGCTCGCACGCCATGGTGCAGTCGTACCCGCACCGGGCCCAGCCGGACCTGCCAGGACCAGGTGCGAAGGACCTCGTCGACCGCCTCGACGCGGAACGGCACGCGGATCCGGGCGAAGGACACGACGGTGCCGGTCAGGCCGGGCCGCAGCGTCGCGCCGACGGGACGTACCGCGACGATCTGTGGCGACCACGAAGCCCACCGGTCCACCGACACGTACCGGTCCCACACCGTGTCGGCTCCCGCTGGCCCGGCAGCACGGAGGGTCAGGACTGCCAAGACGGCACCACTTCCTCGACGTACGGGTACGTGACGGGCGTCGTCGTCAGGATCCCTGACGGCACGCTGCCACGGGCGGGCAGGTGCCGGGTGCGGGGGCACCCGCACCGGTCGCGTGGCCGCTCGAACTGAACCAAGTTCTGACTCCCGGATTCGTTCCAGAGCCGCACGAAGGGCCGGCTCGCCCTGCAAGGAGGTTCCTGCGCCATGGCCGAGAACGCGGTCGGCATCCAGATGTCCGACGTCGCCACGATGCCGTGATCCCGCACGTCACGGGCGACGGCACCCGCACAGCGATGGTTCTCCCCGAGCGGGCTCCGGGTGGGCTGTGCGGAGGACTCTTCTGCTCGTGCGACCTCACCGGCCGCGCGGAATCACAATCCCCTCTTATGCATCCGTAGGGAACACAAGGGGCGAAAGTACTTCATGAAGCTCAAAGACGAAATGCCCGTCGATCACCATCTGGCCAGCGTCTACCGGTACGGCGCAGGCTTCTGCGGTGTGGTCCTGCTCGTCTTCGCGGGGCTCGGCTTCGCCGACGCCCTCAGCCCGTTCGCCACGGCGGGCGACACGATCGCCGGGATGACCACCAACGTCGCGCTCAGCGCCATCTCCACCGTCGTGGGTCTGGCGCTGCTGGCCGGCGCCGCCATCGGCGGAAACTTCGCTTCCGTCCTCAACATGACGGTCGGCGCGCTCTTCGTGCTGAGCGGCTTCGCGCACATCTTCGTCCTGGACCGTCCCGCCAACATCCTCGACTTCGGCATGACCAACGTGATCTTCAGCTTCGTCATGGGGTTGCTCATCGCCACGTTCGGGATGTACGGCAGGGTGTTCAGCAAGCTCGCGCACGACAACCCGTACTGGCGGCGCAGGCACCCTGAGCAGGCGGTACGCGACTCGGTGACGACCCCCGCCCTGCGGGACGCGGGACGGCCCCCGCTGTCGACCACCCGGAGCGCCGGGGGTGCCCCTGAACTGCGAGCGTCCACGGGGCGCCCGACCAAGAGAGGAATGCGGTGAGCAGCATGACGGAACCACTGGGCAAGCCCACCGAAACCCCGCCGGTGGAGGGTTCGACAGCGGAGGCTCACGAAGAGCGGCCGGACGGCGGCGTCTGGGAGCACCCGTACTTCTGGCTCGGTCTGATCGTCGCCGGATCCGTGATCATGGCCGCGTTCTTCCTGCTTCGCTCCGTCGACCTGTGGACACCGGTGCCCTGACCCTGCGGTGCGCAGCCGGTGAGCCCGTCGCGGGTTCCACCGGCCCTGGTCCCTGCGCCGCGGGGCGGGAGGTCGCGGAGGACTCAGGCATCAGCTGCCTGGCGTGGAGGCCTTGGAGGTCTCGGACGACTGCGTGCCTTGCGGGTCCAGACGGTCGCGAGCAGCCTCGAGGAACGCGTGGGACAGCTCCTGGTCGTCGCTGGCGCGCGCCAGCAGGACGGTGCCGACCAGGAGGGCGAGGTCGGCGAGAGCGGCGTCGGTGCCGCCCTCGCGTTCCGGCTCGTCCCACTGCCGCAGGCCGTCCGCGAGGTCGCGGAGGCCGGCGGTGAAGGCCGTGCGCAGGGGAGTGCCGGGCTCGGTCCGGGCCGCGTCGGCGGCCACGGCGGCCGCGGGGCAGCCGTCGGCGGGATGGTCGCGGTGCAGTTCGGAGAGGTACATCGCCAGGAACGAGGCCCTGGCCGACGCGCCGTCCGGGGAGTCGTGGTCCTCACTGATCCGGTCCATGGCGGTGCGGCGCTCGACGAAGGCCGCGGTGAGTGCCTGGGCCAGCAGGTCGTCCTTCGAGGCGAAATGACGGTAGAAGCCGCCGTGTGTCAGCCCGGCGGAGTCCATCGCCCCGGGCACGGTGACGCCATCGGCGCCCTTCTCGCGGATCAGCCGCGAGGTGTTCCGGATCACCTGCTGTCGGTGCTGTTCGGCCACCTCGCGCGACATGCGCGGCATACCGGCATTCCCTTTCTCCCGGCGCGCCGGGGCCTGCTGGCCCCTGGGGCTCATCCTACGGCAGCAGGCTCTTTTTTAGATGATGACTAACATCTATAGTGAAGGCACCGCATGCGTCGCCGAGGTCCGGCCTGCGGATCGGAGGCGTACGCCCGGACGCACCATCACGCCAAGGAAGTGCGCATGACCGCGATCAAAGACTCCGTCGCCCTCGTCACGGGCGGTCAGCGGGGCATCGGCAAGGCATTCGTCGAGGAGCTGCTGGCCCGCGGCGCCCGCAAGGTGTACGCCACCGCACGCGTCCCGCACGCCGTCGAAGACCCCCGCGTCGAACCCGTCCCGCTCGACGTCACCGACGACGACTCGGTGACCGACCTGGCCCAGCGGGCACGCGACGTCGACCTCGTCATCAACAACGCGGGTGTCCTGCACCCCGCTCCGCTGCTCACCGGCGAGCTCGCACAGGTCCTCGCGACCTTCGACACCAACGTCTACGGCCCCTTGCGCGTCGCCAAGGCGTTCGCCCCGGTCCTGGCCGGCAACGGCGGGGGCGCGCTGGTCAACATCCATTCCATCCTGTCCTGGATGGCGGGAAGCGGCGCGTACGGAGCCTCGAAGGCGGCCTTCTGGTCGCTGACGAACTCTCTGCGCCTCGAACTGGCCGCGCAGCACACACAGGTGGTCGGTGTGCATCTCGGCTTCGCCGACACCGACATGGTCGCCGCGGTCGCCGCCGAGAAGATCGCGCCTGCCGAGGTCGCCCGCACCGTCCTGGACGGTGTCGAGAACGGCGAGAACGAAGTCCTCGTCGACGAGGCCACCCGCACGGTCAAGGCGGTCCTCTCCGGCCCGGTCGAGAACCTCGTGCTCCCCTCTCTGCGCAGCTGACGCCCAGGCCCCCGACCCGAAGGAGTCCCCGTGCCGCTCTGGACCGTCTACCATCCGCCCGGCATCTACACGCCGCAGCAGAAGCAGCAGTTCTCCGCAGACATCACCGGCTTCTACACCCGCTTCGGGAGACTGCCGGCCTTCTACGTCGTCACCGTCTTCCAGGAGATCGACGCCGACTCCCTCTACGTGGGCGGCGAGCCCACGGCGACCGCCGTGAGAATCACGGTTGATCACATCGCCGTCCACACCGAGGACCCCGACATCCGGAAGAGGACCCGGGAGATCCTCGCGCGCATCCTGGCCCCGCACACCGCCGACCGCGGCCTGTACTGCGAGTTCCACATCGACGAAACACCGAGAGAGCTGTGGATGCTCGACGGTCTCGCTCCACCTCCGCTCGACAGCGAAGCCCACCGACTCTGGGTCCAGGAGAACCGCCCTGTTCCTTACTGAACCCCCACTGTGTGAGCCGTCGGCCTGACCGAACGGGCTGCTGGATCAGGCCGGCCTGGTCGGGCCTGGAGGAACTGCCGCCGCCGTGCGCGGAATGCGGCCGGCCGTCCTGGCGGCCGGTGCTCACCACGGCCCTGCCGCGCGGCGGTTCCCGTGCGGGTCCCCTGCGCTCGCCGCGAGGGTGGTGGCTGTGTGGTGGGCGCGCACTGCGGGAGAGGTTCCGTCGAGAGGACGTGGCCGGCCGGCCCGACCGGGTTGTCTCTCGCGGAACCGGAGCCATCGTCGGCGTCAGGCGAAGGCAGGTACCGCGATCGCGCCGGGCTACGCGGCCGTTCCTTGTCCGGCCTCTCGCGGATCCCCGACCGGCCGCGTGATCCCCTCCTCCACGGCCGCACGCCGACCCCGCTCGGTCTCGTCCAGTTCCCAGTAGTGCCGGCATTCCTCGCACCGGACGCCGTCGACCAGGTTCTCGTCCTCTCTGTTCGGGCAGTCGCTTCCGTCGCCACGACCCTCACACACCTGCTCTGTTGTACCTGCCATGCAGTCGACCGTGACCCGCGGCGGGCCTGGCCGGGAGAGGGCTTGCGGGGCGCACCGGCGCGCGCGGCGTGCAGGTCACCCCGCCCGTCACCAACCGCCCCACCAGCAAAGGATCGACCGGGTCGTGCGCCTGAGTGCCGTTCGACGCCACGACCCCCGTCGACCTGCTGCCGACCCCGCGCCCGTCGGCATAGAGCCATCCCCATGAGCCCGTGGCCGAAGAGACGCTCGCGCGAGGCCCCGTCATCGTTGCGGGACGGAACCCGAAAGCGGCCGACAGGGGCGACCGCTCCGCCGTCGTGCGGTGTTCAACCTCTTTACGCGGAAGGCGCGGCCGAGTAACTTCCTCGTGCTGCAAGGAATTTCAGCAACTTTCCGGTTGTCCTTCCACCCGCTGAGGCGGGGTCAGGAGACCCCATGAATCGCACCCCCGCACGGTTGCCCAGACGGCCCTTGGCCGTCACGCTCACCATCGGCGGCATCCTCGGACTGCTGACCGCGCTGCCCGCCGAGACCGCGCCCCCCACCGCCCCCGTCGCGGCGGCGGAGGGCGTCACGACCGTCTTCTACTACACGAAGACCAAGAACTGGACCCGGTACAACCTGCACTACGCCCCTGACGGCGGTGCCTGGACCACGGTCCCCGGCGTGCGGATGGAAGCCGCCTGCACGGACTGGGTGAAGGCGACCGTCAACCTCGGCTCCGCGGCAGGGCTCCAGGCCACGTTCACCGACGGAACCGGCGCCTGGGACAACAACGGCGGCCGCAACTACGCCCTCGGCACGGGTGACATCACCGTCAGGGACGGCGTCGTCGCCCACTCCGACCCGTGCGGCGACCCGGGCCCCGACCCGGACCCTGCCGGGAGCAAGGCCACGGTCTACTACTCCACCCGGAACCTGGGCTGGACCACAGCCAACATCCACTACCAGCCCACGGGCGGCGCCTGGACCGCCGCCCCCGGCGTCGGCATGACGGCCGCGTGCACGGGCTGGTGGAAGAAGGAGGTCGATCTCGGCTCGGCTGCCGCGATGAAGGCGGCCTTCAACAACGGCAACGGCACCTGGGACAACAACAACGGTGCCGACTACACGCTGCCGGCCGGCGTCACGACGGTGCAGAACAACACCGTCACCGAAGACGCCGCCGACCCGTGCGCCGACGAGGCGCCCGACACGACGGCGCCCAGCGCCCCCACCCAGGTCGTCGCCCAAGCCGACGGCGTGTCCGTCGTGCTCACCTGGGAGCCGTCCACGGACGACAAGGGCGTCACCAAGTACCAGGTCACGCGCGATGGCGGCACCAGGGGCACGGTCGTCACCGACGTCGGCTCCACCGTCTTCTCCGAGGCCGGCCTGGAGGCGAAGACCACCTACACCTACACGGTCAGGGCCGTCGACGCCGCCGGGAACGTCTCGGCCGCCTCGGCCGTCGCCCGGGCCACCACCGGCGAGAAGCCGCCGACGCCCGCCCCCGGCAAGCCGCTGGGCACGGACCCGCGCAAGGACCCGATCTACTTCGTCCTCACCGCCCGCTTCAACGACGGCGACAGCTCCAACAACCGAGGCGGCAGCCAGCACGAGAAGTCCGGCAACGCGGCAACCGGCGACCCCATGTTCCGGGGCGACTTCAAAGGCCTGCTCAACAAGCTCGACTACATCAAGGGCCTCGGCTTCTCGGCCGTGTGGATCACTCCCGTGGTCCTCAACCGCTCGGACTACGACTACCACGGCTACCACGGTTACGACTTCTACAAGGTGGACCCGCGCCTGGAGTCCGCCGGCGCCTCCTACCAGGACCTGATCAACGCGGCCCACGCCAAGGGCATGAAGATCTACCAGGACGTCGTCTACAACCACTCCTCCCGCTGGGGCGCCAAGGGCCTGTTCACCCCGACCGTCTACGGGACACGCGACGCCCAGTGGAGCTGGCACTACGACGAGAGGCAGCCCGGCTTCGAGTACGACGGCCTCACCGTCGAGCCGAAGAGCGGCAAGTCCTACTACAACGGCGACCTGTGGTCCACCGCGGAGCCGACCGGCAACACCTGCCTCAACTGGGGCAGACCCACTGGCGCCAAGAGCCCCGAGGGCTACACCATCTACAACTGCCAGTGGCCCAGCCCGACCTCGGGGATGTTCCCCAAGGCGCTCTACCACAACTGCTGGATCGGCAACTGGGAGGGCGAGGACTCCCGCTCCTGCTGGCTGCACGACGACCTCGCCGACTTCAACACTGAGAACGCCCAAGTCCAGAACTACCTGATCGGCGCCTACAACAAGTACATAGACATGGGCGTCGACGGTTTCCGCGTCGACACGGCCGTGCACATCCCGCGCACCACCTGGAACCGCCGCTTCCTGCCCGCGATCCAGGAACGCGTCGCCCAGCAGCACGGCGTCGAGGCCGCGAAGAACTTCTTCGTCTTCGGCGAGGTGGCCGCCTTCGTCAACGACAAGTGGAACCGCGGCTCGGTCAACCACTCGGCGCAGTTCTACACATGGAAGGAGCGCAAGGAGTACAACGCGGACGACGAGAAGGCAGCCCTGGAGATGTACGAGTACGAGCAGCAGCAGGGCACCGGCAACCAGCCCACGTCGGCCAACGCCTTCCTGGACGGCAACGGCTACCACGCCCCGGACCACAGCCGCTCCTCCGGCATGCACGTCATCGACATGCGCATGCACATGAACTTCGGCGACGCGTCGAACGCCTTCCACAACGGCAAGGACTCCGACGACAGCTACAACGACGCCACCTACAACGTCGTCTACGTGGACAGCCACGACTACGGGCCGAACAAGGGCAGTGAGCGCTATGCGGGCGGCACGGACGCCTGGGCGGAGAACATGTCGCTGATGTGGACCTTCCGCGGCATCCCCACCCTCTACTACGGGTCCGAGATCGAGTTCCAGAAGGGCAAGAAGATCGACTGCGGTCCGTCCTGCCCGCTGGCATCCACCGGCCGCGCCTACTACGGCGACCACGTCGCCGGCGAGGTGACGGCGAACGACTTCTCCAAGGTGCAGTCGGCCTCCGGCGCGGTCGCCGGCACCTTGCAGCAGCCCCTGGTCAAGCACGTGCAGCGGCTGAACGAGATCCGCCGCGCCATCCCCGCACTCCAGACGGGCCAGTACTCCACCGAGGGGGTCAGCGGCGACATGGCCTTCAAACGCCGCTACACCAGCGGATCGACGGACAGCTTCGCCATGGTCACCGTCACCCACGCGGCCACCTACACCGGGATTCCCAACGGCACGTACACCGACGCGGTGACCGGCGACGTCCGCACCGTCAGCGACGGACGGCTCTCCGTCACCGCCCCCGGCAAGGGCAACCTGCGGGTCTACGTCCTGAACGGGAAGGGGAAGATCGGGTCCGCGGGGCCGTACCTGAAGTGACCGAGAGCCAGGGCCGTCGTTCTGTCATCTGACAGTCGTCCAAGGCTCCTCCTGCCCGGAGAGTCCTTCGCCGTGCCGATCGTGGCGTGCGCGTCGGCGGAGGGCTTCCGCACGGACTCACTGGATCAGTTCGGTGTGGGGGTGGGAGGGGGCGGCCGGGCAGGCGTGGAGCTGGAGGTTGCAACCGCCGACGATCTCGATCTGCGTGAAGTTGCCGTCCCGCCCTCCCCGGGGAGGCGGGGCCGGGTTCGTCGGCTCCCTCGGGGACCCAGGTTCCGCTGCCGGCGTCCCATTGCAAATGAGCGCGTCAGCCGCCCCGACCCGACCCGTCGTTCGACCCGTCGTCACACCATCGTGGTCGTTTCTCGACCGACCGGGGGAGAGCGAGGTTCGGTCGGTCAGTCCCAGTCGTCGCCGAGGGAACGGAGGTCGCATCTTGCGGCTGCCGAACAACGCGCGGGCGTCACAGCGTGCCCAGCGTCCGCCTCGCCGCAGCCCCGGGCTGTGCATGGTCGCCCCAGGCGTTCGCCCGGCCCTGCGCCGCCGACGGGACTCTTGGCTACCGCCCGAGCCGATCGCGCCGCCGGTTACTCTCTCGGAGTGACACAACACCGTGTTCCGGAGGAGCAGCGGCCCGCGAACGAGGGGCGGAAGGCCGCACCCCGTAATCGGGCCGCGCTGGTCGCCGCCGCGCGGGAGGTCTACTCCGAGTGCGGCCTGGACGCTCCGCTGTCCGCGATCGCCCGTCGTGCCGGGGTCGGCCAGGGTGTTCTGTACCGGCACTTTCCCAGCCGGGAAGCCGTGGCGAGTGCGGTGCTGGAGGAGAACGTCCGGCAGGTCGAGCAAGCGGCGGCCGCGGGGGGCACGGACCTGGCGGGAGTCCTCGGTGTCCTGACCTGGCACCTGACGGAGTCGGCGGCGTTCATCAGCGTCCTGCATGCCGACGGAGCGGGCAGCCCGTCCAGGATCCCCGCCTATGCGCACGCCCTGTCCGGGCGGGTCGAGCGCGCCCTGCGGGCGCACCTGCCGGACGATCACCGGCTGGCCGCGGCGGACGACGACCTCATGATCGCTGTCGCCATGGTCTCCGGTGCCGTCACCGGCCCGACCCGCGAGCAGAGGGAGCGCCGGGCGCGTGCGGCATGGCGGCTGCTCGGTGTCGAAGTGGGACCGGTGCGGCCCTTCGAGGAGTAGGCGCAGGCGTCAGCCGCCGTTGGACTGGGGGATGCCCTTCGCGAGTGCGTCGAAGCGGTAGAGATAACCTCCGCCGGGCCCGCTGACGGTCATGTAGGCCTTCGTTCCGCCGGGCGTGATGGCCACGTTGGTCGCGGATTCGAGTCCTCCCGCGGCGCGGGCCGGAACCTCGACGGTCGCCAGGCGCTCACCGTGCTTGTCGTACACCGCCATCGCGGGGCGGCCGTGCAGGCCTTGGTACAGGTTGCCGTCCGCGTCCACCGCGATCGAGTCGGTCTGGGCGATCCCACCGTCGACGCGGATGGCGGTGTGCCGCGAAGTCACGCCGCCCTTGCCGTCCAGAAGGAGGTAGGAGATGCGGTTCTGTGTCAGCTCGCTGAACCACAGCCCGCGGTAGGCCGCGTCGAAGGAGATGCCGTTCGGCGACGCCAGACCGTCCGCCAGGACGGTGGCGTCCTTGCCCTCCCGGTCGATCCGCACCACGCGGCCCTTGGCCTCGCCCTCGGACATGCCGCGTGAGTCGCTGAGGTACAGATGGCCCTCCCGGTCGAAGGCGAGGTCGTCGGGGTTCATGGATGATCCGTCGACCTCGCCGGAGAAGAAGGTCCGCGGATCGCTGCCGTCCGGTGCCAGGCTCACGATGTCGCCGTGGGCGAAGTCGGTCAGGTAGATCCGTCCGTCGTACGGGCTGATCTGGGCCGAGGTGTAGGCGCCGCGAGCGTCGGTGTGGACTTGCTCCGCCGTCTTCTTCCGGACATTCACGCGCAGGACCTTCGGCTCGCCGGCCGGGGCGGTGACGTCGACGACGAGCAGCTTGCCGTCCTCGTCGAAGACCGGTCCCTCCAGCAAGGTCATCCCGGTCTGTTCGTGTACTTCCGTCAGGCGCATGACCTGTTGCGCGCGGATGGTCCGCTCGCCCGCGGTGGATTCCGGGCCCCGCGCTGCATCCGCCGTCTGCGTCCCGCACCCTGTGAGGGCCAGCACGCCGATCGTTGCGGCCCCGGCGAGGGGACGGATCGGGAGTCGTCGCATGTGCATCTCTCTTCCTGTCCGAAAGTGTGCGGAAGCAACCCACATCCAACCGGACAGCGTTGTCCGGTTGTTGTTACCGTAGAGCATGGCTGCTCAAGTCCTGTGACGTCCCCACCAGTTCACGGGCGGGTGGCTCCTTGGCAGTGAAGCGGAAGAAGACGAGGCCCCCACATGGCACATTCGCAGGAGTCGTCCCCCGAGGCGCTCGCCGAACTCAGGGAGCGTTACCGGGCCGAGCGGGAACGACGCGTGCGCCCCGACGGCGCGCGGCAGTACCTCGGCGCCGACGCCGAGTTCGGCTACTACGCTGCCGATCCCTACGCGGAGGAGACGCTCGAGCGTGAGCCGCTGCATGACCGGGTGGACGTCGCGGTCATCGGCGGTGGATTCGGCGGCATCCTCGCGGGTGCGCGCCTGCGCCAGCAGGGAGTCGAGCGCGTCCGCATCATCGAGAAAGGCGGTGACGTCGGGGGAACCTGGTACTGGAACCGTTATCCGGGCATCCACTGCGACGTCGAGTCGCACGTGTACCTGCCGCTGCTCGACGAGACCGGATACGTACCGGAGTGGAAGTACGCGCCCGGCGAGGAGATCCGCCGGCACGCGGTACGCATCGCCGAGAAGTTCGACCTCTACGCGGACGCCTTGTTCTCCACGGCGGTGACCTCGCTGACGTGGGACGACGCTCACGAGACCTGGATCGTCACGACCGACCGGGGCGACGAAATCCGGGCCACCTACGTCGTCACGGCCACCGGGACCCTGTCCGAGCTGAAACTGCCCGGCATCCCCGGCATCGAGAAGTTCACGGGCCACACCTTCCACACCTCGCGCTGGGACTACGGCTACACGGGCGGCTCTCCGGACGGCGGCCTCACCGGACTCGCGAAGAAGCGCGTCGGCGTCGTGGGCACCGGCGCCACCGGCATCCAGGTGGTTCCGAAGCTGGCCGAGGACGCCGGCCACCTCTACGTCTTCCAGCGCACCCCCTCCAGCGTGGACGTACGCGCCAACCGCCGTACTTCCGCCCGCGACGTCGGCGCCGATCGCGAGGGCTGGGCACGGGAGCGTCGCGACAACTTCCTGCGCATCGTCTCCGGAGAGAGCGTGGAGGAGGATCTCGTCGCCGACCGGTGGACGTCGTCGGCGGGCCTTCTCGAGAAACTGTTGCCGAGCTTCCGCCGCCCGAGCGACCGAGCCGCCTTCGAAGCGGCCTACGAAGTGGCGGACGCCACCAGGATGAACGAGATCCGCGCCCGCGTCGAACGGACCGTCACCGACGCGGAGACTGCGGAGAAGCTCAAGCCCTGGTACCGCTATGCCTGTAAGCGCCCCACGTTCTCCGATACCTATCTCCAGGCGTTCAACCGGGACAACGTCACCCTGGTCGACACCGCGGACACCCACGGCATCGAGCGCATGACCGAGAACGGCGTCGTCGTCGGCGGCACCGAGTACGCGCTCGACTGCTTGGTCTTCGCCACCGGCTTCTCCGTCGGGGTCTCCGGCATCCACTCCGGCAGGCTGCCCGTCCGTGGCCGGGACGGCGTGCCCCTGCTGCAGGCGTGGGCGGAGCGAGGACCGCGGACCCTGCACGGGTTCACCAGCAGCGGCTTCCCGAACCTGATCCAGCTGGGCGCCGTCCAGAGCGCCAGCAGCGTCAACTTCACCCACGTACTGGACGAGCACGCCGTTCACGCCGCTGCCCTCGTCGCGGCCGCCGAAGCCGAGGGCGCCCTCGTCGAACCGTCCCGCGAGGCCGAGGACGCCTGGATCGCCACCCTGGGCGAGGGTGCACCCGACCACGCCTGGTTCCATGCCGAGTGCACACCGGGCTACTACAACGGTGAGGGGCGGGGCCGGCCGAACGGACCGACCGCCTACCCCCAGGGCGCCTTCGCCTTCCACAACCTCCTGACGAGGTGGCGCGAGGAGTCCATGGACGAGGTCCTGAGGCCCAGGACCCCTACGCAGGCGTAGATGCCTGCCGCGGGTCCAGCGGTGGACGACCGGCGCCTGATCAGACCGCCGACCAGCCGTCGTCCACGGGCAGGATCGCGCCGTTGATGTTGCTCGCGGCCTCCGAGGCGAGGAACAGGATCGCCGCGGCCTGTTCCTCCGGCCGGGACACACGGCCGAGATTGACGAAGTGCGGCCCCAGCGCCGCCGGGCCGTGAGCCGTCCGGTCGGCCTCCACCGCGATGGCGGTCGCGGTGCCGCCCGGACAGATGGCGTTGGCGCGGATGCCGTTCTTGCGGTACATCACCGCCAGCGACTTCGTCAGCCCCACCACGCCGTGCTTGGACGCCGTGTACGCGGCACCCGCCGCGCTCCCGCGCAGGGCAGCCTCGGAGGCGGTGTTCACGACGGCGCCGCGTCCCGCGGCCAGCATGTACGGCAGCACGGCGCGGGCGAGGAGGAACGGGGCGGTGAGGTTGACCCGGATGACCCGCTCCCACTCGGCGTCGCTCACGTCGGCCAGGGCCGACATGCTGTCCATGATCCCGGCGTTGTTCACCAGGACGTCCACGCCGCCGAACCGCTCCACCGCCGTCGCAGTGACGTCGTCCACCACCGCCTGTTCACTCAGGTCACCGGTGACGGCCACCGCGGTGCCGCCCGCCAGCTCGATCTCCTCGACGGTCGCCGCAGCCCCCTCGGCGTTGAGGTCCGCCACCACGACGCGGTCGCCCTGGGCGGCGAAAGCCAGCGCGGCCGCGCGGCCTATGCCCGACCCCGCCCCGGTGACGATCACGCTGCGCCCGTTCGAACCCTTGGTCATCAATCGCTCCCTCTCACGAAAGTGCCGACGCGGCGGACCGCTGCCGCGCCGTGCCAGCACCCTACGATTTTATGTCTCTGAGTGACATAAAATCCTGGGGCAGAATACGCATGACATGATCACCGGCGACGGAGGGCCAGATGACCGCAGCCCGTGGACGGACCGGACGACCGCCGCTGACCGACGAGCGCAAGGCCGTCATCCGGCTGGAGATCGCTCATGCCGCGGTCGGCCTCTTCATCGCCCAAGGCGTCGCCGCCACCACGGGCGAGCAGATCGGGCAGGCGGTCGGCATCTCGTCGAGGACTCTCTGGCGGTACTTCCCCACCAAGGAGAGCTGCGTACGGCCGCTGTTCTCGACCGGCATCGACACGATCGCCGCCGCGCTGCGGCAGTGGGGTCCTGGCCGGCCCCTCCAGGAGGCCTTCGACCACGTGTGGGCCGGCGACGAGGACCTGACCGGACCGGACGTCGGCGCTCTGCTGCGACTGACCCGGACCGAACCGGGCCTGCGCGCGGTCTGGCTGCAGACCCGCGACGAAGCGGAACCCGCCTTCGCACGTGCTCTGGCCGAGCGCGCCGGACTGCCCGACGACGACGTACGGCCGGCCATCTGGGCAGCCATGCTCAACGCCGCGCTGCGCGCAGCCCTGGAGCACCACGCCTACCGATCGGCTGCCCCGGATTCCGGTCCCGCGCCCGCCCGAACCGACCTCGCGGCGACTCTGCGCACCGCCTTGGTTCTCACGGAGGCCGGCCTCACCTGACTCGGACAACCACTGCCGCCGTGGTCGTACGCCGTCAGTGAGCAGTCGGCGCGAGGACCGAAGTAACGGCACCCTGAAATGCGCCGGAGGCCCCTCGCGAACGGAAGTCGCCGGTGACGACGCATGAGTTGGGCTGTACGCCGGGTTCTGTCGCCCTCAGCAGGTAAGCGCGAGGGTGTCCCGTGAAGTGGTGAAGCCGATCGTGGCAGGGGCCGCTGCTGATCAGGTGCGGTTCTCTTCGGCGAGCCGCACCAAAACATCCAGGTCCGGGACGTCGAGCGCGGGTATCCGCAGCCAGGCGAACGGGAATCCGTGCGCGCCGCCGTCGACCTCGTACTCCATGCGGAGCATCGCGCCCAGTTCCTCCTCGTCCTCGGAGAAGATGACCACGCTGTAGCGGCATGAGGTGATGTTGTGCCAGAGGATCTTCTTGCCGTCATGGTGCAGCCCGTCCGCCGTGGCGGTCAGTGGGCCGAAATCGACCTGTCCGCCGGCCGCGAGTCTCGCCTTCGCCCTGGCGAGATGCAGTTCGGTCACCGGAACTTTGACGCGCTGCATCAGCGGTGCGATGACAGAGGGTGGCGAGGACGACAACCGGCCGGTGCGGAAGGCGGGCTCCGGCGTGACAACGGGCGGGTCGGCCAGCAGTGAGCCCACGACCGTGCCGTCCGTGAACTCCAGCAGCAGTTCATGCAACCACTTCGTGATCACAGAACCGTCGGCCGCTTCGCCGTCCATGTCGTTGGCGTGCCACACATGGGCGACCTCCGACCACCGGTAGGCGCGGCGCGCATCGCCGTCGGTCAGCACCACGCCGTCGTCATGCACGGCCAGCGTCACCTTCCGCCGCCCATCAGGTCCGTCGATGTGCCCAGGCAGCGTCCCGCGCGCCTCGGCCGAGAATTCCGGCTCGCCCGCCACTGGCACGCCCTTCTCCGGCGCGGACTTCTTTCGCCACCAACTAGTCATGGGCTGCCCCCCGGCGCCGGAATTCAACATGAGTCGACTTCGCCCCGGCGATCACACTATCCGGCGGACAGGATTCGGGGCCAGAGCATCAACAAGGGCCTCAGTCCGGCCTCGGAAGACCTGGCATCTCCCTGCATCGGCATCGGCATCTTCGCACGCATCGCCCGACCCGGAGCCGAGTCCAGCGAGCGCCTCGGCCTGCACCGATGGAAGATCGAGCGGTCGATCTCGTGGCTCTTCGGCCCCCGCCGCCCGACCGTCCGCTATGAAGGCAGGGGCTCCCGTTTCTCAGGCCTCGCAGCCACGCTGACCTGCTACAAAAGACTGACCGAACGCGCCACGTGAGACCACCTCCTAGATGATGACCAGACGTGAATTCACTTGGTGAGTCTGCGGTGACGTATGAGGGTCGTCGCGATGGTGGTGAAGGCGAGGAGGCGTTCAGGCTTGCGCTCGTAGCGGCGGTGGAGGCGGCGGCAGCCGGACAGTCAGGCCACGGTCCTCTCCGCAACCCGGCGGTGCCGGCCCAAGTGCCGGGAGGACTCGATGTCCTTGCGGGCGGGGCAGTGTCGGATGCCGTGGGAAGAGAGCCATCGCGTGAAGTGCCGGTGGTCGCAGCCCTTGTCGCCATACGGCTTGCTGGGGCGTCGGCGCCGCGGCCCGCGACGTGAGCGGACGAGCGGGATGCCGTGGACCAAAGGGTGAGGGCCTGGCTGTCGTGGAGGTTGGCGGCGGAGATGCCGGGCAATTGCTGCGATCAGTCGATCGGGTGTCGTTCGATCATCAACTTTGAGGGCGGTTCATTTGAAGCTACTGAACCGTCGGGGTGTCCGGCAGGTTGAGGTAGTCCGACCAGGAGATGTCGCGGCCGATGAAGCGCGGCTGCTGGAAGGGCCAGTCGGCGGCGATCCACTGCGGTACCAGCGTGTCGAGGGCCTGCTCGACTGTGCTGTTCACCAACTCGTCCACTACCCACCAGGAGATGTCGCCGTCCGCACCGGTCTTCTCTGGCGGGTCGATGTAGACGCAGCCGAGTAGAGCTGTCTCCGCCGCGTCGAACAGTGCGTAGTTGAAAGACTGGTGTGCGGTGATTTCCTTCTCGTGCCGCAGCAGGTCGGCCTGGTCGGCCTCGTAGGTCATGGTGGCTGCGGGCCAGCCCCAGGCCGGGCCGAAGATGGTCCACAGCCGCTCACGCGAACCCATCACAGCCGGATAGTCGAGCGGGGCGTCCGCCTCCCGGATCGGCCGCAGGTGATGATCACCGCCCGGCAGCGGTACCAGGGTGGGGTGGACGAAGTCATCAGGGAGCCAGCTCATGACGCCTGACCGTAGCAGCGTGCGGCCGTTCGTCCCCTGGGATTTTTTCTGCAGCCGTAGGCTTTGCTCTCCTGCCAGGAAGGTTCAGCGGGTCCCTTCGATCGGGCATCCGCCCGATCCGTAGCGTCCGCAGCGCGCCGACCCCGCTGCCGCACGCGTGCGTGTGGCCAGCCTGGCCCGTACGCAGGTGTCACCCGGCGCAACCTGCACCACGATGCCGTCGAGATCTCGCCATCTCGTGTGGTCCACCACGACTGGGGCCGTCGGACGCCAACCTCAGAATCTCGCCGAGCACGTCAACGAGCGTGAGGCGACTCGTCCGGACGACGGCGATCCGCATCTCGCTGTCGCGGTCCTCAGCTGTCATGGGACCCGGTCTTCTTCGCAGAGAAGGACCACTGCAACCAGTAGTACTCGACCAGCGCAGGTGGTTGATCGTTCCGGGTCATTCCGCTGCTCCACGTCGTTCCTGCTCGAAGGCGATGCGGCAGCGTTCCACCTGGTCGGCCACCTGCCTCATGAACCAGCGCATGACCTCGAAGGGGACAACGCGCTCGTCGGGGCTCCAAATACGGACGTTCGGTTGCAGATGCGGGTCCTCGTCGGGCACAAGCGCCGCCAAGAAGGCCGGGCCGGGGGAGTAGGTCACAGCGGTGTCGGGATTCTCGGCCCCCTCGGTCGCCATCGGTACAACCTCGCTCAGTTCCACGGCCCAGGCATCGTCGGGCAGGGCGTAGCGGAAAAGGACGGCGTAGTGACGGCCGGCGTGTTCTCGCAGCTCCCACGGCATGCCGGCAGGCTGCCACAGCTGTCGTGTCGGTGGCTCGCGAGTTTCCCGGCCCGCGCCGAGCACAAGCTTCTACAGGATCCGGACAAGGACGGTGCCCTGCCTCAGTGACGCGCCACCCCCGCAGACGACCGGTCTACCCTTACGCCGTGACGTGGACCGAAGCCGAGTATCTCGACTACCTGCAGTTGGAGCGGCGTGGCTACGCCTGGGTCATGGAGCATCACGGCGGACTGACGCCGGAGGAGGCAAGAAAGGCCGCCCTGGCGCATTACCCATACGAGTCGGCTGAGGCGTCGTTCCGCGGGCTGGTCTTCCATGACGAGGCCTGGCACTGGGCCATGATGTCGATCCACGGCGATCGGTACGCGATGGAACACCCTGAGCTGGCTGCTCCGTCACCTGACTACCTAGCCCTTGAGTAACCGATCAGCCCGCCTGAGAGTGAGGAATGCTTGGCCAGCGGTGACAAGGGTGACGTGGTGGTGCCAGCCGCGCCAGGTGCGGCCGCTGAAGTGGTCGAGGCCCAGGCCCTACTTGAGATTGTGTCGACCTGGTGGTTGGTGGAGTACCGGTAGTTCTTCGACTGCTCGGCCACGGAGTGGTCGCGGGTGGGGACCAGGGTGCCGTCCACGATGAGCACGGTGCCCTAGGCGAACCGCCTGCGGGGCTGGAGCGCAAGCATCGGCCCGAGGTGGTCGATGATCCGGTCCGCCGCCGACTTGGACACCCCGAACAGCGGAGCGAGCCGGCGCATGGTCAGGTTGGTACGCCAGTACGCGGCGACCAGCAGTGCCCGGTCCTCCAACGGCAGGCCCCACGGCCGTCCCTTGCGGACCGCGTCTGCACCCTCGCGCCGCAGAACTGTCACCAGCTTTCCGAACTGCCGCGGGCTCAGCCCGGTGGACGGGGATACCCACAAGACGGCTCGGAAGCGTGATGGCACCAGCCACAGCGAGATCGTCTCAAAGACCGACGGCATGGCACGATGACCGGCATGTCAGGTCAGGTCTGGGTGTCACTCATATCGCTGGGCGGCGTTGTCCTCGGCGGCTCGTTGTCCTACCTCGTCCAGCACAGAACTCAACTCTCGGCGGAACGCGCTGAGCAGCAACGACAGCAGCTCGCCTTATCGGAGGCCCGGCGCGGGGAACGGCTGGCGCTGCTGGAGCGGTTCGTCGAGCTGGGGGCCGAGGCCGAACGTTCCGCCTTCAGTCGGCCTTCCGAGTGGGAGGACACGGAGGACGCCTGGTTCCTCACGACCCGGGACGTCATGAACAGGCTGTGGGTTGCGGAGCGGCTCATCCGCATCCAGTTCCCTCTGCCGGTGCACGACGCGGCCCGCGCGTACTTCCTCGACCTCAACCGGACGGTATGGGAAGGCTTGCCCGACGGTGAAAGCGTGCGGGACTACCTGGAGGACAACCGGCTGGCGTTTCTGGACGCTGCTCGCGCGGTCATGGGGTAGCGCACCGTTGTCCCCCGGAGATCTTTTACGGGACAACCCGTACTGGCTCTAACAGAAGCTGCTGATCCCCTTCGTCCTGCACACCGGCATCCAGTGGGAGCAGACCCCGCCGACGCCCCGACGCACTGCTGGCCGACCGCGGCTACGACCACGACAAGTACCGCCGCCTGCTCCGGCAGCGAGGGATCCGCCCCGTGATCGCGAAACGGGGCGAGCCGCACGGCACTGGCCTGGGCATCTTCCGCTACGTCGTCGAGCGCACGATCGCCTGGCTGCACGGCTTCCGCCGCCTGCGCATCCGCTGGGAGAGACGCGACGACATCCACGAAGCCTCCCTCGGCCTCGCCACCTGCCTGATCACCCACCGCCACGTTCGACGCATGAGGTCTGCGGGAAGGGCGAGGCCGCGCAGCAGGTCACCTGCGCGAGTCGTTGCGCGTGACGATCACGCGTATGCCTAGGTCCCGCAAGGCGACCAATGCAGGACGTACGTCGCTGTAGAGGTCGCCTTCGTCCAGGGTCTCGTTGCGGCCGGCCGCCTCGTGGGCGCGGTACCCGGCAGCGACGTCGATGCCCGGCCGCACGAGACGGAGGACCTCGTGCCCCACCAGGCCATCCCCGGTCCCTCCCTCATACCGCCCCAGCAATGCTGCCGGTGATCTTGGAAAAGCTCAGGCATCCCCACTGACAGCAAAGTCACAGGGTCGTTCCTGCAGAACAGGGTCCACGCAAGTGGCCGTGTCTTGTGTGGGTGTGCGCCCCCGGTCACTCGCGCTTGCGATCGCCGCACACCGCCCGGTCCACCAGACGGACCGCGGCCTCCGCTTGCTCGAGGAAGCGCTTCTCGTCACCGAAGCGCGTGGTGAAGACGGCGGCCGCGGCCGACACTCGGCCGTCGGGCGTGACGGCGGTCTCGGAGGCGGTACCGAAGGACGTGCCGCCGTGGTACCAGATCCCGCCCCCGCAGCCCTCGGCCGGGCGCCAGGCGAGGCCGAGCCCGTAGCGGGTCCTTCCGTCGCTGGCGTAGTCGGGCGCCGGGACGGTGGTGCGCATCTGCTCCAGTTGCTCCGGCGGCAGCAGCCGGCCGCCCATCAGGGCGCGCAGGAAGGTGTTCATGTCGCGGGTGGTGCTGATGATGCCGCCGTCCGCGCCGCCGCCCACGGCCAGCGTGGTGTCGGTGAGGTCGTCCCGGCCGGGGAACTGCGTGTACCCGGCGGCCGTCGGCATCGGCACGTACGGCGAGGTCTCCGGTATCAGCGTGCGGCGCAGCCCCAGCGGCTCGATGATCCGGTCGTGCACCTCCTGCGCCCACGGGTTGCCAGTGGCCTTCTCGATGACCATCCCGAGCAGCACGTAGTTGGTGTTGGAGTACGCCCACTGCGTCTCGGCGCCCGGATCATCCGGGTCCGGCAGCCAGCCGGGGGCGCGCTCCATCGCCGCGGCGACCTGCTCCTCAGGGGTCTGCGAACGGAACCGCTGTGCGTGGAAGCGC
Organism: Streptomyces sp. NPDC045956; assembly: GCF_056430705.1. Taxonomy (NCBI): domain Bacteria; kingdom Bacillati; phylum Actinomycetota; class Actinomycetes; order Kitasatosporales; family Streptomycetaceae; genus Streptomyces; species Streptomyces sp. NPDC045956. Next base: position 10,075 of record NZ_JBWKKZ010000010.1, on the reverse strand, counting down.
TCGGGCGTCAGCTCCGCCGGGTCCTCGAAGGCGATGTCCGTGTAATTGGCCAGGCCGCTGGTGTGCTGGAGCAGGTTGCGCAGGGTGATGCGGCTGCCGTCGTTGCCGTTGCCGGTGACCATCCCGGGCAACCACTGCTCGACGGTGTCGTCCAGGTTCAGCGTGCCTTCGCCGACGAGCTGGAGCGCGGCCACGGCCGTGAAGGTCTTGGTGTCGCTGCCTATGCGGTAGTAGGCGTCGAAGGGCACCCGGCCCCCGCTTTTCAGGCTCGCGGTGCCCGATCGGGCCTGCGTCTCGCGCCCGGCCGCGCCGCGGGCGAGCACCGTCAGCCCGGTGGCCCCCGTGTCCCGGACCGCGTCCGCGTCCCGCTGCAGCCGCGACCGCGCGTCCCCGCCGCCGGCGCCCATGGCCTGGGCCGTAGTGCCCGGCCCGAGAAGCGATGCCGTCCCGATTGTCGCGACCCCGGCCACGGCCAGCCCCGCGCGCCACCGTGCGGACCGGCCCCACCGAGCACTCTTCGTGATCTCCATGGCCCGAACGCTACGGAGGGCCGGCGCTGCGGACCATCCAGCTGGCTGCCCGGACGAGGGTGGTGCTGGCCCCCCCACCGCCACCCGCCGGCCATCGCCTCCTCGGTCAGGGGGCGTTGTCGCCGACGACGATCTCCAGGCGAGCCGTTCACCGGCCAGGTCTCGCACCGCCACCAGCACCGCTACGCATCCGGCCGCGTCCAGGCGATGCACCAGGCCCCGGCCCAGCCCTCGCCGCCCAGCCCGGCTCGGTCGAGCAGGATGAAGGTGAGGGTGACCGGCGACGGGGGCGGGACAGTTGTCGGGGGAGTGGAGGAGGTCGTGCTGGCTCCGGCGGCACGGTCGCCGTCCCCGCCGAACTCACCCCGTGTCGTCGACACCGGCTGGCGCGGCGTCGACGCCCGCACCCTTCCGGCTGGCGCGCCCGCACCCTTCCGGACGGCGCGGGACTGGGACTCGCCATCGCCGCGGCATCGTGGAGGCCCACCGCGGACAGGCGACGGTCCGCAACACCCCCGGCGGCTGCCGCTTCGAGGCCGTGCTGTCCATGCGGAGTCCTGAGACACCGGCCTCGCCCCGGGCATCACTCCCCGCGCAGCCCGCCCGGGCGAATTCCCTCATCCCATGCGCGACAGCCACACGCGGCCGACACCCCAGCTCTCCGCGCAATCGCGAGGACCCGGCGGTGACATCGCGCACGTCGCCGAGACGGTACTCGCCGGTCACGACGGGTGGGCAACCTACAACCGCTACTGCGGAGTACGACACCTGTTCGCCGCCCTGGACCTGGCCAAGGACAAGCTCTACGGCCACATCAAGCCGGTCAAGAAGCGGACGCAGTTCCTGGAGTTCTGCCGCTACCTGCGCACGCTCTACCCGCGAGAGGTGCGGATCGCGATCGTCAGTGGCAACTTCTCCCCGCACCTGACGACGAAGAGGTGTCAGCGCGTCGGCACGTGGGCGGCGGCGAACAATGTCGAGATGGCCTACACGCCGACGAACAGCTCCTGGCTCAACCGCATCGAGGCCCAGTTCACGGCCCTGCGCTATTTCACCCTCGACGGCACGGACCACGCCGACCACAAGGAGCAGGGCAGCATGATCCGCCGCTACATCATCTGGCGAAACCGCCAGGCCGACGACCGACGCCTACGCGCCGTCGTCGACAGGGCCAACGTTGCCTGGTCGGCACTAGTCAGACGCAATGGCCAGCCGAACGGCGAGTCCGGCGAAGACCGCGCCGCTGAAGACATTAAGCCCGCGAGCCACGCGGCGACTGCGCCGCAGTAGCGACGCGAGTCGGCCGGAGATAAGACCGATTGAGGTATCGACAGCCAGGCCCACGAGCACCAACGTGAGCCCCAGAACCGCAAGTTGCCACCCCGCGTTCCCCAGGCCGGGGTTCACGAACTGCGGCAGAAAGGCCACGTTGAACAAGATCACTTTCGGGTTGAGCAGATTAGTGACGGCCCCCTGCCGGAAGGTCCGGAGCCGCCCCGGGCCAGGGTTCTGGGCCGCTGCGTCCTCGTCGTCCCCACCGAGGCCGGAGCGGTCACGAAGCGCCGCAACCGCAAGGTAGAACAAGTAGGCCGCACCGACCCAGCGCACCGCGTCATAGAGCATCGGTAGTGACGTGAAGAGCACCGAGAGGCCGAGCGCGGCGGCAACGGCGTGCACCAAGGCGCCGAACGCCACCCCCAGAGCCGCCATCACGCCTGTGGTCGGTCCGCCGCGCCCGCCCATGGCCACGACAAACATCATGTCGGGTCCTGGAGTGACGCACAGAACGAAAGCTGCGACCACGAAGGCCGCGTACAAAGAAGTGTCCACCATGGCAGTCATGCTGATCACTGCACGAGCCCCCGTCGACCCAATTCCACTGACTGAGAAGCGGAAGCTCAGTGCCGCCTCTCACCCGACAAGCAGCAGCCAGGGCGAACGTTGCCTGATGCGGCACTAGCGGTCCAGTCGGCGGTAGCTGATCAGGGCTGCGGCCATGCCGACGAAGGCAAGGAAGTGTTCGGCCTTACGTTCGTAGCGGCGGTGAAGCCTGCGGCAGCCGGCCAGCCAGGAAATGGTTCGCTCGACCACCCATCGATGACGGCCCAGCCGCTGTGAGGAGTCGGCGCCTCTGCGAGCGACGCGATGGCGAATTCCTTGCTTGCGGAGCCATCTGCGCAGGTGGTCGTAGTCGTAGCCTTTGTCGGCATGCAGCTTCGCTGGCCGTCGGCGCCGAGGGCCACGGCGGGACCGGATGGGTGGGATGCCTCGCACGAGAGGCTCCAAGCCCAGGCTGTCGTGCATGTTCGCGCCGGAGATGCCCAGGGATAGTGGCAGCCCGTTCCTGTCGGTGATCAGGTGGATCTTCGATCCGAGCTTGCCGCGGTCGGTCGGATTCGGTCCTGTCAGCGGCCCCCTTTTGCAGCCCGCAGGCTGACGGAATCGATCGCACAGCGCGACCAGTCGAGCTCGCCTCGCGCTCCGAGTTCATCGAGGATGAGGCGGTGCAATTTCGCCCAGACCCGGTCCCGGCTCCACAGGGCGAACCGCCGGTAGACCGTCTGCCAGCGCGGGCCGAACACTGGCGGAAATTGCCACCGCGTGCAACCCGATGTCGCCACGAAGACGATCGCCGCCAAAGCCTCACGATCACCTGCCCGCCGCCGGCCCCCGCCCTGTGGGCGTATCACCTCGGTCGGTGGCACCACTCGCCGGAACAACACCCACAAATTGTCTGGCACTAGACGCTCAATGAGACCCGTCATGCACGGATCAACGAACCATCACGCCAAAGGAAACGACGCCTAAGGGCGCGTTGCTACAGCAGCGACGCCGGACTCTCTCAGCTTGCGGGCCACGCGTTCCATCTCCGGAAGCGTTCCTGAGTAATCACCGCTCACCACGCGGCGCAGCACGGCCTTGGCGCTTGTCAGGTCGATACCGAGCTCAGCCCGCAGCACCCGCATGATGACCACACCTTTGGTCGACGGACTGCTCACCTGCAGCCTCGCGGGACCATGCTCGGAGAGCATCTGATCCCGCCGTTCCGCCGGCACGTCGCCACCGCACACGGCTACTGCACATCCACAAGCAGAACACGTTGACTCAACGTCCCACCGCAAGCGGCCATCCACGAGGGCCTGAGTCCCCCAACACTCCAGCTCTGCACCGCAGTCCTGACACACCGCGGAGTACCTGACAGATTCGGAAACCGCCTGCTCCATCCCTACCCCCAACGGAGACGAGGTTGCACGACAAGTTAAGGGATTGCTTCAAAAGGCTCACCGAGTCGTACCGCGCGGGGGCCATGGCGCGAGGAAGGGAAGGAACGAGTCTAATGCGGATATGGCGTCTGTCTGCTCTGGCTCTGAAATCGGCGGATAAAGTCCGCTGTCTCGGCAGCGATGGGGGCGTTACGGACGAGGAGGTCCGCGGTCGCTTCTGGTACTCCCTCAGGGCGCTGGCCTGCGGCGTAGGCTCTTACCAGGGCGTAGCGGCCGTCCCGGTCCTGCTGTGAGAACCCGTGGAGGGCCGTGATGAGCCAGTTGACGAGGTATGTGGTGGTGTAATGACGGTCGTAGGTCTGGTGCTGGTTGAAGAAGGCGATCTCTTCCGGTGACAGGTCGAAGTTGGACGAGATGGCAAGGCCGTAGTCGGCGAAGTAGAGCCGTTGGCCATCGGTCAGGATGTTTTCGAAATGGGCGTCGAAGTGCAGTAACCCGCGGCGATTCATGAACGAGATGCCGGCCTCCAGTGCTGACTCCACCATGGTGGCGGCCCGGTCAGTGCTTTCGTCACCCGCTTCGACCTGGGCGTTGAGCCACTGGTGCAGGTTCTGCGGGATGTACTCCAGGAACAGTGCGACGCTCGCTGATGCCTCCTGGAGGGCGTGGATCCGTCTGCGTACCTGCGGGGCGTCACCCCAGTAGGCGACGGCCCGTTCGACGTAAGCCAGTTCTTCAGGCAGTGGCGTCGAGTCCGGCAGTACTCGCCAGTGGTACATCAGGGGAAAGCCCTCATATTCCGCAGCCAGTACCCAGTCCGTCGTCGCGGTGTGCACCGCCAGCTCGCGCCAGGCCCCAAAGCCCGGCCCTCCAATTGCACCGATGCCGTAGTGGCAGAAAACCGGCAGATCGAACAGGTTCTCCGTGGAGCCGACGTGATCGGGCTGTCTCTCCACGTCCGTGAGGGGCACGCGCTTCACGAAGACCGGAGTGCCGGCGACTTCCAACAGGGCCGACTTGCCGCCGATGCCAGATCGGACCGGCGGTGCCGTGTTGAGGATGTCCAGCAGTGCCTGGTCACTGTAGGAGGCCAGGGACGAAGAAACCGTTCGGTGGGCGGTCAGGCGCGCGCCGTGCGACATGTCTGTACCCTTCACCATTGCCTCTCTGTGTGCCGACCTCAGTGTGCGTGCCGCACGAATGGTGCAGCAGCAGAACGCTGCATGTTCCCAGTAAGTCCGTGCCGCCGGGGGGTGCGGTCATGAGCGGGTTCGCCGGCCCGGCCGCCGCGCCCCGCGCCCCGGGCCCTGCTCCTGGGCTGCGATGACGCTGGCGGTCGGCCGTGCTTCACCCGGCCGCTCGATCACCTTGGCGTAGGGTGTCGGCTGCGCCGTCGATGGGTTCCTGAATCCAGCCGGGTGTGTGCATCCGTGGGCGGGGTGGCTGGGCCAGGAATTTCACCGGCCTTCGGCTCTGCGTGGCCGTCGTCGGCCCGCTTGACCTTCAACGGCACCATCATTGATACCGGCACCGACTCCTACCGCCTCGCCAGCACCCGGGTACGGGCGGGAGAAGCCATGGTCAGCTTTCCTCGCCCAACGGGAGTTGGGGGCGGGGGAGAGGACTGCGTATCGCCGCACCTTCGGCCGTGTGCAATCAGTGACTGCAGCGCTTGCGTCGCTGTTGACTTGGGCCTGTTGCGAAAAGTGCTGGTCACAGCCACTCGTTGACGACTGCGACCAGCACAGTCGCGTGACGGCGGACCGCGAGCCGAGCCATAATGCCGTGCCGTCGGACCCGACAACGGGAGACACTGGCGCGGTGAACCAGCTTCAGGAGATCGTGGCATTGGCCAGCGGTGTGCTGGGCGGGGATGTCATCGGCGCCTACCTTCACGGGTCTGCCGTGCTCGGTGACCTCAGGCCGGCCAGCGACGTGGACGTGCTCGTCGTCTCCCGGCGGTCGATGGACGAGCGGGAGCGACGGGCGCTCCTCGGTGGACTGCTCGAGATCTCCGGCTCCCGGAACAAGGTCCGCCCGGTCGAGCTCATCGTGGTCGTCCAGTCCGAGGTCCAGCCATGGCGATACCCGCCGACCTGTGACTTCCTGTACGGCGAGTGGCTGCGCGCCGAGTACGAAGCAGGGGAGGCCCCCCGGCCGGAGCCGATGCCCGATCTGGCCCTGCTGATCACCATGGTGCTGACCGGCGACCACTCCCTCACCGGCCCGCGGCCGGCACAGGTCCTCGGCCCCGTCCCGCACTCAGACCTGGTCCGGGCGAGCGTGGCGGGCATCCCCGACCTGCTCGACAACCTGGACCGCGACACCCGCAACGTCCTGCTGACCTTCGCACGCATCTGGACCACGCTCGCCACCGGTCAGATCAGGTCGAAGAACGCTGCCGCCGACTGGGCCCTCGCCCAGCTCCCGCCGGAACATCGCCCCGTCCTGGAGCACGCCAGGCAGCTCTATCTCAACTGCCACTACTCCGAAGAAGGCTGGAGCGAGACGTTGCGGGCCCAGGTACGTCCCCATGTGGACCAGGTGCTCGCCGAGATCGACCGGTTAAGCACCCGGAGTTAACGGACATACGAACTGCTTTCTGAGCTTTTGATCACGGGGAATGTTACGACCGTGCTGGTCACAGCCACTCGTTGACGGCCGCGACCAGTACCGTCGCCTCATAGCGGACGGCGAGTTTGTCGTACCTCGTTGCCACGGCACGGTGGCGTTTGAGGCGATTGATCCCGCACTCCACCGCGTGGCGCTCCTTGTAGTCGTCCTTGTCGAACTTGGGCGGGCGTCCGCCACGGGAGCCGAGCTTCTTGCGGTTGCGGACCTGGTCCGCCTTCTCCGGGATCGGGCAACCGATTCCGCGTCTACGCAGGTAGGCCCGGTTAGCGCGGGAGCCGTACGCCTTATCCGCACGGACCCTGTCCGGCTTGGTGCGCGGTCGGCCCGGACCTGTCAAAGGCGGGTGGCCGGCCACCGAAGCGCCCATCTGCGTCGGCGGTTGGCCACCTGGTCGCGGCGCTCGGGGATCGTGGCGGCGATGCCCCGACGCCTCAGCAGATGACGGATGGCCCTCCTGGAGTATGCCTTGTCACCCAGCACACGGTCCGGTGTCGTGCGCGGGCGACCCGTGCCGACGCGCGGGGTGCGGACCCCGTCGAGGACGTCGGCGAACGCGGTGGCGTCGTTGACGTTTCCGGGTGTGAGCACGATCGACAGCGGCAGTCCCCGGCCGTCGACGGCAAGATGGACCTTGGTGGTCAGCCCGCCCCGGGATCGACCGAGTACCTGATGCGCCTGCGAGCGGCCCGGATCTTCCGGTTCGTCCCTGTCTGCGTCCCCCTTTTACGGGCGCCCGCGGCGTGCTGATGGGCCCGGTTGATCGTGGAGTCAACGGCGACGATCCACTCCACCCGGCCCCCCGCGTCATCATGGACCTGGACATGCTCCAGCAGCTTCGCCCACGTGCCATCGACTTCCCAGCGGGCGAACCGCTCGTAGACGGTCTGCCACGGCCCATACCGCTCGGGCAGGTCGCGCCAAGGGGCCCCGGTCCGTAGCCGCCACAGCACTCCGTTGACCACTTGGCGGTGATCACGCCACGGACGGCCCCGTCCGTCCACCTGGGGAAAAGGGGCTCTATCCGTCCCCATGCCGCATCCGTCAACTCACCTCGACCTGACACAAGATCAATTATCAGACCGGCTATAGAGTCCTGCCCGTGGTGAATCATCAGGACGAGACCAGGACGGCCTACGACGGAGTCGTCGAGCTGTACGCATCGCTGTTCGCAAACCGGCTGGAGACACAGCCTTTCTCCCGGACCATGATCGGCACCTTCGCCGAACTGGTGCGCGCGACAGGCAACCCGCGGGCAGCGGACGTCGGGTGCGGGCCTGGACACCTGACAGCCATGCTGCACGAACTGGGCCTGGACGCCTTCGGACTCGACCTCGCCCCCGGCATGATCGACCACGCCCGGCAGGCCCATCCGGCGCTGCGCTTCCAGGAGGCGCGGATGGAATCCCTGCCGATCGAGGACGCCGCCCTCGGCGGCGTACTGGCCCACTACTCAATGATCCACACCCCTCCGGGAGAACTACCGGAGCTGCTCGCCGAGCAAGCACGCGTCCTGGCGCCGGATGGCCTGCTCCTGGTCTCCTTCTTCGGGACCGACGAACAAGAACCGGTCCGCTTCGACCACAAGGTGGCGCCTGCCTACAGCTGGCCGGCGGATCGCCTCGCCGAACTGCTGGCCGATGCCGGGCTCGTTGCCTTCGCCCGGTTGCTCCACGATCCAGCCTCCGAAAGTGGCTTCCTCGACGCCCATCTGCTGGCCCGCCGTTCGTAGGCCCTGCCCGGTAATCCCCGCCGGACGGGCGGCGCGCCTCCCATTGCGAACTCGGCCGAACCTTGCTGATTGGACGGGAATTGTCAGACAGGCTCCAGGGGTGTTGGTGGGGGATGGTGGGTGTTGGGTTCTGTCTTTCCGGTCACGGCCGGAGAGGGAGCGTCGACGTGGCGTCTGGTCAGTTCTTATGTGCGGTCACCAGGGCGAAGGAGAGGAATTCTCCGCGGTCTGCGGTGAGCGTGTCGATAATGGGCTGGTTCGCGTTCTGGCCGTCGGGATGATGTTCAGCGCCGGCCCGGGCCCACAGCAGCCAGTCCTGCCAGGCGTTGGGCTGCAGCCGCGCGGATGTGACCTTGACCAGCTCGGTGATGTCCCACTGGAAGCGCCACCACTGTGCGGTGTGCCAGGCGATCGCTTCCCAGCCGACCACTTTCTTGATGTGGGGCGGGATCACCCCAAGTTCACGGATCTCCTGTGTCATGGCGGGGGTCGCCATGCCTAGCTGTCCTTGGGGCCGGAGGAAGCGCAGCAGGTAGGGCAGGAAGTTGTCCGCCGTACCGAAGTACTCGAAGGCGTCCACGCTGACGATCGCGTCGAAGCTCTGCTCCTCGAACGGCAGGGCGTGCGCCTCCGCTCGTACGGCCTCTGCCTGGTCAGCGACACCCGCCTCGGCGAAGACCGCTGCCGCCTGTTCGGGGGCGATCCATAGGTCGGCCGCGACGACCTTGACTCCATACTCGCGGGCCAGGAACACCGACGTGGCGCCCTTGCCGGAGCCGAGGTCGAGAACCCGCATGCCCGCGCGCAGGTCGAGATCGTGGGCGAGGTCTTCCAGCAGCCACAGCGGGTTCGGCCCCATGTCGAGATCGAGCAACCAGGCGGGGTCATCCTGAGAGGAGCGTGGATAGCGGTCCGGACGTACGAGATCGTTCAGTGCAGTCACGAGTTCGCACCCAAACCGATCATGTGCCCGGTCGCAACCTGTTTTGGCTCTACTGCGTCGACTCCTGGTCCACAGGGGACGGGGCGGGGGCAGTCGGACATGCCTCCGGTCACGGGCGTAGCCAGATCGGGAGTGCTGCGGCGGTGACGGTGCCGAGGAAGATGTATCCCCGCTCGTCGTGGCGGGTTGCAGCAGCTCTGAACTGCTTCAGCTTGCTCGCGCGCTCGACGGTGTAGCGCTTCTTGTAGCGGTCCTTGTCGAGCCCGGGAGGCCGTCCGCCGCGGGATCCGCTGCGCAGGCGGCCGGCTGCCTGGTTTCGTTTCTCCGGGATCACGTGTCGGATAACGCGCTCGCGCAGATGGGTGCGGGTTCTGCGGTTGCTGTATGCCTTGTCGGCCCCCGCACTGTCGGGCCTTCGGCGAGGCCGGCCCGGGCCCAGCCGAGGGACGCGAATCTTGTCCGTGACCGCTTCGAACTGCGTACAGTCGGCCCGCTGCCCTGGTGTCACGACCAGCGACAGCGGGCGGCACTTGCCGTCCGCGCTCAGGTGCAGCTTCGTCGTCAGGCCGCCGCGCGAGCGACCGGGAGTCTCGCCTGCCGCACCGCCTTCTCCAGGAATGGCCGCAGATACAAGTGCGCGTATGTGAGCTGATCTTTGCGCTGCCCCCTTTGATGTGGTCGACAGGGTGGCGGCGGTGCCTTTGGCGCTCCGGCGGCGTGCAGGTGAGTGCGGATCGAGGTGGAGTCGATGGGGTTGTCCCGGTCGATGTCACCCTCGGAGTCGGCAATGGTTTGGACGTGTCGTAGCAGCGTCTGCCATCGATCGACCAGAGCATGTGCCGTTTGTGGATGGTCTGCCAGGGACTGAAGCGTGGAGGCAACTCGCGGCACTGGCAGCCGGTACCAACCCGGTAGATGATCCCGTTGATGACTTGGTGATGGTTGCGTGACCTGTTGCGTCGGTTGTTGTTCTTCGGTAGCAGTGGCTCCTAGACCGCCCACTGGTTGTCGGTGA